>NZ_JHEI01000134.1 GCF_001273835.1 Leucobacter celer subsp. astrifaciens | reverse complement strand
TCGCGCACCGCCTCGATCGTCTCGCTCTCGGTGGTGCACTGCGCGGACCGGAACTCTGCTCCGATGCCCTCCGCAAAAGCCTCTTCCCGGTCGAGCCCCGCGAAGATGTGGTCGGTGACGACAACAACGGTCATGTGGGTCCCCTATCGACCGACGCGCTCGAGGAGACCTCGATCACGCAGATTGGCAATGAGTGCGCGTAGGCCGAAGGTCCAGGGCTCCGCCTGCTCGGACGTGTTGACGCGGTTGGCGAGAGTGCCGAGCTTCGGGCTCGAGATGCGCACCACGTCTCCCAGCGAGTGCGTGAAGCCCTTGCCCGCGGCGCCGCGATCCTTCGTGGGCGCGAAGAGCGTGCCCGTGTAGAGCACCAGTCCGTCCGGGTACTGGTGGCTGTCGCTCACGGTGTACCCGGCAAGGAACTCCACATCCCTGCTGATCTGATCCATGCTGCTGATCTCATCGAGCACGAAGCCGTCCTCACCCAGCACCTTGAGGTTGACCTCGGCGGCGCGAACGTCGTCGATGGTGAAGTGCTCATCGAACAGCCGCAGGAACGGACCGAGGGACGCCGAGGCGTTGTTGTCCTTCGCTTTGGGCAGCAGCAGAGCCGAACGCCCCTCGACGTCGCGCAGATTGACGTCGTTGCCGAGCGTAGCTCCGAGGAGGCGTCCGGTGGAACTCAGCAGGAGCACGACCTCGGGCTCGGGGTTGTTCCAGTCCGAGACCTCGGCGACGCCGATCTCCTGACCGAACCCCATGGCGGACAGCGGCTGGGCCTTGGTGAAGACCTCGGGATCGGGGCCGAGGCCGACCTCGAGGTACTGCGACCAGAGGCCCTGAGCCACCATGGTGCGCTTGAGCTCGGCGGCCTCGTCGCTCCCGGGGGTGATGTCGGCGAGATCGGCGCCCACGGTCTGCTCGAAGCTCGCCCGGATCTCGGCGGCCTTCTCGAAGTCGCCGCCCGCGCGCTCCTCGATGAGGCGCTCCACGAGCGAGGCCGCGAAGGTCACGCCGGCGGCCTTGACCGCCGCGAGATCGATCGGCGCGAGCAGGTGCACGGCATCGTGCCGCTGCTCGAGCGAGTTCTCCAGCACCTCGGACAGCGACCAGCTCGCGCCACCCTCGGCGGCGCGCACTGCAGCGAGAACGTCCTCCTGCTCGGTGAGATCCGTCACCGTGGGATAGGAGCCGCTGATGTCGACCAGCCGATCTCCGCGGACGGCGACCACCGCCGGCCCTCCGAACTCGGGGACGTAGACCCTGCCGACGAGGGTTGCCCGTTCGAGGTCCTCGGGAAGCGCGTCTTGTGTTGTCTCGATGAGAGATATGGACATCGGTGGGTCACTCCTTGACGGTCCTGCTGCACCCCGTCGGGCAGCTCCGATTGTTACGGCATCGATTCTCGATAATTACGATCATAATATGATCTTGATGATGACTACAAGCTACTCTGTATGAAAGGGCGTCGATATCTCGGGTCTCTCCCGAGAATCTCGCCCGCCATTCTCGAGGAATTGCAGGACACGATGTCATCGACCACCCCCGCGCACGAGGCCGCTCAGCGCCCGAAACGGCTCCCCGAGATCGTCGCGGACCAGCTCCAGGAGTACATCCTGAGCAACGGCCTCAAAGCCGGCGACCGTCTCCCCACCGAGCCCGCGCTCACCGAGATGTACGAGGTGAGCCGGCAGGTCGTCCGCGAGGCGGCCCGACTCCTCGAGCAGCGCGGCGTCGTCGAGATCAGAGCCGGTCGCGGCATGAGCGTCGCCGATGTCTCCGTGGACGGTGTCCACGACATCTACCGGCTCTTCCTGCGCTTCAAGCCCGAGAACTTCGAAGACCTGCTCGCCACGCGCCTCATCCTCGAGCCTGGCACGGCCGCGCTCGCGGCCACGCAGCGCAGCGACGAGGATCTCACGCGCATGCGGGAGACGCTCACGGCCAGCAAGAATCTGGCCGCGGACGCGTTCGCGGAGCACCTCGCACTCGATCTCGAATTCCACCGACACGTCACCGACGCCTGCAACAACCCGTTCCTCATCGCACTCTCGACTCCCATCAACGAATCCCTCCGGGAGGTCTACGCCGAGCCGATCGCATACCTCTCCTCGCTCCCGCAGACCCACACGGAGCACGAGACGATCCTGGAAGCCATCGCGGCCCGGGATCCCGAGGCGGCGCGCACGGCGACCCTCGCCCACCTCGGCCGAGTGCGAGACGAGGCGCAGAAGCTCATCCCCGACGCGGGGTGACGGACGATCGGCGAGGCCGGAGCACCGCTCCGGGCCGCACCGACCGTCCGACACCGCGACCATCCGCTGCGACTAGCGCAGCGAATACCCGCCGTCGACGAGCAGCTCGGATCCGCAGTAGTAGGTCGAGTCGTCACTCAGCAGGAAGGCCACCGTTCCCGCGATCTCCTCCGGCCGCGCGAAGCGCCCCGCGGGGGTGTATCCGAGCCACTCGTCGAACTGATGCTGCTTCTTCGAGAGCAGCGGGGTGTCGACGTAGCCCGGGGCCACGGCGTTCACTCGCACGCCGCGGCTCGCCCACTCCGAAGCCAGCGATCTGGCCAGAGCCGAGACGCCGGCCTTCGAGGCGTTGTAGGCGCACTGCTTCTGAGGAACGTTCACCACATGCGTGCCGCTCATCGATGAGATAAGCACGATGCTGCCTCCGCCGCGCGCCAGGAATTCGCGTCCGAAGGCCTGAGCCGAGAAGAAGAGCCCGCGCAGGTTCACTCCGAGGGTGAAGTCGAAGACCTCCGGGCTCATATCCTCGGCCGCGACGTCGTTCTCGACGACGCCCGCAGCGGCGACCAGCCCGTCGACCCGGCCTTCGCGGGCCGCGATCTCCGCGACCGCGGCGCGCGACGACTCGGGATCGGTGACGTCGACGGCGATCGCGTAGCGATCATGGTCGTCGACTCGCAGATCGAGAGCGTAGACGACGGCACCCTCCTCGCGCAGCCGCTCGCAAATCGCGAGCCCGATCCCGCCCGTTGCTCCGGTCACCGCGATGACCTGTCCGGTGATTCCGCGCATGATCGCCTTCCCTATGCCTCTGCGTGCTCTCTGGCCGCGCTGCGACGCCGCAGCACTCCTCGCCAGTAACTCAGGAACTTCTCCCGGTTGGCCTTCGTGGTGCCCAGCTTCGCGGCCAGCACCGCGCCGACCAGCACGACGCCGTTGAAGACCGGCTGCACCCAGGCGTCGGCGCCCAGCATGAAGAGACCGGTCGTGCCAGCTGCGACGAGGAACACTGCGACGAAGGTGCCCCATACGTTGTAGAAGCCCCGGCGGATCGAGGTCTCGCCCAGGAAGCACGCGGCGATGGCGGGCATCAGGAACTCCGAGCCGTTCGTGGGTGCGGCCGAACCCACCTGGGCGACCTGCACGACGCCGCCGAGGCCGGCGAGGATCGCCCCGAACACGAAGGAGCCGATGACGGTGCGCTCGACGCGGATGCCGGTGAGGCGCGCCGCCTCCTCGTTGCCGCCGATCGCGTAGAGGCGGCGCCCGACGGGCCTGAAGTACAGCACGAACCAGAGGATCAGGCCGATGACGAGGGCGTAGATGAAAGGCATGGGGATCCCACCGGGGCGGCTCTGCCCGAGCGCTTTGAAGTCGTCGGAGATCCCGTTGTAGATGACCTGACCCTTCGAATAGAGCAGGATCGCGCCAAACAGGATCGTCTGGGTGCCCAGCGTGACCACGAGTGATTGCAGTTTGAACAGCGCGACCAGCACGCCGTTGATCAGCCCGACCAGCGCGCTCGCCGCGATCACGATCAGCACGGCGAGCGACCAGTGCGACACGGTCCCGTTGGACATGAGGCCCGCCGCGAGCACCCCTCCGAACCCGGCCATGGTCGCGACACTCAGGTCGAAGTGGCCGGTGAGCAGAGGGAGCATCAGCCCGAAGGAGACGAGCACGATCGAGGAGTTCGCCTGCAGGATCGAGCCGAAGTTGCCGAGCGTCGGATAGGTCTCCGGACGGAGCGCAGTGAACAGCAGCACCACGATGATCAGCGCGATCACGATGCCGTACTTGCTGAGCTGCTGTCCGACCACGCGGAAACCCCGCGGTGAGGTAGCGATTTCTTGGGTGGTCATGATTCTCCGTGTGTCGCAGTGTTCTGGTCTGTGGCGTAGCTGGCCGCCGCGATGGCGTCGACGGTGATCTCCTCGCCGATGAGTTCGGAGACGAACCGGCCGCTGCGCATGATCAGCACGCGGTCGGCGTACTCCGAGATGAGGTCGATGTCCGAGTCAAGCAGCAGCACGGCGAGCCCGCTGTCCGCGATCCGATCGGTGATGGTGTGCATGATGCTGCGCCGGGCGCCGACATCGACGCCATAGGTGCACTCATCGAGGATGAGCACGTTCAGATCGAGCTCGAGCCATTTGCCGAGGATCACCTTCTGCTGGTTCCCTCCGGAGAGCTCGGCGATCTTTCGCGTCGCATCGGCCGGCCGGACGTCCAGCGCTCCGATGGCCGCATCGGTCGCGGTGCGCTGACTGCGCTTCGAGAGAGCGACCCCCCGCATGTGCTGCTCGAGCGTGGCGAGCGTCAGATTCTCAGTGAGATCGAATGCGCCGATCGCCGCCTGCTTGCGATCTTGCGGTACGTAGCCGATCCCGCGACGCACGCTCGCGTGCGGATTGATGCCGGAGATCGGCCTGCCCAGATACTCGATCGACCCCTCGCTCAGCGGTTGCGCCCCGAAGAGCAGGCGGCCGACCTCGCTGCGACCCGAGCCCGCAAGGCCCGTGATCGCCAGCACCTCGCCCGGGTAGAGGCGCAGGCTGGCGTCCTGCACCCGGGACCCTGAGATGCCGATGGCCTCGAGCACCGGAGGCACCGTGCGCAACTGGTGGGTCTTCGTGTCGTCGAACGCCGCCTCCGGGCGCCGAGCGGGCGCCGCGTCTTCTCCGCTCAGGCCGGTGATGACCGCGGTGAGCTCGTCCTCGTTCGTCTCCTCGATCGAGGCCGAGAGCACGAGGTTGCCGTCGCGGAGCACGGACACCGTATCGGCCATCGCGAAGACCTCGTCGAGCCGGTGCGAGACGTAGATCAGGGCCACGCCCCGATCCCGAAGCGCACGACAGCGGGTGAGCAGCTCGTCGACCTGGTCGTTGGGCAGTCGGGCGGTCGGCTCGTCGAGCACGAGGATCCCGCCGTTGCCGACGATGCCCTTGGTCGCGCGCGCGAGCGCCACCAGCGTCTGCTGGATCGGCCCCAGGTCGCGGACCATGGTGTCGGGATCGATGTCGTGGATGCCGACCGCGGCCAGATCCTCGCGCACCTGATCCCGGTGCTTCTTCCAGCTGATCCGCGAGCCGACCGTCACGTATCCGAGAGAGAGGCCGAAGTTGTCGGCGATCGAGAGATCGCCGACAAGCCCCAGATCCTGGTGCACGAAGCGCACACCGCGCTCCTGCACCAGGATCGGGGTGAGCTGCTGACCGACTTCTTCTCCGTGCAGGAGGATCTCCCCGGAGGTAAGCGGATGGTAGCCGGCCAGGATCTTGATCAGCGTGGACTTACCCGATCCGTTCGCGCCGAGAAGCGCGTGGATCGACCCCGGATAGAAATCCAAATTCACCTGATTCAGAACACGGTTCTCACCGAACTCCTTGACCAGATTCACGAACGACACCGCTGGAGCGCCCCCGTGATCGGGTAAGTCCACACTGTTCATCGTTGGTTCCTTACTTGCTTCCGCGTATCGGCCGCTGCTACTTCAGGCCCCAGAGCTCTTCGAACTTCGCACGGAAGTCGTAGTTGCCCTGCCAGCCGAGTTCCTCGAGTTCGGTCGCCTTGTCCTCGGGAAGCGAGTCGAGCGTGTCCTTGTCGAAGAGCGCCACCGGAATCGCCGGGGTGTAGTCGAACGCGTCATCACCGTTGGTCATGCGGTTCACGTTGTCGACGGTGGCGTAGGCGAGCCACTCGCGAGGATCGGCGAAGCAGACCTTCTGGCTGCCGCCAGCGCGGATGATGTCGATGTTCTCGGGGTTGCAGTCGAAGCCGGCACCCGAGACCTTGTCGGTGAGACCCGCGCGATCGATCGCCTGGCTCACCCGGAAGAGGCAGGAGTCGAAGCAGGAGACCCAGTTCAGCGACGGGTTGGCCTGCAGCGCCGCAACAGCCTGCGCAGCGGGGCCGGTGTTGGGGTCTTCGAAGTTGGCGAGGCTCCACTCCTTGGTCTCGATGGTGCAGCCGGGGCAGTTCTCCTCGTTCTCCAGGTACTCCTGACTGCCCTTGTACTGGCCCTCGACGGTGATGTAGAGGTCGGTGTTCTTCATCTGGAGCAGGCGGAGATCCCCCTCGCTCTTCCACACCATGTACTGCGCAAGGGCCTCGCCCGAGCGCACCCAGTCGAAGCTCACGTCGGGCACCGTCTCGGGGGTGTTCTTGAGCGATCCCAGAGTGATCACCGGAATGTCGGCCGCGATGGCGCGTTCGATGCCCGACTGCACGCGAGTCGTGTCGACGAAGATCAGGATGATGGCGTCGGCCTTCTCATCGACCGCGGTGTTCACCGCGCTCAGCTGCACATCGGGCTGTCCCTGACCATCGGAGATCTTGGCGTTCCAGCCGAGCTGGTCCCCGATCGCCTTGATCGCGTTAGCAGGACGGCTCGACCCGGTCGAGGCCATCTGCTCGGGGATCACCGTGACCTTGAGCCCTTCGATGGGCGTCGGGCTCGAGTCGGGCCCCGTCCACTCGTTCTCCTGGGTGGCGGCGGTGATGAGCTCCATCGCCCCCTCCTCAGCCCGGACGACCGCCGCTTCTCGAGCAGCGGCGTCGACCTCGGACGAACCGCCGTTGGACGCTCCCGCGCCTCCGGCGCAAGCCGTGAGCAGCAGACCCGCCGCCGCCATCGCCCCGATGGCAGCCAAGACGCGGCCGCGCAATTTGGCACTCCCGATTCTCATACTTCACTCCTTTGTGCGTGCTTCCAGATCAGGCATCTGAAACGCTCCGTTCATACGGGCGTCGCATCAGCGTATCATTTTTTCAGATTATCAGCAGACCATATGATGAATTTGTTATCAAGCGATCACCACAGCGTGTAGCCGCCGTCGACCGGCAGGACCGCTCCGGTGATGTAGCTCGAGGCGTCGGCGGCCAGGAACCGCACCGCGTGCGCGATCTCCTGAGGGGTGCCGGTGCGCTCCATCACCGTGTCCTCCACCCAGTAGCGGCGGATCTCCGGATCCTCCAGCGCCTGATCGAGCAGGTCGGTGGCGACATAACCCGGAGCCACGGCATTCACCCTGATTCCGTATCGGCTCCACTCCGCCGCGAGTGAACGGGTGAGATGGTGCACCGCGGCCTTCGAGGTGTTGTAGGCCGTCTGCCACTGCGGTCGATTCACGATGAGCCCCGACATGGAGCCGACGTTCACGATCGCACCGCACCCCCGCTCGCGCATGATGGGGGCCACGCCGACCGAGCAGCGCCAGACCCCGTCGAGGTTCACCGACATCACCCGTCGCCATGCGTCGGCACCCTCCGGTGAGAGCGTCTCGTCCCAAGAGGTGATGCCGGAGTTATTCACCAGCACGTCCAGCCCCTCCGCGAGACCGGCGAAGAACTCGGCGCAGCTCTCGTCGTCGGCAACGTCGAGAAACCGGTACTCGATGGCCAGCCCCTCGCCCTGCATCCGCGAGGCTTCCCGCGCGCCCTTCGCCCGATCGCGCGAGGCCACGATCACCTCCGCCCCCGCCAGCGCGCAGTCCACCGCGATCGCCTGCCCGATCCCGGTCAAGCCGCCGGTGACCACCACTCGCTTTCCGCGCAGCTCGAAGGGCTCCCGGGCCGCATTCACGATGCGCCTCCGTTCCGCTCGGGCACCACGACGACCTTGACCTGGTCCCGCGCGCCGACGCTCGCGAGAGCCTCCGCCACGTCCTCGAGGCCGAATCGGCTCGTCACGAGCCCAGCGAGATCGACCTGGCCCGCGAGCACCAGGGCCGTCGGCCAGGCGTTCGCGTATCTGAAGACGCCGCGCACCTCAAGCTCGCGCACCTGCACGATCGACAGCGGGATCTCAAGAGTGTCGGCCCCCATGCCGACGAGCAGCGCGCGACCGGCCGGCTTGAGCGACTCGAGACCGGCGCGCACCGCGGCCGGCACGCCGCTCGCGTCGATGAAGACCTCGTACGACTGCTGCGGGAAGGCGGTCTCTCTCGGATCGAACGTCGCGGTCGCACCGTATCCGAGCGCCCGCTCCCGCGCCTCGGGGAGCGGGTCGCTCACCGCGACCTCCACAGCACCCGCCAGGCGGGCGAGCTGCGCGATCAGCAGGCCGATCGGCCCGGCACCGGCGACGGCCACACGGTCCCCCAGCCCGACGCGGGCGTGACGCAGCGTCGCGACCGCGACCGCCAGCGGCTCGATCAGGGCGGCCTCCTCAGCGGTCATGCCCGTGGGAACCCGGAACGCGAGCGGCGATGGAATGGTGACGTACTCGCAGAAGGCTCCGTCGTAGGGCGGCGTCGCGAAGAACTCCACCTCGGGGTCGAGGTTGTACCGGCCCGTGCGGGACTGCTCGCTCCACGGATCCGTGCGCTGCGGTTCCAGGGACACGAGCTCACCGATCCTCGTCTCGCTGACGCCGGCGCCGACCTCGACGATATCTCCGCTCACCTCGTGCCCGAGCACCAGCGGGCCCTCGACGACGAAATCGCCGATCCGACCGTGCTCGAAGTAGTGCGCATCCGAGCCACACACACCGACCGCCCGCACCCGGACGAGCACTTCGCCCGGCCCCGGCCGCGGTATGGGCCGCCGCTCCTCCCGAATTGTCCTCGGCTCGACGAGCACGCTGACGCGCTGCTCACCCGGGCGATCCGCTTCAACCATTGCAGCTCCCTCGCTGTAGAAAATAGTGACAGAATCGATACGATCATATTACTATTTAAAATCTCGCGTTCATAGAAGAGAGGCAACGATGGTTCAGACTCCCCTGCTCACCGCCGACACCCCCGAGGATCTCGAGCCGGTCCTCGCGGCCGCAGCCGCAGCCGCAGCACCTCTCGCCGCGCTCGCCCCGACAGCGCGGGCTGCCGGCCTCTGCACCGTGGCCGACCGACTCGAAGCGAACGCAGACTCCCTCATCGCCATCGCGCAACGCGAGACAGGCCTGACCCAGGCGCGCCTCGCGGGGGAGCTGAAGCGCACCGCGGTGCAGCTCCGCCTGTTCGCCGAGACAACCACGGACGGGAGCCACCTCGACGCGCGGATCGACGAGGCCGATTCCGGGTTCGCGCTCGGGCCGCGTCCCGACCTGCGCCGCTCACTGCGCCCGGTGGGCCCGGTGGTGAACTTCTCGGCGAGCAACTTTCCCTTCGCCTTCTCGGTGGCGGGCGGAGACAGCGCCGCGATCCTCGCGGCCGGCTGCCCCCTCATCGTCAAGGGGCACTCCGGTCATGAGGAGCTCTCGATCGCCACCGCACGAGTCGTCGCCGAGGCCCTCGCGGACGCGGGTTACCCCGAGGGGTCGTTCTCCCACATCCTGGGCCAGCAGACCGGCGTCGAAGCGTTGAAGGATCCCCGAGTCAAGGCCGGATCCTTCACCGGCTCGATCCACGCCGGTCGCCTGCTCGCCGACATCGCCGCAGCCCGCCCGCAGCCGATCCCGTTCTTCGGGGAACTCGGCAGCGTCAACCCGGTTGTCGTCACCCCGGCGGCACTCGCCGAGCGCAGCGCTGAGATCGCGACGGGACTGGTGACGAGCGTCTCGGGCTCGGCAGGCCAGCTGTGCACCAAGCCCGGCTTCGTCTTCCTGCCCGCCGTTCACAAGCTCGACGGAGCAGTGATCGAGGCGCTCGCGGAGATCGCACCGCACCGCCTCCTGAATCCCAGAATCGCGAACTCCTACGAGGCGAGCCTCGCGGCCGCGCTCTCCCAACCGGGGGTCCGCATCGTCGCGCAGGGTTCGTTCGACTATCTCGACGACGGAAACGCGATGGTCACCCCGACCATCGCGGCTGTGTCCCTGGCAGAGTTCATCGCGGCCGACTCGACCCTGCATGAAGAGGTCTTCGGACCGTTCACCCTGCTCGTGGAGTACGACGAGCTCGGTGCGGTTCCTACCGCACTCGTCGCGAGCTTCGAGGGCAACCTCACCGGCACGCTGCACGTGAGCGACGCGGAGTACGCCGGCTCCGCCGACGAGGCCGAGCTGCAGGATCTGCGCGAGCTCACCGCGGTGCTCACCGGCATGGTGGGTCGCGTACTCTTCAACGGCTGGCCGACCGGCGTCGCCGTCACTCCGGCGCAGCAGCACGGCGGCCCCTGGCCCGCGACGACCAACGATTCCAGCACCTCGGTGGGGAGCGCCGCGATCCAGCGCTTCCTCCGCCCAGTCGCCTATCAGAACGCTCCGCAGCACCTGCTTCCGGTCGAGTTGCAGACCGCGAACCCGAGGGGCGTGCGCCAGAGCATCGACCCCGCCGGCTCCTCGTCGACGTGGGGGCGGAGCCTCACTGCCTGAACGACCAGCTGCACCTAGGATCCGCCCGACTTTCTCCGAGCTGCACGCAGCAGAACACGGAGAAAGGCGGGCGGATTCGATATGGATGGGGGTGCCGGGGAGGATGAATGCGGGCGCCTCCCGTTCCCCGCCGAAGATATGGGATCTGCAGAAGATATGCCCGATCCCTCGCAGAATCGCATATCTTCCGCAGATCCCATACCCAAGCCGGGGAGAAGCTCGCCGAACGCCGAGCCCCGAGCCCGGAACACCGAGCCCGGAACCCTACCCCTTGATCGCCTCGCCCAGCTTGACGCGCGTGCCCGTGCGCAGGATGGAGTTGCTGTAGATGCGGGCGCCGATCCAGAGCACCACGGCGATCGCGATCGCGAGCACGCCGAGCGACAGGAACGGCTCCCACCACTCCGCGGTCCCGAGATACATCCGCATCGGCATGCCGATGGGCGCGGAGAACGGGATGTAGCTCATGATCGCGAGCGCCTGGGGGTTGTCGTTGAAGAAGATGATGGCGATATAGGGCAGCATGACCAGCCACATGACCGGGCTCACCGCGGAGGCCACGTCCTCCTGCCGCGACACCAGCGTAGCCAGCGAGGCGTACATCGTCGCCAGGAGCACGAAGCCGAAGGCGAAGAGCACGCCGAACCAGATGAGCGAGGTGCCGAGTTCGCCGAGCAGCAGATCCTGCCCCGTCGCGAGCATGCCGACCGACGCGACCGCCACGATGGCCACCACCTGAGCGAGTGCCAGAATGCTGTTGCCGAGGATCTTGCCCGCGAGCATGGTGCGCGCCGAGACCGTGGCCAGCAGGATCTCGACGATGCGGGTCTGCTTCTCCTCCACGACGCTCTGGGCGATCGTGGTGCCGAAGGTGATCGCGCTCATCATGTAGAGCACGCCGAAGGCGATCGCGATGATGTAGGCGAGCGCGGGATTGTCGGTGGTGGGTGCGAGCAGTTCGACGGAGGGCATCGCCGAGAGCGCCTGCATCACATCGCTCGGCGGGCTGTCCTTCGCGAGCACCGTGAGGTCGACCGGGGTGTCGCCGCCCGGCACCACGGCCGCATCGACCTCGCCGTCGAGCACGAGCTGCTCGGCCGCGGCGCGGTCGGGCGCATCGGTCACCTCGAAGCCGAGGTTCGCGAGTCCCGGCGAGACCTGATCGACGGTGGCGACCTTCGTCGGCCCGCCGAAGCCCCCCGACTGCGCCAGGAAGCCGCTGAACAGCACGCCGGCGAGCACGAACAGCAGCAGCACACCGCTCGAGACGACGAACGCCTTGCTGCGCAGTTTGGTGGTGATCTCGCGCTCGGCGACGAGCCACGCGCCCTGCGGCCCGCTCATGGGCTGGGCGCCGGCGCTCCTGCGGGTGATGGATTGGGCGGTCATTTCACGACCTCCTTGAAGATCTGTGCCAGCGTGGGTGTGACCGGTCCGAACCTGCGCACGGCGGTTCCGGATCCGGGAGCCTGCGAGGAGCTCACCGCGCGGGCGAGCACCGCCTGGGCGGCCTCCTCGGAGGCGTCGAAGCGCGCGAAGCCGCCGTCGAGGTGCGTGACCTCGACGCCCGGCTGATCCCGCACCCATCCGGCATCGCCGGCCGGGCCGGCGAGCTCGATCTCGAATGCGCTGCCGGAGTGCTCGGCCCGCAGATTCTCGCGCGATCCCGAGGCGAGGATCCTGCCGCCGCCGATCACCACGACGTCGTCGCAGAGCCGTTCCACGATGTCGAGCTGGTGCGAGGAGAAGAGCACGGGCGCGCCCTGCGCCGCGTAGTCGCGCAGCACGCCGAGCACCACCTCGACGGCGATGGGATCGAGGCCGGAGAAGGGCTCGTCCAGAACGAGCGCGGTCGGCTCGTGCACGAGCGCTGCGGCGATCTGCGCGCGCTGCTGGTTGCCGAGCGAGAGGCTCTCGAGCGTATCGTTCGCCCGCTCGGCGAGACCGAGGCGCTCGACGAGACCGCTCGCGGAGGCCTTCGCCGCCGCCGTGCTCATGCCGTGCAGGCGCCCGAGGTAGACGAGCTGCTCGAGCACCTTCATCTTGGGGTAGAGCCCGCGCTCCTCCGGCATGTAGCCGAACCCCGCGCGATCGGCCGCCGTGAGCGGCCGGCCGTCGAGGCTCACGGTGCCGGCATCGGCCGAGAGCACCCCGAGGATGATGCGCATGGTCGTGGTCTTGCCCGCGCCGTTGCCCCCCACGAAGCCGGTCATGCGCCCGCTCTCGACCCGGAAGCCGACGTCGTCGAGCACTCTGCGATCCCCGAAGCTGCGGGAGATACCTGCGATGTCGATCATCTCGCTCCTTTCGTCTCCTCCAGACTGCCCGCCGCGCGGCCGGGGCACCTCCCCCGCGCGGCGGATTCTGGGGCGGCGGGTGGGGGCCCGGCGGCCCCCGCTCCAAGTAGGCGATTCACGCCCAGGCGGGCGAAACCTACGGATTTTGTCTTCCTGGGCGTCGATCTCCTACCTGGAGCGGTGGGGGAGGGGCGACGGGGAAAGGGGGCCGGACTCCCCCTCCCGACGGAGGCGCACCCGCCCGCCACGCCCTACGCTGGTCTGCATGATGGAGATCGCGGGCACGGGGTGGAGCAGGCAGGCCCCCGACGCCGGCGGACTGCGCGCCGATCTCGGCCTCGCGATCCTGCTCGCCTTCGCGGCCGCGCTCACCTCCCTGCTCTACGCGCGCGCGGGCCTCTTCGAGGAGCCGGCGGCGCCCTGGGTGTGGGTGCTCGGCCTCGGACTCTGCACCCTGCCGCTCGCGCTGCGTCGCCGCCACCCGGTGCCGGTCGCCCTGCTGGTCTCGGTCGGGTTCTTCATCTGCGGCGAGTTCGGCGTGCCCGAGGTGCTCATCATCAACATCTGCCTGTTCATCGCGCTGTACACGGTGGGGGCCTGGGAGTATCACCGCGTGCTCGCGTTCTGGAGCCGGTTCGGGATCGGCATCGGCATGATCGCGTGGCTGGTGCTCTCGCTCATCATCGCCTCGTCGGAGGAGGACTCCTTCCCGGGGTTCTCGCGCTCGGGCATCTTCTCGGCCTACGCCACCTTCGCGGTGATCCAGATCGTTACGAACCTGCTCTACTTCAGCGGGGCGTTCTACTTCGGCGAGCGCTCCTGGCGCGCCGCGCGCACCCAGGCACTGCTGGAGGCGCGGGGCCGTGAGCTGGATCTCGAGCGGCAGACGGGCGCCGCGCAGGCCGTGGCGCTGGATCGGCTCTCCATCGCACGCGAACTGCACGACGTGGTCGCGCACCACGTCTCGGTGATGGGCATCCAGGCGGCCGCGGCCCGGCGCAGCATCGCTACGGACCCCGAGCGGGCCGAGGCCTCGCTCGAGGTGGTCGAGGAGAGCGCCCGCACCGCCGTGGAGGAACTGCGGCAGCTCGTGCACACGCTGCGCACCCCGGAGGCCGAGGGAGCCGCGAGCACCGTCGGCATCGCCCAGCTGCCCGCCCTGATCGCGGAATCACAGGGCTCCGGCTCGCCGGCCACCCTCATCGTGGCCGGCGAGCCCCGCCCGCTGCCGCTGCTCATCGACGTGGCGCTCTACCGCGTGGTGCAGGAGGCGCTGACGAATGTGCGCAAGCACGCGGGGCGCGGGGCATCGGCGGAGGTGCGGCTGCGGTTCGGGATCGACGCCGTCGAGGTCGAGGTCAGCGACGACGGGGTGCGGCAGACCCTCGAGCGCAGCGGCATGCCGGGCAGCGGGCTCGGACTGCGTGGCATGCGCGAACGCGTCGGAGCCGTCGGCGGAGAGGTGAGCGCCGGGCGGCGGGAGCGCGGCGGGTTCATGGTGCGCGCCCGCGTGCCGTTCGATCAGCGAGAGGCGGTGCGCGCGTGATCCGGGTGGCACTCGTCGACGACCAGGAGCTGGTGCGCTCGGGCTTCCGCATCATCCTGGAGTCGGAGCCCGACATCGAGGTGGTCGGCGAGGCCGCGAACGGCGCCGAGGCCGTGGAGCTCGCGGCGCGTGCGCACCCCGATGTGATCTGCATGGACGTCGAGATGCCGACGATGGACGGGATCGAGGCGTCGCGACGGATCCTCGCCGGCCCGTCGTTCCGCACTCAGTCGCCGTCATTCCGCGGGCAGTCCCCGTCGTTCCGCACTCAGTCGCCGTCATTCCGCGGGCAGTCCCCGTCATTCTGCGCGCAGTCGCAGAATCTCACCGACACCGAGGCACACACCGACGCCGACAGCTCCGGCCGGACGCCGGCGATCCTCATCCTCACGACCTTCGGCCACGAGGCCTATCTCTTCGACGCACTCGCGGCAGGGGTGAGCGGCTTCCTGCTCAAGACCTCGCGCGCGGAGCAGCTGATCGATGCCGTGCGCTCGCTCGCGGCGGGCAACGCCCTGCTGGGACCCGACGTCACCCGGGCGGTGATCGAACGCGTCGCGGCCGTGAAGACGGACCCCGCCCCCGCGAGGGATGGCAGCGGAGAGCCCGGCGTCCGGAGCGATCCGGGGTCTCTCATCTCCTCGGAGGCCCTGGATCGCGCGGGCCTCACCGAGCGGGAGCGCGAGGTGCTCGCGCTGCTCGCCGAGGGCCGATCCAACGCGGAGATCGCCGCCGAACTGTTCCTGGGCGAGGCGACGGTGAAGACGCACGTCTCGAACGTGCTGCAGAAGTTGGGCGTGCGGGATCGCATCCAGGCCGTCGTCTGGGCCCACACCCGCGGCGGGGCGTAGTCGGGCGACGCCGACGCGCTCCTGACGGTGAGCGTCATCTCGCGAGGGGCTTGTCTTGATTGAAACGATTCATTACACTGACGTTTCACGCTTGTTCCGGCGCAAAGTCGCGCCCCGACGTAGAAAGGCAACGATGCCTGCACTCCATCGCACCCGAGCACCGCTCGGCGTCTTCATCGCGATCACCCTCTCCGCCCTGCTGGCGTTGAGTCTGGTCCTCGTTCCCAGCGGCTCCCCGGCGCGAGCCGATGCTCCCTCCCCCGACGGGCTGCGGGTCAACGGGCTCCAGCAACCGGCCGATCTCGAGGATCTCGAGTCTCCGAGCTTCTCCTGGTACGTCGCCTCCGAGCAGCAGACCGCCTCCCGCGTGATCGTCGCGTCGACCGCGGCGAACGCCGCCGCGGGCAACGGCGACGTCTGGGATTCGGGCAAGGTCGATTCAGCCCAGCAGACCGGCGTCGCCTACGGCGGCGAACCGCTCGCCCCGAGCCACCGGTACCACTGGACGGTGCAGACCTGGGACGAGAACGACACGGCCTCGGCGCTCGCGACTCCCACCTGGTTCGGCACCTCGCCCGGCGGCGAGTGGACCGGCAGCACACCGATCTGGGCCGACACCGCGCTCCCGGGCCATGAGGAGCAGGTCTGGGGCGACTACACGATCACCACGAGCTTCACGATCACCCAGACGGCCCTGGGCCTCCTCTTCCGCGCACCCGACGGCGACAACGCCTTCATGTACCAGTTCCGCGCGGACAACAATCGCATCGTGCCGCACACCCTGACCGGCGGCGCCTACGCGGCGCTCCCGCACATCGATCTCCCCGGCGGCACCCTCGCGCAGAACCAGCGGATCTTCCTCGAGCTGACCGTCTCGGGCAACACCGTCACGACGAAGCTCGGCCCCTCGGCCGACGCGCTCGTCGAGGTCGACTCGCGGGAGCTGACCCCTCAGCAGCTCCCGGCCACCGGCACCGTCGGCTTCCGCTCGGGGCGCACCGAGGCCGGCTACGTGCACGAGCTGGAGGTGCGCGCCGCAGACGACACCGAACTCTTCAACAACGACTTCTCGAACGACCACGGATTCCCCTGCGGCAGCGTCAGCAACGGCGCGTACAACGTCGGCAACAACCACGCCTGCGTCTACGGCGCCGGCGTCGTCAATGCCGACTGGGCCTTCCTGCGCACGGAGATCACGCCGGCCGACAAGGAGATCGTCGGAGCCACGCTCTCCGCCACCGCCGGAGACTTCCGCGCGCACAAGCAGTACACCTACAAGGCCTACGTGAACGGCGAGTTCGTCGGCCTCGGCCCGACCAACCGCATCCACTCCGAGAATCGTTTCGACGGCTTCGACGTGACCGGGCTGCTGCGCGCCGGGGAGCCCAACGCGATCGGCGTGGTCGCCTACACGACCGGCTCGGGCAACCAGCGCTTCATCGGCCAGCTCCGCGTCGACTACGCCGACGGCACTGCTGACACCTTCGGCTCGGGTGAGAGCTGGAAGGCGCTTCCCGGATCCCTCGCCTACCCGGCAGCGGGCAGCATCGGCACGGGCTTCTACAACGCCCCCAAGGAGAACCTCGACCTGCGCGAGTTCCCCAGCGGCTTCGACCAGCCCGGCTTCGACGACAGCGGGTGGGCCGGCGCCGTGACGAAGCCGGCGTTCGCAGACCTTCGGGCGACGCCGATGGCGAAGGTGCAGGAGCAGCTGCACGAGCCGGTGAGCATCGTCGACAAGGGCGACGGCACCTACTTCGTCGACTTCGGCCGCACGTGGATCGGCGGCGTGAAGTACACGGTCGCCGGCGGCACTGCGGGCGACCGGATCGACCTGCGCTTCGGCGAGGTCGAGACCGCCCCGGGGAGCCAGACGGTCAAGTACCAGCTGAACACCGGGAACACCTACCAGGACATCATCACGCTCCGCGACGGTGAGCAGACCGCCGAGACCTGGGGCATGCGCGTCTTCCGCTACCTGGAGATCGTCGGTGCGCCGGAACCGGTCACCGTCGACAACCTGCAGGCGCTGGCACTCGTCTACCCCTTCGACCAGGATGCCTCGTTCTTCACCTCCTCGAACGAGAACCTGAATCAGGTCTACCAGCTGTCGAAGAACAGCATCGAGTCGCTCAACGTGAACTTCTTCACCGACTCCTGGTCGCGCGAGCGCATCAACTACGAGGCCGACGGCTACCTGCAGCAGATGTCGTCGCTCTACCTCATGGAGGATCTCTCGCTGGCCCGCTATTCGATGAACTACTTCGAGGGCAATCGCACCTGGCCGACCGAGTGGCCCGTCTACGTGGTGCTCGCGGTGCACGATGCCTGGCGCCAGACGGGCGACCTCGAGCAGGTGGCGCAGTATTACGACAACCTCGCCGCCAAGGCGCCGACGCGGTGGATCGATCCCGGCACCGGTCTCGTGGGCAAGGCGAACGGCTCGAACGGCTGCAACAGCTCGACCGACTGCGACATCGTGGACTGGCCGACGAGCCAGCGCGACGGCTACCAGTTCCGCCACTACAACACCGTGCTGAACGCGCTCTCGTACCGTGCCCTGCGCGACATGGCCGCGATGGCGGAAGCGCTGGGCAAGGATGATGACGCGACGAGCTACACGGCTCAGGCCGACCGGCTGCGCTCAGCGATGAATGAGCTGTTGTACAACGAGGAGCTGGGCGCCTACGACGACGGAATGACCGCCACCGGGCAGACGACCGGCCACCACGCGCTGCATGCCAGCGCTTTCGCACTCGCATTCGGGGTGCCGGAGGACGGTCAGGTGCCGCGCGTCGCCGATTTCGTGGCGGACAAGGGCATGGCCTGCAGCGTCTACTGCGCAGGATTCTCGATCACGGGACTGATCGACGGCGGCCGTGCCGATGCCGCGATCGATCAGCTCTCCGCCGAGGGCACCTCCAGCTGGATGAACATGATCCGGCGCGGCGCGGGCGCCACCGCCGAGGCCTGGGACGAGTCGCAGAAGAGCAATCTGACCTACTCGCACCCCTGGGCGGCCTCTCCGGCCTTCCATGTCCCATCGGGCCTGTTCGGCATCCGCCCCATCGAAGCCGGCTACGCGACCTTCCAGGTGAAGCCGCAGCCCGGCAGCCTGGAGCACGCAGCGGTCGCGGTGCCCACGGTGAAGGGACGGATCGGCGTCGCGTTCGACCACGACGATGAGGATCGCATCCAGCTCGTGGCGAGCGTTCCCGGCAACACGAGCGCCGACATCTCGGTCCCGGTCCCCGCGGGTACCGAAACCGTGTATCTCGACGGAGTCGCTCGGGAAGTCTCGGAGGAGGGCGGATTCGCCACCCTCGAGTCGGTTCCCGCCGGCTGCCGCCTGGTGACCCTCGATGACGGAGCGAGCGCGGTCTCGAACCCCGTCCTCACCGCGGTGTGCACCCCTGCCCTCGACGACTCGGAGCCCGGCGGCGGCGATGACGACGATGACAACGGCACCGACCCCGACCCGAAGCCCGAGGTGTGCACGACCCCGCGCTCGAAGCCGGTGTTCGCGGACACACCGCGCTCGCACCAGTTCTACCGCGAGATCGACTGGCTGCACTGCGTGGGCTACACCACCGGCATCACGCGGGGCGACCGGATCGTGTACGCGCCGAAGGATCGGCTGTCGCGCGAGGCGATGGCGGCGTTCATCTACCGTATGGAGGCCCCGAAGGGATTCACCGCTCCGCGGGTGTCGCCGTTCGCCGACGTGAAGCCGACGGACAAGTTCTACCGGCAGATCACCTGGATGCACGCGGAGGGCCTGACCACCGGCGTGAAGAATCCGGCGGGCGGGAAGCCGCTGTTCCAGCCCAAGCGCGCCCTGACGCGCGAGGCGATGGCGGCGTTCATGTACCGGTTGGAGTCCCCGAAGGGCTACCGGGCTCCGGCGGTGTCGCCCGTGGCCGATGTGCGCCGCGGCGACAAGTTCTACACGGAGGTGTCGTGGATGGTGAGCGAGGGCCTGTCGACCGGGATCAAGGCGGGTAACGGCAAGCGCGAGTATCGCCCGAAGTCGACCTTGACGCGGGAGGCCACCGCCGCATTCATCTACCGGCTCGAGAACAGCTACCGCAAGTAGTCGTCTCCCTTCCGCTTGCGCCTTTTCGGGGCCTCCTGCGCGATGCAGGCCCGGAAAGGCGCAAGCGGTTCCGGGGATGCAGCGGCACTCCGCACCGCAGCAGACGTCACCCCGCAGTCGAGGCCCGCACCACCAGCCGAGGCTGGAACACGACCTGCTCGCGGTCGGCGTCGACTCCGGCCTCCGCCTCCTTCAGCAGCAGATCGACGGCGGTCTCGCCGATCTCGGTCGCGGGCTGCCGCACCGAGCTGATGGGCACCACAGCGGCGCTCGCGAAGTCGATGTCGTCGTAGCCGATGAGGGCGACGTCCTCGGGCACACGCAGCGAACCGGTCATCACCAGGGCCTGCAGCACGCCCATCGCGAGGAGGTCGTTCGCGGCGAAGACGGCGTCGGGGCGCCGATCCGCGTCCATCTGCGCCAGCTGCGCGCCGATGCGCCGGCCCTCGAGCACGCTGAGCGCCTCGGTGGGGAACATCTCGAGCGAGACTCCCGCGTGCTCGGCCACGACGGATCGCGCACCGGCCAATCGGTCGTCGACCTGCTCGAGCCCCTCCGGACCGCCCACGAAGGCGATGCGGCGGCGTCCCACCTCGATGAGGTGCCGGGCGGCGATGCGTCCGCCCTCGACATCGTCGACCGCCACCGAGGAGAAGGTGCGGTCGCTGGTGCCGCGGTCGACGAGCACGACCGGGATTCCGACGTCGCGCAGCTTGCGCAGCTGGGTGAGCTCAGTGAGCACCGGCGAGATGAGCACACCGGCGACGCGGTGCTCCTCGAACATGTCGAGCAGGCTCTGCTCGCGCTCCCGCGACTCGTCGCTGCCGCCCATGAGCACGGTGTACCCGTCGTCCAGGGCCCGGCGCTGGGCTCCGTGCGCCACGTCCATGAAGAACGGGTTTCGGGTGTCGAGCACCACGAGGCCGAGGCTGCGGCTGCGTCCCGCGCGCAGCTGCCTGGCGGCGTCGTTGCGCACGAAGCCGAGACTCTCGATCGTGGCGGTGACCCGCGAGACCGTGGCCGGTGCGACGATCTCCGGGCGGTTCAGCACGTTCGACACGGTGCCGACCGAGACGCCGGCCGCACGGGCGACGTCACGGATACTGATCGCCATCGCCGTTCCTCTCCCCGTCGCGTGATGACGGAGGCGCACCAGAATAATGCGGCAATTCTACTCGGGGCGGCAACCGTTATGAAACGCTTCAATAACGACGCGGCGAAATTCGGCAACCCCGACTTGACGTGCTCGAAACGCGTGTGGTTCAATGCTCATTGAAACGATTCATTTACGCCGCGGAAACACGCTCGACACCCGACATCCTCCGCGGCAGGAAGCCGTGAGTTCAATGAAGAGATCACCCGCCAACGCGCCGCTGCTCGAGCTGCGCGGCGTCACGAAGGCCTTCGGCCCCGTGATCGCGCTGCGAGACGGCAGGATCGCCCTCGAGCCCGGATCGATCCACGCGCTCGTGGGCGAGAACGGCGCAGGCAAGTCTACACTCGTGAAGATCATCGCCGGCCTCTACCGGCGCGACCAGGGCGACCTCACCCTCGCCGGAGAATCCGTCGACTTCACCACGACCGCCGAGGCCAAGAACGCCGGCATCGCAGTCATCTACCAGGAGCCCACGCTCTTCCCCGATCTCTCGGTCACCGAGAACATCTTCATGGGGCGCCAGCCCCGCGGCCGCTTCGGACGCATCGACCGAACCCGCATGCGCGCGGAGGTCGAGGCGCTGTTCACCCGCCTGGGTGTGACGATGGATCCGGATCGCACCGCCGATGGCCTCTCGATCGCCGACCAGCAGATGATCGAGATCGCCAAGGCCATCTCGCTCGACGCGCGCGTGCTCATCATGGACGAGCCGACGGCGGCGCTCTCCGGCGTCGAGGTGGAACGCCTCTTCCAGGTCGCCCGAGCGCTGCGCGACGAGGGCCGCGCGCTGGTGTTCATCTCGCACCGCTTCGACGAGGTCTTCGCGCTCTGCGACACCATCACCGTGATGCGCGACGGCAGTTACGTGTCGACGCGGCCGATCTCGGAGACCGACCCCGACAGCGTCGTCGCCGAGATGGTCGGCCGCGAGATCACCGAGCTGTTCCCGAAGCTCGAGACCGAGATCGGCGAACCGCTGCTCGAGGTCGAGGGCCTCACCAGCCCGGGTGTCTTCAACGACATCAGCTTCACGGTGCGCGCGGGTGAGATCGTGGGCCTGGCGGGACTCGTCGGGGCCGGCCGCAGCGAGGTGGCCCGCGCGGTGTTCGGCGTCGACGGCTACCGCAGCGGCAGCGTCAGGGTCGCGGGCCGAACGGTGCCCAAGGGACGGCCGACCGCCGCGATGCGGGCGGGTCTGGCACTGGTCCCCGAGGATCGACGCAAGCAGGGCCTCGTGCTCGAGGAGAGCGTCGCCCGCAACACGGCGGCGGTGATCCTCGATTCGATCGCGAAGCTCGGGATCGTGACGACCACGGCCGAGCACCGGGCCGCCCGGCCGTGGTCGGAGCAGCTCGAGGTCAAGGCGAACGCCATGAGCACTCTGGCCGGCACGCTGTCGGGCGGCAACCAGCAGAAGGTCGTGCTGGGCAAGTGGCTCGCCACCGATCCGCGCGTGCTGATCATCGACGAGCCGACCCGCGGGATCGATGTCGGCACCAAGTCGGAGGTGCACCGCCTGCTGTCGACGCTCGCCAGCCGCGGCATGGGCGTGCTCATGATCTCGAGCGAGCTGCCCGAGGTGCTCGGCATGGCCGACCGCGTCGTCGTGATGCGCGAGGGCCGGGTCACCGCGACGATCGCTCGGGAAGCGGCCACCCAGGAGAACGTGATGCGCGCTGCGACGCAGAGCGCGAGTGACGAGACGGAGTCCCAGGCATGAGCGCCACCACCGCCCCGAAGCCCACGGCTCCGAAGCCCAGCGCACTCGGAACGGCCTTCGGCAGGCTGACGCGGGCCCGCGAGGCGAGCATCGTGCTGGCCGTGATCCTCGTGATCGCCGCGGCCACGATCAAGAACCCCAACTTCCTCTTCTCCCCCGACGGCTACCGCGATCTCTGGCTCACGCCGTCACTGCTCATGCTCGTCGCCATCGGCCAGGCGGTCGTGCTGATCACGCGCAACGTCGACCTCTCGGTCGGCTCCGTGCTCGGCCTCAGCGCGTACCTCACCGGGCGCCTGTTCATCGACGTCCCCGGCATCCCGATGCTCGCGGTGATCCTCATCGCCATCGTCTTCGGCGGGCTGCTCGGCCTCATCAACGGAGCCCTCGTGGCCTTCGCGAAGGTGCCGGCCCTCGTCATCACGCTCGGCACGATGTACGCCTTCAGAGGGGTCAACGTGCTGTGGACGGGCTCCGACCGCATCAACGCCTCGGACATGCCGCGCGAGTTCCTGCGCCTCGGCACCGCGCAGGTGCTCAGCATTCCGGTGCTCACCATCGTCGCCGTGATCGTACTCATCGCCGTCGCCTGGTGGATGCGCAACACCCGCGCGGGCCGCGAGTGCTACGCGATCGGGTCGGATCCCGCAGCCGCGGACCTCTACGGTCTCCCCGTCACCCGCCGCGTGCTCACGGCCTTCGTGCTGTCGGGTGCTCTCGCAGGCTTCGCCGGTGTGCTCTACGCCGCTCGCTACGGCACCATCAACTCACAAGCCGGATCGGGCTGGGAGCTCGAGGCGGTCGGCGCCGCGGTGATCGGCGGCGTGGCCATCTTCGGCGGCGTGGGAACGGTCTGGGGGGCCGCGATCGGAGCCGTGCTGCTCATGACCATCAACCGGGCCCTGCCCGTGCTCGGGGTTCCCGACTTCTGGCAGCGCGCCGTCGTCGGCGCACTCATCATCGGCGCGATCGTGCTCGATCGGGTGATCGCCGTCAGACAACACCGCAAACTCATCGAGGGACGGGAGACGGGGCGATGAGCGCCACCACGACTGCACCGACCACCACGGCGGGCCTGCGGCCGATCGCCGAGTACGATCGCCCGCTCTGGCAGCGGCTGCTGCTGACGCGCGAGGCCACGATGATCGCACTGTTCGTGCTCGTCGTGCTCGCCGCCGCCGCCATCGTGCCGAACTTCGGCAGCAAGATCACCATGACCTACCTGCTGCTCGACATGTTCCCGATCCTCATCATCGCGCTGCCGATGACCGCGATCATCGTCACCGGGGAGATCGATCTCTCCGTGGCCAGCGTGGTCGGATTCTCGAGCGTGCTCACCGGTGTGCTCACCCAGGCCGGCGTGCCGTTCGGCCTCACGATCGTGCTCGCGATCATCGCCGGCGTGCTCTGCGGGGCGCTGAACGGCTTCCTCGTCACGGTCGTCGGGCTGCCGTCTCTCGCCGTCACGATCGGCACGCTCGCGCTCTACCGCGGCCTGGCAGTCGGCCTGCTGGGCACGACGGCCGTCACCGACTTCCCCGAGTTCTGGACCTCCCTCGCGAAGGAGAAGATCGGCAGCACCGGGGTTCCGGTCGTCGTGATCCTCTTCGCGCTGCTCGCCGTGGCATTCACCATCATGCTGCACTTCACCCGTTTCGGCCGGGGCGTCTTCGCGATCGGACTCTCGTCCGAGGCGGCCCGCTTCTCGGGCGTCGACGTGGGGCGCACCAAGCTGATCCTCTTCGTGCTCAGCGGTGCCGTGGCGGCACTCGCCGGCATCTACTACACACTGCGCTACGGCAGTGCCCGCGGCGACAACGCCACCGGCATGGAGATGCAGGTGATCGCCGCGGTGCTGCTGGGCGGCGTCTCGATCTTCGGGGGCCGCGGCGCACTGCACGGCGTCATCGCCGGCGTGCTGCTGATCGGGGTGCTCGCGAGCGCGCTGCGCCTCGCGAACGTCACCTCCGACGTGATCAACATCATCACCGGCGTGCTGCTCATCGCCGCCGTCGTCTCCTCGAGCGTGTTCGCTGCGATGCGCAACCGCGGCAGACCGGGCCGCAGACTGCGCCTGGCGGGAACCCCCGCGAGCGAGAAGTAACCCCGTACCCCTCCAACGAACACCCCACCGCCCCACCGGGCACGAAAGGAAAACGAACGATGTGGTTCCAGAAGAACAAGAAGGCCGGAGCGCTCATCGCGCTGGCCGCAAGCGCCGCACTGCTGCTCTCGGGCTGCTCGGGCGGCAGTGACGCCGGCGGATCCGATTCGGGATCCGGCGACGCCGGCGACGCCGTGAGCGTCACCTTCCTGCCGAAGAACCTCGGTAACCCCTACTTCGACACCTCGAGCAAGGGCGGCAAGGCCGCCGTCGAGGAGTTCGGCGGCACCTTCAACGAGGTCGGCCCCTCGGAGGCCACCCCGGACGCGCAGGTGAGCTTCATCAACACCGCCACCCAGCAGGGCGTCGACGCGCTCGCCGTCTCGGCCAACGACCCGCAGGCCATCTGCGATGCGCTGAACGAGGCTCGCGACAACGACATCAAGGTGGTCACCTTCGACTCCGACACCAACACCGATTGCCGCGACCTGTTCATCAACCAGGCCGACGCCGCCGGCATCGCCCAGGTGCAGGTCGACATGATCGCCGAGCAGATCGGCGGGTCCGGCCAGGTCGCCGTGCTCTCGGCCGCGGCCAACGCGACCAACCAGAACGCCTGGATCGACCTCATGAAGGAAGAGCTCGAGGCCAACCACCCCGACATCGAGCTCGTCGAGGTCGTGTACGGCGACGACGACGACCAGACCTCGTTCGACAAGACCGCGGCCCTGCTGCAGACCTACCCCGAGCTGAAGGGCATCGTCTCGCCCACCACGGTCGGCATCGCTGCCGCGGCGCGCTACCTGTCCACCTCCGATGCCAAGGGCAAGGTGTCGCTGACCGGTCTCGGCACGCCGAACCAGATGCGCGAGTACGTCGAGGACGGCACCGTCGCGGAGTTCGCCCTGTGGAACCCCGAGGATCTCGGCTACCTGACCGCTTTCGCGGCGCAGGCGCTCGTCTCCGGTGAGATCACCGGCGCCGAGGGCGACAGCTTCGAGGCCGGCAAGCTCGGCAGCTACACGGTCGGCGCCGACGGAGTCGTGCTGCTGGGCGACCCGTACCGCTTCAACGCGGACAACATCGGCGACTTCGACTTCTAGGAGCCGCCGGGCAGTCGAGCGAGCGTGGATCCTGCGACTCGCTCCGCTCGCGCAGGATGACCGGTTGCAGCCCGTCATCCTGCGCGAAGCGCCCTCCCATCAGCCTGCGCGCAGTCGCAGGATCCCACCCCGCCCCGACAGAAAGCCCCCACCATGCGAGTCTGCTTCCAGATGCAGGTCGATCCCGACCGCCTCTCCGAGTACGCCGAGCACCACGCGGCCGTCTGGCCCGACATGCTCGAGGCGATCGCGGACGCGGGGCGCCGCAACTACTCGCTCTTCCTCCGCGCCGACGGCCTGCTCATCGGCTACTACGAGACCGACGACGACGCGGCCTCGCAGCGCGCGCTCGAGGCTGACCCGCGCACCGCCGCGTGGGAGGCCGAGACGGCCGGCTACTTCATCGCGTCGGCCGGCCGGCCGGACCAGGAAGCCCCCCGGATTCCCGAGGTGTTCAACCTCGAGGACCAGCTCGCGCGCCACCGCGCGGATTCGAATCGCGCATAGCGCAGGACACAGGAGAAAGAGCAGATCATGAGCTCCCAGCTGACCCCGGACATCCTCTCAGCCCTCGAGCAGCAGGCCATCGAGGTCCCGTCCTGGGCGTACGGCAACTCGGGCACCCGTTTCAAGGTCTTCACGACCGCCGGCACCCCGCGCGATCCCTTCGAGAAGATCTCGGACGCGGCCCAGGTGCACCGGCACACCGGTCTGGCACCGGTCGTGGCGCTGCATATCCCGTGGGATCAGGTCGACGACTTCGACGCGCTGCGCGACTTCGCCACCGAACAGGGCGTCGCCATCGGCACCATCAACTCCAACACCTTCCAGGACGACGACTACAAGTTCGGCGCACTGACCCACGAGGACGAGCGGATCCGCCGCAAGGCGATCGACCACCACCTCGCCTGCATCGACGTCATGGATCGCACCGGATCGCGCGATCTGAAGATCTGGCTGGCAGAGGGATCGAACTACCCCGGTCAGGCCGACCTGCGCGCACGGCAGGATCGCCTGCAGGACTCGCTGCAGACGATCTACGCACGCCTCTCGGACGAGCAGCGCCTGGTGCTCGAGTACAAGTTCTTCGAGCCCGCTTTCTACCACACCGACGTGCCCGACTGGGGCACCTCGTACGCCCAGGTGGCCGCGCTCGGCGACCGCGCGATGGTCTGCCTCGACACCGGCCACCACGCGCCGGGAACCAACATCGAGTTCATCGTCATGCAGCTGCTGCGCCTCGGCAAGCTCGGCTCGTTCGACTTCAACTCCCGCTTCTACGCCGACGACGATCTCATCGTGGGGGCGGCCGACCCGTTCCAGCTGTTCCGCATCCTCGTCGAGGTGATCCGGGGCGGCGGCCTGAACCACCCCGACGTCACCTTCATGCTCGACCAGTGCCACAACATCGAGGCGAAGATCCCGGGCCAGATCCGCTCCGTGCTGAACGTGCAGGAGATGACCGCCCGTGCTCTGCTGCTCGACGGCGACGCACTCGCGGCCGCGCGAACGGCGAACGACGTGCTCGCGGCGAACGAGATCTTTATGGACGCCTTCTACACCGACGTGCGCCCCGCGCTCGCCGCGTGGCGCGAATCCCGCGGACTGCCGGCCGACCCCATGCGCGCCTACGCCGAGTCCGGCTATCAGCAGCGGATCGAGGCCGATCGCGTCGGTGGCACCCAGGCCAGCTGGGGGGCTTAGCCCACGCCCCCGGCTGAACTCCCCCGCCCGTCCCTTCTCCGAGGAGCTCCGCATGACCACCCGCAACGCACAGGCCGCATCCGCCGCGGTCGCCGCCGTCGATCTGGGCGCCACGAGCGGCCGCGTGATCCTCGGCCGCGTCGACGGGGGCGTGCTGCGCACGCAGCACGTGGCGCGCTTCGCGAACGATCCCGTGCGCACGCGGGACGGCCTGCACTGGAACCTGCTCGAGCTCTATCGCCAGGCGCTCGCCGGCCTCGCGCTCGCCGAGCGCGAGTCGCCCGGCGAGATCGCCTCCGTGGGCATCGACTCCTGGGCGGTGGACTACGGCCTGCTGCGCGGCGGGCGCCTGCTGGGCGTTCCCCACCACTACCGCGACGCGCGGTGCGAGACCGGCGTAGCTGCGGTACACGCGCGCGTGCCCGCCGAGCAGCTCTACGCCCGCAACGGTCTGCAGCACCTGCCCTTCAACACGATCTTCCAGTTCGCGGCGGAGGGCGAGCTGCTGGATCTCGCCGACCGCGTGCTGCTGATCCCCGATCTGCTGAACTACTGGCTCACCGGCGTCGAAGCGGCAGAGCTCAGCAACGCGTCGACCACCGGGCTGCTGGATCCGCGCAGTCGCGCGTGGGATCTCGAACTCGCCTCCGGGCTCGGGATCCCATCCCGGATCCTGCCGCCGCTCATCGAGGCCGGCAGCCGGCTGGGCTCGCTCGCGCCCGAGGCCGCGGCGGTCGTCGGACGCACGATCGACGTCGTGGCCGTCGCGTCGCACGACACGGCCTCCGCCGTCGCCGCGGTGCCTGCGGAGCGGCCCGACTTCGCCTACATCTCCTGCGGCACCTGGGGCCTGGTCGGCCTCGAGCTCGACGCGCCCGTGCTGAGCGACGAGGCCTACCTCGCCAACTTCACGAACGAGGGCGGGATCGGGGGCACCACCCGCTTCCTGCACAACGTCATGGGGCTGTGGCTGCTCTCGGAGTCGCTGCGCCACTGGGAGCCGGGCGCCACGGACGCGCAGCGATCCAGTCGCCTGAGCGAACTGCTCGACGAGGCCGCGCGGGTGGGATCCGCGTCTCCGATCTTCGACGTCAACGACCCCGTCTTCCTCCCCCCGGGCGATGTTCCCGACCGCATCCGGTCCTGGTTCGCGACGCGCGGGGAGCGCGCCCCGCAGACCCCGGCGGAGATCGTGCGGTCGATCGTCGAGAGCCTCGCGGCGGCCTTCGCCGAGGCGGTGCGCGAGGGCTCCCGCCTCGCCGATCGTGAGGTCTCCGTCATCCACATCGTCGGCGGCGGCTCGCAGAACACCCTGCTCTGCCAGGCTCTCGCCGACCGCTCCGGTCTGCCGGTGCTGGCCGGCCCCATCGAGGCGACCGCCATGGGCAACCTGCTCGTGCAGGCGCAGACCCTCGGTTTGATCGAGCCCGGACTCGAGTCGCTCCGCGCGGTGGTCGCCCGCTCGACGCGGGTCGTCGCCTACGCGCCCCGCGGGTAGCGCTGCGCCGAGCCGCGCGCCGCGGGGGCGGAGCAGCGCAGCGCGCCCGCCCGCCGCGGGGAGGATCAGCCCCGGCGGGTCTCGTTGAGCGCGCTCACCTGGGCGAACCGGTCGAGCCGATCGGCGTACGCCGCGGTGCGCTCGGCGTCGGGCGTGTAGCTCGCCCGGATCTCCCGGCCGAGCCCGCGGACCGTGTCGAGCGAATCGATCGCCCCGATCGCCATGCCGGCCAGCACGGCCGCTCCCTGGGCGGCCCCGTGGCCGCTCGCCGGTCGATCGACGGGCACGCCGAGCACGTCGGCCTTGATCTGGAGCCAGGCACGGGAGGACGAGCCGCCGCCGGTCGAGACGACGCGCTCGACCGGGAACCCCGCGGCCGCGATCGTCGCCACGTCGCGGGCGAGCGCCATCGCGTTGCCCTCCATCGCTGCGAGCATGAGGTCGTGCCCGTCCGTGGCCAGGTCGACGCCGTCGATCACGCCGCGCGCGTGCTGGTTCCAGGTGGGGGTGCGCTCGCCGGCCAGGCTCGTCACCATCGTCAGCCGCCCGGGGCGGGCGCGCCCCAGCAGCGTCTCGTCGTCGCGCAGATCTCGCTGCGCGTCGAGGCCGTTCACCCAGTCGATCGTGGCGCCGGCGGTGACCTGCGCGGTGAAGAGCAGGTCGACCCCGGGAGTGCAATGCCGCGAGTGCAGGAATCCGGGCACGCGGGTGCCGCGCGGCACCGGCAGGATCGTGACGCTCGAGAAGCCCGTCATGTCGACGAGCGGATCCCCGGGTTCGAGGATGCCGGCCTCGAGCGCGGATCCGATGGAGTCGATACCGCCCGCGACCACCAGCGCTCCGGCGGTGATCCCCGTCGCCTCCGCGGCCGCCGCGGTCACCGCGCCGACCACCTCGGTGGCCGGCACGATGCGCGGCAGATAGCGCAGCGAGGGTTCGGCCTCGACCAGGGCGGCGTCGAACGCATCGGCCTCGTCGTCGAACCCCTGCATCAGCGCCGCGGTGGTGTCGTCGAGCACACTCGATCCGCTGAGCCTGCGCACGATGAAGCCGTTGGCCGAGAGCACGTGCTGCGCGCGGGCCAGCGCCTCCGGGCGGTGCTTCACGAGCCAGGGCAGCTTCGCGGTACCGAAGAAGGAATCCGCGCCGTTGCGCGACTGCGGCACGATCTCGGCGATGCGCTTGGCCTCGTCGTCGGCCCGGCGGTCGAGCCAGGTGAGCGCCGCGTGCGTCGGATCCCCCGCCTCGTCGACCGGCACCAGCGTCGGAGCCTGCGAGGTCACGGCGACCGCGGCGACCTCCCGCCCGTTCACCACCCGGCGGGTGACCGCGCACACGGCCTCCCACCACGCGTTCGCGTCCTGCTCCGCAGCGACCCCCTCCGTAGCGGTCGGGTAGCGCTGCGAGGCGTCGGCCACCAGCGCGCCGCTGCGGTCGGTGGCGACCACTTTGACGGAGCTCGTACCGACATCGATGCCGAGGAGTAGCTTGGTCATATCTCTGCTCTGCCTGGAGGGAACGGGCCGACGGCCCCGGACGGATCGGAAGCGGCGCGGATCAGCGCGCGGCGCCCTGCGCGAATTCTACGAGAGGGTGCAGCAGCGGCTCGCCCGCGAGGTATCGGCGGATCTCCTCCGCGACGCCGTCGGCCGCGCGATCCGTCGTCTCACGGCTCGCGCCGGCGATGTGCGGGGTGAGCACGATGTCGTGACCGGCGGCGGCGAGCGCGAAGATCCGGTGGCCGAAGTCGACGGGCTCCTCCGGGTAGACGTCGAAGGCGGCTCCCGCGAGATGGCCGCTCTCGATCGCGTCGGCCACCGCATCGTAATCGACGAGCCCGCCGCGGGCGGCGTTCACGAGGCGGGAGCCCGGCCGCATCATGGCCAACCGCTCGGCATCGACCAGGTGCTCGGTCTCCGGTGTGAGCCGCGCGTGCACCGACACCAGATCGGCCGCGCGGAACACCTCCTCGACCGTGTCGACGCGGCGCACGACGCCGTCGAGCACGCCCGCGGGCAGATAGGGGTCGAAGACGACCACGTCGGCGCCCATGGCCGCGAAGACCCTGGCGACGTGGGCGCCCACCGCACCGGCGCCGAGCAGACCGATCGTGGACCCCGCGATCTCACCGCCGACCTCGCCGTAGCGGTAGAACTCGCCGCGCCACTCGTGCGACAGCAGCGTGTTGTGCGACAGCGGGATGCGGCGCAGCAGCGCGAGCGAGAGACCGACGGTCATCTCGGCGGTGGAGACGCCGTTGCGTCCGGGCACGTTGGCCACCATGACGCCGTGAGCCCGGGCGGCCTCCAGGTTGACATTGGTGGGGCCGCCGCGAGACACCGCGATCAGCCTGAGATCCGGGCTCTCGGCGAGCACGCGCTCGGTGAGCGGCGCCAACTGCGTCGCGATGGCGGTGACGCCCTGCAGCGCCTCGATGAGCTGATCCTCGGTGCCGGAGGCCTCGTCCACCTCGGCGACACGGCCGAACGGCGCGTCCGGCCAGGGGAACTCGAGTTCGCGGATCTCGACCGCGCGGCCGTCGAGCGCCTGCTCGAGCGAGCGGCGCAGGTGAGCGGCACGGATGAAGAGGTCTCCCGCGGCGAGAATGCGTGTCATCGGTGTATGCCTCGAATCTTGATGCGTCAGGGGGCGGATCCGCACTGCCAGGGCGGGCTCCGCACCGGGGTGATGGTGCGCGGTGCGGGCCGAGGAGCCCGCACCGCGTCGGTGTCGGCGATCAGCCGCCGAAGACCTCGTCGTAGTACTCCTGCGCGTTGGTCTTGTCGATGACGGTGACCGGCATGTACTGGTCCTTCTCCACGTCCTCGCCCGCGAGCAGGTCGGCGGTGATGTCGATGAGCGTGCGGCCGTGCGCCTTGCCGCCGCCCAGGCTGACGGAGGCCTTCTGCGGATCGCCCTTGAGGATGTTGTCGATCTCGATACTCGTCGCGTCGATGCCGAAGAGGCCGAACTTCTCGAAGTCGGTGACACCGCTGGCCTTCACGCCCTCGTTGCCGCCCTGCGCGCCTCCGCCGCCGATGGTGGCGATGACCTTCATGTTCGGGTTGGCCTGCAGGAAGTTCTCGGCGTTCTTCACGCCCTCCTCGGCCGTCAGCGCCGAGTTCGTCGCGACGAGTTCGGCGTTCGGGGCGAGCTCTTCGATCGCGTCCTTGATGCCGTTGGCGCGGTCGATGATCTCGGGGAAGGTCGGGAGATCCATGAGACCCCACTCGACGACGCTCTCGTCGCCGTAGTTCTCGTTGATCCACTCCGCGGCGGCTTCGCCGTTCGCGTAGCCCGTGTTGTAGGCGTCGACGAGGTACTGGGCGTCGTAGTTGTCGAGTACCTGGGTGTAGCCGACGACCTTGATCCCGGCGTCCTGCGCCTTCTTGGTCACGTCGATGAGGGACTTCGCGTCGACGGCGCAGATGATGATCGCGTCGACCCCCTGCTGGATGAAGTTCTCGACCTGGGTGACCTGCGTCGAGGCGTCGCTCTTGGCGTCGACGTAGTTGACCGACAGATCGTTCTCGGCGCCGTAGCTCTGCGCCTCCTGCACCAGCTCCGCCCACACCGGGTTGGAGAGGTCGGAGAAGGTGACGCCGACCGAGAACTCGTCGCCCGAGGCGTCCGATGCGCCGGCGGTGCTCCCGCTCGCGGACGAGCATGCGGACATGCCGAGCAGGAGCGCTCCTGCGGCGAGGACTGCGGTGATCTTCTTCATTGAGATTTCCTTTCGATCGTTTGGAGAATGCGTGGTCAGGAGAGCGGAACGGTGGTGGTCTTGGGGCCGTACTTCTTGCCGCCGAGGGTCATGCCGCCGATCTGCCTGGTGCGGCCCTTCGAGTTCTTCGACATCGCGTCGTAGATGACGGCGATGAGCAGGATCGCGCCCTTGATCACGAGCTGCACGTACTCGCTGACGTTCAGCAGTACGAGGCCGTTGTCGAGCACGCCGACGATGAGCACACCCACGAAGGCGCCGAACATAGTGCCGCGGCCGCCCATCACGCTCACGCCGCCGAGCACGCAGGCCGTCAGCACGCTGAACTCGAAGCCGGCACCGGTCGCCGATTGCGCCGAGTTGAGTCGCGAGAGCAGCAGCACCGCGCCGACCGCGGTGAACAGGCCGCAGATCGCGTAGACGAACAGCAGGGTGCGGCGGGTGTTCACACCGGACAGGCGCGCGGCCTCGACGTTGTTGCCGATGGCGTAGAAGTAGCGGCCGATGTAGGTCTTGTTGGCGATGAAGTAGCCGATCGCCCAGACGACCACCAGCACCATCACCGATACGGGGATGCCGATGAGCGCTCCCTGGCCGAGCACCGAGAAGTCGCTCGGGAAGCCCGAGATCGGGAGGCCCTTGGAGAGCAGGTAGCTGACGCCGTTGAGGATGGTCATCATGGAGAGGGTCACGATCAGCGGCGCGACGCCCGTGAGCGTGATGATGAGACCGTTGATCAGGCCGATGACCACACCGAGCACCAGCACCAGCAGAATGGCGAGCGGCCAGGGCACGTCGAACTGGGACATCATGATGCCGCAGACCACGACGTAGAGCGAGATCTGGTAGCCGACGGAGAGATCGATGCCGCCGGTGAGCAGCACGAACGCGAACCCGACTGCGACGATCCCGAGCGTCGTCACCTGTCGCAGGATGTTGAACAGGTTGTTCGCGTCCAGGAAGTTGGGCGAGAGGATGCTGAAGCCGATGATCAGCAGCACCAGCACGAGCACGATCCCGAGCCCCTGGACCCGCGGCATGAACTTCGAGGTCATGCGATGTCTCCTTCCGAAGCCAGGGTGAGAATGGCTTCTTGCGTAATGTCTTCCTTGCCGAGCAGACCCTGCTGCCGGCCCTCCTGCAGCACGACCACCCGATCGGACATGCCGATCAGCTCCTCCATGTCGGAGGAGATCATGAGGATCGTCTTGCCCTCCGCCGCGAGGCGGTTCATGATCGCGTAGATCTCGTGACGGGCGCCGATGTCGATGCCCCGGGTCGGCTCGTCGAAGATCAGCACCTCGGGGCCGGTCGCGAGCCACTTGGCGAGCACCACCTTCTGCTGGTTGCCCCCGCTCAGGTTGCCGACGATCTCCTTGCCGCTCGGCGCCTTCACGCGCAGCTCGCGCATGTAGCGATCCGACAGCTCGGCCTCGGCGGCTCCGGAGACCACCGGTCCGCGCGAGAGCTTCTTCAGGGTCGGGAGCGAGATGTTCTGCTCGATCGAGAACTCGAGTACGAGGCCGTGCCGCTTGCGGTCCTCGGGCACCAGCGCGATGCCGTTGCGGATCGCCTCGATCGGATTGGTGGAGAGCACGGAGTCGCCGTGCAGCTCGACCGTGCCGGCTTCGGGGCGCTTCGCGCCGAAGAGCAGCTCCATGAGCTCGGTGCGGCCCGCGCCGATCAAGCCGGCGAAGCCCAGGATCTCACCGCGATGGGCGACGAAACTGATGTCGTGCACGCCGTTGCCGCTGAGCCCCTCGACGGTGAGCGACGGCTCGCCGATGGGGTGCTCCCGCTCGGGGTAGCCCTCGCTGAGCTCGCGGCCCACCATGAGGGAGATCAGCTCGTTCTTGGTGGTCTCGGCGGTGGGCACCGTGGCGACGTAGCTGCCGTCCCGCAGCACGGTGACCCGATCGGACAGGCGGAAGATCTCATCCATGCGGTGCGAGATGTAGACGATGGTCATGCCCTCGCGCTTCAGCGTCTCGACGATCGCGAACATCGCGTCGACCTCGGAGGCGGTGAGCGGAGCCGACGGCTCATCCATGATGAGCAGCTTCGCGTCCTTCGAGAGCGCCTTGGCGATCTCGACGATCTGCTGGTAGCCGGTGGTCAGCGTCTCGACGAGCGCGTTCGGGGAGATGGAAACCCCGAGACGAGAGAACAGCGCCTTCGACTTCTCGGCCATCGCCTTCCGGTCGAGCACCGGCCCCCTCCCCTTGAGGATGAACTCCCCCAGGAAGACGTTCTCGGAGGCGCTCAGATTGGGGAAGAGTGTGAACTCCTGATAGATCACGGCGATCCCGAGTTCGCGGGCGAGCTGCGGCGTGAGCCGCTCGTAGGAGTCGCCGTTCACGGTGATCGTGCCGCTCGTCGGGGCGATCGCGCCGGCGAGGGTCTTGATCAGCGTCGACTTGCCCGCCCCGTTCTCGCCGATGATGGCGTGCACCTCGCCGGCTCGCAGGTCGAGGCTGACCCCGTCGAGGGCGCGGACGCCGGGGTACTCCTTGACCAGCGAGTCGACCTGCAGGGCAAGCCCGCTGCGCTCGCTCTCGTCGGTCGGCGTGCTCGGGAATGTCATCGCCGGAGTCTCCTCACTTCGTCGTGATGTCTATGCATCGCACTCATCATGTTCTTTTTTGTTAGATATTGTCAAATAATGTTAGGTATCGAAATGGTAACGAGGCCGAAACGCCCTGTTCACGCAGAACACCGCGGCACCGCGCGAGGCCGACGCGTCGATCCCGTGCCGCCGCACCGCCGCACCTCCGGGGCAGGCCTCGCACGGCGCAGGAGGCACGGCGCGGACTCCGCAGCCCGCGATCCGACAGCTCCGCGGCGGCAGTACGCCGCCGCCCAACGGCCGTCAGCGCAGTTCGGAGACGAGCCCCCGATAGGGCGCGAGATCGCGCATCTCGGGATTCAGCTCGGTCGCCAGCACGTCGATCTGCTCGAAGCCGACCGCTGCCGCGGTCGCCGTACTGCCGAGCTTCTCGGCGTGCACGCCGATGATCACGCGCCCGGACGCCCGGGCGAAGGCCCGCTTGATCTCGGCCTCTTCGAGCGTGTTCTCGTGGCACCCCTGCTCGTCGAGCGACGCCGCCGAGGCGAAGAAGGCCGACAGCCGCACCGTCGACAGGAATCCCGTCGCGACGGGGCCGATGAGCGAATCGCTGCGCCGATCCGCCGCACCCCCCGTGAGGATCGCGGTGAGTCCGGGGCGCTCCTGCAGCGCCTGGAACGTGAGCATGCCGTTGGTCACCACGCAGAGATCGCCGCCGCCGACGATGCGCTGGGCGAGCCGGTGCATGGTGGTGGACGAGTCGAAGCCGATCATGCCTCGATCCGGCACCAACGGCAGGAGCTTCTCCGCGATCCGGATCTTCTCCTCCGCATATGAACCCTCGCGGCCCTTGAAGCTCACCGGCCCCGTGTAGAGGGCCCCGCCGCGCACGCGGCGGATCCCTCCGCCGCCCTCGAGCTGATCGAGATCCCGGCGCACGGTCATCTCGCTGACGCCGAGCTCGCCCGCGGCCTCGGCCAGGGAGACCCGTTGCGTCTCGCGCAGCTTCTGCAGGAGCCACGCGCGGCGTTGTTCAGCGGCGAGTGAGGTCATGGTGGAATCTAGCGTAGCGCTGCGGGGACACCGCGCGCCTCGAATCGCGATCAGCCCCGGAGTCGGATGCCGGAACGCCGAGGAACAGCCTAGGCTCGTTGACATGGCGGTGTACGGCAGTATCGACGGCGAACGACGGCGCAAAGACCTGGCCGATCTCATCCAGCGCAGGGGGGAGATCTCGATCGAGGAGGCGCGGGATCGATTCGAGGTCTCGGCGATGACGATCCGGCGCGATCTCGAAGTGCTCGAGCTCGAAGGGGTGGTCAAACGGGTACGGGGTGGCGCGGTCGGCGCACCAGCTCCGCGAAGCTATGACGAGCGCCTCGCCACGCGCGCGGCGGCGAAGCGGGCCGTGGCGAAGAAGGCTCTGGCGCTGGTGCCGACCCGCGGCGCGGTGGCCCTCGACGCATCGACCACGGTGAACGCCCTGGCCGAGATGCTCGCGGATCGGCACGAGCTCCTCGTCTGCACGAACTCCGTCCAGACCTTCGAGATGCTGACCCGCGCAGGGGGCCCGCAGGCCCACCTCACTGGAGGGGCGCACGAGCCAGCGACGGGCAGCCTCGTCGGACCCATCGCGAATGCGGGAGCACGACTCATCCACACCCTGACGTTCTTCACGTCGGCCGATGCTTTCAGCCCGGCCCAAGGGACTTCGGAGGCCTCGCTCGCCGAGGCCGAGGTAAAGCGCCACCTCGCCGCAGCGGCCGAGCGTACGGTGCTCTGCCTCGACTCATCGAAACTCGGCAAACGCTCCATCGGTATGGCGCTCGAAACCGGCGACATCTCGACACTGGTCACGGAACTCGCACCCGAAGACCCCCGACTGGACCCCTATCGCGAGCATCTTGACGTGCTCTGAGCGCACTCGCCGGCACTCGCTCCGGCTCCAAGCCCCGCAGCGGATCGAGGCGCCTCCTTGTCCCTGATGTTATTTCGTGTTAAATTCACATCAAATAACATCTGCCACTGGAGGCACTATGAGTCACCCCGCTCACCCCACCGTCGACGCCCTCATCACCCGCTCGAATCGGCTGGGAGCCGAAAAGAAGAACACGAACTTCGCCGGAGGCAACACCTCCGCCAAGGGCATCGCTCAGGATCCGGTGACCGGCGACGACGTCGAACTCATGTGGGTGAAGGGCTCCGGCGGCGATCTCGGCACCCTGACCCCGGGCGGACTCTCCGCCCTGCGCATCGATCGCCTGCGCGCGCTGCAGGGCGTCTACCCCGGCATCGATCGCGAGGACGAGATGGTCGCCGCACTCGACTACTGCCTGCACGGCAAGGGGGGAGCCGCCCCCTCGATCGACACCGCCATGCACGGCCTCGTCGATGCGGCGCACGTGGATCACCTGCACCCGGACTCCGGCATCGCGATCGCCACCGCCGCCGACGGCGAGGAGCTCACCGCGAAGATCTTCGGCGACGGTGCCGGCAACCAGCGTGTCGTGTGGGTGCCCTGGCGCCGCCCCGGCTTCCAGCTCGGCCTCGACATCGCCGCCATCAAGGCGGCCAACCCGCAGGCGGTGGGCTGCATCCTCGGCGGGCACGGCATCACGGCCTGGGGCGACACGAGCGAGGAGAGCGAGCGCAACTCGCTCTGGATCATCGACACCGCCGCCGCCTACATCGCAGAGCACGGCGACGCCGAGCCCTTCGGCGCGGTGGTGCCCGGCTTCGAGCCGCTGCCCGAGGCGGAGCGCCGATCCCGGGCCGCCGCCCTCGCCCCCGCGATCCGCGGCATCGCCTCGCACGACAGCGTGATGGTGGGCCACTACTCCGACGCTCCCGAGGTGCTCGACTTCCTGTCGCGCGAGAAGCTCGCGCCTCTCGCGGCGCTCGGCACCAGCTGCCCCGACCACTTCCTGCGCACCAAGGTGAAGCCCCTCGTGCTCGACCTGCCCGCCACCGCGTCCCTCGACGAGCAACTGAGCCGTCTCGCCGAGCTGCACGAGGCCTACCGCGCCGACTACCGGACCTACTACGAGGCGCACGCCGACGAGGCGAGCCCCGCCATGCGCGGCGCCGATCCGCTCATCGTTCTCGTGCCGGGCGTCGGCATGTTCTCCTACGGCAAGAACAAGCAGACGGCCCGCGTGGCCGGCGAGTTCTATCTCAACGCGATCAACGTGATGCGCGGCGCCGAGGCGCTCTCGACCTACGCCCCCATCAGCGACGCCGAGAAGTTCCGCATCGAGTACTGGGCGCTCGAGGAGGCGAAGCTGCAGCGCTTGCCGAAGCCGAAGTCGCACCAGGGCCGCATCGCGTTCGTCACCGGCGCCGCCTCGGGCATCGGCAAGGCCATCGCCACCCGGCTCGCGGCCGAGGGGGCCTGCGTGGTCATCGCCGATCTCGATCTCGAGAAGGCACGGGCCGCGGCCGCGGAGCTGGGCGATACCGATGTCGCCGTCGGCATCGCCGCCAACGTCGCCGACGCCGCCGCGGTGCAGGCCGCGATCGACGAGGCCGTGCTCGCATTCGGCGGCGTCGATCTCGTGGTCAACAACGCCGGTCTGTCGCTCTCGAAGCCGCTGCTCGAGACCACCGAGGCCGACTGGGATCTGCAGCACGACGTCATGGCGAAGGGCTCGTTCCTCGTCTCGCAGGCCGCCGCGCGCGCCATGATCTCCCAGGGTCTCGGCGGCGACATCGTCTACATTTCCTCGAAGAACAGCGTCTTCGCCGGCCCCAACAACATCGCCTACTCGGCGACCAAGGCCGACCAGGCGCACCAGGTGCGCCTGCTCGCCGTGGAGCTCGGCGAGCACGGGATCCGCGTCAACGGCATCAATCCCGACGGCGTCGTGCGCGGATCCGGCATCTTCGCCTCGGGCTGGGGCGCGAACCGGGCCGCGACCTACGGCGTCAAGGAGGAGGATCTGGGCCAGTTCTACGCGAACCGCACGATCCTGAAGCGCGAGGTCGTGCCGGAGAACGTCGCCGACGCGGTGTACGTGCTCACCGGCCCCGAGCTCAGCCGCACCACGGGCCTGCACGTGCCCGTCGACTCCGGCGTCGCCGCCGCCTTCCTGCGCTGAACCGCGCGCCGCTCCCGCTCGCGTTCCCCCTCGACTCCCGTTAGGTTCGAAAACATGGTCAAGCGTCAGCTCCCCAACCCCGTGGAACTCCTCGAACTCATGCAGTTCAAGAAGCCCGATCTCAACGGCAAGCGGCGGCGTCTCGACTCCGCGCTCACCATCGCCGATCTGCAGCGCATCGCGAAGCGCCGCACCCCGAAGGCCGCCTTCGACTACACCGACGGCGCCGCCGAGGGCGAGCTGTCGCTCGACCGCGCCCGCCGCGCCTTCGAGGACATCGAGTTCCACCCCGACATCCTCAAGCCGGCCGCACACGTCGACACCTCGACCGAGATCCTCGGCGGCCGCTCCTCGATGCCCTTCGGCATCGCGCCCACCGGCTTCACCCGGCTGATGCAGACCGAGGGCGAGATCGCCGGAGCCGGCGCGGCGGGCGCGGCGGGGATCCCGTTCACGCTCTCGACCCTCGGCACCACCTCGATCGAGAACGTGCGGGCCGCGAACCCCGAGGGCCGCAACTGGTTCCAGCTCTACGTGATGCGCGAGCGCGAGATCTCCTACGCCCTCGTCGAGCGCGCGGCGGCCGCCGGCTTCGACACGCTCATGTTCACGGTGGACACCCCCATCGCGGGCGCCCGTCTGCGCGACAAGCGCAACGGCTTCTCGATCCCGCCGCAGCTGTCGCTGTCGACGGTGATCAATGCGATCCCGCGCCCGTGGTGGTGGGTCGACTTCCTCACCACGCCCAAGCTCGAGTTCGCGTCGCTGTCGGCGACCGGCGGCACCGTCGGCGACCTGCTCAACGCGGCGATGGATCCCACGATCTCATACGAGGATCTCGAGGTGATCCGGGAGCTGTGGCCCGGCAAGCTCGTGGTCAAGGGCGTGCAGAACGTACCCGATGCGGTGCAGCTGATCGACCGCGGCGTCGACGGCATCGTGCTCTCCAACCACGGCGGACGCCAGCTCGACCGCGCGCCCGTACCCTTCCACCTGCTGCCGCAGGTGGTGCGCGAAGTGGGCCGTGACGCCACCGTGATGATCGACACCGGCATCATGAACGGCGCCGACATCGTCGCATCGGCAGCCCTGGGCGCCAAGTTCACGCTCGTCGGGCGGGCCTACCTCTACGGGCTCATGGCCGGCGGCCGCGCCGGCGTGGACCGCATGATCGCGATCCTGCGCAGCGAGATCGAGCGCACGATGACGCTGCTCGGCGTCTCCTCGCTCGAGGAGCTGGAGCCCCGGCACGTGACGCAGCTGCGGCGCCTCGTGCCGGTCGAGTCGGAGGCGGCCCGGGACTCGGAGGGCTCGCGGTAGTCGACGGGCCCGGTCCCGGATCCCGAACCCCTGAATGCGGAGTCCCGAATGGCTGCTTCCCCGCCCACGAAGCAGCCATTCGGGACTCCGCATTCAGCGAACCCGGCTCTGCGCACCCGAGCTCAGCCGCGGCGCTGCCTCACCCCAGCCGGGGCGCCCCCGGCTCGATGAGGTGCCGCGAGATGCGGTGCTCGAGGCCGAAGCGCACGCCCGGCCACTCGGGCTGCGTGATCGAGAACACCACCGTGTCGCGCACGTACCCCGCGGCGGGCCGCAGATGCGCGCGCAGGATCCCATCCTGCTTCGCTCCGAGGCGGGCGATCGCGGCGCGCGACTGGTGATTGTGGAAGTCGGTGCGGAACTCGACGGCCGAGCAGTCCCACACGTCGAAGGCGTGGCCGAGCAGCAGCAGCTTCGACTCCGGGTTCGTGCCGGTGCCCTGGGCGCTCGCGGCGTTCCACGTGGAACCGATCTCGACGCGCGGGGTCGCGGCGTCAATGTTCATGAACGTGGTCATGCCGATGACGCGGTCGGTGTCGTTGCGGCGCGCGGTGAAGGGCAGCATGCTCCCCTGCTCCTGCAGCCCGAGCCTGCGCCGGATCTCGGTGTCCATGCCCTCGGGCGTCGGCACGCTCGTGTACCAGAGCCGCCACAGCTCGCCGTCGCGCGCAGCGGCGATGAGCTCGTCGTGGTGCTCCAGGGAAAGCTGTTCGAGGGTGACGAGGCGGCCGCGCAGGGTGCCGGGGTGATCGAGTGCCATGGAGCTATTCTGCATCACGGTGCGGGTGGGGACGGGGCGAAGCGCGACCCGAGTCCGCAGCGAGATCCCGATTCTGGTCGCTCTCCGGGAAGTGGAGCGACCAGAATCGGGATCTCGGCGGGGCTCGAAGCAAGAGCGGGGTCTGCGACCCGCAGGACGTTAGGGGCGCTGCGCCCCCGGCAGGCACTCGCGCACCTCGATGGGCATGCCGATCCCCTCGGCGAGCACGCCGGCGAGCTCCCAGGCCCGGGCCTGTTCCGGCACGCGCACCACCCACACGCGCGCCAGCGGGGCGTCGGCATTCGCCGTCCCCCGCCGCACCTCGCGGTCAAGGCCGACCACCTCGGCCTGCGTCTCGGCGTCGAGCACCTCGGTCCACTCGAGCTCCGAGCGTGCGGCGAGATCGTCCTCGAAGCGCACGAGAAACCCGAGCGCCTCCTCGAGCCGCTCCGCGTCGCGCTGATGGAACTCTGCGGCCTTGCCGTGGAGCAGAAGCATGTAACGCATGGCGCCCTCCGCGTCTCCGAGGCGCCGCGCGGGCTGCACGGCCCCGATGTCTCCATCGTGGCACGATCGCGCCCGGTGGTCGAGAGCGGACCCGGCCCACGCAAGTGGGAGTCGCGTTCTGCCGCTTCGTCTCCGGAGATGCGGCGTGTTGCGACTCCCATCCGCAGATGGCGGGGCGGTGCGGGGATGGTGCTGAGGCGGTGATCAGCGAAGGGCGGCCTGCAGCGCGGGTTCGGAGCCGGCGCCCTCACCCGCCGCGAATTCGAGGATCGCGCGGGCGCACCGGTCGTGGATCCGGAACGGCAGCGCGTCGATGCCGGGGCGCGTGAACGCCCCGCCGCTCGGCCCGGCGACGAAGGGACCGAGCGCGAACTCCCCCGGGCGCCCGGGCAGGCCGCCGTCGGGCGCCGCCTCGATCTGGCCCGTGGTCGCGGTGCCGTGCTCGTCGGACACCGTGAGCTCGCGCACGCGCCCCTCGTCGACGAGTCGCCGCAGCAGCGGGTTGTCGCTCCCCGCCGCCGATGCCTCCGGCAGCCAGGCGTCGATCAGCGTGCGGGCGGTCGCCTCCGAGCGCACCGTGCCGCCGTCGGTCCCGGCGGACCCCGAGGCGGCGAAGACGCCCGCCGCCTCGTCGGTCACGAGCTCGAGGTCCCCGCCGAGAAAGCACACCGTTCCGGCCTCGGCCAGCGCGAGCAGCTCTTCGAGCCGGTGCCCGGGCGGGCCGCTCGCCAGGTAGCTGAAGTAGCTGTGCCAGCGCCTCGGCAGCTCGTGCGTGCGTGCACGCGCGTTCCACCGCTCGGGCGGCACCTCGGCCAGCGAGAAGTAGACGTGCAGCGCGGTCATGAAGAGGGCGAGTGCAGCACTGTGGCGCTGCGACGTGCGGTGCCGCAGGTCGCGCACGATGTGCCGGCGCACCCGCTCATGAACCGTGCGCGGCCCGCCCTCGACTCCGTCCACCGGATGCGCGTCGAGCGCACCGGGCTCCTCGAAGACGAGCGGGCGGTCGAAGGCGTCGAGGTCGAAGCGGTCGTCCGGGTCGGGTACGTGCGCGCGCACCAGTTCGGCGAGCTCAGCCGAGGCGATCCCCCGCCCGCCGCGCAGAACGCTCCGCAGCCGGGGAGCGAAGTCCTCCCAGCCGCCGCCGACGCGCTCCGGGTGGCCCGTGAAGAGTTCGCGATAGTAGCCCGTGACGAGCTCCGCGGAGACCAGCGGCCAGACATCGCGCTCGAAGTCGAGGAGGTCGGACCGCTGCCCGAGCGCGGCGTGGAAGCCGGGCCCGAGATACTCCAGTTCGACGGGATCCCCCACCATCCGGCTCGTGATCTTCGAACGGTACGGCACGCCGCGCCGGGACCCGAGGTGCAGCACCGGCTCCCGGCCGCTCGGCTGATAGCGCAGAGCGCCCCGGCCGTCGCGCTCGAACCGCCCGCCGCGCCCCTCGGTGAGCAGCACCACCAGGTCGACGGCCGCCAGCCCCATGCCGCGCACGATCACGTCGGCGCCGGCAGGCACCCAGTCGAGGTCGATGTCGGCGGTGAAAGCGGGGGCGACGTAGTCGAGCCCGTGACGGTCGGCGAAACCGGCGAGCCGGATCGACTCGTTCGAGGGATGCGTGCCGTTGTGCCCCAGCGCGTACACGACGACGTCGGCCTCGAGCACGGCGCCGGAGCCGAGGATCACGCGAGTCGGATCCGCGCCCTCCACCGACACCGCGACGTCCTCGTGCCACTCGACGCGCACCGCGTCCCCGCCCCGCCGCCGAACCTCCTCCAGCGCCCAGCTCAGGTAGGCGTTGTTCAGGCGGCGCGTCGGGAAGTCGCGATCCGCGATCCCGTCGATCTCCCGGTCGAGCGCGGCGTCGCTCCACTCCGGCCGCGCGATCTCCCCGCCGCGCACCGCCCGCACCCACTCCGCGAGCGAGGGGCCGGGGTCGACCGGCCCCGCGATCCGGCACGACGCATCGGTGAAGAACGCGACGTCCTCGAGCATCGAGTTGAGCTTGAGCAGCGGCGACTGATCCCGGCGCCAGATGCGCCCGCCGCCCGGCCGGTGCGGGTCCACGAGGCGCACGTCGAGGCGGGTGTCCGGCGCCAGCTGCTCGCGATTCGCGACGATGCGCTCGAGGAGCATCACGGCGGCCGGGCCGGCGCCGACGCAGACGATGCGGACTGGGCGGGCGGGAGGAGTGCTCGGCATGGTGGGGGCTTTCCGGTTCGGTGATGGTGGATCCTGCGACTGCGCTCGCTGCGCTCACTCCGCGCAGGATGACGGGGTGGCCGCTCGCTGCGCGCAGGATGAACGCGCGGAGTGCCGCGCGCGGCTACGGCCGCGGCAGCCCCGGCGGGTTGACGAGCGACTCGCCCACGGCCTCGTCCTCCTGGCCCCAGCGCGCGAGCACCTCGTCGTAGACCCCGGTGGCGATCAGCTCGTTGATCACGATGGCCACCGGCTCGGCGAGGCCGCTGCCCGTGGCCGTGGCGGCGCCGACCTGCCCGGTGACCGGGAACGCACTGTTGAACTTGCCGACCACGCGGGTCTCGCCGAGCGTGGCCTCCTGGAACTTGGCGGCCGAGTAGGGCTGGATGCTCGCGTCGACCCGGCCGGACGTGAGCGCGAGCAGGCCCGCGGCGTTGTCGTCGTAGTAGACGGCCTCACCCGGAGGGATCCCCGCCTCCTCGTTCTGCGCGAACCAGTCGAGCAGGAACTTCTCCTGGTTGGTGCCGCTGCCCACGACCACCCTGAGGCCGGACACGTCCTCGGGCTTCGAGATCTCCTGCACGTCGCTGCCATCGGCCACGATGAAGCCCATCACGGCGTCGCGGTAGGTGGCGAAGTCGAAGAGATCCTTGCGCTCCTCGGTGACGCCGATGTTCGTGAGCGCCAGATCGTACTTGCCCGACTCGACGCCGAGCGGCCAGTCGGCCCAGGCCACGTTCTCGGGCGCGTACTCGAGACCGAGCCCCTCGGCGATGAGCGAGCCGAAGTCGGGGTCGCTGCCGATGATGGTCTGCGCGTCGTCCTCGGCGAAGAAGGAGGTGGGCGGGGCGCCCGCGCCGCCCAGCGCGATCGTGAGCCTGCCCTCCTGGATCGGCTCGAATCCGCTCGCCTCGAGCGCCGCGACCGCCTCGGGAATCGGATCGATGTGCGGGCGGGTCTCGAGGTTGGCCGTCGTGAGGTCGAAGGCCGCGGCGGTCGTCTCCGGCTTCGGTTCGACGGAGCCGGCCGCTTCCGAGCCCGACCGATCGGTGACGACGGCGGAGCATGCGGCGAGAGCGAGCGCCGCGAGGGCGGCCGCCGCGGTGAGCGCGGTGCGGGTGATGGGTGTGCTGCGTGACATGGGGATGCTTTCTGGGTCGGGAGTGAGCCGGGGTCGGAGATCCGGCGTCGGTCGGCCCGCTGAGCGGACCTCCCGACGTGACCCAGATCTCCGACCGGGGCCGCGGTGCCTGATCGGCTACGGGCGGGGCAGGCCGGGCGGGTTGACGAGCGACTCGCTCACCGCCTCGTCCTGCAGATCCCAGCGCTCGAGCGCCTCGTCGTACACGCCGGTCTCGATGAGCTCGTTCAGCACGATCCCGACCGCGTCGATCAGGCCGTTGCCCTTCGCGGTCGCGACGCCGATCTGGGCGTTCGCGGGGAAGCCGCCGTTGACCGTGCCGACGACCTTCGACTCGCCGGTGAGGGCGGCGGCGAAGGCGGCGGTGGGGTTCGGCCCGAAGATGGCGTCGACCCGGCCCGAGGCGAGCGCGAGCTGCGAGGCGGCGTTGTCCTCGTAGTAGACGGGCTCCCCGGGCGGGAGTCCGTTCTTCTCGTTCTCCTCGAACCAGCCCAGCAGGATCTTCTCCTGGTTGGTGCCGCTGCCGACGACCACCTTGAGGCCCGAGACGTCCTTCGCCTCGGTGATCGAGTCGATGTCGCTGTCGGCCTTCACCGCGAAGGCGACCACGTCGTCGCGGTGGGTGGCGAAGTCGAAGAGGTCCTTGCGCTCCTCGGTGACGGTGACGTTCGAGATGACCGCGTCGTACTTGCCCGACTCGACGCCGAGCGGCCAGTCGGCCCACGCGACGTTCTCGGGCGTGTACTCGAGGCCCAGGCCGTCTGCGACGAGCTGGGCGATGTCGGGCTCGATGCCCAGAAGGGTGCGGTTGTCGTCTTCGGCGAGGAAGCCGAGCGGCGGCTCGTAGGCGGAGTGCGCGATCGTGAGCTTGCCCTCCTGGATCGGCTCGAACCCGCTCGCCTCGAGCGCCGCGACCGCCTCGGGGATCGGGTCGATGCGCGGCCGGCCCTCGGCGTTGGCCGAGCTCAGGTCGAACGGGGACTCCGCGGTGGCGGAGTCGGAGGATGACCCGTCGGAGCCTCCGGGCACCGCGCTCGAGGACGCGGTGCTGCAGGCGGTCAGCCCGGCGAGCGCGATGGCGGCGAGCGACGCGAGCGCGATCTTGGCGGCGCTGCGGGTGCCCGCGGTGCGGGTCTGATTGGGTGGCGTATTCATGGGTGGGTGTTTCCTTCTCTGGGTGTGGTGGTGTTCGTGTCGGTGGGATGGTGTTCCGCCGGTCGAGCGACGAGCCTGCGAGGAGTCGCAGCCGCGGGCCTCTGGTTTCGACTCCGCTGCGCTCCGCTCAACCGGCGGCGGACTCGGCCGGCGGCAGGGTCTAGATAACCCAGTCGAGGAACTCCTGGGTGCGGGCCTGCTCGGGAGAGCGCAGTACCTTCTCGGGAGCGCCCTCCTCGACGACGCGGCCGCCGTCGAGGAACACGACGTGGTCGGCGACCTCGGCCGCGAAGCCGATCTCGTGGGTCACGATGATGAGGGTGGTGCCGCTGTGCGCGAGGTCGCGGATCACGCTGAGCACCTCGCCCACGAGCTCGGGGTCCAGCGCGCTCGTCGGCTCGTCGAACAGCAGCACGTCGGGGTCGAGCGCGAGCGCGCGGGCGATCGCCACGCGCTGCTGCTGCCCGCCGGAGAGCTGGCGCGGGTAGTGATCGGCGTGGTCGGCGAGGCCGACGCGCGCGAGCAGTTCGCGCGCCCGCTCGATCGCCTCGGCCCGCTTCGCGCGCTTCAGCCCGATCGGCGCCTCGATGATGTTCTCGAGCGCGGTGAGGTGCGGGAACAGGTTGAAGTTCTGGAAGACCATGCCCACGCGGGTGCGCCGCTGCAGCACCCGCTTCTCGGGCAGCTCGTGGAGCCGGTCGCCCCGGCGCTCGTAACCGATGAAGTCGCCGTCGATCGTGATCGAACCGCCGTCGATGGTCTCCAGGTGGTTGATGGCGCGCAGCAGGGTCGACTTGCCCGACCCCGAGGGGCCGAGCAGCGCGACGACCTGGCCGGGCTCGACCGTGAGCGTGATGTCGTGCAGCACCTCGCGGGTGCCGTACGACTTGTGCACGCCCGAGATCTCCACGAGCCCGGTCGGATCGGAGGCGACTCGCTCGGGAGTCGACCCGGTGGCGGGAGCCGGCTCGGCAGCGGACGCCGGTTCGGTCTCGGGGACCGTCTCGGCTCCGCCTGCGGGCGCCGACTGCCCGGCGGGCGCGGGATCGATCCCGGGGTCCCGGGTCGTCGTCTCTTCGATGGTGCGAATGGTCACGTCGGCCTCCTAGTGCTGACTCGAGTTGATCGCGGCGACGGATGCCGCCGGGAGCTGCTGCTGCGAGCCGCTGCGCACCCGCTCGACGGCCCCGCGGATCGCGCGGCGCGCCTTCTGGATCGGGGTCGGCGGCAGCTCGCGGGCCGTGCCGCGGGCGAAGCGGCGCTCGATGTAGTACTGCGCGACGCTCAGCACGGTCGTGAAGATCGTGTACCAGACGGCGGCGACGAGCAGCAGCGGGATCACCTGCTGGTTGCGGTTGTAGATGACCTGCACCGTGTAGAACAGCTCGGGCAGCGCCACGATGAAGACGACCGAGGTGCCCTTCAGCAGCCCGATCACCTCGTTGAAGGCGTTCGGCAGGATCGCACGCGCCGCCTGCGGCAGCACGATGCGGAAGAAGCGGCGGGAGCGCGGGATCCCGAGCGCCTTCGCGGCCTCGATCTGCCCCTGGTCGACCGACAGCAGCCCGCCGCGGATGATCTCGGCCGAGTACGCCGCCTGGTGCAGCGAGAGTCCGAGGATCGCCGCGACCGAGGACGAGAGCAGGCGAACGGTGTCGAACTCGACGATGAAGAAGTCGTAGGTGAAGGGCCAGCCGATCCCGAGCGTGGGGAACAGGTATCCGAGGTTGTACCAGATGACGAGCTGCACGATCAGCGGCACGGAGCGGAAGAACCAGATGAACCCCCAGGCGAAGGAGTTCAGCAGCGCCGAGCCGGAGAGACGTGCGAGCGCGAGCAGCGCACCCAGCACGAAGCCGATCACCGCGGACACCGCCGTCAGCCAGAGCGTGAGCCAGAGCCCTCGGAGCACGGCGTCGTTGAAGAAGTACTCGGCGAAGATGTGCCAGCGCCACTGCTCGTTGGAGAAGAACGTCCACACGAGCTGCGCGAGCAGGAACACGGCGACGGCGCTGAGCCCCCACCGCCACCAGTGCCGCAGTGGCACGACATCGAGGGAGACGGGCCGGGCGGAGGGGGTGCTCACCGCCTCGGACTTCGGAGGATCGAGGGTGAGGGTCATGGTCGTGATTCCTGTTCGGTTTCGGCGCCGGCGCTCGCGGCCGGCGGGAGGAGTTTCTCGAAGGGGTGGACGCCGATCTCTGCGGCGGGCCGCGCGGGGTCGAAGAGCGGGGTGTAGCCGTGCGATCGGTACAGGCCGACCGCCTCCGGCTGCCGCGGCCCGGTCGTCAGGTAGATGCGCCGGTAGCCGGCCGCCGCCGCGCGGCGCTCGAGCTCGGTGAGCACGAGCTTCGCGAGCCCCCTGCCGCGCAGGTCCGAGCGGGTCCAGACGCGCTTCACCTCGGCGGTGGTGTCGTCGTAGCGCATGTACGCGCCGCCCGAGATCGGTTCGCCGTCGCGCAGCAGCAGCAGGAACAGCCCGTGCGGCGGCGCGAAGGCCTCTGCGGGGTAGCGGTTGATCTCGACGATGGCCGGCTCGCCGAAGACCTCGACGCCGTAGCGCTCGTCGTACTCGCGCTCGAGGTCGGCGAGCAGCGGGGCGCCGAGCGGATCGGAGTAGGCCACCGCCGCGAAGGTGTCGCCCGGGGCGTTCTCGACGGCGGGCGAGCGAGCATCGACCCGCGATCCGGCGGTTGCGATGCTCATGCCGCGACCTCCTCGGCGTCCTCGGAGCGGCGGGACGGGGCGGTTGCGGCAGCCCGAGCGTGCGGCGCAGCGTGACGTTGGCCCCGGTCTCCGGATCGGTCTCGTACTCGGTGCGGAACACGCCGCGCTCCTGCAGCAGCGGCACGACCCGGTCGACGAACTCGTCGAGGCCACCCGGCGTGAGGTGCGGCACGAGCACGAAGCCGTCGGACGCGCGGTGCTGCACGTGGCGATCGAGTTCGGCGGCGACGGTCTCGGGCGATCCGACGAAGCTGTGCTGCGCGGTCTCCGCCGCCACCAGCTCGCGCAGGGTGAGCCCCTCGGCCTCGGCCCGTGCGCGCAGCTGGGCGGCGCGGGCGATCCGATCGTCGACGCGCGTGGAGACCTGCCCCAGGCGCTGCTCTCCCTCGCCCGGATCCTCGGCGGGCAGCGCGCCGTCGGGATCGAGCCCCGGGAGTTCGCGACCCCAGATGGCCTCGATCCACGCGACCGCGGTCTGCGGGCTCGTCTGCGCGAGCGCGATTTCGAGGGAGCGCTCGCGCGCCTCGGCATCGGTGTCTCCGAGCGCGAAGGTGGCGCCCGGCAGGATCAGCAGCGACTCCTCGCTGCGACCGGCCGCGGGCAGCCGGCCCTTGACGTCGCGGTAGAACGTGCGCCCCTCCTCGAAGCTCGTGTGACGCGAGAAGATGATCTCGGCGTTCGCGGCGGCGAAGTCGCGCCCGGCGGGCGAGTCTCCCGCCTGCACGATCACCGGATAGCCCTGCGGGCTGCGCGGCACCGTGCTCGTCGCGGCCACCTGGAACTGCTCGCCGCGATGCAGCACGCTGCGCACCCGATCGGGGTCGACGAACCGGCCGTCCTGCGGATCGGCGACGACCGCGTCGGGCTCCCAGGAGTCCCAGAGCGCCTTCGCGAGGGCGACGAACTCCTCGGCTCGCGTGTAGCGCTCCTCGTAGGGCAGGTAGCCGCCGCGTCGGAAGTTGCCGCCGTGGAAGGCATCCGGCGAGGTGACGACGTTCCAGCCGACGCGCCCGCCCGAGAGGTGGTCGATCGTGGCGAGCTGACGCGCGAGCTCGTAGGGCTCGTTGAAGGTGCTCGACAGCGTGCCGACCACGCCGATGCTGCGGGTGACCGAGGCCAGCGCCGCGAGGATCGCGAGGGTGGCGGGGCGGCCCGCCACGTCGAGGTCGTGGATCCTGCCGCCGTGCTCGCGCAGGCGCAGGCCCTCGGCGAGGAAGATGTAGTCGAAGAGGCCGCGCTCGGCGGTCTGGGCGAAGTGCCGGAACGACGCGAAGTCGATCTGGCTGCCCGATTCCGGATCGCTCCAGACCGTCGTGCTGTTGACACCGGGGAAGTGCGCGACGAGGTGCACCTGCCGCTTGCCGCTCGCGTGGCCGCTCATGCCGCTGCCTCCACGGTCTCGCCGGCCGTCTCGGCCGCGTAGCGATTGACCGCACGCGCGAGGCCGAAGCGCTCGCGCAGCGTTCTCGGATCGTCCGGTTCCGCCGCGAGGCCCCGCTCGCGCAGTCGCGGCAACAGGGCATCGGCGATGGCCTCCAGGTCGCTCGGCAGCGCCAGCGGGCGCAGCCGCACGCCGTCGATCCCGGCATCCCGCCAGTCGTCGATCAGCGCGGCGATCTCGTCGGCCGAACCGACGGCGAGCGCGGCGTCGCTCTCGAAGCCCGTCTCCGCGAGCGCGTCGAGACGGGCCAGACGATCCTCCGCCCGCTCCTCCGCCGTGTCGAGCGCCACCACCAGGTCCGCGACGATGCGCAGCGGCTGGAGCCCGAGCGCGTCGCGATCCGCCTCCTGCTCCGCGGCGCGCACCGCCGAGACGATCTCGGCGACGGAGGATCCGCGCGAGGCGCCGGAGCGTGCCGAGCGGCTCTCCGGCGTGACGAAGACGACGTCCGCGGCGCGGGCGGCGAGCTCGTAGACGGGGGTCGAGTGCGCCAGCAGCGTCACCGGCAGCTGCCCCTGCGGCGAGCGCGGCACGATCGAGGGGCCGACGACGGAGAATCGCTCACCGGCGAAGTCGATGTGGTGCACTCTGTCACGGTCGAGGAACTTGCCGGTGGCGACATCGCGGATCACGGCGTCGTCCTCCCAGCTGTCCCACAGGCGACGCGCCACCTCGGCCGCGTCCGCGGCCTCCCCGATCAGCTCGTCCAACCCGGCGTCGGACGCTCCCGTCACGACGCGCTCGAAGTCGATCGCCGGCGCCGGCTTGCGCCCGAAGGCGGCTGCCGCCGCGGGCTCTCCCGAGAAGCGCAGCTGCCAACCGGCGCGTCCCTCGGAGACGTGGTCGAGGGTCTGCAGCGCGGTCGCGACGTGGAAGGGCTCCGTGTGGGTGGTGGTCACGGTGGGGATGAGCCCGATGCCCCGCGTGCGCGGTGCGATCCAGCTCGCGATGAGCAGGGCGTCGAGGCGGCCCTCGACGATCGCGGGCTGCGGTCGCGGCGGCAGCGCGCCCACGGACCGGCGCCCGAACGGGTGCGCGCTCTGCAGACGGAGCGCATCCTCGATCGTGGCGTAGTCGATCCCGGCAGTGTCGGCCCGGTCGATGAGATCGTGCCAGTAGCCGGCCGAGAAGATCTCGGTCGCGCGAGCGGTCGGCTCCCGCCAGGCGGCAGGGTGCCAACCGGCACCGTCGAGCGCGACACCAACGGTGAAGGGAAGCTCAGGGGTGTTCCGTTTTGTTATGGGAGACATGCTGCGAGCTTATGTTTAGCCCTCCGGGTCCTCGCAACAACGTGACGGAAAATGACCGTTACGCTCTGTTGCGGCCCACCCCCGCAGTGAGGGAGCCCCACCGCCTACACTGACTTGCAACCCCGCAGGATGAGATCCCGCGGCGACTCCGCGACATCACACCGTGGATCACCCGCCGCCCGCCGGGCGACGCAGCGCGCCGTCCGGTGGACGACCACCGGCCGCGCCCGACTGCAGCGGCCGTCCTCGAAGGGAATGCCATGTCCACCATCTCCGTCATCGTCGGAAACCCCAAGCCGCACTCGCGCACCCGCCAGATCGGCGAGGAGCTCGCGCAGCGACTCGCCGCGCTCACGGGAGCCGAGATCCTGCCCACGGTCGACCTCATCGAGCACGCCGATGAGCTCTTCCGCTGGCCCTCGGCGACGCTCGACCCGCTGAACGAGCAGCTGCGCACATCGACCTACGCCGTCATCGCCACCCCCACGTACAAGGCCAGCTACACCGGCCTGCTCAAGGCGTTCCTCGACCGCTATCCGGCGCAGGGGCTCGAGGGGGTCACCGCGATCCCGGTCTTCACGATCGCCTCGGACGAGCACGCACTGGCCGTCGAGTTCACGCTGCGGCCGCTGCTCGTCGAGCTGGGCGCGAGCGTTCCCACTCGCGGGCTCGCGTTCCCCACCCCGCGCTTCGACCGGCGAGACGAACTGCTCGACGAGTGGGTGGCGGGCCAGGGCTCGCTGCTCCCCGGAGCGGCCGAGCGCGCGGAGGTCGGCGCATGAGCCCCGACACCTCCGCCATCACCCGCCCCGAGCAGCGGCTCGACGCCCCGGCTCCCGCGGAGCCGTCGGCGCCCGTGCTCTTCGACGAGCGCGAGTACCGCAACGCCATGGGGGCGTTCGCCTCCGGCATCACCGTGATCACGACGCAGGGAGCGACGGCCCCCGTCGGCTTCACCTGCCAGTCGTTCTACAGCGTCTCGATCGACCCGCCGCTCGTCTCCTTCTCGATCGCCCGCACCTCGCAGAGCCTCGCGGCCGTGCGGGAGCACCGGCAGGTCGTGGTCAACTTCCTGAGCGCCGCGCAGCAGCACCTGAGCGCGCAGTTCGCGCGCTCAGGCACCGACAAGTGGCAGGGCGTCTCGTGGCACCCCTCCGAGGCCAACGGAGCACCCACGCTCGACGGCGTCACCGGCTGGGTGGCCGGTGAGATCGAGCGGGAGATCGAGGCGGGGGACCACCTCATCTTCCTCGTGCGCGTGCTCGGCATCTCTACCGATCCGGATCGCGCCCCGCTGCTCTTCTACCGCGGCGCCTACCGCGAGCTCGAGTACATGATCTGAGGATCGCGCGGTCGCCTTCGGATCCTGCGTACTGCGACTCGCTCCGCTCAACCGGCGGTGGGGGCCAGGATCCCCCGCAGCTCCCGCACGAATCGGTCGATCGTCTCCTGCGCGTCGGCGCGGGCCTGATCCGACTCGTCGGGCCGGTTGAGGTAGCCGTGCACCGTTCCCGGCTGCACGGCCTCGACCACCGGCACGCCCGCTGCCCGCAGCTGCTCGGCGAACTCCTCGCCCGAGGCCCGCAGGTCGTCGGCGTCGGCGTTGACGATCACCGTCGGGGGCAGCAGCGCCAGCCGCTCGGTCGGCAGCTCGCCCACCACGACGGCTCCGGCCGCCGCCAGGCCTCCCGGCTCGCCCAGGTAGAACGCGTACATCTCGGCGATGCGGTCCGCATCGAACCGCCGCTGCTCGGGCAGCCGGGCCGTCGCCGCGGCGAGCGCGGGATCGGCGCGCTGCACCCGATGCAGCGTGGGGTATTCGAGGATCAGCGCATCGGCCGCGCGCGCCGCCCCCGAGACCGCGAGGTCGGCCTGCGCCAGCGCCGCCAGGGCGGCGAGGTGGGCTCCGGCGCTCGCCCCGCCCGCTACGAGCGGTCCGTCCTGCTCGGCCGCCCAGCCCAGCACCGCAGCCACGTCGTCGCTCGGAGCCGGCGCCTTGATCGTGTCGCTCGCCAGCGCGTAGTCGACCGAGTAGACCCGCATCCCGGCCTCTGCGAAGCGGCGCGACACCCAGTCGGCCTCAGGCCAGTCGAGCGTGCCGCGCACGAATGATCCGCCGTGGGCCCACACGAGGGTCGCCCACGGGGCCTCGACCGGCAGGTACAGGCGCACGGGAACCGAGGCCGAGCCCGCTCGCTCGGGCGCTCCGGCGTCCCGATCCCTCGGCGCTCCGGCGACCTCGATCGTGCTGATCCGCATGCTCGTCCCCTCCTCGATCGACGCGTAGACCGGCTCCGCCGCCGGCGCCCCGTCCCCGCCGGGAAGCGCCACGGCGATCAGCGCCGCGCCCCCGAGCGCACCCGCGCAGAGGGCGATGCTGATCCGGGAGAGCCCGCCCCGCCGCCGGGCCGGCCTCCGACGATGCGGGCGTGGCACAGGCACAGTGTACGTCAGCGCCCGGCGCGATGCTCGCGCTCAGGCATCGGCTCCGCCGCGGGTCTCGGTCTCCCGGACCCGCGCCTCGATGCCCGCGATGATGAGGTCGAGCCCGCGCGCGAACACGCGCCGGTTGCGCTCCGCGCCGGACGGGTGGCCCGGCAGGAGCCCCGCCAGCGTCCCCGTGGCGCGGGCCGGGTCGAGGATCGTGTCGGGCGAGAGCGCGTCGAGCGTCATGCCGAAGGTGAAGGCGTCGATGACCTCGATCGTCGTGAGGATCTCGCCCTGCGGCAGCCCCGCCTCGTCCAGCGCGTCGGCGAGCACGCTGTAGATGCGCAGCACGTCCGGCTCGTCGATGACCACGGTGAGCATGAGCTGCAGCACCCGCGGGTGGTCGGCGTACATGCGCCAGGTGAGCTCCACCTCCTGGCGGATCCGCTGCTGCCAGTCGCCCGCGGCGGGCAGCGGCCTGATGTACTGCGCCACGAGCACCTGGCGCATGGCCTGGATCACGCCGTCGCGCCCCGCCACGTGGTGGTAGAGGGAGGACACGCTCACGCCGAGACGGCGAGCGAGCGGCACCAGCTGCAGCTCGTTGCCGGCCTCGACGAAGTCGATGGCGGCCCGGCCGATGATCTCTCGGCTGAGACGCGCGGTTCGGGGTCTCGCCACGGAGCCTCCCTTCGGATCGTGCTTGACAGATCCTCCCACAGGAGGCACCATGAACACGATAACCGAAATGATTTCGGTTTTACCGTCAGAGCCGTCGGAGAAGAGAATCCCTTGAGCACCCCCTCGCCCAGCACCGACCCCCGCTTCCCGCTCACCATGCGCAACGGGAGCGCGACATTCCTCATCGCCCTCGCGAGCCTGATGATGGCGAACCTCGCGCCGTTCATCATGACCGCGCTCGGAGCCCTCGGCTTCGACATCGTCGCCAGCGGCAACGTGCTCACCTGGGCGCTGCTCGCCTCGGCCGTGGTGGGCCTCGCCACCGCACGTCTCGCCTCGGGGCGCGCCCGTCGCCCACTCGCCATGGCCGGCCTCGCCCTGGCCGTGGTCGCCTTCGGCGCCGCCGCCCTCGCGCCCGCACCGGCCGTGGCCGTCGCCGGCCTCATCGTCGGCGGCGCCGGCGTGGGAGCGGCGATCTCCACGTCGGGCGCGGCGATCGCGGCGCTGCGCAACCCCAACCGCGTCTCGGCCACCAGCGGCCTCGTCAATCGTGTGCTCATCACCGTGGTTCTGGCCGTGATCCCGCTCATCGGCATCTCGCAGGGCAGCGTGTTCGGCACGCTCGCCCTCATCTCGCTCGTGGGTCTGGCGCTCACCTCGTGGCTGCCCGACTCCCCCGAGCACGCCGAGCCCGTCGACGTCACCAGCAGCCTGCAGATCGCCGAGCCCCGGCGCATCACCCTCGCCGGTATCGCCGTGCTGCTCGTCTTCCCGTTCTGGGGCACGAGCGAGGACGCGATCTGGACGATGGCCCCCGTGCTCGGCGACGCGGTCGGACTCGGCGAGCAGGCGCTCGGATTCACGCTCAGCCTCGCGGCGGCCGGCGGCATCCTCGGCATGCTGGTCGTCACGGTCTTCGGCAACCGCATCGGCCGCGCGGTGCCGCTCACCGCGGCGCTCGTGGTCGGCGGAGCGCTCAAGATCTGGGTCGGCTTCACCGACGATCCCGCGCTGCTCGCGGCGCTCATCATCGGCGTCAGCACCGTGTACGCGTTCGCCTTCACCCTGTTCATCGCGACCGCCGCCGGGCTCGACGCCCGCGGCCGGTGGTCGGGCCCGCTGCTCGGCGCCTACCTCGTCGGCTCGAGCTTCGCCCCTCTCATCGGCGGCGCGTTCATCGAGTGGTTCGGCGTGCCGGTGTTCGCCCTGATCATGGGGCTCGTGAGCTTCGTCGTCATCGTCCCCACGATCCTGATCGCACGCGTCTCCGTGGGCGCCGAGCGAGCGCTCGCCCGGTCCCGCGCCGAAGAGCCCGTCGCGCCCATCGGCGCCTGAACGCGGCAGGCGCTCCCGGCCCGGACGTCGCCGGGAGCACCGCTACCATCGACATCATCCGCACACCCTCCGGCGAAAGCGAGTCTCCATGCCCTCCACCTCCACGACGATCTACCGCAACGCCGTCGTCTTCACCGGCGACGCCTCGGTCACGCCGCGGGAGAGCTTCGCCGTGCGCGACGGGCGGATCCTCGCGGCGGGCGATCTCGACGCGGTGCGTCTCGCGGCCGGCGCGGGGGACGCGGGATCCGGCCCCGGATCCGGTCCCGTTGAGGAGGTCGACCTCGGCGGATCGCTCGTCACCCCCGCGGTCTGGGAGGGCCACGCCCACATGCTGATGCTCGGCGAGGCGCTGTCGAAGGTGCAGCTGCGCGACGCGACCACGGTCGCCGAGGTGCAGGATCGCATCGCCGCAGCCCGCGCCGCGAACCCGGACGCGCCGCGCATCACCGGCGTGAGCTGGCGCTTCGACATCTTCGAGGCCGGGGAGCGCCCCACCGCCGCCATGCTCGACGCGGCCGTGTCCGACGTTCCCGTCTTCCTCGACGCGAACGACCTGCACACCATGTGGGTGAACTCCGCGGCGCTCGAGGCGATGGGCATCACCCGCGACACCCCCGACCCGGTGGGCGGTGAGATCGAACGAGATGAGAACGGCGACGCCACCGGCTTCCTGCTCGAGACCGCCGCCATGCAGTACGGCTGGGGCTACCTCGACACCGTGTCCACCGACGAGGATCGCGACCGCTGGCTCGCCGCCGCCTTCGACGCGTACCTCGAGACCGGCGTCACCGGAGCCTCGGAGATGTCGTTCGGGCACGCGGACCTCGCGACCTATCGCCGCATCCTCGACCGCGAGGGCCGCCTGCCCTTCCCCGTGAACGCCCACTGGATCCTCACGGCCTCGGGCGATCTCGAGACCGACCTCGCAGAGGTCGCCGAGGTAGCGCGGATCCGCGACGAGGTCGCCGCGCAGTACGGCGACGAGTGGTTGCGCATCGTGGGCGTGAAGTTCATCCTCGACGGCGTGATCGACGCCTGCACGGCCGCGATGCGGGCGCCCTACGCGAACGGGGCCCTGCCCGGCCCGATCTGGGAGCGCGAGTTCGCCCTGCCCGTGGCCGTGGCCGCCGACGCCGCCGGACTGCAGCTCGCCCTGCACGCGATCGGCGACGAGGCGAGCACGATCGCGCTCGACATGGTGCAGGAGTGCATCCGCGTCAACGGACCCCGCGCCGACCGCCGCGCCCGGGTCGAGCACCTCGAGTCGGTGGCCGACGACACGATCGCGCGCATGGCCGCGCTCGGCGTCACCGCCTCGATGCAGCCCGTGCACTGCGACCCCGCGGTGCTCGACAACTGGCAGGCCGTGCTGGGCGACGAGCGCGCGCACACCGGATTCCCGTGGCACAAGTTCCGCGAGGCGGGAGTGACGCTCGCGCTCGGCACCGACGCACCCACGGCGCCCCACGAGGCGCCCGACAACCTGTTCATCGCCCTCACCGCGAAGTCAGCCCTCGAGCAGAGCCGCGAGGCCTACCAGCCCGAGCGCGTGTTCACGCCGGCGCAGGCGCTCGAAGCCCTCACGCTGGGCACCGCCTACGCCACGAAGCGCGAGCACCAGCTCGGCCGCATCGCACCCGGCTACCGGGCGAACGCGGTGGTGTGGACCGCGAACCCGCTCGCCGACGCCCCGGAGGACCTGCTCGGCACCGCCGCGGCCCTCACGCTGGTCGACGGCGAGGTCGCGCACCGCCGGGCCGAGTAGCGCAGCGCACTGGCGGCGTGCAGCACCTCGTGCTGGCGGCGTGCAGCACCTCGTGCTGGCGGCGCCCAGGCGCGCCCACCAGAATAGGGGCATGAGCGATACCGACGCCTTCGAGCGCACCGAGTTCAGCTACGTCGACGCCCACGGGGTCGAGATCTTCGTCTACGAGTGGGCGTCCGAGGATCCGGTGGGCATCGTGCAGCTCTCGCACGGCATCGGCGACCACGCCAAGCGCTACGACGCGTTCGCGCGCCGTCTCGTCGCCTCCGGCTTCACGGTGTACGCCGATGACCATCGGGGGCACGGCGAGACGGGGCGCAAGCAGCACGAGGGGGATCTGTCCAGGCTGGGGCGCCTCGGCCCGGGCGGGCTGCAGGCCACCGAGGCCGCGATCCTGCAGCTCACCGGCATCGTACGCGAGCGGCACCCCGACCTGCCGGTCGTCATGTTCGCCCACTCGTGGGGATCGCTGATGGCGCAGCGGATCCTGAACGAGCACCCGCGGGCGTGGGACGCGCTGGTGCTCTCCGGCACGGCCTTCCGCACCTTCAAGCACATGGAGAGCGGAGAGCTCAACGCGAAGTGGAAGGCGGATGGTGCGAACGGCTTCGAGTGGCTGAGCCGCGACGCCTCCGTCGGCGAGTCGTTCATCGCCGATCCGCTGTGCTTCGCGGCCGACATCATCAAGCTCTTCGGCGTCGCCGACGGGCTGCGCCTCCTCGGCAAGCCGGGGCACGGGATCCCGCCCGAGCTGCCGATCCTCATCGTCTCGGGCGGCGAGGACCCGCTGAACCGCGGCGACGGCCTGCGCCTGCTGGCCGACGCCTACCGCAAGCGCGGGGTGCGGGACGTCACCGTGAAGCTGTACCCCGGCGCGCGCCACGAGACCCTCAACGAGACCAACCGGGAGGACGTCTTCGCGGACCTCTCGACCTGGATGCTGGAGCGCGTGGCGAACTGACGCCGCTCGTCGAGTTGTCGCGACGCCCCGACTCGCCGCCCTCACCCGGCGCAACGCCAGTGCACTCGCCCAATCGACGGGGAGAGGCGTACTCTAAAACCATGAGCATGCACGGCGAGTACAAGGTTCCGGGCGGCAAACTGGTCGTCGTCGACTTCGACGTGGCCGACGGTCTCATACGCGACTTCCGACTCTCGGGTGATTTCTTCCTCGAACCCGACGACGCGCTCGCCTGCATCGACTCCGCCGTGGAGGGGCTGAACCCCAACAGCACCATCGAGGAGGTGGGCGACGCCATCCGCAAGGCGCTGCCGAGCGAGGTGCACCTGCTCGGCTTCACCCCGGACTCCGTCGGCGTCGCGATCCGGCGCGCCGTGACCGGGGCAGCGCACTGGCGCGACTACGACTGGCAGATCCTGCACGAGCCGCCGATCGCCCCCGTGCTCAACGCCGCCCTCGACGAGGTGCTCACCGCCGCGGTCGGGGAGGGCCTGCGCGGCCCCACGCTGCGCATCTGGGAGTGGAACGCACCGGCCGTGATCATCGGCAGCTTCCAGTCGGTGAAGAACGAGGTCGACGAGGAGCAGGCCGCCGCGTACGGCGCTCAGCTCGTGCGGCGCATCTCGGGCGGCGGTGCGATGTACATGGAACCCGCCTCGTGCATCACCTACGCGCTCTACGTGCCCGGCGAGCTGGTGCGCGGCATGAGCTTCGCCGAGTCCTACGCCTACCTCGACGAGTGGGTGCTGGAGGCGCTGCAGGCGCTCGGGATCGACGCCCACTACAAGCCGCTCAACGACATCACGAGCCCCCACGGCAAGATCGGGGGCGCTGCGCAGAAGCGCCTCGGTTCGGGCGCGGTGCTGCACCACGTCACGATGGCCTACGACATGGATCCCGAGGCGATGACGCAGGTGCTGCGGATCGGGCGGGAGAAGCTCTCCGACAAGGGCACGGCCAGCGCGCAGAAGCGGGTGGATCCGCTGCGCAGCCAGACGGGGCTCGAGCGGGAGCAGATCATCGAGAAGATGGTCGCGGTCTTCAAGCGGCGCCACGGCGGCACCGAGGGCGAGGTCACCGAGGGCGAGTGGGACGCCGCCGAGCGCCTCGTCGAGAAGAAGTTCACCACCGACGCCTGGCTGCGCCGCGTGCCGTAGCCGGATCGTCTCCGGGCCGTTCCGCGTCGGCTTTCCCGCTCACGCTGCGAGGAACACCCGGAGCAGCCGATCGTCGGCGGTGGGCCGCAGCACGGTGAGCCCCGCCTGCTCGGCGATCACCGCGGCGCCCGCCCAGTCGTACTCCTCGAGGTCCTCTTCGATGTAGGCGTCGAGCGCCCCGTCGGCGACCGCGCAGATGTTGAGCGCGCCCGCGCCGAACGCACGCATGGTCGTGTAGCCGTCCATACGCTCCCGCAGCCGGTCGTACTGGTACTCGCGCGTCGCGGGATCGTAGGCGAGCCCCACACCGAGTACGCGGGCGGACGAGGCGCCGGAGGGGCCGGAGAGCCTGCGGCGTTCGCCGCCCTCCTGCAGCCAGGCGCCGAGATCGCGCGCGGCGGAGTAGACGCGGCGCAGCGCGGGCGCATGCACCACACCGACGAGCCACTCACCGGTCGCCGTATCCTGGGCGCCGAGCGAGGTCGCGAAGTACGGAATACGGCGGGTGTAGTTGGTGGTGCCGTCGAGCGGATCGATCGACCACCGCACTGCCGCGCCTTCCCGATCCGAATCGGGCAGCTCCTCCCCGGTCACCCGATCGCCGGGGCGCATCACCGCGAGCACTTCTCGCACCGCATGCTCCGCGGCGACATCGATCTCCGTCACGAGGTTGCCGGCCTCGGCCTTGCCGCTGATCCGCAGCGCGGCGCCGAGCCCAGCCTCGAGCACCTCCGCGCCCGCCCGAGCCGCGGCGAGCGCCGCATCCAGCAACTCGGAGATCTCGCGCTGCGTCAGCGCTCCGCCGTCGCGTGCGGCGGAGCCCCCGCTCATCGCGGCTCTGCTCTCCGCGGCTCGCCCTCGGCCACGAACTCTTCGATGAAGCGCAGCACCGCGACGGATCCGGGGTCCCGCTGCCCCCGCGAACGCTCCTGCTGCCAAGCCGCACGGCCGCGCCGGGACTGCCACGCCGCGGTCTCGGTCACGGCCCGCTCGGCGGTGTCTCGCAGTTCGGCTCCCGATGCGCCGCGGTGCAGGGCCTCGATCACGGGTCCGAGCACATCGAGCAGCGTCTTGTCCCCGCGTTCGGCCCGTCCGCGCTCGGCGATGCGGTCGTACAGCTCCTGCAGCACTCCCTCGACAGCGCCCGGTTCGAGGTGCGCACCGCGCTCGAGCGTGTCGGCAGCGCCGATCAGGCCACTGCCCACGAGAGCCGCGAACGTCGAGGGGTTGGCCGAGGAGAACGCGAGCCCCGCGGCTCGCAGAATGCTGCGCGCGTCGGCGTCATCCGGCAGCTCCCCGACGGCGACGGCCGCGGCGGTGCTGCCTGCGGAGACCGTGATACCCAGGTCGCCATCGCCGAGCGCCGCGTCGAGTTCGCGCAGTTCGTCGGCGTGCTGCACCATGCGCGGCAGCGCCGAGAGCATCGCGGCTCGCAGCGCACTGGGGCTGCCCGCGGAGGTCACATCGGCAGCGGCGGCGCCATCGACGAGGACGGCTCTCTCGCCCGCGAGCGCCGCGGGCACCGGGGCGGCGCCCTGCTGGAAGAACGGCGAGCCCGCCGGGTCGTGCAACAGCTCCTCGAGTTCATCGTCGAGCTGCATGATCGAGAGCGAGGCACCCGCCATCTCCAGGCTCGTCACGTACTCGCCGATGAGGTGGTAGGCGATTTCGACGCCCCGCGAGGCGAGTTCCCGGTGCACCCGGCGATACACGACGTAGAGCTCCTCGAGCGGTGTGGCGCCCAGGCCGTTGACGAGCACGGCGACGCGCTTGCCCTCGGTCAGCTCGAGCTCCTGCGCGAGCTCGGAGAGGAAGCGGTCGGTGATCTCATCGGCGCTCTCGAGCGCACCGCGGTGCGTGCCGCGCTCGCCGTGGATGCCGACGCCGATCTCCATCTCGCCCTCGTCGAGGGTGAAGGTCGCCTCGCCCGCGGCGGGAAGGATCGTCGGCGAGAGCCCCACGCCCATGGTGCGGGTGGCCTCGGAGGCCTTCTGCGCGACGCGGGTCACCTCGTCGAGAGACGCTCCTCGATCCGCCATCGCGCCGGCCGCCTTGTAGACGAGCACCAGGCCGGCGACACCGCGACGAGTGCTCATCTGCTCGGCGGGAGCGGACTGGATGTCGTCGGCGCCGAGCACGGTGCGCACCTCGATGCCCTGACCGCGGCACAGGTCCGCCGCGATGTCGAAGTTGTACACGTCACCGCCGTAGTTGCCGTACAGGTACAGCAGGCCGGCACCGCCGTCCACCGCGAGCGACGCCGCATGGATCTGCGCCGGACTCGGCGAGGAGAACACGTTGCCGACGGCGACGGCCGAGCACAGGCCCCGGCCCACATACCCGAGGAAGAACGGCAGGTGGCCGGATCCGCCCCCCGTGACGATGCCCACGCGCCCGGGGGCCGGAGCATCGGCGCGCACCACCGCGCGCCGATCGGCGGTCGCGGCCCGCAGCTGATCCGGGTGGGCGAGCAGGATGCCCTCGAGCACCTCGTCGACGAAGCCCTCGGCGCTGTTGATGATCTTCCGCATGTCCCGTCCTCCTCACTCGCCCGCGAGCAGCGGCGCGTACGTTCCTCGATCGATCAGCGGTTCGCCGTCGATCTCCAAGCGGCCGGACGGCCGCAGATCCTTCACGATGTCCCAGTGGATGGCCGATTCGTTCGTGCCCCCGCACTGCGGATAGGAACGGCCCAGAGCGATATGCACCGAACCGAGGATCTTCTCGTCGAGCAGCAGGTCGCCGGTCATGGTGCGCACATCGGGGTTGGTGCCGATGCCCAGCTCGCCGACCCGGCGAGCACCGGGAGCGGCGAGCACTCGATCCACGAACTCGGCGCCCTCGGCCGCCGCCGCGTGCACGACCTCACCCGCTTCGAACTCGAGCCTGAGGTCGGTGATGCGGGCCCCGCCGAACCAGAAGCTGCCCGGGAACGTGATGTGCCCCTCCACTCCGTCCTCCCGGGGAGCGGTCGCGACCTCGCCGTCGGGCAGGTTCGCCTCGCCCGCGAAGGGCACCCAGATGCGGCCCGAGCAGTCGAGCGTGAGATCGGTGTCCACGTCGAGGATGCGCACCTCCCGAGCCGAGTTCAGCGAGTCGCACAAGCGGTCGAGGCGGGCGCGATGGGCGTCCCAGTCGGCGAGCGTGCCGGCGAAGAACTCCCGCTCCAGCTGCTCGGGGGCGACGCCGATCAACTCGGCCCACTCGGGAGTCGGAATGCGCACCAGCGTCCACCTGGTGCCCTGCCACCGGGCGGTCGAGAGGATGCCCTTGCCCTCGCGCTGCAGGCTGAGCCGTGCACCGTCGATCTGGTCGGCCGGCGGCTCCATGCCGCGGAAGGACACGTGCACGTCGGCCCACTCCATCGAGGCCAGCTCGAGCGGGGCGGGCTCACGCAGCACCGCCTCGTCCGCGTGGGCGAGCGCGGAGCGGTCGTAGCGCTCCTCGGTGAGCATGACCTGCGGAACCCCGCCGAGCCGGTAGACCTCTTCGACGAACGCCGCCACGGCGTCGAGCACCGCGGGACTCGTCGCGAAGATGCCGACGCGGGTTCCCGCTGCGACCTCGTTCACCCGGGCGAGGTGGGCTGCCAATTCGGGCCAACGGCTCATCGCGGTTCTCCTTCTCCATGCTCGCGGGCGCTCCGCAGCGCCCAGTAGTTTCGCCGGTAGTCGTCGTGGGCGCGACGGATCGCGTCCGTCCCGTCGCCGTCCCCGGGCTGCACGGGATCGCCGAGCGCGGGCCATCCCGCGGCGTCGGCCTCGCTCAGCAGACCGATGCCGATGCCGGCGAGGATCGCGTCCCCGTAGGAGGCGCCGAGCGTCTCCGCGCGGGCCATGCCGTAGCCGGTGACATCGACGATGGTGCGGGCGATGATCTCGTTCTTGACCCCGCCGCCGACCGCGACGATGCGGGGGTCGCCCTGCGCCTGATCGACCAGGGTGCTCAGTGCGAGAGCGACCGAATGGCCCACCCCCTCCGACACCGCGCGCGCGAGTTCGGCGCGTCCGGAGGACAGCGATAGGCCGATGAACGCCCCGCGCGCGTCGGGATCGTGGAACGGTGTGCGCTCGCCCGCGAAGTGCGGCAGGTGCAGCACGCCGTTCGACCCCGCGGGTGCGGACCGCGCCAGTTCCATGAGACGGCCGAAGAGCGCCGCATCGCCGTCGCCGTGATCGAGTCCCAGCTGCTCGGCGATCCAGCGCGTCGCCGTACCGCCGGTCGAGGTGCCCGCCGCGAGCACGAAGCGTCCGGGCAGCACCCACGGGGCCGACCAGAGCACGTCGTTCGCGACGGGGCGATCGTTCACCTGGATCAGATACCCGGTCGAGCCCAGCTGCAGCATGAGGTCGCCCGGGGCCATGACCGACGAGCCGACCGCCTCCGCAGGCGAGTCGGTGGTGCCCACGACGACGGGAAGCCCCTCGGGCAGCCCGGTCTCGGCGGCGGCCTCGGCGGTGATGGTGCCCGCGATGTCCGACGACCAGGCCACATCGGGCAGCTTCTCGGGAGGCACCGTACCCTCGAGCCCGTCGACGTTGTAGCGCAGCTCTCCGAGTTCGTAGAAGGGATGGGCGTAGCCGGCCGTCGCGTGGTCGATCACGACACGGCCGGTGAGCTTCGCCACGAGGTAGCTCTGGCTGGTCAAGTACCACCGAGTGCGCGCGGCGACTTCGGGTTCGTTGCGCTCGACCCAGAGCATCTTCGGCCCCACCGACTGGCTCGTGAGCGCATTCCCCGAGCGGCGGAAGATCTCATCGCGGCCCAGGATCCGCTCCAGCTCGGCGATCTCGGCCGCCGCCCTGGTGTCGACGCCGTAGAGGATCGCGGGACGCAGGGGGCGCAGCTGCTCGTCCACCGGCAGCACGCACGGCCCGATCCCGCTGCAGCCGAGGCCGAGCAGTTCGTCCCCCTCGGCGAGGCTCCGCATCAGCTCGTTCGCAACGGTGACGAGGTCGCCCCACCAGACGGCATCGGCATCGTGCTCGACGTGACCGGGGCGAGGCGTGCTGATCCCGTGCCGCGCACGCGCCTCTGCGCGCACCTCGCCGCTCGTATCGACCAGCACCCCCTTCGTCTCGTAGGTGCCGATATCGATGCCGACCAGCAGCTGGGTCACGTCGCTCTCCCGATTCGCTTACTTCTTCGAGACCGCGGTCTCGTCCGCGGCGTCGCCGGTACCGCCGCCGACGACTCGATCCGTCATCGCATCCGACGGACCCTGACCTGGAACGGTGGCCACGATGGTGGTCTGGGTCGAGGGCACCGACTTGCGCCATCGTCTCAGACTGATCTGGTCGAAGACCATGACGCCGATCAGGATCACGCCCTGCGCGATCGCGTACTCGTACGCCGAGAGGCGCAGGGCGGTGAAGCCCGACTGCACGACCTGCAGCACGAGCGTTGCGAGCACCACACCCGTCACCGTCGCGTAGCCGCCCATCGGGTTGGTGCCGCCGAGCACCGCGATCACGATGACGAGCAGCACATACGAGCTGCCGTAGTCGGCGCTCGCCGTGGGGTTGCGGGCGAGGAAGATCAGCCCGGCGAAGCCGCCGAGAAGTCCGGTCAGCACGTAGGTGCCGTAGAGCACGCTCGCACTGCGGATCCCGGAGTAGTGCGCGGCGACGCCGTTGGCGCCCTGCAGCATCGTGCGACGGCCGAAGGGCGTGCGCGACAGGATCACCCCCACCAGGATCGCGAGCACGAGGAAGATGATGAACAGCACCGGCACGCCGCCCACGGTCGACTTGCCGATCGCGCCGAGCACCTCGGGAGCCCCGTACAGCGTCTTGCCGCCGGTCCACACGATCGCGAGCCCGTTGTAGATCTGCATCGTGGCGAGCGTCGCCAGGATCGGCGCGATGCCGATCGTCGAGATGAGGAAGGCGTTGATGAGGCCCCCCAGCAGCCCCACCCCCAACCCGAGCAGCACGATGAGCGGGGCCATCGCCTCCGCCTGAGCCGGATCGTTCGCCGCGATCGCCGTGTACACCGTGCTCACGGTGATCGCGGTGAAATTGGCGATCGAGACCAGGGAGAGATCGATCCCGCCCGTCATCATGGCGAAGGCCATCGCCACCGCGAGGATGCCGATCTCCGGCGAGGCCACCATGAGGTTCTGCAGGTTGATCGGGTTCAGGAAGATCGAGGGCTTGAGCAGTGCGAAGAACCCGAACGAGAGGATCAGCAGCACGATCATCCGCCCGATCCCGCGCTCCGCACGGATGCGCGAGAGCAATGCCTGGAACGAGCGGTCGACGTCGGCGTTCCACTTGGCGACTCCGTTACGAGGTTCAGCCGACATGAGCCACATCCTTATCCGTATCGAGCACGAAGGTGCGCTTCGCCGCGCGTCGCGCCATGACCGCCTGCACGCCCACGCCGAGCGCGAGCAGGATGCCGACGGCCGCGCGCTGCCAGGCGGTGGGGACGCCCATGAGCAGCAGGCTGTTGTTGATGATCTGCACGAGCAGCACGCCGAGCACGGTGCCGAGCACGGTGCCGCGGCCGCCGAAGATCGAGGCGCCGCCGAGCACGACCGCGGCGATGACGTCGAGCTCGGTGCCCACGAGATCCTGCGGGTTGGCGTTCTGGCCGAGTACCACGTGGATCAGGCCGCCGACCGCAGCGATGGCTCCCGCGAGCACGTAGAGCAGCACCTGGATCCGCATCACGGGGAAACCCGCACGACGAGCGCCCTCGATGTCGCCGCCGATCGCGAACAGGCCGCGTCCGAACATCGTCTTCCGCAGCAGCAGCGAGACCCCGATGACCAGCACGATCACCGGCACGATCATCACGGGCAGGTACGCGCGCGATCCCTCGATGGAGACGAGGTTCGCGGTCGAGAGGGAGGCCATGCTCTGCGGCAGGTCGGCGATGTAGCGCGAGCCGACGTAGGCGAGCAGCACTCCCTTGAAGATGCCCTGCGTGGCGAGCGTCACGATCAGCGTGGGCAATTTGAACCGTGCGATCACCGCGCCGTTGACCAGACCGAGCAGCGCTCCGAGCGCGACGGCGATGACGAGCACGCCGATCACCCCCGGGTCGAACGCCCCCTGCGCCGAGAGATGCACCGTCGTGTACGCGGCGAAGATCGCGATCGCCGGGAACGAGACGTCGATGCCGCCCGAGATGATGACGAGCAGCACCCCCAGGGCGAACACCATCGGCACGAGGGCGGAACGAAGGATCGAGAACAGCGTGTGCACGGTGAAGAAGGTCGGGTTCACGAGACTCATGCCGATCACCAGCACCAGGATGATGCCGACGAGCACCAGCTCGCTCGTGAAGCCGGACAGTCGCAGCGTGCCCTGACGAGACGACCCGCTCATGCCGCCATCACCTCCTGAATACGATGAGTGTCGATACTGTCGCCCTCGAAGTCGGCCACGATCTCGCCGCGGCGCACGATGAGCACGCGGTGGCAGATGGAGACGAGCTCGGGGACGTCGTCGGAGATCATGATGACGCCCATGCCCGCGGTCGCCGCCTCTCGGAGGATCTGCAGGATCTCCTCCTTCGACCCGACGTCGACACCGACGGTGGGGCCGTTCAGGATCAGCACGCGCGGGTTCGTCGCGAGCCATTTGGCGAGCACGACCCGCTGGGCGTTGCCGCCCGAGAGGGAGCGCACCGGCGCCGCGACGCTGGGCGCTTTGATGCGCAGGCGCTGGAACAGTCGCGAGATGGTCTCCGCGGTGCGCTGGGCGCTCAGGAAGAGCCGGCCTCTGGCGTGCTCGCCGAGCGAACTCGCGATGATGTTGTCCGAGATCGGCTTGTCGAGGAACAGGCCCTGCGTGAGGCGGTCCTCGGGGACGTACCCGAGTCCCGCCGCGATCGAGGCCTGGATGCTGCCCGGGGCGACGCGCCTGCCGGCGAGACGCACGCTGCCGGACTCGGCCTTGAGCACTCCGAAGAGCGCTTCGGCGATCTCGCCTCGCCCCGAGCCGAGCAGCCCGGTGAGTCCCAGCACCTCGCCGGGGCGCAGATCGAACGTGACGTCGGTGAACGCGCCGGTCAAGGTGAGCGAGTCGACCTCGAGCAGCGGTTCGGCCGCGGGATCGACGGCGACGACGACGCGCGAGTCGTCGACCTCGCGGCCGGTCATCGCTTCGGTCAGAGAGCGGACGTCGAACTCCTCGACGGCCCCGTGCGCGACGAGGCGGCCGCTGCGCAGAACGGTCACCTCCTGCGATACCGTCAGCACCTCTTCGAGCTTGTGGCTGACGAAGACGAGTGCGACGCCCCGCCCTTGCAGCCTGCGCACGAGGTCGAACAGGCGCTGCACCTCCGAGTGGGTGAGCGCGGTCGTCGGTTCGTCCATGAAGATCACACGCGCGTCCAGCACGAGAGCTCTGCAGATCGCCGTGAGCTGGCGGTCGGCGACCGAGAGCCGCCCGACCTCGGCATCGAGATCGAGGGCGAGACCGAGTTCCTGCACGATGCGCTCGGCCGAGGGCCGCAGTCGCTTCGCGCGGTACAGCCTGCTGCGCGCGGCGATGGCGGCGGGGAGCACGATGTTCTCGGCGACCGTCAGATTCGGGAACAGCGAGAAGTCCTGGTAGATCACCTGGATTCCGGCGCGGAGCGCCGTCATCGGCGTCATCCGCGACACCGGCTCCCCATCGATCAGGATCTCTCCCGCGTCGGCGGACTCCACGCCGCTGATGATCTTGATGAGTGTCGACTTGCCGCATCCGTTCTCACCGGCGAGGCAGTGGACGAATCCGGGGCGAAGCGCCATGCTCACTCCGTCGAGCGCCACCACGCCGCCGAAGGTCTTCCGGACACCCCGTACCTCGAGCACGGGCGGCGCCCCTGCTGGGCCTGGGTCAGTGGTCATCGGGTCTCCTCATATGGGGATCGGTAAACGGGGTGCCACCGGGTGGGCGGCCGACGCAGGGACTCCGCCCGCGTCACCCGCTCACCCGGTGATCATGCCGTACGGCTCGCTCGGCTCAGAAGTCGTACTCGTCCGCGTTCGTCGCGTCGACCACAACGGCAGCGTCACCGACGAAGACGTTGTCGAAACCCTCGAGCTTGGTCAGCGAGTTGTAGCCCTCGATGCCGAGATCGGTACCGTCCTCGATCGTCTCACCCTGCACGAGCAGCTCCGCGATCTTCAGCTGAGCCTTGCCCGCCATCGCCGGATCCCAGAAGAAGATCTTGTCGATCGAGCCGTCGCTCAGGTACTTCTTGGCGACCGAGGGGATGCTGGTCCCCATCACGCAGACCTGGTCGGCGAGTCCGGCCTCCTGGACCGCACGCGCCGCTCCCGCGACGTCGGTGCCGGCCGAGCCCTGGATGCCCTTGAGATCCGGGTACTTCGCGAGCAGCTCCTTAGTGCGCTGGTAGGCGACGTTCTCGTCCTCCTTGCTCTCCACCGGATCCTCGACGCGCTCCAGATCGGGGAACTCCGCCTGCTGCTGCTCGTAGGCGCCGCCGACCCAGTCCATGTGGGTCTTCGCGGTCAGGCCGCCGACGAACTGCACGTACTCGCCCTCGCCGGCCATGCACTCGCCGAGATTGTCCATGATCTGGGCACCGTAGGCCTTGTTGTCGAAGGCCTCGATGTCGACATCCGCGTTCGTGATGCCGGCGGCCTCGTGCGCGACGACCACGATCCCCTGTTCGCGTGCCTGAGCCAGTACTGTCTCAAGAGCCTCGGGCGAGTTCGGGACGACGGTGATCGCGTCGGGCGCCTGGGGGATCAGGTCCTGGATGATCTGGATCTGCTTCTCGGGGCTCGCGTCGTCCGCGCCCTCCTGGCGGGCGTCGTTCCCGCTCTCCTGCGCGTACTCGTCGACGCCGACCTCCATGCGGTCGAACCAGCCGACACCGGAGATCTTGACGACGGTCACCATCGTGAGCGGGCCTTCGGCCGAGCCGCCCTCTCCGGAGCCGCCGGTGCTCTCGCCTCCGACCTGACCGCAACCGGTCAGGGCGAGTGCTGCGATCGCTCCGATACTGAGTCCTGTTGCCAACCTGCGCCGCATCTGACACTCCTTTGTGTTAGTTTCCATCATTTTTCCCAAAAGTTGGGACGAAATTACATCGTCTGGGAAGAGTAAAACTATCGCCCTGCTGTTGTCAACACGCGGCCCGGCGGTTCCCAGACCCGCTCACGCGAGTTCCGGCGCCCCGAAGCGGCGCGACAGGGCGAACAGTCCGGACGGGGCGAGCACTCCGCCGCACCACGTCACGAGTCGCACGAATCGCGAGGCCAGGCGGCCGGCACGGCCGGCGGCGTGGAGCAATCAGGCCGGCCGCGCCTCAGAGCGCGGGCACGCACTCCACCGCCACACCGGCGGCGCGCAAGCCGACGAGCGCGGGGTGGTCCGCGGGGCCGTCCGTGATGAGCAGGTCGATCTCGCCGGGCTGCGCCACGTTCGTGAGATGCACCCGCCCGAGCTTGGAGGCATCGGCGACGACGATCACGCGCTCCGCCGCGCGCAGGGCCGCGCGCTTCACCGCCGCCTCCTCGGTGCTGTAGTCGGAGAGACCGCGCTTTCCGTCCACCCCCGAGACCCCCATGATGTAGACATCGCAGTTGTAGCGCTCGAAGGCCGCGACGGATTCGGCGCCGATCAGGCTGAGCTCCCCCGGACGCACGGTGCCGCCGGTGACGAGGACTGTGGTGTTCGGCTCATTGTGCAGCTCGGCCGCGACGAGGATGCTCGGCGTCACCACCGTGAGCGCCAGCCCGCGGCCGATGATCGTGCGCGCAACGGCGAGCGCGGTGCTGCCGCTGTCGAGCACGACCGTCTCGCCCGGGATCAAGTGCTCGACCGCCGCGATCGAGATGCCCACCTTCTCCCGCGCGCTGACGAGGGCACGGGCGTCGAAGCCGGGCTCGACCGCGGTGCCGTGCGCCGCGATCGCGCCGCCCATGATCCGACGCACGCTGCCCGATTGCTCGAGCAGCTCGAGATCGCGCCGCACCGTCATCTCGGAGACGCCGAACTCCTGCGAGAGGGTCTTGAACGACGCCTCCCCGTCGGAGAGGATCCGCCGCTCGATGAGCTCGCGTCGTTCCTGCGCTTCCATGCACGGCCTCCCAGCTTCCACGAACCAGGATAGGACACCCGATTGTGTTATTGGCTCACTTATGATTAGCTTCTCGTGAATTATTCACACAGATTTCACATCACCGATCTGGAACGAGGAACAATGGCCAACTGGCTCCCCGAGGTTTTCGGTACGCACAAGCCCGTCATCTCGATGCTGCACCTCTCAGCACTCCCCGGCGACCCGGGCTACGACTCCGCCGCGGGCCTCTCCGCGATCGTCGATCGCGCGAAGCGAGAACTCGGCAAGCTGCAGGAGGGCGGGGTCGACGGCGTCCTCATCTCCAACGAGTTCAGCCTCCCCTATCTCACCCGGACCGAGCCGATCACCGCGATCACGATGGCGCGCATCATCGGTGAGCTGCAGTCGGATCTCGAGGTGCCCTACGGCGTGAACGTGCTCTGGGACGGCCGCGCCTCGATCGACCTCGCGACCGCGACCGATGCGAAGTTCGTGCGCGAGATCTTCACGGGCGTCTACGCGAGCGACTTCGGCCTGTGGGACACGAATGTCGGCGAGGTGGCGCGCCACCGCCAGCGCATCGGGGCCGCGAGCGTCAAGCTCCTCTTCAACATCGTCCCGGAGTCCGCGAAGTACCTGGCCGACCGCGACCTCGCGTCGATCGCACGTTCCACGGTCTTCGCCTGCCAGCCCGACGCCCTCTGCGTCTCGGGCCTCACCGCGGGTGCGCCGACCGATACCCAGTCGCTCTCCATCGTCAAGGAGAACGCCGGCGACACACCCGTCTTCGTGAACACCGGCGTGCGAGCGAGCAACGTCGCCGAGCAGCTCGCCGTCGCCGACGGAGCCGTGATCGGCACCTACTTCAAGCGCGATGGCGTGTTCGAGAACGAGGCCGATCTGTCCCGTGTGCAGGAGCTCATGGGCGAGGCCCGCAGCTTCCGCGACTCGCTGTAGCTCGTGGCCCCGGGCGCATCGAAGCTCCCTCCGTCCCTCGAACTCAGGAGCCGGGCAGCAGCACGACCTTGCCGGTCGTCTCGCGGCCCTCGAGAGCGGTGTGCGCCGCCGCGGCTTCGGCGAGCGGGAAGCGCGCGCCGATCCTGATGTCGAGCGTGCCCGCCTCGATCTCGGCGAAGAGCTCGCCGTAGCGCCAGGCCCGCTCCTCCGGGGTGCGCAGGAAGTGACCGAGCGAGGGGCGGGTGACCGAGAGGGATCCGCCCGCGTTGAGGCGCTGCAGGTCGAACGGCGGCACGGGGCCGCTCGCCCCGCCGAAGAGCACGAGCTCGCCGCGCACGCGCAGCGCACGCAGAGAGTCGTCGAAGGTGTTCTTGCCCACGCCGTCGTAGACCACGGCCACGCCCTCACCGTCCGTCAGCTCGCGGGCGCGATCCGCGAAGCCGTCGTAGTCGAGCACCTCGGCCGCCCCGGCTGCCCGGCTCAATTCGTGCTTCTCGGGCGTCGACGCCGTGGTGAGCACCCGCACGCCGCGGGCGACGAGCAGCTGGGTGAGCAGCAGGCCGACGCCTCCGGCGCCCGCGTGCACGAGCACCGTGTCGCCCGGCTCGGGCCGTGCGGCCGAGGTGGCGAGGTAGTGCGCGGTGAGCCCCTGCAGGGGAAGTGCGGCCGCCGTCTCGGCGTCGATGGTCTCGGGCACCTTGACGGCCCGCTCCGCCTGCACGACGAATCGCTCGGCGTAGGTGGCCGCGGCTTCTGCAGTGGCGATGAGATCGCCCTCCGCGAAGCCCTCGACGCCGTCTCCGACCGCGAGCACCCGACCGGCGCCTTCCCCGCCCGGCGTGAACGGGAAGGGCACCGAGTAGAGGCCGGAGCGCTGGTAGGTCTCGATGAAGTTGACGCCGGTCGCAGCGGTCTGCACGAGCAGCTCGCCGGGGCCGGGTTCCGGATCCGCGACCTCGATGATCTCCAGCACTTCAGGGCCGCCGGTCTGCTTCGCCGCAATCGCACGCATCGTCATGCCTCGAGCCTACGCTCCGCTGCCCCGAGGCGCCTCAGGTCTTGCGCAGCATTACGCCCGCGACGAGACCGCCGTGGCGTCGCTCACCGTGAACGCAGCGATCCGAGGCTTCCGCCTGCGGCGTCCGAGCTAACGCTGCACCGGGTCGGTGCCGGTCAGCAGCGCGAAGTCCTCCCGCCGTGGCAGGCCTTCCCAGTCCCCGCTGGTCAGGCAGGCGAACGCACCGGCGGCGACCGCGGTCTCGAGGCGCCGGGCGAGCGAGGATCCCATCAGACGCTCAGCGAGATAGCCCGCGACGAACGCATCGCCTGCGCCCACCGTATCGACGACGTCCACCTGCACCGCCGGCACTTCGAGCCGCTCATCCCCGACCGAGGCGAAGCAGCCTCGGTCACCGAGCTTGATGATGGCCTCCTGCGGGCCGAGCGCGCGCAGGCCGGCTGCCAAGTCCGCCACGCCTCGCCACCCGAGCAGGATCGCCGCCTCGTCATCTCCCGCGAACACCACGTCCGCGAGTGCGACGAGTTCGGTCAGTCGCGCAGCGGCATCCACTCGGTTCCAGAGCGCGGATCTGTAGTTGAGGTCGATCGAGGTCGCCACACCGGAGTCGCGCGCGCGACGCAGCACCGACTCCACCGTGTCATCGGAGGACTGCGAGAGCGCGGGCGTAATCCCTGTGACGTGGACGAGCGCCGCGCCCTCGATCAGCGCGTCGGGCACGTCCGTGGGAGCGAGGCGCGATCCCGCGCTGCGACGGCGGTAGTACACCACTCGGGTGGTCCCCGCGGTCGGGCGTTCCTTGAGCATCAGGCCGGTCGGGGCTTCGGGATCGGCGATCACCCGGGCCTGCACGCCCTCGGCGCGCAGTTCTCGTTCGATCAGCTCCCCCACCCCGTCTACGCCGAGCCTGCCGCACCAGACGGCCTCGGCGCCGAGGCGGCTGAGACCGATCGCCACGTTCGACTCCGCCCCGCCGAAGCCGAACTCGAGCGAGCGCTGCGCGGCGAGCCGACCCGGGTTCGGCTGCCGCAGCAGTCCCATCGATTCGCCGATCGTGAGCACATAGGGCCGCAATCCGTTCACCGTTCCTCCTCCAGACGGGCGTCGCGAATGCGCGCCATGAGTTCGCCCGCCCGCCGCACGAGCTGCGCGGGGTCGCCGCCGCGGAAGGCATCCCGCAGCAACGGGCCGCCGAGACTGACGGCGCAGGCGCCGGCGCGCAGCCAGTCGATCGCGTCGTCGGCTGTCACTCCTCCCGACGGGATCACCTCGATGCCGGGGAATGGACCGCGCAGGTCGGCGAGGTATCCCGGTCCGAGCTGCGACGCCGGGAACACCTTGACGGCTGCTGCACCGCGGCTCCAACCGGAGTGCAGCTCCGTCGGAGTGAAGCCTCCCGGGAACACCGGGAGTCCGGCGCTGACCGCCGTATCGATGACGGCGGAGTCCGTCGTGGGCGTCACGAGGAAGTGCGCTCCGGCTTCGACCGCTCGTCTGGCCTGATCCGGGTCGGTCACCGTGCCGACCCCTATTCGGGCGTCGGCGCCGAATCTGGCCAGGAGCCCCGGAACGGCTTCGAGCGTTCCCGGAGTGCTGAGCGTGACCTCGACATGGCGTACGCCGCCGGTGAGCAGCGCCTCCACCACCGGTGCGTAGTCCTCCGCCGCCGCGGCACGCAGGACTGCGACGACCGGGGAGTCGCGCAGGGTGCTCGGCACCGCCTGACGCGCCCTCATCGGCCGAGCCATCCGCCGTCGACCGGCAACACGGTGCCGTGAATGTATGCGGCGTAGGGCGTGCAGAGGAACACCACGGCACTCGCGATATCCTCGGGAGTCGCCCAGCGGCCGGCGGGGATCCGCTCGCTCAGTTGGCGGAAGCGCTCGGGGTCGCCGAGCAGCGCCTCGTTCATCTCCGTCTCCACGTACCCCGGAGCGACGGCGTTGACGTTGACTCCTCGCCCCGCCCACTCGTTGCTGAGCGCTTTGACGATCTGCGCGACGGCGCCCTTCGAGGCCGCGTAGGCAGGCACGCGCAGACCTCCCTGAAACGACAGCAGCGAGGCGAGCGCCACGATCTTGCCGTGGCCTCGCTCGACCATGTGCGCGCCGAACCCCTGGCAGAGCTGGAAGACGGCGCTCGTGTTCACCTGCAGCACCCGGTTGAAATCTTCGAGCGGAAAATCCACCGAGTCGTGCCGGATCTGCGTGCCGGCGTTACTCACCAGAAGATCCACGGGGCCGATCATGGCGACGGCCTCACGAATCGAGACCTCCTCGGTGAAATCGACCGGCACATGCGCCAGGCTACGACCGTGCTGCGCCGCGGCGCGTCGCAGCGCCTCGGAAGGGGCGCCGCGCTGCAGCGTCGTGACATCTGCTCCGCTGCGCAGCAGTGCTGCAGCGATCGCCTCGCCGATTCCACGGGACGCGCCGGTGACGACCGCTGTCCGGCCCTCAAGGGTGCCGTCGAACATCATGCTCGAGCCCGGTTCGCCGAGAGGGCGGCAGCGTTGACCGTGTTCGCGACCGCTCGGCCCTCGCAGACGTCGAGGATGTTCTCCATCGCTCGCCGTTTGAGCTCGGCGAAGGACTCCTCGCTGTACCAGGCGGCGTGCGGACTGAGCTGCACCTGGTCGAAGCGCATGAGCGGGCTGTCGGTCGCGAGCGGCTCCTCTTCGAAGACGTCGAGACCGGCGGCGGCCACCGCACCGCTGTCGAGCGCACGCACGAGCGCGGCCGTGTCCATGACGCCGCCGCGGCAGGTGTTCACGATCTTCACCCCGCGCTTCATGCGGGCGAAGGCCGCGTCGTCCACAAGATGGCGCGTCTGCGGGATCAGCGGAAGATGCAGCGAGAGCAGATCCGATTGTGCGAGCAGCTCATCGGGCGATACGACCGCGGTGCCGTCGGCGGTGACGCTCCCCGGTTCGAAGCGCGGATCGGTGCCGACCACCCGGAACCCGAGGCCTCGGGCCTTGCGAGCGGTGGCCTCACCGATGAGCCCGAGGCCGTAGACGCCGAACGTCGAGGCCGAGAAGCGGTGCAGCGGACGCGCCGCGTCGAGCTGCGGCTCGCCGCGGCGCAGGGCGCGATCGAGCGCGGGGAGCCCTCGCATGAGCCCGACGGCGTGCGCGATGGCGTGATCGCTGACGTCCTCGGTGCCGTAGTCGGGCACGTTTGCACACCGCCACTCCGCACGCGGTGGCCGCGGCGACGTCGACCGTGTCGACCCCGACGCCGTATCTCCCGACCGCCACGAGTCCGGGCAAGCCGGCGAGCACCTGCTCGGTGACCGGCGCGTACTGGGTGAGGATCGCCGCGGCACCCTCGGCGGCCGCGATCACATCCGCCTCCGTGGTGCAGTCGGCCACCACCAGCTCATAGCCGTAGCGCTCGGCGACCCCGGCCTCGATATCCGTGCTTCCATGATCGCAATCGGCGATCACCACGCGTCGTGCTGCTTGATGCACTTGACCCTCCAACGAAACGAATTTGAAACATCATTTCATAAATGGAGACTTTCGCCAAGCGCAATACGACCGCGAAATCCTCAGGCGCCGAGCGGATCCGGCGCTCCCAGCACCTGGGAGACCCGCCGCGCAGCCCGGGTGACGAGCGCCCCGAGGCGCGCATCGTCCTCGGTATCGATGCGCGCGTTCGGTCCGGCGAGACTGAGTCCGGCGCACACCCCTCCGGAGAAGTCGAAGATGGGGGCCGCGTAGCCGCGGATGCCCTCGCGATTCTCCCCGTCGTCGATGGCGTAGCCGCGCTCCCTCGTGAGCGCGAGGTCGCGGTAGAGCGACTCGAAGGTGCTGAGCGTGCGCGGCGTGCGCTCGACCAGCGACTCCGGCAGATGAGCCTGACGCACGTCTCCCGGCAGATAGGCCAGAATCGCCTTGCCGATCGCCGTCGCATAGGCGGGAACCGAGTCCCCGACCTTGCTGAAGATCCGGATCGGCTGGGGGCTGTCGACGAGTTCGATGTACACCACGTCTCGGCCCGAGAGCACTCCGAGATGCGCGGTCTCCCCGGACTCGGCGACCATGTCGCGGAGCACCGGCAGGGCTGCCTTGCGCGTATCGAGCCGGCTCAGGTACTCGGCTCCGAGCTTGGCGGTGAGCATGCCGAGCGAATAGACCCCGAGCTCCTCATCGAAGTGGAGCAGGTTCCGCCGTGTGAGCGTGAGCAGCATCCGCTGCGTCGTCGCCTTGCTGAACCCCAGAATGCCCGTGCACTCCGCCAGGGTCACACCCGGGCGGGGCGCCGAGGCGATGTACTCGAGGATGTCGATCGCCTTCTCCAGGCTCTGCGTACCCGTCACCCGCTCCGACGACTTCAAACCGCCCGTCGATATCACGCGTTCAGCCATGGATTCTCCTGCTTCTCCTGGGTGGGATGCCGCCGCGTCATCGCGAGCCGGGCGCACCCCCTATATTACGAACCGACAATCATCGGCCCGATTCGTGTTGACAACATTTCATCACTTATGAGACAGTGTTTCAAATCTGTTCGACGCGAAGTGGCCCTCGGTCGCATCGCAGCACCGCCCGAAGGACCATCACATGACTGCACTTCGCTTCGCGCCGGTCGACCGGGACGACCTCGCAACGGCCGTGCTGGGCGACAGCCCGGATCCCGCACGGATCGTTTCCGGATCACCCCAGGCGTCGGAGCTGATCCTGCACCAGGACGAGCGCACCGAGATCGGCGTGTGGGAGATCACCCCGGGCGGGTTCCGCTCCAGCAAGATCGGCGTCTCCGAGTTCATGTACTTCCTCAGCGGCTCGGGGACCATCACCCGCGAGTCCGGCGAGGTCCTCACGATCGAAGCGGGCGCCTACGTCTCACTGCCCGACGGATCCGAGGTGGTCTGGAACGTGCACGAGACCACACGCAAGCTGTACATCATCACCCAGACCCAGGCCTGATCCAGGCCCGACGCCCCGAGGATCGACGATGACCCTGAGCACCACCGGGATACCGACCGTGCGACCGCCGAAGCGGTCGCCGTTCGACCTCGCCCGTCTCCCCAAGATCGCGCTCGCGCTGGCCGCAACCGGATTCTTCGTGATCTTCTTCTTCTGGCCCCTCCTGGATGTGGTGCTGCGCAGCATCAGCGTCGATGGCGTCATGGACTGGGGGAACCCGCAGTTCACCCTGGACAGCTACCTCGCGGTCTTCCAGGACGAGTACCTCCATCTCGTCGAGTGGCGCACGATCGTGCTCGCGGTCAACTCCACGATCCTCGCACTCCTCCTCGGCTTCCCCACCGCGTACTTCATCTCGCGACTCCCCGCCCGCCTCGCCGGCGTGGTACTGCTGCTCATCCTCATCCCGTTCCAGGTCTCCATCGTCGTGCGGCTGTTCGCCGTCACCTCGATCCTGAGCCCGAACGGATTGGTCAGTCAGGCCAGTCAGGCCCTCGGCGGGGAGCGGTTCTCGCTGCTCTACACGCAGGGCGGCACCCTCGTGGGCACCGTCATGTATCTCCTCCCGTACATGGTGCTGATCCTCTACTCCGGCATGACCGGCATCGACCACAACGTGCTCCTCGCGGCTCGCACGCTCGGCGCGTCGGGCATCCAGATCTTCGTCAAGGTCTTCCTCCCGCTCGTGCGCACGTCGATCCTGAGCGGTGCTCTGCTGTGCTTCATCCTCGCGCTGAGCTTCTTCATCGTCCCGGCGATTCTCGGAGGCCCGCAGGAGCAGACGGTCGCCGTCTATATCCAGCAGCAGATCGACCTCTTCCAGTGGGGCATCGCCTCCGCCCTCGGTGTGATCCTCCTGGTCGCGACCCTGATCCTCTACATCGCCGTGCTGCGCATCGGCGGCGGATTCCAGGCGCCGGGCGTAGGCGCCCAGGCGAAGGGCGTGAGCGCCGAGCAGCGATTCACCTGGTCGGCCGGCACGGTGTTCACCGGTGCGATCACGCTCGTGTCGCTCGCGGTGCTGCTGCTGCCGGTGCTCATCGTCTTCCCCCTCTCGGTCGGCGAGACCCAGACGGTGGTGTTCCCGCCGCGCGGATTCACACTGGACTGGTACGGACAGGTACTCACCACGACCACCTGGCTCGATCCGATCGTTCGAAGCGCCCTCGTCGCGACACTCACCGGACTGGCCTCCACCGCCCTCGCCCTGTATCTCGCGCGTGTGGTGCAGACAGCCAAGTCCGAGCGCACCAAGCTCCTGATCTCGGGGCTCGCGTTCGCCCCCATCATCACGCCGGCGATCCTTCTGGCGATCGGCATCTACGCCGTCGAGCTGCGGTTGAAGCTCGCCGGCACGATCCCGGGTCTGGTCTTCGCGCACACCCTCATCTCCTTCCCCCTCGCATTCGCGATTCTGAACACGTCGCTCGCCTCACGGGGCCTCGACCTCGAGACCGCGGCGTGGACGATGGGGGCCTCGCGCATCTCGGCCTTCTGGAAGGTGACCGTGCGCGGCATGATCCCGGCGATCCTCTCAGCGTTCGGGCTCGCATTCGTCACGTCATGGGACGAAGTCGTGCTCGCCCTCTTCCTGCAGACCGGCCCGGTGAAGACCCTGCCGGTCACCATCTACCAGTACCTGCAGAGCGGCATCGTGCCGACTGTCCCAGCGATCGCGGCGCTCCTCACCCTCGTGGTGATCGCCGTCATCGTCATCCAACGCATCACCCAGTCGCGGCGAGCCGCGGCGCAGGCAGACAAGAAATGAGGACCGGGATGTCTCCCACTCCAGCCGCCGCGGGCAGCAAGCGCGGCGAGGTCATCGTCGACCAGGTCAGCTGCGACTTCAGCGGCAATCGGGTGTTGCACGAGACCGACCTCGCCGTGCACGCCGGCGAGTTCTTCACGCTGCTCGGCCCCTCGGGCTCGGGGAAGACGACACTGCTCCGGATCATCGCGGGACTGATCGACTTCACCTCAGGCAGCGTAGCGATCGACGGGAGCGACGTCACCCGACTGCCGACCCAGCAGCGAGACATCGGCTTCGTCTTCCAGAACTACGCGCTCTTCCCCCACCTCACCGTTGCGCAGAACATCGCCTTCGGCTTGAAGATCCGCAAGGTCCGCGGCGCACAGCTCACGAAGCGGGTCGACGAGATCCTGGAGCTCACCGAGCTCGGCCAGCTGCGCGATCGCCAACCCGCCCAGCTCTCCGGGGGCCAGCAGCAGCGCGTCGCGCTCGGCCGCGCGCTCGCTCAGCGGCCCCGGGTCCTCCTGCTGGACGAGCCGCTGGGCGCCCTCGACCGCCGCCTGCGGCAGGATCTCGGATCCGAGATCCGCCGGATCCAGCAGGAGTCCGAGACCACCGCGATCTACGTCACCCATGATCAGGAAGAGGCCTACATCCTCTCCGATCGTATGGGTGTCATGGAGGCCGGCTACATCCGGCAGGTCGGAGCGCCTCGCGAGGTCTACAGCACGCCCAACAGCGGCTTCGTCGCGAGCTTCCTCGGCGAGACCAACAGCTTCAGCGCGGAGGTGCTCTCGCAGGAGGCCTCCGGTCCCGCCGTCCGAGTCGGGGAGTTCGTGCTCACCGCCGCCGCGGGCTCCGCGCTGCGCGCCGGCGCCGCCTGCACGCTGAGCGCACGACCCGAGCAGATCCGGCTGAGCCCGAACCTCGCCGCCGTGCCCGCCGGGTACGAGCCGGTCGCGAATGTCACGGTAACGGATGCGCGCTTCTTCGGCCAGACGATCCGCGTCCGCCTCGCCGACGCGAACGGAACGTACCTCGTCGATCTGGACAGCGCCGAACCCATCCCCGAGGCGGGCTCCCCCGCCGTCATGAGCATCCGCGCCCGCAGCGCCGTGCTCATCCCCACGTCTTGACCTCGCTCGACCCCACCCCAGCATGCATCCAAGGAAGGACACGCATATGAAGACAACCCTCACCCGCACCGCCTCGCTCGGTGCTCTCGCCCTCGCCGGCGCGCTCGCACTCACGAGCTGCGGCGGCGCGGATTCCGGTTCGGGATCCGGCTCCGCCGACGGCGGTGACATCTCCGGCGAGATCCTCTTCTACGACACCAGCGGCGGCGACGTCTGGGAGGGGCTGAACGACACCCTCTTCGCCGACTTCACAGAGGAGACCGGCGTCACCGTCACCGACGACTACAACGAGGCATCGACGAAGTTCTTCGCCGCAGCGCAGAACAGCGCGGTCAGCTGGAGCCTCGTCTTCCTGCCATCCGTGAGCGATGCGCAGGAGGCAGCCGACAAGGGGTACCTCGCGGAGATCGACACGGACATCGTGCCCGTCGATCAGCTCGTCGAGGGCACCTATTCCTCCACCGGCATCGAGGTCGGCACCTTCGGCATGGTGCTCGCCTGGAACTCGGAGAAGTGGCCCGAGGACGGCGAGCACCCCGCGACCTGGGAGGACCTCTACGACACCGCCAAGTTCGAGGGCCAGCGCTGCCTGTTCAACAACCCGCAGTACGGCTGGACCCTGGAATCGGCCCTGCTGGCCGACGGCGTCGCCCCCGACGAGCTGTACCCGCTCGACACGGAGCGCGCCTTCGCGAAGCTCGACACCATCAAGGACAGCGTCACCTGGTGGTCGAGCGGCGCGCAGTCGATCGAGAGCTTCGAGAACGGCTCCTGCGACCTCGGTATCGTATGGGCGAACCGCGCCTTCACGGCGAGCCAGAACGACTTCCCCATCTCCGTGGGCTGGGACCAGGCCGGCTACGCGAACAGCGTCTGGGCGATTCCCGCCGACGCGCCGAACCCCGAGGCCGCGCAGCATCTGCTGAAGAGCGTGGTCGAGAACACCGCGGGCCAGATCGCCTTCGCCTCCCGCGTGCCCACGCCCATCCCGGCGGCCAGCACCGGCGTCGCGGTGAGCGACTTTCCCGAGGACATCCAGCCCTTCCTGCCCGTCGGCGACAACGTGGCCAACGCGATCGCCCTCGACGCCGCCTACTACAAGGAGAACAACGCCGATCTGACCGACCAGTTCAACCGCTGGGTCGCGCAGTAGCCGCTCGCTTCTCACGAACCGCGGGGGCCGAGGCGACCGGCCCAGCGCCTCGGCCCCCGCACCCACCTCTCACGAAAGGGATCCACCCGTGAAGATCGTTTGCATCGACGGCGAATCGCAATACGCCGATATCGTGCGCCGGGACGTCATCGAACCGCTCCGCGCCGCCGGCCACCAGCTCGACTGGTTCGAGGAGCGCTTCTCCGACACCGAGGCGACCATCGCCCGGGCGCAGGGCTACGACGCCGTCTACATCATCGGCGACCAGGGCCCGCTTCCCGAGGCCTTCCTTTCCTCGGTGCCGGGCCTGCGGCTCGTCAGCTTCGTGGGCACGGGCGCGCACCGCTTCGTCGACGTCGCCGAGGCCGAGCGCCTCGGGATCACGGTCACCAACGTGCCCGACTTCGCGAGCCGCAGCGTCGCCGAGCACGCGATCGCATTGATCTTCGCCGTCGCCCGCCGTGTCACGGAGGGCGACGCCATCGTGCGCTCCGGCGAATGGGCGAAGCACCAGGGGATCAAACTGCGCGACCGGACCCTCGGAGTGGTCGGCACCGGCGCCATCGGTCGTGAGGTCATCCGCATCGGCCACGCCCTCGGCATGGACGTCGTCTACTGGAACCGGACCGTGCGCCCGGAGGTCGAGAGCGAACTGCCCGGCCGCCGTGTCGAACTCGATGAGCTCTTCAGCATCAGCGACGTCGTCTCACTGCACCTCACCCACACCCCCGAGACCGAGGGCATCGTGTCGGCCGAGCTGCTGGGCGCTCTGAAAACCTCGGCGATCGTCGTCAACACCGCGCGCGACGAGATCCTCGACCGCGACGCCCTGTTCGCCCTGCTGCGCGAGAACCGCATCTTCGGCGCCGGCCTCGATGTGTTCGAGAGCGAACCGCCGCAGCTGGAATCCTTGCCGCTCGAACATCCGAATCTCGTGCTGACTCCGCACATCGGCTTCCACACCGACGAGGCCGACGAGGTGTTCGCGATCGCCGGTCGCAACATCGTCGCATTCGCCGAGGGTGCTCCGAAGAACGTCGTCAGCAGCACCGACCACTGACCCTCCCCGAACGAAGTAGAAGGAATCCATGGACATCCGTCACGCCACCCATCCGCACGAGCTCGCGCACATGAGCGACGAGGAGCTGCGGGAGCGCTTTGTACTCGGCGACCTGTTCGAGCCCGGCAGGATCAACGTCGTGTACAGCCACGAGGATCGGATGGTACTCGGCGGCGCTCAGCCGGCACCGGGTACGGTGCTCGCACTCGAGAACTACGCCGCCCTGCGCGCCGACTACTTCTGCCAGAGGCGCGAACTCGCCGTCACCGGACTCAGCGGCAGCGGCACCGTGACGGTCGACGGCACCCGGTACCCCGTCGCACACCTCGACGCCCTCTACATCGGTCGCGGCGCACGGGAGATCTCCTTCGAGGCCGATACCGAGGAGACCCGGTTCTTCCTCTCCTCGGCGATCTCGCACGAGGATCATCCCACGACGCTCATCCCGGCCGCCGAGGCGCTCACCACCGAGACGGGCGAGCAGGAGCACGCCAATCGGCGCATCGTGCGCAAGCACATCCACGAAGACGGTGTGCGCAGCAGCCAGCTGGTGCTCGGCATCACCGCACCCGAGACCGGCAACGTGTGGAACAGCATGCCTCCGCACACGCACGACCGCCGCACCGAGGTCTACGTCTACTTCGATCTCGATGAGAACGAGCGGGTGTTCCACTTCATGGGTCTCCCCGGCCAGACGCGCCACGTCGTGCTGCGCAACGGGGACGTCGTGATCTCGCCCGCGTGGTCGGTGCACTTCGGCGCCGGCACGACGAACTACTCGTTCCTGTGGGTGATGGCCGGTGAGAACCAGTCCTTCGCCGACATGGACCAGATCACCGTGCCGCAGCTCGGCTGAGCGTATCGGCACGGATTCGCGAACGGCGGGCAGATCCTCCTGGCACGGCAGCGCCGGCGCGAGTCGGCGAAACCCTCAGCCCGCGTGCGGGACGATGCCGACACGCACCTCGAGGCGCCGGGCGGCGCGTTCGATCGCCCGGTCGAGCGCTTCCAGCGGCAGCGTTTCGCCGACGAGCTCCGGGAACGGGAACTCCCGCCAGTGCGCGTGCAGGAACCCGACCGCACCCTCGAGATCCGCGGGTGTGTAGTTGTGCACACCGGTCACGGTGACCAGCCCCCGAACGACGCGTTCGGGCACAACGGCGACCGGAGCCGTCGGGAAGACGCTTCCCACCCACACGGCGACCCCGCCGACGCCGAGCGCGTCGAGCCCCGCGGCAATCGCCGCCGGGGCGCCCGACGCGTCGATCACGGCGTCGAACTCGCGCCCGGGATCCTGCGCCGCGGGGGCACCCTCCGCGGGATCCACCGTCTCGGACGCGCCGAATCGGAGCGCCAAATCGCGGCGCCCCGCATCGGGATCCGAGAGGACGACGGTCGCCCCGCGCGCGGAGGCCATCGCCGACGCGGCGAGCCCGATGAGTCCACCGCCCGTGATGAGCACCGTCGCGGACCGCAGCGCCACTGCGAGCTCGGCGCCGGTGACCGCGGCCCAGGCCGTCGCGATCCCGCACCCCGCAGGAGCGAGCACCTCGGCCGGCACGTCCTCGCTCACCCGCACCAACGGGGTTCCCGCCAGCAGCTGCACGTGGCTCGCGAAGCCGCCGGCGAGCTCCCACCCGGGTTCGAGGCGCTCATGACCGTACTTGCGAAGCGACCGGCACTTCTGCGGGAGCCCGCGCGCGCAGCGGTCGCAGTCGCCGCAGTGCACCGCGACGGACCACACCACGCGATCCCCGACGGCGACGTCCTCGCCGTCGGTGTAGCGTGCTCCGCCGGCGCCCACCTCCACCACGTGCCCGACGGCCTCATGCCCCAGCACGAGCGGCGTCGGTTCGATGCGATGGCCGAGCACGGTGTGGACATCGGACCCGCACACCGTGGCGAGTTCGATCCGCACCAGCACCTCGCCGGAGCGCACCCGCACTCGCTCGACCACTCCGGGTTCGTGCGGCTCGCCGACTCCCGTGAAGAGCATCGAGGTTGCGACCACTGCTCGATTCCCCGGCGCCGATTCGGTGCGAGGCGGCGCGGGCGGGAGCGGAGCCCCGCTCATCGCAGCACGTTCCGCATCCACATGGCGAGCCCCTCGACGAGCAGCACCGTGATGAGGATCATGATCACGATCGAACCCACGAGCTGGTAGTTCGAACCCTGCCCGGCGTTCAGCAGGTAGTAGCCGACTCCGCCGCCTCCGACGATGCCGAGCAGCGTCGCCGCACGGATGTTCGTATCGAGCAGGTAGAAGGTGTGGCCGATGAGCGCGGGCGCACCCTGCGGCAGCGTGGCGCCCGCGAACTTCTGCATGCGGCTCGCGCCGGCTGCGGCGAGCGCTCGCTCGGGGCCGCGCGGCACCTCCTCGAGGGAGTCGGCGATGAGCTTGCCGAGCAGCCCGACACCGCCGACGGCGAGTGCGATGGTGCCGGCCTGGGCGCCGAGACCCGTGATGACGATGAGCACGATCGCGAGGATGAGCTCGGGGACGCCGCGGATCACGACGAGCAGGAAGCGGAAGCCGCCGCGCGTCGCCGGGTTCGGGGCGACGTTGCTCGCCGCGAGCGAACCGATCACGATCGACAGCACGAACGTGATGAGCGTCGCCGCCAGCGCGATCTCGATGGTCTCGATCATGGCGTTGAAGATCGTCTCGAAGCCGTAGTTGCCGAAGTTCGGCGGCCAGAACGAGGCCGCGACGGCCGGCACCTTCGCCCAGAAGGTGAAGAAGTCGCTCCAGGTGATGTTGCTCACGACCACCCCCGCGACGACGGCCGCGACCGCGATCCACGCGGCTCCGACGTTGCGCACCCGGGTCGGGGTCCACGGCCGATGCATCGCCGCCTCGATCGAAGCGAACACGGCCGCACCCGGAGGCGCGGACGCGATGCCGCGCGATCCTCGTCGGGAGAACAGCCGTACGAAGACGCCCTTGCCGGCCTGCTCCCCGAGCATGCTCACGCGGACCGCGCTCGAGATCATCTCCATCACGACGCACAGCGCGAAGATCACCAGCGCGATACCGAGACCGAGGCCGTAGTTGAGCGATTTGAATGCGTGCGACATCTCCAGGCCGAGGCCCGCGACCCCCACGTAACCGAGGATCACGGAGCCGCGGAGGTTGATGTCGTTGCGGTGCAGCACGGTCGCGACCCAGGAAGGGGCGACCTGCGGCAGGATCCCGACCGTGAATTCCTGCAGCCGTGTGCCGCCGGCCGCGCGGATCGCGAGCCGCGGACCCTCGTCGATCTGTTCGATCGCATCGGCGAACATCTTCGAGATCATGCCGATCGAGTGGATGCCGATCGCGAGGATGCCGGGGAGCGCGCCGAGCGAGAACAGGAGCACGAAGACCATGGCCAGCACGACATCGGGAAGTGCGCGGGTGAACACGCCGATGAACCGGGCGACACCGCGCCAGGCGGCGCTCGGCGATGTGTTGGCGGCGGCGAGGTAGGCGACCGGTACGGAGATCGCGGCCGCGAGCACCGTGCCGGTGAGCACCAGCCCGACTGTCAGCACGGTGAGCTGCAGCAGTTCGAGCGGTTCGGGGAACGAGAGTCCGCCGACCCGGGCGAAGAACCGCTGGGCGTTCCCACCGCTCTCGAACATGCCGGTGATCGAGATATCGATACGGGCGAGCGCGACCGCGGCGAGGATCGCGAGGATGCCGAGGGAGACGCCGGCCGCGATGCGTTGCGGATCGCGGGGGCGACGGGGCGCGCGCTCGCCGACGGAGGGCGCGGGGAGGGAAGTGAGCGTCACGACACGAGCTCCGCGACTCCTGCGTTCTGCGGATCGCGCAGCCCGGCGCCGGCCGGCGCGAGCCCGGCGCCGGGCGCGGCGAGCTCGTTCTCGACGGCCGAGAGCTCGGCGGTCGAGGTGGCGACGCGACCGTAGATCTCCATCACCTCGGCCTTGCTGAGACCCGATGCCGGCATGTCGAGCACGAGCTCGCCGTGGCGCAGGCCGACGATTCTGTCGGCCCACGAGATCGCGAGGTCGACTTGGTGCAGGCTGCAGACGACGGTCAGGCCGTCGTCCGCAGCGATCTCCCGGATGAGCGACATGACCTGGGTGCTCGATTCGGGGTCGAGAGAGGCCACGGGCTCATCGGCGAGGAGCACCTCAGGATCCTGCATCAGCGCGCGAGCGATCGCGACGCGCTGCTGCTGGCCTCCGGACAGGGTGTCGGCGCGCTGATAGGCGCGGTCGAGGAGGCCGACGCGATCGAGACGCTCGAGCGCGCGATGCTTGAGGTGACGCGGGTAGCTGAAGAGTCCGATGCGGGGTCCGCGCAGCGAACCCAGCGCCCCGCTCAGCACGTTCTCGAGCACCGTGAGCGGGCCGACCAGCTCGAACTGCTGAAAGATGAAGCCGACGCGGCTGCGCAGCGCGCGCAGCCCGCGTCCGTTCAGCTGCGGCACACCCCGGCCAAGCACCTCGACCGCACCCGCGGTCGGCGTCTCGAGGCCGTTGATGTGGCGCAGCAGGGTCGACTTTCCAGAACCCGAGAGGCCGAGCAGCACGACGATCTCGCCGCGGTCCACGCGCAGCGTGACATCGGAGAGCGCGGTCGTCTCGTCATAGCGCTTCGTGAGCCCGTCGACGCGGAGCACAGGAACGGTCTGAGTCATGGTGGTGGCCTCCCGGGTTCTGGTCAATCGTGCGTACGGCGAACCGCTACGCCTGGCACTGCTGGGCGTTGGTCTCCGCGCAGATGTCGCGGATGAGGTCGTAGTAAGCGTCATCGACCGGCTCGGTCGCGTAGAAGGTCGCGCGGAACGCGTCGCTATCGGCGCTCTCGACGCCCGATGCGATGATCTCGTCGATGGTCACCTGCTCCAGCGCGGCGACGAGGGTGTCCTGGATGTCCGCCGGCAGCGAGGTCGACATGACGATCGGAGCGCCCGGCACCATGGTCTGCTGGATGGACTTCACCTTGTCCGACTTGGCCACCTCGCTGTCCTCAGCGAACCCGGCCTCGCACTCGACCCCCTCGCCGACCTTCTGCACGCTCACGTCGTGCTTGCCCGCGAACACCGGGGTGACATCGGTCTCGGGATCGATGCCGACCTCGAGCAGGTTGTAGCTCGGGAAGAGGTACCCCGAGGTGGAGGAGGGATCGACGAAGCAGACCTTGAGGCCCGCGAAGCCCTCGATCGAGTCGATGCTGCTGTCGGCGGGAACGATCGCCTCCGAGAAGTAGCCCGGCTCCTGCCCCTCCTCGGTCACGATCGACGAGATCGGAGTAAGCTCCGCACCGTTGTTGGTCGCGGTGACGTACGTGAAGCCGGAGAACGACGCCACGTCGATCTTGCCCGCGATGGCGGCCTCGATGAGTGCAGCGTAGTCGGTCGACTCGTGGTACTCGACGGTCTTCCCCGTCTCCTGCGCGATGAAATCCATCAGCGGCTGGTAGTTGGTCTCGGTGTCGACGGAGTCGGGCACGACGCCGAACACCAGCGTCTCCGAATCGACGGCGAACCCGGTCGAGTCTGCCGACGCGGTCGAGTCATCGGCGGTGGCGCTGCTGGTGCAGGAGGCCAGGCCGAGTCCGAGGAGTGCGACGCCCGCGACAACCGCGGCCGTCTTGAGTGCACGAAGCTTCATGATTTCCCTCCGGAGATGTGGTGGTTCCAAACCGAAACAACGGTCTCATCTCGCGGAGCCGGAAAGGCGCCTATCCCGTGAGCGTTCAACCGCTATTCATCGGGAAGCCGCCAAGCTGAACAGCCGGTGCGCCGGGTTCCTCTTCGGTTCACGCCACCGGGGCCATCACGTGTGCGCTGCGGCGACGGCCGATGCCGTCTCGGCATCGGCCGTCGCCTGTCCGCATGCGAACGCGTCACGCGGGAACGGCGAGCGCGCCGGCGCCGGCGCGGAAGGCGGAAACGCCTGCGGCCGTAGCCGCAGGGTCCCGGGCGACGAAACGCTGGCGCGTTTCGTCCTCAGCCCGGAACCCGTTTTCTCTCAGCCTTCCCGGCGCGGTGGCGTCGGCGCGGAAGGCGGAAAACGCTTCGCGTTTTCCCTAAGCCTTCCCGACGCAGTAGCGTCGGCGCGGAAGGCGGAAAACGCTTCGCGTTTTCCCTAAGCCTTCCGCGCCCTCGCGACCGCGAACGCGGTGAGCACGAGTCCGCCGAGCCCCCACAGCACGAGCAGCACGGCGGCGACCCCCGCTCCGGACCCGCCCGTCGCGATGGCCTGGAACCCCGCGAGCGCCGAACCGAGCGGGCTCGCATCGCCCACGGCCGCGAGCGCCCCCGGCACCGTCGACACGATCCCCACCGCGAACGCGATCACCAGCAGCACGAAGGCGATGAAGCGCCCGAAGCCGCCGAGCAGCGCCGAGAGTCCCTGCACCACGAGCGCGAAGGCGATCCCGGCCAGCAGCGCCAGGCCGAAGAACGCGGCCCCCCGACCGAGGTCGTAGCCGAGCGCGATCGGCAGCACGACGCCGGCGATCGCACCCTGCGTCGCCCCGATCGCCACCGCCGGCACGGCGCTGCGCAGCGCGATCCATCCCACACCCCGCGCCGCCTCGCGCGTGCGGCGCCACAGCGGCGCGAGCACCAGGAATGAGGCGAGCGCGCCCGCCCACAGCGCGATGCCCGCGAACAGCGGCACACCGGAGGCGTTGAACAGCTCGTCGCTGCCGCCGCGGGCCTCGACCGGGGCCACGGCGGTCTCGGCGAGCTTCTCCCGCTCGGCCTCGCTGTAGTTCGGGATGCCGCTCACGGCTTCACCGAGGCCCGTGGCGAGTTCGCCCGTGCCCTCCGCCGACTGGCCGACGCCGTCGGCGAGCTGCGCGGCGCCCTCGGCGAGCTCAGGCGTACCGGCCGCGAGTTCGGCGGTGCCGGTGGCGAGCTGGGACGCCCCGTCTGCGAGCCCGGACGCACCGGTGGAGAGCGCGGCCGTTCCGCTCGCGAGCCCCGCAGAGCCGGAGGCGAGCTGCGAGGCGCCGCTCGAGAGGGCGGCGCCCTGCGCCGCGAACTCGTCGAGTCCGGTGCCGAAGTCGCCGGCTCCGGCAATGAGCTGGTCGAGCTGAGCGATCGGGTCTCCCCCCGACGGCTGCTGCCCGCTGCTGGCCGTCTCCTGGAACGTCTGCATGGCTGCCCCGAGACCCTCGATACCGGTGCCGGCGGTGGCGAGGCCGCCGCCGATCTCGGTAGCCCGCGTCTGCAGGGTGCCGAGCATGCCGTCGCAGAACTCCTGCGCGGCGCCCGACGCGAGGCACTGCACGTAGAGCGTGCCGATGTCTTCGCCGAGGGCCGCCGTTCCGGCTCCCGCCGCGGTCATACCGCTCTCGATCTGACCCTGCGGCTCCGCGCTGTCGAGCTGCAACTGGCCGAGCGCGCCGATGAGCGTCTTCAGCTGCGTCGCGGTGGCGATCGTGCCCTGCTCCAGCGTCGCGTACGACTGGGCGAGGGTCGAAGCGCCTCCGACGTACTGCGCCACACCATCGGCCAGGCCGCTCGCGCCGGCGGAGAGTTCGCCCGCGCCGGTCGAGAGTTCCGAGACGCCGGTCGCGAACTGCGAGGCGCCCGTCGACAGCTCACCCGCTCCGCTCGAGAGCTGCTGCGTGCCGTCCGAGAGCTGCTGCGTGCCGTCGGCCAGCTGGGTCGCTCCCTCGGCGAGCTGCTCCCCGCCGTCGGCGAGCTGCGAGGCGCCGTCCGCGGCGTCGCCGAGTCCGCTGTGGAGCTCGCTCATCCCGACGAACACGCCGCCCACGAACTGGGCGCCGAGCTGCTGGTTGAGCACCCCGGTCGCGGTCTGGGTGACGATGCTCGAGAGCGCGGTGTCGATGAGGCGCCCGCGATCGCTCTCGGCGATGTCGATGTGCGCGGTCTCGGCGCCGTCGGGGCCCCCGGAGAGCGAGGTCGCGGCGGCCGAGAAGTTCTCGGGGATCGTGACGACCGTGGCGTAGCGGCCGTCGTCGAGGCCCGCCTCCGCGTCATCCGCGTCCGTGAGCACCCAGGTGAAGTTGGTGTCGACGGTGCCGGATCCGGATCCGGACTCTTCGCCCGCTGCAGCGCCCCCGTCGTCGGATGAGCCCGACCCGATCAGCTCGCCCGCGAGTACACGCCCGAGCGGCACCAGCTGGCCGTCGACCTCGACCGGCTCGTCCTGGTTGACGACGGCCGCGGTGACGCTGTCGAGCCGCTCGGTCGGGTTCCAGAGCCCCCACAGCAGCACACCCGCCACCGTGAGCGGCACGAGGATCAGACCGAGAATCGTGGTCCAGTGCACGGGCTTGCTCCCCGTGCGTCGCGTCAGCGGCAGGCTCATCGGGTGGCTCCTTCCATGGTCTGCGCGGTGCCGGCGAGTACGGGGCGGGTGCCGGCCGGATCGGTGTCGGCCGGATCGGCATCCGTCACGACGAACACCGCGCCGTCGGGCAGCAGCCGTTCGGCGAGATCAGGCCCGCCGAGCACCACGATCGTCAGCGGCGGAGCCGATCCACGGCTCGTCTCGACGGTCGCGGCGGCGAGCGCCGAGCGCACGTCTTCGACGCGGTCGAGCGCCATCGGCCGCTCAGCAGCGGCCCGCAGGTCGAGCAGCAGCAGCGCGGGGCGATCCCGCAGCGCCTCCCGCAGCGATTCGGGGCCGGCCCAGGCCGAGCGCGCACGCAGCGAGGCGGACCGCTCCGGCAGCAGCAACCCGTCGACCTTCACGGTGCCGGCGACGATCGGGCCGCGGCCGGTGAGGGTCTCCGCGAGCGGCAGCGACGCGGGATCGCGCGGGTCGAGCAGCAGCACCTCGCCCGGGCCGACTCGCAGCTCGGGCACGCGCACGTGGTGCGGCAGCAGCAGGCGATCGGCCGCGATGACGGCGTCCGGACGGTCGGCGGGCCACTCGGCGTGCGCGATCTCGCGGGCGAGCCCCTCGCCCTCCACGTCGAAGGCGGGCAGCAGCTTCGCGAGCCACCGCGGCATCCACCAGGCGCGATCCCCGAGCAGCGCGAGCACTGCGGGAACGAGCGTCATGCGCACGATGAAGGCGTCGACGAACACGCCGACCGCGAGGCCCAGCGCGATCACCTTGATGCTGGGATCGCCCTCGGGCACGAAGGCTGCGAACACCGCGAACATGATGAGCGCGGCGGCGGTGACGACCTTCGCGCTGCCGACGAAACCGCGCCGGATCGCGTCGCTCGCCTTCGCGCCGTGCACGTACTCCTCGCGGATGCGCGAGACGAGGAACACCTCGTAATCCATGGCCAGGCCGAAGAGCACACCCATGAGGATGATCGGCATGAAGCTCAGCACGGGACCGGCGGAGCTCACGTGCAGCAGATCCGCGAACCAGCCCCACTGGAACACCGCGACGACCGCTCCGAACGCGACGCCCACCGAGAGCAGATAGCCGAGCGTGGCCTTGATGGGCACCCACACGGAGCGGAAGACCATGGCGAGCAGGATCAGCGAGAGCCCGACCACGAGGATGCCGAAGGGCAGCAGCGCCTGCATGAGCATCTCGGAGACGTCGATGCCGACCGCGGTGAAGCCCGTCACCGCGAGGCTCACCCCGTACTCCTGCTGCCACTCGTCGTGCATGTCGCGCAGGGTATGCACCAGTTCGGCGGTGCTCTCGGAGTGGGGGCCCTCCTCGGGCACCACCTGGATGATGCCGGTGTCGGCGCCCTGGTTCGGGGTCGCGAGGGGCACGTCGGCCACGCCGGGCACCTGGCGCACCTCGTCGGCGAGGTCCTCCATGAGCCCGAGCGGATCGTCGCTCGTGATGATCGACCCGGTGAGCAGCAGGGGGCCGTTGTGGCCCTCGCCGAAGTGCTCACCTGTCAGCTCGTAGGTGACGCGGGCCGGATCGTCGGCGGGCAGCGAGGTCGCGTTGGGGAGCGCGAGGCGCAGATCGAGCGCGGGAACGGCCGCGAGTCCCAGCGCGACGAGCACCGCCGCGATCGTGATGATCGGGCGCCGCGTGACCGCTCGCACCCACCCGGCGAAGAAGCGGTCGGCGCGGGAGGGGCGGTGTGCGGTTCCGCCCGTCGGGCGAGGCGCTTTCTCGCCGCCGCGCGAGCGGTCGGGCTCGCCCTCACCGCCGGTTGAGCGGAGCGAAGCGGAGTCGAAACCCTCGGCGTTTTCGATTTCGACTCGCTGCGCTCGCTCAATCGGCGGGGCGGGATCCACTCGCTCAATCGGCGAGGCGGGATCCACTCGCTCAATCGGCGGAACCGCCGCTGCAAGCGCCCGGCGCTGCTTCTTCGGCAGGATCCGATGCCCCGCCATCGCCATGATGGCGGGTGTGAGTGTGATCGCGATGAGCACCGCCACGGCGACTGCCGCCGCGGCCGCCACGCCGAGCGCCGTGAGGAACGGGATCCCGACGACGGCGAGACCGGCGAGGGCGATGATCACGGTGAGCCCGGCGAACACCACCGCGGACCCGCTGGTGGCCGTGGCGCGCGCGATGGACTCCTCGACGCCGAGACCCGCACGCAGCTGCTCCTGGTGCCGGCTCACGATGAAGAGCGTGTAGTCGATGCCCACGGCCAGGCCGAGCATGAGCGCGAGCATGGGGGTCGTGGAGGTGAGGTCGGCGAAGGCTGTCACGAAGAAGATGCCGGCGATCGAGACGCCGACGCCGAGGATCGCGATGAGCAGCGGCATGCCGGCGGCGATGAGCGAGCCGAGGGTGAGGATCAGCACCACGAACGCGACCAGCACGCCGACCGCCTCGGCCGGGCTGAGACCGGGAACCGACGCGGAGAACATCTCGCCGCCGTACGAGACCTGGGCGCCCTGCGGCAAGCCGTCCCGGATCTGCTCGGCGGCCTGCTCGATCCCCTCGATCGTGGCGTCGGGCACCGTCGTCATGTCGCCCTCGACCTGCACGGTGATGAGTGCGGCACTGCCGTCCTCGGCGAGCCCGCCGCTGGCCAGCTCGCTGAAGGGCGTCTGCACCGCGGCGACATCCCGCACGTCCTCGAGATCTGCCGCAGCATCGGAGATGACCTGCTCGTAGGCCGCGTCATCGACACGCTCACCGTCGGCCGCGACGACGATGATCGTCGCGCTGGTGCCGCTGACCTCGGGGAAGGTGCGCCCGAGTTCGGTGATCGCCTGCTGCGATTCGGTGCCCGGGATCGTGATGGGGGCGTTGGCGCCCTGCCCGAAGAGCCCGGCGCCGGCGCCGAGCAAGGCGAGCACCGCGATCCAGAGGATGAGGACGAGGGTCTTCGCGCGGATCGCCCACCGGCCGAGGGCGTAGAGCAGCGTGGACATGCAGGCCTTTCGGTCGCTGAGAGGGTCGCACTCGATACATTGATGCATCGGTTTCGATACACCAATGTATCCGCATCAACTTCGAACAGCCTGAACGTGCGATGATGGGGACATGTCGACTCCCAGTGCCAGACGCCAGGAGACCCGCACCCGACTGCTCGACGCTGCCATCGAGGTCTTCGCGGAGGAGGGTCTGCAGGGCGCCTCCGTCGAAGCCGTGTGCGCCCGGGCCGGGTTCACGCGCGGCGCCTTCTACTCGAACTTCTCGAGCAAGGAGCAGCTCTTCCTGGCGCTGCTGGAACGCGAGTTCGAGCACCGCGCCGCGGACCTCGCGGAGAAGGCCCGCGAACTGGAGCCCACCCTGCGCGAGCGCAGCGGCTGCATCTCACCCGCCGAGGCGGCGCGCTACATCGCGGAGTTCTTCGCCCCGGCACGCGACGCGACCGCCTGGTTCGTGCTCGAGGCCGAATTCCTACTGCTCGCCATGCGCGACCCCTCGATCGCGCCGGGCCACCACGAGTTCATGGATCGCTTCTACGCCAGCATCGCGGGGATCGTCGAGCAGGTGGTCGCGGCGGCCGGCCGCCGCTTCGTGATTCCGGTGGAGCGGGCGATGCCCGTGCTCAGCGGCGTCTACGAGCGCGCGCTGCGCGCGGCCGCGCTCGCCGGCCCGGAGGAGAACGGGGCCTTCGACGAGCTCGGCGATCGCCTCGCGGAGCTGTTCTTCGCACTCACCGAGGAGGCGAACCTCGACGGGGCCGGTTCGGAGAGCACCGGCACCGGCACCGAGGCCGCGCCCGGACCCGGAACTCCGCCCGGCACCGACTTCGTCCCCCCGACGGACCTGCGGCTCATCTGAGCACCTGCTACACCCAGCACCCGCTACACCCGGCACCCACTACACCCGGCACCCGCTACACCCGCGACCCCAGCTCTCGCGACGCCTCGATCGCCCGGATGAGCTCGTCCGCGGCCAGCTCAGCGTCGAGTTCGGGCAGCCGGTCCGCGAGCGTGCGGCTCGTCGTGACCGCGTGGACGTCCATTCCGAGCCCGCTCCCGAAGACGAGGGTCAGCTGGGCGATGAGGTGCGCGAACGCTCCGTCGTCGTCGGTGCCGCCGCGCGCACCGGCGATGACGAACGGCTTACCTGCGAGCGGCTGCGCCGGCACGTCGAACGGCGCGGTGAGGCCCGGAATGTGCACCAGATCGATCCAGACCTTCAATGAGGCGGGGAAGGCGTAGTTGTACATCGGAGCGCCGACCACCACCACGTCGGCCATGAGCAGTTCGTCGATGACGGCCGCCTGCAGCCGATCGAGCTCCGCATCGACCCCAGCCCCGCGCCGCAGGCGATCGGGCCAGTGCTGGTCCGTCGACTGCAGGTGCGGGAGCGGGTCGAGGTGCAGGTCGCGTGAGACCACCGTGTAGTCCTCGCCGCGCGCCCGCCAGGCACGGGCGAACTCCTCGGTGAGACGGCGGGTTCGGGATCGCATCCCGTCCGCGGACGAATCGATCTGGAGCAGCGTTGGCATATCGGTGACCTTACCGGTGCGGAGACGACGAGGGCGACGTCAGACGAGCAGACTCATCGGGGACTCGATGCGCTTCTTGAAGGCCGCGAGCCACTCGGCGGCGAGCGCGCCGTCGAGTACGCGGTGGTCGGCCGAGAGCGTGACCGTCATGACGGTTGCGACGCCGAGCGTGCCGTCCTCCTGCACCACCGGCCGTTTCTCCGCCGCACCCACGGCGAGAATACCTGCCTGCGGCGGGTTGAGGATCGCCGAGAACTCGCTCGTGCCGTACATGCCCAGGTTGGAGACGGAGAAGGAACCGCCCTCGAGCTCGTGCTGCTTCAGCCGGCCCGCACGCGCACGCTCGGCGTAGTCGCGGATCTCGCGGCTGAGCGCGCCGAGCGAGAGTTTCTCGACCCCGCGCACGACCGGGGTGAACAGTCCGTCGGGCACGGAGACCGCGACGGAGATGTCGACCGAGTCGAATCGGCGCGTGGCCTCGTCCGTCCAGATCGCGTTCGCGCCCGGCACGTCCTGCAACGCGACGGCGACCGCCTTCACCACGAAGTCGTTGACCGAGACCCGGGTCGCCTCCAGCGCATTGACCTGCGCACGCAGATCGAGCAGCGCGTCCATTCGGCAGTCGGCGACGAGGTAGAAGTGCGGCACCGTGCTCTTGCTCTCCGTGAGCCGGCGCGCGATCGCGCGCCGCATGCCGGTGTGCGGCACGTCGGTGTACGCTCCGGCCTCGGTCTGCGGGGCGGGAGCCGCCTGCGCGGCTGCCGCGACCCGAGGCGCGGAGGCCGCCGGTTCGGCGACGGCCTCCGGAGCAGCAGCGGTCTGCGCCGATGCGGCCTCGAGACCCTCGATGTCGCGGCGCACGATGCGCCCGTCGGGTCCGGTGCCCCGCACCCCGCTGAGGTCGAGGCCGCGCTCACGCGCGATCTTGCGCACGAGCGGGCTCACGAACCGGCGCTCGTCCGAGGAGGCCGCAGCGCTCGTGTCTGCGGGCGCCGCCCCTTCGGCGGGCTCCGGGAGCGGAACGGGCTCGCGATCCGGAGCAGACGCCGGGGACGGAACGGGCTCGGGATCCGGCTGCGCCGACCCGGAGTCATCAGCTCCAGGCCGCTCTCCCGCGGCCGCTCCGGCCTCGGCGAGCGCCTCCTCGGCCGACTGCCCCTCGGTGGCGAGCACGGCGATCGGGGTGCCGACCGCGACCGAGGTTCCGGCCTCGAGCAGCGTGCCCGCGAGCACTCCGGACCCCTCGGCCTCGTACTCGACCGTCGCCTTCTCGGTCTCGATCTCGACGATCGGCTGCCCGGCCGCGACCTCGTCGCCCACGGCCACGAGCCAGGTCGCGATTGCGGCCTCGGCGGAGCCCGTCACGAGCTCCGGCATGCGCACGATACTGGCCATCAGTTGCTCCCTCCGAGTGCGGTGCGCACCCGTTCGAGGCCGTCGACGACCTCTTCGGTGCGGGCGATCGCGGCCCGCTCGAGCACCTTCGAGATGCTCGGGCTCGCCTCGCCTCCGGTGACCCGCTCGACGGGCTGGTCGAGCCAGTCGAAGTATCGGCGCTGGATCTCATCGGCGAGCCACCCCCCGTACGAGGCGCCCCGGGCGCCCTGCTCGACGATCAGCACGGCGTTGGTCTTCCTGATGCTCTCGCCGACCGTGTCCCAGTCGAACGAGGCGCGGTCGAGCCAGCGCAGGTCGATCACCTCGGCGTCGACGCCCGTCTGCTCGACGGCCTCGAGCGCGTGATCGACCATCGTCAGGTACGTCAGCACCGTGACGTCCGAGCCCTCGCGCCGCACCGCGGCCGATCCGGGCGGAATGATGTAGTCCAGTTCGGTCTCCGGCACACGATCGGCCTTGCCGTAGAGGTCGACGTGCTCGATCACGAGCACCGGGTCCTCGAGCGCGAGTGCGGCGTTCATGAGGCCGACGTAGTCGGCCGCGTTGGAGGCGGCCACGATCCGCCACCCGGCCTGCGTGGCGAAGATCCCCGCCGGATCCATGAGGTGCTGCGAGCCGTAGCCCACCCCCATCGCCACCTTCGTGCGCAGCACGAGCGGCACATCGTTGTTGTCGCCGAACATGTGCCGAGCCTTGCCCGCCTGGTTGAACACCTGGTCCGCCGCGACCCACATGAAGTCGGGGTACATGAACTCGACGATGGGCCGGATGCGTCCGTCGAGGGCCGCACCGGTCGCGAAACCGAAGAAGGCGTTCTCGCTGATCGGCGTGCCGATCACGCGCTGCGGGCCGTACTTCTGAGCGAGTCCCTTCGTCGCCCCGTTCGTACCGCCGCCGAGCTTGTGCACGTCTTCCCCGAGCACGACGATGCGCTCGTCCTGCTCCATGCGACGATCCATCGCACCGGCGACCGCGTCCCCGAACTTCACATCGCGCCAGGCTCCGCCGATCTCGCTCGGCTCCTTCGCCTCCCAGGCGTCCAGTTCACGCGCATCGCTGCGGATGCCGGTGTCGACCACCGCGGGATCGGGCCACAGCTCGGGCTTGATCCTCCGCTTGCCCTCGCGCTCAGGATCGGCCTCGACGAGCGCGGCCACCGCCTCCGCCATCGCCTGCTTCGACTGCTCACGGACGGCTCCGACCTCGGCCTCCGACACGTGACCGAGCTCCAGCATCCGCGATGCGACCCGCTGCAGCGGATCCCGATCGCGCCAGGCCTTCTCCTCGTCCTTCGTGCGGTACCCGAACGCACTGCCGGGGAACGGGCCGTTCTGGTGGAAGAAGCGGTAGACCTCGGCCTCGATGATCGCCGGCCCCTCGCCCGCGCGCATGCGGCCGAGCGCCTCCTGGGTCGCGAGGTGCACGGCGAGCGGGTCCATGCCGTCCACCCGCCACGACGGGACCGAGAACCCCTGCCCCCTCACCGAGAACCGCGTATCGGCGCTCGCCTCGCTGGCGTGGGTGGACACGGCGTAGAGGTTGTTCTCGATGAAGAACATGACCGGGGTCTTCCACGCGGCGGCCAGATTCATCGATTCGAGCACCGAACCGATCTGACTGGAGCCGTCGCCGAAGTAGTTGATCGACACGTCGTCAGTTCCCGCGTACCGCTGCGCCCAGGCGTTGCCGCCGGCCAGCGGGGCCCCGCCCCCGACGATGGCGTTGGTGCCGAGCGCCCCTGCCTCGAGCCACTGCAGGTGCATCGATCCGCCGCGTCCTCCCGAGAAGCCCTGGGCGAGGCCGAGGATCTCGGCGAGCGTGCGCTGCAGCATCGCCTGCATGTCCGCGCCCACCAGGGCCCCGAGATCCAGCGCGCCGTTCGAGACGTGCGTGATGGCCTTGGCCAGGAACTGGTGGTGCCCGCGGTGCGAACCGTTCACTCCGTCGCTCGAGCGCAGCGTGAGGATGGAGCCGACCGCGCCGCCCTCCTGACCGATGCTCGAGTGGGCGGGGCCGTGCACGAGGCCCGCGCCGGCGAGCTCGAGCACCGACTCCTCGAAGGACCGGATCAGCTGGATCTGCCCGAGCATGTTCGCGAGCAGCTGCGGGTCGGCGTTCTTCCAGTCGGCGGCCGTGGTGCTGAGTTCGATCCAGGGCACTCCGGTTTCGAGCTTGCGGCGTCTCGGCATGTGAATCTCCGTTGAAACGAATCGTGAAATGTTAAGAGTGACTGTACGCGTAATTGGATTCAATCGCAACGCAGAATGCAGATTATGGGACGGAATCAGCCAATATAGAGCTAGATTGAATACAATCAACCCGCCTCGATCGCTTAGGAGCAGACATGCCACTGCCAGGACTGCGCGGCACCGACCACATCGGATTCACCGTTCCCGACCTCGATGAAGCCGACGACTTCTTCGTGCGGGTGCTCGGCTGCGAACGCGTCTACTCGCTCGGCCCGTTCCAGCACGACGAGGGCGACTGGATGACCCGGCAGCTCGGCGTCCACCCGCGCACGGTCATGCGCCGCCTCAACTTCTACCGCTGCGGCTTCGGATCGAACTTCGAGGTCTTCGAGTACACCCCGGCTGATGAGCAGCGGCCCCAGCCCCGCAACAGCGATCTCGGGGGGCATCATCTCGCGTTCTACGTCGACGAATTCGACGCCGCCCTCGAGTACCTGCGCATCGAGGGCGTCGAGATCATGGGCGATCCCGTTGCGAGCGCGAACGCGAGCCTGGGACAGCGCTGGGTCTACTTCCGTTCGCCCTGGGGCATGCAGTTCGAGCTCGTGAGCTATCCCGACGGCAAGGCGTACGAGCAGGATGCGAGTACGCTCCTGTGGCACCCGCTGCATCCGGAGCGGTGAATGACGGTGGGTGCGTGACGACCACTCGGAGGAGCATGATGGCAGCAACGACGGAATCACCCGGCCAGCGCGGCGGCGATGCCGGCGAGCGGATCGCAGAGCGTCTGCGCGAGGAGATCCTCCGCGGCGACCTCAACCCCGGGGCCCGGATCCGGCAGGAGGAACTCGCGGAACGCTTCGGCGCGAGCCGCGTTCCCGTTCGCGAGGCGATCCGCATCCTCGTGCACGAGGGCCTCGTGACGACCGTCGCGAACTCGGGTTCATGGGTCTCCCGGCTCACGCTCCCCGAGTGCGAGGAGGTCTATCTCATGCGCGAACGCCTCGAACCGCTGCTGCTGGGCTTCAGCGCCCCCCACCTCACGGAGGACGATTTCGCCCGCCTCGAGTCGCTCGCGACCCGGGTCTCCGAGGCCTCAGCCGCTGCGGACGTCGACGGATTCCTCCGCTTCGACCGCGAGTTCCACCTGACCACCTACGCGCACGCCAGCACCCAGCAGCTCGGCGACCTCATCTCCAAGCTGTGGAACACGACCGCACCCTACCGTCGCGCGTATGTCGCGACCTGGTCTCCCGAGCTGCGCCGCCTGGCCGATGACGAGCACAACATCCTGATCCAGACCCTGCGCGACGGGGATTTCCAGGAGGCCGAGCGCGTGCTGGCGGGGCACATCCGCCGTACGCGCCGGCAGCTTTCGAAGCATCCGGAGATCTTCGGGGCCGCGAGCGCCTAGTACTCGTTGGCGATGAACAGCTCCTGGGCCGGGAACTTCGTCAGCACCGTGGTCCCGGTCTCCGTGACGACCAGCTCCTCCTCGATGCGAGCGGCCGAGATCCCGTCCGCCGCGGGAAAATAGGTCTCCATCGCGAAGACCATGCCCGGACGGAGCTCCACCGGATCCTCGAACGAGTTGAGCCGCGAGATGATCGGCCGCTCGTGCAGTCCGAGCCCCAGGCCGTGCGCGAACTGCAGGCCGAACGCCGCCAGCTCGTTCTCGAACCCGAAGTCCTCCGCCTTGGGCAGAACCTTGGCCACATCGTCGCTCCCCACGCCCGGGCGGATCGAGTCGATGGCCGTGTCCATCCACTCGCGCGCCTGCTTGTAGGCATCCTTCTGGATCTGAGTCGCCGAACCGACGCTGAAGGTGCGGTAGTAGCACGTGCGGTACCCGTTGAACGAGTGGATGATGTCGAAGAACGCCTGGTCCCCCGGTCGGATGACCCGGTCGGTGAAGTTGTGCGGGTGCGGATTGCACCGCTCCCCCGAGATCGCGTTGACCGCCTCGACCTGCTCCGACCCCATCTCGTAGAGCCGCTGATTCGCGAGGGCGACGATGTCGTTCTCGCGGATGCCGGGCTTCAGAACGTCGACGATGTTCTGGTACACCCCGTCGACCATCGCTGCGGCCTGATTCAGCAGGGTGATCTCGTCGATCGACTTGATCACCCGCGCGTCCAGCATCGGCTGCTGCGCGTCCGCGATGCGCAGCCCCTGGTGCTCCATCTCGAACAGGAACGGCGGTTCGATGATGTCCACGCCGATCGGGGCGTCGGCGAGCCCCTCGGCCGCCAGGATCGACTTGATCTCCGCGACCGCGGTCCGCATGAGGCCCGCCCGCGGCGAGACCGCGCCGCGGAACCCGAGGAAGCCTGCCCGGTAGTGGTCTTCGGGCGTCCACTGCGAGTAGAGCTGGTGATGCTTCACCGCCGAGCCGAAGTCCCACAGGATCGGCTCCTGACCGGGCAGGAGCAGCGCGTACCGGATCATCTTGTCTCCCAGAGCGCCTCCGATCCAGGTCTGCGTCGTGTACCGGATGTTGTAGAAGTCGAAGAGGAGGAAGGCTCCGCAGCCCGAGGCCGCGAGGGCCTCATGGGCCCGGGCCAGCCGGTAGCGTCGCAGCCGGTCGAAGTCCACGCGCGACTCGTAGTCGACACCGGTATGCCCGGGGGCCGGGATCGGCCGCGACCAGTCGTAGTTCGGCGACAGCTCGGAACGCGCGTGTCTCGGGCTCGCATCGGGTACGGACATGTCTCTCCTGTCGAACGCGTGATTGGGGGCCGCGACCGGACGGCGCAGCACGGCGACCGGCCCTGGATCCGCCTACTGGGCCGTGTAGCCGCCGTCGAGCACGAGCTCGGCCGCGGTCATGTAGCTCGACTCGTCGCTCGCGAGGAACAGAGCCCCGTTGGCGATCTCGCGCGACGTCCCGAGGCGCCCGAGGGGCGTCTTCGCCAGCACGTCCGCCGTGATCCCGGCGTCCTGCGCGGCGATGAGCGGGGTGTCGATGAGGCCGGGGTGGAGGGAGTTGCACCGGATCCCGTCGCCGATGTACGACAGCGCGACGTTCTTGCTGAGCAGCCGCACGGCCCCCTTCGACGCCGTGTAGGCGGCGACCCCCGCCGCTCCCGCAATGCCCCAGATCGACGACGTGTTGATGATCGAGCCCCCGCCGGCGGCCTGCATGTGGGGGATCACGGTGCGGCACCCGAAGAACACCCCGTTGAGATTCACGTCGATGACGCTCCTCCAATCCTCGAGATCGATGGTCGCCACCGGCTCATAGGACTGCACCACCCCGGCGTTGTTGAAGAGCACATCGATGCGACCGTGCCGGGCGACGATCCCGCCGACGACCTCCGTCCACGCCTCCTCGGAGGTCACGTCGAGCTCCACCGCGGTGATCCGGTCGGAGTCGTAGGCACCGCCCGGCCGCAGGTCTGCGGCGTAGACGATCGCTCCCTCCTCGGCGAATCGCTCCGCGGTCGCGCGGCCGATCCCTCCGGCGGCCCCGGTGACGAGTGCGATCTTGTCGTTCAGCCTCATTGCTTCCTCCAGTGAATCGTGCGTGGCAGGTCGGACGGGTTACAGGGTCGCGTCGAGTTCGACGTGCACCTTGAGGTTGCGCGACGAGTCCCGGGACGCGGCGATAGCTTCGATCGCGCCGGCGATCGGGAACCGCTCCGTGACCAGCGGCGAGAGATCGATGCCGGTGCGCTCCAAGAAGCGGATCGCCTCCGGCCACACACCGGGCGAGCCGATGGTGCCGATGATGCTCAGTCCCTTCGACTGGATCAGCCCGAGCGGCGCGGATGCCTCGTTGCCGACGTTGATGCCGATGAACCCCAGCCGTGCGCCGTGCGCCGCGATCCGGATCGCGTTCGCCATGACGTTCGGGTTGCCGCTGGCTTCCATCACGACGCTCGGCCCCCGGCCGTCGGTCAGCGACGCGAGCAGCGCCTCGGACTCGGACGGATCGACGGCGTGGTCGGCACCGAGCTGGCGCGCGGCCTCGCGGCGCGCGGCGGACGGCTCGACGGTGACGACGACGGCGCCGAGGGCGTGCGCAGCCGCTGTGGTCATGAGCCCGACCGGCCCGGCACCGAGGACCGCGACGGTGTCGCTCGCGTTGATGTTCCCGACCGACATGAGTGCGTGGTAGGCGACGGTGAACGTCTCGATCAGCGCCGCGCTCGAGTAGTCGATGCTCTCGGGGATGCGGTGCAGCCACTCGGGGCGAGCCACGAAGAAGTCGGCGACCGCGCCGCTGATCGAGAAGCCGAAGTGGTCCTCGCCGATGACGCACTCCCCGACGACCCGGTCGCCGACGGAGAACTCGGTGACCCGGTCGCCGACGGCGACGATCTCCCCGGCCCACTCGTGGCCCGGGATGATCGGGTAGGTGAAGGGAATGATGTAGCGCCCCTCGAGCAGCTCGATGTCCGAGTGGCAGATCCCGACCGAGCGGGCCGCGACGAGGACCTCATCGGCTCCGATGTCGGGAACCGGAAGTTCGGAGATCTCCGGGGCGTTCTCCCCGAGGAACTGCAGCGCTTTCATCAGATAACTCCTTTGTCGACCCGGTGATCAGTGGATTCGCACCGCCTCGCTCCCCGGCGGTCTCGACCTCGAGGACACCGCATCGGAGCATGCGCACCGCGCCAATGATTCAGACACACTAAGCAAAACGTACAGTCTTAGCGTACACTGTTTCGCAGTCAGGACCTAGCTCGTACGTTCGAAGGGGAACTCTCCGTGTCAGTGAATCACAGCGCCCGGCGCGCGCTCGTCGTGGGTGCCAGCGGGATCTCGGGGCAGGCCGTCTGCCGAGAGCTCATCGCACAGGGATGGGAGGTCACCGGCCTCAATCGTTCGCCGCTTTCCCTGGACGGGGTGCTCCCGCTCCAGGCCGACCTGCTGCAGCCCGAGACCCTCGCGCCACTCGCCGATCTGGCCCCGCACGCCGTGTTCATCACGACGTGGATGCGCATGGAGACGGAGGCCGAGAACATCCGGGTGAACCGTCTCGCGATGGCCAATCTCCTCGCCGCCCTGGCGCCCGCGGGCTCGGTGTCCCACATCGCGCTCATGACCGGGCTCAAGCACTACCTCGGCCCCTTCGAGGCCTACGCGAGCGGCGCATCGGCCGACACCCCCTTCCACGAGGAGGAGCCGCGCATCGAGATCCCGAACTTCTACTACGCGCAGGAGGACGAGCTCTTCGCCGCCGCGGAGCGCTCGGGCTTCACATGGAGCACCCACCGCGCGCACACCGTCATCGGGTTCGCCACGGGCAACGCCATGAACATGGCCCTCACGCTGGGGGCCTATGCGGAGATCTGCAGGGCGACCGGCGAGCCCTTCATCTTCCCGGGCTCGGAGACGCAGTGGAACGGCGTCACCGACGTCACCGACGTCGACCTCCTCGCGGAGCAGATGGTCTGGGCTGCCACGACCCCCGCGGCCGCCGATACGGCGTTCAACATCACGAACGGCGATGTCTTCCGCTGGCGGTGGATGTGGCCGCGGATCGCCGAGCACTTCGGGGTCGCCTGGGAGGGCCACAACGGCACGGACCGGCCGCTCGAACCCCGGATGACCGGGGCGGAGGAATCGTGGGCCGGGATCGTCGCGGAGCACGGGCTCGTGGAGCCGGATCTCGCCCGCGTCGCCTCGTGGTGGCACTCGGACAGCGACCTGGGCCGGCCGATCGAGTGCTTCGCGGACATGCGGCGCAGCCGCGAACGGGGATTCGACAACACCCGGGTCTCGCTCCAGAGTTTTCTCGACGCGTTCAAGCGGTACCGCGAGGCGGGCATCCTCCCCGCGCGCTGACCTGTCGGGCGCCCGCGCAGCAGAGCCGCGGTCTGATGAACTCAGACCGCGGCTCTGCTGCGTGGGCGCCGCCGCTTCAGGACGCGGCGACCCGGTTCTTGACCCGCGCACGGACCACCGAGTACACGACGGCGGCGACCAGGATCATGAGTCCCTGCAGGTAGTACTGCCAGGACTGGTCCAGCTTCAGGAAGAACATCGCGTTGATCACCTGCGTCAGCAGGAGGGCGCCGAGCAGGCTGCCGACGAAGGTGCCGCGACCGCCGAAGAGGCTCGTGCCGCCGAGTACCACCGCCGTCACGCTCGTCAGGGTGTAGTTGACACCCTGGGAGGCGTCGCCGACTCCGAGCTGCGCCATCAGCATGACGGCGCCGCAGAAGGTCAGCAGCGACGCGAAGATATAGGCGCTGATGACCGTGCGGTTGATCTTCACGCCCACCCGGCGCGCGTTGGGCTCGTCGGAGCCGGTGGCACGGAGCCGCCATCCCCAGATGGACCGCTTGAGCGCGAACTCCAGGCCGGCGGTGCAGGCCAGGAGCACGAGGAAGGCGACCGGGATCATCCCGAAGACCTTGGACTGGATCACGTCGGCAACGGCCGTATCGATGTTGCCGCCCGGGGTGGGGCGGAGGATGAAGCTGAACCCCTGCAGGGCGAAGTACACCGCGAGCGTCGCCGCGATCGCGGTGAATTTCAGGTATCTGATCAGGACCCCGTTGACGAGCCCGGTCGCGATCGACACCAGGATCATCGCCGCGAGTCCGAGCAGCATCGAGCCGACGTGCGCGCCGCCGGAGAAGTAGAAGGAGGCGATGACCACGAGCATGCCCGCGAGGGGGCCCACCGACATGTCGATGCCCCCGAGCAGCAGCGCCATCGTCTGACCGAGCGCGATGAAGCCGAGCGCCGTGGTCAATGTCAGTACGGAGGTGACGTTGAAGGCGTTGAGGTACTTGTCGTTCAGGCCCAGGATGTAGCCGGCGAGGCCGATGATCACGATCCCGAGCAGCAGGACCGGTGCGTAATCGCCCTGAAGGAATCGCGACAGCCGGCTCGTGCCGACCGTCTTCGTGCCGACGGCGGTGAGGGTCTCGGTCCTGGAGCTCACCGCGGTGTGCACCATCCGGTCCTCCTGGATCTCGTCGCCCACGAGGTCCGCGACGACCTGGCCACGGGAGAGCACGATGACACGATCGCACAGCCCCTCCAGCTCTTTCGCGTCCGACGAGGCCACGATCACCGGGGTCCCCTGCGCGGAGATCTCCCGGATGATGCGGTAGAGCTCGGCCCGAGCCCCCACGTCGACGCCCTGAGTGGGCTCGTGGGCGAGCACGAGTTTGGGTCGTGCGAGCACGGTGCGCGCCATGACGACCTTCTGCTGATTGCCGCCGGAGAGCGCAGACACCTCGGCGTCGAGCGAGGGCGCTTTCACCGCGAGGGAGCGCAGCTGCTCGGTCACCAGGTCGAGCTCGGCCCGCCTGCTGAGTCCGGGGCCGCGCCGGAATCGCTTCAGGGCGGCGATCGCCGCGTTCTCGCGCACGGTGAGGCGCATGATCAGCCCCTCGTGGTGGCGATCCGCGGGCATGTACCCCGACGAGTCGAGCAGCTCCCGGGCGCTCAGCTCCTGTCCGTCGATCACCACCCGCCCCTGGTGGGAGGCCAGGCCCGCGAGCGCGCGCATCAGTTCTTCCTGCCCGTTGCCGACGACCCCGGCGATGCCGACGATCTCGCCGGGTTTCGCCGAGAACGACACGTCGTGCACGCCGTCGGCGCTGAGGTGCTCGATGACGAGGTTGGGTGCGAGGTCACCCGCCTGATGCTTGTCGGGGAAGGCGGAGGCCAGGCGACGACCGACGATCAGCGACAGCAGTTCGTCGTCGGTGACGTCGGCGATATCGGCATCGGATCGTGCGACGTGGCCGTCGCGCAGCACTGTCACCCGCTTGGCGAGTTGCCGCACCTCGGCCATGCGGTGCGTGATGTAGACGATGGCGGTGCCCGCAGCGGTCCACTCGGCGATGAGGTCGAAGAGCATCGTGACGGCCTCGCTGCCCAGCGGCGCGGTGGGTTCGTCGAGCACGAGCACCTTGGGATGCACGGCGAGGGCCTTCGCGATCTCGAGCAGGTGCTTCTGGGCGACGCTGAGGTTCTCCACACGATCGGAGAGGTGCACGCTGAGGCGGACCCGCGCCAGGAGCTCCCGGGCGACGTCCTTCGCAGGCCGACCGGCGAAGACGCCGGCCGGCAGCGCGACCCGGAGGTTCTCCAGGACGGTGAGGTCGGGGAGCACGGCGGGGTGCTGGTGCACGATGGCGATGCCGTGGGCGGCGGCCTGCGTCGGAGTCAGTGAGCCGAAGCTCTCGTCGCCGATGGCGATCGTGCCGTGATCGGGAACCAGCGACCCCGTGGCGACGTTCATCAGCGTCGACTTGCCGGCGCCGTTCTCGCCGAGGAGCGCGTGCACCTCGCCGGCGTGGATGGTGAGCGACACGTCGGTGAGCGCGGGCACACCCGAGAAGCTCTTGCCGATCCCGCGGAGAGACATGACCGGCCGTTGCGCAATGGCATCGCTCTGCTGCACGTTGTTTTCCTTCGCTACTGATTCCGGATCCGTTGGCGGAGGCCCGGGGACCTCCGCCAACCCACCGCTGACCTGGTTAGTTGCCGATGAGGGTGGCCTGCTCTTCGCCCGACAGCGCGGAGGAGGAGAGGTAGATGTCATCCGGCAGATCCGGCTCGCACTGCACCGGCGAGTCGTCCGTCGTGGAGTCCTCGAAGACGCCGCCGGCGTAGGCGGTCTCCGCGGGCACCTCGCCGCCGGTGGCGCGCGCGATGGCGTGCTGCACCGCGAGTGCGATGTTGTCGGTTCCGGTCTTGATGGTCATCATCTTGAAATCGGGGTTCGCCTCCTGGTGGTCGGTCCAGAAGCAGCCGAGGACGTTGCCGTCCGAGGCGGCGAGCGCCGGAATCGAACGGCCGGCCTTCTCGAACTCGGGCAGGGCGCCCACGAGCGACGGGCCGTAATCCGAGACAATGACGTCGATCTCCGGATACTTCGCGATTGCCGCGGTCAGCACCTGCTGCGTCTTCGACGGGTCCCAGTCGGTGATCTCGAAGGGCTGCTCGCCGATGAACTCGTACTTGTCGTCGCTCAGCACCTCATCCAGGCCGCTCTTCTCGTCGAGCCCCTGGGTCGTGCCCGCCGGGCCGCTCAGGAAGAGCACCTTCGCCCCGTCGGGGAACTGCTCCGTGATCCAGTTGCCGAAGGTGCGGCCGTCCTCGACGTAGTCGGAGCCGATCCAGATGTCGTAGTCCTCGCCCTCCTCGCCGCCGACACCGTCCCGGTAGGGCACGGTCACGACACCGGCGTCGTGCGCCGAGCGGAGCGCGGGCAGGATGGCCTCGCCGGACGCCGTGTGGACCACGATCGCATCGGATCCGATGGCGACCGCGCCGTTGATGTCGGAGATGGCCTTCTGGGTGTCGCCCTGGCCATCGATGATCTCGAAGGAGGTGACGCTCGGGCACTTCTCCGCTTCGAGCTTGCCGGTCTCCGCGGCGATCTTGCGCCAGCCGTTGACGATGTAGCCGTCGAGGAACGTGACGCTCGCCTCATCCGGGCCGCACCACGCGGGGGCATCGCCGCTGCCGCCTCCGGACCCGCCGCTCGCCTCCTCGGTCGAGCCGCCGCTGGAGCACGCCGTGAGGAGAAGCAGGCCGGCCGAGAGCGCCGCAGCTCCCGTCAGCAGTTTCTTGGAGATACTCATGCTGTTTCCTTTCGCTGAAAATCTGTTCGATGGGTGGGACATACTGGAGAACGGGTCAGGCCGAGGCTGGCTGGGCGGGGGATCCGCGCCGCGACACGAGCCAACGGCGCACCCGGCCCCAGTTGATCGTGTAGATCGCGACGCCGAGCACGAGCGCGGCCGCCTGCATGAGCGTGCGCGCGGCGTAGGGCACTCCGAGCGCGAGGGAGAACTGCTCCAGCTGCGTCAGGAAGAACGCGGCCACGATCGTCGCGATGGGGTAGCCGCGCCCGCCGAGCAGCGAGGTGCCGCCGAGGACAACGACGGCCACCGAGGGCAGCAGGTAGTTGTTCCCCAGGTACGCCGTCGGCTGGGCCACGACGCCGGCGAGGACGAGCCCCGCGAACGAGTAGAGCAGCTGGGCCCAGACGTAGGCGCTCACCTTGTGCGTGCGGACGCGCAGCCCCATCGCGCGAGTCGCCGCCGGGCTCGCGCCGATGCCCTCGAAGCGGCGCCCGGCGACGGTCTTCTTCAACAGGAGCGAGACCAGGAGGAGCGTCACGACGAGCATGAGGAGGGTGTTCGGGATCCCGAGGACGTTCCCGTTGGTGATGCTCGCGAGGAGTGAAGTGGTCGTGCGGGGGACACCGCCCGAGATGGCCAGGATCGCGCCGAACATGAGTCCGTTGCTGCCCAGGGTCGTGATGACGGCGTTGAGGCCCATGACCCCGACGAGGAATCCGTTGATGAGACCGCCGACCAGGGCGAACACCACGCAGAGCGCCACGGCGAGCCCGAGCCGGCTCGAGTCCCCGTTCGGCACGTGGGTCGCGAGCACGACGGCGATCGAGACGGCGCCGGGTACGGAGAGGTCGATCCCGGCCTGCTGCACCACGAGCATCTGGCCGAGGCCCACGATGGCGAGGATCGACGCGAAGGGGATCACACTCAGCAGCACCCCGGGTGCGAGACTCGACGGAGCGACGAGGAATCCCAGGACGAGGATCGCGACCAGGGCGATGACCATCGTGACCAGCCCCTGAGAGACCTGCCAGCGCGAGCCGGTGAGCGGGGTTCGCTGTGACTCCAGTGCCATTCTCTCTCCTTTGAAATCTCGCGTGGTGCGACGAAACGCGAGGACACGATGTGTTGAGTCAGACTTTACAATTAGGTGGCCAGCGTTTACAAACCCGAAACAGTAACAACTTGGTATCGACTTCGATTCGCGTCTCGAAGTCCGGCACTCCGGCGCTACGCATTGGCCCTTGCCTCACTGGGGGACCATCAGTGACGTTCGTCGGGGGCGCACATGATACGACGAAGCGCTCCCTGAGTGGCATGCTCACTGAACAGCGGGCACGGTCCGGGATCGGCGCGAGCTGCGCCCCCGGCCCCGACGGCGTACGCTCAGCTCGCCGTGGCCTGCACGAGCACCTTCACCTGGTCGCCGGCGGGATCCAGGAGCGCATCGAACCCCTGCTGGACGACGTCGTCGATGGAGATCTGCGCGCTGACGGCGCGCTCGACCGGGAGCCGCCCGCGTCCGATCAGATCGATGATCCGGGGCCAGTCGGTGACCGGGAAGCACCAGGTCCCGGCGAGGGTGATGTCCCGCTCCGAGAGGATCATCGGCTCGATGGCGGCCGGGCCGGTGTGCAGTCCCGTCTGCGAGATGTGGCCGGCGGCCCGGACGGCGGCGAGCGCGGTCTGCAGCGCCCGCTCGTTCCCCGAGCACTCGATGACCGCGTCGACACCAACACCCTCGGTGCGGTCGCGGAGCTCCCCGACGACATCGGCCTGCGAGGCGTCGAGCACCACTCCGACGTCGAGTCCCCGTGCGAGCTCGAGCCGCTTCGGGTTGACCTCGGAGATCGTCACGTTCGCGCCGAGCGACGCCGCGTAGAGGGCGGCGAGCACACCGATGGGGCCTGCCCCCGTGATGAGAACCTCGTCACCCGGACGCACGCCCGCCCGATCGACGCCGTACGCCGCGACGGCGGTGGGTTCGACGAGCGCCCCTTGCAGATCCGTCATGCTCTCGGCCAGCGGGGTGACCTGAGTGGCGGGGACAACGCACTGCTCCGCAATGCCGCCCCAGCGATAGCTGAGCCCGACGCACGCCATCGTGGCGCAGAGATGCCCCCGCCCCCGGCGGCACTGGTAGCACGTGCCGCAGAAGATGAGGGGCATCACCGAGACCTTCTGGCCCACCCGAACCTTCGTCACCGCGGACCCCACCTCGAGCACCTCGGCGGAGAACTCATGCCCCAGGATCTGCGGGGCGGCCGCGCCGGTCAAGGGGTGGGGGTGGCTCGGGATGACGATCGGCCCCTGCGCGTACTCGTGCAGATCGGTGCCGCAGATCCCGCACCAGATCGGCTTCAGCCGCACCTCGTGAGCGGCGACGTCGGTCGGCTCGGCGACCTCCTCGATCCGGATGTCCTTCGCCCCGTGGAAGACTGCTGCTTTCATGTCGTGCTCTCCTTTGAGTTCGCCGCGGCTTCGGGGCGGGCGTCCCACCCCGCGCGGCCCGTCGACCGGCACCAGCGGCGGCGGCCATCGTTCAATTGTTCACTATAACTAAACTCTACGCGTGTTGCATCAGTACGCCGCACACCCCGAACGCCTCATTTCGCGGCGAATTTTCCCGCGATTCCTGGAAATGGTGAGAATCTGGCGCGTTGACCTTGATCACTTTGAGTAAATGATGTGTAGTGTGAGTGTCTAGATTCTGGCGTCGAGCAAAGGAGCTCCCATGTCATTCACCGTCGAGGGCGTCCACCACATCGGTATCACCGTGCGGGACATGCGTCGCTCATTCGAGTGGTACACCCGGATGTTCGGCCTGGAGCCCGGGCCGGTGAACCACAATGAAGGGGCCGACCTGGAGGCGGGAGTCGAGGTACCCGGCGCCGTACTCGACTATTCGATGGTGCAGATCGGTGCAGTGCACCTCGAGTTCCTGGAGTACACGCAACCGGAGGGCGCGGAGTTCTCGCTCCGGAACTGCGATGTCGGCGCGACACACGTCTGCCTGCAGGTGGACGACATGGATGCCGCCTACCGCACGCTGCAGGAGCGGGGCGCCGTCTTCAACGCGCCCCCGGTCGCCCTGACCGAGGGCGCGTTGACAGGATCCCAGTGGGCGTACCTCCGGGATCCGGACGGCGTGCAACTGGAGCTCTGGCAGTACCCCCGCGACTGACCCGGACCACACACCCGCGACTGACCCGGACCGCGGACCGCTACTGCGCCGTATACCCGCCGTCGACCACGATCTCGGTACCGGTGACGAACTTGGATTCGTCGGAGGCGAGATAGAGCATGGCGTACGCCACGTCCTCAGGGTCCCCGATGACGCCGAGGGGGTGCTCGGCCCGCATCTTCTCGAGGTAGGCATCGACCCCGCCCGGCAGCAGTTTGCCTTTTTCCAGATTGAGCGGAGTCAGGATGGTCCCCGGCATCACCGAGTTCACGCGGATCCCCTCGGGCGCATAGGTGATGGCATCCGTCTTCGACATCATCCGGACCGCCCCCTTGGTCGTGTGGTAGATCGGCACATCGGCGTTCCCGATGAGTCCGTAGATCGACGAGGTGTTCACGATGCTCGTCATGCCGGGCGTGCGCCGCAGGTAGGGGATCGCGTGTTTGGTGCACAGGAAGGGCCCGCCGACGTTCACCGAGAAGACGGTCTTCCAGTCCTCCAGTTCGACGTCCTCGACCGCCTCGGTCGGTCCCGAGATCCCGGCGTTGTTGATCAGTACGTTGAGCGCGCCGAACCGTTCGAAGACCGCGGCGAACACTGCGGCGACCCCGAGCTCATCAGTCACGTTCATCTGCCAGAACTCGGCCGTGCCGCCGCTGTTCCGAATCTCCTCGGCCACCTCCTCCCCCCGCAAGGACATGTCCGTCAGCGCGACCGAGGCCCCCTCTGCCGCGAAGAGCCGGGAGATCGCCTCCCCCATGCCGTTGCCCGCCCCGGTGACGAGTGCCACCTTTCCTGCCAGCCGTCCGCTCATGATCAGTCTTTTCTCCTTGGATGATGGGTGTTCGATGTCTTCGGGGATGCGGTGCGCGACCCGGCCTCAGCCCGTGCCGGCGGAGATCCGCGGCGGAAGCCCCGCGAGGGCATAGGCCGCGTCGATCGTCCGCAGGTTCTCCACCGCCTCGGCCGCGGTCGTCGGATAGGGGCCGCCGTGGCGGATCGCGTCCCGGAACGCCCGCATCTGATACGTGAAGCTCCGAGTCAGGCCGAGGCGCTCCACCCGGGTCCCCGAAGCGGTCGTGATCGTGAGCCGGTCGTCCGTGTGCACGTAGCTCAGGTTGGACTGGTGGATCGAGCCGCGCGAACCGACCGCGGTGAGCGTGAAGCTGCGCGGGCCGATGAGGCTGAGCTCCGCGACGGCCTCCACGCCCCCGGGCAGCTCGAACACGAGCTCGGCCCAGGCGTCGATGCGCGGATCCGTGCCCTCCAGGCGCCCGGTCCGCGCGGAACGCAACGTCGCGGACCCGCCCAACTCCGCCGCGACGACGTCGATCGCGTTCACGCAGTAGCACCCCACGTCCATCAGCGCCCCGCCCGCGAGCGGCCAGGACCAGCGGATGTCGGTGAGGTCGGGCACATCGACGGTCATGACCACCCGCACCCGCTGCACCTCGCCGATCTCCCCGGCGCGGAGCAGCTCGAGGAACCGGAGGAACACCGGGTGATATCGGTAGTGGAACCCGTTGAACACCACGAGTTCCGGGCGCCGTGCGGCGGCCTCGCTGACGCGGATCGCCTCCGGCAGGTTGCTCGCGAACGGCTTCTCGGCGAGCAGGTGCTTCCCGGCCTCGATCGCGGCGAGGTTCCAGGGCGTGTGGAGGCCGTTGGGCAGCGGATTGTAGACCGCCTCGACCTCGGGGTCGCTCACGAGCGCGTCGTACCCCTCGACGACCCGCTCGATGCCGTGGGCGCGCGCGTAGTCCGCAGCCTTGCGCGGATCACGGGCGGCCACGGCCACGATCCGGGCCCCGATATCCTCGGCCGGGGAGAACAGCGAATCCTCGCTGATCCGGGCGGCTCCGAGCACGCCGATCCTCAACGGTTCCGTCACGCTACCACTCCTCACGCACCCGGCGCCGTTGCACGAGTGTCAACCATTACTCTACGCATTCACTCAGAGTAAACACAAGTGGCGCAGCGGAGATCGTGCCCGATCACCGGGAGACGAGTGCGTGCGCCTGCTCCAGCAGATCGAGCACGCCGGTCTCCAGCCGGGGTGCGAAGGTCGTGTCGCCGGGCCGCTCACCGGCCAGCCACCGCGAGTAGATCGCCTCGCAGAAGACGGCCGCCTTCCAGAGCGCCAGGACCTGGTACCAGTCGATCCCCGAGAGGTCGAGACCGGTGCGGGTCGCGTACCGCTCCGCGAGCTCGTGCCGTCGCAGATAGCCCGGCAGCGCGGTGACCGGGCTGAGCTGCATCACGGATCCCGGCCGCCCATGCTCCGCCGACGTCGCCATGAGATACCCGAGGTCGGCGAGCGGATCGCCGAGGGTGGCCATCTCCCAGTCGAGGACCAGCGTCACTCGCGGGTCGCCGAGCCCCGCGGGGCCGAACATCAGATTCCCCAGCCGGTAGTCGCCGTGCACGATCCCGGCCCGCTGCGGCGACGGAGTGCGCGCGGCGAGCCAGGCGCCGAGCTCGGCGACGAGCGGCACGTCGCGACGGCTGTTCACCTCCCACAGCGCCCCGAACCGACGGACCTGACGTTCGAGATATCCCTCCGGGCGTCCCAGTTCCGCGAGCGGGCCGCTCCCGACGGGGACCTCGTGCAGGCCGACGAGGGTGTCGACCACCTGCTCGCTCACCAGCCGGCGGACGGCGGGGAAGCGCCAGGGGAGCGGTTCGTCCTCGGTGAGGATCTCCCCCGCGGAGTACGGCATGACGTAGAACGGCACGCCGAGCACCGAGGGATCCTCGCAGACGGCGAGGACCTCGGGAACCGGGACCCCGCTCGGCGCGAGCGCCCGCAGAAGCCTCGCCTCTCGCACCATGTCGTGGGTCGACTTCGGCAGCGGTGGGCGCGGGCCACGTCTCAGCACGAGATCCCGACCCCCGCCCCGGACCCGGAACGTCACGTTGGACTGCCCGTCCCCGATCCGATCCGCATCGACCGGTCCGCGGCCGATCCCGTGCTCTTCCAGGAATGCCGCGACTCGGCTCCGGTGGAACAGCTCATCCGGCCCGCGTTCAGTCATCGTGCACCTCGAACTCGCGCAGCACGTCCCGCGCGGGCTCCCCCGCCGCCCGCTCCCGCGCACGCGATGCCGCGGCCCGTCGTGCGATCGCCCAGCGCTGGGTCTCGTTCGCGCCGTCGTAGATGCGGAACGGTCGCACCTCGTTGAAGAAGCTCGCGAGCGGGAGGTGCTCCGAGACGCCCTCCCCGCCGAGGAGCTGCATCGATCGATCGACGATCCGGACGATGGCCTCCGAGCAGTGGACCTTGGCGACCGACGACAGCGCGGTACCGGCGCGCGGGTCGGACGCGAGCCGCTCCGCGGTCCGCGCGATGATCGCATCGGAGGTCTCGATGTCGATCACGGAGTCCGCGAGCATGCCCTGCGCGATGCCGAGATCCCCGAGTCGCGCGCCGAACAGCTCCCGGCTCGCCGCGCGATCGAGTGCGGTGTCGTGCGCCCGACGGGCGAGCCCGAGCCAGCGCATGCAGTGCGTGAGCCGGGCCGGACCGAGACGGACCTGGGCGTACCGGAACCCCTGCCCGACCTCGCCCAGCACGGCCTCACCCGGCACCAGCACGTCGTCGAAGTGCACGTGGGGATGGCCTCCTATGATGGCCCGGTCGATGGTGTGCAGCGCCCCGCCGATCCGGACTCCGGGGGTGTCCATCGGCACCAGGAACATGGTCGCGCCCGACGTGCCGGCCTCGACCGTCTGCGCCATCACGATCGCGAAGCCGGCGCCGAACGCGCCGCTGCTGAATCGCTTCTCGCCGCTGATGCGCCAGGCGTCTCCGTCGCGGACGGCGACGGTGCGCAGAGCGGACGGATCGGATCCGGCACCGGGATGCGGCTCGGTCATCCCGAAGCACGACCGGGTGTCCCCGGCGGCGAGCGGGCGCAGGTACCGTTCCTGCTGCGCCGGCGTGGCGATCTCGCGCAGCATGTGCATGTTCCCCTCGTCCGGCGCCATGCAGTTCAGGGCGAGGGGACCGAGCGGCGAGTATCCCGCTTCCTGGAAGATCGGCGACCACTCCGCGATGGGCAGGCCCAGGCCGCCGAACTCGAGCGGGACCTGCGGGGCGAAGACCCCGGCGTCCCGCGCCTCGGCCTGCAGCAGCGCTCGCAGCTCCTCGTCGATGTGGACCCCGGGAGCGAGCTCTCGGGGGATCACCCGTTCGCGGATGAAGGCGCGGGTGCGGCGGCGGAGATCGTCCACCCGCTCGGGTGTCCAGTCCGCGGGTGTCGGTGCGGGGTTCGGCATCGGTTCGTCTCCTCCTAGGCGGTTCCACCGACGGCGGCCAGTCCGCCGTCGAGCGTGAGCACGTGCCCGCTGACCCAGTCCGCGTCGGAGGAGGCGAGGTAGGCGATGGCCGCGGCGATGTCCGCGGGCTCCCCGAGTCGACCGAGCGGGTACCGGGCCGTCACCTCGGCCTCGTTGTCGGCGTAGAGCGCCGCGGCGAACTGCGTTCGCACGACGGCCGGAGCCACGGCGTTCACCCGGATCTCGGGCGCGAGCTCCGCCGCCAAGGTGCGCGTCAGGTGACTCAGCGCGGCCTTCGCCACGCCGTAGAGACCGATCCCCGGTGATGGCGTCTCGGCGGTCGACGACGAGATGTTCACGACCCGGCCGCGCCGCGCCCGGAACCCGAGCCCGTCGTGCCGGACGGCCTCCTGCACCCAGGCGAGCGCCGCCAGCACGTTGACCTCGAGCGTCTTCCGGGCAGCCCCGTGATCGAGGTCCACGAGCGGGCCGTAGGCCGGGTTCGCCCCGGCGGCGTTCACGAGCACATCGAGCCGCCCGAATCGCGCTTGGACGGCCTCGAGCACCTCGGCCCGGTGCTCCGGGTCATCGGCCTTCCCCGAAACGGCGATCGCGCGTCCGTCGGGCAGCGCTGCGAGCGCGCGCTCCAGACCGGCCGCGCTCCTCGCGGTGATGCACACGGACGCGCCCTCCGCAGCCAGCCGCGCCGCGGTCGCGAGCCCGATGCCCCGGCTCGCTCCGGTCACCACCGCGACCTGTCCGTCGAACCGGCGGCACTCCGCTCGCCGTTCCCCTGCGTGTTCCATGCGTTCCTCTCCCGATCCCGACGGCGGCCTCACGCGGACTGGTCGAGCGGCATCAACCGCTCGAGGAACCAGTCGGTGGCCGCAGCAGCGCACTGCAGGAGCAGCGTCTGCTTGCTGTACAGCGCCAAGTGATCCGACTTGTCGATGACCACGAGCTTCTTCTTGGCGGTCGGGATCGCGTTGTAGGCGGCGATCTCTTCCTCCCAGAGCGTGATGTCGTCCTGCTCGGCGACGATCACGAGCGTCGGGGTGTTCACGATGCGGGGCAGGAACGGCTTCACGTTGTACGACATGAGGAGATCGACCGACTCGAGCGTGGCCTCGTACTGGTAGTTCGGCGCCACGGTCTTCTGGAACGTGCCGAACACCTCGTATCCCTCGGGGAACGGCCACGCGGAGATCTCACGCTCGGTGTCGAGCGTGAAGTGGGGCACCATGGTGTCCTCACCGGTGGCGAAGCGGAGCCGCCGGGCCTCGAGAATCGCCCGTTCGAGCCGACGGAAGTTCACCGTGCCGTTGTTCAGGCGCATATTGAGGTAGCCGTCCACGACCGGGATCTGGGAGACCGCGCACTTCACTCGCGAGTCGATCGCGGCGAGCACGAGCGAGTGCCCACCACTGTAGGAGAGCCCCCACACTCCGATGCGGTCGGCGTCGACCTCTTCGAGCGTCTCGGCGTAGCTGATCGCGTTGCGGTAGTCCTCGATCTGCATGTCCGGGTCGATGTGCTGGCGCCGCTGCCCGTCGCTGTCGCCGAAGTTCCGATAGTCGAACAGCACCGCGGCGAACCCGTTCTCGGCGAACATCTGGGCGTAGTGCGGCTGCACGATCTCCTTCACATAGCACCACCCGCCCGCCATGATGATGGTCGGGAACGGCCCCTCGCCGGTGTCCGGGGTGTAGAGCCACCCGCGCACGGTGTCCCCGTTGCTCTGGAATTCGATCTCCTGTCGCATTCGCGACTCCTCTCTCTCACTCATCTGCCGTCGGCCGATTCCGGCCGACGGGTCACTCGTTCGTCACGTCCGGGTGTCGGTCCGGGAACGTCGTCTGCGGCGGGATCCGCGTCTCGACCGCGCCGCTCCAGAGCTCCGCGCGCACCCGGGCGCGCACCTCGAACTTCGGCACCTTCCCGGAGGCGGTGCGCGGCAGTTCGTCGACCAGCAGCAGTGCCTCGGGGATCTTCTGCATCGCGATGCCGAGCTCCGTCAGCCCACGCAGCACCCGCGCGAGGCGGAGGTCCGGATCACTGCTCACGACCACGGCGCAGACCCGTTCGCCCATGACCTCGTCCGGGTATCCCACGACGGCCACGTCGCGCACCTCCGCGAACTGGAGCAGCAGATCCTCGACCTCCTTGGCGCTGATGTTCTCCCCGCCGCGGATGATCAGGTCCTTGACCCGGCCCACGATGGTCACCGAGCCGTCAGCCCCGAGACTCGCGAGGTCGCCGGTGCGGAACCAGCCGTCGGCCGTGAACGCGTCCTCGTTGTCGGTCGCGTCGAGGTAGCCGGCGAACATCTCCGGTCCGGCGACCTCGAGCTCGCCCGTGCCGACCGCGGCTCCGCCCGCGATCCGAGCCCGGGCCGCCCCGATGACGGTGCCGTCCGTGCGGTGCCGGATCTCCGGAGCCGCGCCCGGGTGCACCGTGCACAGGGTGGGGAACTCGGTGGACCCGTAGGTTCTCGACACCTCGGTTCCCATGGCCCGTTCCGCCTCCGCGATCAACGCCGCGGGGATCTCAGCCCCGCCGCAGAGGAAGTGCCGCAGCGCCGAGGGCGTCCCGGCCTCGCGATAGGCATCGGCGAGTCCCCGGAGGAACGGCGTGGCCGCGACGGTGATCGCGCAGCGGTCGGCCTCGATCAGCCGACGTGCGGTCTCCGGTACCCAGCGGTCGAGGAGCACCACTCCACCCGCGGTCAGCACCGGCATGATCATGCCGTACAGCAGCCCGGTCACGTGGGTGACCGGCGACGGCATGAAGACGCGTTCGCCGGAGAGGGAGAACACCTCGGCGATGGACTGCGCCTCCACGAGCAAGGAGCGGTGGGTGTGCAGGACGCCTTTGGGCCGGCCGGTCGTCCCCGAGGTGTACATCAGCAGGCACACGTCATCGGGGCTGCCCGCCGCGACCCGGTAGTCCGCCGCCGAGGCGGGGCCGGGGTCCCGGGGCTCGGCCTCGCCGGATCGCACCGCCAGCACCACGGCCTCGATCGAGCTGCGCCGCAGCACTCCGGCGATCATCGCCGCGTGATCGGTGCCGCGATGCTCGGCGGGCGCGACGACCGCGTCCGGCGGCTGCATCTCGAACAGCACCTGCAGATCCCGGTCGCGGTAGATCGGTGTGAGGAGGTTGACGGTCGCCCCGATCCCCCAGGCTGCATAGGTGACCGCGAGAGTCTCCCACCAGTTCGGGAGCTGGATCGAAACGAGGCTTCCGATCCCGATCCCTCGAGCGGAGAGCCTCTCCTGCCACCGGGCCGCTTCCACGGCCAGTCCGGCCAGCGTCAGCCGGTGGGTGCCGTCGATCACGAACTCCCGGTCGGGGTCGCTCTCGACCGCCTCGCGGAACCTCTGGGGGATGGTGCTGCCCCGCGCATCGGCGACGCGCGACGCGTGCGGCCCGTGCCACGTCGCCTCGATCATCGTTCACCGTCCTCGAACTGCGCGTCGGCCATCAGATACTCACCGTTCTCCGGATCGCCGCGGCGATGTCGTCGTGGCCGGGCAGCCACTCCTGCTCCAGGACCGGTGCGTACGGAGCCGGCTGGAACCGGGCGCCCACCCGTTCGATCGGGGCATCGAGGAACCAGAACCCGTCCTTCGCCACCGTCGCCGCGATCTCCGCGCCCACCCCGAAGTCGATGACCGCCTCGTGCACGATGACGAGCCGGCTGGTCCGCCGCACCGAATCGAGCACCGCGTCGCGATCCCAGGGCGACACCGTTCTCAGATCGACGACCTCGACGCTGATGCCCTCCTCGGCGAGCCGCTCGGCGACCTCGAGGCACTCGAGCACCACGCGCGAGTACGAGACGACGGTCACCTGAGTGCCCGGCCGCGCGATCCGGGCCACCCCGATCGGGACGAGCGCACCGGGCGCGGGCGCGGGCGAGCGACGACCGTAGAGCATGCGGTTCTCGATGAAGACCACCGGGTTCGGGTCCTGCATGGCACTGCGCAGCAGGCCGTATGCGTCGGCCGAGGTCGACGGCATGACCACGGTGAGTCCGGGGATGTGCGCGAGCAGCGCCTCGAGGCTCTGCGAATGCTGGCTGCCGGCTGAGCGCCCGGCACCGAACTGGGTCCGGATCGTGAGCCCCATCTGCGCACGGCCGGCGGTCATGAAGTGCAGCTTCGCCGCCTGGTTCAGGATCTGATCGAATGCGACGCCGATGAAGTCGAGGTACATGATCTCCACGAGCGGATTCAGACCGGCCATCGCACCGCCGATCCCGACCCCCAGGATCGCCGACTCCGAGATCGGCGTATCGAGCACCCGATCCGGGAAGGACTCCGCCAGCCCGCGCGAGACGGCGAAGACGCCGCCGCCCGCCGCCACATCGATGCCCGCGAAGACGGCGCTGGGGTCCGCGCTGAGCTCGTCGCGGATCGCGAGCCGGATGGCAGCCAGGTACTTCATCGGTTCGCCCGTCGGCTCGACCTCCTCGGAGACCTGCGTGCGGCGCGGCACGATGACATAGTCTCCGACGGTCTCGGGTGCGGGATCCGCCAGCGCGTGAGCCCGCTCCGCGGCCTCGGCAACGGCCCGCTGCTCGCCGACTTCGATCTCCTCGATCGCACTCGGCTCGACACCGAGTTCCGTCAGCTGCCGCCTGGTGATCTCCAGGCAGTCCACGTCGAGGCCCGCACGGAGGTGTCCGGGTTCGCGGTACTTCTGCTGGTCGCCCTCGTAGTGCCCGTGCCAGCGCACCGTCTGCGCCTCCACGATGACCGGCCCGCCGACACGAGCGTGGCCGGTCGCGATCTCCATGGTTGCGATCACGGCCGCGACATCGCCTCCGTCGACGCCGAGATAGGGGACGCGATACCCAGCGGCGCGCTGCTCGAGCGTGGCGGGGTGCCCGTCCTCCGCGGCGGTGAACTCCGCGTAGCCGTTGTTCTCGCAGAAGAAGACGACCGGGAGCGACCACAGCGACGCGAGGTTCACGGCTTCGTGGAACAGGCCCTGGGAGACGGCGCCGTCCCCGAAGAACGACACGACGACCCGGCCGTCGCCGAGCTGCTGCGCGGCGAGGCCCGCACCCGCCGCGATCGGCAGACCGGCGGCGACGATCCCGTTCGCGCCCAGGATGCCGAGCTCGGGATCCGCGATGTGCATCGACCCGCCCCGTCCGCCGACGGTGCCCTCGGCGCGACCGTAGAGCTCGGCGAACATCCCGAGGGGATCGAGGCCCTTGGCGAGGCAATGCCCGTGTCCCCGGTGGTTCGACGTGATCATGTCGTCCCGGTCGAGCCGGAGGCACGCCCCGACCGCGGTCGCCTCCTGCCCGAGAGAGACGTGCACGAACCCGGGAATCCTGCCTGCGGCGTACTCCCGGGAGACGATCGTCTCGAACGCGCGGATCCGCACCATGCCGCGAAAGGCTTCGAGCAGTTCCTCGGAGCTGGTCTCCGCGGCTGCCACGGCCAGCGAGGCCATCTCGTTCTTCGCCATCTTGCGGATCCTCTCTGATCCCTTCTCAGCCAACCGGCCACCCGGTCGGTTTTCTTCACCGCGCGATGCCTCGCCGATGTCTCGCCCCGAGGGGAGATCCGGGGGCGTCCCGCCCCCGGACTCCGCCGTCAGTGGAACAGCACGCCCCCGTTGACGTCGATCGACGCACCCGTGATGTAGCTCGCCTTCTCCGAGGTCAGGAACTCGACCGCGTCTGCGATCGATCCGGGGGGCCCGGCGATTCCCAGCGGGATCTTGGACCACTCGATGTCCTTCATCTCCTCGAAGGTGATCCCGCGCTCCCGAGCCTCGGCGGCGAGCGCGTCACGGTGCATCTGCGTGTCGATGTTGCCCGGGCAGACGGTGTTCACCCGGATCCCGTCCTCCGCCAACTCGTCGGCCAGGCTCTGGGTCAGGCTGATGACACCGGCCTTCGACGCGCAGTAGGCGGCGAAGTAGCCGTGCCCGGAGTGCCCGTACCACGAGGCGATCGTCGCGATGCTCGATCCCCCTCCGGTCGGCATCAGCGGCACCAGGTACTTGGCCATCAGGAACACGCCGCGGACGTTCACGTTGTTCACGCGATCCCACTCGTCGATGTCGATCTCGGTGACCTTGTTGGCCCGCTGCAGCACACCGGCGAGGAGCGCGAGCACGTCGACGCGACCCGCCCACTCCCGCACGCGCTCCGCGACCTGCCGCACCGACTCCGGGCGCGAGACATCGGCGGGCAGGAGGAGCAGGTCGGCCTCGGGCCACTCGGACCGCAGTGCCTCGGCAGCGCGGTCGAGCCCCTCCTGGGCGAGATCCACGAGCACCAGGCGGTCGCCCAGCGCCGCATAGCGGGCCGCGACCTCGCGCCCCATACCCCCGCCGGCCCCGGTAACCAGCACCACTCTCGAGCCGCTCATACGAGGATCATCCCGCCCTCGATCGGAACGATCTGACCGGTGATGTAGTCGGAGTCGGGAGCCGCGAGGAAGATCGCGGTCGGAACGATATCCGCGGGCTGCGCCGGGCGCCCGAGCAGGATGTCCCCGGCCATCGAGTCGAAGCCGGCGTCCCCCTCGCCGATGCGCTCGAGGTCCTGATCCAGCTTCTCCCAGAGCGGCGTCGCCACGACGCCCGGAGCGAACCCGTTCACGGTGATGCCGTGCTCCGCGAGTGCGCGCGCGCCCGCCTGCGTCAGCGAGATGACGGCCGCCTTGGCCGCCGAGTAGGGCGCGAAGCTCGGGAATCCGGTGCGGCCGGCGATCGACGCGGTATTGACGATCTTGCCGCCGCCGCCCTGGGCGATGAACTGCTTGGCCGCCTCCTGCGCCCCGATCAGGGTTCCGAGCGCGTTCACCTCGAGGATCTTCGAGAAGTTCGCCTCGGTCACGTCGAGGTACTTCATGGGGACGTTCATCCCCGCGTTGTTGAAGTAGGCGTCGAGCCGTCCGAAGCGTTCGACCGCTGCGGCGATGCCCGCGCGGACCTGCTCCCGGTCGGTGATGTCGACCTGCACCGCGAGCGCCGACCCGCCGGAGTCGCTGATCGACTCGGCAACGGCATTCGCCGCCTCCGCGTTGAGGTCGGCGATCACCACGTGAGCCCCCTCGTCGGCGAAGCCGCGCGCGATCGCCTCACCGATGCCGGATGCGCCGCCGGTGATGATCACGGTTCTGCCTGAAAGTCTTGACGTCATTGTCCGCATGCTCCTTCGTGGGCCACAAGTTTCCCGATCGATGAAGATCAAGCGCCCGCCACGTCGCAGCACACCCTCGACCGCACCGACATCGGCAGTCACTGAGGCTAAACGCCTCGTTCAACACTCTACACATAATTCAGCCCTTGTCCAGCACTTTTCTTCGCAGTATGGTTCTCTCATCAGGCCTTCTAAGGAGCCCAGCACCACAGAACGAGACACTCAAGCGTCAAGCCCATAGTTCATTAGAACTTTACGTTTATGAGAATCTCCGTGATGATCAGGGAAAAACAATGGACACAACCGGCCAGCCGGTCGGGAGCACGGGAAGGCCCTCTAGAATCGAGTCACCCCGAGTTAGGACCGTGATGCACCGGCGCGACAGCGATCTCACCCCCGGCGGCCAGCAGCGCCGCGCGGCCATCATCGATGCGGCAGCGCAGTTGTTCACCGAGCACGGCTACCACAACACCTCGACGGCCCAGATCGCGGACCGGGTCGGTTGCGCGAAGGCCACGGTTTACCATTACTTCCGGAAGAAGCCGGAGATCCTCTTCGAGATCCACGACCAGTGGATCGAGGAGCTGCTCGCGCGCGCGGCCGAGTCTCCTGCCGACCTCCCCCTCCCCGAGTTCCTGCGCCAGGTGTTCCGCGACATCCTCCGGCTGATGGAGACGAAGTCCGACCACGTGCGCGTCTTCTTCGAGTACTACCACGAGCTCCCGGACGACCTCCGAACGGTGGCCACCTCGAAGCGCGACACCTACGAGCGGCTCGTCGAATCGCGCATCCGCAGCGGCATCGACGCCGGCGTGCTCCGCCCCCAGCACCCGCGCATCGCGGCCTTCGCGCTGTTCGGCATGTGCAACTGGACGTATCAGTGGTACCGGCCCGGACACGAGCTGACCGACGCTGAGGTCGCCGACGAACTCTTCGAGATCTACTACGCGGGAGTACGGTCGGCGCCGGTCGCGGAGCGCTAGCCCTCCTGCGGCACCCGCGCGCCCTGCATGCGGAGCAGCTGCAGAAGCGTCGCCGCGCCGATGCACACGGCGGCGATCGCACCGACCGCCGCCGGACCGGCCGTCGCGAGCCCGGCCCCGCCGACGACAGCCCCGAGGAAGCTGCCCAGATTGATGGTGCCGGGAGCGAGCGAGGCGGCGAGGCGAGAGCCCTCTCGCGCGGTGCGCACGTAGAGCACTTGAGCCCCCGGGGTCAGCAGGCCGAGGGAGAGACCGACCGCGCACACGCCTGCGCTCACCGTGAGGCCCGAGCCCGACGGGATCACCACGGCGATCGACCCGACGATCCCGACCACGCCGCTCAGCAGCAGCGTCCCGTTCGCGGAGCGGTCGGCCGTCCAGCCACCGCCGAAGTTCCCCAGGTTCATGCCGGCGCCGAAGAGAAGCATGAGGAGCGAGATCGGTACCGGGCCGCCCGGACCCTGCGACAGGTCGGAGATCGGGGCGACGAAGGTCGTCACGGCGAAGCACCCGCTCGCCAGGACGGTGACGACGGCGATGAGACTCCAGAGTCGCCGCGACCCGATCCCGCCGCCATCCGCCGCCCGGGCCGGCACCGCCGCCGCGGGGAACGCCTGGCACCGGAGCGCCACGACCGGCACCGCGAAGAGCGCGGCGCACACCCCCAGCACCGCACGCCAGCTGCCATCAGAGCCGAGCGCGGTCAGCACGGGCACCCCGAGGAGGTTCGCGACCGACAGCCCGCCGACGACGATCGCGGCGCCCCGCCCCTGGTGGGAGCTGCCGAGCAGGCGTCCGACGAGCGCGGAGGCGATCCCGACGTACGAGGCGTGCGTCAGCGCGGAGAGGAAGCGGAGGACCACGGCGACAGCGAGGTTCGGGCTCGCCGCAGTCAGCGCAGTGCCGATCAGCATGACCGCCGCGCAGAGCAGGAGGATCCGATGCTCCGACAGCCGGCGCAGGATGAGCGGGGTCACGACCATCCCGACGACCACTCCCAGGGCGTAGCCCGAGACCAACCCGCCGGTGAGCGCCAGCGCCGCATCCGGTGACGCCGCCGTCAGCCCCGGTTCGAGGTCGACAGCGATCTGCGGCAGCAACCCCATCACCACGAACTCGCTCACCCCGATCCCGAAGGCGCCGCACACGAGCGCGGAGATCAGGAGAGTCTGACGCCGACGGTTCCAGACCGGGCGGCTCCCTCCCCCGGTCAGGACCTCACGCCGTTTCTCCGTCGCGCCAGTCCCACACGTTGTTCTCCGGGAGGCCGACGTCCCACTGCTGCGCATCGACTGGGAGCCGGGATTCCAGCAGCTCGGCGAGGAGCTCCTCGTCGATCGGAGTCGTGAGCGCCGACACGGCTGCGGTCAGGTGGTCGATGCTGGTCGAGCCGATCACGGTCGTGTCGCTCTGCACCCGCTGCAACGCGTACTGATTCGCGACGAACGCGATGTCCGCACCGTGCCGCTCGGCGGTTCGGGCCATCGATTGCGCCGCGTGCAGGGAGATGTCGGAGGCGATGTTGTGCTGCTCCATCCGCAGCACTCCAGGGGTCAGGATCCCGAGCGACACCGCCGCCGCGTTGATCAGACCGGTACCCCGTTCCCGCGCGATGGGCGCCAGCTCGTCCGACAACGAGTTGTCGAGCAGGGTGCCGTGCGAGTAGTTCAGCACGACGTCGACGTCGGTCTCGAGCAGCACCCGACGAGTCGTGGGGAGCGAGTAGCCGGTCATCCCGATGAATCGGCATTTTCCCTCCTCGCGCAGCTGCAGGAGTTCCGCGTAGGCGTCGTGCAGCACCGGTCCGAGCGGTACGAAATCGATGTCGTGCAGCTGGAAGATGTCGACGTAGTCTCGGCCCAGCCGGGCCAGGCTCGCTTCGAGGCCGGCCCGGATACCGGCGGGCGAGAAATCGAAGGTGTCCCACCCCAGGCGGCCGCCCTTGGTCGCGATGAGCACGTCGTCGGGCAGGTCCCCTATGATCCGGCCGAGACGATCCTCCGCGTCGCCGTAGTACGACGACGTGTCCACGAGGTTCATGCCGAGGTCGACCGCGGCGAAGACCGCGTCGCGCGCGCGCTCGAACGGCACCGGCCCGAACAGTTGCCCGAGCGGGGCGGTGCCGAACGAGATCGCGGAGACCTCGAGGCCGGTGTCACCCAGGGGACGGTATTCCATGTCGACTCCTTCGTCGGTTCGCGGTGGTCACACCATGTCGGCGACGAGGTCCACCTCGGTGGGCGGGACGTCGGATGCGACATCGTGCTCGGAGCGGATCTTCCCGTCCTTCATGACGAGGATCCGATCGCTCATGGTGATGAGCTCGGGCAGGTCATCGCTGATCAGGATCACGGAGATGCCTCGGGCGGTGATGTCGTCCAGGATCGAGTAGATCTCGCCCTTCGCGCCCACATCCACGCCGTTGGTGGGATTGTCGAGCACCAGGATCTTCGACTCGAGGGTGAGCCAGCGCGCGAGGATGACCTTCTGCTGGTTACCGCCGCTCAGGTTGCGGATCAGGGTGTTCGGACCGGGAGTCTTGATGCTCAGCTGCTCGATCGCGGTCACCGTCTCGCGCCGCTCGCGCGCGCCGTCGATGACCGGCGAGGCGGCGATGGCGGCCCCCACATAGGGCAGCGACAGGTTCTGGGCGACGGTCATGCCGAGCACGAGTCCCTCCCGGTGACGCTCGGTCGGGACGTAGCCGACCGACTCCCGGATCCCGAACCGGGGACCCGTGCGGGCCGGAGCGCTTCCGCGCACGGTGATCGTGCCGCTGCAGCCGGCCCCGAGCTCGAAGATGGCCCGTCCGAGATGGGATTTGCCCGATCCGACGACCCCGGCGATACCCACGATCTCCCCGGGGGCGACCCGCAAGGAGACGTCGCTGAAGGTCGAGCTCGAAAACCCATCGAGCACGAGCACCGGCTCGACCGAGGCGCGGACCTCGTCCGTGATCGTCCGCTGCCGACTGTGCATGGCGATACTCCGGCCGACCATCATCGAGTGGATCTCGCTCTCGCTCAGCTCGCGGGGCCGGTCGTTCTCCGCGACCTTCTCACCGTCCTTGAGGACGACGAGCCGGTCGCAGAGCGCCACGATCTCCTCGAGCCGGTGCGACACGAACACCTGAGCCGCCTGATCCTTGATGCGGTTCACGAAGTCGAAGAAGAAGTCGATCTGGCCGCGTGTCAGCGCGCTCGTCGGCTCGTCGAGCAAGATCACCGGGTGCGCGATCCCCAGGAGCCGGGCCTGCGCCAGGCAGCGCACGATCTCCACGACCTGGCGTTCCGCGAAGCTCAGCCGGCTGAGCTGGGCGCTCGGCTCGAGCGTGACGCCGAGGTCGTCGAAGATCTCCTGGGTGCTCCGTTCCATCGCCCGCTTGTTGAGCACGCCGAACCGAGTGAACTCCGTCTCCTGCGCCAGGTAGATGTTCTCCGCCACCGTGACGTTCGGCACGAGCGCCTGGTGCTGGTACACGCGGAATACGCCCCTGCGTGTCGCCTGGTGGTAAGTGGTGAACTTCACCGCCTCGCCGTTGAGCTCGAGGGTTCCCTCATCGGCCGCGAGCGTGCCGCTGAGCATCGAAAGCAGCGTCGACTTCCCGGCTCCGTTCTCGCCCACCAGCCCGAGGACCTCTCCGACCCGCACATCGAGGTCGACGGCCTTGTTCGCGTGCACCGGGCCGAAGCGCTTGTCCAGCCCGCGCGCGACCAGAATGGGTGTCTCGTTCATGACTGCCTCTCCAACCCCTGGGAGCTACTTGATCACGGTGAGCTTGGCGCGATCGAGCGTGAGCGCGACCGCCGCGACGACGACGAGACCCTGGATGATCGCCTGCATGTAGGGCTGCACGCCCATGGAGTTCAGCCCGACGCTGAGGATCGTGATGACCAGCACGCCGAGGACGGTGCGCTGGACTCCGCCGACGCCGCCCGTGATGGCGGTGCCGCCCATGACGACGGCTGCGATGGCGTCGAGGGTCAGGCGGTCGCCCATGCCCGGAGTGGCCGCACCGATGCGCGACGTCAGCAGAATGCCGGCCACCGCGGCGCACAGCCCGGCGATGGTGAGGGCCCACAGCTTCACGCGGCGGTTCGGGATGCCCGCGAGCGAGCTCACGGCTTCAGCGCCGCCGATGGCGAACGCATAGCGCCCGAAGCGGGTCTTCATGCCGACGAAGGAGAAGATCAGCCAGACCACGAGCGCCCAGATCACCAGCGTCGGGATTCCGAGCAGGAGCTGCGACTGCGAGATCCAGCGCAGACCGCCGTCGGACACCTGCACCGGGCGGCCGTTGACCAGCCAGGTGCCGATGCCGCCGACGACCATGGACATCCCCAGGGTCACGAGGAAGCTGGGCACCTTCCCGTAGGCGAAGATGAGGCCGTTGATGAGTCCCACGACGAGTCCGACGGCAAGCGCCGCGATCACCGCGACGAACGCGTTGCTCTCCTTCGTCACCGACGCCGCCACCAGCCCCGCGAGCGAGACCGTCGCGCCGACCGACAGGTCGATGCTGCCCTGGATGATCACCAGGGTCATGCCGACCGCGACGACCAACAGCACGGACGACTCGCGGAGGATCGTCACGAACGTGCTGGCCTGCAGGAAGGTGGGACTCAGGATCGAGAACAGCACGAGCAGGAATGCAATGGCGACGATCGGAAGGCCGACCGACTTGATCGTCTCTTTCCGCTCCGCACGCCCGATGGAGATGGCTTGGGTGAGTGTCATGGGAGTTCGGCTCCTTCAGCTGGGTAGTCGTGAGATCGGGAGTGACTGCGGCGATCGGCCGCACGGAGACGTGCGGCCGATCACCACAGCGGGAGGGGTGCGTGCGTCTAGGCCGCAGTCCGCTCGGAGCTAGTCACGACGGAGCAGCTTCCAGTGCTCGTCCCACTCAGCGTTGGTCGCGTCGAGGTCGGGCAGGGCCGCGGAGTACTCCTCGGGCAGCTCGTATCCGGACGGCTGCGGCTCCCAGGACCACATCTCCTCCATGTTGAGCGCCTCGACCTTGTTCTGCGGATCCCAGTCGTCCGGGTGCGCCACGCGGCTCATCTGCACCCAGTCGTACGGGTCGTTGTCGCCGACGTAGGTGTCGATGTACTCCTGCACGTTGTCGGCCGTGACGAAGATGCCGCCCGACCAGAGCTGACGGTTCAGCGGCGCGGGGGTCTCCCCGCTGGCGCAGGCGTCCATGGCCTGGACGAAGGAGAAGCCGGCGGACCACTGGGGCAGCGACGAGTAGGCGCCGAATATCTCACCGGACTGGATCAGCTCCATGGTGCCCTCGTTACCGTCCATGCCGGTGATCGGGACGCCCTCGACGCCGGCTTCGGTCAGCGCGTTCAGCGCGCCGATCGCCACGTCGTCGTTCTGCCCGAAGACGCCGTCGATGTCCTTGCCGCTCCGGGAGATGATGCCCGCCATCGCGTTGCGCGAGTCGTCGCGGTTCCACTCGCCCGGCTGACGATCGACGAGGGTGATGTCCGGGTACTCCTTCAGCGCGTCGTCGACGGCGAGGGTGCGCTGCGTGTCCGGGGTGGAACCGGGGTGCCCGGTGAGGTGCACGAAGTTCCCCTTGCCCCCCATCTCGTCGAAGAGCGCCGTGACGGTGTCATAGGCGGCCTGGTACGAGTGGTTGGTCCCGTAGGTGACGTACTTGTCTCCGAAGTCGAAGGGCGACTCCCACGGCACCGATTCCCAGGTGTTCGCGAAGCAGACGTCGTTCTCGTTGGCGATGCGCGCCATCTCGCCGACGCTCGAGGGATCCGGCGCCGTCACGAAGATGATCTTCACTCCGGCATCGACCTGCTGCTGGAACTGCGAGATCTGAGTGGCGGGATCGCCCTCGTTCGTCATCGCAACATACTCGCCGTTGAAGGCTTCAACCGCACGACGCGCTCCCTGGTCCCAGCTGGAGTAGTAGTCGTTGTTCAGGCTGGTGAACAGCGAGGCGACGGTCTGACCCTTGAGGTCGACGGACTCCGGCAGATCGGAAGCCGCTCCGCCGCCGTCTCCCGACGAACCAGTTCCGCTGCAGGCGCTCAACACCAGCATTCCCGCGGCCATGACGCCGACGGTTGCCGTCAAGCGTGAATATTTGTTACGCATGAATCCACTTCCTTGTGTAGGTAACGAGGCCTGTTCACTATCGCGCAAGCCTGTTCAGTAATAATACACACTCGGCTAAAATGGTGAGTGCTATTTCGTAACAGCTCGGTAAACTTTCCGAAATGTGTGCTGTTCGTTAACGAGCGTCTAGTTCTTGGTGACACGGGCAAGCCCGGCACGGATGCTCTCCTCCGCGGCTCGGGCCGATCGCTCGAGCCCGACAGACACGGGGAGGTTCCGGAGCTCCTCTGAGATGATCTCCACGCCCCAGGGGCCCGTGAACCCCGTCGCGGCGATCCAGCGGACGAACTCCGCGGTGTCCGCGTCCCCCTGCCCGGGGAGCCGTCGGTTGTCCACCGTGTCCGCCCACAGCGAGCCCACGGGCTGCGCGGCGCAGTCGTTGATCTCCACGACCGCGACGAGTTCGCTCGGGACGATCTCCGGGATGCGCTCGTACGGGGTGCCCGCGCGGAAGACGTGCCACGTGTCGATCGTGAGCCCCGCGGCAGCGTGCCCGACATCCTCGAGGAGCCGGACCCCCTCGTCCAGGGTCGCCACGTTCGACGAGAACGGCATGGGCTCGAGGGCGAGCACCACCCCGGCGTCCGCAGCCCGGCGGCTGAGTTCGCGCAGTTCGCGCACGAACACATCACGCGGGGGCGCGGACTCGTCCAGGCAGGCCATGACCTTGATGCGCTGCGCCCCGAGCTCCGCGGCGGCCTCGAAGAGGTCGTCGCGGAGGCGATCCGCACGCTCGCGCCGCTCACCGTCGGTCCACCAGTCCGCAATGATCTCCACCTCGCGGAAACGGAGCCCGGCCTGGTCGATGGCCTCCCGCAACGCCGGCAGGCCCATCTCCCGTTTCGCATACTGCAGATCCGCGTTGACGAGGCCGATGCCGCTCCACCCGGCGCGGACGAGATCTCCGATGCGTTCCACGATGGGGACGGGACTCACCTCGTCACCCCGCTGCGGCGCGGCGTCACCCGCGCTCGTCCAGGAGGTGGCGAGGAGGTCGATCCGGTCGGGCATCAGCACTCCGACCCCTCAGTCCCAGTAGTGGGTCGAGACGAAGTGCGGCTCCCGGCCATCGGTCGGGTGCGCCGTGTACCCGACCTTGTCCTCGGGCATGTAGCTCACGGCGAAGGCGATGGCCCGGATGTCCGACCCCTGATCGGCGCTGATCGAGTGCACCAGATTCGGTCGGATGCGCACGAGCTCTCCCGCGCCGAGCAGATCGCTCTCATCGCCGACGGTCATCGTTCCCTGCCCGTCCAGGATGTAGTAGAACTCGTCGGAGTCATGGGAGTGCGGCTCCAGCGCGCCCCCCGCGGCCAGGGTGAACTCGTCGATGAATTCGAGGTACCCGCCCTGCGTCTCATTGCGCAGCTCCTCCATTTTGTAGAAGAACAGGCTCTGGATGGTACCGCCGTGCTCGGAGATGAGCTCGGTATCGCGTCGTCGAATATCCATGTTGCGTCTCCCTCGATCCTTAGAACAGTGCGCGAATGCTGCCGCCGTCGACGCCGAGCGTCGCGCCGGTCGTGAAGCCGGAGACCTCCGAGGCCAGGAATGCCACTGCAGCACCGACCTCCTCCGGGGTGCCCATGCGGGCCATCGGAATGCCGCGATCCTCGATCAGCGCGTCGAGCGCGGCGGTGCCCTCCTTGCCGTACGCCCCCTCCACGGTCTTCTGCCAGCCGTACTTCTCATCCGACCAGAACGGCGTGTAGATCGGGCCGGGCGCGACGCAGTTCACGCGGATCGTGGGTGCGTAGAGCCGCGCCAGCGACTTGGCCACCGACGCGACTGCGGCCTTCGAAGCGGCATAGTCCGTGATGGAGTCTTCGGGCTGCCGCGACAGGTCGGAGGTGACGGAGACGACCGCGCCGCCGCCGGCATCCTGCATCGCCGGCAGGAAGGCCTTGCAGATACGCACCATCGCGAACAGGTTGAGCTCGAGCGTCCGGTGGAAGTCCTCATCGCTCGTTTCGATGAGGGTCCGGAGGCTGCCCGAACCGACATTGTTCACGATGACGTCGGGAGCGGACCCGAAGATCCCCGCACCCTCGGCGACCACACGCTCGACACCCTCCTGGGTGGAGAGGTCCGCGACGATGTAGGCGGACTCCGCACCCCGCTCCGCGAGCGCGGCGTGCTGCCGTTCGAGTCCGGCGGCGTTGATGTCGACCGATACCGGGACGGCGCCCTCCTCGGCGAAGGTGCGCACGATCGCGTCGCCGATGCCCGAGGCACCGCCCGTGACCAGGACGCGCTTTCCGTTGAGCTTGAGGTCCATCGTTCTGTTCTCCTTTGACACACGTGGTTGCAGCTGAGGTGGGCCCGCGGCGCGGTACCCGGGATCGCTCTACGTCATGACGACGCCGCCGTTGACGTCGAGCGTTGCACCGGTGATGTAGGAGGCCTGGTCGCTCGCGAGGAAGAAGATCGCGTCCGAGATCACGTGCGGCTCTCCCGCGTACTTCATCGGGATCGTCGACCAGTGCGTATCCCGCATCTCCTCGAAGCTGATCCCCCGCTCCTCCGCCTCATCGCGCAGGTGCTTCTGATGCATTTCAGTGTTGGTGTTGCCGGGCGCGACCCCGTTGACGCGGATGCGGTCCTCGGCGAGTTCGTTCGCGAGCACCTGGATGAGGCTGATGACGCCCGCCTTGGACGTGCAGTACGCGGCGTACAGACCGTGCGCTTCGCGGCCCCAGTACGAGGCGACCATCACGATCGAGCCGGTACCGTCCGTCGGGATGATCGGCAGGAAGAACTTCGCGAGGATGAACGGCCCCTTGAGGTTCACCGCGTGCACGCGCTCGAACTCCTCGACGGCGAGCCGCGTGACCGGCACCCCCTCCGACTGCAGTACGCCCGCGACGATCGCCAGGGTGTTGAGTCGACCGCTCCAGGCCTTCACCGCTTCGACGGCGGCCTGCACGGAGGCGACCGAGGACTGGTCCAGCTCCAGCGGCAGCAGATCAGCGCCGGGGAACTCCGCGCGGAGCTCGTCTGCAAACGCGTCGACGGCCTCCTGGCGGATATCGGCCAGCGCGACTCGGCTGCCCTCCCGCACGAAGCGGCGCACGGTCTCGCGTCCGATGCCACCGGTCGCTCCGGTGATCAGAACCGAAGGTGCTGTCTTGGTCATGTTGCTCCTTTGCATCAGCGACTCCAACAGTGAACACTAGCGTTCACTGTGATTTAACTCTTTCAATCTATTCGGCCCGTGTCAAGTGTCCTTCCGGGCCCCTCAGGCGCCTGTGCCCCCGCCACCTGATCCCTCGATATCGCCAGGGGAATCCGGCGTTCTCGCCCGCCGCCGGGCCGACCTTCCACCAGCCAGAGCGCCCAGTCCACGGCCTGCCCGCGGTGTGCACTGTCACTTGCTCCGCTGCCGCCGTACCTCCCGCCCCCGCAGGGCACGGGAGCATGCGGGCGCACGGCTCATCGTCGAGGATCGAACAGCACCTTGCCCTCGATCCGTCCCGACGCGAGCCGATCGAGCTGCGCGGGAAGCTCTTCCAGCGCCCGCACCGAATCGAGCATCTCGCGGGCGAGACCGGTCGATCCGAGAATGGTGAGGGCGTCCGGCATATCGTCCGTGCAGACGTGCGCGAGAGTGGTCCGGATCGTGATCTCCCGGAAGACCAGCTGATGGATGTCCACCTCCTGCAGCCCGGTGGGGAGCCCGACCTGCAGCACCGTGCCGCCGTCACGGGTGAGGCCGATCGCCCGGTTCAGCTGCCCGCGTGCGCCGCTCGCCTCGACCACGACGTCCAGCGTGCCGCGCAGCGCCTCCATCTCGGCTTCGAACGCGTCCCCGTCGACGGCGATGATGCGCGACGCCCCGAGGCGGAGCGCACGGTCCAGCCGACTGCCCGAGAAGTCGACGACCGTCACGTCCACGTCCGCGAGGTGGGTGAGCCCGGCGAGCACGAACGTGCCGATGGCGCCGGCTCCGATCAGGACCACCCGGTCGCCCGCCCGGGCCCCGGCCCGGCGGGCTGCGTGGAGCCCCACCGCGAGGGGCTGCGCAAGGCCGGCGGTGTCGTCATCGATCTGGTCCGGGATGCGCACCAGGGTGTCGGCGGGAACGGCGACGTACTCCGCCATACCCCCCTCGACGTTGAGGCCGTGCGTCCGGTACCGCTCGCACAGATTCGTCCGCCCCTCCCGGCACCGCGGGCAATCGCCGCACGACACACCGGCGCCGGACGCCACTCGGGCCCCGATCTCGAACCGGGCATCCCGGCTCTCGACGACTTCTCCGATGAATTCGTGGCCCAGGATCAGGGGTCCGTGGTGGCCGCTGTGCGGGTGGGTGCGCTCGACCGGGAAGATCGTCGGACCGGACTTCCACTCGGAGGCGTCCGTCCCGCACACCCCGCTTCGGGTGACTCGGATCAGCACCTCACCGTCCCGCGGCGAGGGAACGGCGACCGATTCCATCCGGACGTCGCCGGCGCCGTGGTAGACCGCGGCCTTCATCTGTGATGCCATGATGCAGAAGCCTATTCCTCGCCCCGACCCCAGGTCGTGTTCAGGTGCGACTGCGAGTCGCGCATCGTCGGAAGATCGAAGCCCACCGCGTGATACTTCGGGCCCGCTACGAGCAGCTCTTCCGCCGGGAACTTCGTGATGACCTCACAGCCGTCGGCAGTCACGACGACTTCCTCCTCGATGCGAGCCGCGCCGATCCCGTCGGCCGACGGCCAGTAGGTCTCCAGCGCGAAGACCATCCCCTCCTTCAGCTCCTCCGGGTGATCGAAGGACACGAGGCGCGAGAAGATCGGCTTCTCCCAGATCGAGAGCCCGACGCCGTGACCGTACTGCAACGCGAAGGCCGCCTCCTCGTTCGGGAATCCGAACTCCTCGGCCTTGGGCCAGACCGCCACGATGTCTGCGGTCGTGGCCCCCGGCCGCACGAGCGCGATGGCACGATCCATGTACTCGCGCGCCCGCTTGTACGCGTCGGCCTGGGCGCGGCTCGCGGAGCCCACGGCGAAGGTCCGGTAGTAGCAGGTGCGGTACCCCTGGTGGCTGTGCAGAATGTCGAAGAACGCGGGATCGCCCGGCCGGATCAGACGGTCGGAGAACACGTGCGGATGGGGCGAGCAGCGCTCTCCGGAGATCGCGTTGACGCCCTCGACGTACTCCGAACCGAGGTCGTAGAGCACCTTCGACACGAGCCCGACGGTCTCGTTCTCACGCACTCCGGGCTTCAGGAACCGGTAGAGCTCGTCATACGCGGCGTCGACCATCGAGGCGGCCTGGGTGAGGAGCTGAATCTCCTCCTTCATCTTCACCGCACGCGCGTTGAGGAACACCTGCTGGCCGTCCACGACCGAGACCCCCGCTCTCTGCAGGGCGAACAGGATGGGCAGCTCGACGATGTCGATCCCCAGCGGCTCCCCCAGCAGACCGAACTTCTCCAGCTCGCGTCGCACCTTCCGGGCGACCTCGTCGGCGATGCCCGCGTCGGGGTGGAAGGCACCGCGCAGCGTCGAGATCCCGGCGCGCGCGCCGGACTCGGCACGCGGCTTCACCGCGCCGTGGTGCGGCTGGTGCGGGTCGGCGTCCATCTCCGCCGCCGTCGTGTGCAGCCAGGGGTTGAACAGGTCGTGGTGCTTCGCCGCCGAGCCGAAGTCCCACACGATCGGATCGCTGTGGCGCGTCACGAGGGCGAATCGGATCGCCTTGTCCATCGCCCAGGTGCCGATGTGCGTTGCGGACATGTACCGGATGTTCGAGAAGTCGAAGGCGAGCAGCGCCCCCAGATCGGAACGCTCGAGTTCCGCCCGCAGTTTTGCGAGCCGGCCCTCGCGAAGCACGTCACGGTCGATGCGCTTCTCCCAGTCGACGTCATTCGTACCGAAAGTAGGAATTGCCATGACCCACCGAATCCTTCGCTCATGTTCACCGTGACGGCATTCTCCGAGTGCGCCTCTGCACTCTCTGTACAGGTAGACTAAACTTATTGGGAACACATCTGCAAGTCTCGAGAGCGAGGAACCCCATGACCACACGCGTCGGATTCATTGGCCTGGGCACGATGGGATCAGCGATGGCGCTGCGTCTCGCCAACGCGGGGTTCGACCTGCACGTCTGGAATAGAAGTCCTGGTAAGGCTGAGGAACTGATCGCCGCGGGTGCCCGCGAATGCGGGTCGGTCGCCGAGGTCTTCGCGAACTCGGACATCGTGTGCTCCATGCTCGCGAACGACGTCGCGGCCGACGCCGCGTTCAGCGCCGCGGCACTCGCCGACGCTTCAGGCAGACTGCACGTCAACCTGTCGACGGTGAGCCTGGAGATGAGCCGCGAGCTCGAGCGTCGCCACGAGACCGCCGGTGTCGGGTACATCGCAGCACCGGTGCTCGGGCGTCCGAACGTCGCAGCCTCCGGGCAGTTGAACATCGTCGCGGCTGGATCATCCGCGCTGATCGATCGCGCCGCGCCGGTACTCGACCATCTCGGCAAGCAGATCTGGCGCGTCGGCGAGGATCCCGCACAGGCCAACCTCGTCAAGATCGGCGTGAACTACAACCTCATCCACGCCCTGCAGGCGCTCGGCGAATCGCTGTCGCTCGTGGAGCACGGCGGAGTCGACTCCCAGACCTTCGTCGACATCCTCACAGACGCCGCGTTCACCGGCTCGGCCTACGTGGGCTACGGGGGCCTCATCGCCCAGCGCGACTACCGCCCGGCGGCTTTCTCCGTCGAGCTCGGGCTCAAGGACCTGACACTCGCCGAGCAGGCCGCCGCCGAGCTCGGGGCCGAGCTTCCCACTTCACCCGCGATCCGCGCCATGTTCACCGAGGCGCTCGCCGATCGGACTCTCGCCGACGGCGACTGGTCGATCATCGCAGAGGTGATCCGCCGGGGCCCCGCACCCGCAGCCTGACCGCGGGCCCCGGGGCCGCGGGGCCCGCGGGACCCCCGAGGTCTCATAGCAGCGTGCGTCTGTGCTGCGCCGGGCGCTCGGCGGTGCGGGCCGGCACGAGGACCGGCTCGCGGAGCGCCTCTCTCATGAGCGCGACGTTCGCGGGACTGGCCACGAGCGCTCCGCTCTCGACCTTGAGCCCGAGTTCCCACACCCGCTCGTTCACCGGCGCGGCGATCCCGTGCTGCGCCGCGAGGCGGACGACCTCGCCGTGCAGTTCGGAGACCTCGCTGCGCCGGTGCTTCATCCAGTCCTGCAGGACCGTCGCGCGCGAGTCGGGCTGAATGTAGTTGGCGACGAGGTTGTCCAGAATCTCCGCGACGAAGGTGTCCGGTGACGCCGCGGCGTCGCCCTCCATGCCGAAGATCGGCCGGATCCGATAGCCGTGGGCCTGCGCAACGGCGACGGCCTCGTTCCCCGCCGCGAGCATGACCTCTCGCATACCCGGGTGACGAGCGCAGTCCGAGATGGACAGGTCGAGAACCGCGGATGTCACGAGTTCGGCCACGTTGAGGATGAGCTTCATCCACTTCGCCGACTGGATGTCGTCGCTCTCCTCCACCACGCCGATGTGGCGCAGCAGCTCGGCCACGACGGGTACGTGGCGCTCCGCCGACGCATCGAGCGCCCCCACCGCGAACCAGCAGCGATCGTAGGCGGAGTGCCGTTCCGAGAGCCCCGGCGTGTACATCGCGGAGGTCACCTCGATCACGGCGGCGAGCGTCCGGTCCACGCCGACGATCTCCGCGATCACGTCACCCGTCATGCCGTTCTGCACGCCGACCACCACCGAGTCCTCGTGCAGCAGCGGGGTGATGAGCTCCGCGGCCCAGCGCGTGTCGTACGCCTTCACGAGGAGGAACACGATGTCGAACGGCTCCCGCAGTTCGGCGACCTCGCAGAGGTGATGGACCGGCACCCGGGTCGTGCGGATCGTTCCTTCGAGCTGCACACGGATCCCGTGCTCCCGGATCGCCTCGACATGGGCGGGCCACTGGTCGATGAAGGTGACGTCCACGCCCGCTTCGGCGAGGTCCGCACCGATGATCGACCCGTTGGCCCCCGTGCCCAAGACCGCGACGCGCAGGCCGTCGGGATGCCGGTTCTCACTCATAACGCTCCTCTTTGAACAGTGTTGGTGTATGGTTTTGTTAATCATAGCTGCACAAGTTACTTGGGGGTAGGCGCGGTATGGTCCAGCAGAAGATCGCGGTGCTCGGCGCCGGAGCCAACGGAGCGTCCATCGGCGCCGACCTCGTGCGGGCCGGGCTCGACATCACCTTCATCGACCAGTGGCCCGCCCATGTCGAGGCGATGCGCGCCCACGGCCTCACCGTCGAGATGCCGGATCGGACGGAGGTGACCGAGGTCACCGCTCTCCACCTGTGTCAGGTCGCCGAACTGCGCGAACCGTTCGACATCGTCTTCCTCTCGACGAAGACGTACGACACCCGCTGGTCAGTGCAGCTCATCGAGCCGCTCCTGCACCAGCGCTCCGTCGTCGTGGGCCTGCAGAACGGGATGACGATCGACGCCGTTGCCGATATCGTCGGACCGGATCGCAGCATCGGCGCCGTGCTCGGGATCGCCGCGAACGTATTCGAGCCCGGCCATGTCGTGCGCCAGGTTCCGCCGGAGGGCACCTGGTTCACCGTCGGCACCCTCGACGGATCGCGCACACCGGAACTCGAGGCCGTGGCCGCCGCGCTGAGCCACGCGGGAACGACGGAGATCTCGGACGACATCCGCTCCTCGAAGTGGATGAAGCTCATCGCCAACATCCCGGAGATGCTGCCCTCCGCGATCCTCGGGGTGCCGCTCCTCACCGCCGTGCAGGAGCGGGACATGCGCGCGGTCATGGATGCCGCCTCGCGGGAGGCCTACCAGCTCGCGATCGAGGCCGGCGTGACGATGCTGCCCATCTTCGGCAAGACCGAGGCCGACGTCCCGGACTCCGATCAGTACGCCCTCGACCTGCTCGACGCCGTCCTGGAGTCGTTCTCCCTCCCCGACACCCGGGTCGCCGTGCTGCAGGACTGGCAGAAGGGCCGACGCGCGGAGCTCGACGGCTTCAACGGCTACATCGTCGAGCTGCGGAAACGACTGGGCGGCGAAGCACCCGTCAACGAGGCGATCCTGCACATCGGCGAGCGGATCGAACGCGGTGAGCTCGTGCCGAGCCTCGCCAACGCCGAGCTCATGCGGGCGATCATCCGGGAGCCGATGCTGGTCCCCGCGCGCACGGCGACCCGCCCCGCCCTCAAGAGAATGGACCGCCCGTGATCCGCCACATCGTCACCTTCACGTTCAAAGCCTCCGACGCCGAGGGGCGGGCCGCCGCAGGGGCGCAGCTCCGGGCCGCGCTCGAGCCGCTCGGCGCGAGCATTCCGGGTGTCCGGTCCCTCGAGGTCGGGATCGACGACGGGAGCGTTGCCGGGCACTGGGACGCCGCGCTGCTCTCCGTCCACGACTCTGCCGAGGCCCTCGCCGCGTACCAGGTCCATCCCGACCACGTCGCCGCACTCGCCGTCGTCGCGGCACTCGTGGAGTCGAAGTCTGTCGTCGACTACCCCGTGGCCGACCCGGCGGGCGAGCCGGCACCGTGACCGGTCCGCGGATCGCCGTCTTCGGCGCCGGTGCGAACGGCGGGGCGATTGCAGCCTCGCTCGCCGAGGCCGGGGCCGACGTGGTCGCGATCGATCCCTGGCCCGCCCACGTCGAGGCCGTGCGTGACCGCGGCCTCACGGTCGTCACCTCCGAGACCGAGCGCACGAGTCGGGTGCCGGCGCTTCACCTGTGCCAGCTGGCGGAGAACCGGCGGATGTTCGACGTCATCGTGCTCGGGGTAAAGGCGTACGACACCCGCTGGGCGTGCCGGTTGCTCTCGCCCTATCTCGCCGAGGACGGCACCGTCATCGCCGTGCAGAACGGGGTCACCCTCGACACCGTGGCCGAGATCTTCGGCGCGGACCGCAGCGTCGGCGCCGTGATCGAGGTCGCGGCGAACCTGTTCACCCCCGCTCGTATCGTGCAGGAGGCGCCCATGTGGCTCGCACTCGGGGGTGAGACCGGTGCGGCGCAGGATCGCGCCCACCGGGCCGCCGCGCTCCTCGCTCCGGCGGCCACCACCGTCGTCGTGGAGGACATCCGATCGGCCAAGTGGATGAAGCTCGTGGCGAATGCCTGCGAGCTCGTGCCGTCCGCGATCCTCGACCTCCCGCTCGCCGAGGCGATCGCCGAACCCGGCATGCACGCGTTCATGCTGGAGTGCGGCCAGGAGGCGCTCGACGCAGCGCTCACCCAGGGGCAGCGCATCGTACCCATCTTCGGTTCGGACGGCGACGGCACCGAGTTGACGCGCGAGCGGTACGTGGGGCATCTCCTCGACATCGTGCTGAACGACTACACGTTCCCCAGTACCTTGACGACCGTGCTGCAGGACTGGCGCAAGGGCCGGCGTGCGGAGATCGACGAGCTCAACGGCCTCGTCGTCGTCGCGGCCGGTGGTCCGGAGCACGCGCCGCTGAATCATCGTGTTCACCGGCTCGCGCGCGAAATCGAATCGGGCTCACGGCCCGCCGAGCGTATGAATGCTCAGTTACTCCTCGGGTAACGCCCGAGGAACACCCGCCCACTGTAAGCTTTAACTAAACACCGACGTTGGAAATTTCACCGTGTCGGTTGACTGAAGGAGAGCCAATGTCAGACTCTATCGGTGCGAGGCTTCGCGAAGCGCGTGAAGGCAAGGGCATGAGCCTCCGCGCGCTGGCCTCGTCCATCGGCGTCTCTCCGAGCCTCCTCTCGCAGGTCGAGACGGGCAAGACCAAACCGTCGGTCAGCACGCTCTACGCCCTCGTCTCGCAGCTCGACATCTCGACCGACATGCTGCTCGGCCGTGAGGCGCACACACAGGCTCCCGCGCCCGCCGCGGCCGTCCCCTCGGTGCCGCAGCAGCTCGCGACCTCGTTCCACTATCAGGCCTCCGATGACAACCCCACGCTCGAGATGGACAACGGGGTGAAATGGGAGCGCCTCTCCGTCATCGAGGGCACCGATGTCGAAGCCCTGCGGGTGACCTATCAGCCCGGCGCTTCCAGCTCGATCGAGGGGCGCCTCATGCGTCACTTCGGGATCGAGCACGTGTACCTCATCAGCGGCGAGCTGACGCTCCGGTTGGACTTCGACGCGCACGTCATCCGCGCTGGCGACTCGATGGTGTTCGACTCGCAGCGTCCCCACCTCTTCGTGAATCGAGCCGACGTGCCCGCCATCGGGGTCTGGTACATCACGGGCCGCGCGGCTGCGGCCCGACAGGGTTCCTCGCCCGACGAGGGTTTGGTGCCCCACACCGCAGAAGGCGAGACCCTGAACTCCGCCGTCGACGTGCTGCGCTCCTTCCGGGGCTGAGCCGGCTATCGAGCCCGCACCGCCGGATCCCGGTCCCGTCTCGGGATTCCCCGCCCGATAGAATCGTCACGTGCTGCTCTCAGATCGCGATATCAACGCCGAGCTCGGTTCCGGGCGCATCAGTCTCTCCCCGAGCGACCCGTCGATGGTGCAGCCGTCGAGCGTCGACGTGCGGCTCGACCGCTACTTCCGGCTCTTCGACAACCACAAGTACCCGGTCATCGATCCGGCCGAGGAGCAGCCGGAGCTCACCCGCCTCATCGAGGTCGACCCCGGCGAGGGTTTCATCCTCCACCCGGGAGAGTTCGTGCTCGGCTCGACCTTCGAGCAGGTCGGCCTGCCCGACGACATCGCGGCCCGCCTCGAGGGCAAGAGCTCGCTCGGTCGGCTCGGCCTGCTCACCCACTCCACCGCGGGCTTCATCGACCCCGGCTTCGAGGGGCACGTCACCCTCGAGCTCTCGAACGTCGCCACCCTGCCGATCCGCCTCTGGCCCGGCATGAAGATCGGCCAGCTCTGCTTCTTCAGGCTCTCCTCGCCGGCCGAGCGGCCCTACGGATCCGGTGCGACCTTCTCGCGCTACCTCGGGCAGCGCGGCCCCACCGCCTCGCGCTCGCACCTCAACTTCCACCGCGCCGACGTGACGGTCACCGACGAGGGCGCTCCCGGGGCGTAGCCGCCGCGCGGGCTTCGACTCCGCGGGCTCGAATCCGCGGGTTTCGACTCCGCGGGTTTCGACTCCGCGCTGCGCGCTCCGCTCAACCGGCTGCGCGCCCCGCTCAACCGGCAGCGCGCCCCGCAGCAACCATAGATCTGCGATCTGCCGTAGATATGGAGTTTGCGCGCAAAACGGGCATATCCTCTGCAGATCTCAGATCTTCCGCCGCGCGGCGTGGCGCCAGCGCGTCGGGCAGTCAATCGCGATGCGATTGACTGCCCGCCCGACGCGCCAGCATCGCGTTGTAGGCCTCGAGCTCGGCCTCGCCCGAGCGATCCGCGGCCCGGTCCTTGCGCTTCTGCTCCTTGACGTCGCTGCGCGACCACTGCACGGCCACGATGAGCGCCAGCGCGAGCGTCGGCAGCTCGCCGATCCCCCAGGCGATCCCGCCGCCGGTCGCCTGATCCTCGAGCGGCGTCGCACCCCAGGTGCGCCCCATCGCGCCGTACCAGTCGGCGAGCATCAGCCCGTCACCCGTCATGAGCGTCACCCCGAAGAACGCGTGCGAGGCCATGGTGGCGAAGAGCGTGACGAGCCGCAGCGGGTACGGGAAGCGGTAGGGCACCGGATCGATCCCGATCATCGACAGGCTGAACAGGTAGCCCGAGATGAGGAAGTGGATGATCATCCACTGATGGCCGAGGTGCTCGGACGCCGCCCAGCGCGCGATCGGGGTGAAGTAGAACACCCACAGGGAGCCGGCGAACACGACCGCCGCGACCGCCGGGTGCGTGATGACCTTGGAGTACGGCGTCTGCACGGCCCACAGGATCCACTCGCGGCCGCCCCACGAGCCGTCGTCGCGCTTCTCGGTCGCCCGCAGCGCGAGGGTGATGGGGGCGCCCAGCACCAGCACGAGCGGGATCAGCATGGTGAGCATCATGTGCGCCAGCATGTGCACGCTGAAGAGGTACTGCTCGTAGGCGTTGAGCGCGCCGTTGGTCGTGTAGAAGAGCAGCAGCATGCCGAGCGTCCACGCGATCGTGCGGCCCACGGGCCAGCGGTCGCCGCGGCGGGCGAGGCGGATCACGCCGGCGAGGTACAGGCCGATGCCGAAGGCGCAGACGAGCGTCCAGGCGAGGTCGAATTTCCACTCGGTGAGGTAGCTCGCGGGTGTGAGCTCGGGCGGCAGCGGATCGCCCGTGAGCCACTCGGCCGGGCCGATCCGGTCTCCCTGGTCCCGCGCCGGCTCCAGCGCGACGGGCGTCGCCGTGCGGCCGAGCGCACCCGCGATCCCGCTCGCGATCCCCATGACGGCGAGCTCCGCGAGCACGAACCACATGAAGGCCCGATCCCCGCGCGTCGCGTCGGCGATGCGCGGGATCAGCCGAGCCCGCTGCACCGCGCCGAATCCGCCGAGCACCACGAGCGCGGCGGTCTTGAGCAGCACGAGCTGCCCGTACCCCGTGCCGAACAGCGCGTCGACGGATCCCACGCGCAGCCAGGCGCTCACCACACCCGAGGCGGCGACGCCGATGAACGCGAAGAGGGCGAGCGTGGAGTACCGGGCGGTGAGCACCGAGAGCCGCCGTCGGTCAGTCGCCCTCGCCACGAAGACGAGCGTCAGCAGGCCGCCCAGCCACACCGCCGCGCCGATGAGGTGCACGAGCAGCGAGTTGACGGCCTGGCCGTGGCCCGAGGCACCGGCTGCGTGCCCCTGCTGGGCGAGCGGCAGGGCCGTCGCCATCGCGGCGACGAGCACGAGCAGGGTGAGCCGGCGCTCGCGGATCGCGAAGGCCAGCACCGTGGTGACAGCCGCGAGCAGCAGCTGGATCAGCCACAGCTGCCCCAGCTCGACCTCCGTCACGAACTGGGCGAGGGCGGCGCCGAAGCTCGCCTCGCCGGAGAAGGCGAGACCCGAGACGTCCACGAAGGTGAGGATCAGCGTCGCCGCGCTCGCAACGGTGAGCACCGCCGCGGATCCCGCAGCCAGGTCCATCGCCACGCGGGCCTCGCGCCGCTCGCTCGAGAGCGCCCACACCGTCATCACGACGGCGCCGATGAGGCCGGCCATGGAGAGGTTCACGAGCGTGCGCGCCATCGGCATGCCGAATCGCACCAGCGCGCCCGGGTCGGCCAGGGTGCGCTCGGCGGCGGCGCCCCCGATCCCGAGCCCCACCAGGAGCGCTGCGAAGGCCGCCGCGATCAGCAGGGCGGGAGCGAGAACGCGCAGGTATCGTGGCACCCCTCAAGCCTACGCGCCGCCGGGTGGGAGGGTGCTCGGGGCCGCCTCGGCGCGCACCCGCTCCCGCGGCCCCCGCACCCCGGAACACGCAAAACCCCCGAACACGCAGAAACCCCCGGCCGGTGACGAGCACCGGCCGGGGGTTTCCGAAGAAGCGTGTTACTTCACGGCAGCCTTGAGCTTCGAGCCGACCGACACCTTCACGCGCTTGCCGGCGGGGATGTCGATGGTCTCGCCGGTGCGCGGGTTGCGGCCCGTGCGAGCAGCGGTGGTCGCGGTCTCGAAGGAGATCCAGCCGGGGATCGAAACCTTGTCGCCACCGGCGACGGTCTCGGAGACGGCGGCGAAGAAGCCGTCGACGACGCTGGAAACAGCGGCCTGGCTCTGGCCGGTCTCGGCAGCGATCTTCGCGACAAGCTCAGTCTTGTTGAGTGCCATGTTGTGTCCTTCCAGGGCGAAGACGCTATGCCCCCCAGCCCCTGATCGTGTTCAGGTATCCCTTCCGGGTTGGAAGGGTCCGATCGGTTGATCGCTACGAATCTACCCCAATTCGGCAGAATTCTGCGGATTTTCCAGCATGATTCCTCCTCCGCGTGTCGAAATTCGCGCCGGAGCCGTGCGAGACGCCGCGGCGCAGCGGATTCGAGCGTCCTTCCCGGGGCCGCCCGCAGCCGGGCGGAGCCCGCGGATCCGGCGCTCCAGAGCCGCATGCGGCTGATAAAGTTGTCGGACGATGTCAGAGATCTCCGCTATTTCTCTCCACCGGGTGAGCACCGCCGAGGCCGTGGCAGACGCCCTGGTGGGCCTCATCGTGTCCGGCACGCTGCAAGCCGGCGAACCGCTCCGCGAGAGCAGCCTCGCCGCGAAGCTCGGCGTCTCCCGCAACTCGCTCCGCGAGGCGATCCGCCTCCTCGAGCTCAGCCGCCTCGTGAAGTACGAGATCCACCGCGGCGCGATCGTGAGCACGCCCACGCTCGAGGATCTCGACGACCTCTACCGCACGCGTCGTCAGCTCGAACTCGCGGGCGTGCTGCGAACGCCGACCGAGGAGCAGATCCGGCACCTCACCGCCGCGTTCGAGACGCTGCGGCGATCCTCCGAGCAGAACGTCGCCGAACCCATCGTCGCCGCGGACCTCGCCCTGCACCAGGCCATCGTCGACCTGCTCGGAAGCGAACGCATGAGCAGCTTCTACCGCCGGATCGGCAAGGAACTGGTCTTCTACTTCACGGTCCTCTCCTACACCGACGAGGAGTACGTGAACCCCAAGGAGTCGATCATCAGCCGGCACCAGGGCATCTACGACGCGATCATCGCCGGCGAGCGCGAACTCGCCCACAGCCTGCTCGAGGGCCACATCGACGAGAACTACGAACGGCTCAAGGAGATCCTGACCGCGCGTCTCGCGGCCGCGGACCAGTAGCACCGCAGCCGCGAACCAGCACCGCAGCCGCGAACCAGCCGCACCGCGGCGGCGCACCCGCGCGGGGTGCGACGCCGCGAGCCGCGCGGCGAGTGCGCTCAGAGCGTCGCGAAGGCCTCGTCGAGAATGTGCAGCGCCTCGTCGATGAGCTCATCGGAGATGTTCACCTGCGGCAGCAGCCGCAGCACGTGCCCGTCGCTGCCGCCGGCCATCGTGAGAAGCCCCCGGGCAGCCGCCTCGCGGTGCACCTGCTTGAACGCCGCCGCGTTCGGCGCGCCCTGCTCATCGACGAGCTCGACTCCGTGCAGCGCACCCAGTCCGCGCACATCGCCGATCACCGAGTGGCGCGCCTGCAGCGCGCGCAGCCCCGCCTGGATGCGCTCGCCGATCTCGATCGTGCGCTCGAGGAAGCCGGGCTCGCGCAGCTGACGGATCACCTCGACTGCGGCCGCGCACCCCACGGGGTTGCCGCTGAAGGTGCCGCTCAGACCGCCGGCCGGGATCGCGTCCATGATCTCGGCACGACCGGTGACGGCCGACACGGGGATGCCGGCGGCGATCGCCTTCGCGGTGACGACGAGGTCGGGCACGAACCCGAAGTGCTCGCTCGCGTAGAGCTTGCCGGTGCGGCCGAGCCCGGTCTGGATCTCGTCGGCGATGATCACGATCCCGTGCTCGTCGCACCAGGCCTGCAGGGTCTCGAGATACCCCGGCGCCGGCAGCACGATGCCGCCCTCGCCCTGGATCGGCTCGATCACGAGGCACGCGAGATTCTCGGCGCCGGAGATCTTCTCGAGCGTCTTGATGCCGCGGTGAGCGGCCTCGGCGCCGTCGAGACCGTCCTGGAACGGGTAGGAGTTCGGGATCCGGTAGATCTCGCCCGGGCGCGGACCGACGTGCGCGGAGTAGGGCTGCGCCTTGTAGTTCATGCCGAGCGTGAGATTGGTGCGACCGTGGTACCCGTGCTCGACGACGGCGATCCCGTTGCGGCGGGTGTGCGCACGCGCGATCTTCACCGCGTTCTCGATCGCCTCGGCCCCCGTCGAGGACAGCACCGATTTCTTGGCGAAGTCGCCGGGCGTGATCTCGGTCAGGAGCCGCGACACCTCGACGTACAGCTCGTAGGGGGTGATGGTGAAGAGCGTGTGGGTGAACCGCTTGCTCTGGGCGAGGATCGCCGAGAGTGCGGCCTCGTTGCCGTGGCCGAGCGAGGTCACGCCGATGCCGCAGCCGAAGTCGACGAACTCGTTGCCGTCGACATCGGTGAGGATCGAGCCCTCAGCCCGGTCGATGTAGACGGGCAGGAGCGGCGCGACGGAGGCCGAGACGAACTGCTCGCGCTGCGCGTTCAGCTCCCGGGAGCGGGGGCCGGGCACCTCGGTGCGCACGCGCTGGGGGTATTCGGTGGTGGTGGTGGTCATCGGTCACTCCTCTGATGGGATCGGTTGTTCGTTTCGGGTGCTGGATCGCCTGCGGTCACGTGGCCGGGCCGTCGTCGGCCGCTCGGCTCCGGCGGTCTCAGGCCGGCTCAGGCGGTCTCGCGCCGCGAGATGTTGTAGAAGCGGATCTCCTGGTACTCCTCGAGGCCCTCGCCGGATCCCTCGCGCCCGAGACCGGACTGCTTCACTCCCCCGAACGGCGCGGCCGGGGTGGTCGGCACGCCGTTGTTGATGCCGACGAGGCCGGTCTCGAGGGCGTCGGCGACGTTGAGCGCGCGGTCGAGGTTCTCGGTGAAGACGTAGCCCGCGAGGCCGAACGGGGTGTCGTTGGCGGCCTCGAGCACCTCCGCCTGCGTGGTGAACCTGCTGATCGAGGCGATCGGCCCGAAGATCTCGGTGTTCGCGATGTCGGCCTCGGCCGGCACGCGGTCGAGCACGGTGGCCTCGAAGAAGTAGCCGGCGCCGTCGACGGCGCTGCCGCCCGCGCGGAGCTCGGCGCCGCGGCCCACGGCGTCGTCGACGAGTCGCGTGAAGTTCTGCACCGCGCGGTCATCGATCATGGGTCCGAGGCCGGCGCCCTCGGCGATGGAGTGGCCGAGCTTCACCTGCGCCATGCGCTCGCTGAACGCCTCGACGAAGGCATCGGCGATGCCGTCCTGCACGTAGATGCGGTTGGCCGCGACGCACGACTGGCCTCCGTTGCGAAGCTTCGCCGCGAGCGCTCCCTCGACCGCGCGCTCGAGATCGGCGTCGTCGAAGACGATCAGCGGCGCGTTGCCGCCGAGTTCCATGGAGCTCTTCACGATGTTCCTGGCGGCGATGCCCATGAGCTCCGAGCCCACCCCGGTCGAACCGGTGAACGAGACCTTGCGCACGCGCGGATCGGAGAGCACGGCTTCGCTGAACGCCCCGGAGTTCTTCGTGGTGACCACGCGCATGAGCTCGCGCGGAACCCCGGCCTCCGCCATGAGCTCGACCGTGAGCAGGGTCGTGAGCGGGGTGAGGCTCGCCGGCTTGATCACCGCGCCGCACCCGGCGGCGAGCGCGGGCGCGATCTTGCGGGTGATCATCGCCATCGGGAAGTTCCAGGGAGCGATGAGCAGTGCGAGGCCCACGGGTGCCCGCCGGATGAGGATGGTGGATCCGCCCGCCGGGTTCTCGCGGAACCCGCCCGCGGGGCGCAGCAGCTCGTCCGCGTACCACCGCACGTAGTCGGCGGCGTACTGCACCTCCCCGTTCGCCTCGGCGAGGGTCTTGCCCATCTCCCGGCTGATGACGTATGCGAGCCGCTCCCGGTTGGCGATGAGCACCTCGTACACGCGGTGCAGGACGTCGGAGCGGAATCGCGGCGTGGTCTTCGCCCAGGCCCTGCCGGCCGCGTCGGCGATGCCGACCTGCTCGAGCGCGAAGTCGACCGACTGGCTCGGCAGCGTCGCGATGCGCTGCTCGGTCGAGGGATCGAGTACCGCGAACTCATCGACGCCGGGCTCATGGTTCGAGAACCCGGGCAGGCTCGCGAGCGCGCTATCCGACGCGGCGAGCCGCTCGGCCGAAGGCAGCAGTACAGACATCGATGTCCCCTCTCGATAAAGCTTGGTTCGTTCGATTGTAGCGTTGTCCTACAATTTTATCCACCATCATCGCCCCCTCCCGCGCGGCACGATACGTGCGACTCGCACAGTGCCGCTTCCCCTCGACGGGAAGCGGCACTAAGAGGCTCCGCCAAGAGGCAGCCGGTTGAGCGAACGAAGTGAGTCGAAACCCTTGATTTCGACTCGCCTACGGCTCGCTCAATCGGCGGACACGAAGGCCTATTGGCGGAACCTCTCAGCGACTCGCACTTCGCACCGGGGCGAGACGAGCAGCGGCGATCGCGTGGCGGGCGCGGAGGCCGCCGGCAGGGCGGATCCGCCTCAGCCGATCCGCCACCGCCTACTTCGCGAGATACCCGCCCTCGACCGGGACCGACACCCCGGTGAGATACGCCGCCTCGTCGGAGGCCAGGAACTTCACGACGGCCGCGACGTCCTCCGGCTCGGCGATCCGCCCCATCGGGATCGCCGCGGCGACGCGCTCGGCCTCGCCTTCCGGATCGGGCAGCCCCTCGAGCCACTCCTGGTAGAGCGGCGTGCGCGTCATGCCCGGCGCCACCGCGTTCACGCGGATGTTGAACGGAGCCAGATCGATCGCCGCCGCCTTGGTGAACGCGAGGATCGCGCCCTTCGAGGCGCTGTAGATGCCCATCGTCGGCACCCCGATGCTCGCGAGGCGCGAGGTGATGTTGATGATCGCGCCCCCATCGCCGTGCTCGCGCATTCGCCGAGCCGCGGCGATGAGCAGATTCATGGTGCCGAAGGTATTGGTCTCGAACGTCGTGCGGATCTCCTCCTCGCCCACCTCGAGCAGATCGTTCGTGTGGTCGATCGCCGCGTTGTTCACCAGCACATCGATGCGGCCCATCTCGGCGACGACCCGCTCGGTCAGCTCGGCGCTCGCGCCTGGAGCGCTGAGATCCGCCGCGAAGAACCTGGCCTGCGCGCCGAGATCGGCCACGACCGCAGCACCCCGCTCCGCGGAGCGGCCGACCACGGCCACCGCGAAGCCGCTGTCGACCAGCTGCTGCGCGATCACCACGCCGATGCCCGAGGTCGCTCCGGTGACGACGGCCACCCTCTGATTCGTCATACCTGCTCCTTCTCCGTATCCGCGTCGGCAACCGCCTCTGCGATCGCACCCGGGCCGCCGCTCTCATCGCCCGCACCGCCCGCGAGCCTGAGCGCGATGAGCGCGTAGGCGCGCGCGGCGAGCACCAGGTGATCGATGCGCACGCTCTCGTCGGGCTGGTGCGCCTGATAGTTGATGTCGCCCGGGCCGAGGATGATCGTCGGTGCGCCGTGGAATGCGGCGATGAAGCCGCCCTCGCACGCCGCGGTCCACCCCGTGACGCGCCCTTCGCCGCCGAGCTCGGCGACGGCCGCGGCCGCCACGGTCACGAGCGCCGACTCCGGATCCGTGCGGAAGCCCGGCATCTCCATGTCGACCTCGCCGCGCACCTCGATGCGCTCGGCGCCCGGGATCCCGCAGCCCGCGATGTCCGCGCGCACCCGCCCGAGCAGGCCGGCGAGCACCACCCGCGGATCCTCTCCGGGCATCGTGCGACGGTCGACGGTGAGGACGGTCTGGCGCGGCACCATCGAGGTGCCGCTGCCGCCGGCGATGGTGCCGACGTTCCACGTGGGTCCGCCGAGCAGCGGGTCGCGCTCGCCCGCCGCGTCGGCGAGGTGCTCACGGCGCACGAGCTCGATGACGCGGCTCGCCGCGTAGATCGAGCTCGCGCCGTCCTCGGGGCGGCCGGCGTGCGCCGAGGCCCCGAGGCACTCGATGAGGAAGTTGCTCGCGCCGCGGCAGCCGACCACCGTGTCGAGGTCGGTGGGCTCCGCGACGACGCACGCGAGATACTCGCGCGGAGACCCCGCACGGTCGAGAGCCTCGGCTGCGCCGAGCGCCGCGAGCACGCCCTGAGCCCGGTCCTCCTCGTCGCCGGTGCACAGCAGCTCGAGTCGCAGCTCGGGCGCCACGAGGTGCACCGCGCGCATCGCCGCGAGCACGGCCGCGAGACCGCCCTTCATGTCCGTCGCGCCGCGGCCCACGATGCATCCGTCGGCGATGCGCGGCTCGAAGGGGTCGGCGGTCCACCCCTCGCCCGCGGGCACGACGTCGCTGTGACCGAGGAAGAGGATCGCGGGGCCGTCCTCCGGCCCGAGCACGGCCCGGAGGTTCTCGCGTCCGGGCTCGAACTCCTGGGTGACGACGGTCGCGCCGATCCGCTCGCACATGCCGCGCAGCCGGCGCACCGTCTCGGCCTCCGTCTCACCGGGGTTCTCACCGCGCCCCCGGATGAGTTCGCAGGTGTCGTCGACGATGCGCTGCTCGTCGATGCGCGCGAGCGCCTCCTGCTCGAGGGCCGCGCCGGCGGCGGTCATCGCGCGCCTCCCCGGGCGCGATGGCCGGGGCGGGTGCGCTGGATCGCCCGCGCGAGCCTCGCCACGCCCTCTTCGATGCGCTCGGGGCTCGACGTGGCGAAGCACAGGCGCAGCGCGTTGCGCATCGATCCGTCGACGGTGAACGCCGGGCCCGGGATGTAGGCGACGCCCTCTGCCAGCGCTTCGGGGAAGAGATCCTCGGTGTCGATCTCCGCCAGCTCGCCGGTGAAGGTCACCCAGAGGAAGAAGCCCCCCTCGGGGTCGGTCGAGACCGCGGTGTCGCCGAAGTGGCGCGCGAGCGACGCCCGCATCGCCTCCTTCCGCTCCCGGTAGATGGGCAGCATGCGGTCGATGTGGCGTTCGAGATGCCCTGCCTCGAGGAAGCTCGCCGCCGCGCGCTGCACGGGCACGCTGCTGCAGGTGTCCATGGCCTGCTTCGCGTTGATCGCGAGCTCGCGCACCGCCGGGTCGACGTCGATCCAGCCGGTGCGCAGGCCCGGTGCGATGGTCTTCGAGAAGGTGCGCACCTGGAACACCAGTGGGTGCCGCGGGGCGATCTCGGCGAATCCGGGCACGGCGTCGCCGCCGAAGCGGAGCATCCCGTAGGGATCGTCATCGATGACCACTGCGCCCCAGCGCTCGGCCAGCTCGAGCAGCAGCTCGCGTCGCTCCCGGCTGAGCGTGACCCCCGTCGGGTTCTGGAAGTTCGGGATCGTGTAGATCGCGCGCGGCGTCCGGCCCGCGGCGGCGACGAGATCGGGCAGCGCCTCGACCACCATGCCGTCGTCGTCCATCGGCACCGGCAGCATCTCGGCGCCGTAGCTCAGCGCGGTGGCGTTGCCGTTGCTGTACGTCGGCGCCTCGGCCACGACGAGATCGCCGGGATCGACGAACAGCTTGAAGGCGATGTCGAGGCCCTGCATGCCGCCGTTGGTGACGAGGATGCGCTCGTCGTCGGTCGGCACGCCGAGACGCTCGCCGAGCCGGAGGATCTGCTCGCGCAGCACCGGCTCGCCCTGGGTCTCGCCGTAGTCGTAGCGCCCCTCGGCAGCGCGCGAGAACGCCTCGTCGATCTCGGCCATCGGCATGAGGTCCTCGCTCGGCGCCCCCATCGCGAAGCGCACGATGTCGTGCTCCTGCTCGGCGAGCAGCGCCGTCGACGCGTCGATGACCGAGCCGATGAGCAGATCCGCCCGATCGGCGAACTGCGGCGCGAGTGTCTTCGCAGCCATGATCAGACCTCCTTCACGATGAGGCGGCGCGGCGCGCTCGTGAAGACGTCGGCGCCGCCGGGTGCGACGCGCGCCGACTCCGACGCCTCGAAGCCGTACCCCGTCATCCACATGCCGGCGATGAGATGGAACGTCATGTTCTCCTGCAGCTCGGTGCGGTCGTCGGCACGCAGACTCACCGTGCGCTCGCCCCAGTCGGGCGGAAACCCCACCCCGATCGAGTAGCCGAGACGCGACTTCTTCTCGAGGTCGTACCGGCGCAGCACCCGATCGAAGGCGGCGTGCACATCGGCCGAGGTGTTCCCCGGCCGGAGCGCGTCGAGCGCGGCGTTCAGGCCCTCGACGGTCGCTCCCGCGAGGCGCTCGAGCTCGGGTGTCGGCCTGCCGAGAGAGACCGTGCGCGCGAGCGGCGCGTGGTAGCGATGGTGCACCCCGGTGAGCTCGATCGAAACGGCCTCGTTCGCGGCCATGCGCTCCGCGGTCCAGGTGAGGTGCGGAGTATCGGCGCCCTCGCCGTACATGAACATCGGCACGATGGCGGGGTAGTCGCCGTCGACGGCGTCGGCGCCGTCGACCGCGGCCGCGCCGCGGGCCTGCGCGGCCATGACCTCCGCTGCGAGTTCGTTGAGCGGCCGGCCCTCGGCGATCGCGGCGACCGCGCGATCCATCGCCTCGCTCGCCACGCGGCCGGCCTTGCGCATCTGCGCGATCTCGAAGTCGGACTTCACGAGACGCACCCAGTTCACGAGCTCGCCGCTCTCGACCAGATCCCACTCCGGCAGACCGTCGCGCAGCGCGAGATACGAGCGCACGGCGAAGAAGTGCGCGTCTCCCTCGAAACCGATGCGCAGCGAAGCGCCCGCCGCTCCGCGCCCGCCGGCGTAGCCGCGCTCGCGCAGCTGCTCGGCGACCCACTTCATCGGGTGCGTGTCGGGACGGTGCACGAGCGCCTCGGGGTACCCGAGCACGTCGTCGCCGTAGCGGATCGCGGTGCGGTGGGCGCCGAGCGCGTCCATCTCGCGCATCGCGAGCACCGGGGCCCCCTCGAGCGGCACGTAGAAGACCTGCGGGGTGTAGAACGACCAGGCGTTGTACCCCGTGAGATAGAAGATGTTCGCGGGATCGGCGACCACCAGGCCGTCAAAGCCCCTCTCGCGCATCGCGTCCCGAACCGCGACGAGTCGCCGATCCAATTCGGCGACCTGCAGCACCTCTGCCGTCATCTGTCCCTCCCCGTCTCGTTGCCGTATCCACCGGGCGCGTCTCGGGCGCCCGCACCTGCCTATCTCCACCGTAGGGCACCGCAATCATTCATTCCGAGCCACCGGTATCATCAATACCGTTCATCATTCATTAATGTTCGGGGGCCGCATGCTCGACACCAACAAGCTCGTGCTGCTGCGCGAGGTCGCGCTCCGCGGCAGCCTCACCGCGGCCGCGGCCTCGCTCGAGGTGAGCCCCTCGAACATCTCCCAGCGCCTGAGCCGGCTCGAGCGCGAGTGCGGTGTGCCGCTGCTCGAGAGCGAGGGGCGCGGCGTGCGCCTCACCGCGGCGGCCGAACGCCTCGTCGCCCGCACCGAGGAGATCCTCGCGGTGCTCGAACGCGCCGAGGGCGAGCTGGCATCTCCCCGCGAGGCGCTGAGCGGCACGGTGCGCCTCGTCGCGTTCCACACCTTCGCCATCGGCATGCTCGCCGCGGTCACGCGCCACCTCCGCACCATCGCGCCGGCGTTGACGTTCGAGTTCGTGCAGCTCGACCCCGAGGCCGCCATCGACCGTCTGCTCGCGCGCCGCGCCGACATCGCCGTCGCGGACGAGTACCCGGGATACCCGCTCCCGCCCGCTCCCGGCCTGCGGCTCTCGCCCCTCGGGAGCGAGCCGATCCGGGCCTACCTGCCCGCGGGTGCCACCGATCCGGCCGAGACGCCCTGGGCGATGGAACCCCGCGCGTCCGACTCCTTCCGCTGGAGTCTCGGCATGTGCCGCGCCGCCGGGTTCGAGCCGCGGGTGCGCTTCGAGTCGCCCGACCCCTACGTGCACCGCCGCCTGCTCGAGCAGGGGGTCGCAGCGGCCTTCCTCCCGGCCAGCACCGCCGAGGGACTCGCCGGCACCATCTCGCCGGTGCCGGTCTTCCCGGCGGACATGCACCGCAAGCACATCACGCTGATCAGGCGCGGCACCGAACGCTCCCCCGCCATCTCCGCGTGCCTCAGCGCGCTCGAGGCGGCGTGGGCGCAGACGAGTCGTGCGCCCCGCGCCGGCGGCATCGAGCATCGGGGAGCGGCGGCGGATCACCCGATCGTGTAGCCGCCGTCGACGGGGAGCACGGCGCCGGTGATGTAGCTCGACTCCGGCGAGGCGAGGAACACGACCGCGCCCGCCACGTCGTCCGGTGCCGCGAGCCGCGCGAGCGGGATCCGCCCGGTCACCTCCGCCTCCGCGGCGACGGCGTCGGGCTGCTCGCCCAGCCACGCGTCGATGAGCGGGGTCCTCGTCATGCCCGGCGCGACGGCGTTCACGCGGATTCCGAGCGGCGCGAGCTCGACCGCGGCGGCCACCGTGAACGAGTTCAGCGCGCCCTTCGTCGCCGCGTATCCGCTCACCCCCGGCATGCCGACGCGCGCCAGCCGCGAGCTGATGTTCACGACGGCGCCGCCTCCGTTCCCCGCGCCGGCCGTACCTGCCCCACCGCCCGCGCCGGCCCCACCTGCGAACAGCGGCACGAGCCGCTGGGTGAGCAGCATGTGCGAGACGACGTTGAGCGACATCGTCTCGAGCAGGGTGTCGCGATCGAGGTCGCCGATGAGGTCGTTGTGCCGGCGCCCCACGCTGTTCACGAGCGCGGTGAGCGGGCCGAACCGCGCGTCGAGCTGCTCCGCGAGGCGGTCCTCGGCCCCGGGAAGCGCGTGATCCACCTCGACGCACCTGATGTGCTCGGGGAGCGGATCGTCCGGCGCCCGCCTCGCCGTCACCACGACGCCGAAGCCGCGTTCCACGAGGCCGCGGGCGATCGCGAGGCCGATCCCGGACGTGCCGCCCGTGACGACCGCGGTGCCGAGCGGCCGCGCGGCCGAGCCGCTGCCGGCCCCCGATCCAGCACCGGCACCCGATCCGGCACCGGTCTCGACTCCAGCACCGGTCTCGGCTCCGGCACGCCGCCCAGCGCCGGCACCCGATTCGTTCGCGCTCATCCGTCCTCCGATCCGCCGTCCAGCATCCCGCTCGGGTCGTGGGTCGCCTCGCCGCCGAGCACGGTGGCGAGCACTGCGACGTCCCCGATCCGCGAGGCGTCGACCCGGGTCGGGTCGTCGCCGAGCAGCACGAGATCGGCCAGATACCCCGGCGCCAACCGCCCCTTCTCGGCGCCCCAGCCGGTCACGGCGGCCGAGCCGGCCGTGTACGCGTGCAGCGCCTGCTCGGCCGTGAGCCGCTCGTCGGGCCCGTAGACCCAGTCGTGGGCGGTGAGGCGCTCCACAGCAGCCTGCATCACCGCGAGGGGCCTGCCCTCGGCGACCGGACGGTCCGAGCTCCCGGCGACCGGGAGGCCGTGCCGCAGCAGGCTGCCCAGGCGGAAGGACTGCTCCGCACGCGCGTCGCCGATGTAGTCCCGGAACCCGTCCCCGTACACGCGCATGAAGTAGGGCTGCGCGACGATCGAGGTGCCGAGCGCCGAGAGCGCCGAGAGCTGCGCGTCGGTCACGACGCCGCCGTGCTCGATGCGGTGCGGCAGCGGCGGCCGCACCCCCTCGGCGCGCAGCTGCTCGAGCACGTCGATCGCGAGCCCCACCGCCTCGTCGCCCACCGCGTGCATCGCGAGCGCCCAGCCGGCCCGGCCCGCGTCGAGCGCGCGCCGGCGCATCTCGTCGACGTCGCCCTGGAAGTACCCGTGATTCGCCGGGCAGTTGTGATAGCCCTGCGACATGCGCGCGGTATTGCCGAGGATCGAGCCATCGAGGAATATCTTCACCGGGCCGAGCTGCAGTCGCGCGTCGCCGAGGCCGCTGCGCAACCCTCCGGGCAGGCCGCGGAAGCGGCGACCGTCCGCGCTGAGCGGTACATCGCCGAGCACATCCGAGACCAGCATCGGCTGCATCCTCGTGCGCAGCGCACCCGCCTCGAGCGCCGCCTGATACGCGCCGAACTCCTGCGCGCTGTGCCCGATCCACCCGCCGCCGATGCCCGCGTCGGTGACGCTCGTCAGCCCTTCGGCGGCGTAGCGCGCGGTCGCGGCCTCCAGGGCCGCCACGATCTGCTGCTGCGGCGCCGGCAGCATGCGCTCCTGCACGAGCGCCATGGCGGTCTCCTCGAGAAGACCCGTGGGCCGCCCGGTCTCGTCGCACACCACGGAGCCGCCGTCGAAGCGCTCGGTACCGGTGATGCCGAGCGACTCGACGGCGCGTCTGCTCAGGAAGCAGGAGTGCCCCGAGGTGTGCTTGATCCACACCGGCCGTCCGCCCGCCGCGGCGTCGAGGCGGTCGGCATCCGGGTAGGCTCCGCCGGTGTCCATCTGGTTGTAGCCGGAGGCGACGAGCCACTCTCCGGCGGGGAGGCCGACGGCCGCTCGCTCGACGCGAAGATAGAGGTCGTCGAGTCCCGCGCAGGAGGCGAGATCCACCTCGAGCAGCGTGTGCCCGAACCACACCGAGTGCGCGTGCGCGTCGTTGAAGCCGGGTGCCACGATCGCGCCATCGACGTCGATGCGTCGCGCCGCGCTCAGGCCGGCGCAGTCGTCACCGACCGCGACGATGCGCCCGCCCAGCGCGGCGAGTGCGGAGGCCCTCGGCATCCGCTCGTCCTGAGTGAGCACGCGAGCGTTCTCGAGGAGCAGATCGACGATCATGAGGTCCCTCCGTTCACTGCGACAAGCGCGCGGCGGGCGCGGGCCGAGCCCGCGTCCGCCGCGTCGCCGTGTTCACGCGTCGTTACTCGCCGGGAGCCTTGATGCGCTCGCCGGCAGCGACGATCGAGACGGGCTGCGTGCGGATCGACACGCCGCTCGTCTCCTTCATCATCAGCGCCGCGATGAGACCGATCGCGCACGCCACGATCATGTAGACGGCCGGCATGAGCCGGAAGCCCGTCGACTCGATGAGCGCCTCGTTCGCCATCGGCGCGGTGCCGCCGAAGAGGGCGGTCGCGACGTTGTAGGTGATCGCGAAGCCCGCGTAGCGCACGTGCGTCGGGAAGAACGCCGGGAACGTGGCCGAGATCGTGGCGAGCTGCGGAATGTACAGGAGGCCGAGTACGACGAATGCCACGATCGCCCAGCCGAAGCCCTGCCCCATGAGCATGTACAGCGGGATCACGAGGACCATCAGGCTCACGAGCGAGAAGATCCACAGCGGTTTGCGCCCGACCCGATCCGAAAGCGAGCCGAAGAACGGCACCAGGCACATCATGCCGAGGTATCCGATCAGCACCACCATGAGCGAGGTCTCGGGCGAGAGGTTGATGGAGTGCTCGAGATAGGTCGGCATGTAGCTGAGCAGCGTGTAGTTGACCACGTTCAGGGCGATGACGAGGCCCGCCATGATGAGCATCGCCTTGCGGTAGTGGGTGAACAGCTCGCGCCAGACGCCGCGCTTGTTCTCCTTCTCGGCCTTGGCGGCGGCCTCCTCCTGCTCCTGGAACACCGGGGTGTCCTCGATCTTGCTGCGGAGGTAGAGGCCGATCAGGCCCATCGGGCCGGCGATGAGGAACGGGATCCGCCAGCCCCACTCGGCCATGGTCTCCTGGCCGAGGCCGAGCGTCGCCGCGAGCACGATCAGCGCCCCGAGCGCGAACCCGCCGAGCGTTCCGAACTCGAGGAAGCTGCCGTAGAAGCCGCGCTTCTTGTCGGGCGCGTACTCGGCCATGAAGGTCGCCGCGCCGCCGTACTCGCCGCCGGTGGAGAAGCCCTGCACCATGCGCAGGAGGATCAGCAGCGCCGGCGCGAGGACGCCGATCTGATCGAAGGTGGGGAGGATCCCGACCGCGAAGGTGGCACCCGCCATCAGGAGGATCGTGAGCGCGAGCACCTTCTTGCGGCCGAACTTATCGCCCAGCGGGCCCCAGAACATGCCGCCCAGCGGGCGCACGAGGAAGGACAGCGCGAATGTGGCGAGCGCCCACACGGTACCGGTGCCGGTCTCGGAGGGGAAGAAGTTGATCGTGATGTAGGTGACCGCGACGGCGTAGACGCCGTAGTCGAACCACTCGGTCGCGTTGCCGATGGCCGAGGCGGCGATCGCCTTGCGAAGCGTCGCCTTGTCGGGCTCGCGTCTCAGGGCCTGGGTTGTCGTACTCATAGTTCGATGCTCCTTTGCATTTCGATGAGCTTATCCGTGTCGCGTTTCGAAGAGGGCGCCCATCCCGGCGATGGGCGCGAGTGCTCCGGCGAGCCGAAGACCCTGCCAGAGCGTGACCTGGTTCGCGGTCAGCACCGGCTTGCCGAGCGTCGCCTCGAGCCTGGGGATGAGACGGGCGGTGTGCATCGCGGTATCGGGCAGCAGCACCGCTTCGGCGTCGTCGGGGTTGTTGCTGCGGGCGAGTTCCACCACTCCGTCGTCGTCGAGCTCGCCGGCGAGCGCCGCCGTCTCGATGTCGTGGCTCACGAGCGAGAGCACGGTGATCCCCGCGTTCTCGAGCAGTCCGCGGAAGTGCACCGAGACGTCCTCGGGGTAGGTCGCCGCGATCGCGACGCGCGTGATGCCGAGGTGGCGGATCGCGTCGACGAATGCGAGGGAGGTGGATGAGGCGGGAATGCCGAGCGCCGCTCCGACCTCGTCGGCCTGACGCTTCGCCCCGTCGAGCCCGAACACGAAGCTGCCGGAGGTGCAGGCCCAGATGATCGAGTCGGGCGACTTCGCACGCAGCGCCTCGGCGCCCTCGAGCAGCCGCTCGCTGCGGCCGAGATCGAGCAGCGCATCGACCTCGTGAGCATCGACTCCCACCGAGGTGTGCACGAGCTCGAGCGATACCGGATCGGGTACGAGCGTCTGCATATACGGGTAGTCGTCCTCCGCGCCGTATCCGGGGTAGAGGAAACCGATCGTGGCCATTCGCGTCCTTCCGCACATCGTCGTCGGTGATGGTGTCGGGCTTCTCGGCTCGAGAACGAGCCTCGTGGGTGAAGTCACAGTCAGCCTATCCCACATTCGGATTGTTGACAATCCTCTTGAGCGGGGCATACTGATGAGACCGACCGATCACGAAGGAGTGCCCTCATGACCCGCTACATCACCATCACTCTCGTCAAGCGAGGCGTGTCCTGCCGCGCCCGCCTGCTCGACGACGAGGCCCCCCGCACCGCCGCCGCGGTCTGGGACGCGCTGCCTCAGGAGGGCCAGGTCTACCACGGCAAGTACGCCCGCAACGAGATCTACAACCTCGTGCCGGCCTTCGCTCCGGCCGAGCCCGGACCCGAGAACACCACAATCACGCCGATCCCCCGCGACGTCTGCTACTTCAGCTTCTCCGAGACGGAGCTCGGCAACCCCGGGTACGGGTACCGCGAGGGCGAGGGGGGCGACACGGGCAAGAGCATCGTCGACCTCGCCGTCTTCTACGGCCGCAACAACCTGCTCATCAACGGCGACAAGGGCTGGGTGCCCGGCAACGTCTTCGCCGAGATCGAGGAGGGCTTCGCTGAGTTCGCCGCGGCCTGCCAGGACCTCTGGATGAACGGGGTCGCCGGCGAGACGCTGCGGTACGAGCGCGCGTAGAGCGCGCGCCGCGCGACGCCGATCAGGCGGGCGGGCAGAGCGAAGCGGGGGCGGATCGGCACTGCGCCGATCCGCCCCCGCTTGCCGCGCCCGTATCGACGCGGAGCGGTCAGTGCCCGATCACCGCGTCGAGGAACTGGCGCGTGCGCTCCGATTCCGGGTTCTCGAAGATCTGCGAGGGCGGCCCCTGCTCGACCACCTGGCCCTTGTCGAACATCACCACACGATCCGAGATCTCACGCGCGAAGCGCATCTCGTGCGTGACCATGAGCATGGTCATGTTGGTGGTGGTCGCGAGACGGCGGATCACGTTCTGCACCTCGCCGATGAGCTCCGGATCGAGCGCGCTCGTCGGCTCGTCGAGCAGCATCACCTCGGGCTGCATCGCGAGCGCGCGGGCGATCGCGGCCCGCTGCTGCTGGCCTCCCGAGAGCTGGGGCGGAATGTGCCCCATGTGGTTCTGCAGACCCACGAGCTCGAGCAGCTCGGTCGCCCGCTCGACCGCCTCGGGCTTCTTCATGCCGCGCACGTGGATCGGCGCCTCGATGACGTTCTCGAGCACCGTCATGTGCGGGAACAGGTTGAACTGCTGGAAGACCATGCCGATCTTCTTGCGCGTCTCGATCGTCTGCTTCGTCTCCCGGGGCTTATCGCCCTTGCGCACGTTCCAGAGCACGTCGCCGCCGACGGTGACGAGGCCGACATCGGGCGTCTCGAGCGTCATGAGCACCCGCAGGATCGTGGTCTTGCCCGATCCCGAGGGGCCGATGATCGACACCTTCTCCCCCGGCTTCACCTCGAAGTCGAGACTGCGCAGCACGTGGTTCTCACCCCACGACTTCGTCACGTTCTCGAAGGAGATGGCGACGTCCACATCGTCGTCCGGGTTGTTGAGGGTTTTGAGTATGTCAGTGTGAGGGGACAAGGCGGTGCTCCAGACGTCGGATGAGCATTGAACAGGAGAAGCTGACCACGAGGTACAGCAGCCCGGCGATCGTGATCGGCTCGAGATAGCGGTAGTAGTTGCTGCCGATCTGCATCGCGGTGCCCATGAGCTCGAGGAGGGTGATCGACGAGAGGATCGCCGAGTCCTTGAACATCATGATGAGGTAGTTGCCGAGTACGGGGATGATCGGGCGGATCGCCTGCGGCACGACGATGCGCAGCCACATGCGACCGCGCGGCAGCCCGAGCGCCTTGCCGGCCTCCCACTGCCCCCGCGGCAGCTGCTCGATGCCCGAGCGGTAGACCTCGGCCGTGTAGGCGCTGTAGTTGAGCCCGAGCACCACGATGCCGGTGGGCAGCGGATCGAACGCGAGACCGGCGTACGGCAGCACGAAGTAGGCGATGTAGGCCTGCACGAGCAGCGGCGTACCGCGCACGAACGACACGTAGAAGCTCGCGAGGTGCGAGATCACCGGGATGCGGAGATACCGCAGGATCGCGACGAGCAGCCCCACCGCCAGGCTGATGAGGAACCCGAAGAAGGTGATCTGGATCGTGAGCCAGAAGCCGCGCAGGAGCTGCGGCATGATGGAGACGACAAAGTCGTTGTCCCAGATCATCGCGCACCCACCCCCATCCGGGCCTCGCGCCTGGCCCGCAGCTTCGCCTTGCGGTCGAGCGCGAAGCGGTTCTCGAGCATCCGGGTGATCCTTCCGATGATGAGGGAGAGGATGTAGTACGCCACCAGGATCGTGAGGAAGATCTCGACCGTCGCTCCGGTGACGGTGCGCGCGTTGAAGGCGCGCCACGTGAGATCGCCGACGGTGACGAGCGACACCAGGGAGGTGTTCTTCAGCAGATCCACCATCACGTTGCCGAACGACGGGAGCATGGCGGGCACCGACTGCGGGATGAGGATCCGCCACAGGCGCTGCGTGCGACTCATGCCGAGCGCGATCGCGGCCTCGGTCTGGCCCTTCGGGCGCGACCGGATGGTACCGCGCACGACCTCGGCCGCGTAGGCGCCCTCGTTGAGTCCCAGCGCCAGCACACCCGCGAGCACGGGGTGCAGCTGAATGCCGAGGAACGGCAGCGCGAAGAAGAACCAGAACATCTGCACGAGCAGGCCCGATCCTCGGATGAACTCGACGAACACGAAGGAGGGCCAGCGGAGGAACCAGTGCCGGGAGAGCCCCGCCAACCCGGCGGCGAACGCCACCGCGATGGTCAGGGCTGCTCCGAGCACGGTCACCATCACGGTGACCCCGAGACCCTCCAGAAGGAGTCCCGAGTACTCGATGACTGAATCCATTGGATTACTCCGAAGTCGCGGACGAGCCGCGCATCAGCCCTCGTTCTGGCAGAGCTCTTCGGCGGTGACGCCCTCCACGGCCTCGGGATCGAAGCCCCACTCGGTCAGGATCTCGGAGAACTCGTCGGTCTGCTTGAACTCGGCGAGCGCCTCGTTGTAGGCCGCGAGCAGCTCGGTGTCCGACTTGCGGAACGCGGCGCCGGATCCGGTCCGCGGTGCGTCCTCGATCGGCTCCGTGACCTCGAGGTTGGGGTCGTTCTCATCGATGAGGTCGCGCAGCGACAGCGTCGGGAGCAGGAACGCGTCGGCGCGGTTCGCCCCGATCGCCTCGATGCCGCTGCGGGCGTCCTTGACGAGCACCTGCTGCGCGTCGGGCACACCGGCGGTCTTCAGGATGCCCTCCTCGAAGCCGCCGGTGAGCACGGCGATCTTGAGATCGGGGTTGTCGAGCACGTCCTGGATCGTGTTGATGCCGTCCGGGTTGCCGGCCGGCACGCCGAACGACTCGGTCGACACGATGACCGGCTCGGAGTAGGCGACGGCCGCGCAGCGCGACTCCTTCATGAACAGGCCGGCCGCGACGACGTCCCAGCGGTTCGCGTCGAGGCCGGGGATCATCGACTCGTACGGGGTGGTGACACCCTCGATCTCCTCGATGCCCATGCTCTGCAGCACGGCGCGCAGCACGTCCGGCTCGGCGCCCGTGACCGTGCCGTCGGCGTTCACCTGGGTGTAGGGCGGCTCGTTCGCGATCGCCACGCGCAGGTAGCCGTCGCTGAGCGCCCTCGCCAGCGTGTCCTCGCCCGCGGCGGAGCCGCCGGTGTTCGGGCCCTCGCCCGGCGTGGTCGCGGTGCAGGAGGCCAGCAGAGCCGCGGCGAAGACGCCGCCGATCACCGCGGTGGCCATTCGTCGGGTGCGCGTGAAGTGCTTGGGGGTCATATCTCGACTCCAATCGGATGTCTCGTCGTTGGGACAGGAGGAGGATCGCCGCTTCCACCGATTATTGATGAACTGTAGGACAATCCCACCCGAGGACAATATGACAGGAATGCTCGCGGGCGTCAAGAGCCTCGCCGCGGTCGTAACGTCACCGTGACGAGCCTCGAGCAGCACCGAAGGCGAGCACCGCTGCGAGCGCCAGAACAGCGACGGAGGCGCCGACCACCGCACCTCCGACGAAGCCGTAGGTGAGGGCCAGGCCCCACAGCACACCGCCGACCCAGAGCCCGCCGTCCACCGCGAGATTCCACACCACGGAGGCGCGGCCGGCCTCCACCCGACGCAGCACCGCGTGCAGCGTCACCGTCTGCACCGCGCCGGCCCCCACCCCGAGCAGCAGCGCCCAGAGCAGCCCCGCGGCGAATTCCGGCAGCAGCATGCCGAGCACGCCCCCGATCCCGGCCGGCGCCGCCGCCACGGCCCACACGCCGCCCGGTGGAATCCACCGCCCCAGATCGCCGCCGATCCCGCGCCCCGCCGCGCAGCCCAACTGCACGCAGAAGATCACCGCCGCAGCGCTGCCGAAGCTCGACGCGAGCACGGGAAGGCTCGTCAGACCGTGCGAGAGCACGAGCACGCCCACCAGCAGGAGGCAGAGCACGAGCCAGGGCACTCCGGCCAGAAGGGATCGGAGTCCGCCCGAGGCCCCGCCCGCGATCGACCGCCCGGCACGATCGGCCCCGGGCGATCCGCCCGTGCGCCCCACTGCCGCGGGAAGCCCGATCGCCAGAACCGCCGCCCCGGCGCAGGCGACGACGGCGCAGATGCCGAAGACCGCGGGCGACCGCACGAGGGCGATCTGCACCCCGAGCGGCGACCCGAAGGCCGAGGCGCTCATCGTCACGAGACCGTACACCCCGAGCGCGCGCCCGAGGCCCGACTGCGGCACCAGCAGCGCCACACCGTGCGTGCCGACGACCACCAGCACCCCGAACCCGGAGCCGCTCAGAAGCGCACCGAGCAGCAGGGACGCCGCACCCGTCGCCAGCCCCGTCACGAGGGCTCCCGCTCCGAGCAGCAGCAGCGACCCCATGAGCACGTACCGCAGCGAGAAGCGCCTCACCAGCAGCGGCGCGAAGACCTGCACACCCATGACGCAGGCCATCAGCGCGCCGACGAAGAGGCTGCCGAGTTCGGGCGACTCCGATCGCGTCACCGGCAGCAGCGAGTACAGGGAGAAGAAGACCGCGATCGCAACGGACACCGTCGCCGTGAGCAGGGCGAACGCGCGGCCCGCACCGCCGGCGCCGCGGTCTTCGCCCGACGCCGTCGACGACATGGCCATCAGCGGATGCCCGGCCGTCCGACTACGCTCCGATCAGGTGCTGGCCGGGGCCCACCGCGGCGAGGCCGAGCTCGCGCAGCACCGCCCACATGGTCGCCTGATTCGCCGAGACGATCGGCTTGCCGAGCTCGCGCTCGAGCGGGGCGATGAGATCGTAACTCGGCAGGTTCGTGCAGCTCACGACGATGGCCTCGGCGTCCGGGTGATCCACCGCCCGGATGAGCTCGGCCGTGCGCGCGTAGTCGACCTCCCATATCTCGTGATCCAGGCCGAGCGCGTCGTGCCGCAGCACCTCGACCCCGTGCTCGCCCAGGAACCCGTCGAGATACGCCGAGAGCTCGGGCAGATACGGGGTGGCCACCGAGACTCGCCTCGCGCCCAATGCGCCGAGCGCCTCGACGATCGCCCCGGATGTCGTGAGAGCCGCTCGGGCGCCCGCCCGCAGCATCGCATCGCGAAGGGCCGCCTCGCCCGCGCGTCCGCGCACGAAGCTCGCCGAGGTGCAGGCGTACACGACCGTGTCGGCGCGGCCCGCGATGACGCTGCGCACCCCGGACTGCAGATCGGCCTCATCGGAGATCTCGAGCGCGAACTCCACCGTCACCGCGTCGTCCACGTAGGGGGTTCGCGTCATCAGCAGATCCACGCCATCGGGCAGCCAGCGCCACAGCTCGGCATCGAGCTCCAGGTCGAAGGGTGCCACGACACCGACCGCGAGCCGGCGCTTCGGCCCCTCCGGTATCCCTGCGCTCGATTTCACGTCGTCCCCCTCCACCCGGCACTGCACTGTTATTGTTGGATTGTCGACATTCTAAACCTTTATGTTCTCAGGAGGAAGCACCGTGCCCCTCACCGACCAGCAGATCGAACGGATCACCGCCCTCCTGCCGCCTCCGCCGCCGCCCGCGGCGAACTACACACCGGTGCGCGAGACCACCGGCTTCCTCCACGTCGCGGGCCAGACCCCGCACGTCGGCGGGGAGCTGCGCCTGCGCGGTCGAGTCGGGAACGCCGTGCACGACGTCCGGCCCGAAGACGCCCGTGGCCTCGCGCGCGAGGCCGCGCTCAACGCGGTTTCGGCGCTCGCCCACCACCTCGGCGACCTGCGGCGACTCTCGCACATCGTCTCGGTCACGGTGTTCATCGCCTCGGACCCCGCGTTCACGCGGCACCCCTGGGTCGCGGACGGCGCATCGGACGCCCTCATCGAGCTCTTCGGCGAGGCCGGCCGGCACGCGCGCGCCGCCGTCGGCGTCGCCTCGCTGCCCGACGGCGCTCCCGTCGAGATCAGCGTGATCGCCTACACCGAGCCGGAGTCCGCGTAGCCGGAGCCGGCAGCGCCTGGCGGTGAGCCGACAGCCGCTGGCGGGCAGCGCCTGGCCGGCAGCGGATCCCGCGGCCGACTACTCGTCGAGCTCCTCCGCGAAGCGGTGCAGGATCATCTCGACCGCGTGGTCCATGTGCTCCGCGAGCAGCCGGTGCAGCAGGGGCACGTCGCGATCCCGGATCGCCTGCGCGATCGCCCGGTGCTCGACGATCCGGTCCGCCACCGGATAGGCCCGGCTCTCGAAGGCCGACAGGCACATGCGGGATTCGGTCGCGAGGGTGTCGTACATGCGGTTGAGCCGCGGGCTGTGCGCCTCGGCCACCATGCGCTCGTGGAATTCGATGTCGAGCCGCACCACCTCATCGACGTCGGATCCCGAGGCCGCGCGCTCCTCGAGCACGTCGCTGAGCCGATCGAGCGCGTCCGCCATCACGTCGGTGCGGTGGGTGACGTCGATCACCTTCAGGCACGCCGCCCGCTCGATGGCCAGTCGCGCCGTGTAGATGTCGAAGATCTCCTCGCGCCCGAGCTCCGCGACGAAGACGCCCCGGTTCGGCCGCCCCACCAGCAGGCCCTCCTGCGTCAGACGCTGCATCGCCTCGCGCAGCACCCCGCGACTCACCTGCAGCCGCTTCGAGAGCTCCGCCTCGATCAGCTGCTGTCCCTGCTTGAAGTGGCCCCGCGCGATGGCCTCGCGCAGGCGCCTGGCGATCAGGCTCGCCGTCGACTCCGCGCGGATCGGGTCGATCTCCTCAGACGCATCTCCCACGCGCATACTCCCTCATCCGTCGGCGTGTGTGCAGTCTACCGTCGCGGCGGTGCGCCTTCCGCGGCCCGGCTCGCGAGGGTGATGCACCGCCCATCGGCCCGCCGCACCGCCCGCTCGCACTCAGGCCGACGCATCCGGACCCGCGGTCAGGATGTCCCGCAATCGTGATTCGTTCTCATCGATGTGCCGCAGCACGAGCACCTCCGCTTCGGCCGTGCGACGCGCCACGATGGCGTCGACGATCTCGCGGTGGCGGGCGACGATCGGCTCCTGGGGATGCAGATACTCCTCGTCCGCGTGGGACAGCACCGCGAAGTAGAAGATGAGCTCCTTGCAGAGGGAATCGTAGAAGGCGGAGAGCCGCTCCGACTCGAGCAGGCCCACGATCGCCTGGTGCAGCGCGAGGTCGGCGGCGATGATCTGGTCCTGCGCCAGCTCCGCCGCGGACTCCTCGAGCCGGTCCCAGGCCTCGGCGAGGGCGGCGAGCTGCCTATCGCTCGCCACGACGCGCACCGCGGCGAGCTCGATGTGCCGCCGCGCCTGGAACACATCCGTGAGATCCTCGACGGACGGCGTGCTCACCACGGCGCCGCGGTGCAGCTCGTACTTCACGAGCCGGCTCTGCTCCAGCAGCCTGATGCCCTCTCGCAGCGAGTTGCGCGAGATCGCGAGGCGCTTGGCGAGCTGCGTCTCGCGCAGGGGCTCGCCGGCGGCCAGGGCTCCCGTGACGATGAGCTTGCGCAGGCGGTCTGCGACGAGCTCGGCAGCGCTGGTCATCTGAATCGGCTCCACGCTGTATTCCGTCATAGTCACAGGTTAGAGCACCGTCCGATCGTTGACAATCCGATGGCCCCACGGTCATCGGCACCGGCCCGGCGGCCGCACGGGCGCCCGGATCCTCCGGAAACGCAGAACGGGCGCGGATCCCGAAGGATCCGCGCCCGTTTGCAATCGCTGCTGGCGCTTACCAGGACGACTTCGTGATGCCGGGCAGCTCGCCGCGGTGCGCCATGTCGCGGAAACGCACACGCGAGACGCCGTACTTCGACAGCACACCGCGGGGGCGGCCGTCGATGACGTCGCGGCTGCGCACGCGCACCGGCGATGCGTTGCGGGGCAGCTTCTGCAGGCCCACGCGGGCGGCCTCGCGGCTCTCGTCGGTCCCGTTGGGGTCCACGAGGGCCTTCTTCAGCTCCAGGCGCTTCTCCGCGTAGCGGGCAACGATCGCCTGACGCTGCTTGTTCTTCGCAATCATGCTCTTCTTCGCCATGATTAACGCTCCTCTCGGAACTCGACGTGCTTGCGGATCACCGGATCGTACTTCTTGAGCACGAGGCGGTCAGGGGTGTTGCGACGGTTCTTCTTCGTCACGTAGGTGAACCCGGTGCCTGCCGTCGAGCGGAGCTTGATGATCGGACGTACGTCCTTGTCCTTCGCCATTAGAACTTCACCCCACGCTTCTGCAGATCAGCCACGACGGAGTCGATGCCGCGGGCATCGATCACCTTGATGCCCTTGGCCGACAGGGTGAGGGTCACCTTGCGGCCGAGCGACGGCACGTAGTAGGTCTTCTTCTGGATGTTCGGATCGAACCGACGCTTGGTGCGACGGTGCGAGTGCGAGATGTTGTGACCGAAGCCGGGAACGGCGCCGGTCACCTGGCACACTGCTGCCATGGTGTTTCCTCTCATACCGTGAGACCGGACGGCCTCACCCAAGATTTCTTGTCTGCAGGAACCCCGGCCTGACGAGTCATTCCGGTCTCGAGCCGAGCGGCTCCCGCGGTCTGTGCACTGGGACGGCGCACAGCCAAAGATCAACTTTACGTCAGGACTCGCGTCTGCGCAAGCCGGGCGTGTCGGGCGGGATCGCCGACACGGATCCCGAGCCGCCGTCGCACCGAGCCGCCGTCCGCTCTCCTGCCCGCCCCCGGCCCCCAGCCCCCAGCCCAGCTCCCAGTCCCGAAGTGGGAGTCGTGTTCCGCCGCATGCGGGCGCGCGAAGCGGCAGAACGCGACTCCCCTTCGGGAAGATGCCGGTGATCTCAGCGGTTGCAGCAGCGGGCGTAGGCTGGGCGGGTGAACGATGGGCAGGGCGAGCAGCGGGATCAAACGGCGGATCAGGCAGCGCATCAGACAGCGCAGGATCGGACGGTACGGGATCCGGCCGAGTGGCGGGCGCCGGATCAGGATCAACGCGCGCGGATCCGCTACGTCGCGATCGGCGACAGCTTCACGGAGGGCGTGGGCGACGAGCAGCCCGACGGCTCGGTGCGCGGCTGGGCCGATCTCGTCGCGCAGGGGATCGCCGAGGCGACGGGCGAGCCCGTGCAGTACGCGAACCTCGCCATCCGGGGCCGGCTGCTCGCCCCGATCATCGCGGAGCAGCTGGAGCCGGCACTCGCGCTCGGCCCGACGCTCATCAGTTTCAACGGCGGCGGCAACGACATGCTGCGCCCCGGCACCGATCTCGCCTGGATCAGCGCCGAGACGGAGCGGGCGCTGATCCGGATTCGCGACGCGGGTGCCGAGCCGCTGCTGCTCGCCGGCGCCAACCCCACCGCGGGGCTCCCAGGCGGCGCCCGCGTGCGGGTCAAGGGCGACGAGCTGGTGCGGCTGGCGAGCGGCATCGCCGAGCGGCTCGGGATCCGCTTCGCCGACAACTGGAGCGACCCCGAACTCGCGGGTCTGCAGTACTGGTCGCGCGATCGGCTGCACCTCGCCCCGGTGGGGCATCGCCGCGTGGCGGCGAACGTGCTGCGCGCGCTGGATCTCGCCGTGCCCGCCGATTGGGCGATCGAGGCCGCGCCGATCCCGCGACCCTCTCGCCGAGAGCAGCTGAACTACACCCGCGAGCACGTGGTGCCGTGGGTGAAGCGGCGCCTCACCGGGCGTTCGAGCGGCGACGGCCGCACGGCCAAGTTCGCGGAGTGGACGTGGATCGCGCCGACGGAGTCGCGCAGCGATTCCAGGTGATCCGCACGGCTTCCGGCTCGACGACGGGAGCGGACGGCACGGAATCCCCGGGGTTCAGCGCCGCCCTGCGCCGCTCGCGCGACACCCTGGCCACGGTCACCGCCCGCCGCTAGTGTAAACAGCATGGTCGCATACAGGTATCTCGGCAACAGCGGATTCAAGGTCTCGGAGATCACGTACGGCAACTGGATCACCCACGGCTCGCAGATCGACGACGACGCGGCGAGCGCCACCGTGCACGCCGCCCTCGACGCGGGCATCACCACCTTCGACACGGCCGACGCGTACGCCAATCTGCAGGCCGAGGAGGTGCTCGGTCGCGCGCTGAGCGGGCAGCGCCGCGAGAGCCTCGAGATCTTCACGAAGGTGTACTTCCCCACCGGCCCCAAGGGCCCGAACGACACCGGCCTCAGCCGCAAGCACATCATGGACTCCATCAACGGGTCGCTCCGCCGCCTCGGCACCGACTACGTCGACCTCTACCAGGCGCACCGCTTCGACTCCCAGACCCCGCTGGAGGAGACCTTCCGGGCCTTCGCCGACATCGTGCGCCAGGGCAAGGCCCTCTACATCGGCGTCTCGGAGTGGACGGCCGAGCAGCTGCGCGAGGGGCACGCCCTGGCGAAGGATCTCGGCGTGCAGCTCATCTCGAACCAGCCCCAGTACTCGATGCTGTGGCGCGTCATCGAGGGCAGGGTCGTTCCCGCATCGCAGGAGCTCGGGATCTCGCAGATCGTGTGGTCGCCCATGGCGCAGGGCGTGCTGTCGGGCAAGTACAACCCGGGCGGGGCGGCTCCCGCGGGGTCCCGCGCCACCGATGCGCAGGGCGGCGCCAAGTTCATCGAGTCCTTCATGCGCGACGAGGTGCTCCAGGCCGTGCAGCGGCTGCGGCCCATCGCCGAGGAGGCGGGCCTCACGATGCCGCAGCTCGCGATCGCCTGGGTGCTGCAGAATCCGAACGTGGCCTCGGCGCTCGTCGGCGCCTCGCGCCCCGAGCAGCTCGCCGAGACCGTCAAGGCCTCAGGGGTGCGGCTCGACGCCGACACGCTCGCGGCGATCGACGCCGCGCTCGGGGACGTCGTGTTCGACGATCCCGAGCACACCTCCACGATGGCGCCGAAGTCCCGGCTCAGCTGACGGCGCCGGGGCCTGCACCCCAGAGGCCCTGAGCCGGCGAGGATCACGACCGTCGTCTCATTCGGACGGATCGCCCCTCGTCGATCAGACGCCCGGCCGGGGCCGGGGCCGCGGCCACGAGTCCCGCGAGTCTCAGCAGGTGCCGGATCGCGGTGCCGGACAGGCGCACACGGCCGCTGTGCCCGTCGCTCCTGTACGAGCGACGGGCACAGCGGCCGTGCAGACCGCCGGTGCGTCGCGAGGCGCACCGGCGCGGGGTGATTACTCGGCCGGGGGCATCAGCACGCCATCGACCAGGTAGACGGTCGCGTTCGCCGTCTGCACGCCGCCGCAGATGACCTTGGCGTCGTTGACCATGAGAGCGTCGCCCGAGCCCGTCACCTCGAGGTCACGGCCCTCGACGGTGGTGTGAGTCCCGTCGATGTCAGCCGGCTCGATCTGCCCGGGGATCACGTGGTAGGTCAGGATCTCGGTGAGCAGGTCGCTATCGCTCTTCAGCGTGTCGATGGTGGCGGCGTCGATCTTGCCGAACGCATCGTCGACCGGGGCGAAGACGGTGAATTCATCGCCGTTCAGCGTGTCGACCAGGTTCACGTCGGGGTTCAGCTGACCGCTGACCGCGGCGACGAGCGTGGTGAGCATCGGGTTGTTCGAGGCCGCGACCGCGACCGGATCCTGCGACATGCCCTGAATCGAGCCGTCGCCCTCGGGCACGGCCTCGGCGTACGCCGCACACCCCGGTCCGACGAGGTTCGCTGCGGGATCAGCGGACTCCATCGACGAGTCCGACGAACCCGAGTCCTTGCCGGGTGCGCTCTCCTGGGACTGATCCGCGGTCTGGTCGCCGGCGGCGTCGTCAGTGGATGCCCCCATCGCGCAGCCGGTCAGCATCGCGCCTCCGGCCAACGTCAGCGCGAAGGCGGCGGCGAGAGTCTTCCTCTTCGTGAACATGATTCCTCCTCTGATGATGATCCGCAGATTCCCGCGGCTTGTGACTGTCTTCGGAGCCGCCGCGAGATCGGATGGGATATTCGTCGAGAAAGTTCCAAGGCCCTCTCCGGCGCCGGATCGCGCCGGCGCGATCCGGCCCTCCCATCCGATCCGCGCTCCGCTCCGAATGACTCGGCAAACAGGAGGGTCGCTCATGGATATCGTGCTCATAGGTCTGCTCGGCGGACTGATCACCGGCATCTCGCCGTGCATTCTGCCGGTGCTGCCGGTCATCTTCTTGACCGCGGGAGCACAACCGGCCGCGCCCGGCAAGGTGCCCGAAGTGATCCCGGCGAAGCGCAGCCGGCCGTACTGGATCATCGCCGGACTCGTGCTGAGCTTCTCGGTGGTGACGCTGCTCGGCTCGGTGCTGCTGGGGCTGCTGGGCATCCCCCCGAGCGCGATCCGCTGGGCGGGGGTCGCGGTGCTGCTGATCATCGGCGTCGGCATGCTGTTCCCCTGGTTCGAGCAGCTGCTCGAGAAGCCCTTCCAGCGCCTGCCCCGCCGCAAGGTCGGCGAGGGCGGCAACGGCTTCGGTATGGGCCTCGCGCTCGGTACCGTGTTCGTGCCCTGCGCCGGCCCGGTGCTCGCCGCGATCATCGTCGCGGGCGCCACGGGTCGGATCGGCCCGGAGACCGTGCTGCTCACGCTCTCCTTCGCCATCGGCGTGGCGATCCCGCTGCTCGTCTTCGCACTCGCCGGCCGCGGCGTCGCCCAGCGCATCCGCGGCTTCCGCAAGCGCGAGCGCACCATCCGCATCGTCGGCGGGGTCGCGCTCGTGGCGCTCGCCGTCGGCCTCGCCTTCAACGTGCCGCAGGCGCTGCAGCGCCTGCTCCCCGACTACACCTCGGGCATCCAGAAGGATCTGGCCGAGAGCGACGCGGGCAAGAGCGCCCTCGACCTCGGCGGTCTCGTCACCGACGAGAACCGAGATCTCGACCGGTGCGCGAACGGCGCCGAGGAGCTCGCCTCGTGCGGCAAGGCCCCCTCGATCAGGGGGATCGAGACGTGGCTGAACACCGAGAACGGCGAAGCGCTCGATCTCGACCAGCTCGAGGGGCAGGTCGTGCTCATCGACTTCTGGGCGTACTCCTGCATCAACTGCCAGCGGTCGATCCCGCACGTCGTCGCCTGGGATCAGGCCTACGGCGACCACGGACTCACCGTGATCGGCGTGCACTCGCCCGAGTACGCGTTCGAGAAGGAGCGGTCGAACGTCGAGTCCGGCATCGAGGACTTCGGGATCGAGTACCCGGTGGCGATGGACAACAGCCTTTCGACCTGGACCAACTACCGCAATCGGTACTGGCCCGCGCACTATCTCATCGACGCGGAGGGCACCGTGCGCCACATCTCTTTCGGAGAGGGGAACTACGCGACCACCGAGAAGCTCATGCGCGAGCTGCTCGAGGCGGCGAATCCCGGCGAGCAGCTGCCGACGGAGACCGACGTCATCGACGCGACGCCCGAACTCGGCAGCACGACGCCCGAGACCTTCCTCGGTTCCTCGAAGGATCGCAACTTCGCCGGCCCCGGCGAGTACCGGGCGGGCGACGGCGACTTCAGGTTCCCCGAAGGCCTGCAGCCCGACACCTTCGCGCTCGACGGCGCGTGGACCGTCGAGACGCAGTACGCGACCCCGCGGAACGACGTCGGAGGCGACATCCGCCTGCGGTACCGCGGGCAGGAGGTCCGGGCGGTGATCGCGGGGAGCGGCGCGCTCGAGGTCGCCGTCGACGGCGGCGGCACCCGCACCGTCGAGATCGACGGCACCCCGCGCTCGTACCGCCTGGTCGAGGACGACGACCCCTCCTCCGGCACCCTCGACGTGCAGGTGCCGAAGGGCGTACAGGTGTACTCATTCACCTTCGGGTAGACGCGGAGAGCAGCCGCGATGCAGAGACTCGCACGCACGAGACGGAGGCGGAACGGAGGTGGATGGGGCATGCTTGACACGATGGTCATCGATGGAGTCGAGATAGCGGATGACGGCTCGAGCGCCGATCCCGCGGACGAAGCGCTCGCGCTGTCGGCGCACGGCGACCAGCGCGCCTTCGCCGCGCTCTACGATCTGCTGTCCGCTCGGGTGTTCGGTCTGATCCTCCGCGTGCTGGTCGATCGCGCCCAGAGTGAGGAGGTCCTGCAGGAGGTCTTCCTCGAGGCCTGGCAGTCCGCGGCCTCGTTCGACCCGGATCGCGGCAGCGCCCGTACGTGGCTCCTCACGATCGCGCATCGCCGGGCCGTCGACCGGGTCCGCGCTTCTCAGGCCTCACGACGTCGGGATCTCACCGCCGGAGTGAGAGATCTGGCCCGCGCGCAGCCCGGTATCGACGACGAGGTGGAGCTCATGATCGACGGGAGTCGCGCGGTGCGCGGGCTCGATGAGCTCCCCGAGGCCCAGCGCAACGCCATCGTGCTGGCGTATTTCGGGGGCTACAGCCAGAGCGAGATCTCGGTGCTCCTCGGAGCCCCGCTCGGCACCGTCAAGACACGGATTCGAGACGGACTGACCAGACTCAGGACTGCATTGGAGGCGACGCGATGAACGAGCAGGAATTCCGCGAGCTCTCCGCCGCGCGCGCGCTGCACGCGCTCTCCCCCGAGCAGGAGCAGGCGTTCTCGACGGCGCTGGCGGATCATCCCGAGTGGCAGTCGGTGGTCGACGAGGATCGTGAGACCGCCGCAGACCTCGGAGCCGCGACCGAGGAGGCGGCGCCCCCCGCGGCGGCACGCGCCGCGATCCTCGACCTGATCTCGCGCACCCCCCAGTTCGGCGCGTCGGAGCGCGCAGCGCCGCCCGCGCCCGCTGGTCCGGAGCCGGAGGGCTCCTCATCCCCGTCCGAGCCGCAGCCGCTCGAACACGCCGAGCGTGCCGAGCGTGCCGAAGCCCCCGTCACCCGCTCGTATCGCCGTGCGGGATGGTTCGCGCTCGCCGCCTCGGCCGCCCTGGTGCTCGGCGTGGCGCTCGCGCTGCCGCTGCGCGGCATCCTCGAACCGCAGGACCCGGTGTCCGTCGCACTGCAGCAGGTGGAGTCGGCCCGCGATGCGCGCACGGCGACGGTCGCGCTCGAGGGCGGCGGCGAGGCGACGCTGCACTGGTCGGACTCGGCGCAGCAGGCGGTCCTCGTCGCCGAGGGCATGCAGGCCGCTCCCGCCGATCGCGACTACGAGCTGTGGATCGTGCGCGGCGACCGGCCCATCTCGCTCGGCGTCATGCGCACGGGCGACGACGGCGGCACCGCGGTGCTCGCGCAGGGCTTCGAGCCGGGCGACGCGCTCGCGGTCACGGTCGAGGATCGCGGCGGCTCGCCCACGGGGCTGCCGACGACCGATCCGATCGCGGTCATCGCGACGGCCTAGCTTCGCGGCGCGCGAGCGCCGCGCGGCGGCCTATGCCTTCGCAGCGGCGGTGCGGCAGCGCTCGCAGAGGCCGAACAGATCGACCACGTGCTCGATCTCGGTGAAGCCGTGCTCGGCGCCCACCTTCTTCGTCCACTCCTCGACGACGGCGGCCGAGAGCTCCCGGGTGTCGCCGCAGCTGCGGCAGATGAGGTGGTGGTGATGGCCGGGGGAGATGCAGGACCGGAACAGGTTCTCACCCTCGGGCGACTGCAGCGAATCGGCCTCACCCGACTCGGCGAGCCCGGCCAGAGCCCGGTAGACCGTCGCCAACCCGATGGTCGACCCGCCCTCGCGCAGCGCCTGGTGCAGCTGCTGCGCGCTCACGAATCCCCGGTGCTCGGCCAGTGCAGCCCGCACCGCCTCACGCTGCCATGTGTTCCGCTTTGGCTGCATCACGCACCTCCCGCGTCGCCGATCCTCACTCCACCGTAGCGAAGTTCCGCGCCGACGAGCGCCGGGTTCGCTGCAGGCATGCCCTCGCTGCGAGCGCGAGCAGGAACATCCCGGTGATCACGAGTCCCACCGAGCCACCCGCGGCGACGCCGAATTCGCGCGAGATCCACAACCCCGCAAGCCCTCCGGCGATCCCGAGTCCGGCCGAGAGCGGCGGGATCCACTCGAGCCGCGACACGAGTACACGCGCCGTCGCCGCCGGCCCGATGAGCACCGCCACGCCGAGGATCGCGCCGACCGCCGGCATCGACACCACGACGGCCGCAGCGACGACCGCGGTGACCACGAGCTCGACGGGCCACACCCGGAACCCCGCCGCGGCGTAGCCGACCGGGTCGAAGCTGTGGAACAGGATCCTGCGCCACGACAGCGCGAGAACGCCGAACGCGACGACCAGCACACCGGCCGTCGCGGAGACATCGCCGACGGTCACGCCGAGCGGCGACCCGACGAGCAGCGCCTCGACCGGCACGCCGAGCCCCGGGTTGAGGCTCGCGAGCAGGGTGCCGAGCGCGAAGCCGAACGACAGCACCACGCCGCTCGTCACCTGCCGTCCCTGCCCGGGGATGCGCGCCAGCAGCGTCATCATGAGCACGAGCAGCAGGGCGAAGAGCGCCTGGCCGAGCAGCAGGTTCCAGCCGGCGATCGCGAACACGACACCGCCGGGGAAGGTGGCGTGGCTGAGCGCGACCGCGAAGAACGAGCGACGGCGCAGCACGATCAGCGTGCCCGCCAGCCCGGAGAGCAGGCCGAGCAGGGTCAGTTCGAGCGCGGCGAGCGCGAAGTAGCTCATGCGCACGCCCCCGGGGTGCCGCGTTCCTCGGACCCGGCTGCGGTGCGGGATCCCCGTGCCGTGTCTCGGCTCTCACCGGTGTCTCGGATCGCAGCCCCCGGAATCGTCCGAGATGCGGGTGAGAGCCGAAGAACCGTCACGCGGACCAGCGCCGCCAGCACGTAGAAGCCCACGAGCAGCAGCACGACCACGGCGCCGGGCGAGACGGTCGCCCCCGCACCCACCGACCACTCGAACGAGAGCCACAGGCCGAGCACGCCGGCGAGGAGCGGCAGCAGGATCGCGATCGGGATCAGCAGCGCGAAGCCGCGGGTGAGCAGCCGCGCCGCGGCCATGGGCACGGTGAGCAGCGCGATGACCATGAGCACCCCGAGCGCCTGCACCCCCGCGACGACGAGCAGCGCCACCGCGATGCCGAGCGCGAGATCGGCGGCGAGAGGGCGGAAGCCCGCGGCCTCGGCGCCGGCTGCGTCGAAGGCGCGGAAGAGCTGGGCGCGCCAGGTGAGCGCGACGACGAGGATCGCGGCGATCGCGACGACGAGGATCTGCCACAGCTGCGCCTCGGTGACCGTGAGCAGCCGCCCGAAGAGCAGCTCCTGCAGCTGCGAGACGTATCCCTCCTGGCGCGAGACGAGCACCACGCCCAGGCTGAAGAGGCCCGTCAGCACGACGGCGATCGCCGCGTCGGCGCCGATCCCGCCCCGTCGCTCGATCACCGTGAACAGCACGGCGGCCAGCACCGCCGCGACCGCGGCCCCGGGCAGCACGGCCGCGGTGCCGCCGATCGCCGCGCCCACGACGAGCCCGGGGAACACGGCGTGCACGAGGCCGTCGCTCACGAACTCGAGCTCGCGGAAGCTGATGAAGAGGCCCACCACTCCCGCGGCGAGCGCGAGGATCGCCACGGTGAGCAGCGCTCGCGACATGAAGGGCAGCGCGAAGACCTCGAGCGGGCCGAAGGCGGCGGCGAGAGGTCCGGATCCCGCCGCGGCGGCCCCGGCGGCAGCGGATCCGGCTATGGCATCGAGCGCGGCGAGGCCGAGCCCGCCGGCCACTACTCCGTCTCCCGCGTGGTGGTCACCGTGTGCTGGTCGAGCTCGACGGTCGTGTCCTGGAACGCGTGCTGCACCGCGTCGAGGGTGAGCGCCTCGTCGAGCGGCCCGAAGGCCGCCGGATGCCCGGGCTCTCCCAGGTGGTGCCCCGAGGAGAGCAGCAGCACGTGGGTGCAGGCCTGCTGCGCGATCTCGAGGTCGTGCGTCGAGACGATCACCGTGCGGCCCTCATCGCGCAGCTCGCGCACCAGGCGCAGCAGCGTCTCGCGGTTCTCGCGATCGAGCCCGTTGAAGGGCTCGTCGAGCAGCAGCAGCCTGGGATCGGAGACGAGGGCCCGCGCCAGGATCCCGCGCTGCTGCTGGCCGCCCGACAGCTCGCCGAAGCGGCGCGCAGCGAACCCGGAGAGTCCCACGCGCTCGAGCGCCTGCGCGACGGCAGCGCGACCCTCGCGCCCGATCGGGCGCAGCGCGCCGCGGGAGCGGTACAGCCCCATGGTGACGACCTGCCGCAGCGTCACCGGGAGGGAGACGTCGCGCGTGTCGGCCTGCGGCAGCGAGCCGACGCTGCGCCTGGCGCGATCCGGCGAGGTGCCGAGCACCCGCACCGTCCCCGCGGTGAGTTCGGCGAGTCCCAGGATGCCGCGCAGCAGCGTCGACTTGCCCGAGCCGTTGGGTCCGATCAGCGCGACCGCGGAGCCCTCGGGCACCTCGAGATCGAGCGACCGCACGCGGGTCGCCCCGGAGTAGCCGAACGCGGCACCGCTCAGCGAGAGGGCGGTGCCGCGGCGGTCGGATGGTGCGAGCGTCATCCCTGCAGATTAGCGGGTAGCTGGTCGATCTCAGCGCCCCAGGCCTCGAGGATCACCCGAGTGTTGTGCTCGGTCGCCCCGAGGTAGGTGTCGCCGTCGCTGCCGGGGGCGCCGAGCGAGTCGGCGTAGAGCGACTCGGCATCGACCACCTGCACGCCCGCCTCCTTGGCGATGGTCTGCGCCAGCTTCGGGCTCATCGACGACTCCACGAAGACGGCCTTCACGCCGTGCTCCCGGATCGAGGCGACGAGGGCGTCGATGTCGGCGGCGCTCGGCTCGGCGTTGTCCTCGAAGCTCGGCAGGATGGATCCCGCGAACTCGATGCCGTAGTCGTGCAGGTAGTAGCGCAGGGAGTCGTGGCCGCTCACGAGGACGCGCTCCTCCGCGGGGACGCGCTCGAACTGGGCCGAGATCCACGCGTCGAGCTCGTCGAGCTGGGCGACGTACGCGTCGGCGCGCTCGGTGTAGGCGTCCGCGTGCGCGGGATCGATGCGGGAGAGATCGCCCGAGATCAGGGAGACCATGCCCGCGGCGTTGCGCGGCGAGGTCCAGATGTGGGGGTTGACGCTGCCGTGGTCGTGGTCGTGGTCGTGGTCGTCCTCGGCGGCGTGCTCCTCCTCGGCATGATCGTGATCCTCTTCGGCGGCGTGCTCGTCCTCGGCGTGATCGTGATCCTCTTCCGCGTGATCATGCTCATCGGCATGCTCGGCCTCGGCCTCGTGATCATGATCGTGCGCCTCGCCGCCCTCGGCCGTGATCGCCTCGGCCTCCTCGAGGTCGATGCCCTCGCTCGCGGTGATGATCTCGCCGTCGAAGCCCGATGCCTCGACCGCCGAGTCGATGAAGGTCTCGAGCCCCGCGCCGTTCACGATGAGCACGTCGGCCTCGCCGAGCGCCAGCAGGTCGGCGGGGGTGGGATCGAAGTGGTGGGCCGATCCGCCCGGCGCCAGCAACCCCGTGAGATCGATGTCGTCGCCGCCCACCTGCTGCGCGAAATCGGTGAGCTGCGTGGTGGTCGCGACCACCTTCAGGCGGTCGGATCCCGCGTCTGCGGCGCCGGATCCGCCTCCGCTGCACGAGCTCAGCACGAGCACCGCGGCGAGCGCGGCACCCCCGAGCGCGGCGAGTCGGAGCGGGTGGCGGGTGGGTGAGGTGCGTGACATACCGAACTTTCTAAATGAGAACCGATATCACTATAGCGAGTGATGAGAACCATTCGCAACACGGGCCCGAGCGCATCCTCTACGCTTCTCCCATGGACAGCCCCCCTCACCGCATCGGGCCGGCCCTCGCGATGGTGGCCGCGATCCTCGCAGCGGCGCTTCTCGCCTCGCTCGCCCCGTTCCACATGAGCGGCGACTGGAACCGGCCGACGGATGCCTGGCAGCGCACGTCCGAGCAGCTCCTCGAATTCCCGGCCGCGGCCGGTCAGCCCGGCGACGCGATCGACGCCGACACGCTCGTCGTGCTGGAGGCGCTGCCCGGCGACGAGTACGCCTTCGCGGCCAACACCGTCGCGGGCGGGCTCGCGATCGGCGTCGCCTCGCCGCTGGGCTACACCATGGCCAACTCGATCGGGCAGGCCGAGGAACTCGCGGGCGAGTTCGGGAGCGACGAGGAGGGCACCCTGCACACGCTCTGGGTCATGCGCGCGCCCGGCACCGAGGCGGAGTTCCGTTACCGCTTGCACACCACCCGCGGGGCATACTGACGGACACCCCCTTCGCGCGTCAGGAGTTGCGGCCATTCCTCGCGTTTGGTGACATCTACTGACGCGCGAAGAGGGGGTAGTCGAGTTCACGGCTCGGCCGCCGGCACAGGCTCGATGCGGCACAGGCTCGATGCGGCATAGGCTCGATGCATGAGCCGATCCGAGACCGCCTCCCCCGGGAGCGACCTCCCCGCAAGCGCCGCGCCCGCAAGCAACTTCCCCGTAGGCGCCGTCGAACTGCGCGACGCCCTGCGAGCGGGGGAGGTCTCGGCGCGCGAGGCGGCCGAGCACTTCCTGGCGCGGATCGCCGAGCGCGCGGACCTCGGCGCCTTCGTCGCGGTGACGGCCGAGCAGGCGCTCCGCCGACGCCCGCTTCGCGGCGCTGAGCGAGGACGAGCGCGCCGGTCTGCCGCCCCTGCACGGCCTGCCGATCGCGCACAAGGATCTCGTGGACGTGACCGGCGTGCCCACGACCCTGGGCAGCGCCGCACTGCCGCACCCGGTCGCCGAGCGGGATCACCCCGGAGTCGCGGTGCTGCGCGCGGCCGGCGCCATCTCGCTCGGCAAGACGCAGGTGCCCGAGCTCGGGCTCAACGCCTACTCGGAGAACCTCATCGCTCCGCCGGCCCGCAATCCGCTCGATCCCGAGCGCACCGCGGGCGGGTCCTCGGGCGGCAGCGCGGCGGCCGTCGCCGCGGGCCTCCTGCCGGTCGCGCCGGGCAGCGACGGCGGCGGGTCGATCCGGATCCCGAGCCTCGCCTGCGGGCTCATCGGCCTGAAGCCCGGTCTCGGCACCGTGCCCACCGATCTGGAGCACGGCCCCGTCGACGACTTCGGCGCCCCGCGGCTGCCGGTGTCCGGCCCCATCGCCCGCACCGCCGAGGACGCGGCCTTGCTCTTCGACGCCATGGCGGGGACTCCGGGGAGCGCACTCGGCGCCGTGCGCGACGCCGATGCGCTGCAGGGCCTGCGGATCGGGATCAGCAGCGCCTCGCCGTTCGAGGTCGCCCACCCGGTGCCGCTCTCGCCCGAGGCCCGGCTCGCCTGGGAGACCGCGGCCGAGCGGCTCGCGGCGGCGGGGCACCGGGTCGAGGAGGCGCGGCTGCGCTACGACCCCCGATACCCCGAGACCTTCGGCAGCTGCTGGATGGCGGGTCTCTCGCTGCTGGAGCTGGCAGAGGGGGACGAGGATCGGCTGATCCCGTACACCCGGGTGTTCCGCGAGCGGGCGCTGGCTCGCCCGCGGGCCGCGCACCTCGAGGCGGCCGCGACTCTGCAGGAGATCGCGGCGGATCTGCGCAGGCAGTGGGGAGCCTACGACGCCGTGCTCACGCCGGGCCTCACGATGCTGCCGCCGCGCGTCGGCGCGTTCCTCGAGCTCGCGCCCGATGACGACTACCGGCTGCAGTGCGAGTGGGCGGCCTACACGTCGATGGTCAACGTCTCGGGTCTGCCCGCCATCGCGGTTCCGATCATCGCGGTGCCGAACCCCGCGGGATCCGGATCACTCTCGATGGGCGCGCAGCTGATCGGACGGCCGGGATCGGAGGCGCAGCTGCTGCAGCTCGCCGCGCAGCTGACCCGGGCGACCCGCTGAGAGCGCACCACCGCCGGGAGCGACGGCGGCGCCGGACCAGGGTGGTGCCACCGCCCTGACCCTGTGCCCCTCCTACCCCAGCGGCCGCCGGCTCTGCGTGCGCATGATCTCGAGCAGGATCCCGAACTCGCCGCCCGCGACCGCCGCGTAGTAGTGGGGACCGAGGTAGTCGCGCGCCTCGGGCACCACCTCCCCGTCGCGGTAGCTCAGATAGCGTCCGCCGGCCTGGCGCACGATGAAGGATCCGGCCGCGACGTCCCAGGGATTGGTCTCGAAGGAGATCGTGGCGTCGATCCATCCCGCCGCCACCCAGCACAGGGCGATGCAGGTGCTGCCGAGCCCGCGCACCTGCGCGAATCGCCGCGTGACCTCCACGAACTGCTCGAGCGCGAGTTCGGGGAGGTGCACCAGGTCGCGCGGCAGCGGGAAGTTGAGCGCGACGGTCGCCCGGCTCGGCTCGACGAATCCCCGACTGCGCAGCGGCTCGTCGCCGAGGAACGCTCCGCGATCGTCGGCCCAGAACAGGTGGTCGCTCACCGGATCGTAGACGACCCCCGACACGAGCTCTCCGTCGCGCGCCACACCGATGCTCACCGCCCACATCGCGATCCCGCGCGCGAAGTTGGCGGTTCCGTCGATCGGGTCGATGTACCAGGTGAGCGGGCCGGAGCCGGGGCTGGCCCCCTCCTCCTCCCCCACGATCGTCGAGTCCGGGTAGGCCGTCAGGATCAGGTCGCGGATGCGCCGCTCGCAGGCGCCGTCGTACTCGGTCACGAGGTCATGGATGTCGGTCTTCACGTCGACCCGGAGGTCGGGGGCGCGGAAGCCGCGCAGGGCGGTCGCCCCCGCCTCGCGCGCCGCGCGGATCGCGAGGCGGGTGATGCGATGCGTCTCGGCGGAGTCGGGTGTGTCTCGCTCGTCGCTGGCCACGGGATCCTCGCTCTCGTCCATCGCCGATACGCTCGGCGCGCACCTCCTAGGTTACAAAGGTCGAGCCATGTAAGGTCGTAGAGGCTGCGTCGATCGTTCCGCCGGTCGAACGAGCGAGGCGAGTCGAAACCCGTGCAGACATGCGATTTCGACTCGGCTCCGCCTCGCTCAATCGGCGGGACGGCACTGGCCCGCTCGATCGGCGAGACGGCCTCGCCTCGCTCAATCGGCGGGACGGGTCCGCCTCGCCCGATCGGCGGGGCCGGGGCCGATCGGCGCGATCTCCCAGGCGGAGGATCCGCAGCAGAATGGGCCCGAGCAGGGCCGAATACCGAGGAAAGTGTGGTGCGATGACAGTCAAGGTGGCCCTCGCGGGCGTCGGGAATTGCGTGAGCTCGCTCGTGCAGGGCGTCGAGTATTATCGCGACGCGGCTGACGACGAGCAGGTGCCCGGTCTCATGCACGTGCGGCTCGGCGGCTACCACGTGTCCGACCTCGAGTTCGTCGCGGCATTCGAGGTCGACGCCGACAAGGTCGGCAAGGACCTGAGCGAGGCGATCTGGGCCGGCCCCAACAACACCATCAAGTTCTCGGACGTGCCCGAACTCGGCGTCACCGTGCAGCGCGGCCCCACGCTCGACGGCCTCGGCGAGTACTACCGCGACGAGGTGGAGGAGTCGACGGCCGAACCGGTCGACATCGTGCAGGCCCTGCGCGACTCGGGCGCAGAAGTGCTCGCATGCTACCTGCCCGTCGGCAGCGAGCAGGCCGCGAAGTTCTACGCGCAGGCCGCGCTCGAGGCGGGTGTCGCCTTCGTCAACGCGATCCCCGTGTTCATCGCGAGCGATCCCGAGTGGGCGGCGAAGTTCGTGGATGCGGGCCTGCCGATCGTCGGCGACGACATCAAGAGCCAGGTCGGCGCCACCATCACCCATCGTGTGCTCGCGCACCTCATGGAGAGCCGCGGCATCGCCCTCGACCACACCTACCAGCTCAACGTCGGCGGCAACATGGACTTCAAGAACATGCTGGAGCGCAGCCGCCTGAAGTCGAAGAAGATCTCGAAGACCCAGGCCGTGACCTCCAACATCGAGGTCGACCTGCCCGAGGAGGACGTGCACGTCGGTCCGAGCGACCACGTGCCGTGGCTGACCGACCGCAAGTTCGCGTTCGTGCGCCTCGAGGGCCGCGGTTTCGGCGACGTGCCCATGAGCCTCGAGTACAAGCTCGAGGTCTGGGACTCGCCCAACTCGGCCGGCACCATGATCGATGCGATCCGCTGCGCGAAGGTGGCGAAGGATCTCGGCCACGCCGGCCCCGTCGAAGCGGCCTCGGCCTACTTCATGAAGTCGCCCGCGGTGCAGAAGGCCGATCACATCGCCCGCGAGGAGCTCGAGGAGTTCCTCGCGACCGCGTAGGGCCGCGGCTTACGGCAGCGGATCCCCCATCAGTTCGCGGGCCTGACCCATGAGCGAGACGCAGGCGAGCGTCTGATCGAGGGGGCGCAGCGGCGACTCGGTGAGGCCCGCCTCGATGCAGCGGGCCGCCTCGAGGGCCTCCCAGAAGAGCTGGGTGTGCGCGAGCGCGGGCTCCTCGTAGCTCAGCTCCTCGCCGTCGTGAAAGCGCACCACGACCGGCCCGGGCTGGTAGAACGGCGCGTCGAGCCGCAGAGTGGCCTCGGTGCCCGCCACATACGCCGTGGTGGGCGTATCCGCGAGCATGGAGGCGCTCACGGTGGCCTGGCGGCCCGCCCCGTCGCCCAGCAGCGCATGGAACTGTCCGATCGAGCCGTGATCCCGATGCCGCTGACCGTGCGCCGCGAGCACCTCGAGACCCGGCAGCATTTCGTTCGCGAACATCATGACGTAGGTGCCGATGTCGTTCATCGCACCTCCGCCCTGCGCGGGGTCCATGGCACGGTGGTGATCCACCAGCCGCTCCCCGAGGTTCGCGCTGACCTCGACGACCTCACCCAGCAGGCCCTGCTCCAGCACCTGCCGCACGACCGAGTAGCGCGGCAGGGCGAGCGACCAGACGGCCTCCATCGCGAAGAGCCCCTTGGCGCGGGCCAGATCGACGAGCGCCCGGGCCTCCGCGAGACCGGGCGTCATCGGCTTCTCGATGAGCACGGGTTTGCCCGCCTCGAGCGCGAGCGTCGCGTGCGCGAAGTGGTCGAGGTGTCCGGTGGCCACGTAGACCACGTCGACGTCGGCCGCCACGAGATCCTCGTAGGAGCCGTACGCCCGCTCGATCCCGTGCTGCGCCGCGAACTCCTCGGCGCGGGCGACGGTGCGCGATCCCACGGCGACGACGCGCTGGTTCGTCGAGGCCTGCAGCGCCTCGACGAAACGAGCGGCGATCCATCCGGTGCCGAGGATCGCCCAGCGCAGCGACGGCCCCGCCATCGGGTCGGGCACGTTCGGCGCGGGCAGGATCCGGCCGCCGTTCATCGCACTGCTCATCGGGCGTCCTCCACTCGCACGAACGCGCCGCCCGCTCGCATCGACGCCACCGCGGCAGCGGCGACCCGGGTCGCCGTCGCACCGTCCTCGACCGTGGCGAGCGTCGGCGCGCGGCCCTCGTTCAACGCGGTCACCCACTCCTGCAGCTCGAGCCGGTAAGCCTCGGCGAAGCGCGGGCGGAAGTCCTCGGGGACACCGGTGCTCGTGGCGAGCGCGGCGGAGACGGCGACGCGGTGCGGCTCGGCGATGGCCACCGCACCCGTCTCGCAGACGACCTCGCAGCGCATATCGTAGCCGTAGCGGGCGTTGAGGAAGACCTCGACGGTCGAGAGCGCCCCGTCGGCGGTGCGGAGCAGCAGGAGGAAGGGATCCCGCAGCCCGCCGGCCGTGCTGCTCGGCGTCGCCGGCGAGTGCCAGCTCACCTCGGTGACGGGCGCGTCGAGCAGCCAGGGCACGAGGTCGAGATCGTGGATCGCCGAGTTGAAGACGACCGACTCGTCGGTGGCGCCGGGCCCCGAGGACACCCCACGGCCGATCGAGTGCACCATGACGGGCCGCCCGTGCGCGCCCGAGGCGACGACGCGCTTCTGCTCGACGTAGCCGGGATCGAAGCGGCGCATGAAGCCCTGATGCACGAGCGGGATCCCTGCTCCCACCGCGGCACGGTGCGCGGCGATGACCCGTTCCGCCTCGTCGACGGAGTACGACAGCGGCTTCTCGCACAGCGTCGGCTTGCCCGCGGCGATGCAGGCGAGCGTCTGCTCGGCGTGCAGGAAGTCGGGCGAGGCGATGAGCACGGCGTCGACCTCGGGGTGCTCGATGAGCCGCCCGGCGTCGGCGAGCGCGACGGCGCCCGGGATCCCCGCGACGACGGCCTCGGCGCGCTCGATGGCGGGGTCGGCGACGGCCGAGACGGTCGCGCCCGACACCTGCTCGTGCAGCAGCCGCGCGTGGAAGGCGCCCATGACGCCGGTGCCGATGATGCCGATTCTCATGTGCGATGCTCCTGATTCGTGGGTGGAAGAGGCGGCCGACTACTGGTCGTAGGCCCCGGGCACGTTCTGATCCCAGTCGATGATCGATCCGGTGACGACGCCACTGCGATCGCTCAGCAGGAAGACCACGGCATCGGCGATCTCATCGGGCTGCCCGAGCTTGCCCATCGGCTGCGCTGCGGCGGCCTGCTCGAGCCAGTCGTCTGCGGCATCGTGGAAGGTGCGCTGAGTGGCGGCCTCGCCGGGCGTCGCGGTCCAGCCGATGTTGAGGCCGTTGATGCGGACCCGGTCGAAGCGGTGGGCGAAGGCGACGTTGCGCGTGAGGCCCGCGAGGCCGGCCTTCGAGGCCGTGTAGGGGGCGAGATAGGGCTGGCCGCCGTGCATGGCCATCGAGACGATGTTGACGACCGTGCCGGGCGCGCCCCGGCGTCGCATGTCGGCGACGGCGGCCTGCATCGTCATGAAGGGCGCGACGAGGTTCACCGCGAGGTGCGCGTCGAGCAGCTCGCGCGTGGTGTCGAGCAGGGTGCCGCGGCTCGTCGCTCCCGCAGCGTTGACGAGGCTGTCGATGCGGCCGAAGCGCGCGATCGTCTCGGCCACCGCGCGCTCGGCCTCGCCCGGCGCTGCCAGGTCGGCGATGATCGCCAGCGCCTCTGCGCCGTGAGCCGCGCCACGCTCCCGGATCGCCGCCGCCGCTCGCTCGGCCTTCTCGGGATCACGCCCGACGATCGCGATGCCCGTCGCGCCCTCGCGCGCCGCGGCCTCGGCGATCGCGAGCCCCAGGCCCTGCGTTCCGCCGGTCACGAGCAGGATCCTGCCCTCCATCAACTGCTGCATGTCGCGTCCTTTCAGTAGTGGTCGTCATTCCGCCTGAGCCTGCGAGTCGCGGGTCTCCGGTGCTGGATCCTGCGACTCGCTGCGCTCGCGCAGGATGACGGGGGGGGTGGGGCTCGGCTCGCTGCACGGGTGCCGAGCGAGCGAAGCGAGTCGAAGTGCGCTCGATCAGCGGGGGCTCCTCGCTCAGCCGGCGAGGCGCCCGGGCCGCACGGGCAGACCGCCCGCCGCGTACACCTCGTCGATCAGCGCCATCGTGCGGCGGGATCGTGCCAGCCCCTCCGCTGAGCGCTCACCGCCGCGCACCGCGTCCCGAAGGCGCCGCAGTTGGTAGGCGTACGACGAGACGGTCCCGGCCCGCTCCTCGCGATCCTCGACGCCCGCACCCGTGGTCGTGCGCACAATCAGCCGGTCGTCCTCCTGCGGCTTCACGAAGTTCGGCAGGCGCACCTCGCCGAGGCTGCCGACGACCCGCAGACCGAAGTTCCAGTCGGGGCTCACCATGCTGGTGTGCATCGTGACCGGGGCGCTCCCGAGGGCCAGTCGGGCACGCACCGTCGCGTCGACGCGGGCATCGCCCTCGTACGGATCGACTTCGGCCGAGACCAGTTCGATCGGCGCTCCGACGGCGTCGCCGAGCAGCAGCAGGCCGTTGAGCGCGTAGCAGCCCAGGTCCATCATGGTGCCGCCGGCGAGATCGAAGTTCCAGCGCGGATCGCTCGCCGACGGCGACGGCATGTCCATGTGCACGTCGACCTCGCGGATCTCGCCGATCTCGCCGGAGCGCACGAGATCGATGAGCCGGTGCACCGCGGGATGATCGGCGTAGTGGAAGGCCTCCCAGGCCCACCCCCGGGCCGATTCGAGGCGTGCGGCGACCTGGTCGAACTCCGCGAGATTCGCGGCGAACGGCTTCTCCACGAGCACCGAGCGGCCGGCGTCGAGCGCGCGCACCGTCCACTCGGCGTGCAGGCCGTTGGGCAGGCCGATGTAGATCAGGTCGAGGGAGCCGTCGGCGACGAGCGCCTCGTAGCTCTCGCGGATCCCCTCGTAGCCGTGCTCGCGGGCGTAGGCGCGGGCGCGTTCGGGATCCCGCGCCGCGACGGCGGCCCGGATGTCGCCGGTCTCCCCGCTCGCCTCCGTGATCGCGAGCTCGGCGATCCTCGACGCCCCCAGCAGCCCGATGCGCAGCGGGGCGCTCATACCGCGACCGCCTTGCTCCCGGCACCGGCCCCGACGGCCGCCCTGATGAAGGCCACGCTGCGCCGCGCGTTGTCGAGCGCTCGCGCCGCGTCCTCTTCGTTCTCCACGACCGTGTCCTGCTCCAGCACGTACCAGCCGTCGTACCCGGCCTCGCGCAGCGCCTCGACGATCTCCCCGATGCGGGCGTCGCCGGCGCCGAGCGCCTGGTACATGCCGCGGCGCACGCCCTCGCGGTAGTCGATCTCGCCCGCGCGCACGCGGGCCGCGACGTCGAGGCTCACGTCCTTGAGGTGGGCGTGCACGATGCGACCGGCGTGCTGCCGCACGAAGGCGACCGAATCGCCGCCGCCGAGCGTGTAGTGGCCGGTGTCGAGGCAGAGGCCGATGCGGGATCCCGCGACCACGCGCGCCACGGCCTCGGGGGTCTCCACCACGGTGCCGAGGTGCGGGTGCAGCGTCGCGACGACGCCCACCCGAGCGGCGGCGTCGAGCGCGCGGTCGAGGTTCTCGAGCAGCGCCCGCCACTCCGCCTCGCTCAGCTCCGCCGCGCCGTCGTAGCCGTCCTCGCCCGTCACCGCGGAGAGCACCATGGTGCCCGCGCCGGCCGCCACGTACGCTTCGAGCTCGCGCTCGATCGCGGGCAGCGGATCCTCGTCGCTGCCGGGCTCGGCGGATCGGTGCAGCACCACCGGGAAGAAGCCGCCGACGGCGCGCAGGCCCGCCTCGGCGAGCGCCTCGGCCCGCTCGGCCGGGGCGTCGGGCAGGAACCCCTCGGGCCCGAACTCGGTCGCCTCGATGCCGAGGCCGACCATCTCCGAGAGCACCCGCTCACGGTCGAGCTGCAGGCCCCAGTCGGGGACCTCGATGACCCCCCAGCTGATGGGGGCGGATGCGATACGGGCGTTCATGGGGACTCCTTCGTCGGTGTTCGTCGATGTTCGTCGATGTTCGTCGGTGTGGTGCATCCCCGCCGGTTGAGCGGAGCGCCAGCGGCGTCGCAACCCGGTACGCGGGATCCGGGTTTCGACTCCTCGCAAGCTCATCGTTCAACCGGCGAGGGTTGGGCCGCGCTCAGCCCGGACGGCGGCGGTCGTTCCTGCGACGGGCGCGCTGGATTCCCAGCTGCGGGCCTTGGCCGAGCGCTCGGCGGCGGTGACCACCTGGGCCGCCGAGACCGCGTCCTGGATGTTCGAGTTGAGGTGCTCGCGACCGAGCACGGCCTGGAGGAACTTCCTCGCCTCGATCACCTTGAGGTCGTCGTAGCCCATCGAGGTGCCGGCGCCGGGCTGGAAGCGGCCGAAGTCGCCCATGCCCGGGTGCGCCATGACGCGGGTGTAGCCCTGGTTCTCCGTGCCGAGGCCGCCCGAGAGGTGCAGCTCGTTCATGCGCTCGAAGTCCCAGTACGCGGATCCCCCGGTGCCGTAGACCTCGATGCCGTAGCTGGCCCGCGGGCCCACCGCGACGCGCGAGGCCTCGAGCGTGCCGACCGCGTCGGCGGCCACCGCATCGCCGGAGAGGCGCACGAGCATGGCGGCGTAGTCCTCGTTCTCGACGGGCTTCATCTCGCCGTCCTCGATCACGGCGAAGTGCGTGCCGGTGCCCATCGGCAGCTCGGGGCGCTCGGTGTAGACGGTCGAGGTCAGCGCGCTGACCTCGGCGATGGGGCCGAGCGTGTACTGCACGAGGTCGACCAGGTGGCCCATGAGGTCGCCCAGCACGCCGTTGCCCGCGAGACCGCGCACGAAGCGCCACGACAGCGCGCCACGCGGGTCGGAGGAGTAGTCGGCGAACATCTGCCCGCGCACGTTGGTGATGCGGCCGAGCTCGCCCTCGGCGATGAGCTTGCGCAGATGCTCGACCGCGGGCGCGTGGCGGTAGTTGAAGCCGATCGAGGTGACGACGCCGGCCTCGGCGGCCGCGTCGGCGACGGCGCGGGTCTCGTGCTCGCCGCGGCCCACGGGCTTCTCGATCCAGAAGTGCTTGCCGGCCTTCGCGGCGGCGATGCCGATCTCGGCGTGCAGGAAGTTGGGTGCGCAGATGGAGACGACGTCGACCTCGGGGTCGTTCAGCACCTCCCGGTAGTCGGCGGAGGCGCGCTCGTAGCCGAGCACCTCGACGGCCTCCTCGGCGCGGGCCGGCGCGGGATCGGCGGCGTGCACCAGCCGGGGCTTGATCTTGAGGTCCGGGTAGACGTACCGCAGGTTCGCGTAGGCGCGGCTGTGCAGCTGCCCCATCCAGCCCACGCTGATGAGGCCCACGCCGATCGTGGTGGTGCCGTCTTCGTTCGTCTGCATGATGATATTTCTCTCAGTCGAGGTGCTGCGCACCGTGCTTCATCGCGGGCCCGGACTCAATATGGACCGGTCCAAATTGTAAGGACAAGGCATCGTGGATGTCAATACGCGCACGGGCGAGGCGGGCACGGGCGAGGCGGGCACGGGCGAGGCGCGCCGGCGCGAACCCCGCGGCTCAGATCCCCTTCTCGTCCTGAATGGCGTTGCCGCCGTCGACCACGAGCACCTGCCCGGTGACATAGGAGGCACCCGGCGAGGCGAGGAACTCGATCACGGCGGCCACCTCGTCGGGCGTGCCGGAGCGCCCCATCGGGGTCGCATCGCCCATCCGGTTCTCGTGCTCGGTCGCCGAACCGGTCCTGATCCAGCCCGGGGCGACGGCGTTGGCCGTGGTGCCCTTCGCGGCCAGGTCGACGGCGAGGGACCGCGTGAGCCCGACGAGCCCGGCCTTCGCCGCGTGGTAGGCGACGTCGCCGCGGTAGGCGAGCAGCGGACCCGACACCGACGAGACGGTGACGATGCGCCCGTGCTCCGCCGCCGTGAGGTGGGGCAGGGCGCATCGGGAGACCAGGTAGGCCGTCGTCAGATTGCGAGCGATCGCGTGGTCCCAGCCCGCCCGGTCGAGGTCGGAGGCGGGGGCGGGATCCTGCGGATCCGAGACCGAGGTCATGCCCGCGTTGTTCACGAGCACGTCGAGCCGCCCGAAGCCGCCGATCGCCGCGCCCACCAGGCGCTCGGCTCCCGCCTCCTCGGTGAGATCGGCGATGACCGGGATCGCCCGGGGCGCGCTGTCCCCGGCACGCGATCCCACTGCGCGCGATCCGGCCGCTGCGCGCTCCAGCTCTTCCGCACGGGCGAGGATCCGGTCGCTCGTGGCCCCCACGACGACACGATACCCCGCACGCACGAGCCGCATCGCCGTGGCGAACCCGATTCCGTCGGGAGCACCCGCGCCCGAGATTACCGCCACCCGCTCCGCCACTGCCGTCATACCTTCAGCCTAGAGGGGCCCGCCGCAGATGATCAGCCGGAGCCGATCAGCCGAACGGGACCCGAGTCCTACTGCCGGGAATCGGAGACCGAACATGAGACCGATTATGAGCAGGGGTGCCGCACCCCGACGGTGCGGCACCCCTGCTCATGCCGACGCCTGCCGACTACTTGTCGTCCGGCTCCGGGAGATCGCGGATGTTGACGGCCTCGGTGACCGGCACGTGGCCGACGCCCGCGGCGGCATCCCCCTCGATCTCATCCCGAATGACGCGCACCGTGTCGGTGCTGGTGCCCGCGTCCCGCAGCTCGTGCACCAGCTGCTCCAGCTCGGCGCCGCCCGCCATGAGACCGGTCAGCTCCTCGAGGGTGATCTCGCCCTTCTCGTGGTAACCGATGTTCTGGCCGCGTCGCAGCAGCAGGAACCGGTTCCCCACGGGGTAGGCGTGGTGCGGGTTGTGGGTGATGAAGATCACGCCGAGGCCGCGATCGCGCGCCTGGATGATGTACTTCAGCACGACACCCGACTGCTTCACGCCGAGAGCGGCGGTCGGCTCGTCGAGGATCAGCACCTTCGCGCCGAAGTACACGGCACGGGCGATGGCCACGCACTGGCGCTCACCGCCCGAGAGCGTGCCGATCGGCTGATCCACATCGCGCAGATCGATGCCCATGTCGAGCAGCTCCTTCTTCGCCGTCTTCCGCATGAAATCGACGTCGAGCTGCTTGAACGGGCCCCACCCCTTCGTCACCTCGGATCCGAGGAAGAAGTTGCGCCACACCGGCATGAGCGGGGCGACCGCGAGATCCTGGTACACCGTCGCGATGCCGCGGTTGAGCGCCTCGCGCGGCGAGGAGAGCTTCACCGGCTCCCCCTCGATCTCGAAGACGCCGTCGTCGTGCTGGTGCAGACCCGCGATGATCTTGATCAGGGTCGACTTGCCCGCGCCGTTGTCGCCGAGCACGCACATGACCTCGCCCGCGCCGACCTTCAGGCTCACATCGCGCAGCGCGATGATGTTGCCGTAGCGCTTGCCTGCCTCGCGGAGTTCGATCAGGGGCTTCAGCCCGGTCGCCTGCGACTTCTCAGCTGTGGCGTTCATTTCCTGCCTCCCTTGGCGGCTCGGCGCTGCAGCCAGAAGTTCAGCACGGTCGCGCCGAGGAGCATCGCACCGAGGAAGAAGCGCAGCCAGTCCGGGTTCCACTCGGCGTACACGACGCCCTTCAGCGCCATGCCGTAGATGAGCGCGCCGATCGCACCGCCGATGGCGCTGCCGTATCCGCCCGTCAGCAGGCAGCCGCCGACCACCGCGGCGATGATGTAGAGGAACTCGTTGCCGATGCCCTCGCCCGACTGCACGGTCTTGAAGGCGAACAGGTTGTGCATGCCGAGCAGCCACGCGCAGAAGCCCACGCCCATGTACAGGCCGATCTTGGTGCGCGCCACCGGAACGCCGACCGCGCGGGCCGCATCCGGAGCACCGCCCGAGGCGTAGATCCAGTTGCCGACCTTGGTGCGGCGCAGGATCCACGTCGCGACGATGACCAGCAGGATCCAGTACAGCACCGTGATCTTGATCCGCACCCCGAAGATCGGGATGTCGGAGGCGAAGACCGCGGCGGCCGATTCGAAGCCGGGCCACTGCGCGATCGAGGGGCTCGCGACGCCGCCGGTGATCATGCGGGTCACACCCAGGTTCAAGCCGGTCAGCATGAAGAACGTCGCCAGCGTCACGATGAAGCTCGCGAGCTTCGTCTTGATCAGCAGCCACCCGTTGATGAAGCCCACTGCGAGCGAGAAGATCAGGCCGACGATGACGCCGACCCATACGTTCGTACCGAACCAGTACACGAACAGCGAGGCGGCGAGCGCGCTGGAGATCACACCGACGCCGGTGGAGAGGTCGAACTCTCCGCCGATCATGAGCAGCGAGACGCCCAGTGCCATGATCCCGACCGTCGACGCGCCGTAGAGCGTCGTCGCGAGCGAACTCGGCTGGGTGAACTGCGGTGCGACGACCGCGAACATGACGAAGAGGACGAGTGCGGCAGCCGTGGCCCCGGCTTCTGGTTTCGTGAAGAACTTCGTGAACCAGTTGCCGGAGGCCAGCCGCTCGTCAGCCTTCGGGGCTGTTGTAGTAGACATGAAAAGCCTTCCCAGGAGGGACGTTACTCGCTGTCGTCAGCGCTGCCGCCCGCGAACTGCGCGGAGACGCTCTCGATGTTGTCTGCGTTGACGACCGCCGGCCCGGTCAGCACGGCCTGCCCGCCGCCGAGCACGTAGCCGCCCTGGTGGAAGAGGCGCACGGCCTCGACGCTGGCGAAGCCCTGCAGGTAGGGCTGCTGGTCGATGCCGAAGAGGATCGAGCCGTCCTGGATCGAGCTGAAGACATCGGAGTTCAGGTCGGTGGTCGCCAGGACCGCGTCGCTGCCGGCATCGGTGATGGAGTCCTTGGCGGTCATCGCGAAGGGCGCACCGAGCGTCAGCACACCGTCGATGTCGGTGTTGGTCTGCAGCTTCGAGGTGATGGTCGAGGCGACGTTGGTCATGTCGGTGCCCTGCACGTACAGCACCTCAGACTGCCCGGTGAAGGTGTCGGCGAGCCCCTCGCAGCGGCTCTCGAGGCCGACGTGGCCCTGCTCCTGGATCACGCAGACGACCCGCTGCAGACCCGCGTCGTTGAACTGCTCGCCGGCGGCCTGCCCGGCGATGAACTCGTTCTGACCGAAGTGGGCCAGCACGCCCAGCTCCTTGTACTGATCCTCGCCCGCATTGATGCTGAACACCGGGATGCCGGCGGCGACCGCGCTCGCGACCGCACCCGACATGGCGTCGGCCTTGGCCAGGGTGACGACGATGCCGTCCACACCCTGGTCGACGGCCTGCTCCACCAGCTGCGCCTGGCGGGCGCCATCGGGATCGGAGGTGTACAGCAGCTCGACGTTGTTCCGCTCGGCGCCGTCCTCGGCCCCCGAACGGATCGTGTCCCAGAACGTATCGCCCGGGGCGGCGTGGGTGACGAGGGCGACCTTCAGCGGGTCGAGATCCGAACCGCCGCCGGCGGCTCCGCCTCCGGCGCCCCCTCCGGCTCCCGCGGGAGAACCGCACGCGGCGAGCAGCAAAGCGCCCGTGGCGGCGACACCGGCAAGACCGAGCTTGCCCCAACGACCCTTACGTGACTTCAACATCGTTTCACTCCATCGTGTAATTGAACTAATGTCGTTACAAAGCTTGCGCTCGGTTTTACAGTACCGTAACTTTCGCCCCGAGGCGACACCTACGGTAAAGGTTCGATAACGACCTCGCCGAAACGGTCCTGGCATCCCGCGAAACATCCCGGTAAACTTGGACCGGTCCAAATCATCACACGGGCACCTTGCTTCTGTCAAGGACGCCCGCTCCTGTGCGGGACGCGGCAGCACCGCTGAGGACGCGGCGCTCCGGCAGCAACCGCACCGCCCGCCGACCCCGAAGGAGCCCCGTGACCGCCGAACCTCGACTGCTGGCCACCTGCTGGACCACCGCGGGAACCGCCAAACCCGGGGGCGAGTCCCCGCGCAGCCCCCTCACCGTCGCCGAGCGCATCGCCGCGGCCGCTGCGGACGGCTGGGAGGGCTTCGGGCTCCTGCACGCGGACCTCATGGAGTTCCAGCGCACCCGCCCGCTCGCCGAGCTGCGCCGCCTGCTCGACGACCACGGCATCGCGCAGCTCGAACTCGAACTCATCGAGAACTGGTGGGCCGACGACGAGCGGCGCCCCGCCTCGGACGGGGTGCGCCGCGACCTCTTCGAGGCCGCCGAGGCGCTGGGCGCGAGGACCGTGAAGGTGGCGCCCGAGACCTCCGACCACCCGGTCGACCCCGCGCGCTTCGCCGAGCGCTTCGACGCACTGGCCACCGAGGCCCGCGAGCACGGCACGCGGGTGGCCCTCGAGTTCCTGCCGTTCGCGACCCACATCGACACGCTCGAGGCCGGCATCGAGCTCGTCACCCAGGTGGGCAATCCCGCCGGCGGGCTCTGCGTCGACATCTGGCACGTCGCCCGGCCGGGCACCGACTACGCGGTGCTCGCCGATGCGCTGCCGGCCGACTATCTCTTCGCCGTCGAGCTGAACGACGCCGCCGCCGAACCGATCGGCACGCTCTTCGAGGACACGGTGCACCGCCGGCTGCTGCCGGGCGAGGGATCCTTCGACGTGCCGGCCTTCATCAATGCGGTGCGCGCCACGGGGTTCGCCGGCGCGTGGGGTGTGGAGATCCTCTCCGACCGCCACCGCTCGCTCCCGCTTCCGCAGGCGCTCGCCGAGGCGCGCGAGGCCACCCGCGCCTGCTTCGCCGAGGCGGACCGCCGCCGCGGCTGAGATCTCGTCGCGCGGAACGCTCGGCGATACGCCTCTCAGGCGGAGCGATCGACGGCCGCGATCACCGTCGCGAGCTCGTCCCGCAGCGCCATGAGACGCTCGACGGGCAGGCCGAGTCGCTCGACCACGGCGGGCGGCACGGAGAGCGCCTGCTCCCGCAGAGCGCGCCCGGCCTCGGTCGGCACGATGCAGAAGGTGCGCTCGTCACCCTCCGCCGGGGTGCGCTCGACGAGGCCGGAGTGCTCGAGCCTCTTGATGATCGGCGAGAGCGTCGCGGGATCGAGGCGCAGCATGTCGGCGATCTCGCCGAAGCGCAGCGGAGCGTCGCCCCAGAGGGCGAGCATGACGAGGTACTGGGGGTGGGTCAGGCCGAGCGGCTCCAGGATCGGCCGGTAGATGCCGATCACGCTCCGGCTGGCGACGGCGAGCGCGAAGCACACCTGTCGATCGAGTTCGAGGGCGTCTTCCGGGAGCTGCTCCATACTCTCGATTCTATCTCGTTTGTGCACGAACGAGTGTGTTAGCATTTCGTTTGTGCGCAAACGAAAACGGCGGCTCTGGCACGAGAGCCCCTACGACGGCCGACCCGGGTTCTACGCCGCCATGCAGCGGTTCTTCTACCAGTTCGAGGGGACCTCGCAGCTCGGAGACCCGAACGAGCCGCCCTACGTGCCTCCGGCCGATCCGCGCTGCCCGGTGTGCGGAGCACTGATGGCGGAGCATCGGATCGACCGCGGCGGGCCGGGGAAGGCGACCCATCTCAACTGCCCGCCGCCCGCGCCGCGGGCCTGAGCGCCGAGCCGCTCGGGTTTCGATACTTCGACTCGGCTTCGCCTCGCTCAGCACGGCGCTCGTCGCGCAACCGGCGGGAACGCCCTGCGCCGCCGATCGGGCGGAGGTCAGACGGTCGCGACGTGGGCCGGCGAGCGGCCCGCCAGCACCTCGGCGACCGCCTCGGCCGCCATGCGGAAGGTGGCCGCCAGCGCACCCTCGGAGAGCCCGGTCGTGTGCGGGCTCAGCAGCACGCGCGGATCCCCGGCGAGCGGATGATCCGCCACCGGCTCCTGCGCGAAGACGTCGAGCCCGACACCGCCGAGCACCCCCTCGTCGAGCGCGGTGCGCAGCGTCTCGACGCGCACCAGGTCGGCGCGGGCGCAGTTGACCAGCACCAGGCCGGGCGCAGCGGTGCGCAGCAGCTCGATCGGCAGCAGCTCTCCGCCGCCGCCCGGCAGGTGCAGCGTGATCGCATCCGCGCGGCGCACCGCCTCCTCCAGGCTCACGTTCTCGTACGCCTCGGCCTGCACGAACGGGTCGTGCACGATCACCCGCATCCCGAAGGCCTCGCCGAAGCCGGCGATGATACGCCCGATGCGGCCGAACCCGAGCACCGCGAAGGTCTTGCCGTGCAGATCGCCGGGCACCGGCACCGCAGCGGTTCCCCATCTGCCGGAGGCGACGAAGGCGTGCGATTCGCCCACTCGCTTCACCAGGGAGCAGATCATCGCGAACGCGCCCTCGGCGACGGCGCGGCTGTTGCTGCCCGGGGTCACCGCGACCGCAACGCCGCGCTCGGTCGCGGCAGCGACGTCGACGCGCTCGACGCCCACGCCGGTGCGGGCGATGACCCGAAGCCGCGGCATGCGCGCGAGCAGAGCCCGGTCCACATCGAAGGCCGCGCGCACGATCGCCCCCTCGGCCTCCGCGAGATCCCCCGCCGAGGGATCGGCGACGAAGATCGTGCCCTCCGGGAGATGGGGCCGCACGAGCCCGGGATCGACCGGGCCGAGGCCGACGACCACGGAGGCGGATCCCGCTGCTTGAGCGACGAAGGAGTCGAAACCCGGGGAGCCCGGCTCGGGCGGCAGTGCGGCGTCAGCGGTTTCGACTCCCGTCGGTCGCTCAACCGGCGGACGCTCCCCCTCAACCGGCGGCATGGTCCACCCCCAGCCCGTCGGGAATCGAGGCGCTCACCGCTGAAGCGAGCAGCGTCGCGTCCGATCCGATGGCGAGGAAGCCGAAGCCGCGATCGCGGTAGCGCTCGATGGCCGCGCGATCGTTCGCCAGGATGCCGGCGACCTTGCCGTGCCGACGGCACGCCTCGACCACCCGGTCGAGCACGTCTTGAAAGCCGGGATCGTCGAACTGCCGCGGCACGCCGAGCGCGTAGCTGAGGTCCTGCGGCCCCACGAAGAGCACGTCGGCCCCGGGGGTCGCGGCGATCGCCTCGAGATCGTCGACCGCACCACGGGTCTCGATCTGCACGATCCCGATCGTCTGCTCGTTCGCGCGGTCGAGGGCGGCGGTGTCGAGCGTCCAGCGCGCAGCGCGGTTGTAGCTGGCCACGCCGCGGTCGCCCTGCGGCGGGTACAGCTGGTGGCGGCGCGCCTCGGCGGCCTCGGCGGCGCTCGAGATGCGCGGGAACATCACTCCGGCCGCGCCGGCGTCGAGCGCGCGCCCGATGCGGATCCGCTCCGGCTGCTCCACGCGCACCAGCGTCGCGGTGCCGTACGCGCCGGCGGCCGCGACGATCGCACCCACCTGGTCCTCGTCCCCGCCGCCGTGCTCGAGGTCGACGAGCACCCAGTCGAGACCGGCCGCGGCGCACGCCTCGGCCGCCGTCACCGAGCCGAGTCCCAGGAAAGTGCCGACCGTGGGCTCGCCCGAGAGGAACCGCTCCCGCAGCGCGCGGCCGGGAGCGAGAGGGCCGGCCGCAGGTTGAGCGGAGTCGAAACCCAGCGGAGTCGAAACCGCCTCTCCCGCCCCTTGATTTCGACTTCGCTCAATCAGCGGGTCACCGGCCGCAGACCCCGCGCTCATCCGTGCCACCGCTGCAGCGCGAGGCCCTCGCCGTATTCGACGAGCTTCTCCGAGGTGTCCACGTGCTCCCAGACCTCGGCTGGCGAGACGTCCCACCACACCTCCGACGACGGCAGGTCGGCGTGCGGGATCGTAGGCACCACGATCACCACGGGGCCGCGCACGTCGCGGGTCTCGTCGAGCGCCGCGCGCACCTCGTCGGCGGTGGTGGGCTTGCGCACCTCCGCCCCGAGACCGGCCGCGATCTGCACCAGGTCGATCTTGAGGTAGCCGCCCTCGAGGCGCCCCGCATCGGCTCCGGCCAGGGATCCCCCGCCCTCGCGGTAGCGGAACTCGTTGCCGAAGTGCTCGCCCGTGCGCCACATCTGCAGGCGGCGGATCACCTGGTAGCCGTGGTTCTCGGAGATGACGACCGTGAAGGGGATGCCCTCCTGCGCCGCGGTGACGATCTCGGTCGGCATCATCACGAAGGTGCCGTCGCCGATGAACGCCGTGACGCGGTGCGAGGGATCGGGGTCGGCCACGCGCACGCCCATCGCGGCGGGCAGCTCGTACCCCATGCACGAGAAGCCGAACTCGAGGTGCGCGTGACGGCCGTCCGTCGCGTCCCATACCTTCTGGATGTCGCCGGGAGGGCCGCCGGCAGCCGCGACGATCGTGTCGCCCGGACGCGCGTGCTGCTGCATGAGGCCGATGAGCTGGCCCTGGGTGAGCACGGCGTCGGTCTGCGGCAGCTCGGGGTGCTGCTCCTTGGGGAAGCGGGTGTCGGGATCGAGCGCGGCGTCGCGCACCGGGACCCAGGCGGCCCGGGCCGCCTCGACATCGGCCGCCCACGCGGCGGGGATCCGGTAGTCGCCGAGCTCGGCGGTGAGCGCCTCGAGCGCGAGCTTCGCGTCGGCGAGCACCGCGGAGGCGCCCTGCTTCACGGCGTCGTGTTCCACCACGTTGATCGAGGCGAAGCGCACGTCGGGGTTCGCGAAGAGCGACTGAGAGGCCGTGGCGAAGTCGGTGAGGCGGGTGCCGATGTGCACGATGAGGTCGGCGCGCTCGGCGAGACGGTTGGTGGTCGGCGAGCCCTCGAGCCCGATGCCGAAGACGCTCCACGGGCCGTCCTCGGTGATCGCCCCCTTGCCGCCGAAGGTCTCGCTGACGGGCAGCAGGGTCTGCTTGCCGAGCGCGGTGAGCTCTGCCTGCGCGTCGGAGTAGATGACGCCTCCGCCCGCGATCACGAGCGGGCGCTCCGCGGCGCGGATCAGCTCGGCCACCCGCGCCACCTCGGCGGCGTCGGGCACGCGCCGACGGATCACCCAGTCGCGCTCCTCGAAGAACTCGACGGGGAAGTCGAAGGCGTGCGACTGCACGTCCTGCGGCAGCGAGACCACGACCGCACCGGTCTCCTCGGCGTTCGCGAGCACGCGGAACGCCTGCGGCAGCGCGGTGAGCAGCTGCTCGGGGCGGGTGATGCGGTCGAAGAAGCGCGACACCGGGCGGAAGGTGTCGTTCGCGGTGACGTCGGGGGTGCCGGGCAGGTCGAGCTGCTGCAGCACCGGGCCCTGACGGCGCGTCGCGTAGGTGTCTCCGGGGAAGAGCAGCAGCGGGATCCGGTTCACGGTGGCCAGCGCCGCCGCCGTCACGAGGTTCGTTGCTCCCGGGCCGATCGACGCCGTCACCGCGAGGGTCTGACAGCGCTTCGACGCCTTGGCGAAGCCGGTGGCCATGTGGCCGAGCGCCTGCTCGTTGCGGCCCTGCACGAAGGGCAGCCGATCCGCGTGCTCGGCGAGCGCCTGGCCCAGACCGGCGACGTTGCCGTGTCCGAAGATGCCGAGCGCCGCCGGCACGAAACGGCGCCGCTCGCCGTCGGCGACCGAGTACTGAGCGGCGACGTAGCGCACGATCGCCTGCGCCACGGTGAGACGCACGGTACGCCCCGATGTTCCCTGAACCATGTCAGATGCTCCCTTGCTTCCTTGTATTCTTCCGGTCATCCTGCGGCCGCGGAGCGGATCGCAGGATCTTGTTCGTTCGAGTGAGAGATTCCCGCCGGTTGAGCGAGGAGCTTGCGACGAGTCGAAACCAGAGCATGCACCCGGCGATCCCTCGATTTCGACTCGCTTCGCTCGCTCAATCAGCGGGGCGCCAGGGCCGAGCGCGGATGGATGAGCTTCGCGCGAGAAATCCCAGCGGTCGCGATCCCCGGATCCTGCGACTCGCTGGCCCAGTGGGGCCACCGTGAAATGCGAGAAACGCTGACGCGTTTCTCTCTGAGCATTTCACGCGCGCAGGATGACGGAGGGATCACCCGTGCATGATCACGGTCTTCACCTCACTCATCTCCTCGATCGTGGAGCGCACGCCCTCCTTGCCGTAGCCGCTGGCCTTGAAGCCGCCGTACGGCATGAGGTCGGCGCGCCACAGCGGCGTCCACCCGAGGTGCACGCTGCCGGCGTCGATCTCGCGCATCGCGCGGATCCCCTCGGAGAGCGTGCCGCCGAAGACACCGGCCGCGAGACCGTAGGGGGTGCCGTTGGCCGCGTCGATCGCCTCATCGAAGCCGCTGACGGTGGTGACCGCGACGGCCGGCCCGAAGAGCTCCTCCTGCGCGAACGCCTGGCGGGTGTCGACGCCGGTCACGATGGCCGGCGAGATGAAACCGCCGTCCCGCTCGCCGCCGGTGAGCAGCGTCGAGCCGTCGGCCACCGCCTGCGCGATGCTCTGCTCGACGCGCTCGGCCTCGCGCTGGGCGATGAGCGGGCCGAGCGTGACACCCTCGGCGAAGGGATCGCCCGTGCGGATCGCCCGCACCTTCGGCAGCAGCGCGTCGAGGAAGTCGGCTTCGACGTCGCGGTGCACGATGACGCGCTGCACCGAGATGCACACCTGGCCGGCGTTCACGTAACCGCCCGCTGCGACCGCGGACGACGCCTTCTCGATGTCGGCGCCGGGCAGGATGAGCGTCGGCGACGAGGCGCCGAGCTCGAGCGAGAGCTTCTTGACGCCCGCGATCGCGGCGATGCGCTCACCCACACCAGTCGAGCCGGTGAACGAGATCTTGCGCACCCGCGGATCGCTGACGAGCGCGTCGCCGAGCACGCCGCCCGATCCGGTCACCACTGAGATGACGCCCTGCGGCACCCCGGCCTCGACGAAGAGCTGAGCGAGGGCCAGAGCGGTGAGCGGGGTCGCTGCGGCGGGTTTGAGGATGACCGCGTTGCCGGCGGCCAGGGCCGGGCCAACCTTGTGCAGCACCAGCAACGCGGGGTAGTTGAACGGGGTGATGGCGACGACGATCCCGACAGGCTGGCGCAGCGTGAAGCCCACCTTGTCCTGCCCCGTACCCGGGTTCGCGTCGAGGGGCAGGCTGTCGCCGTACAGCTGGCTGCCCTCGTAGGCCGAGAGGCGGATGATCGATCCGGATCGGTGCGCCTCGCCGGTCGCCTCGGCGAGCGGCTTGCCGTTCTCGGCAGAGATGGTCGCGGCGAGCTGCTCGGTGCGGGCGTCGGCGAGGTCCGCCGCGCGGTTCAGGATCGCGGCGCGCTCGTGAGCGGGAGTGCGGCGCCACACGGCGGCTCCCCGCTCAGCCGCGGCGATGGCGGCGTCGACGTCGGAGGCCGTCGCCACCGCGACCTCCCCGACGGCGCGGCCGTCGTAGGGCGAGCGCACTTCGGCGCGCGCTCCGTCCGCCGCCTCGCGCCACTCGCCGCCGATCAGCAGCCCGTAGCTGCCGTACTCACGCGTTCCCTGCTCGCTCATCGCCGCCCTTTCATCCTCGAACTTGGACCGGTCCAAATTGTACGCGCAAGATTGCCGCCCGTCAACCTCGGCGCCTGCCGCCTTCCACAAGTGGGAGTCGCGTTCTGCCGGTATCGCCCGAGGCGAAGCAGCACAACGCGACTCCCACTTCCCGCTTGTGCGTGCGAGGCGATGGGGCCCGCAGAGATCCCGCACCGCCCGCTTCCGCGGACGACCCGGGCCGCCGCACGGTCAGGCCCCGGACGACTCCCGCACCACGAGACTCGGCGGGATCAGCACCTCGCGCCCGCGCTGAACGGACTCCGAGGCCGAGAGGAGCGCCTCGGCCGCCTCGCGCCCGATGCGTCGGTTGTGCGGGTCGACGCTGGTGAGCGAGATGCGCGGGATCGACGCGAGGGTCGAATCGTCGTAGCCGGTCACGCGGCAGTCATCCGGCACCCGCACCCCTGCCTCTTCGAGCGCGGCGATCACGCCGAGCGCGGTGAGATCGTTCACCGCGACGACGGCCTCGGGCGGCGCGCCCGCCGCCAGCATCCGCTCCACCGCGCGACGCGCGCCCGCCTCGGTGAAGTTGGCGCGCTCCACCACGAAGAAGTCCTCCAGCCCGTGACGCGCGACGGCCGCCCGGAAAGCGCGTTCGCGCGAGGCCGACACCGTGCCCCCGGCGCCTCCGACGAACACGATGCGCGAGACCCCCCGATCGACGAGGTGATCGACGACCAGGTCGATGCCCGCGACGTCGTCGGTGCGCACCGTGGCGACCGTGTCGTCGGTCGCGTCGATCGCACTCGCCACGACGGTCGGAATCGTCGCCGTGAGGTCGGAGAGCTCCGAGAACTCGGGGATCGTGCCGACGGTGATGAGACCCGCCGGGCGCAGATCCCGGAGCACCGCGAGGTTGTCGCGATCGAGCACGGGCTCCCCGCTGCCGTCGTCGACCTGCGCGGTGACGATCATGGTCCGCTGCCCGGCCTCGCTCAGACGCGCCTTCGCGGCGCCCACGATGTCGGCGAAGATCGGGTTCGAGAGGTTGGAGACGAGGATCCCGACGAGATCCCGCCGCCCCGCCGACAGCGACTGGGCGACGAGGTTGGGGCGGTACCCCAGCGTCTCGGCCGCGAGCAGCACACGCCGCCGCCGCTCCTCGCTGACGTTCTCGCCCCCGTTGAAGACGAGCGAGACGAGCGATTTCGAGACCCCGGCCTCGCGGGCCACATCGCGGATCGTCGGGGGGCGGACATGCGCCGCCTGATCCCGCGTCTGCTCCGTCATCGCCGCCTCCGTCACCCTGCCGTGCGCCGCCTGCCGCCGCGCCACCTCTCACATCCTAGAGCTCGGTGCGTTCACTCCGCGGGCGTCGGCGTCGGCTCGCCCGCCGGGTCGGAGAAGAACCGGAAGATCCCGCCGTCTCCGAGCTCGCCGCCGCCCAGGGTGAGGTACCAGAGGAAGCCGAGCGCTCCGAGGACCAGGATCACCGCCACGATCACCCGGTAGACGTTGCGCTCCCGATCCTCGCCCATCGCTGCCCGCCCTGCCGGCCCTACGCGGAGAACGCCGCCGCGAACGCGTCGAGGGCGGCGTCGGGGTCCCCGCTCGCCCAGGCCTCCATGCCGATCACACCCTCGTACCCCAGCTCGCGCAGCGCGGCGGCGACCGCCTCGTAGCGGATCTCGCCCGTGCCGGGCTCGCAACGACCGGGGACGTCGGCGACCTGGATCTCGCCGATCCACGGCAGCGCCTCGGCGACCAGCGCGACGAGGTTCCCCTCGCCGATCTGCGCGTGGTACAGGTCGAGGTTCAGTCGCATGCCGGGGCGATCGACGGCGCGCACGAGGGCGAGGGTGTCGGCGGCGCGCGCGAACGGCGTGCCCGGGTGGTCGACGGCGAGATTGAGGTTCTCGAGCACGAAGGTGCGGCCGGCCTCCTCGCCGAGCGCGGCCAGCTCGCGCAGCGTGTCGGCGGCGCGGATCCAGTCCTCGCCGCTCACGCTCTCGCGCGGCACGACGGGCAGGCCGCCCTCGCCGAGACCGGTGCCGTGCAGGTTGAGGCGCGGCGAATCGATGATCTCGGCGGCGCGCAGCGACTCCTTCGCGGTGGCGATCAGCTCGGCGCGGCCCTCGTCGGTGGTGAGGTCGCCGCGCAGGTATCCGGTCATCGAGGAGAATTCGGCGCCCGTCGCGGCGAGCGCGGCGAGGTCCTTCGCGCTCCAGTCCCAGATCTCGACGAGGAAGCCGCGGTCGTGGATGCGGCGCACGCGCTCCTCGAACGGCAGCTCGAGGAAGAGCATCTCCGCGCAGGCGGCGAGGCGGTAGGTCATGGCTGGTGTGCTCCTGTGCTCAGCGGGGTGCGGCGGGCGGGACGCCTGGCGGTCACGCCTCGACGGACACCGCGACGCCCTCGGCGGCGGAGCGCTGTGCGGCGTCGGCGAGGATCAGCGCGGCGCGACCGTCCTCGAAGGTGGGGCTGGTCGAGGCCTCGCCGCGCACGAGCTTCACGAACTCGCGCAGCTCGTCGGCGTAGGCCTGGGCGTAGCGCTCGAGGAAGAACGCGCCGAAGGCCGGCTTCGCGTCGACCGCGTCGGCGGTGGAGGCGCTGACGAGGCTGGTGGGCGCGTTCGCCACCTGCAGCATGCCCTTCGCCCCGAAGGCCTCGAGGCGCTGGTCGTATCCGATGGCACTGTGGCGCGAGTTGACGATGGTGACGACCGCCCCCGATGCCGTGCGCAGCGTCGTGACGGCGGTGTCGAAGTCGCCGTGCTCGCGCGCGCCCGGGTCGAAGGCCTGCGTGCCGGTGGCGCTGACCGAGACGATGTCGGGCAGGAAGAAGCGCGCCATGTCGAAGTCGTGGATGGTCATGTCGCGGAAGATGCCGCCCGAGACCCGCACGTAGTCGGCGGGCGGGGCGGCCGGGTCGCGGCTGATGATGATGAGCTGCTCGAGTGCGCCGATCTCGCCCGCGGCCACGCGATCCCGCACCGCCGCGAAGTCGCGGTCGAAGCGGCGGTTGAATCCGAGCGCGACGGGCACGCCGCTCGACTGCACGAGCGGGCGCAGCGCGTCGACCCGGGCGATGTCGAGGTCGATCGGCTTCTCGCACAGCACCGGCAGGCCGGCGCGCACCGAGGCCTCGATGAGGTCGACGTGGGTGGGCGTGGGGGATGCGATGAGCACCGCGTCGATCTCGCCCGAGGCGATGAGCTCCTCGGCGGAGTCGGTGGCGGTGCCGCCGAAGCGCTCCGCCACACCGCGGGCCCCGTCGACGAAGGGGTCGGCGACCCAGGCGAGGGCGGCCTCGGGGGCGGCCGCGATACTCGCGGCGTGCACCTGACCGATACGGCCGGTGCCGATGAGTCCGAAGCGTACGGGAGTCTGCGTCATTGCGGTGTCCTCTGGGTCGGTGTCGGAGTCAGGGCCGGGATCGGGCGCCGCGCCCCAAGGACCCCTGTTTGATAAGACAATATGTCTTGAACAGTATACGGCTTGGACCGGTCCGAAGCGAGGGGTCGCGGCAGGGACGTCCGGCGCTGCACCGCAGACGCTACCGGCCCGTGATCAGCATGTCGGCGAAGCCGGCGGCCTTCCTCCGCAGCGTCTCCACGCGGCGCTCCCGAGCAGCGGCCACGTCGAAGCCCTCGTACGCGGGCGGCGGATCGTTGCGCACGTTGCGCGAGCACTGGAAGTCCCGGCAGAGCAGAATGCCCACGGTCGAGCTCCGGCGTCCGGCCCCGCCGCCCCGACCGGCCGCGTAGAAGACGACGTCGTTCGGCAGGCGCACGTCACGGCACCAGTCGCACATGGCGCGGGATCGAGGCGACGCCTCGGCCTGCCGGAACACCACGCCGGCGAACTCGCCGTCGGGCAGCGGCAGGATCGCGTACGCCCGCCGGGCGAACTTCGGGTCGCGCCAGCCCAGGTAGTCGAGCGACTCCCAGTCGCGCGACTCCAGATCGTCGGGCAGCACGGCCTCCTTCACCTCCCTGCGCGAGGCGTTGATGAAGGACGAGCGGATGATGGTCTCGGTCAGAGGAAGCATGGTGAACCGTGTCTCGGTCGGGTCCCGGGCGGGTGCGCACGCGCGAACGGCCCTGGGAGGGGGTGTGTGCTGGCAGGCTTCGGCCGCCGCACTCGCTCGAGGAGCGCGGCGGGGGCGGGATCATCGCTCACCGGCGACCGCGCCGCCGGGAACCTCCCAACGCCCGAGAGGGGCGGAGCACCGTGCAATCACGCGGCCAGCCTAACACTTGCGCACGCCGGCGCAAGGCGGGCACGGAGCCGCGGCCCCGGCCGTTCCGACACGACCCGAACCCCGGCTCAGGCCCGGGGCGCTGCCACGGATCCGCGCACCGACAGCCGCGGGGTGAACAGGCTCGCGGGCCCGGGATCCGGATCGGCGTCGCCCTCGAGCAGCGCCACGAGGGCCCGGCCCGCCGCCTCGCCCAGCTCGCGCGGATCGCCGCTCACCGAGGTGAGCGAGATGAACTCGTACGCCGCCAGCGGCGAGTCGTCGTACCCGACGACCGACAAGCCGCGGGGCACCTCGAGGCCGTGATCCCGTGCCGCGCCGATCACACCGACGGCCATCGGGTCGTTCACCGCGAACACCGCCGTGGGTACGGGATCGGTTCCGGGCGACGGGGAAGCAGCCGCTCGGGATCCATCGGACGCCGCGACGGCAGCACCGGGTCCCTCCGCCGCAAACAGCCCCGCCGCGACCTCGCGCGCCGCCGCCTCGGTCGTCTGCGCCGCGCGCACCACCCGCGGCGCGAGGCCGCGATCCCGCATCTCGGCGAGATACCCCGCCTCGCGCGCCGCCGCGCTTGCACCCGGGCCCGTGACGCACGCGATCTCGCGGTGCCCGAGTTCGGCGAGGTGCGCCGTGGCGAGCCGCCCGCCGGCGAGCTCATCGCTCGCGATCAGCGGGGCGTTCGGGAGCTCGAGCGCTCGCGTGCCGAGCACGACCGCGGGCACGGTCAGCCGCTTCGCCGCCGCCTCGGGCGCCTCGCCGGCCAGTACCACCCCGTCGACCCGCAGCGAACGGAACACCTCGAGCGGATCGAGCCCCAGGTGCGCGTTCAGCGACGCATCGGCGACGCTCAGGCTGTACCCGCCCGCACCGAGCGCGGTCCGCAGCCCGGCGAGCGCCGGGGCGAACCAGAGGTTCTCGAACTCGTCGATCACCACGCCGATGCTGCGGGTGCGCGTTCCGGCGAGGCCCGCGGCCAGCCGGCTGGGCGTGTAGTCGAGCTCGGCGACCGCGGCGAGCACTGCGTCGCGCTTCTCGTCGCTCACGCGAGGGGATCCGCGCAGCACGAGGGAGACGAGCGACTTCGACACGCCGGCGCGCTCGGCGACGTCATAGATGGTAGGCGACTTGCGCATGCGCGGCTCCTCTCGTGCGCACCGCCGATGCTCCGGCGGGATCCGGGTCCGGAATGCTCTCCGGTGTTTCGCATTGACAGCGCGGCCCCATCAAGGTTAGCGTGAACTCTGTTGGAGCGCTCCAACGCAGTATTCGAGCGGAATCGCGCGCGCGATCCGGCGCTCCTCCCGACCTCGTATCCTCACGCTCCGGCCACCCGGCGCGCATCTCGAAAGGACCTCCCATGACCGCCTCACTCGGCGTCGCCGTCATCGGCGCAGGCATGGCCGGCAAGGCGCACGCGGCCGCCTACCGCGCGGCATCGACGCTCTACAAGCCGACGCTCCCCGAAATCCGCCTCGTCTCGATCGCCGACATCAACGTCGAACTCGGCGGCGAGGCCGCGGCGCGCTACGGCTTCGACCGGCACGACGCCGACTGGCGCACCGTCGTCGACGACCCCTCGATCGATGTGGTCAGCGTGGTCGTCGCGAACTTCCTGCACCGCGAGATCGTCGAGGCGCTGCTCGCCGCCGGCAAGCATGTGCTCTGCGAGAAGCCCCTCAGCGACACGATCGAAGACGCGCGAGCGATGGCCGATGCGGCCCGCGCCGCCGACGCGAAGGGCACGCTCGCGCGCATCGGCTACAGCTACCTCCGCGCCCCGGGCATCGCCTTCATCCGCAAGCTCATCGACGACGGCCGCCTCGGCGAGGTGCTGCACTTCTCGGGCCGCTACTGGACCGACTACGGCTGCCGCCCCGACGCCCCCATGAGCTGGCGCTACCAGGGCCCCGCGGGATCCGGCGCCCTCGGCGACGTGGGCAGCCATCTCTCGTACATCGCCGAGCACCTCTGCGGCGACGTGCAGGAGGTCTCCGGCGGCCGCTTCCACACCTCGATCACCGAGCGCCCCAAGCCGCTCGGCGCCGTGGTGGGTCATACCCGCGGCAACGTCAGCGACGAGCTCGCGCCCGTCGAGAACGACGACTACGCGACCTTCAACGCCCGCTTCGCGCGTTGCGTCGGCACGCTCGAGGTGTCGCGCGTCGCCGCGGGCCACCCGAACGACCTCGTCCTCGAGGTCTTCGGCTCGAAGGGCGCGGCGCGCTGGTCGCAGACGAACCCCGGCCGGGTCGAGGTGATGCTGCACGACGAGCAGGGCGATCTCGCCGGCTATCGCACCGTGCCGCTCGGCCCCGCCCACCCCCACTACGCGGGCGGCTGGGCCATGGACGCCCCGGGCGTCGGCATCGGTCAGAACGACCTGTTCGTGCACCAGGCCCGCGCGTTCCTCGAGGAGGTCGCCGGGATCCCCGAGGCCGAGTCGCTCCCCCGGTGCAAGAGCTTCGACGACGGCGTGCACAACATGGAGTTCCTCGCCGCCGTCGCCGAGTCCGCCGCGCAGCGCGGCGCAACCGTCACCGTGAAGGAGAACTGACCCATGAAACTCGGCGTCTACAACGCGATCCTGCACGACCGCAGCCTCCCCGAGGCCATCGAGGTCGTGCGCGGCCTCGGCCTCACCGGCATCGAACTCAACACCGGGGGCTTCCTGCCGCCGATCCACATCCCGAACCGCGACGACGTCCTCGCCTCCGACGCCGCCCGCGACGAGTTCCTCGGCCAGTTCGAGGGCACCGGCGTCTCGATCGCCGGCCTCAACTGCAACGGCAACCCGCTGCACCCGAAGCCGCTCATCGGCGACGCCCACGCGGCCGATGTGCGCCGCTCGATCGAGCTCGCGGCCCGCCTCGGGCAGGATCGCGTCGTCACCATGTCGGGTCTGCCCGGCGGCGAGCCCGGCGCGACCGTCGTCAACTGGGTCGTCAACGCCTGGAACTCGGCTGCGCTCGACGTGCTCGACTACCAGTGGGATACGACCGCGAAGTTCTGGCGCGAGATCGACCGCTTCGCCGCCGACCACGGCGTCAAGGTGGCGCTCGAGCTGCACCCGCAGAACGTCGTGTTCAACTCGGCCGACGTGCACAAGCTCATCGAGCTCACGGGCGCCACCCACGTGGGCGTCGAGCTCGACGCCTCGCACCTGTTCTGGCAGCAGATGGATCCCGTGGCCGTGGTGCGCCACCTCGGCGAGCTGGTCTTCCACGCCGCCGCCAAGGACGTGCGCGTCAACCCCGAGTTCGCGCGGCTCAACGGCGTGCTCGACAACTCCTTCCGCCGCCTCTCCGCCGACGAGCCCCGCACCAACCTGGGCGGCGACGAGTGGGCCAACGAGTGGCCGAAGCAGTCGGCGTGGGACTTCGTGGCGCTCGGCAAGGGCCACGACACCGCGTTCTGGACCGAGTTCCTGCGCGCCCTGCGCGAGGTCGACCCGGAGATGTGGGTCAACATCGAGCACGAGGACGTCTCGCTCGGCCGCATCGAGGGGCTCGAGGTCGCCGCGCGGGTACTGCGCGACGCCGACGCTGCGCTCGACGCGTAGGTCGCTCGGGGGCGTCGGCACCATTCGGCTTCATCATCAGATGAAGCTGGAATCCGCGGCTCGATACGGAGTACGGTGAGGAGATGAGCGAAACCACCACCCCCGCGCGTCGTCGCGGCGGCCCCCAGCGCGTCTTCACCGTCGACCGCACCGAGCAGGTGAGTCCGCACCTCGTGCGCGTGCACCTCGGCGGGGAGGACTTCGCCGCGTTCATCGGCGAAGCCGATCCGGATCGGATCGCGAAGACCGACAAGTACGTGAAGATGCTCTTCGCGAAGCCCGAGCTCGGGCTCACCCCGCCGTACGACCTCGAGGCGCTGCGCGAGATCCTCCCGCTCGAGGACCTGCCGGTGCGACGCACCTACACGGTCCGCTCGATCGACGAGGCCGCGGGCACGATGGCCATCGACTTCGTCGTGCACGGCGACGAGGGCATCGCCGGCCCCTGGGCCGCACGCGCGCAGCCGGGGGATCGCGTCTCGCTCTCCGGGCCGGGCGGGCAGTACGAGCCCTCCGCGGATCCCGCGGTGCCGAGGCTGCTGCTCGGCGACGACTCGGCGCTCCCGGCCATCGCCGCCGCGCTCGAGGCCATGCCCGCGGAGTCGAAGGGCCTCGCGCTCATCGAGGTCGGCGATGCGGACGACGAGATCGAACTGGCCCGCCCCGCGGGTGTCGAGGTGCGCTGGCTGCACCGGCGCACCGCTGCAGGCGAGGCGGTCCACGGGACCGTGCTCGTCGAGGCCGCGCGTGCCCTGCCGCGACCGGATGTGCTGCCCGAGGTCTTCGCCCACGGCGAGCGCGAATCGATCAAGGGGCTGCGCGCGCTGCTGCACGACGATTGGGGCATCGACCGCCGCGCGCTCTCGCTCTCGGCCTACTGGGCGCTCGGCCGCGCCGAGGACGGCTTCCAGGCCGAGAAGCGCGAGGCGGTCGGGCAGATCTTCCCGGAGTAGCCCCGCTCTCGCGGCGGGACGGAGCGATTCGCGTCCCCGTGCGCGGGACGAGCGAGGCGAGCGGCGGCCTACTTCTGCAGGTAGATCGCGCCGGTTGTCACGTCCTCCTCGAGCTCCTCGAGGGTGCGTCCGCGCGTCTCGGGTACGAACCTCCAGACGAAGAGCAGCGCCACCAGGCCCACGGCCGCGAAGAGGTAGAAGGTGCCGGTGATCCCCACGGCGTCGACGAGCGACAGGAAGTACAGCGACAGGAAGCCGTTCGTCACCCACAGCATGAAGACCGAGAAGCCCATGCCGAAACCGCGCATGTGCAGGGGGAAGATCTCGGACAGGTATACCCACACGGCCACGTTCAGGAAGGTCTGCATCGACCCCACGAACAGCACCACGAGGAAGAGGATCACCCAGGGGCGCAGCGGGTGACCCACCGGCAGCGCCATCGAGGCGAGGCCGATGAGCAGGTGGCTGCTCGTGGTGAGCGTCAGGCCGGTGATGAACGTCTTGCGGCGATCGAAGCGGTCCATCATGGCGAGCGCGATGACGGCGCCGATCACGGCGATCACACCGGGGGCGATGTTGGCCACGAGGGCCGCGCGCTCGTCGAAGCCCGATTCCACGAGCACGGTCTGCCCGAAGTACATGATCGAGTTGATGCCGGTGAGCTGCTGGGCGATGCCCACGCCCACGCCGATGAGCAGGATCTTCAGCAGGTTGCGATTCGAGAAGATCGCGCGCCAGCCGAGCCGGGTCTCGCCGGCCTCCTCCGCGGCGATGCGCTCGAGATCGCGCATCTCGGCGACGGCCCGATCCTCGGAGCGCACGGACCGCAGCACCGCGAGAGCCTCGGCCTCGCGCCCCTTCTCCATGAGCCAGCGCGGCGACTCGGGCACTCGCATCATGCCGAAGAACAGCGCGATGGCCGGCAGCGCGCAGATGGCGAACATGATGCGCCACACGCCGTCGAGATGCCCGAGCGCGTTGCCGATGATCGCGTTGACGACGAATGCTGCGAGCTGGCCGACCACGATCATGAGCTCGTTGCGGCCCGCGAGCGAGCCGCGGATCTCATACGGGGCCATCTCGGCGAGGAACACGGGCACCACGGTCGAGGCGCCGCCCACGGCGAGGCCGAGCAGGATGCGGCCGATCACGAGCACGGTGAGCCCCGGAGCGGCGACGACGAAGAGGGTGCCGACGAAGAACAGCACGGCGAGCAGGATGATCGTCTTGCGGCGCCCCCAGCCGTCGGCGAGGCGCCCGCAGAACATGGCGCCGATTGCGGCGGCGAAGATCAGGGAGCTCGTGACGACACCCTCGGTGAAGGGGTTGAGCCCCAGCTCGGCGGCCATGGGGCGCAGTGCGCCGTTGATGACGCCCGTGTCGTACCCGAACAGCAGCCCTCCGAAGGTCGCGATCAGCGCGACGAGACCGAGCCGTTTGCGATGCGGCCCGTCGGTGAGCGAGGGCAGCGTCGATGTACTCGGATCGATCGTTCCTGAGGCCAATGGGACTCCTTCGTCAGTCGGGCGTTCCGCGCAAGAAACAGAACGCACACTGCAGCTTAACAATGTCGTTACATAACAACAAACTCTCCTTTCGGGTATGGTTGGCCCGTGACGTCGCTGCTCCCGGAACTCGCTCCCGTCGCGTGGATGCTGCTGGCGCTCGCGGCGATGCTCGTCGGCGTCTCGAAGACCGCGCTCCCCGGCATCAACACGCTCTCCATCGCCGTGTTCGCCGCGATCCTGCCCGCCAAGGCCTCGACCGGGGCCCTGCTGCTGCTGCTCATCGTCGGCGACGTCTTCGCGCTGCTCAGCTACCGCCGCCACGCCGACTGGGGGACGCTCGTCAAGCTCATCCCCGCCGTGGTCGCCGGCGTCGTGGCCGGCGCCCTCTTCCTCGCCCTCGCCGATGACGGGTGGGTACGGCGGGTCATCGGCGTGATCCTGCTGCTGATCATCGCGTTCACGCTGTGGCAGCGGCGGCGCACCGTCTCGGCCGGGGGTCCGGGATCGGGCCGTGCCGCGCGCATCGGCTACGGCTCGCTCGGCGGCTTCACCACCATGGTGGCGAACGCCGGCGGCCCCGTGATGTCGATGTACTTCATCGCCGCCCGCTTCCCCGTGAAGGCGTTCCTCGGCACCGCGGCGTGGTTCTTCGCGGTGATCAACCTCGCGAAGGTGCCCGTCTCGGTGGGCCTCGGGCTCATCACCCCGAGCACGCTGCTGCTCGACCTGGTGCTCGTGCCCGGCGTGATCGCAGGGGCCTTCGTGGGGCGCTGGATCGCCCTGCGCATCGAGCAGCGCACCTTCGAGTGGGCGGTCGTGGTCTGCACGGTCCTCGGCGCGGTCTACCTGCTGGTGGGCTGAGGCGGCACCCGGGGGGCCGCGCACCGGGTTCGCCGTCGGCCGGGGACCGGATCGCGGCGGGATCAGGCCGCGGCGATCAGCTCCCTGATCTTCGCGAGCTGGAACCGCGAGATCTCGTCGGCGCGCTCGTCCTCGGCGAAGACGTTCGAGACGATGAGCGCGTCCTCGCGGTCGAGGTAGCCCGTCTGCTTCAGCACGCCGAAGAGCTCCGTCCAGTCCACGTCGCCGTCGCCGATCGCCAGGTGCTGGTGCACGCGCACGGCGTTGCCGGGCGGGTTGGTGATGTACCGCAGCCCGTTCGACCGGTTGTGGTCGAAGGTGTCGGCCGTGTACACGGCGCCCAGGCGGTCGCCGATCTCGGGCAGCAGCGTGGTCGCGCGGTCGCCGTAGTGGAAGGTGTGCGATCCCACGTACACGAAGCCGACGCGGTCGGTGTTGAGGCCGCGGATGATGCGCCACGCCTCGAGCCCGTCCTCGACGAAGTCGTCGGGGTGAGGGTCGAAGTTGAGTGTGACGCCCTCGCGCTCGAGCACCGGGATCAGGGCGTCCATCGCCCGGTAGAAGCAGTTCTCCGACTCCTCCTCGCGCTCGGGCCGGCCCGAGAACTCGGTGTTCACGATCGGCGCCTCGAGCTCGGCCGCGATCTCGATGTACCGGGTCGTGTTGCGGATCGCGGCCTGGAGCTGGTGCTCCTCGGGTCCGCCGAAGCGCTGCACCGGCAGCACGGAGGTGATCGTCACCCCGGCGTCGCGCGCGCGCTTCTTCAGCTTCGCGATCATGTCGCTGTCGACCTTCGGGTGGTGGAAGTGCCGCCCGAAATCGGGGCTCGGGGTGAGCTGCAGGTACTCGTAGCCGAGCCGGGCGACCAGGTCGGGGAAGTCGAGCAGATGCACCGAGTCGTTGTAGGGCGTGGGATCGAGGGCGATGCGGACCATGGGGGGCTCCTTTGCTGTGCTGTCATCCTGCGCGAAGTCGCAGGATCTCGGTGCTGGATTCTGCGACTGCGCGCAGAATGACGGGAGGATCCGCCGGGTGCGGTCAGGCGTAGAAGGCGGGGCGCTCGGGCGCCTCGACGGGCACGATGCCGCCGCCGTGCAGCGCCTGGACGCCGGCCTCGCACGAGAGGGCGACGAGGTAGCCGTCCCACGCGTTGGGGCCGTCGATGAGGTCGCCGCGGCGCACCGCGTCGACCCAGCGCTGGATCTGCGCGTCGTAGGCGGCGGCGAAGCGGGTGACGAAGCTCTCGTGATCCTTCACCCGGAAGAAGCCGCTGTCCCAGCGCTGCAGTCCGGCGGGCTGGCCGATACGGGCGATCCCCTCCTCGAAGACGGCCTCCGTGGCGACCTGGTAGCCGAACTGCACGCTCACGTTCATCTCGACGTCGACGAGCACGCCGTTCTCGAGCTCCATGATGACGAGGATCGGCTCGCTCAGGCGCTCGGGGGCGAGCGAGTTGCGACGCGGGTGTTTCACCTCGACGCTCACCACGCGGGATCCCGCGAGCCACGGCACCACGTCGAACTCGTGCACCACCGAGTCGGTGATGAGCATGTCGTTCGTGTAGCTCTCGGGCACGGACGGGTTGCGGTGCAGGGCGCGCACCATGAGCAGCTCGCCGCTCTCGCCCGAGACGACGAGCTCGCGCAGCGCCTGGTACTCGGCGTCGAAGCGCCGCATGAAGCCGAGCTGGATGTGCGGCCGGTCGAGCTGCTGCTCGAGCTCGAGGATCTCGAGCGACGACGCCGAATCCTGGGTGAGGGGCTTCTCGCACAGGATCGGCAGCCGGGCGTCGAGCGCGGGCTTCAGCACCGGGGCGTGGAACTGCCCCGGCGTGGCGATGAGCACGGCGTCCATCGCGTCGGCGGCGATCGCCTCCTCGATGCTCGTGAACGCGGCGGATCCCGGAGCGTTCTGCGCGGCCGCCTCGGCGCGGCCGGCGTCGGGTTCGACGATCGCGGAGACGCAGGCGCCCGCGATGCGGTGGGTGATGCGCTTGATGTGGTCGGCGCCCATCATGCCGGCGCCGACGACAGCGATGCGGAGATCCTCGGTCATGGGTGTTCCTCGTTTTCGGTTTCGTCATCCTGCGCGAACGGAGTGAGTCGCAGGATCTCGTCGTATGGTGTCTGGATCCTGCGATCCGCTTCGCGGCCGCAGGATGACGGGTAGGTGTTCGCGCGGGATACGGGTGGGGCGTTCGCGCGGGCGGGGCGCTACGCGATCCGCGCCATGTGCGTGCAGCCGAAGATGTGCTCGCGGGTGCGCCGGGCGATGGGGAACGGACGGTCGACGTCGCAGCCGTACATGTCCTGCTCGACGATCGCGAAGATCTCGGGATCGATCCTGGCGACGGCCTCGATGATCGGCGCCAGGTCGGGAACGCCGTGCGGCGGCTCGATCATGATGCCCTCGGTGACGGCCTCGGCGAACGGCACGTCGTTCTTCAGCACGTCGAAGAGCAGCGTGGGATCGACCTGTTTGAGGTGCAGATAGCCGATGCGCTCGGGCCGCTCCTCGATGAGCTTCACGTTGTCGCCGCCGTAGTAGGCGAAGTGGCCGGTGTCGAGGCAGAGGTTGGTGTACCGCGGGTCGGTCTCGTCGAGGAAGCGCAGCACCTCGCGGGTGGTGCCGATGTGGCTGTCGGCGTGGGAGTGGAACTGCCGCCGCATGCCGAACTCCTCGAGCAGCGCCTTGCCCAGGCGGTCATGGCCCGCTCCGAGCTTCTGCCACTGCTCGTCGGTGAGCGTGCGCGGCTCGAGCACCTCGCTCGTCGCGTCGCTGCGCCAGAGATCCGGGATCACGACGAGGTGCTCCGCGCCGAGCTTCGACGCGAGGCCCGCGACGGCGAGCGCCTGATCCCACGCGCGCTGCCACTGCTCCTCGCCCTTGTGGAAGCCCGTGAAGACGGTGCCGGCCGAGAGCTTGAGGCCGCGCTTACCGAGCTCGTCCTCGAGCTGATGCGGATCGGTCGGCAGATAGCCGTACGGGCCGAGCTCGATCCACTGGTACCCGGAGGCCACCACCTCGTCGAGGAAGCGCTCCCAGGGCACCTGCTTCGGGTCGTCGGCGAACCAGACGCCCCACGAATCGGGGGCCGTGCCGATGCGCAGGCCCGGGTTGTCGACTGCTTCGTTGCTCATCTGCTCACGCGCTTTCTCGTGATGTCTCGGTACCGCAATAGTCTACCCTCGAATCCCTACTTTGATAGGACAATAGACCAAATTTGCAGGGGTTTTCCTCTTCGCTCGCGTTCGGACGGGCGAGGGGCCGCGGAAGGTCTGGGATCTGCGGAAGATATGGCGGATCCCGAGCGGAACCGCCATATCTTCCGCAGATCCCATACGGACGGAGGCGCGGCGGCGCGAGAGGCCGTTCGACCGGCAGCAGCAGCCGCGGGCCCGGCAGCAGCCCCGGCCCCCGGCCCCGGCAGCGGCGCGACTACCCGAGCAGCGGCCTCTGGGCGGCGACCTGCTGCTCGTATTCCGCGCGGGCGCGCTGCGTCGACTCGAGCGTCGACACCTGCGGCACGGGGACGTCCCACCAGCCCGCGCCGTCAGGCGCGTAGATCAGCGGGTCGCTGTTGATGTGAATGAAGGTGGCGCGATCCGACGCCTTCGACTGCGCGATCGCGGCCTGCAGATCCGTGATCGCGGAGGCCCCGGGATCCACCTCGATGACGTCCATGCCGTAGCTGCGCGCGTTCATCGCGAGGTCGACGGGCAGGATCTCGTCGCCCTGGAAGTTCTTCGCCTCCTCGTCGTAGGAGCGGTACCAGGTGCCGAAGCGCTCCGATCCGACGGTCTCGGAGAGGTGGCCGATCGAGGCGTAGCCGTGGTTCTGAATGAGGATCACGATGAGCTTGATGCCCTCGGCGACCGCCGTGACGAGCTCGGTGTTGAGCATCAGGTACGAGCCGTCGCCCACCATCACGATCACGTCGCGGTCGTCGCCCGCGGCCAGCAGACCGCGCTTCGCGCCGAGCCCGCCGGCGATCTCGTAGCCCATGCACGAGTACGCGTACTCGACGTGGTAGCCGAGCGGGTCGCGCACCCGCCACAGCTTGTGGAGGTCGCCCGGCAGCGATCCCGCAGCCTGCACGATGACGTCCTCGGGTGCCGACGCCTGCTGCACCGCGCCGATGATCTCGGGCTGCCCGGGCAGCGCGAGACCGGACGGCGCGAAGGCCGCGTCCACGGCGGCGTCCCACTCCGCCTTCTCGGCAGCGATGCGCTCGGCGTAGGAGGGATCGACACGCAGATCCCCGGCCGCCCCGTCTCCGTGGGCACTGCCGTCAACGGCACCGATCAGCTCGAGAAGCGTCTCGCGGGCGTCGGCGATCACGGGAATCTGCGTGCCGTGCTTGTAGGCGTCGAACGACGCCACGTTGATGTTCACGAACCGCACGTCCGGGTTCTGGAACGCCGTGCGCGAGGCCGTGGTGAAGTCGCTGTACCGGGTGCCGATGCCGATGATGAGGTCGGCCTCGGCGGCGAGCCGGTTGGCCGCGAGCGTGCCGGTCGCGCCGACGCCGCCCAGGTACTGCGGGTGGTCCCAGTCGAGCACACCGCCGCCGGCCTGCGAGGAGCCGACCGGGATGCCCGTCGCCTCGACGAACTCGCGCAGCTGCTGCTCGGCATCGGAGTACAGCACCCCGCCGCCGGCCACGATGAACGGGCGCTTCGCCGCGCGGATCGCCTCGATCGCGAGGGCGAGCACGTCGCGCTCGGGCAGGGGCCGGCGGATGCGCCACTCGCGGGGCTGCAGGAACTCGAGCGGCACGTCCACGGCCTCGGCCTGCACGTCCTCGGGCAGCGCGATGGTGACCGCGCCCGTCTCGGCGGGGTCGGTGAGCACGCGCATCGCGGCGAGCGCGATCGAGAACAGCTGCTCCGGGCGCTGCACGCGATCGAAGAACTTCGAGACCGGGCGGAACGCGTCGTTGACGGTGAGGCCGATGTCGTGCGGCTGCTCCAGCTGCTGCAGCACGGGATCGGCGACCCGGGTGGCGAAGGTGTCGCTCGGCAGCAGCAGGGCCGGCAAACGGTTGGTGGTGGCCAGCGCCGCGCCCGTGAGCAGGTTCGTGGCGCCGGGGCCGACCGAGGCCGCAGAGGCGTAGGTGCCGCGGCGCCGATGCATGCGGGCGTAGCCGACGGCCTGGTGCACCATGGCCTGCTCGTTGCGGGCCTGGTAGTAGGGCATCAGATCGGGGTTCAGGGCGTTGCACTGCTTCAGGGCCTGGCCCACGCCCGCCACATTGCCGTGGCCGAAGATTCCGAACATGCCCGGAATGGTGCGCTCGCGGATCTCGCTGCCGTCGGCGGCGCGGTCGACGGTCCACTGGTTCGCCAGGAACTCGACGAGCGCCTGGCTGACGGTCATGCGACGGGTGGTCATCGTGGTCTCCTTGCGGGTTCGTTTCTCGTCATCCTGCAGTCATGCTGCGCGACCGGAGGGAGTCGCAGTACGCAGGACCTTGGTTCAAAATGTGGATTCTGCGACTCGCTGGCCCAGTGGGGCCACCGTGAAATGCGATAAACGCTGACGCGTTTCTCTCCGAGCATTTCACGCGCGCAGAATGACGGGTCTGACGATGCGTTCGTCTATTCGGCGGTGAAGGGGAGCCGGGGATCGAGCTGCTGCCCCTCCCAGGTGTCGCGCACCCAGCCGTGGGCCGGGTCGTCGCTGATGAGCCAGCTGCGATCGGGATCGGGTCCGGCCATCACGTTGAGGTAGTACATGTCGTAGCCCGGAGCCGCGACCGCGGGCCCGTGGTAGCCGTAGGGCACGAGCGCGACGTCTCCGGTCTTCACCTGCGAGTCGATCTCGAGGTGTCCGGCCGGCGAGGAGTACGAGCTGAACATGCCGAAGGCGCGTTCGGGATCGACGCCCGCGGGCGCATCCTTGACGGGCGCCACCTCGAAGTAGTAGATCTCCTCGAGCTGCGACTCGTGTCCGGGCACATGCTCGTCGTGCTTGTGCGGCGGGTACGACGACCAGTTCTCGGCGGGGGTGATCACCTCGACCACGATGAAGCGGGCCGCGTCGAGCACCTCCTTGCGGCCGAAGTTGTGCACCTGGCGGCTCGACGCGCCGGCACCGCGCAGCTCGACGGGGATCTCGTCCACCGGCAGATAGCGCGTGGGCCGAACCGTATCGGTGGGCGAGGTCGCGACCAGGAAGCGGCTCTCGCCCTCGGAGCGTGCGGTGACCGTGCCGGTCGCCGCCGCCGAGAGGTAGAGCATGTCGGTGCGGCCGTCGAAGACGGAGGCGCGGCCCGCCAGCTCGGTGATGGTCTCGACGCTCTCGCCACCGGCCGCGTTCTCGGTGTGTGCCACCGAGAACGCGCCGGAGAGGGGAACGATCAATCGCTCGACGCCGGTGCCGTCGAGCTCGAGCGAGGCGCCCTGTTCGAGTCTGCCCACTCGAATGCCGGTGTGCTCCCACCCCGGGATGCGCTCGTCGACCACGGTCTCCCAGCCGCCCTCGGCGAGTTCGCCGCGGCGGTGGAACCAGCGCTGCTCTGTCATGTCGTGCCCTTTCAGAAGGCGCGTCCCGCTGATTGAGCGAGCTTGCGAGTCGAAATCAAGGGTTTCGGCTCGCTCTGCTCGCTCAACCGGCGGCAATGCCTAGTCGTTCTGCGGGAAGCCGAGGTTGATGCCGCCGTGCTTGGCGGGATCGAGCCAGCGGCTGGTGATCGCCTTCTCGCGGGTGAAGAAGTCGAAGCCGTGCACGCCGTAGGCCTTGGCATCGCCGAACAGCGACGCCTTCCAGCCGCCGAAGGAGTGGTAGGCCACGGGCACGGGGATCGGCACGTTGATGCCGATCATGCCGACCTGGATCTCGTGCTGGAAGCGGCGAGCCGCACCGCCGTCGTTCGTGAAGATCGCGGTGCCGTTGCCGAAGGCGCCCGAGTTGATGAGGCTCACGCCCTCCTCGAAGGTCTCGACGCGCACGATCTCGAGCACCGGGCCGAAGATCTCCTCGGTGTAGGCGCGCGAGGTGGTGGGGATGTTGTCGATGAGGGTGGGGCCGACGAAGAAGCCGCCCTCGTGACCGTCGACCGCGAAGTCGCGACCGTCGACGACGATCGTCGCGCCGTCCTGCTCGGCGATGTCGATGTAACCCTTGACCTTGTCGCGGTGCACATCGGTGATGAGCGGCCCCATGTCGGGCTCGGGCGTCGAGGCGCCGTTGCCGATGTTGAGCTTCGCGATGCGATCCTTGATCTTCTCGATCAGCTCGTCGGCCACCGGCTCCACGGCCAGCACCACCGAGATCGCCATGCAGCGCTCGCCTGCCGCGCCGTACCCGGCGTTGATCGCCTGGTCGGCCACGAGGTCGAGGTCGGCGTCGGGCAGCACCAGCATGTGGTTCTTCGCGCCGCCGAGCGCCTGCACGCGCTTGCCGTGCTTCGAGGCGGTCTCGTAGATGTACTGCGCGATGGGCGTCGAGCCGACGAACGAGATCGAGGCCACGTCGGGCGAGGTGAGCAGGCCGTCGACCGCGAGCTTGTCGCCGTTGAGCACGGTGAACACGCCGTCGGGCAGACCGGCCTCCTTCCACAGCTCGGCGAGCCACAGCGACGCCGAGGGATCCTTCTCGCTCGGCTTCACGATGACCGCGTTGCCCGCCGCGATGGCGATGGGGAAGAACCACATCGGCACCATCGCGGGGAAGTTGAAGGGCGAGATGATGCCGGCGACGCCGATGGGCTGCTTGATCGAGTACACGTCGATGCCGGTCGAGGCGTTCTCGGAGAAGGCGCCCTTGATGAGGTGCGGGAAGCCGGTCGCGAGCTCCACGACCTCCTGGCCGCGCAGGATCTCGCCCATCGCGTCGGAGAGCACCTTGCCGTGCTCGGCGGTGATGATCGCGGCCAGCTCGCCCTTGCGGGCGTTCAGCAGCTCGCGGAACTTGAAGATGATGGTCTGGCGCTTCGCCATGGAGAACTCGCTCCACAGCTCGAAGCCGCGGTGCGCCGACGCGATGGCCTCGGCGATCTCGGCCTCGTCGGCCAGCGCGACGTGCGCCTGCACCTCGCCGGTCGCGGGGTTGTAGACGGGCACGGTGCGGCCGCTCGCCGACTCGCGGCGGGCGCCGTCGATCCAGTGCGGGATCACGGGGGTTTCGGTGGTCATGATTGCTCCTTCTTCGTCATCCTGCGGCCGCGAAGCGGATCGCAGGATCCAGGTCGAGTGGGGTGAGATCCTGCGACGCGCAAGCTTGCGCAGGATGACGGCGGATTGCGGAATCCCTACAGGTCAGTGTGCACGAGGCGGGCGGCGGTGTCGACGGCAGCGGCCACATCGTCGTCGTGCGGGTAGAGGAGCGTGCGGCCCACGGTGAGGCCGCGCACGCCGGGGAGCGCGAGCGCCTGCTCCCACGAGGCGAAGGTCTCGTCGGGATCGCCGCCGTTGTCGCCGCCGAGCAGCAGGGTCGGCATGGTGGTCGCCGCCATCACGCGCTCCATCTCCGGCACGACCGGCAGCTTCATCCAGGTGTAGGCGCTCGAGTTGCCGAGGCCGGAGGCGATGGCGGTCGAGAGGATCACGGCGTCGGCGCTGAGGTCGTTCACGACCCTGCCGTCCACGCGGTTGCTCATGAAGGGCTCGAGCATGATGGGCAGCCCGGCCGCCGCCGCCGCATCCACAGCCCGGGCGGTGGCCTCGAGCGTGGCGGCCGTGCCAGCATCGTTCAGGTCGACCCGGATGAGCGTCTTCGCGAAGTCGATCCCCTGCCGCACCATCGCCTCGACGTCGTAGGCGGTGTACCGGTCGTCCATCTCGAAGGAGGCGCCGCGCAGCCCGCCGCGGTTCATGGAGCCCACCACGATCTTGTCATCGAGCAGGCCGAGCGCGGCGAGGTCGTCGATGATATCGGGGGTGCCCAGCACGCCGTCCACTCCCGGGCGGGAGACGGCGAGCGCCATGCGTTCGAGCAGCTCGTAGCGGTCGGCCATCGCGGTGGGATCCGCGCCGACCGCGACGGCGCCTCGCGCCGGGTGGTCAGCCGCCACGATGAAGAGGCGCCCATCGCCGCGGATCACCTCGCGGCGCTTGCGCTCCGCGAGAGCGCGGCCCACGCCGGCGGGGTCCGCGGCGCGCAGCTCGCGCAGACGCTCGAAGTCCAACGCCATCTTAGGCTCCCTTCGTCAGTACGGCTTCGACCTCGGTGGCGTCGGGCATGGCCGTGGAGCACTCGAGTCGAGTGGCCACGATCGCGCCGGCGACGTTGGCGAAGCGGAGGATGCGCTCGAGGCCCCAGCCCTCGAGCAGGCCGTGGCAGAGCGCCCCGCCGAAGGCGTCGCCCGAGCCCAGGCCGTTGACGACGTCGACGAAGTGCGGCGGCACCTCGACCCGCTCCTCGCGGGTCTTGGCCAGCACGCCCTTGGGGCCCTGCTTCACGATGGCCAGCTCGACGCCGCGCTCGAGCAGCGCGTCGGCTGCGCGATCGGGCTCGGTCTCACCCACGGCGACCTCGCACTCCTCTTTGTTGCCGACGGCGACGGTCGTGTTCTCGATCGCGCGCGCCACCTGAGCCGTGGCCTCTGCGGGATCCGCCCAGAACATCGGGCGGTAGTCGAGGTCGAAGACCGTGTGCTGCCGGCGACCGCGGGCCTCGAGCGCCGCGTGGTGCGCGGCGCGGCTGGGCTCCTCGCTGAGACCGGTGAGCGTGAACCAGAAGATGCGGGCCTCGCGCACGGCGTCGAGGTCGAGATCCGCACTCTCGATCTGCAGGTCGGGCGCCTTCGGCTTGCGGTAGAAGTAGAGCGGGAAATCGTCGGGCGGGAAGATCTCGCAGAAGGTGACGGGGGTCGGGTGCTCCGGATCGACCCGCACCTCGCGCGGGTCGACGCCGAGACGGTCGAGCTCGCGCAGCAGGTACCGGCCGAAGGGGTCGTCGCCGACGCGGGACACGAGCGCGGCCGAGTGCCCGTACTTCGCGGCGGCCACCGAGACGTTGGCTGCGCTGCCGCCGAGGTACTTGCCGAAGCTCTCGACGTCTTCGAGAGGGCCCTGCTGAAGCGGGTAGACATCGACTCCCAGCCGGCCCATCACCAGCACGTCATCAGGACGCCGTTGTTCCGACATTCGCTACCCGCCTTCCGAGGTGACGCGCAGCGCGGAGTGCGCCGGCGCATTTGTCCTAACAATAGCACGAATGATCGGCAACGCACCTCGCTTTCCGCCGCGCCGCACGTCTCAGCACCGCTCACACGGCCAGTAAGAGGTAATGTTGTCATCACAAAGCGTGGCCGGGTCCGCCGATCAACGCCGCTCGATGTTCCAAGGAGGGACCATGAGCACTGCCCCCGTGTGGCCGGACGAGCTCTTCACCGACCTCGATCGCTCCGGCCCGGTACCCCTGTACTTCCAGATCTCCAGCCGCCTCGAGCGCGCGATCCGCGAGGGCGTGATCCCCGCGGGCGCCCGCCTCGAGAATGAGATCTCCATCGGCGAGCGCCTCGGGCTCTCCCGCCCGACGGTGCGACGGGCAATCCAGGAGCTCGTCAACAAGGGCCTGCTCGTGCGGCGCCGCGGCATCGGCACGCAGGTGGTGCAGGCCCGCGTGAGCCGCCCGGTCGAACTCACGAGCCTCCACGAGGATCTCACCCGCGTGGGGCACAAGCCCTCGACGCGCGTACTCTCGCTGGAGCGCATCCCGGCCGACGAGGATGCGGCGCAGCGCCTGCACGTGGCGCCGGGAGCCGAGATCACCCGGCTGCGCCGCCTGCGCAGCGCCGATGGCACTCCGATGGCGATCCTGGAGAACCTGCTCCCGCCGGAGTTCTCCGATCTCACGACCGAGAAGCTCGAACAGCAAGGCCTCTACGAGATCCTGCGCGCGCGCGGGATCACCATCAAGATCGCCAACCAGGTGATCGGCGCACGACGCACGCACGGCGACGAGCACGAACTGCTCGAGATCGCCAAGGGCAGCCCGCTGCTCACGATGGATCGCGTGGCGTTCGACCACGGCGGGCGCGTGATCGAGGCCGGCCACCACTGCTACCGGCCCGACCTCTACTCCTTCGAGACGACGCTCGTCTCGCGCTGACGGTGCCGGGGAGGGCGGGCGCGGGCTATCGCATCGCGGTGCTGATCAACCCTACCGCAGGGCGCGGGCGGGGCGCCCGTGTCGGGCAGGCCGCGGCGCGGCGTCTGCGGGCATCGGGTGCGGAGGTGCGGGTGCTCGTGGGCGGTTCCCCCGGGGAGACGAGACGTCACGCGACCGCGGCCGTCGCCGACGGCATCGACGCGCTCGCGGTCGTCGGCGGCGACGGCACGCTGTCCCTGATCCTCGACGAGGTCATCGGGTCTGACGTGCCGGTCGCCCTCGTCCCCGCGGGTACCGGCAACGATCTGGCACGCTCCCTCGGTCTGCCGCACGGCTCCGTCGAACGGGCCGCGGCAGCGGCCGACCTCGCACTGCGGGGCCGGGCGCGGAAGATCGACGCCGTCGAGGCGGTGTGCGGCGGTCGACGCCGTCGGTTCCTCACGGTTGCGGCACTCGGTTTCGACGCGAACGTCAGCGAACGCACCAACCGCCTGCGCTGGCCGGGCGGCGCCGCCCGCTACTACCTGGCACTGCTCATCGAGCTGGTGCGGCTGCGATCCGTCGCATTCGCGCTGAGCATCAATGGCGGATCCGTGCAACGCGTTCCGGGGATCCTCGTCGCCGTGGCGAACACCCGCAACTACGGCGGCGGGATCCCGATCTGTCCGGATGCCGATCCCGGAGACGGCCTGCTCGACGTCACGCACGTGGCCCCGATCGGGCGGATCCGACTGCTCCGGCTGTTCCCGCTGCTGCTGCGCGCTCAGCATGCGCGACGCCCCGAGGTAACGCAACATCGGGGATCGAGCCTCGAGGTGTCAGCGCCCGGGTCGGTCGTGGTGCTCGACGGCGACCGCCTCGGCACCGACTCAGTGAGCTTCCGGGTGCTGCCCGGCGCGCTCCGCGTGTTCGTGCCGTGAGAAGGTCGCGCAGATAGGGTCAGCCACGATTCTTGGCGTCCTATCCCTGCCCGACGGGAGCGACCGCGAGATCGCGCAGCACGTTCGTGACCCAGTCGACACCGAGGAGTCCTCCCAGCACGGGCAGTTCGATCCGCCGTGTCTCCGCGCCAGTGCCGCGATCGTATGACACCAGCAGCGCCTCGCCTGTTGCCTGCCGCCACACGACGGCTGTCAGCGCATCCGCGTCGAACTGGATCGAGATGTCGTCCTCCGCCGGATCGGGAGCCGGGTCGACTTGCAGGAGCCGCTTCGTCGCACCCGTCATGACGTCGGTCGAGAACACCGTCCCCTCCTGCGTCACCCAGTCGACCCGGCCTTCCCGGTACGCCTCGCTCGACATGCGCGCCCAGAACCCGAGATCCGGGAGGACGAGCTCCGTGAGAGCACGCCCATCCGTATCGACCAGGTCGACATCCGTGAGCTCACCCGTCGTGATGTTCCAACTCCGCAGGATCGGAACCTCCCCGCCGGACGTGTAGCGTGAGCCGATCGTGCGAATCACGCCCTCTGCGCAGGGCACGTCCTCGCCGATCGTGATCGAATCGACGGTGTCGACGATCGCGACAACCTCCTCCTTACCGGAGGACGTGCCCGAGAGCCGCGAGAGCATGACTGCGGTGAACCCGCTCTCCCCCTGAATCGCCCCGCCTCGCTTCTCGACCGTCTGCGCATAGGGGCCGCTCGGCTGGCCGATGCCATAGAGCGTGCCGTCGCAGAACGAAGTGGCGAAATAGTATCCCTCCACCTCACGCAGCGTCGAGATACGCCCATCGAACTCCACCACCTGCGACACGTACCCGTCTTCGACAAAACCGTCGTTGTAGGCAGCGACGGAGCCGCCGTCGCCGGTGGCCTGAATATCGTACTGGGACTCTCGTTTCGGACTCTCGGACCGGACTAGCTTGCTCGACAAGCGATAGTCGTACTCCTGATCCGAGAAGAACAAACCGCTCGCATCCCAGGACAACTGACCCAGGTCCATGCCCTCCGTGCGAAAGACGCGCTCAGCACCATCGCCTTCGACCAGCACGACATACCCGCCAGGGGCACCGTCGTTGAGTTCGATGCTTTGCGGACTCACGTACACAGCGGCGAGCGCGCCTCGCAGGGTCACCTCCTCTGCGCTCACGAACGAGTCTTCAACCGCCCGCGGGTACTGCCCTACTGGGGTGCCGCATCCTCCGGTTGCGCCAATGGCGAGGAGCACGATCGATGCCACCGCTGCGATCCCGCCCCGCTTGCTCGTTCTCACAGAACCTTGTACGTCTTGGTGAGCTGGGGCAGGCTGCATGCCTTGCTTCGCAGTGTGTCGAAAGCGTGCTTCCCCACCGCCTTCCGGTTCTTCGAGGTTGTCTGTGCTTCTCATCTTGAACGTATTCTTGCTGACCTTGAACGTAGCCGCACTGACAGTGCCGATCTTCATTTATTCAGGCCGGAGCCTGAACGAAGGCGCTCTTGCGAGAAGGCCTGCCAGTACGCTAATGCTTCACGAATCCAGCGGCGGCCGGAGCGACGAAAAGTGTCCCGATTTGCAAGGCACTCTTCACCAAGGCTGAGAGGTTTAGGCATGAGAACTTCTCCGCCGCGGGGGCAACAGGTAGACGCCGCCTCGGCTCCGCCCTGCGCAACGCTCCCGCGCCCGCTCCTTCGACGCGCGACCTACCGCTGACGCGCGACCTACCGCTGACGCGCAACCTACCGCTGGCGCGGCGGGTCAGCGGGCCAGCAGCTCGCGGTAGACCTCGAGCAGGCGCTCGGCCGAGACGTCCCAGCTGCGCTGCAGGGCGTGCTCCCGGGCCGCCGCTCCCATGCGCTCGCGCAGCTCCGCGTCGCCGAGCAGCCGCTCGATGGCCTCGGCCCAGACCCGCGGATCGTCGCCCGCGTCCGCATCGGAGTCAGGGGAGATGAGGATCCCCGTCTCGCCGTCGATCACCGCCTCGCGCAGGCCACCGGCGTCGCGCGCGATCACGGGGATCCCGGAGGCGGCCGCCTCGAGCGCGACGAGCCCGAAGGTCTCGGAGTGCGACGGCACGAGCATGATGCAGGCGCGCCGGATCCGCTCCGCGAGGTCGCTGCGGCGCAGCGCGCCGTCGAAGGCGGTCGTGCGGAGCATGCCGTGCTGCGCGACCGACTCGTGCAGCGAGCGCACGTAGTCGTCGCCGTCGGGCGGCGGCGCCCCCACGACCCGCAGCATCGGGCGGCGATCCGGCTCGATGGCCGCCACCGCGTCGATGACGAGGTCGAAGCCCTTCAGCGGGTGCAGACGGCCCACGACGATCGCCTCGGGGCGGCCACCGCTGCTGAGCCAGTCCCGATCCTCCGCGCACTCCCGCGTGGCGCAGGGGTGGAAGAGTTCGGTGTCGACGCCCAGCGGCACCACGCGCACCCGATCCTCGTCGCCGTCGAGACGCTCGAGCACCGTGCGCCGCTCGGCCTCGCTCACGGCGATCACGAGGTCCGCGTCGTGCGCGAGCCGACGCTCACCCGCCAGGCGTCCGGGTGACTCGGGGCGCTCGCCCTCGCCGAGGGGCGACTCGGGCGGAGCCGCGATGGAGTGATAGCTCTGCACGAGCGGGATCCCCGCCCGCCGCGCGGCGGGAAGCGCGGCGATGCCCGAGAACCAGTGCTCCGCGTGCAGCAGGTCGACCGGGCTGCTCTGCAGTTCGGCGTCGAGCAGCTCGCCGAAGCGCTCCATGACCGCCTCGTGCTCGCCCTTCGCCAGCAGTCGCGCCGGGCCGGCGTCGAGATGCACGACGGCGAGCCCCGGCCGCAGCTCGGCGCGCTGGGGCAGCGCGGGATCGCTCCGCCGGGTGAAGATGACGACGTCGTGACCGGCGCGCGCCAGCGCGTCGGCCTGCGCGCGCACCACCACGTTCATCCCCCCGGCGTCCTTGGTGCCCGGCACGTCGAGCGGCGAGGTGTGCAGCATGACGAAGCCGATGCGGAGCGGTGAGGTGTTCGGCGCAGAGCCCATGCATCGAGCGTATCGCCTCGCGCGGGAATACCCCGCCGGTGTCACGGGTTGTGTTGACGACATACCCCATGGGGGTATGCTGAGAAGACGAGCGATTCGAGAGGGAGTCATGAACGCCAGCACCACCACCGAATACCAGGTCACCGGAATGAGCTGCGGGCACTGCGAGGTCGCGATCCGCTCCGAGGTCGAGCAGATCCCGGGTGTCTCCGAGATCGCCGTCAGCTCGAGCACGGGCAGGCTCTCGGTGCGCACCGCCGGCGAGGCCCCCGTCGACGATGCCGCCGTGCTGGCGGCCGTCGACGAGGCGGGATACACCGCTCGTCGCGCTTGAGAGACCGGCGCGAGCGCGCCGCTCCCCCGCGTCGCACGCCGTGCCGGACCCGGCACGGGTCACCGCGACGCACCTCACCGCAACGCACCACAACACGACGCGCAGGAAGGATCCCATGAACACCCCCGCACGCCTCGGCCTCTTCGGCCTCGGCCTCGCAGCCGTCTTCGTCGCCGGCTTCTTCGTCGCCCGGGCCGTCGTGCCCCCGTCCGCTATCGAGGAACGGGCCACCGTCACGACCGATGAGCACGGCGCGCACGACGAGGCGGACGACACCTCGGCGCCCGCCGCGCTGCCCGGCCTCTCGCTCGCGGCGGGCGGCTACCGCCTGAGCCCGATCGAGGTACCGCACGAACTCGGTGAGGCGGGCGAGCTGAGCTTCTCGATCCTCGACGATCGCGACGAGGCCCTGACCGAGTACACCGAGGAGCACGAGAAGGATCTCCACCTGATCGTCGTGCGGAGCGACGGCGCCGAGTTCCGCCACGCGCACCCCGAGATCGACGATCGGGGCGTCTGGTCGCTGCCGTGGACCTGGGAGCGGGCCGGCACCTATCGCGTCTTCGCCGACTTCATCCCGGGCGGCGCCGAGGAAGGGCTCACCCTCACCCGCAGCATCGATATCGGCGGCGATTTCACCCCGGCCCACGGTCACGACGACGTGCGCGACGCGAAGGTCGACGACTTCGACGTGCAGCTGCAGGGCGACCTCTTCGTCGGCGGCGGTTCGACGCTCACCCTCGAGGTCACCCGCGACGGCGAGAAGGTCGCCGAGATGCAGCCCTACCTGGGCGCCTTCGGCCACCTGGTCGCGCTGCGCGAGGGCGACCTCGCCTACCTGCACGTGCACCCGGAGGGGGCCGAGCCGCAGCCCGGCGACCTCTCGGGCCCGACTGTCGACTTCGCGACCGAGGCCCCCACGGCCGGCCGCTACCTGCTCTACTTCGACTTCAAGGTCGGCGACGAGGTGCACACCGCCGCCTTCGCGCTCTCCACCGCCGAGGGCGAGGCCCCCGAGGGCGGATCGCACGACGACTCGCACTGAGCCGCTCCCACCGAGCCGACCGCTCTGCTTCCATCCACCGCTTCAGCGAAGGACACCGACCATGTCGACACCACAGACCGTGAGCGACTCCGCGGGGAGCGCATCCGCAGAGCGCAGCTACGAGCTCGAGATCGGCGGCATGACCTGCGCCTCGTGCGCGATGCGCATCGAGAAGAAGCTGAACCGGCTCGACGGGATCGAGGCGACGGTCAACTACGCGACCGAGAAGGCCAAGGTGCGCGCACCGGCCGGCTTCGATCCCGATCTGCTCATCGCCGAGGTCGAGAAGACCGGCTACACCGCCGCCCTGCCCGAGCCGCCCGCCGCGCAGGTGATGGACGCCGGCGCCGAGGAGACCGGGGACGATGCGGAGGCCCCCGACCCCGAGCTGATCGCACTGCGCCAGCGGCTCATCGGCTCGATCGTGCTCTCCGTGCCGGTCATCCTCATGGCGATGATCCCCGCCCTGCAGTTCGACTACTGGCAGTGGGCGTCGCTCGCGCTCGCATCGCCCGTCATCGTGTGGGCGGCCTGGCCCTTCCACCGCGCGGCGTGGATGAACCTGAAGCACGGCGCAGCGACGATGGACACGCTCGTCTCCGTCGGCACGAGCGCCGCCTTCCTGTGGTCGCTCTACGCCCTGTTCTTCGGCACCGCCGGCGTACCCGGCATGACCCACCCCTTCGAGCTCTCGATCAGCCCGAGCGACGGCACCGCCAACATCTACCTCGAGGTCGCCGCGGGCGTGACGATGTTCATCCTCGCGGGTCGCTACTTCGAGAAGCGCTCGAAGCGGCAGGCGGGAGCGGCTCTGCGCGCCCTGCTCGAGCTGGGGGCCAAGGACGTGGCGGTCGTGCGCGATGGCGCCGAGGCGCGGATCCCCGTCGATGAGCTCTCGGTCGGCGACGAGTTCATCGTGCGGCCGGGCGAGAAGATCGCGACCGACGGCGTGATCGTGTCGGGGCTGTCGGCGATCGACGCCTCCATGCTCACGGGCGAGTCCGTGCCGGTGGAGGCCGGCCCCGGCGACGCCGTGACCGGCGCCACCGTCAACACGAGCGGCCGGCTCGTGGTGCGCGTTACCCGCGTGGGCGGCGACACCCAGCTCGCCCGGATGGCGAAGCTGGTCGAGGACGCGCAGTCGGGCAAGGCCGAGGTGCAGCGCCTGGCCGACCGGGTCTCGGGCGTCTTCGTTCCGATCGCCATCGCGATCGCCGTGCTCGCGCTCGGGGCCTGGCTGGGCGCCGGCTTCCCCGCCGCATCGGCGTTCACCGCCGCGGTGGCGGTGCTCATCATCGCGTGCCCGTGCGCCCTGGGGCTCGCCACGCCGACCGCGCTGCTCGTGGGCACCGGCCGGGGCGCGCAACTCGGGATCCTGATCAAGGGACCCGAGATCCTCGAATCGACCCGCCGCGTCGACACGATCGTGCTCGACAAGACCGGCACCGTGACCACGGGCAAGATGACCCTGATCGACGCGATCCCGGCGCAGGGCACCGAGCGCTCCGAACTGCTGCGCCTGGCCGGCGCGCTCGAGGACGCCTCGGAGCACCCGATCGCCCAGGCCATCGCGAAGGGCGCGGTCGAGGAGCTCGACATCGACCTGCCCGACGTCGAGAGCTTCCGCAATACACAGGGCAAGGGCGTCTCGGGAGTCGTCGAGGGCCGCGCGGTGCTCGTGGGCCGCCGCACGCTGCTCGAGGAGTGGTCGATCGCGCTCGATCCCGCGCTGCAGGCGGCCCAGGAGGACGCCGAGAACCACGGCCGCACCGCCGTGCTCGTCGCCTGGGACGGCGAGATCCGGGGAGTGCTCGTGGTCGCGGACAGCGTCAAGCCGACGAGCGCCGAGGCGATCCGCCAGTTCCGCGAGCTCGGCCTCACCCCGATCCTGCTCACCGGCGATAACGAGACGGTGGCGCGACAGATCGCGGCGGAGGTCGGGATCGAACGCGGCGGCGATGCCGGCCCTCCAGGCCGGGACGGTGCGCATGCCGGCCTTCCAGGCCGCGACGATGCTCATGCCGGCCTTCCAGGCCGGGTCATCGCCGAGGTGCTGCCGAGCGACAAGGCCGAGGTGATCTCGAAGCTGCAGCAGGAGGGCCGGGTGGTCGCCATGGTGGGCGACGGCGTGAACGACGCCGCCGCGCTCGCGCAGGCCGACCTGGGCCTCGCGATGGGCACGGGCACCGACGCCGCCATCGAGGCATCCGACATCACCCTCGTGCGAGGCGATCTGCGCAGCGCGGCCGACGCGATCCGGCTCTCCCGCCGCACGCTCGGCACGATCAAGGGCAACCTGTTCTGGGCCTTCGCCTACAACGTCTCGGCGATCCCGCTCGCGGCGCTCGGCCTGCTCAATCCCATGCTCGCCGGAGCCGCGATGGCCTTCTCGAGCGTCTTCGTCGTCGGCAACAGCCTCCGCCTCAGGCGCTTCACCGGCTCCGTCACTCTCGAAGAGCAGCGGGGTTGATATGGTCGGCAGCATGAACGAGGAGCACGGACCGGCGGACTCCTGCGACGCCGAGTTCAGCGCAGGGCACCCCGAGCGGCCGGGCTCCCTCGCGGGCGCGCACGGCCACGGGCACGATCACGGGCTGCAGGGCGCGGGCACCGCGACCGGCAAGCACCGCAAGCGCCTGATCCTCGTCCTCTCGATCACCCTCACCGTGTTCGTGGTGCAGGTGATCGGCGCCCTCATCTCGAACTCGCTGTCGTTGCTCGCCGATGCCGGGCACATGCTCACCGATGCGACCGGAGTGGCCATCGCACTCATCGCGAGCCTCATCGCCGGGCTGCCCGCGACCTCGAAGCGCACCTACGGCTATCTGCGGGTCGAGGTGCTCGCCGCGCTGGTCAACGGGATCGTACTGGGGGTCATCGCGATCGTGATCCTCGTGCAGGCCATCTCCCGGTTCGGATCCGAGGTCGAGGTGCACTCGGGCCCCATGCTCATCGCAGCCGTCATCGGCGCCGCGGCCAACCTCGTCTCCCTGCTCATCCTGCGCTCCGGCCAGAAGGAGAGCCTCAACGTGCGCGGTGCCTACCTCGAAGTGCTCGGCGACCTGCTCGGCTCGGTCGCGGTCATCATCGCCGGCGTGATCATCATGTTCACGGGATGGAACGCGGTGGATCAGATCGCCTCGATCCTCATCGCACTGCTGATCTTCCCCCGCGCCGTCAGTCTGCTGCGCGACGTGGTCGACGTGCTGCTCGAGGCCTCGCCCAAGCACGTCGACGTCGATGCGGCCCGCGGCCACATGCTCGCGGTTCCCGGCGTGATCGAGGTGCACGACGTGCACGCCTGGACCATCACCTCGGGTGTGCCCGCGTTCTCCGCGCACGTCACCGTGACGGACACCGCGTGGAGCGAGCGCGACTACCACGCGATCCTCGACGAGTTGCGCGCCTGCCTGCACGAGCATTTCGACACGGAGCACGTGACCCTGCAGATCGAGCCGGAGGGCCACACCACCGGAGAGGGCGGCGCGCACCCGGCGGTGTGAGGGACTGCTCGCGCCACCGCTCGCCGCCTGGCGACCCCGATCCCCTCGGTTGAGAATCAACACTCAGTTAGGGTGGTACCCGCCGTCAAGACACGCCGGCGAAGCACCCGGCCGCTTCCTGCAGGGGGAACACACGTGACTCATCACCACCCGACTCAAGCGCTGCACGTCGGCCATGCCCAGACGCCGGGCTACCTCCCTGCGCCGGGCTCCCACCCTGCGCCGGCGCGACCGTCGGGCGTGCGGTTCTGGGCGCTCGGCTTCCTCTGGTTCATTCCGTTCATCGGAGCAGTCCTCGCTCCGATCCTGCTCGGAGTGGCCGCGGCCCAGAACCGCCGCCATCCGGAACCATTGGTGCGCGAGAACGCGCGCCTGGCCGCGAACTGGGTACTGACGCCGACGCTCGCCGCGGCCCTGGGCACCGCTCTCGTCGTACTCATCGGAATCATGCACCTCGTACTCACTGGAACGACGAAGATCGGATCGGAACTGTCCCCGCTCATGCTCGTCCCCAATCTCCTGCTGTGGGCGACCTGGATCACGCACCTGACGGTGTGCTGCATCGGGGTGGCGTCGGCCGGATCCAGGATCGTGAACCCGAGGATCGCGATCCCCTTCTTCCCACCGGCCAGGTAGCGCGAGAGCGAACCCGTCCGGCCGCGCGAATCGGACGGACCGAGGCGACACCGCGCAACACTCCTGACCGCGACACACCGCTTTGACATAATGGACGCAATCAAGCAAATCCGATTGCTCCAAGAAAGTGAGTCGACATGACTGGTACCGTGCGAAACGCGGTCGCCGAAGCCCTTGCGACGTTCCTGTTCGTCTTCGCGATCGTCGCTGCGATCAACAACGCCGGCGACTTCGCCCCTCTCGCCATCGGCTTCACGCTCATGGTGCTCATCTACGCGACCGGTCACCTCTCGGGCGCGCACCTCAACCCGGCCGTCTCGCTCGGCGCACTGCTGCGCGGCGCACTGAGCGCCGGCGACTTCGTCGCCTACGTGATCGCCCAGCTCGTCGGCGGTGCGCTCGGCGCGCTCGTCGCCGGCTTCATCTTCGCGGCTCCCGAGACTGCGAAGGCGATCGAGGTCGGCCCCGCGTTCCTGGTCGAGGCGGTCTTCACCTTCATCCTCGTCTACGTGGTGCTCAACGTCGCGACCTCGAAGGACACCGAGGGCAACTCGTTCTACGGTCTCGCGATCGGCTCCGTGGTCGTCGTGGGCGCGTTCACGGTCGGACCGATCTCGGGCGGCGGCTTCAACCCCGCGGTCGCGCTCGGCCTCGCCGTGCACGGCGACTTCGCCTGGTCGAGCCTGTGGCTCTACTTCCTCGCCCCGCTCGTCGGCGGCGCGCTCGCGGCGCTCGCGTTCCGCGCGCTCAACACGCACGACAAGCTCAAGGCCGGTGCCGCCGGGGCCTGATCCTCAGCGCACGCCCGAGGGGCCCGCTCCGGTTCGCCGGAGCGGGCCCCTCGTCGTTCCGCACCCGGGCCGAGCACTCGCGGCACCCCGCCGGAGCAGCGGGCGATCCTGCGATAGATTGATCGGAGCACCGGCGGTGCGAGCGCGCGGCAGAGACGCGCGGACGCACATTCGGAGGCATGCGGCACATTCGAGGAGGCTCCGCGGCATGGGCGTGATCGATCACAGGGACGTATCGGCGAGTCACGATTCCATCGCGGCCTTCACCGCGAACCGGGCGGCGACCCAGCGGAGCGACCTGCCGAGCTGGATCGCCAAGGAGCTCGATTCGGTCTTCATCTCGGACCAGGTCTCCCTGAGCTTCTGCGCGACGATGTTCGCCTGGGATGCGCCCGTGCGAACCGACCGTCTGTACAGCGCCGAGCGGCTGAACGAGTGGCTGCGCCTCACCGGGATCCCGGAGCTCACCCGCGACCCCACCGCGGCGGAGTTCCTCATGCTCGCCGAGCTGCGGGAGGCGATCCGGGAGCTCACGCTCGAGAGGATCGCGGGCGCGGACCGCCCCTCCTCCCATCACCGAGCCGTGCTGAACTCCGCGGCAGGGATGCGGCGCCCTCACACGTCGCTGCATCACGACGGGTTCGAACCCGAGCGGCCGGAGGAGTTCGACGCGCTCTCCCTGCTCCCGCTGCTCGCCCAGGATGCGGTCGAGGTGCTCACCGAGACCCCCGCCGAGCGCTTGAAGCGGTGCGAGATGGATCCGTGCAGCCACCTCTTCGTGGATCGATCCCGCCCCGGCAACCGCCGCTGGTGCACGAGTCAGCGCTGCGGCGGGAAGGCGCGAGCGGCCGAGTTCCGGGCCCGGAGGACGGCGAGCGCACTCACCCCGTCCTGAGATCGCCGGGTGCCCGGAACCCGGGACGGCCGGACGCCCGAGACCCGGAATCGCCGGCTTCCCCGGGACCCCGAGCCGCCGGGTGCCCGCGGCCCGGAACCGTGCCTCAGGCCGCCGACCCGGCTACGGCGAGCCGCTGTTCGCCGGCCCGGATCGCGACAGGCAGTCGATTCCCCTCGGGCGGCAGCGGGCAGACGAAGTGGTCGCTGAACGCGCACGGCGGCAGGAACGCCCGGTTGAAATCGATGGTCCACGGATCCCCCTCGGCGGGCTGCTCGATGCGGAGGAAGCGGAACCGGTAGCTCAGATCCCCGTTCGTCGAGTCCCCGAACACCACCGAGTACGAGGATCCGTTCCACCTCGCCTTGAGACGGAGCACCTCGCCATCGAGCTCGAACACGAACCGGGCGTCGATCACCTCGTCCTTCTGGAACCCGTCGACGAGCGTCACCGTCTCCGTCTCACCGCTCGTCTCGCGCACCGCCGTCACCCGCAGGGCCGGATCCGGCGCGAACGCGTCGATCCCCGTGATCCGCTTCCCGGCGGCGGTCTCCGGATCGAACACCCGCAGCGCGTAGCTGTCGTCCCGCGCGAAGACGCTGAAGCGCCGATCCCCGTCGAACAGCTCTTCGCCGGCGGCGAGGTCGATCCGCTCGCCGACCGGCCCGCCGTCACCCGTGCGATACCCGCTCCCGGTGAGCCCGGTGCCGCGCACCGGTCGCTCGGCGTCGCCAGTGGCCGCCCAGACGCCCGCGACGCCCGGCAGCTCGCCGCCCGCCCCAGCCAGCAGCCAGTAGGTGCCCGCGAGCGACGCCGGCCCGCCCGGGTCGGTCGCATAGCGCTCGCGGGCGGCGTGCCACTCGCGCCATTCCGCCTCCCAGACGGATCCCTCCAGCACGCTCCGCGCTCCACCCGACGAGGTGCTCATCTCGCACCTCCGTGCCGCAGCACCGGGTGCCGAAGCAGCGGGTGCCGCCGCTCGTCCCAGCCGGCCCGGAGCCTCGGCACGACCTCTTCGATCAGCGCCTCCGCCTTGTCGATGGTCTCGTCGATGGTGTGCAGGGCCGGATGGATCCCCAGTACGATCTCATCGCTCAGCAGCACCGTCGGGTCGTCGAGCAGATCGGCGGCGAGCGCCTCGGCGTCGCCCCAGATGAAGTTGTCGGAGAGCAGCTGCTCCGCGACGCTGCGATCGGCATCGACCCGTCCGATGGTGGCCGCGAACTCGTTCCAGCGGCCGGCCTTCTCGCCCGCCTCCGCGAGCGCCGCATCCGTGGTTGCGCCCGGGTACGCGGTGCGCGAGGTGACGACGTAGGGGGTGCGCTCCTCGCCCCAGGTCTCCGCGAAGAGCTCGCGGTACTCGATGACCGAGTCCGCCTGACGCTGCTGGAACGCCCGCCTCGCCTCGGGCGTGCGCTCCTCGCCGTTCCCGAACCGTTCGAGGATCAGCCCGTCGCCGCGGCGAGCCGCTCGCCTGATCGTCTCGATGTTCGAGCTGCCGTGGAAGAGCCGGCCCTCGAGGCCGCGGTTCTGGGGCCAGATCGAGGCGCTGCCGCCCTCGACCGCGCTCCCCCGAAGCGCCCAGTGCAGCTGCTCGACCTTGCCCTCGAAGTTGCCGTCCCGGTCCTCCTCCCACGCCTCGAACACGTGGAAGGAGTCGCTGGGCACCCCCTTCCCGATCCCGAGCAGCAGCCGGCCGTTCGAGAGGTGGTCGATGACGGCGACCTCTTCCGCGGCGCGAACCGCGTCGTCGAGCACGAGCGGCAGCACGGCGGTGCCGAGGCTGATGCGCTCGGTGCTGACCGCCGCGGCGCCGAGGAAGGCGTAGGGGCTCGGGAGCGCCGCCCAGCCGGAGAAGAAGTGCCGGGTCGCGATCCAGGCGCTGTCGTAGCCCTGCGCTTCGAGTGCCTGGAACAACCGGATGTTCTCGCGATAGATCGTGCTCGTGTCGTCGTGCTGGTCGAGGTGGGTGATGAAGCCGATCCGCAGCCGGGAGCCGATCTCGGTCGTGCCCAGCGGGTCGGTGGTTCCGCCGAGGGCGGTCTGGTGCTCACTCATGATGTGCCTTACGGTCGCGGGTGTGATGTGCTCGAGAGTGCCGCCGAGGGGTCGGCTGCGGGAGTGTCGAAGGCGCCGGGCGGCGCGCTCCCCACGTCGGGCTCCGCGATGCCCTCGCGGTACGGCGTCGTAGGTCGCGGCAGCGGCCGGTGCGGAATTCCGGGATCGGCGTACGGAACGGCGGTGCGGGGGGCGTCCGCCTGCAGGCCCGGCAGCTCCGCGGCGAAGAGCTCGATCGATTCGAGCGCGTGCGCGTGCGCGATGCCCGGGCCCTGGAACTGGATCGCCGTCTGCTCGGTACCGCCGAACTGCTCGGTCCACTCCCAGATCCGGTCGGCGACCTCGCTCGCCGTTCCCACGGCGAAGCTGAGCTTCTCGGCGATGTCGTCGAAGCTCTCGCTGTCGGGCCCGCCCCGCCAGTCCGTCGCGAGGTAGACGCCCGCGTACTCGCGCAGGAACTCGACGGCGCGCTGCCGCGCGAGCTCCCGGGTCGGTGCGACGAGGCCCGAGCGCAGGTGCACGACCTCGCCGTTCGGCACCGCCTCCCGGTACTCGGCGTTGATGCGCAGCCGCTCCGCGAGCGGCAGCGGGCGCGGGATCATGAGCCGGTAGCCGTGCTCGCGGGCCAGGCCGGTCGCGTTCCGGCCGGCCGCGGTCCAGATCAGATCGCGGGCCGGGCGTCCGGCGGGCGGCGATATCTCCACGTCCCGGTACCGGTAGAACTCGCCGTCGAAGTTCACGACGCCCTCATCGATCGCGATCCGGAGGATCTCGTGGATCTCCCTCGCCCGCGCAGCGGCGTCCTCGGCCTCGAAGTCGAAGACGCGAGCGAACTGCTCGCTCGTCATGCCGGTCCCGACGCCGAGGTCGAGGCGCCCGCCGCTCAGCGCGTCGAGCAGCAGCGCGGCTTCGGCGAGCCGGATCGGATCGTAGTACGGCGCGCACACGATCGCCGTGCCGAGGCGGATGCGCTCGGTCCTGCCGCTCAGGCGCGCGAGCAGCAGCAGCGGATCCGGCACCTCCCCCCGGGAGCGGAAGTGGTGCTCCGTGATCCACACCCCGTTGTAGCCGAGTCGATCCCCGAGCACGACCTGCTCTTCGATGTCGCGGTAGAGCTGGGCCGGGCTCTGCCCGGAGGAGACGTCGCCGTAGTAGAACAGATCGATGCGGGGCACGGGAGTCCTTTCGCCCTCAGGAGGCTGGTGTGATGGTGAAGGCGGTTCCGGGCGCCGTGCGCGGCACCCGGAACCGCGGGGAGGGGCCGGCTACTCGCTCAGCCAGACGTCGAAGAAGCTGTCGGTGTAGCCGACGGCGTCGAACGACCATCCGTTGACGGCGGAGGTGGTGCCGACGATCTTCTTCGGGATGTAGACCGGCACCGCGTAGCCGCGATCCAGGATCAGCGACTGCGCCTCGTGCGCCGCATCGATCCGCTCATCGGCTTCGAGCGAGGTGGAGATGGTGCCGTAGAGCGCATCGATATCCGGGTCGTTCACGAGGCCGTAGTTGATGCCGTTCGTGAAGCCCTCGCGCGGGATCTGGGTCGAGACGAACGGCACCACGGAGGTGCCCACGTCGGCGAAGCCGCGCGACGAATCGGCGAGGTGGTGCTCGCCCTTCGCGAGTTCGGTGCCGAAGGAGCCGGTGTCGAACGGGATCCGCTCGACCTCGAAGCCGGCCTCCTTCAGCGAGGAGGCAATCGCCTCGCCCAGCTGCTGGCGCTGATCGGTCTGCGCGTAGAGGCTGTCGACGTACCAGTCGAGGTGCAGGCGCTCGCCGTCCTTGACGCGGTAGCCGTCGCCGTCGATCTCGGTCCACCCGGCCTCCTCGAGCAGGGCGATCGCCTCGTCGAGGTCGTAACCCCACGAGTCGACGAGATCCTCGTCGAACGAACCGGCCGGCGGTGTGCCGGGAAGCGTCGTGCTCCACGCCTTCTCGTAGACGCCGGCGTAGATGCTCTGCAGCAGGCCGTCGATGTCGATCGCCGAGCGGAACGCGAGACGCACGTTCTCATCGTCGAACGGAGCCAGATTGGGATTGATGTTCAGCAGCCACGGGGTGCCCGTGTTGTCCTGCGTGATGATCTGGTTGCCCGCGCTCTCCACCTCGGGGATGTTGAGCGGCGGTACCTGGTCGATCGCGTCCGCCTGACCGGAGTTCAGCGAGCCGATGCGCGACTGGGGCTCCGGCACGAACTGGATCACGACCTCGTCGAGGTACGCGGCGCCCTGATGGTCCCGGGTCTCGGGAGCCCAGGCGTAGTCCTCGAAGCGCTCGAGCACGAGCTTCGATCCCGCGACGTACTCGGCCACCTGGAAGGGTCCGGATCCGATCGACAGCGTCGGATCCGCGCTGCGCTGGCCCGGCTCGGTCTCGCTGAGCACCTTGCCGGAGTAGATCGGCCAGTGCGGAGTCGAGAGCTGGTGGATGAACGCCGCGTTCGGGCGCGCGAGATCCACGCTGAGGGTGTACTCGTCCACGACCTCCGTCGACTCGATGAAGCTCGACGACGTCGCGAGGCCCGGCTCGTTCAGCGGCCGGTCGAGGTTCTGCTTGAGCACCTCGGCGTTGAACGGGGAGCCGTCGTGGAAGACGACGTCCTCGCGGAGGGTGAAGGTGTAGTTCAGCCCGTCGTCCGAGATCTCCCACCCGGTCGCGAGATACGGGTGGTACGTGCCGTCCTCCGCCTGGGCGACCACCTGATCGAAGATGCTCGAGTTGATGGAGTTGACGTTCAGGCTCGGGACGACCTGGCTGTCCCAGGTGGGCGGCTCGGTGTTGGCGAGATAGGTGAGCGTTCCGCCCGCGACGGGGGCGGTGCTCGAATCGTCCGCGCCCGCTGACCCGGTGTCTCCCGAGGAGCAGGCGGCGAGGCCGAGAGCGAGGGCGAGGCCGAGAGCGAGGCCGGTGGCCGCTCGGCGCAGTGGTCTGCGTGTCATGATGGGTTCCTTACTGGATGGACCGGCCGCGCGATGCCGCCGCCGGGAATGGTGCGAATGGGAAGAATCGGAGTCACAGTCTCGGTATCGCCGAGATCAGTTCTCTGGTGTACGGGTGTTCGGGCTGTTCGAATATCTGCTCGGGCTCCCCGGTCTCGACGATGCGGCCGTGCTGCATCACGGCGACGTCATGGGCGATGTGCCGGATCACTCCCAGGTCGTGCGAGATGAACAGGAGCGAGACGCCGAGCTGATCCTGCAGATCGGTCAGCAGATCGAGCACCTGCGCCTGGATCGAGACGTCCAGCGCGGAGACCGGCTCGTCGCAGACGATCACCTCCGGATCCGTGGCGAGCGCCCGCGAGATCGACACGCGCTGCCGCTGGCCGCCCGAGAGTTCCAACGGGTGGCGCCCGAGGTGCTCGCCCCGCAGCCCGACCTGCTCGAGCAGCTGCACGGCCCGGTCCAGGCGGTCCTCCGGGGGAACGCCGGCCGCGCCGAGCGCCTCGGTGAGGATCGCGCGCACGGAGTCGCGGGGATCGAACGAGCCCAGCGGATCCTGCGAGATCGTCTGGATCCGCCGCCTCCGCATTCGCCGTTTCCGCTCCGGCACGCTCGACCACGGCTCTCCGTCGAGGCGGACCTCGCCGGAGCTCGGCTCCGTCAGGCCCAGGACGATTCCGGCGGCGGTCGATTTGCCCGATCCGGATTCGCCGACCAGCCCGAGCGTGGTGCCCCGGCGCACGTCGAACGACACGTCGAACAGCACCTGGGTACCGCCGCCCCCGGGGCGGGGATACACCTTGTTCAGTGCGCGCGCCTCGATCACCGGAGGGGCCGGATCGGCGCTCCCCGGTGCGAGCGGCTGCGCGGCCGGAACCCGCCGATCGGCGAAGGAGAAGGGCGGGAGCTTCGACAGCCGGGTGCCCCGGGAGCTGCCCGAGGGAATCGCGGCGATGAGCTCTTTCGTGTACGAGGCCTGCGGATCCCGGAGCACCGCGTCGGGGTCGCCGCGTTCGACCAGCTCCCCGCCCCGCAGCACGAGGATCTCATCCGCGAGCGAGGACACGACGGCGAGGTCGTGGCTGACGAGCAGCAGCCCGGTCCCCTGAGCCTTCAGGCGCGCGAGCAGCGCCAGCACCTGCTTCTGCACGGTGACGTCGAGCGCGGTCGTCGGCTCGTCGGCGATCAGCACCCTGGGGTTCGCCGCCACGGCGCTCGCGATGAGCGCGCGCTGCCGCAGCCCGCCCGAGAGCTGGTGCGGGTACTGGCGGAGCCGGAGTGCTGCATCAGCGATCCCGACCTCCGAGAGCAGCTCCGCGGACCGCGAGAGGCGCTCCGGCCGGTTCAGCTCGGTGTGCAGCCGGAGGGGCTCGTTCAGCTGACCGCGGATGTTCACGAGGGGATCGAGCGAGACGAGCGCGTCCTGCAGCACGAGACCCACCTCTCGGCCGCGGAGCCCGCGCCACTCGCGCTCGTCGAGGCGCAGCAGGTCGTGCGCGCCCACCGTCAGGCGATCGGCCGTGACGGTCGATCCCCGCCCGGCGAGGCCGAGGAGGCTGCGCGCCGTGACGCTCTTGCCCGATCCCGACTCCCCGACGAGCGCGACGCAGCGTCCGGGTTCGAGGGTGAAGCCGATGCCGGAGACGACCGTCGTACCGTCGAAGGCGACGCTGAGATTCTCGACGCGCACGAGCGCATCGATCGCGGCGGCGGTCTCCGGAGCGCTCACCGCTCCGACCGCTGCGGCGCTCACAGGGAGCTCCGCTTCGAGACGAAGCGCTGCTGCAGGTAGCGCCCGGTCACCGTGACCGAGATCACCGTGACGGTGATGAAGACACCGGGCCACACCGCGATCCAGGGTGCGATGCTGAGATACTGCCGGGCCTCCGAGAGCATGAGTCCCCACTCCGGGGTCGGCGGCACGGACCCGAGTCCGAGGAAGCTGAGCGCGGCGCCGAAGATGATGCTCACGCCGACGCCGAGCACGGAGCTCACGAGCACCGGCCCGAGACTGTTGGGCACCACGTGGCGGGTGACGAGCACCGACGGCCGCAGCCCCAGCGCCAGCCCCGACGCGACGAATCCGGATCCGCGCACCTGCAGCACCTGCGCGCGCACGAGACGCGCGGCGCCGGGGATGCGCCCGAGGCCGACCGCCCAGATGAGGCTCCACTGGCCGGGCCCGAGGATCGTGATCGTCAGCAGCGCGATCATCACCTCGGGGAAGGCGAGCAGGATGTCGAGGAATCGTGTGATCACCCGGTCGAGGATCCCGCTCGCATAGCCCGCGACGACTCCGAGCAGGATGCCGCCGAGCAGGCCGATGAGCGTGGCGCCGATGCCGAGCGAGATCGAGTAGAACGCGCCGTGCACGATGCGCGAGTAGAGATCGCGCCCGAGCTGGTCGGTGCCGAGCCAGTGCGCCGCGCTCGCGGGCTGCAGCGCATCCGCGGGTCTGCCGAACAGCGGGTCGTGCGTCGCGAAGAGGCCGGGGGCGACCGCCGCGACGAGCAGCAGCGCGAACACGACCATCGCGAGCAGCACGCCGAACGGCGGAACGCCGGAGCGGCGGGAGGTTTTCTGGGGAGCGGTGGCGGCGCTTCCGGGAATCGTGGCCGTCATGGTCTCCCCTGTCGCAGTCTCGGGTCGATGATCGGATAGAGCATGTCGACGATCGTGTTGATCACGATGAAGATGAAGGCCGCGAAGACGACGAAGCCGAGCACGAGGGGGATGTCCCGGTCCTGCACCGCGGAGACCGCAAGACGGCCTATCCCCGGCCGGGCGAACAGCGTCTCGACGACGGCCGTGCCGCTGAGCAGGGAACCGAAGATCACGCTGCTCAGGGTGAGCGCGGGCAGGCTCGCGTGGCGGAGGACGTGATCGGTGCGGAGACGCGTCTCCCCGAGCCCCCGCGCGCGGATCGTCGTGACGAACGGCTCGTGGAGCGTGTGCTCCATGCGCTCCCTGAGCACCTGCGAGAGCACGCCGATCAGGGGCACCGCGAGGGTGATCACCGGCAGCACGAGGCTCGCCGGGCCGTCGTTGCCGAACGCGGGCAGCCAGCGCAGGCTGAAGGAGAACAGGGTGATCAGCAGGATCCCGAGCCAGAACGAGGGAATCGACACCGCGACGAGCTCGAAGCCCTGCGCGAGGAAGCGCACCCGGCGCTGCCTGCCCGAGGTCGCGAGCGAGAACAGCACCGCGACGCCGACGGCGACGATCATCGCCCAGACCGTCAGCTCCACCGTCGAGCCGAACTCCTTGAAGAGCAGGTCGACCACCGGGGTCGCCCGCAGGTAGCTCACTCCGAAGTCGAGGCGCACGATGCCCGCGAGATAGGAGAAGTACTGCACGATCAGCGGCTGATCGAGCCCGTAGTGGGCTGCGATCTCAGCGCGCATCTCCGGGGTCGCCTCCTGCACGCCGGCGAGCAGCTTGTCGAGCGGGTCGCCGGGGATCAGCTGCAGCGCGATGAAGGTGATCGTCGCCGCGGCCCAGAGCACGAGGACGATGTCGACGAGGGAACGTCCGAGCTTGTGCACCCAGCTGGGGGCGCCGCGGCGGTGCGCCGCGATCACCCGCGTGTCGATGTCGGCGGTCATGCGGTCACGCCTCCCACCGGCGGCGGCCGCCGCGCGCCTGGAACTCGGCGTCGGCTGCGGCGCGCAGCCCGGGATCCGCGAGATAGTCGGCGGCGAGGCCGCCGAGTGCGATCGCCCCGTCGACGAGCGCGCGGATCGCCGGTTCCCGCACCGTCGTCTCGGCGAACTCCGCGTTGTGGGGCACGACGTCCGGCGAGCCGCCGAGTCCGAGCGCCGGATGGATGGCCGGGATGAACTGACTGACGTTGCCCATGTCGGTCGACGGACCGCCCTGACGGGCGACCGCGGGGGTCACCGGCACGGTGCGACCGCGCGCGGTGAGGTGCCGCGCCCAGCGCTTCACGAGCTCGGTGTTCTGCACGAGCGGCAGGTAGGGCGGCTCGAAGTCGAGATCGATCTCGGCTCGCGTGCCCGTGGCGAGGGCGGCGCCCTCGAGGATGTCCACCACACGATCGGTGAGCACCTTCAGCGTGTCGATCTCCGTCGAGCGGATCAGGAACACGGCCGAGGCGCGATCCGGCACCACGTTCGGTGCGGCGCCGCCGTCGGTGATGATCCCGTGCAGACGGTCGACCGGCAGGATGTGCTGACGCAGCTGCGCGACCGACTGGTAGGCCGTCACGACCGCGTCGAGGGCGTTGAGGCCCAGGTACGGGCTGAGTGCGGCGTGCCCGGCTCTGCCGTGGTACGTCACCGAGACCCGGCGCACGCCGCTCGTGCCGGGCCCGAAGATCGGGCTGACCGAATCGCCCACCGAGGGGTGCACCATGCCCGCCGCGTCGACGTCGTCGAAGCCGCCCGCGCGGATGATGAGCTCCTTGCCCGCCCCGCCCTCCTCCGCCGGGGTGCCGATGAGCGAGACGCGACCGCCCAGGCGTTCGACGACGTCGCGCACGCCGAGGAAGGCGCCGACCGCGATGCCCGCGATCACGTTGTGCCCGCACGCGTGCCCGATCCCGGGAAGCGCGTCGTACTCCGCGAGGATCGCGAAGTGCGGGCCATCGCCCCCGTCGTCGCCCGCGGTCGCGACGAACGAGGTCGCGAGGCCGAACGCGGGCCGCTGCACCGCGACGCCGTGCGCCTCCAGCAGCTCCGCGATCCGGGCGACCGAGCGGTGCTCCTCGAAACCGACCTCGGGATGCTCGTAGAGATCGACCGCGAGAGCGCGGAGTTCGGCGGAGAGCCCCTCGATCCGCGCCGCGATCCGTTCCTGGAGCGCATCGTCGGCCCCTCGGAACGGGGAGTGCGGGTCGGGTTCGGGATGCACGGCATCCGCCTGCGCCCGCTCGAACGCCAGATAGGTCTCCAGCGGGTCGGTGCCGCTCATGCCTGCTCCTCCGGTCCGTATCGGGGATCGAACGAGAAACCGCCGAGCGCCTCGCGGACCTCGCGCTCGATCCGGGGGACGAGCTCGGCGGGGATCGGCCGCTCGAGCACCGCCAGGTTCTCCACCAGGTGCTGCGGCGACCGCGACCCGACGACCGCGAGGGTGTTCGGCGCCGTCGCGAAGATCCAGGCGAGCTTCAGCTGCGTCGGGGTGAGACCGGTGTCGTCGGCGAATCGCCGCAGCACCTCGTCGACCCGCTCGAACTCCGCGGCCGGCAGCCCCCGGCCGATGAGCGGCCAGTACCCCACGAAGGGGATCCCGCGCTCGGCCAGCGACCCGATGAGCGGGCGGTGCCCCGGCGCTGCGACGTTGTAGACGCTCTGCACCGCGGCGAGTCCCGGCTCGACGCGCAGCACGTCCTCCAGCTGCTCCGCGGTCGGCTCGCTCACGCCGATGCTCCCGACGAGGCCCTGATCGCGCAACTCCTGCAGTGCGCCGAGCTGATCCGCGAGCGGATAGTCCGGATCGATGCGGTGCAGATAGAGCAGGTCGATCCGTTCCCGCCGGAGCCGGTACAGGCTCGCGTGCACCTGCTGGCGCAGGTAGTTCGGGTGGCCCAGCACGTCCCACCGCGTGGGTCCGGGACGGAGCATTCCGACCTTCGTGGAGACGAGCACGTCGGAACGGTCGCCGACGACCTCGCCGATCAGCGTCTCGCTGATCCCGGGACCGAGCGCATCCGCGGTGTCCACGGCGTCGAAACCGGCGTCGAGGGCGGCCCGCAGCACGGCCTTCGAGGCCTCGGGATCCTGCGGGGCTCCCCAGCCGTCGAGGCGGGTCAGGCGCGCGCCGCCGAACACGAGGCGCCTCACGGGCCGGCCGGCGACGGACGTCGTAGCCGCTGCGGGCGCGGTCGCCGCTGCGGCCGTCGTCGAGTACTCGCTCATGCGGTCGCCACCGTCCTTCCCAGGAACTCGAGCACTCGGGGCCACAGGTCCGCTCGCGCGCGGGCGATGCCCTCCGGGGTGCCTCCGAGATTCGTGAATCGCTCGGAGACCCGGCCTGCGTCGGGTCCGATGATGACGGTCGCCGGGCCGTTCGCCGGGCCCAGGGTGTGCCCCGCGTTCTCGTAGCTCAGATGCTGGACCTCGTGGGCGAACCCCTTCTCGCGCAGACGGGACACCGCCCAGTCGCTGAAGATCGCGGACGGCCACAGCACGTCGTCCCGGCCGGAGAGGAAGAGGACCGGACCGTTGATCCGCTCCACGGGGATCTCGTACGGCTCCGGGTCGTCGATCAGCGAGCGGCTGCGGAGCGCACCGATCGCGAAGACCGCGCCGCCGTCGCGCAGCGGCACCGGATGGTCGGGATCGCTGAAGCCGCGGGGCAGGAACGGGATCGGCTCGCCGTTCAGCGTCCACGCCGCGCGCACGGTGTCGTCCCCGATCCTCGCGAACCCCTGATTGACCGTGTTGCTCGGCACCCACGCGAGCACGCCGCGCACCGTCGGGAAGGTGGCCCCGAGCAGCAGCGCGAGCTCTCCGCCGCGGCTGGCACCGCTGACGACCAGTCGGTTCGCATCGACCAGGGGCTGATCGGATAACCAGTTGAAGGCGTTATCGAAGTACTCGAGCGGAATCTCCTCGAGCGTCTCGGGGAGCAGATCCCCGACCCGGAAGTAGCCGAGGGCCAGCGCCGCGTAGCCGTGGGAGGCGTAGAGCGCGCCGAGCGCCTCGGGGATCCCCCCGTTGGACCCCGGCACGACAGCGATGGCCGGGTGCGGTCCCGCTCCCGCCGGGGTGAAGAGCGTGCCGACGACCCCGCTCTCGCGGATCTCACGACGCTCGACGCCCTCGGCGATCGGACGGCGCAGGATGGAGGCCTCGGCGGTGCCGCTGCGCGGCGTCTCGACCCGGAAAGTGAGCTCGAAGGGCCGGATCCCCGACTCGATGAAGCGGCTGTCCCTGATGCGCACGGGCGAGTCCTCCGTGGGACTCAGCGACCAGATGAGCCCGTTCGCGTCGGCCGTGCGATAGCTGCCGTCGACCGGGACGGCTGTCGCGAGATCGACCTGCCCCGCCGCGTCGGCGACGAAGTGCGCGAAGGAGGCCCACCGCGTGTCGCCGAGCTGCTCCGACTCGACGGCGACCGAGACGAGCTCACCCGCGCGAGCGCCGCCGATCCGGACGCGGGTGTCCGCGTCGATGAGCGCATCCGTCGGGGTGACATCGATGTGCAGAGACTCGCTCGCGTGACTCATTTCCCACTCCCGGATGTTCGATGGTGCCGATGACTTCGGCTCAGCTTATGTCTGGCATAAGCACTCCAACAACATGAGTGGGTAACGGGAAGTAATGTCGTAAACCCGTTACTCGATCGCCTCCCCCGAGGCGCAGAAGAACGACCGGGTCACAATCCGCAACAGATGCTGCGGGCCGTTACCCGATCGTTACCATGGGGGTATCGCGGCGACCCGGATGGTTCCGGTACACGGTTCATGACCGAGAAGCAGCGGGTTCGAATCCCGCCGTCGCGTCGAACGGAGCGGCCCCGCTCACCCCTCTTCGAAGAGCGTGCGCACGCGCGGGATGACGCGCGCGTAGCGCTCCCGCACCTCGCGATACGCGGCGGCGAGCGCCGGATCCGGCTCCACCCGCGTCCCCGGACGCACCATCGCGGCCGTCGCCCGATCCCAGTCCGGGTGCAGCCCGGCGGCCACGGCCGCGGTGATCGCCGCCCCGACCCCGGCGGCGTCGGTGATCGCGGGGCGCCGCACCGGCACTTCGAACACCGCGGCGAGCACCGAGAGCATCAGCTCCGAGGCGGCCCCGCCGCCGGTGACGACGAGCTCGTCGATGCGGCGCTCCAACGACACCGCCATGCGCGCGCAGTTGTCGGCCATCGTGATCGCGAGCGCCTCGAGGATCGCCCGGTGCACGTGGAAGCGCCCCTGGGTGCCGTCGAAGCCGACAATCCCGCCCCGCCGCTGCGGTGCTTCGTCGGGCGCGAGCCAGTCGAGCGAGACCACCAGGCCCTCCGCCCCGGGGGGCACGGACTCCGCGCCGCGCCCGAGCTCCTCCTCCGTCATCCCCGAGACCAGATCCCGGAACCAGCTCACGGTCCACATGCCGCGGCGGATCCCGGTGCTCTCGAAGAGGTAGTGTCCGGGGTCGGCCCCGAAATTCACCCAGGTACCGGCCTCCGACGGCTGCGACCGGGTGCCCGTCATCATCGCCGAGACGTACGTGCCGAGCGAGAGCAGCGCCTCCCGCTCCGAGCGGAGACCCGCTCCCAGCGCCTCCACGGCCTTGTCGTTGGAGGTGGCGACGACGGGCAGTCCCGGCGGCAACCCCGTCTCGGCAGCAGCCGCGGCGGTCACCCCGCCGAGCACCGCGCCGGGCGGCACCAGCTCGAAGAGCTGCTCCCGGCGCAGCCCGGTGCGCGCGAAGTCCCCCTCGGCGCGGCTCCAGTCCCAGCGCTCCGCGTCGATGGGCCAGACCCCCTGGTAGTTGCCCGCGGTATCGCGGAACCGGCCGGTCAGGCGATGGCCGATGTACCCCGACGAGGTCGTCACGTAGCGCGCATCGGGCGTCTCGGCCTCGTACGCCCGCGACACCCGCTCGTCCATCCAGCTCATCACGGGCTGCGCGAGGCTGCCGTCGGCGCGCAGCACGGCGCGGCAGAACCTGATCGTGCAGAGACCGAGTCCGCGGATCTGCGAGACGTCGCCGTCGAAGCGGGAGAGCGCCTCTCGGATCGCGGCGGTGATCGAGGTCCACAGATCGTCGTCCGGATGCTCCCACCGGCCCGGCGCCGGTGAGGCGTACGGCCGCAGCGCGACCCGCGCGCTCGCGTGCACGACCCCCGCGGCATCGAAGATCGAGACCTTCGTGCTCTGCGAGCCGTTGTCGACCGCGATCACATACGCCGCCACCCGCGCCCCGCTCACTCCGCCGCTGCGACGGGGTAGATCGTGCCCCGGTTCATGATCCCGTTCGGATCGAACCCGCGCTTGAGGGTCTCGAGCATCGCGTAGGCGCTGCCGTGCTCCTCGAGCGTCCACGGCGTGCGGTACTTGCCGATGCCGTGGTGGTGCACCATCGAGCCGCCGAGCCGCAGCGCCTCCTCGACCACGATGGCGTTGAGCGGCTCGTGGTACTCGGTGATCTCGTCGCGCGGGTCGCAGTCGATGTTGTAGTCGTAGACGAAGTAGAGGTTCGTGCCGGTCTGGTAGCTGTGCGAGGAGTGCGCGCCGAGCATGGTGAGGTCGGCGGCGCGCGCAAACTCCGTGCGCGCCCGGCGCATCACCGACTCGAAGAGCTCCTCGACCCCCGACCAGTCGATCGACACCTCGGTCGTGTAGCCGAGGTGCGCTTTCTCGAGCATCGTGCGCTTCTCGGCATCGATCTTGTCCTGGCCCCAGTTCAGCCCGTCGAACCACTCCTCGACGAGCGCGGGATCGACGCGCTCGTGCGGGATGTCGGCGAAGATCCGCTCGACGCCCTCGGCGGTCGCGTCAGCGACGCCCTGCGGCCCCTCGGCGACGACCACGACGACGGACTTGCCGCCGGCGAAGTGGGCGAAGTGCTGTGCGGCGTCCTCCTCGGAGTAGGCTCGCGCGACCGAGGGGTGGTAGCCCTCCGTGATGATCCGGCGCAGGCCGTCGACTCCGGCGGGCAGCGAGTCGACGAGGTAGCCGAGGAAGCGGTGGTTCTCGGGCTGGAATTTGAAGAGCTTGACGGTGACCTCGGTGATGAAGCACAGTGCGCCCTCGTTGCCGATCACGATGTGGCGGATGTCCGGCCCCGCCGCGCGGCGCGGCACGTTCTTGATGCGGCTGACCTCACCGCCGGGGAAGACCGCCTCGAGGCCGACCACCATGTCCTCGATGCCGCCGTACAGGGTCGAGAACTGGCCGATCGAGCGCGTCGCGACCAGCCCGCCCATCTGGGCGATCGGCTTCGACTGCGGAGAGTGCCCGGTCGTGAGCCCCTGCGCGCGCAGCGTGTCCTCGAGCACCTGCAGCGGTACGCCGCACTGGGCGGTGACCATCATGTCGACGGGATCGATGTCGAGGATCGCGTCCATCTGCGAGCCGTCGAGCACGATGGAGTCCTCGACGATGGTCTCGAGCCCGCCCTCCGTCGCGGTGCGGCCGGTGCGGGGCACCACGTTCACGAGGTGCTCGTCGGCGAACGCGAGCACCTTCGCCACGTCCTCGGTGGACCGGGCGAGGACGATGGCGGCCGGGATCGGGCCGTCGTAGATGCCGTGCACGGCGGTGTACTTCTTGAAGCGGTCGACGCTCGCCTCGCGCAGCTCCTGCGCGTCGGTGACGACCTGCGCCTCGCCGACGAGACCGTGCAGCGCGGAGACGATGTCGGATCGGCTGAGGTCCGATCGTGATGCAACCATGGGAATGAGGATCCTGTTCTTTCGTGGAGGTTCGTTACTGACTGCGTGAGCAGATACCGCCGGTTGAGCGAGCGAAGCGAGTCGAAACCCGATACTCCGGTGATTTCGATACTTCGACTCGTCGCTGCGCTCCTCGCTCAGCACGGCGCTCGGCTTCGGTCAGCGGGGTGAGAATCAATTGACACGGCCCATTCAGCGGACGAGGTAGCCGCCGTCGACGGTCAGCACGTGACCGTTGACGTACTCGGAGGCCCGGCCGGCGAGGAACACGGTCGCCCCCATCAGGTCGGCGACGTCTCCCCACCTCCCGGCCGGGGTGTGCTCGAGCACCCGGCGGTTGCGCTCGGGATCGGTGCGGGTCTCCTCCGTGATCCGGGTGGCGAAGTAGCCGGGGGCGATCGCGTTGACCTGGATGCCGTGCGGGCCCAGCTCGTCGGCGTACGCCTTGGTGAAGCCGACGATGCCGTGCTTCGTCGCGGCGTAGGCCGGGGACCCGAGACCGCCGAGGAACGCGAAGAGCGAGGCGATGTTGATGATCTTGCCCGAGCCCTGCGCGATCATGTGCCGCGCGGCCTCGTGGCTCATCTCGAAGGCGGCGGTGAGGTTCACCGCGACCATCGGGTCCCACTGCTCCCGGCCGAAGTCGGTCACGTCGGCGATCCTGCTGATGCCGGCCGAGTTCACGAGGATATCGACCCCGCCGAGGGCTTCGACGCAGGCCGCGACGGCCTCGGCGGGCGCGCCGGCCCGAGTGATATCGACCGTGAGCTCCTCGTACCGGCGACCCTCCGCCCGCACGAGCGCGGCCGTCTCGCCCCCGTCGGAGAAGAGCCCCGGCACGAACACGTCGGCGCCGGCCTTGGCGAGCGCGAGCGCGAAGCCCTGCCCGAGCCCGGTGTTCCCGCCCGTGACGATCGCGCGCTTCCCCTCCAGGGAGAAGAGATCCAGGGAGAAATCTGTGATGTTCAATCCAGCTCCTTCGAGACTGTCTGCCGGGTTCGAGCGAAGGGGTCGGAGATGCCGATGTAGCGGGTCTCGAGGTACTCCTCGATGCCCTCGAAGCCGCCCTCGCGACCGAGGCCCGACTGCTTCACCCCGCCGAACGGCGCGGCCGGGTTCGACACGATGCCGGTGTTCAGGCCGAACATGCCCGTATCGAGCCGCTCGGCGAGCCGGAGCGCGCGGTTCAGATCGCGCGTGTACGCGAAGCAGACGAGCCCGAACTCGCTGTCGTTCGCGAGCTCCACCGCCTCATCCTCCGTGCCGAAGGTCACGATCGGCGCGACGGGGCCGAAGATCTCCTCGCGCAGGATCCGCGCCTCTCGCGGCACGTCCACCAGTACGGTGGCGGGATAGAAGTACCCCGGGCCGTCGGGGGCCTCCCCGCCGAGCGCCAGCGTCGCGCCGTCCTCCTGCGCATCGGCCACGAGCGCCGCGACCTTGTCGCGCGTCGCCGCGTCGACCAGCGGGCCGAGCGTGGTGTCCGGCTCCGTGCCGCGGGCGAGCACGCACCCGCGCATCCGCGCGACGAGCTTCTCCGAGAACTCCGCCGCCACGCGCTCGTGCACGAGGAAGCGGTTCGCGGCGACGCAGGCCTCGCCGCCGTTGCGCAGCTTGGCGAGCAGGGCGCCCTCGACGGCCGCGTCGATGTCGGCGTCCTCGAAGACCAGGAAGGGCGCGTTGCCGCCGAGCTCCATCGAGACGCGGAGCACCTGATCCGCGGCGTCGGCGATGAGTCGCCGGCCCACCTCGGTCGAGCCGGTGAAGGAGAGCTTGCGCAGCCGGTGATCCTTCAGCAGCGGCCCGGTCACGGCGCCGGCCCGCGAGGTCGGAATGAAGTTCACGACCCCGGCCGGCACGCCGGCCTCGAGCAGCACCTCGCCGAGCAGCAGCGCCGTCAGCGGCGTCAGCGCGGCGGGCTTCAGCACGGAGGTGCACCCCGCGGCGAGCGCCGGAGCTATCTTGCGCGTCGCCATGGCGAGCGGGAAGTTCCAGGGGGTGACGAACAGGCACGGGCCCACGGGTCGCTTCGCCACGAGCAGCCGGTTCTTGCCGTCGGGTGCGGTGGCGTAGCGCCCCGAGATCCGCGGCGCCTCCTCCGAGAACCAGCGCAGGAACTCGGCGCCGTAGGCCGCCTCTGCGCGCGACTCGGCGAGCGGCTTGCCCATCTCGAGGGTCATCAGCAGCGCGAAGTCCTCGGCCCGCTCGGTGACGAGCTCGAAGGCGCGGCGCAGGATCTCGGCCCGCGCCCGCGGGGCCGTCGCCGCCCAGGCCTCCTGCGCGGCGTCGGCCGCGGCGAGCGCCGCCTCGCCGTCCTCGGGCGTCGCGTCGGCGACCAGGGCGAGCGTTTCGCCCGTCGCGGGATCGGTCACGGGGAACTCGGCCCCGGCGGAGCCATCCCGCCACTCCCCCGCGATCAGCAGCCGGGTGGGTACGCGCTCCAGCAGTTCGCGTTCGCTCGCGCTCACGGCGCTCACGGCGCTCGCCCCGCTCATGCGCCGACCCCCAGCCGCAGCGGGTGACCCAGCAGATCCTCGTAGAGCTTGAACGGCGTCATCTCCCCGGCGCGGTCGCCGTAGCTGGCCCGCGCCCTGCGGAACACCTGCTCGACGAGCGACGACAGCTCCGCGGGCATGCCCACCGAGCGGGCGAGATCCACCGACAGGCCCAGGTCCTTGCAGGCGAGCGCGATGGCGAAGCCCTCGTCGTAGTCGCCGTCGTTCAGGATCGAGAGCACGTCGCGCTCGACGAAGGTGCTGTTCGCGGGGCTCGCGATCAGCGAGTCGCGCAGCACCCCGAGGTCCACACCGGCCTTGACGCCGATCGAGAGCACCTCGGCGGTCGCCACGAGGTGCGAGAACCACAGCTGGTTGATCATCAGCTTCACCGCGTAGCCGGCGCCGGCGCCGCCGACGTGGAGGATCCGATCCGGATCCCCCATCGCCTCGAACACCGGGCGCAGCCGGGCGACGTCCTCGGCCTCGCCGCCGACGAAGATCTGCAGCATGCCGCTCGCGGCCCCCACCGACATCCCGCTCACCGGCGCGTCGAGGATCCTGAGCCCTCGACCAGCGTGCTCCGCGCGGATCCGATCGGTCACATCCGGCACCGAGGTGGACATGTCCACCCAGGTGCCCCCGTCGGGAATGCCCGCGAGGATACCGTCCGGAGCGCTCGCGACCTCGGCGACGTGCCGGGGCGTCGGCAGCATCGTGATCACGAGGTCACCGGCCGCGGCGACCTCGGCCGCGGTGTCGGCCCAGCGGGCGCCACCCACGATCAGGGCATCGGCGGCCTCGCGCCGGATGTCGGTGACGACGAGCGGGAAGCCCGCGGCCTGCAGGTTCCTCGTCATACCTGAGCCCATGCTGCCGAGTCCGATGAACCCGACGGTGGGCAAGGTGGTGTTGGTCATGCTTCGCTGGCTGCTTTCGGGGTGAAGAAGGGATTGGACGGTTGGTGGCGGGCCGCGAGCACCTCGTCGAGCGCGGGGAGCGCGGCGGCGCCGTTTCGGAGTGCGGTGCGAGTGGCCTCGCGGTTGTTGGCGTACACGGTCTCGGCGTCGTCGGCGTCGGGGTTGACCCACACCGCGGCGATGAGCGCGTGCGTCTCGGCCGCCTCGGCGGGGACGGATCCCTCGGCCACCGCATCGGCCACCCCGGCTGCGACACCGGCCTGCGCCGGGCCCCAGATGTGGGTCCCGTGCTCGTCGCTCGCGGGGGCGGCCTTGGTGACGAACAGGGTGAGCGGCTTCACCGGGAGCGACGGCCGGAGCACGGCCACGAAGGGGACGTGCCCCTGGCTCGGGGTGGCGAGTGCCGTCGCCCACGCCGCCCCGGCGGGTCCGTCGCGGTGACCGAGCACCGTGTTGATGTGCGCGGCGTTGACGCCGTCGCCGACGAAGCTCTCGCCGATCTGCACGGACTGCGCCGGCTGCTGCGCGGTTCCCGTCATCAGATGAGCCCCTGCTCTTCGAGCCAGTCGATGGCGACGTCCTGGGGATCCTCGCCGTCGACGTCCACGAGCGCGTTGAGGCGCTGCATCTCCTCGGTGGTGAGCAGCGGGCTGACGAGGTCCATGACGTCGGCGATCGCGGGGTACTCGTCGAGCGTCGACTGCTTCAGCGTGAAGCCGCCCTGGTAGCTGGGGAAGAACTCGAGATCGTCCTCCATCACCACGAGGTTCAGCGCGGGGATGCGCCCGTCGGTCTGGAACACCTCGCCGAAGTTGCAGTCGGTGCCCTTCTCGGTCGCGGTGTAGATCACGCCGGTGTCGAGCATCGTGATGTTGGAGTCGGGCGCGTCGAAGCCGTAGGCGGCCTTGAGGCCCGGCCAGCCGTCGTCGCGCGTCGAGAACTCGCTCTCGATGCAGAACGTCTGATCCGCGCTCGGCAGCTTCGCGACGTCGCTGAGGCTCTGCACTCCCAGCGCGTCCGCCTCGCTCTGGCGGATCGCGAATGCGTAGGTGTTGTTGAAGGGCGCGGGCTCGAGCCAGGCGATGCCGTGCTCGGCGTCCGCATCGCGCACCGCCTCGAACTGGGCCTCGGCCCCCTGCACCGGCTCGGTGTTGCCGTTGTAGGTGATCCACGAGGTGCCCGTGTACTCCCAGTAGCCGAGGAACTGATCGTTCTCGAGGGCCTGGCGCACGTTGGCCGATCCGACGAGCTTGGTGTTGGCCTCCACGTCGGCCCCGTGGGCGTTGAGCAGCTCGGTCGTGATGTGGGCGAGGATGTACTGCTCCGAGAAGTCCTTCGACCCGATCTCGCCGGTGAGACCGGAGAGCTCGTCGCTCGCCGAGGATCCGCCGCCCGAGCCCCCGGAGGAGCAGGCGGTGAGGAGGAGCGACCCCGCCGCGAGGGCGGCGAGGGCCAGCGTTGCGGTGTTCCGTTTGTTCATGGTGGTTCCCTTTCGGTGTGAATCGGAGGTAGATGACGAAGCGGGGGCCTACAGGCCGCGGGGGCGCACGGCCTCCTCGACCAGCCCGGCGGCCCAGTCGATGAGCACCGCGATGCTCGCGACCAGCACCGCCCCGACGATGAGCACGGGGTAGCGCTGCAGCTTCAGGCCGTTGACGATCATGTCGCCGAGGCCGCCGGCGTTGATGAAGGTGGCCACGGTCGCGACGCCGACCGCGAAGACGAGCGCGGTGCGCAGGCCGGCGAGGATCACCGGGGAGGCGAGCGGGAGTTCGATGCGGCGCAGCACCTGGCCGGAGGTCATCCCCATGCCCTTGGCCGACTCGCGCACGTTCGGGTCGACCTGGGCGATGCCGGTGATCGTGTTGCGCAGCACCGGTAGGAAGGAGTAGACCACGAGGGCGACCAAGGCGGTGGCGAAGCCGGTCTGCCACAGGATGGCGAGCAGGATCACCACGCCGATCGCGGGTGTGGCCTGTCCGATGTTGGCGAGACCGATGACGATGCCGGTGAAGATCCGCGACTTCGAGCGGCTGACCGCGATGCCCGCCGGTATCGCGAGCACCGCGACCAGCACCGCGGCCACGACCGACAGCGTCAGGTGCTCCCCGATGCGGGCCGTGATGTAGGCGCTGTTGAGCGTGCGCTGCTCGATCGAGTCGAGCTCGAGGCTGGCGATCCAGAGGTAGGTGACCAGCAGCACGGCCGCCACCACGATGAGCGGCATGACCTTGCGCAGCACGGTCGTGAAGCGGCGCGGTCGGTCGTCGCCGTTCGCGGTCTGGATCAGCGTCGTGGGCGAGGGGGTGATCTGCTGCGTCGCCACGGTCACACCCCCGTCGCCGGAGGCGCGGGTACGTCCGCACCGAGTACCGCCGAGATCGCGGCGTGATCGAGCGAGCCGACGAGCCGTTCCCCGCTCGCCACGTTGATCCGCGGCGCCCCGGTGAGCACGAGCAGGTCGAGCGCCTCGCGCAGCGAGTCGTCCTCGCCGATCGTGATCGCGGGCGCGGCCGAGTCCACCGCGCCGAGCCGAGCACCGCTGGCGGGGATCAGCGCGAGGCGCTTGAGCGCGGCGCCCTGCCCGATGAACGAGGTGACGTAGTCGTTGGCCGGCGCCGCGAGCACGTTCGCGGGGGTGTCGAACTGCTCGATCTGGCTGCGCTCGCTCAGCACGGCGATGCGATCGCCCATCCGGATGGCCTCTTCGAAGTCGTGCGTCACGAAGATGATCGTCTTGCCGATATCGGCCTGCAGCCGCAGGAACTCGGCCTGCAGCTTCTCCCGCGTGATCGGGTCGGTGGCGCCGAACGGCTCGTCCATGAGCATCACGGGCGGGTCGGCCGCGAGTGCGCGCGCCACACCGACCCGCTGCTGCTGCCCGCCCGAGAGCTGGCGCGGGAAGCGGTTGGCGAAAATCGCGGGGTCGAGCTGCACGGTGCGCAGCAGCTCATCGACGCGCTCGGCGATGCGCTGCTTCGACCAGCCGAGCAGCTTCGGCACGGTCGCGATGTTGTCGGCGATCGTGAAGTGCGGGAAGAGGCCGATCTGCTGGATCACGTAGCCGATGTGGCGCCGCAGCTCGTTGCCGTCGAGGGAGAGCACGTCGTCGCCGTTGATCCGGATCGATCCGGAGGTGGGTTCGATGATCCGGTTGATCATCTTCATGGTCGTGGTCTTGCCGCAGCCGCTGGGGCCGACGAACATGATGAGTTCGCCGGGCTCGATGCGCATCGAGAAGTCCTCCACCGCGGGGATCTGCTGCCCGGGGTAGTGCTTGGTGATGCGATCGAGTTCGATGTCGACGCCGCCCTGCTGAGCGGCGAGCGAGGAGATGACGCCGGTGTTCGTGGTGAGTTCAGGCACGGAGACCCCTTGAAGTCGTGTAGCGGGCGATGAGGACGAAGATGCCGTCGAGGACGAGGGCGAGGATGATGACGGCCACGGTGCCGGTGAGCGCGTAGTTCAGCGCGTTCTTCGACCCGAGCGACGAGAGGCCCTTGAAGATGTACTCGCCGAGACCGGGGCCCGCCACGTAGGCGGCGATGGCCGCGATGCCGACCGTGAGCTGCGCGGCGACGCGCACTCCGGTGAGGATCACGGGCCAGGCGACGGGCAGCTGGATCGTGAAGAGCACGCGCACCGGCCCCATGCCGACGCCGCGCGCCGCCTCGAGCACGGGAAGCGGGACCTCGCGCAATCCCACGACGGTGTTGCGCACGATGGGGAGCAGCGAGTAGAAGACGAGCGCGACGACCGTGGGGAGCCAGCCGAGGCCGAGCACCGGGCTCAGCAGCGCGAGCAGGGCGAGCGAGGGGATCGTGATGGCGACCGCGGAGGCCGTCAGCACGACGGACCGGGCGAAGCGGCGGCCGCGCACGAGGATCCCCAGGCCGATCCCGATCACCATCGCGAAGGCGAGCGAGATGAGCACGACCACCAGGTGGTCGATCGTGAGCTCGAGGATGTCGTCGGAACGACGCGAGAGGAAGGTGAGCAACCCTTCCCAATCGAAACCTGTCAAGAAAATGTTCTCCTGTCTCATCGTCGAGGCGGGGTGAGGACAATGCCTCACAAGTTATCCGCTGTAACCATTTCGACATAACGAATTGTTGATATGGCAACAAATGGATCTACACTGTCTCCATGACCGAGCAGACATCCGCCGCGCCGCCGCGCCGCAACTCCTCCGGCCTCACGCGCGACATCGAGATCCTCGAGCTGCTCGGCTCGGCCGAGTCGTTCCGGGGCGCCGGTCTCGGCGTCACCCAGGTGGCGCAGCTGCTGCGCCGCGACAAGGCCGTCGTGTCGCGCGCGCTCACCACCCTCGCCGAAGCGGGCCTCGTGGAGCGCGACGAGGCCTCCCTGCGCTACCTGCCGGGGGCTCGGCTGTACGCCCTCGCCGCGCACAGCGCGCCCTCGACGATCGTCCACGCCTCGCGTGCGCACCTGCGACGACTCACTCAGCTCACCCGCGAGACGAGCCACCTCTGCGTGCTGCGGGGCGGCAACGTGCTCACGCTGCTCAGCGAGCTGAGCCCGCACGAGGTGCGCACCACGGGGTGGGCCGGCATCACCACGGCGGCCTGGCGCACGCCGTCGGGCCGGGTGCTGCTGAGCGACTGGGACGAAGCCTCCCTCACCCAGTGGTATCGGGATCACGGCAAGGATCACGCACTCGTCGGCGTGCTGAATCCCGATGCCGAGCCCCTGGGCTTCCCCCTGCTCGAGACCCCGCCCCCCGGCGCAGCGCCGGTCGCCGACCTCGACACCCTCCTCGCCGAGCTCACGCACATCCGGGAGCGCGGATACGCCACCTCGGACGAGGAGCTGGAGATCGGCGTCGTCGCCGCCTCCGCTCCCGTCGTCGACTTCACCGGCCGCATCGTCGCGGCCATCAACGTCAGCGCTCCCAAGGTGCGCATCGGCCAGCGCCTCGACGCGCTCGGCGTGTACGTGGCGCGGGCCGCGCGCGAACTCTCCCAGCGGCTCGGGGCGCCCGCCTCCGAGTAGCCCGCCGGCTCATTCCCCGAGCCTGCCGCCGTTCCCTGAGCCTGCCGCAGGGAACCCGGTCTCGCCCCTCGACCGGCTCAGGGTTCGACCGGGATCAGTCCAGCAGCAGCGCGGGCTCCTCGAGCACCGAGGCCACGTCGGCCACGAAGCGCGAGATCACGTCGCCGTCGACGATGCGGTGATCGAACGAGCCGCCCACCGTCGTCACCATGCGCGGCCGCACCTCGCCGTCGACCACCCACGGCTTCTGCCGGATGGTGCCCATCGCCATGATGGCGCACTCCCCCGGGTTGAGGATCGGGGTGCCGAAGTCCATGCCGAAGACGCCGATGTTGGTGATGGTGATGGTGCCGTTCTGCATCTGAGCGGGCTGGGTACGGCCGTCGCGCGCCGTGATGGTCAGCTGCTCGATCGCCTTCGCGAGGTCGAGCAGGCTGAGCTCCTGCGCATCCTTGATGTTGGGCACGATGAGGCCGCGCGGCGTCGCCGCGGCGATGCCGAGGTTGACGAAGTTGTGGCGGATGATCTCGGTCTCGGTGAACGTCGAGTTGATCTCGGGGTTGCGCCGGATCGCCCACAGCATCGCCTTCGCGAAGATGAGCAGGGGCGACACCTTGACGCCGGCGAAGTCGGTCGAGTTCTTGAGCCGCTTCACGAACTCCATGGTGCGAGTGGCGTCGACGTCGGTGAAGACGCTCACGTGCGGCGCCTCGTTCGAGCTCGTGACCATCGCCTGCGCCGTCATCTTGCGCACGCCCTTGAGCGGGATGCGCTCCTCGCGCGCCTCCGAGACCTCGGGCGTCGAGATGTTGCGGAAGAGGCTGGCCTGAGTCGCCTGCCGCACCACGTCGTCGCGCAGGATCTCGCCGGCGATCCCGGTGCCGCTCACCTGCGTGAGGTCGACGCCGAGATCCTTCGCCAGCTTGCGGATCGGGGGCTTCGCGATGACCGGGACCGCATCGGCCACGGGGATCGGCGCCTGCGCGCCCCCGGCCTGCACCGCGCCGCTCAGCGGCGGCTCCCCGCCGCGGCGACGGCGCGACTTGACCGCGCCCGCCGCGCCGTAGCCCACCAGCACGGCGCCGCCCTCCTCCTCGTGCTCGATCGAGTCCGCGGCATCGGCCACGGCGTCGCGGGTCTCCTCGGACTCGGCCGGCGCGGCGGTGGGCGCCGGATCCGGATCCCCGCCCTCGACGGAGACCCGCAGGATCGGGTCGCCCACGGGCACCGTCTGCCCGATCTCCGCGAGCAGCTCCGTGACCGTACCGGTGAACGGGGAGGGCAGCTCGACCAGCGACTTCGCGGTCTCGATCTCGCAGATCACCTGGTTGAGGGCGACCGTGTCGCCCGGGGCGACGTGCCAGGTGACGATCTCGGCCTCCGTCAGCCCCTCGCCGACGTCGGGGAGGGGGAACGTCATCTCGCTCATGTGTAGCTCCTGGGATTCGGTGTGAGAACAGCGTATGTGTGGAGTTTCCGGTCGTTCCGCGTGAGCTTGCGAGTCGCGGAATCCCAATGCGAGATCCTGCGACTCCTCCGTCGCGCAGGATGACCGGGCGGGCGCACTGACGAACCTCAGTAGTGCATGGTGCGGTCGACGGCTTCGAGCACGCGGTCCGCGTCGGGGAGGAAGAGCGGCTCGATGGAGGCGGCGGGGAACGGGACGTCGTACCCGGAGACGCGCAGCACGGGTGCCTGCAGCGAGTAGAACATGCGCTCCGCGACGGTCGCCGCGATCTCACTTCCCACGCTCGCGTTGCCCGATGCCTCCTGCGCGACGACGAGTCGGCCCGTCTTGCGCACGGAGGCGAGCAGGGGCTCGTAGTCGATCGGCGAGACGGTGCGCAGGTCGACCACCTCGATGCTCGTGCCCTCCGACTGCGCGATCTCCGCCGCCTGGAGCAGGGTCGTCACCATGGCGCCGAAGCCGGCGACGGTGCAGTCGGAGCCGGTGCGGGCGATGCGGCTCCGGTGCAGCTCGGCGGCGGGGGCGGCGGGGTCGACCTCGCCCTTCTGCCAGTACTTCGCCTTCGGCTCGAAGAAGAGCACCGGGTCGTTCGAGGCGATCGCCTGCTGGATCATCCAGTAGGCGTCGTTCGCGGTCGAGGGTGCGACGACGCGGAGCCCCGGAGTGTGCGCGAAGTAGGCCTCGGGGCTCTCCTCGTGGTGCTCGATCGAGTTGATGTGCCCGCCGTAGGGCACGCGGATGACGATCGGCATGTCGACCTTGCCGTCGTGCCTGGCGCGGATCTTCGCGAGCTGCGTGGTGATCTGGTTGAAGGCGGGGAAGATGAAGCCGTCGAACTGGATCTCGATGACGGGGCGGTAGCCGCGCATGGCCAGGCCGATCGCGCTGCCGACGATGCCGGCCTCCGCGAGCGGGGTGTCGAGCACGCGGGCCGAGCCGAACTCGGCCTGCAGCTTGTCGGTCACGCGGAACACGCCGCCGAGCGGCCCGATGTCCTCGCCCATCAGGAGCACACGGTCGTCAGCTGCCATGGCGGCGCGGAGCCCCTCGTTGATCGCCTTCGCGATCGGCAGGGTGGTGCGCTCCGCAAGGGTCACGATCTCGGTCATGCGGTCACCCCTCGCTCCGCTCCGTGGGCTGCCGCCGTGTGCGGCACCGGCCGCGACGCAGACGCTGGCGCGTCTGCCGGCGTCGCGTCAGCCCCCTCGAACGACGACTCGTAGTGGGCGAACCAGGCGCGCTGCTCGTCGATCCGCGGGTGCGGCTCGGCGTAGACGTGCGCGAACATCGAATCCGGCTCCGGTTGCGGCAGCGTCAGGATCTGATCGCGCACGGCCTTCGCCTGACGGTCGGCGGTCTCGGCGACCTCGGCGAAGAACGCGTCGTCGACGCCGAGACTGCGCAGGTGGGCCTCGAGACGGGCGATCGGGTCGCGCTGCTGCCAGGCCTCGAGCTCGCCGTCCGGTCGATACCGCGTGGGATCATCGGCGGTGGTGTGCGCGCCGATGCGGTACGTCAGGGCCTCGATGTAGCCGGGGCCGTGACCCTCGCGCGCGAGGCGCAGGAAGCGGCGCCCGACGGCGTAAGCCGCGAGCGGGTCGTTGCCGTCGATCTGCACGGCGCGGAGCCCGAAGCCGAGCGCGCGACGGTAGAGCGGCGTGCGCGACTGCCGGGTCACGGGCACCGAGATCGCCCAGCCGTTGTTCTGCACGACGAAGACCTCTGGGGTCTGGTAGCTCGCGGCGAACACCATCGCCTCATTGGCGTCGCCCTGGCTGGAGGTGCCGTCGCCGTAGAAGACCATCGTGGCCTCGCCGGTCGCGGTGCCGGCCTCACCCGGGTCGAGCGCGGTGTCACCGGCACGGCGCTTCGCGTCGAGCACCTGCCCGAGCGCGTGGCCGGTGGCGTGCTGCGTCTGCGAACCGAGCACCAGGGTGTACAGGTGCACGTTGCCGTTGGCCGGATCGGTGACGTCCCACCCGCCGTGCGTCACGCCGCGGAACTGCGCGGCGATGTCGAGCAGGTCGACGCCGCGCACGTTCGCCACGAGGTGCTCGCGGTACGCGGGGAAGATGTGGTCCTGCGGTTCCGAGGCGCGCGCGAGGCCCACCTGGCAGCCCTCCTGGCCCACGCTCGGCACCCAGAGGGCGAGCTGGCCCTGCCGCTGCAGGTGCGTGCACTCGGTGTCGAAGGCGCGGGTGGACACCATGTCGCGGTACCACTGCTTGAAGTCATCGAGCCCGACGGCCGAGAGCTCGTCGGCGAACTCGGCCGCGGTGTTCGAGGGTGCGTAATCGCCCGCCTCGTCGAGGAAGCGGATCGGCTCGGGATCCGCGCCACTCGCGAGCAGCGGGGTGTCAGTCGTCTCTTCGCTCATCCCGACCCAGTGTAATCGCGCCCCATGTCGCGGCGCGGATATTCAGCGGCCGGGCGGTGCGGCGGGGGTGCGTGGGCGGCGCGGCGGACGGCGCAGCGCAGCGCGTGAGCGGCAGCCCATCGTCGTGCGGTCTACGGCGCTAGGTGCGCTGCGACGATGCGCAGCACCTCCGGCACGCTCTCGGCCTCTCCCACCGAGACGCGCACGCCGTGGCCGGCGAACGGCCGCACGAGCGTGCCGGCCTCGGCGAAGTCCGCGGCGAGCGCGAGCGCGCTTCCCACCCCGCGCTCCCCCGGAGCCGTCTCGGGAATCCACACGAAGTTGCCCTGCGCCTCCGGCACGGCGATCCCGAGCTCGCGCAGCGCGGCGGCGAGCGCGTCGCGACGGGCCGCGAGCTCGGCGATGCGTTCGGCACCCACTGCCCGGGCCTCCGGTGTGAGCGAGGCGAGGGCGGCGCTCTCAGCGATACCGGTCACGGAGAGCGGGATCGAGACGCTCGCGGCGGCCGTGAGGATCGCGGGATCGCCGACGCCGTAGCCGATCCGCAGCCCGGCCAGCCCGTAGGCCTTCGAGAAGGTGCGCAGCACCACGAGGTTGCGATGGCTGCGCAGCACGTCCTCCCCGCGCACCGCATCGGGATCGGTGACGAACTCGCGGTAGGCCTCGTCGAGCACCACGAGGGTGTCGGACGGCACGCTCGCCATGAAGCGATCGAAGTCGGCGCGGCGGATCGTCGGACCCGTGGGGTTGTTCGGCGTGCACAGCAGCACGACCCGCGTGCGATCGGTGATCGCGGCGGCCATGGCGTTGAGATCGTGCTCGGCCCGGTCGTTCAGCGGCACCGCGACGGGGATCGCCCCGGAAGCGAGGCCCATCGCCGGGTACGCCTCGAAGCTGGGCCAGGCGTAGAGGTACTCGTCGCCGGGTCCCGCCGCGGCCTGCACGAGCTGGTAGAGGATCGCGACCGAGCCGGCGCCGAGATGCACCCCGTCGAGGCTCACCCCGAAGAACCCGGCGAGCGTCGCCCGCAGCTCGGGCATCGCGGCCGCCCCGTAGCGGTTCGTCTGCTCCGCGCGCCCGGCGATCGCCTCGAGCACGCCGGGCAGCGGGTCGAAGGGGTTCTCGTTGCTCGACAGTTTGAAGCCGGGCTTCGTGGGCGTCGCGCCCTGCCGGTAGGCGGGCGTGGCGAGCACCTCGGGGCGAAGGCGGACGGGCGAGGCGGCGTTTTCGCTCATGGGTGTTCAGTCTAGAGGTCGCGCGGATGAGCCCGCCGGTTGCCCTGCGTGAGCAAAGCCCCCCGTCATCCTGCGTAAGTGCAGCACCCAGTCATCTGCGTGCACGGGATGCTCTGGCAGAACGCGCCGACGTTCTGCCATTCCGTGCGCTCGCGCAGCATGACCGGCTTCGCCGCGCGCAGCCTGACGAGTACCGAGCACGTACCGCCCGGTGCTCCTCAGTGCTCCTCAGTACTCCCCAGTGCACCGCGGGCTCCCTGGTCCTGTGCAGTCCGGGCTGCAAGACTGGTGGCATGCGCACCATCATCCGGGTTCTCGTCGGCGCCTTCGCGCTGTGGCTCACCACGCTGATCGTGGGCGGCAGCGGTCAGCACGGGGTGTGGGTCGAATCTCCCGGTCAGGGGATTCTGCGCACCGAGAGCGCTGCGCTCAACGACGTCACGATCTACGACCCGTACGGTCCGATCATCACCCTCGTGCTCGTGGCGCTGGTCTTCGGGCTCGTCAACGGCACCCTCGGTCGGGTGGTGCGCTTCGTGTCGATCCCGCTCTACATTCTCACGCTGGGCCTGTTCGGGCTCATCGTGAACGGCTTCCTCTTCGCCGTCGTCGCCTGGCTCTCGGACCTGGCGGGCTTCGGCCTGCGCATCGAGACCTTCTGGTGGGGCGTGCTCGCGGCCGTCGTGATGTCGATCCTCTCGGGGCTGATGAACGGTCTGCTGGGCACCGGGAAGAAGAAGGAACGCTGAACAGGGCCGCCGTCCCGGATTTCAGGACGCGTCTGCTGCGCAATGCGGTGCGTAGTGCAGCAGACGCGTCCTGAAATCCGGAGGACCCTCGGGCAGACTGGAGGGGTGACCAGCCCCGAGATCCTCCGCATCAGCTTCGTCTGCTCCGGCAACATCTGCCGCTCCCCCATGGGCGAGGTGATCTTCCGCTCCCTCGCGGAGCAGGCGGGACACGGCGACCGCTTCCACGTGACCTCGCGCGGCACCAACGGCTACCACATCGGCGACGGCGCGGATCCGCGCACCCTCGTCGCGCTGACCGCGGCGGGATACGACGGCAGCGACCACCGCGCCACGCGGGTGAGCAGCGCCGACATCGCGGGTCACGACCTGCTCATCGCGCTGGATCGGGGCCACGAGCGGCACCTGCGCGAGCTCGGCGCCGATCCGGATCGCCTCAGCCTGCTCACCGCCTTCGACCCTGAGCGGCCGGCCGACCCGGATGTCTTCGACCCCTACTACTCCGAGCAGGGCGCCTTCCACGAGGTGCTGGCGCAGGTCGAGCGCAGCAGCGCCGCACTGCTCGAGCACCTGACTCGGCGCAGCTGACCGCATTCGCGCGCCGCTTCCACCTCGCACCGCGGGCCCTCGCGCCCGCCCCGGGTGCCACATCCCGCCCCGGCCGACCCGCCCCGCCCGCCACACCCCGGCCCGCCACGCGAGACGCCACGCACCCTGTCTTCGCGCGTCAGTAGTTGTCACCAACCTGACGGGAGGCAGCAACTACTGACGCGCGAAGATAGAGGGCGCGGGCGCGCGGGCTGGGGCGGGTCGAGGCGCCGGGTGCCGCCGCCGCGCGGCCGCACGACCGGCGTGGGAGAATAGACCTCGGATCGCGCGGCGGATCGCGCGCCACACGCCACGACTGCACGGAGACTCCATGACGCCCCTGCCCCCGCAGCCCATCAGCCCGCTCGACGGCCGTTACCGCTCGCAGGTCGCCGGCCTCGGCGACACGCTCTCGGAGGCGGGCCTCAACAAGGCGCGCGTGCACGTCGAGGTGGAGTGGCTCGTCTACCTGACGTCGCACTCGCTGCTCGGCGGCACCCCCATCGCCGAGGATCAGGTGGCGTCGCTGCGCGAGTGGGCGGCGAACTTCGGGCAGGCCGAGATCGACGAGCTCGCCGAGACCGAGAAGACCACGCAGCACGACGTGAAGGCCGTCGAGTACCTCGTGCGCGCGCGGCTCGAGCAGCAGGGACTCGGCCACCTGGCGGAGCTCACCCACGTCTGCTGCACGAGCGAGGACATCAACAACCTCTCCTACGCGCTCACCGTGAAGCAGGCGGTCGCCGACGTGTGGCGCCCGCGCTTCGAGCGGGTCATCTCCGAGATCGCACGCCAGGCCGAGCAGTACCGCGAGCTGCCCATGATGAGCCGCACGCACGGCCAGCCCGCGACGCCGACCACCCTCGGCAAGGAGCTCGCCGTCTTCGTACACCGGCTCGAGCGCCAGCTCAACCAGATCGACGACATCGAGTACCTGGGCAAGTTCTCGGGCGCCACCGGCACCTTCGCGGCGCACCTCGCGGCGGATCCCGACACCGACTGGGCGCAGGTCTCGCAGGAGTTCGTCGAGGGCCTCGGCCTCGACTGGAACCCGCTCACCACGCAGATCGAGTCGCACGACTGGCAGGCCGAGCTCTACACGCGGATCGCCCACGCCAACCGCATCCTGCACAACCTCGCGACCGATATCTGGAGCTACATCTCCATCGGGTACTTCCGTCAGATCCCCGTCGCCGGGGCCACCGGATCCTCGACCATGCCGCACAAGGTCAACCCGATCCGCTTCGAGAACGCCGAGGCCAACCTCGAGCTGTCGAACGCGATCCTCGACTCCCTCGCCGCCACGCTCGTGACGAGCCGCTGGCAGCGCGACCTCACCGACTCGTCGGCGCAGCGCAACATCGGCGTGGGTCTCGGCCACTCGGTGCTCGCCCTCGACAACATCCTCAAGGGCCTCGGCCAGATCGACGCGGCGCCCGAGGTGCTGGCCGCCGATCTCGACGCGAACTGGGAGGTGCTGGGCGAAGCGATCCAGACGGTGATCCGCGCCGAGGTGACCGCCGGCCGCTCCACCATCTCGGACCCGTACGCGGCGCTCAAGGAGCTCACCCGCGGCCGACGCATCGGCCAGGCCGAGCTCGTCGAGTTCGTCGATGGGCTGGAGATCGGCGACGCGGCCAAGCAGCGGCTGCTCGCCCTGACGCCGGCGGGCTACATCGGCGACGCCGTGCGGCTGGTCGACTTCCTGCAGCGCTAGTCGGTCGCAGAACGCCGAGGGGCCTCCCGGGATCGCAGCACCGCGATCGGGAGGCCCCTCGTCGTTCGCGCCCGGGGTCCACAGGCCCCCAGGCCCCGGGAACCCCGGCAGACCGTATGAGATCCGCAGAAGATATGCCGGCTCCCACTGTTCTGGGCATATCTTCTGCAGATCCCATACGGTGCGCGGCGGGCTAGGCGCTCATATCCCGCGCGTGCCGACGGCGCAGCCTGCCGGTGAGCAGAACGGCTCCGGCGAGGATCGCCACGACACCGGCGGCGAGCATCCACGGCATCAGCTCAGACCCCGTGCGCGAGAGCTCGGACCCCTCGGCAGCGCCATCCGCGGGGCCGCTCGCGGCGGTGCCGCCGGCCGAGCCGTTCCCGGCGGAGCCGGCCCCGCCGTCCGCGGCGCTCGAGCCCGCGCCGTCGGCGGCTCCCTGTCCTCCGTCGGCAGCCGCGGCGGCATCGCCGCCGCCGTCCGCATCGCCCCCGGTCTCCTCGCCCGCCACCACGAAGTCGCGCTGCACGACCGTGCCGCTCGGGTTCGCCAGCAGTCGCAGCGTCACCTCCTGCCCGGCCAGCTGCTCGGGAACGGTGAAGCGCACGTGGGCCGCCCCGCCGGAGACCGGGACCGTGGAGATCTGCTCTCCGTTGAGGGTGATCGCGAGTTCCGTGTTGGCCGGAGCGCCGATGCTCGTCAGGTCCAGCGCCGACACCTCGAACTCGACGACGCTGCCCGGTGCGACCAGCGGAGCGGCCGCGGGTGCCGCTGCCACGACAGTCGTGCTCGCCGAGCCTGCGGTGATCGGCGCGGACGCCTCCCCGCCCGTCAGCGGCGTAGATCCCTCGGTCTCGACCAGCTTCGCGCCGTGCTTCGCGAACGAGGGAGCGACCGGCCCGTTCTCGCTCAGCTCGGCGAAGTACCGCTGGAACCCCTCGACGTCGAGCAGGCCCGACTCCCGCGCGTCGGTGAGCTCGACGCCCTCGTGGAAGTTGACGATGCCGATCAGGATCGCCCCCGACAGGCCGACGCGGTAGGTGCTCTCGGCCTGCACCGGCCGTCCGTCCAACGTGATCGAGGTGATGCGGTCGCCCTCGGGACGGGCATCGTCGTAGGTGTAGGTGACGTTGTCGGACATCGCCAGCTGGATGTAGCCTCTCGCCTCGCCCCCGAGCGTGCGCTGCCACTGCTGCTCGAAGAGGCGCTTCAGCTGCGCGCCCGTGATGTCGGCTGAGACGATCGAGTCGCGGATCGAGAAGGTCTCGATGATCTTCATCACCGGCACGTTGCCCTCGGCGTCGGGCATGAGGTCGCTGCGGATGAAGTTCGGGATGGTGAGGCCGAACTGCGGGGGTGCCGGCTGATCCTGCTGCACGTCGCGGAACATGTTGGCGACGAGCGTGCCGAGCGACGACTCGAGCGTGCGGTTGCCCGAGGTGCCTCCGGCGTAGACCCCGTCCACATAGTCGCCACCGCTGAACGCCGTGGTGACGGGTGCGCTGACCTGCCCCGCCGGGAGGTTCCCCTCCTGCTCGGCGTAGGCGAGCGCGTCGGCGACGATCGTCTGCACCGCTGCGGCTCTCGGGTAGGTGCCGACGAGCTCCTCCACCGGGGTCTGCGTCAGCGGCACGATCCGCCCGGTAGACGCGACGACCCGATCCTCCGCACGGTCGTAGGTGAGGGTCACCTCTCCGAGCAGCTCGCCGAAAGCGCCGGCCTGGATCACCGGTCGCGTGCGCTCCTCGTCGCCCGGGATCGGAGCGTCGTAGACGTACTTGTTGTGCGTGTGCGCGGTGAACAGCGCGTCGATGAGCGGCGACGACTGCTGGATGATCTGCGCCAGCACGCTGCCGGAGGCGAGCTCGCTCTCGAGGCTCGCGGGAGGCGAGTCGGCGCCGCCGTCGTGCACCAGTGCGACGATCACGTCGGCGAGGTCCTGGTCCTCGATCTCCTCGGCAGCGGCGTTCAGGGCCGGGATCATCGGCAGGAACTTCGGATCACCGCCTGGGAACTGCACCTGCGTATCGGGGGTGACGACCCCGATGACACCGATGCGCACGCCGCCCGCCTCGATGATCGTGTACGGGTCGAGCTCGGTCTCCCCGGTTGCGGGGTCGATGACGTTCGCGGCGAGGTGCGGGAACTCCGCGACGTTGTCGGCGAGGTGCATGAAGTTGTCGTGTCCGATGAAGTACTCCCCGTTGCCGGCGGCCGTCGCCTGCAGCTCGAGCGCGTTGAGCACGTCCACCGTGGGCTTCTCCCCCTGCACCGAGGAGGCGTAGAGCGAATTGCCGAAGTTGTCGCCCGCGCTCAAGAACACCGAGTGCTCGGCTCCGGCTCGGAGCTCCTCGATGGTGCCGGCCCACCTCGTGGTGCTGTCGTTGATGCGCCCGTGGAAGTCCTGCGTGACCACGAAGGTGATCTCGGTCTGATCATCCTCCGCCGCATTCGCGGCGACCGGGGTCGCGAGCAGCAGTGCCAGTGCGGCCGAGGTCGCGAGCGCCCTCAGGACCGTCGGGGTGCGGGGTGTGGTCATCGGCATATCTCCCTCGATATTGCTCAGCGGCCGCGCGTCTTCGCGCGGCGAGGTTCCACTGTAGACAGGCCCACTCCGATTAGTCAACGCTGGTAGAAATAAAAATCTCGCCCCAGAATCCGCGCCAGCGAGCCTCCCGGGCTTCGCGCGCCCCGGTCGCGACGCAGCCCTTTGCCATGGGTGCTGCCCCCCTGCGACGCCGCTGCTGCGACCTCGGCGCACGTGGCCGCCCGGTCACCGCCGGTGGGCCAGTAGACGCAGTCGATGCGGTTGTCACCGGAGTCGTCGAGCGCCGGCCGAAGGAACGAGGTGCGCAGGACGTCGGTGCGCGAGTACTGCGAACCGGGGAAGGCGTCGGCCTCGGCCTCGGTGGCGAACTCGAGGAGCGCGGACCCCCTCGCCTCATCGTTCTCCGCGACGGAGAAGGCGGTGGTCGAGGCGAAGTTCACCGGGAGGCGCTGCGCCGGGTCCTGGGACTGCGAGCCCAGAAGCTCATGCCGTATCCCGAGGAGCCGGCCTCGCGCTTGTACATCTCGTCCGGGATGCGCTCAGTGCGCCGACACGTCCACGATCTGCGGGGCGCCATCGACGATGCGGATCCCGCCCACCAGCTGGAACTCGCTGCGCCGGGGCGCGGGATCCGGATCGCCCGGGGTGGGCACGCTCTTCACCGTGATCACCGCCGTCTGCGAGACGAAGCCGGTCTCCGAGAAACTCTCGAAGTCGCTCGGCAGCGACGAGACGGAGAGTTCGCTGAGCTTCGTATCGCGCGTGATCGACGGGCACTCGGGATCCATGTTTCCGGGCACGTGCGTGCACTGCTCGATGCGCGCCTGCACCTGCGTCAGCACCGACTTCCGGAACTCCTCGTTGGGCGTCGCGGCGAGAGTCACCGCCTGCGGGGTGCCGCGCGGCACGGTCACCACGACCCGCTGCGGTTGCACGTCGAAGACGCCGCTCGCCTCGCCAGCGATCTCGTACACGCCCGGGTAGAGGGCGACGACGGCGCCGGCCGTGCTCAGATCCACCGGAACCCCGCCGACGGTCGCTCGGCCGATGCCCGTGCCGCCGATCTCGACCAGCGCGACGAGCGGCTGGTCGATGCGCCAGCCGCTCGCCGCGTCCGGTGAGAGCGTGAAGACGTGCTCGAACTGCGCGCCGTCGAGCTGCAGGGTCGCCCGCACGCTCGCGGAATCGCCCGACGCGGAGATCTCCTCCACCGCCAGCACGCGGATCCACTCGTCGGCTCCCGCCAGCGCGCCGTCGAGCAGCGTGGCGCCGCGCGGCACCCAGCTGGAATCGGCCTCTCCCGTGGAAGCCAGCTCCTGCGCTCCCCCGGCGTCGCCCTCGGCGAGCTTCTCCAGGTACTCCTCGACGGTGCGCACCGGGTCGGCCGCCTCCGCGTTCGCCCCGGCGGCCTCCTGACCGCCGGACGAGCGCTGCTCCTCGCCGCTCGAGGCGGATCCCGCGCCGCTCGCGATCGTGTGGTTCAGCAGCAGGATGCCGCCCGTCACCAGGGCCGCCAGCACGATCGCGGCGAGCACGAGCCAGATCAGGAGCCGCGTCTTGCTCCCGCCATCGGCCGGGCGCGCGGGCGCGGGCGTCCACGGCTCCGGTGCCGGAGGTTGCGCCGCCCACGCCGCCGGGGCCACTTGCGGCGGGGCCGGGGCCACCTGCGGCGGAGCCGGGGGCCGGGGCGGGACCGGCGCGTGCTGGTGCTGCGGCTCGAACTGCGCCGGCGGACCCATCCGAGCGGGCGGCGCGGGAGCTGGAGGGGCGGTCTGCACGGCCGGCGGGGGCGGCGGGATCGGGGGCACTACGGGCGCAGGCGGCGGGATCCGGACCTCGGCGTTCTGCGGCTGGGCTGCCCCGTCGGCGGGAGCAGCGGCGTGCGGACTCGCCGCGCGGCGGGTCACGGGCTCCGTCGAAGTCTCCTCGTGTTCCGGTCGCTCGTCCTGCTCCATGGCCGCTCCCTCTTCGCATCCCGATACCCGCTGCCGATCCGGCACGCCCCGCCAGCCCAGCCCGCTCGTCACAGAAGCACAGGCTGAGAACAGGTGAAGCATAGCAATAGCCGCGCTCCCGTGCACAGCCCCTCGCCATGTGCCAGAGTGGAAACATCCGACGAGAGGATGTCCGTGTCCGAACTGGAGCCGACCCCCGACGATCGCTTCGTGCGCACCCGCACGAAGCACCGCTTCACCGCGCGTCGGGTGACTGTCATCGAGATCACCGAGATCGAGCACTTCACGCGGGTGACGCTGTCGAGCGACGAGTTGGGGGACTGGGCGAGCACCGGCCCCGAGGATCACGCGCGCGTGTTCTTCCCCGACCCCGAGACGGGCGAGCTGCCGGCCCCCACTCCGGTCGGCCCCGACGAGAGCGGCATCGTGCGCCCCGAGGGGGTCACCTTCGGCCGCGACTTCACGCCGCTCAACGTGCGCACGAGCCCCGGATCGGGCCACCGGGTCTTCGACCTCGACATCCTGCGGCACCAGGCCCCGGGCCCGGCGGCGCGCTGGGCCGCGCGCGCCGAGCTGGGCGATGAGATCGTGATCGTCGGCCCGCGCGGGTCGGTGTCGGCGGCCTCGGCCGCGCCGCGTGTGCTCTGCGTCGTCGACGAGACCGCACTGCCGGCCGCTGCGCGATGGATCGAGGACATGCCGTCCTCCGCCCGCATCGAGGTCATCGCCGATGTCGCCGACGGCCTCGACTGGGTGCGCGCCTATCTCGCCGCCCAGGGAGGCCGCGACGTGCGCGTCTCCGCGCCTCCCGCCGGGTCCGACGGACTGGCCGCGGCCGTGCGTGCGGCGGGTGTCGACGCCGGGACCTACGTCTTCGCGGCCGGCGAGGCCACGCGCCTCATCCCGCTGCGCCGCCTGCTGCGCTACGAACTCGAGCTGCCCCGCGAGCAGTACACGATCACCGGCTACTGGAAGCGCGGCGACGTGGGGTTCGATCACCACGCACCGATCGACCCCGAGGATCCTGCGGACTGACCTCACGTCCCACCCCGCGACCGCCCCGGCTAGCATGGGTCCATGGACCCCGTGCAGCGTTCACGCATCTCGCTCACGGCCGTGCTCGACGAGTTCTTCTTCGTCTACGCCGGGCTCGCCGCGATCTGGCTGGCGTGGCTCGTACTCACCGAGACCTTCACCTTCGGATGGTTCGGGATCCTGTTCCTCATCGCCTTCTGGGTGCTCCTGGCCTACCTCGTACTCCCCCGCCTGCACCGGATCCTGACGACGATCTACGTGCCCGACTACTTCATCGGCCGCACGCGCACGAGCGACGGTCTGCTGGGCGATCCCATCAACCTCTCGCTGCGCGGCTCCGAGCAGCAGCTGCACCGCGCGATGGAGCAGGCCGGCTGGATCCGCGCCGATCCGGTGACGCTGCGCTCCTCGTGGCGCATCGTAACCTCCACGCTCACCCGTCGCAGCTACGATCGCGCGCCGGTGAGCCCGCTGTTCCTCTTCGGCCGCATGCAGGATTTCGCCTATCAGCAGGAGGTCGAGGGCAACCCCGCCAAGCGTCATCACGTGCGTTTCTGGCACACGCCCGAGAACTGGCTGCTACCCGGCGGTGCCCGGGTCGACTGGCTTGCCGCGGGCACCTTCGACCGCGCCGTCGGGTTCTCGATGTTCACGCTGCAGATCACCCACAAGATCGACGCCGACATCGATGTCGAGCGGGACTACGTGGTCGACACCGTCATGGGCGCGAACCCGGCGGCTCGCCACGAGGTGCTGGCCGACTTCTCCACCGGCTATCACTCCCGCAACGGCGGCGGCGACAGCATCCGCACCGACGGAGACCTGCCGATCCTCGATCTGAACGGCCTCGCCCAGGAGGTGACGCGTGACTGACGAGCCGCGCAAGCGCGCCGCGCTGGAGCCAGCTTCGGCGCTCTTCGTCCGCGAGGAGCAGGCCGACCCGAAAGCCTCACGCCCCTTCTCCGTCTCCGGGGGTGCGGCGCTCGTGGTGCTCCGCGCGGGCGGCGCCGTGCTGTGGAGCATCGGGCTGCTGCGGGAGTGGGGGTCCATCCGTGACGAGCTCGAACTCGGCGCGGAGGAGTCGGCCTGGGCGCTCGGGATCGTGCTCGGGTTCGAGGCGCTCTGGGCGCTGCTGCTGCTCGCGCTCGCCTGGTCCGTGTGGCGCGGCAGCAACGCGGCCCGCATCTTCGTGATGCTCGGAGCCACCGCGAGCATCACGGCCTCAGCCATCTCCTATTTCGCGCTCGGCGAGGAGATCACCGTGCGCACCACCCTGCTCACCCTGGCGCTCGACATCCTCATCCTGCTCGCGCTCTCCAGCCGCGATGCGCGGGCGTGGACGCGGCGGAGTGCGCGGAGCCGCGTACCGGCAGACCCGTCGCGGGGCTGATCCCTCACCGCTCCGCGCGGCATCCGACGAGCGTCGCCGTCGGACGGGCGGATCCGGTTTCGGTGCCGGTCAGTGCCAGTTCTTGCCCTCGTCGGGGCTCCGCAGATCCTTGCGCGCCTCCAGATCCTCGGCGCTGGGCTTGCCGCCGAGACCCACGAGCGCGACCATCAGCACCGACACGATGAAGCCGATGCCCAGGAAGATCAGCGCGAGCACCCAGTCGCGGGTGGACATCAGCACGATCAGCCCGGCGAACACCCCCAGCACCGCCGCGAAGCCGACGAGTTCCAGCGGTCGCAGACGATCACGGCGCGACGGGGTCACGGGATCGTGCTCGGTGGGCTCGGGGGACTGGCTCATCGTCTGCTTTCGTGTCGAATCGGAGGTCTAGCGGTCGGCGCGCGCGGCGTCGGCACGACGCGTGTCGAACGCGGAGATGCCCAGGAAGACGCCCGCGATGATCGTGTAGGCGCCGAAGAAGCCGAGCACGGCGACGGGATCCTCACGCACGAGCAGCGTGAGGATCGCGAGGAGGATCCCCGCTGCGCCGAGCAGCGTCGCGTCGGACCGGCTGCCGGGGCGCACCGCACTGCCGAGCAGCTCGAGCAGAGCGCTCACGAGCGCCCAGGCGGCGAGCACGCACGCGAACACGATGGGCGTGCCGGCGAAGGGGAGCGCGATCGCGGCGAAGATCGCGCTGATCGCGAGCAGGAGCGGAACGGGGCTGGGCGATGCCGAGCGGCGCGCCACCCACTCGACCAGGTGCGCGATGCCGATGGCCGCGAGCGCCGCGGCCGCGATGCTCCGGTCGAAGCCCAGCTGCTCGTGCAGGGTCGCGGTGAAGGTGATGGCGATCGCCGCGATGAGCAGCGCCCCGACGCGCACGAGTCGCACGGGCCGGGAGACCGGTGCTTCGGGGGTCGTCGACGGCTCAGTGCTCGTCACCGCAGCGGCCATGACACCCCTTCCTTCACCCCAAGTCTATCGCGCCGGGGTGGGTGCCTCCTGACCGCCCGGTTCCGCCCGGCGGGCGTCGCTCGCGCATCCTGACGCAGTAGCGCACCACGGATCGCGGGAGATCGCTGCGCGATTTCTGCTGAACGATCCGGGCTCGCGGGATGCGCCGCTCCAGCTCCTCTCCGCCAGGCAAGCGAACCCCGGATACCCTCCGGCGTGCATCCTGGCGCAGTGGCGCCACCACGGATCGCGCGAAATCGCTGCGCGATTTCGTCTCAGCGATCCGTGCTCGCGGGACGCGTCGAGTCACAACACGTCCTTGTCCTGGAGTCTTAACTGCGCCGAAGGCGCCTGATGCATCTACGCTTGCGGGATGCATCATCAATTCAGACGCCCTGGGGCATGTCCTGGAAGCGGGAGTAATGCCCCTGGAAGGCGACGGTCACGGTGCCCGTGGGGCCGTTGCGCTGCTTCGCGAGGATGAAGTCGGCCTCGCCGGCACGCGGGCTATCGCGGTCGCCCACAGCCTCGCGGTGCAGCAGGATCACCATGTCGGCGTCCTGCTCGAGCGAGCCCGATTCGCGCAGGTCGCTGATGGCGGGCATCTTGTCGGCGCGCTGCTCGGAGGCTCGGTTCAGCTGCGAGAGGGCGATGACGGGCACGTCGAGCTCCTTCGACAGCAGCTTCAGCGCACGCGAGAACTCGCTCACCTCCTGCTGACGGCTCTCGGACTTCTTGCCGCTCGAGAGCAGCTGCAGATAGTCGATCACGACCATGCGCAGGCCGTGCTGCTGCTTGAGCCGTCGGCACTTGGCCCGGATCTCGACGAGCGTGAGGTTGGGGCTGTCGTCGATGAACAACGGCGCATCGGCGACGCGCGCCTGCGTGGCCGCGAGCTTCTGGAAGTCGCGATTGTCGAGCGCGCCCTTGCGCAGGGTCTGCATGGGGATGCTCGCCTCTGCGGCGAGCAGACGCATCGCGATCTCGGCGCGCCCCATCTCGAGCGAGAAGAAGACGGTCGGGGCGTTCGCGTGCACCGAGGCGTTGCGGGCGACGTCCATGGCGAGCGTCGACTTACCCATGGCGGGACGGGCGGCGATGATGATCATCTGTCCGCCGGCGAAGCCGTTGGTCATCGCGTCGAGCTCGCTGAACCCGGTCGGCACCCCCAGCATGCCGTCGGCGGCGCCGTTGGCCTTGTTGATCTCTTCGAGGGCCGCGTCGACGGCCAGGTGCAGCGGCACGTAGTCCTCGCCCTGGCTCTCGCCGGTCACCCCGTAGATCTCGGACTGCGCCACGTTGACGAGATCGATCGCCTCGCCCTCGCCGGCGTAGCCCATCTGCACGATGCGCGTGCCGGCCTCGACGAGGCGCCGCAGCAGCGCCTTCTCGGCGACGATCTCGGCGTAGAAGCTCGCGTTGGCCGCCGTCGGCACGATGCTGGTGAGGGTGTGGAGGTACTCGGCGCCGCCCGCGCGCTGCAGCTCACCGGCCTTGGTGAGCTCATCGGTGACCGTGATCACGTCCGTGGGCTCGCCCCGCGAGTAGAGGGAGAGCACCGCCTCGTAGATGACCTCGTGCTTCGGAACGTAGAAGTCGACGCCCTTGAGCAGGCCCGTGACATCCGCCACGGCGTCCTTCGACAGCAGCATGCCGCCGAGGGCGCTCTGCTCCGCGAGAAGGTCGTACGGCGGGGTCCGCTCGTGTCCACGGGCCTCGTCCTCGACGAACGGGTCCGGGATTCCCAGGTGCGCAATGGACACTCGGTCACTCCTTCACGATGAAACGGGGGCTGTTACTGAACGATCAGACACCAGACCCCGGACATTCACGGTATGGGCACTCGCCTCGCGGTTCAAACGACGTCGATCACACACCGACGCTACCTGTGGATAACTTCGTGCATAACTCGCCGCTTTGAGCCGCAGCTTTTCCACACTCCTGGGGAGAGCGTGTGGAGAGATTGTGGACTTCGGGCTATTTTCTCGCTGTGAACAGGGGTTTAAGTTACTCACAGGGAGAAAGTTATTCAAGTCTCAGGTAAAACTTGAGGCTTCGGATACGGGGGAGGGTGTGGACAACCTCGGCTCGAAATCGCGTTTGTCAAGACCGGAAGGAGCTCCGGGCGTTTCGTCCGGTTCATCTCCCGTTTCCGCGCTGTTTTTCCGGGCCGAGAGGAGAGAACAGGCGCTGCTGAGCCCCTCCGAGAGCTCCGATACGAAGGGTACGGGGCCTCACCGCGCTGCTCGTTCCTCCGTCTGAGACGGCGCGAATCCGGGTCCGGCCCGGCACACGACAGCGGGGCGGCGATCCCGAAGAATCGCCGCCCCGCTGCCCTGTGAGCGAGTACGCCGCTCAGCGCTGCGAGATGACCTGCAGGGTCACCTCGGCGTCAACGCCCTCGTGCAGGTGGACGACCACCTTGTACTCACCGGTCGTCTTGATCGACGGAACCGTGATCTTGCGCTTGTCGATCTCGCCGATCCCGGCCTCGGACACGGCCGCGGCGATCGCGGCGGGCTTCACCGAGCCGAAGAGACGGCCACCGGTGCCGGTCTTCGCCTGCAGACGGATCTTGTTCTCCTGCAGCTTGGCCTTGAGCGCCTGCGCGTCCTCGGCCGAAGCGAGCGCACGCGCCTCGCGTGCAGCGCGGAGCTGCGCGACCTGGGCCTCGCCACCGCGGGTCCAGTGCACCCCGTAGCCCTGGGGCACGAGGTAGTTGCGTGCGTAGCCGCTCTTGACGTCGACGACGTCACCGGCGGAACCGAGGCCCTGGACCTCGTTCGTGAGAATTACCTTCGCCATGATGGTCTACTCCTTAGCGGCCGGAGCCGGCGTAGGGGAGGAGAGCCATCTCGCGGGCGTTCTTCACGGCCTTCGCGATCAGACGCTGCTCCTGCACGGACACGCCGGTGATGCGGCGGGCGCGGATCTTGCCGCGCTCAGAGATGAACTTGCGCAGCGTCGCGACATCCTTGTAGTCGATGACGCCGACGGTCTGCTTCTTCGCGGGTGCGAGGGTCTTGGCGTTCTTACCCCGACCCGGCTTGCGGCCTGCGCCGCTGGACTTGCCTGCCATATTTGGTCTCTTTTCGTGATGCGATCCGGCTGCACCGGATCAAGAAGTTTTTGCCTAGAAGGGCTGCTCGTCGTCGAAGCCGCCACCGAAGTCGCCGCCGCCGGAGCCTGCGGAACCGCCCTGGCCCGAATTGGTCCAGGGGTTGTCCTGCTGCTGCGCGGCGGGCTTGCCCCAGCCGCTCTGACCCTGCGGCTGGCCGCTGCCCGCGTTGCCTCCGCCGAAGCCGCCGACCTGGCCGCGCGACTGACCGCGGTTGACCTGGGCGGTGGCGAAGCGGAGCGACGGACCGACCTCCTCGACCTCGAGGTCGAGGGAGGTGCGCTGCTGCCCCTGGTTGTCGGTGTAGCTGCGCTGGGTGAGACGGCCCTGCACGATGACGCGCATGCCCTTGGTGAGCGAGGCTGCGATGTTGTCGGCGTACTCTCCGTACGCGCGGCACCCCAGCCACAGCGGCTCGCCGTCCGACCAATCACCGGACTGACGGTCGCGCACGCGCGGGGTCGAGGCGATCCGGAAGGTCACCCACGACTTGCCCGCCTGGCTGACACGCGGCTCCGGGTCGGCAACCAGGTTACCGACCACGGTGATCAGCGGCTCGCCGGCCATGAGCTACGCGCCCACCTTCGCGGCGGCGCGAGCGGCCTTGGCCTGATCGCGCTTGGCCTGGGCGGCGCGCTGGGCGATGAGCTCGTCGGCGCGGAGCACCTTCGTGCGCAGAACGGCCTCGGAGAGACCCAGCTGGCGATCGAGCTCAGCGGTGGCCTCGGGGGTCGCGGTGAAGTTCACAACGGCGTAGATGCCCTCGGACTGCTTCTTGATCTCGTATGCGAGACGGCGCTTGCCCCAGATGTCGACGTTCTCGATCTCGCCGCCCGCAGTGCGGATGACGCCGAGGAACTTCTCCAAGCTGGGGGCCACAGTACGCTCGTCGATACCGGGATCGAGGATCACCATGAGTTCGTACGTATGCATTACTGACCCACCTCCTTCGGACTTCACGGCCACAGGATTTCTGTGGCAGGAGGGTGTTGTGCATCGTGCCCGCGAACTGAGCGGATCGCTCTGCGCGCAGACAACTAGAACAGCCTATCATCCTCAGGACGCGGCGTCACCCGCCGGCTTGCGGAACACCTCGACGCGTCCGATGGCTTCGCGCTGCCCGCCGACGTGCACGATGTCATCGCCGTCGACGCTCAGCTGCGTGCCGTGCGCGCGCAGCGCGGCGACCTTGCGATCGAGCCAGGGCTCGACATCGTGGAGTTCGAGTGACCCGCTCCCTTCGACCGGTTCGGGGAGCGGGGCCGGCTCAGCACTCAGAGCCGAGTCGGGGAGCGGGACGGCCTCGGGGAGCGACCCCGTCGACACGATCTCCCAGAACGGCACCTCGAGCGCGTGCGCCACCGCGCGCGCCAGCCGATGCGCGAACACGTGATCCGGGTGACCGTAGCCGCCACCGTCGTCATAGCTCACGATGCCCTGCGCACCCGCCCGGTACGCCGCGGCCAGCAGATCGTTCAGCGCTTCGACGGCGGGCGCGCTCGTCAGCGCATCGGGACCCGCCTCGGGGGCCGCCGTCGCGCGGCCATCGGGCCCCCACGACATCCCGGAGTCCTCGTAGATCACGGGGGAGAGGCCCTCCGCTCGCGCGGGATCCACACCCAGGAACGCGTGGCGCTCGACGCCCAGCATGCCGAGCGCGGTCTTCAGCTCGTTCTGGCGCACCACCGCCAGACCGTGGGTGCCGGCCAGCGCCTCGAGCGGCCCGGACACGACCTCGCCCTGCTCGCCCCGCGTCAGCGTGACGAGCAGCGGCTCGCGCCCCGCCGCGGCGAGCGCGGCCAGCGTGCCCCCCGTGGTGATGGTCTCATCGTCGGGGTGCGCATGGACGAACATGATCCGCGGCCGCCCGCCGAACCACTCGCTCGGATCCTGATCCTTCATCTCCATCAACCCGCTTCTCTCATCGGTGTCCAATCAACCCCGTGTCCAATCAACCCGGTGTTCAGTAGCTCGGCTCTCACCTCACCTTCGGATGAGATCCTCTGAATCCGTCCGAAACAACGGTGAGTGCCGAAGTACGAGCGGGGCGGCTCCGCCGGACGGCGTCAGTCCGAGGCCTGCGCCGCCCACCACTCGCGCAGACGCTGCTCGGCGGCCTCCTCGCCGATGGGGCCCTCGTCGAGCCTCACCTCGAGCAGGTGCCGGTAGGCGCGGCCCACGATCGGCCCGGGCGGGATCCCGAGGATGGCCATGATCCGCTCGCCATCGAGTTCGGGCCGCACAGCCGCAAGCTCCTCGGCCTCCGCGAGCTCGGAGATCCGCTGCTCGATGTCGTCGTAGGCGTGCTCGAGGCGCTCCGCCTTGCGCCGGTTGCGGGTCGTCACGTCGGCGCGGGTGAGGATGTGCAGCCGCTCCAACTCGCCGCCGGTATCGCGCACGTAGCGCCGCACGGCCGAGTCCGTCCACTGCTGGTCGCTGTACCCGAAGAAGCGCAGGTGCAGCTCGATGAGGCGCGACACCCGCTTCACGGTGTCGTTGTCGAAGCGCAGCTCGCGCAGGCGCTTACGCGCCAGCTTCGCGCCGACGACGTCGTGATGGTGGAAGGTGACGCCCCCGCGCTCGAAGCGACGGGTGGCCGGCTTGCCGATATCGTGCAGCAGCGCCGCGATCCTGAGCACGATATCGGGCGAGGGATCTTGGCCGCCGCCCACGCTCGCCCCCGGCGTCGCTCCCTGGGCCGTCGCCGTGTGCGGCACGGGCGGCGCAGCGGAGGCTCCGCCTCCCTTCCGGCGCGCCGTTTCCAACTCGATCGCCTGCCGCAGCACCGTGAGGCTGTGCTCGTAGACGTCCTTGTGCCGGCCGTGATCGTCCTGCGTCGCCACGAGCGCGGTGAGCTCGGGCAGGAAGCGATCGGCGAGCCCCGTGTCCACGAGCAGCCGGATACCGGGCAGGGGGTCGTCGGTCGAGAGCAGCTTCACGAACTCGTCCCGGATGCGCTCTGCGGAGACGATGTCGAGGCGATCGGCGAAGCGCACCATCGCCTCCTGCGTGTCGGCCGAGACCTCGAAGCCCAGCTGGGAGGCGAAGCGGGCGGCGCGCAGCATGCGCAGCGGGTCGTCGGTGAACGAGGCCTCGGCGGACCCCGGAGTGCGGATCACTCGGGCCAGCAGGTCCTCCACGCCGCCCGCGCCACTCGCGGAGGAGGTGCCGACGTCGACGAGCCGCAGCTCGGGCAGCATGAGCGCGAGCGCGTTGATGGTGAAGTCCCGCCGCACCAGATCGCCCTCGATCGTGTCGCCGTAGCTGACCTCGGGCTTGCGCGAGTCGTCGCGGTAGATGTCGGCGCGGTAGGTGGTGATCTCGACGTTCTCGCCGTGCAGCTGCGCCGCGATGGTGCCGAAATCGCGTCCCACGTCCCACACGCTGCGGGTGAGCGATTCGAGGATCTCACGGGTCTCGTCGGGCCGGGCCGACGTGGTGAAGTCGAGATCGGTCACCGGGCGGCCCAGCAGCGCGTCGCGCACCGGTCCGCCGACCAGGGCGAACTCGTGACCGCGGGCGGCGAACGCCGACGCCAGCGTCGCGACGGGCTCGGATGCTGCGATGGCCCGCAGCGCCTGCATGGAATCGGCGAGAGAGGGCATCCCTCAAGCGTACCGGGGGATGCGCCGGCTCGGATCCGTGTCAGCGTCGCTCCATAGACTGGGCATCATGTCTTCAGCTCGTCGGTTCCGCGCGCGCGCGATTCCCGCCGCACTGCTCGTGCTCGGGCTGGTCGCGGCACCGGCGGCACCGGCTCTCGCCGAGGAGGAGGCTCCGGATCCCGCGATATCCTCGGCCGAGTTCGTCGTCGCCCCCCAGGATCCGGTGATCCGCGAGGACGCCGACGCGGCGTTCGGCCTGCTCATCCGGAACGCGGGGGAGCAGGCCATCCCGAGCGGGACCATCGAACTGCGGCTCTCCGTGCAGCCGGTGGGCTCTCCCGAGGATCTGGACGCGCAGCCCACGACACCCTCGCTGCACCTCGCGGAGGCGCGCGTCGGCGAGACCGCTCCCGAGAGCGAGCAGGCCGCAACCATCTCGGTGCCGCAGGACGATCTCCCGGCGCTCGAGACCCGGGGCGTCTACACGGTGCGGGCCGTGTTCAGACCCGACCCCTCCGACGACACGCAGACCTCGGACGCGCTCTCCGCCGTCACACCGGTGGTCTGGCGGGGGCCGGGATCCCCCGATGCCGATGCGGGCGGGGGATCGGGCGCGAACGCCGGCACCGGCGCCGAGATCGACGCCGATGCGGGCGCGGGAGTGCGGAGCAGCGTACGGCTGGGAGTGATCGTGCCTGTCGTGCTCCCCTCCGACATCCGCACGCTCCCCACCCGCAGCCAGCTCGGCGAGCTCGCCCCCGCGTGGGATCGGCTCCTCACCCAGGCCCGCGCGCACCGCGCGACGCTCGCCATCGATCCGCGGGTCATCGCCGGCATCCGAGCGTACGGCGACGAGGCGCCCGAGAACGCCGGGCAGTTCCTCGAACGCCTGGAGCAGAGCTCGCTGCCCAGCTTCCTGCTGCAGTTCGCCGACGCGGATCCGGCCGCTCAGGCCGCCCTCGGCTTCACCTCGCTGCTCGCACCGAGCAGCCTCGACTTCGTCTCGCGCTTCGGCAGCTTCCCGCTGGAATCCTCCGGCGAGGGCGGCGGCGCGGATGCCCCGGCTTCCGGCACAGACGACGGTGCCGGCGCGGACGGCGCGGACGCCGGGGAGCAGGGGAGCGGCGCCGAGGGCGACCGCCCCGAGACCTCCGGAGAAGCGACAGGCACCTCCGCCGCCTCCGACCCGGACGAGACAGCGGGGCCGTCGGATCCGGCCGGCGACGCGGGTACGCGGGAGGACAGCGGCACCCGGGAGGATACCGACGCCCCGGATGATCCGGAGGCGCCGACGCTCCCGGCTCTGGAGGATCTGCTGAGTTGGCCCCAGGGCGCGGCGACCGCGTGGCCGGCGAACGGCACCGTCGATAGCGCCACTCTCGAGCTGCTGCGCGCCTCGGGAATCGAGACCGCCGTGCTCGGCTCCGGCAACGTGTCGGCGTCTGATGCGACGCGCTCCCGGATCTCGCGGAGCGACGTGCTGATCACCGACGACGCGCTCGGAGACGAGGCGCGCGCGACGCTGTCGGCGGCGACCGAGGCCGAACGCGCGGCGGGCGCCGCACGACTCGCCGCGCGGCTGGCGTTCGCGGCGCAGTCGGGCTCCGAGGGCACTCTGCTCGGCCTCGACCGCGGTGCGATGGGCAGCAGCGAGGATCCCGCACTGCTGCTCGAGCTGCTCGCCTCCCTCGACTGGGTCGTGCCCACCTCCGTCTCCGAGCTGCCCGAGGGCACGGCGTCCCTGCGCGCCGGCGGGACGAGCGAGGACCGGCTCGAACTGCTGCGCTCGGCGGCGAGCCGCGAATCCTCGGTCACCGAACTGGGTGCGGTGCTCGTGAACCCCGAGTACCTCAGCGGATACCAGCGCACACGACTGCTCGAACTCTTCGCCACCCGCCACGCGGCCCCCACGGTCGACTTCGACGGCCTCGCCGCTCAGTACCGCGAGCGCGACGCCGAGCTGCTCGAGGGCGTGCGCGTGATCAGCACGGAGCACACCCAGCTCGTCGGCAGCTCGACCCGCATACCGGTGCAGTTGCGCAATGCCCTGCCCTTCGACGCGATCGTCGCCGTGCAGGTGGAACCCTCCTCGGCCGCGCTCTCGATCACCGAGCGCCGGTTCCCGGACGTGCTGGTGCCCGCCGAGGCGAACGAGCGGGTGCTCGTGCCGGTGCTCAGCCGCGTCTCCTCAGGGGAGTCGGGACTCGTGGTCACCGTCTCGGCGGCGACGGGCGATCCGACCGTCTTCACCAGCACGCTGCCCGTCTCGATCAGCAGCAGCTTCGAGACCATCGCGCTCTGGGTGATCGGGTCGCTCGCCGCGCTGCTGCTCGGCTTCGGCACCTGGCGCAGCGTGCGCCGCAGGCGACAGCTCGGCGCCTCAGCCGGCACCGCGACCCGGACTGCGGACACCGCCGCGACCGGCACCGCGGAATAGCCCCGCCCTAGTATGGGTTGTATCATCTGCGCGGTCACGACCGCACCCTGATATTCCCAGCGCGGCCCCGGCCGCATCAGAACTGCACTGCGCGCGAGGAGCTCCATGCACCAGATCATCATCATCGGTTCCGGCCCCGCCGGTTTCACGGCGGCCATCTACGCCGCGCGAGCCGGCCTCGAGCCGGTGCTCTTCGCGAGTTCGGTCGCCATCGGCGGCGAGCTGATGAACACCACCGATGTCGAGAACTTCCCCGGCTTCCCCGAGGGCATCCAGGGACCCGACCTGATGCAGAAGATGCAGGAGCAGGCCGAGCGCTTCGGCACCGAGGTGGTGTACGACGACGTGGTCGAGGTCGACTTCTCGGGCGAGGTCAAGCGCCTCACCACGGGCGACGGCACCGTGCACGAGGCGCACACCGTCATCTACGCGACGGGCTCGGCCTACCGCAAGCTGGGGCTGCCCGACGAGGATCGGCTCTCCGGCCACGGCGTCTCGTGGTGCGCGACCTGCGACGGCTTCTTCTTCCGCGAGAAGACCATCGCCGTGGTCGGCGGCGGCGACTCCGCTATGGAGGAGGCCACCTTCCTCACCCGCTTCGCCGACAAGGTCTACGTGATCCACCGCCGCGAGGAGCTCAAGGCGTCCAAGATCATGCAGCAGCGCGCCTTCGACAACGAGAAGATCGAGTTCATCTGGAACTCGGAGGTCGCAGCGATCCACGGGGAGAGCCAGCTCAGCGGCGTCACGCTGCGCAACACCGTCGACGGCTCCGAGAGCGAGCTCGCTCTGGAGGGCCTGTTCATCGCGATCGGCAACGACCCTCGCACCCACCTCGTGCACGGCAAGCTCGATCTCACCGCGGAGGGCACCATCGCGGTCGAGGGCCGCAGCTCGCGCACCTCGTCGCCCGGGGTCTTCGCGGCCGGCGACGTCGTCGACCCGACCTACCGCCAGGCCGTCACCGCCGCAGCTTCGGGCACCGTCGCGGCGCTCGACGCCGAGCACTACCTCGCGGCGATCGCCGATCAGGGCGAGGCGGTCGAGGTGGAGCTGGACCGAATCGAGATCGAGGCGCTCGCCGAGCGCTGATCCCCATCATCTTCCCAAGGAAAGAAGAGTCATCATGAGTGAAGCCATCAACGTGGACGAGCAGACCTTCGACAAGGTCGTGCTGCAGAGCGAGATCCCCGTGCTCGTCGATTTCTGGGCCGCCTGGTGCGGCCCGTGCCGCGCCGTGGCGCCGGTGCTCGATCAGATCGCGGCCGAACAGGAGGGCAAGCTGCGCATCGTCAAGCTCAACGTCGATGAGAACCCGAACCTCGCGGCGCAGTACCGCATCACCTCCATCCCCGCGATGAAGGTCTTCAAGAATGGCGAGGAGGTGCGCGAGATCATCGGTGCGATGCCGAAGCCCATGATCGAGGAGCACCTGAACGGGATCATCTGAGCCTTCTCGCTCTGCGGCGGTGAGGCAATCGGCCGCGTGCTTAGACGGGCACGAATCGTTCTGAAGTTGAACGCGTCAGCGTTCAACTCGATTCGTGGGGCCGCACACGGCGGCCTCGCGTGTCGCTCCGCGCCACGCGTCCCTGATGCGCACGCTTCCCCGATTGCCTCACCGCCGCTCTCGTTTGCCGACGATCCGACAGGTGAGTGGGGTAGCGCTGGCCTGGGCTTCGATGCGGGTGCGGTGATGCGCCGTGAGGAGTCCGTCTCGCCGGTTGAGCGAACACGGATCGCAGGCTCGTACCCATACGCCGGTTGAGCGACCGACGCAGGAGGGAGTCGAAACCCCTGCGCAGGCGGCCCACCGGCGCTCAGGCGGGCGGCGTCTGCTCGGCGAGGGCGGCGAGGCGGTCGATCGAGGCGCGCAGGGCGTCAGCCGTCGTCCGGCGAGCGCGAGCGAGGCGGTTCGGATCGGTCAGCCGGGTCCAGTCGTAGGTGTGGCGCACCAGCGATCCCCCGTCGGGCAGCGGCTCCACCTCCCACCGCCAGAGGTGCCCGGGCTGCGGCTCGCCGACCGGGGACGGGCGCCACGCGATCCTGCGCCCCTCCTCGAACTCGACGATGTGATTCTCGCGATCCTCGCCGTTGTGAATGCGCATCACGAAGACATCTCCGACGCCGCTCACCCGCTGACCCGCGGGGGCCTCGATCAGATTGCCGTTGCCGTCCCAGCGCGGTTGCTGCGCGGGATCCGCGATCAGCTCGAAGACGGTCGCCGGGGCGGCGGCCACCTCGCGTTCGGCCACGACGATTCTGGTTTCCTCGCTCATGTCACCAGTCAACCACAGCGAACGCCGACGCGTCGCGGCTCCTCGGGCCCTCCGAAGAGCTCTTCATCATCCTGCGGGAGCGGAGCGACTCGCAGAATCTCACCCTGAGATCCCGCGCATGCGTGCGGCGCGATGCCCAGCACTCGACGCGACCCGGCGCCGGGTCTCGAGAAGGCCGTGGGGCCTTTTCGTCAGCCGAAGCCGGGATCGTCGAGCTCGGCGAGGATGCGCTTGAGATCCGCGATCGTCGCGAAGTCGATGATGATCTGACCCTTCTTGGCCCCGAGCTTCACCGAGACGCGGGTGTGGAAGCGGTCTCCCAGGCGCTCGGCGATCTCGCCCAGCTGCGCCTGCACACCGCCCGCGCGGGGCTTGGGCACCCGACGCTTGGGCTCCTCCGAGGCCACGGCCTCAGCAGCGCGCACCGAGAGGCCTTCGTTGACGATCTTGTCGGCGAGGCGCTGCATGGCGTCCCCGTCGCCGTCGAGCGAGAGGATCGCGCGCGCGTGACCGGCGGAGAGCACCCCCGCCGCCACCCGCGTCTGCACCGGCTCGGGCAGGCGCAGCAGTCGGATTGTGTTGGAGATCTGCGGCCGCGAGCGGCCGATCCGCTCGGCGAGCTGCTCCTGCGTGATGCCGAAGTCGGCGAGCAGCTGCTGGTACGCGGAGGCCTCTTCGAGGGGGTTCAGCTGCGCACGGTGCAGGTTCTCGAGCAGCGCGTCGCGCAGCATGTGCTCGTCGGCGGTGCTGCGCACGATCGCCGGAATGGTCTCGAGCCCGGCCCGCTTCGAGGCGCGCAGGCGGCGCTCGCCCATGATGAGCTCGTAGCGCGGCTCGCCCGCGGCGGGAGCCGGCTCGATGGCCCGCACCACGATGGGCTGGAACACCCCGAACTCCCGCACGCTGTGCGTGAGCTCATCGAGAGCCTGCTCGTCGAACTCCGTTCGCGGCTGCGAACGGTTCGGCACGATCTCGGCGACCGGCAGTCGGGTGAGCTGGGCGCCGGGAACCTCCTGCAGTTCGGCGCCGGCGTCGAGCTCGGCAGCCTCCTCGACCGTGTCGATCGCCGCCGCCGCACCGCCGTTCGCCGGGAAGAACACGTCGACCGGGCGCTCCCCGCTCGATGGCGACTGCGGAATGAGCGCGCCGATCCCGCGGCCGAGCCCGCCTCGCTTCTTCGTCGCCATGCGCTACGCCTCTCCGTTCTGAGTGCTGGTGATGTTGTCCGATGTTCCGGGGCCTCGCTCGGCTATCTCGGCCGCGGCCTCGAGATAGGCGAGCCCGCCGATCGACGCCCCGTCGTACGCGTGCACGGTCTGCCCGTAGCTGGGGGCCTCAGAGATGCGCACCGAGCGCGGGATCACGGCGCTCAGCACCTGCTCGGGGAAGTGCGCGCGCACCTCGCCTGCCACCTCCTGCGCCAGGTTGGTGCGGGCGTCGTACATGGTGAGCAGAATCGTCGAGATGCGCAGCCCGGGGTTGAGATGCTTCTGGATGAGCTGGATGTTGCCGAGCAGTTGGCTCAGTCCCTCGAGCGCGTAGTACTCGCACTGGATCGGGATGAGCACCTCGTCGGCCGCGACGAAGGCGTTGACCGTGAGCAGTCCGAGCGAGGGCGGGCAGTCGATGAAGACGTAGTGGTACGTGCGCTCGGACTCCGCCAGGAAGGCCTGCAGCGCGGTGCGGAGCCGCTGCTCGCGGGCCACGAGCGAGACGAGCTCGATCTCGGCCCCGGCCAGGTTGATGGTGGACGGCACGCAATCGAGATTCTCGTGGTCCGTGGTCGACTGCAGCGCGTCATCGAGGCCGCTGTCGCCGAGCAGCACGTCGTAGACGCTCGTCACCTCCGGACGGTGCGGCACCCCGAGCGCGGTGGAGGCGTTGCCCTGCGGGTCGAGGTCGATCACGAGCACGTTGGCGCCGCGACGGGCGAGCGCCGACGCCAGGTTGACCGTGGTGGTGGTCTTGCCGACCCCGCCCTTCTGGTTCGACACCGTGATCACGCGCGGCCGATCCGGCAGCGGTGAGACGGTCTCCGCGAGTTTGCGGCGTCGCCGGATCTTATCGACGAGGTGGTCGCCGACGAGCGACTTCTCCGCTTCAGCCATGTCTATCGATTTTAGCCCGAAACACCCGGGTCGTCTCATCCAGCTGCCCGACACCGAGCTCTTCGACCGCGATGTCGCGCACCCGATGCTTGCGCAGCACCTTCTCGGCGGCGTCGATCTCGTTCTGCACCGAGGCCCCCTTGAGGAAGAGCATCTCCCCACCGTCGCGCAGCAGGGGAGCGGTCAACGGCACGAGCTTGCGCAGGGCCGTCACGGCGCGCGCGGTGACCTGGTCCACCTCGAACGCACCGTGATACTCCTCGACCCGGCCGCGGCGCACCTCTGCGTTCTGCAGGCCGAGGCGGTCGATCTGCTCGTGCAGCCAGGTGCAGCGCCGCTCCATGGGCTCGATCAGCAGGAACCGCGCATCGGGGCGCACGATCGCGAGCACCAGCCCGGGCATGCCGCCGCCGGTGCCGATGTCGGCCACGCGGGCGCCGGACTGCACGAGCGGCGCCAGCACCGCGCTGTTGAGCAGATGCCGCGTCCAGAGCCGGGGTGGTTCGAGCGGACCGATGAGGCCGAGCTCCTCACCCCGCGCACCGAGATCCCGAGCGAACTCGCGGAGCAGATCGATGCGATCGCCCGCGATCGCCGGGGCGCCCGCGGGCTCCGGCTCGAGTTCTACCGTCATTGTGTCCTCACCACATCGAACATACCGAGTGAGATCCTACGCCTCCAGCGCTGCGCGCTTCGGCGCGGAACGAGGATCGGAGTTCCCGAGCGTGTCAGCGGGCGCTGGTTTCACGTGAAACACGCGCGCGGGATTCAGCCGCGGCTGACGACGAGCCGGCGGTCCCGCCCCTCGCCCCGCGACTCGGAGTGGTATCCGCGTTCGGCGACTTCGTCGTGCACCAGCTTGCGCTCGTACGACGACATGGGCTCGAGCTCCACCTGATCCCGGCCCGCGGCGATCTGCGCGATCGCAGCGTCGACCATGCTCTTGAGCTCGAGGGCGCGCGCATCGCGCGATCCGGCGACGTCGACGATGAGACGCGAGAACCGGCCGGACTTCGCCTGCACGGCGAGCCGAGTCAGGTCCTGCAGCGCCTGCACGACGTCGGGAGTGGCGATGCGATCGAGATCCTCGCCCCCGCCGTTCACGGAGACGTAGGCACGGCCGTTGGCGACATCGATGTCCAGATCCCCATCGAGATCCGCGATGTCGAGCAGGCCCTCGATGTAGTCGGCGGCGAGGTCCCCGTCGGCCTCGAGCTCTTCGAGGCCGGGTTCGTCAGTCACCACGGTTTCGCCGGCGCGCTCAGTGCTCACAGTGCCCTCACTTCTTTTTCTTCTTCTTGGAGCGCTTCGAGCTCACCGGCTGCTGTCGCTGGCCCTGCTGCGGCTCGGGCGCGGGCGGGAGGTCCTGCCCCAGAGCCTTGGCGCGCTTCTCGTCGTCGGTCATCTTACCCTTGGCCTTGAGCCGCTCCTGGCGCTTGCGCCAGGCCTCGCTGCCGGGCGTCGGCATCGTGTTGATCACGATGGCCTGCTGGCCCATGGTCCAGATGTTCGAGCTGAACCAGTAGATGTTGAGCGCGAGAGGGAAGGCCACACCGGAGAAGAGGAACGCGAAGGGGATGATGTAGAGCAGGATCTTCTGCTGACGGTACATCGGGGAGTTCTTCGTCTCGTCCGAGACGTTCTTCGACATGATCTGCAGCTGCGTGAAGAACTGCGAAGCGATCATGAGCACCATGATCGCGCCGAGCAGCACGACGACCATCCAGTTGCCGCTCTCCCAGCCCTGGGTGAAGGTCATCTTGAGCGGCGCGCCGAAGATGCTCGCGGCGTTGAAGCTCTGCGTGAGCACTTCGTTCATGAAGCCGATGCCCGGCTTGTTCTCGGATGCGTGGCGGAGCACGTAGAACAGCGAGAAGAAGATCGGCATCTGGATGAGGATCGGCAGGCACGAGGCGAACGGGTTGGTGCCGTGCTTCTTGTAGAGCGCCATCGTCTCGCGGCTCATGGCCTCGCGCGAGAACTGATCCTTCTTGCCCTTGTACTTGTCCTGGATCTTCTTCATGTCGGGCGCGAGATCCATCATGCGGCGCTGAGACTTGATCTGCCGCACCGTCACGGGGATCAGAGCCGAACGCACGACGACGACGAGGCCGATGATCGAGAGCACCCAGGTGACACCCGCGGCCGGGTCCATTCCGATTGCGGTGAACAGCCAGTGCCAGGCCCACAGCACGAGCTCGACGAGCCAGCGCAGCGGCCAGAGTATGGTTTCGAAGAAGTCCACCGGGTTAGGCCTTTCGCTCGATGGGGCGGACGAAGCCGCGGGGGTTGATCACGAAGTTCTGGTGCTGCCCGCGCGGTACGTCATCGATACCGCCGGGAGTGAAGGGATTGCAGCGGAGAAGCCGCCAGACGGTGAGGGCCGTGCCGACGATGAAGCCGCGAAGCTGATACGCCTCCAAAGCGTATCGGGAACAGGATGGATGATACCTGCATACCTGCCCGTAGAGCGGGGAGATGAGCCTGCGGTAGCTGTGCATGAAGGCGATCATCGTGTTGCGCGGCAGCAGCCAGAGCTCATGGAGCGGTTTCATGAGGCTGCGCTCCGCGGGAGCATCTCGCGGCTGAGGCGGTCGAGCGCGCGATTCATCTCGCGTTCGAGCTGCTCGAAAGAGGCATCGGTGATCGCCGGCAGGGCGCGGAAGACCACATCCAACTCGCCGATGCCCATGTGCAGACGGCGCTCGACGACGGTCTTCATCCTACGACGGATCAGGTTGCGCGTCACCGCATTGCCGATCGCCTTCGAGACGATGAACCCGAACCGGGCCGGCTCACCCTGAGCACGCAAAACCGCGTGGGTGATGCACAAGGCACCCCCCACGCGGCGACCGGTACGCACTGCGCGCCGGTAATCCTCGCCCCGGGTGACACGATGCTGCCTCGCAGGCACGATCGGAAGCCGGGAACGGTGAGACTAGGCGGTGAGCTTCGAGCGGCCCTTGCCGCGGCGAGCTGCCACGATGGCGCGGCCGGCGCGGGTGCGCATGCGGGCGCGGAAACCGTGCACCTTGGCGCGGCGGCGGTTGTTGGGCTGGAAGGTACGCTTGCTCATGACAGACTCCGTGACTTATGGAACAGATCCCCGAGGCTCGGTGACATCGAGGAAGTCGGATCTGGGCGAGCACGTGATGCTGTTCAGAAAAACGCATCGCGTTTTCCGCAGCACGCGCTGGCGCAAGTGCGCCGATCCAGGCGGGCCGCCCATACAAGGTACTTACTTTACGCCAGAACTCCGGCCCCGTCAAAGTCTGTCATCGCTTCGACGAGCGACGCGACACGCGGAGGCAAGGGTCGACCTCCACTTCACGGACAGACTTGCCTGTGGACAAAACTGTGGCTAACGTGGGCGCAGGTGTTCTGCCGCTGCTGACAATATCCCGGAATTTCACGGATCTGCGGCGATTCCCTTGTGGATAACTCTGGGTATAACATTGACCATTCCGATATCTTCGAGACCGAGCCGGGTAGACGCGTGACTGATGACGAATTGCTGGAGGTCTGGGCCCGTGTGACCCGGGCCGTCATGGGCGATCCGTCCGTGGGCCCGGCGAACGGGGCGCAGGTCGCCCTCGCGATACCGCGGGGCATCGCGGCGGGAACGCTCTATCTCGCGGTTCCCTATGAGTTCACCTTGAAGCTTCTCGAGAGCCGGCTGCGGCCCTCGATCATGGCGGCGATCGCGGAGATCCCCGAGGCGGATCAGATCGAGAACTTCGTGGTGATCGTCGACGAGGAAGCGCACCCGTCTCTGGATCCCGAACCCTCGGTCGAAGAGGAGCCCGCCGCGGCGGCTCCCGCTCCGACGCACACGCACTCCGCCCCGAGGCATGACACCGCACGCCCCGTCGACGAGCCGCGCAGGCGCCACGGCGCCGAGGCGCCCATCGACAGCCGGCTGAACGAGAAGTACCGCTTCGACAGCTTCGTCATCGGACAGTCGAACCGTTTCGCCCACGCCGCAGCCGTCGCGGTGGCCGAGGCGCCCGCGCGCGCCTACAATCCGCTCTTCATCTACGGCGATTCGGGGCTCGGCAAAACCCACCTGCTGCACGCGATCGGGCACTACGCTCGCGAGCTCTTCCCCGACGTTCGCGTGCGGTACGTCAGCTCCGAGGACTTCACCAACGACTTCATCAATTCGATCGCGAACAACCAGGGCGCGGCCTTCCACGCCCGGTACCGCAGCGTCGACATCCTGCTCGTCGACGACATCCAGTTCCTCGAGGACAAGGTCGAGACCCAGGAAGCGTTCTTCCACACCTTCAACACGCTGCACGACCACAACAAGCAAGTGGTGATCACGAGCGACGTGCAGCCGAAGCAGCTCCGCGGCTTCGAGGAGCGAATGCTCTCCCGTTTCGAGTGGGGCCTCCTCACCGACATCCAGGCACCCGACCTCGAAACGCGCATCGCCATCCTGCGCAAGAAGGCGCAGCGGGAGAATCTCGAGATCGATCACAGCATCCTCGAGTTCATCGCCAGCAAGTTCTCCTCGAACATCCGGGAACTCGAGGGCACCCTGATCCGCGTCACCGCGTACGCGAGCCTGAACCAGCAGCACATCGACATGCCGCTCGTGCACACGGTGCTGAAGGATCTGATCACCCTCGATGCCGACAACGAGGTGCAGCCCTCCGACATCATCAGCAAGACCGCCGAGTACTTCGACCTGTCGATCGATGATCTCTACGGCCCCACCCGGGCTCAGCAGATCGCGACGGCGCGACAGATCGCGATGTACCTGTGCCGCGAACTCACCCCCCTCTCGTTGCCGAAGATCGGTCAGCTCTTCGGCGGTCGCGACCACACCACGGTCATGTACGCGCACAAGAAGATCTCGCAGCTCATCGCCGAGCGCCGGTCGATCTACAACCAGGTGCAGGAGCTGACGACACGCATCAAACAGGGCTCCCGCTGAGGCTCATCGCCGACCGGTTCTCCACAGTTCTGGAGTGGCCTGTGGATAGCTGGGGAGAACTCGGGCGTTTCTGTGGAGGAGATCCGGTGGCCTGTGGAATCCGGGTACCCCCTGGAGTTCCGCATCATTCCGCGGAGGACCGCACTTTCCGATCCTGCCAACAACTCACAGAGATGTAGTTCTTTAGGAAACACTACGATCGGGGGAGTTATCCACAGTTTCCACAGCTGTTAACACTGTTAACACCTCAATCTCTTTTCACGGGCACTCGATCACGCAGTCCGCGGTGGGCCGGCTCTCCGTTTCCACGCCCTACAAGACTTCACGGATGCTCCGAGCCGCTGAGTATGCAAAGATTGTGAACCGATAGATCAGGCGCACACCTGTGTGCGTGGGAGGGAACCCCAGATGCGATTCACCGTCAACCGTGACGTGTTCAGCGAAGCCGTATCGTTCGCCGTCAAGCTGTTGCCGCAGCGTCCCACCCAGCCGCTGTTGAGCGGAGCCCTGATCGAAGCCGAGGGCGAGCACCTCACGGTGTCGTCGTTCGACTACGAGGTCTCTGCGCGGACGAGTGTGACGGCAGTGATCTCGGAGGCCGGCCGAGCGCTCGTCTCGGGACGCCTTCTGAGCGAGATCGCACAGCGCCTGCCGCACGCGGATGTCGAAGTGTCTCTCCTGGAGAGCCGAGTGGAGGTGCGGTGCGGATCCGCCTCCTTCAGCCTTCCCGCGATGCCCGTCGAGGAGTATCCGCAGGTGCCGCGGATCGATTCGATCTCGGGATCGGTTCCCGCCGATGTGTTCGCCGATGCGATCGCACAGGTGTCGCTCGCCGCGTCGAAGGACGACGTGACCCCCGTCATCACGGGTGTGCAGTTCGAGGTCAACGAGAACTCACTGACCCTCACGGCCACCGACCGCTACCGCGTAGCCACGCGAAGCATCGACTGGGAGAACCAGGGTGGTCAGGACGAACTGACGGCGCTGGTTCCCTCGAAGATCGTGACCGAGGTCGGCAAGACCTTCTCGGGCGATGGCCAGGTGCAGGTATCGATCGTCAAGGACTCGGAGCGCGAGCTCATTGCCTTCACCGGCGGTTCGAAGACCGTGACTTCGCTGCTCATCAAGGGCAACTACCCGCCCGTCGGTCGTCTTTTCCCCGAGAACGTGGACAACTACGCCGTCGTGAACACCGGTGAGCTGGTGGAGGCCGTCGGTCGTGTCGGCCTGGTGCTCGAGCGCGAAGCCGCTCTGCGGTTCTCCTTCGTCGAGGGCTCGGTGACTCTGGAAGCCGCCGGCACTGAATCGGCTCAGGCGGTGGAGACGGTGGACACGCACCTGGTCGGAGACGACATGGTGGTCTCCCTGAAGCCCCAGTTCCTGCTCGACGGGCTGCGTTCGACGCACGCGGAGTTCGCGCGCATCGCCTTCACCCGTACTGACAATCCGGGCAAGCCGGGTCCGGTGCTGATCACGAGCCAGCGGAGCAAGGACGAGGCCGACGAGGCGAGCTTCCGCTACCTGCTGCAGCCGAACCTGCTGCTCCGATAGGGGAGGGGCAGCGATGCGGGTCGCGCATCTCTCGCTCATCGACTTCCGCAACTATCGGACTGCGGAACTCGAACTGGGGCCGGGTCCGAACCTGCTCGTCGGCCGGAACGGCCAGGGCAAGACGAATCTCGTCGAGGCCATCGGCTACTTCGCGACGCTTCGCTCGCATCGTGTGACCGGTGACGCGCCGTTGATCCGCTCGGGCGCGGACGCCGCGATCGCACGGCTCAAGGTTGCTGCGTCGGATCGCGATGTCATGCTCGAGCTGCAGCTGAACCGGGACCGCCCGAATCGGGCTCAGGTGAATCGGAATGTGGTGCGCCCCCGTGAGGTCACCCGGTGGTTCGCAGCGGTCGCGTTCGTCCCGGAAGACCTCTCGATCGTTCGTGGAGAGCCATCAGGACGCCGCCGCTTTCTCGACGATGCGCTCGTGGCGCGGCATCCGGTCGCTGCAGGCGCCCTCTCGGACTATGAACGCGTGGTGCGCCAGCGCACTTCGCTGCTGAAATCGTCGCGTGGAGGCTCCCGGGCCATCGAGGCGACGCTGGGCATCTGGGATGACCAGCTGGTGGAGTACGGAACGCAGATCATGCTGGCGCGTCGCGAACTGGTTCGCGACCTAGGTGCGCCTCTGCGCGAGGGATATCGCCGATTGGTGGCGCAGGATCACGGCCCCGAGCTCGCACTGAGCGAATCGGTGAACAGCGCACTCGCATCGGGGGATGTTTCACGTGAAACAGCCGAACCCGAGGAGCTGGCCGACGTTTCACGTGAAACACTGAGTAAGGAGTTCCGCGAGGCGCTCGCTGCGGTGCGATCCCGTGAACTCGAGCGAGGGGTGACGCTCGTCGGCCCCCATCGGGACGATCTCCTCCTGTCACTGAACGGGCTTCCGGTGAAGGGGTACGCCAGCCACGGTGAGTCCTGGTCATTCGCACTGTCCCTGAAGATGGCACTCGCCACGATCCTGAGAGACGAGTCGCCGGCGGGGGATCCCGTGATCATCCTCGATGACGTGTTCGCGGAGCTGGATTCGCGCAGGCGTGAGAGTCTCATGGCCGCGGTCAGTGACTTCGAGCAGGTGATCGTGACGGCGGCGGTCGAGGAGGACGTACCGAACGGGGTGCCGTGGCGTCGGGTGCGCATCGAGGCCGGCGTGATTCTCGAAGGAGAGGACCGATGACTTCGGCAGGCGAGGTCGGGTTCGCAACCGAGGCCTACCTCCGGGCGAAGGCGGTGTGGCGCGGCTCGACGTACCGCAGAAGGCGGCGTCCGGAGTCTGACGCACCCGGAGGAGCCCCGTTCAGCGGGGGCCGGGATCCGCGGGCGCTCGGCGATGTGCTCACTGTGGTCGCCAGCGACATGGGTTGGAGTGTGGAGCTCGAACAGGCACGCGTCATGGCGGAGTGGCCGGAGTTCGCGGGGGACGCGACTGCTGAACACACGACGGTGATCGGCATCAGCAACGGAGTTCTGCAGCTGCAGTGCGACTCAACGACCTGGGCGACGGAGTTGCGCCGGCTGCGCGCGGAGATGCTCACGCGGCTGCTCCGCGACTACCCGGACGCGGAGATACGCGATCTGCGGTTCCTCGCTCCCGGCGCGCCCAGCTGGAGTCACGGCCCTCGATCGGTTCGGGGGAGAGGACCGCGCGACACCTACGGATAGCCGATGGACGCGGTCGGCGGGGCCGTCTCTGGCGCGGCAGTAGCCGAGAGAGCGACGAAATCGCCCGGCGAGCGGGCCGTGCAGAGGGGGGTCGGCGCCCTTCTTCGCTTCTCGATCGATCAGGGGGGGATCGTCCCCCGCTGAGAAATGACTGCTGGGAGCCCGCAATAGGGCATTCCGGGGCTGATTCTTGATAAGCTGGTGTGCGGACGTGTCCGGCGTGGAAAAACGCTCTGAGAGGCCCAGAAAAGGATTATTCAAGGCATGAGTTCAGAACAGGCTACGGCCGCGGAAGACTACGGCGCCGGTGCAATCCAGGTGCTCGAGGGCCTCGAGGCGGTACGCAAGCGGCCTGGCATGTATATCGGTTCCACCGGACCGAGGGGGCTCCACCACCTGGTCTACGAGATCGTGGACAACTCGGTCGACGAGGCGCTCGCGGGCCACTGCGACACCATCGACATCACGATCCTCGAGGATGGCGGTGTGCGCGTCATCGACAACGGCCGTGGCATCCCGGTCGACCCGCACTCGTCCGACCCGAGCAAGTCGACCGTGGAGGTCGTGCTCACGGTTCTGCACGCCGGCGGCAAGTTCGGCGGCGGCGGATACGCGGTCTCGGGCGGTCTGCACGGCGTGGGTTCGTCGGTGGTGAACGCGTTGTCGAGCCGGTTCGAGGTCGAGGTCAAGCGGCAGGGTTTCACGTGGAACATGTCCTTCACCGGCAGCGTTCCCGACGGCCCGCTGACGCAGGGGGAGCCGAGCGACGAGACCGGTACCACCATCACCTTCTGGCCCAGCGCCGAGATCTTCGAGACGGTCGAGTTCGACTACCAGACGCTGCGCACCCGGTTCCAGCAGATGGCCTTCCTGAACAAGGGCCTCAAGATCGTGATCACCGACCTGCGTCCGCAGGATCCCGTGGAGAACGCCGACGGCGAGCTCGTCGCACCCCCCGCGCCGCACGACGAATTCCTGTATGAGAAGGGGATCGAGGACTACGTTCACCACATCAACTCGACGAAGCGCGCCGAGTTGGTGAACGAGGAGATCATCTCGTTCGAGCTGGAGGACACCGAGCGCAAGATCTCCGCCGAGGTCGCGATGCAGTGGACGACCGCGTACACGGAGAGCGTGCACACCTACGCGAACACCATCAACACGCACGAGGGCGGCACTCACGAAGAGGGCTTCCGCGCTGCGCTGACGACGTTGGTCAACCGCTACGCGCGCGAGAAGAACATTCTGCGGGAGAAGGACGACAACCTCTCGGGCGATGACGTGCGCGAGGGACTGACCGCGGTGATCTCCGTGAAGCTCGGCGAACCGCAGTTCGAGGGTCAGACCAAGACCAAGCTCGGCAACACCGAGGCGAAGGCCTTCGTGCAGAAGGTCGTGGGCGACCAGCTCGGCGACTGGTTCGAGCGCAACCCCGGCCCGGCGAAGGACATCATCCGCAAGGCGATCCAGGCCGCGACCGCCCGTCTGGCCGCCCGCAAGGCGCGCGAGACCGCACGTCGCAAGGGCCTGCTCGAGTCGGGCGGCATGCCGGGCAAGCTCTCGGACTGCACGAGCAAGGATCCCTCCGTCTCCGAGATCTTCATCGTCGAGGGCGACTCCGCCGGCGGATCCGCGAAGACCGGTCGGAATCCTCACACGCAGGCGATTCTCCCGCTCAGAGGCAAGATCCTCAACGTCGAGAAGGCACGGCTCGACCGCGCCCTGAACAACGCCGAGGTGCAGGCCATGATCACGGCGTTCGGCGCCGGCATCGGGGAGGAGTTCAACCCCGAGAAGGCCCGCTACCACAAGATCGTGCTCATGGCCGATGCTGACGTCGACGGCCAGCACATCACCACCCTGCTGCTCACGCTGCTGTTCCGCTACATGCGCCCGCTCATCGATCTGGGCTACGTGTACCTCGCTCAGCCCCCGCTCTACCGGATCAAGTGGGCCAACGCCGAGCACGAGTACGTGTTCAGCGATGCCGAGCGCGACGCCCGCCTGAACGCCGGCGCCGAGAACGGGCGCCGCCTCGTCAAGGAGAGCGGCGTGCAGCGCTACAAGGGCCTCGGCGAGATGAATCACGAGGAGCTGTGGGAGACCACGATGAACCCCGAGACCCGCACGCTGCTGCAGGTCACCATGGAGGATGCCGCGACAGCGGACGAGATCTTCGCCACACTGATGGGCGAGGACGTGGAGGCTCGACGCAGCTTCATCCAGCAGAACGCGAAGGACGTGCGCTTCCTTGACATCTGAGAACCAGAATCCGGATCCCGATACCGTGCAGGACGAGACGACGGAGCCGCGGGAAGAGGCCGTCCACGGCAAGATCGACCAGGTCGATCTGCAGCTGGAGATGCAGCGCTCGTACCTCGACTACGCCATGAGCGTGATCGTCGGGCGCGCGCTGCCCGACGTGCGCGACGGCCTGAAGCCGGTGCACCGCCGTGTCATCTACACGATGTACGACGGCGGCTACCGCCCCGACAAGGCGTTCTCCAAGTGCACTCGTGTCATCGGCGACGTCATGGGTCAGTTCCACCCGCACGGCGACGGCGCGGTGTACGACTCGCTCGTGCGCCTCGTGCAGCCGTGGTCGATGCGCTACCCGCTCGCGCTCGGGCAGGGCAACTTCGGTTCACCCGGTAACGACGGCGCGGCCGCGCACCGATACACCGAGACCAAGATGTCGCAGCTCGCCATGGAGATGGTGCGCGACATCGACGAGGACACGGTCGATTTCCAGGACAACTACGACGGCCGCACCCAGGAGCCGACGGTCCTCACCAGCCGTTTCCCCAACCTCTTGGTCAACGGCTCGGTCGGCATCGCGGTCGGCATGGCGACCAACATCCCGCCGCACAACCTGCGCGAGGTCTCCGAAGCGGCGATCTGGCATCTGGAGCACCCGGAGGCTTCCCGCGAGGAGCTGCTCGAGGCGCTCATGGAGCGCGTGCACGGCCCGGATTTCCCGACCGGGGCGCAGATCCTGGGCACCAAGGGGATCCGCGACGCCTATCGCACCGGGCGCGGCTCGATCACGATGCGCGCGGTCGTCAACATCGAGGAGCTCCAGGGCCGCACCTGCCTCGTCGTGACGGAGCTGCCCTATCAGGTCAACCCCGACAATCTCGCGATCAAGATCGCGGATCTCGTCAAGGACGGCAAGGTGCAGGGCATCGCCGACATCCGCGACGAGAGCAGCGGCCGCACCGGCCAGCGGCTCGTGATCGTGCTCAAGCGCGACGCGATCGCCAAGGTCGTGCTCAACAACCTGTACAAGCACACGCAGCTGCAGGAGAACTTCGGCGCGAACATGCTGGCGATCGTCGACGGCGTGCCCCGCACGCTCTCGCTCGACGGCTTCATCACCGCCTGGGCGAAGTTCCAGGTCGAGGTCATCGTGCGCCGCACCGAGTTCCGGTTGAGGAAGGCTGAGGCCGAGGCGCACATCCAGCGCGGCTACCTGAAGGCGCTCGACGCTCTCGACGAAGTCATCGCGCTGATTCGACGCTCGCCCACCGTCGACGAGGCCCGTGAAGGGCTCATGTCGCTGCTCGGGGTGGATCAGATCCAGGCGGACGCCATCCTCGGTCTGCAGCTGCGCAGACTCGCAGCCCTCGAACGCCAGAAGATCCTCGATCTGGCTGCGAAGCTGGAGCAGCAGATCGCCGAGTACCAGGCGATCCTCGGCTCGCCCGTCGAACAACGCAGGATCATCATCTCCGAGCTGGGAGACGTCGTCGACAAGTTCGGCGACGAACGGCGCAGCACGATCCTGCACGGATTCGACGGCGACATGTCGATGGAGGACCTGATCCCGGAGGAGGAGATGGTCGTCACGGTGACGCGCGGCGGATACGTCAAGCGGACCCGCATCGACAACTACCGCTCGCAGCATCGCGGGGGCAAGGGCGTCAAGGGTGCGCAGCTGCGCGCCGACGACATCGTCGAGCACTTCTTCGTCACGACCACCCATCACTGGCTGCTGTTCTTCACGAACACCGGACGTGTCTATCGCGCGAAGACCTACGAGGTTCCCGAGGGCGGCCGCGACTCCAAGGGCCAGCATCTCGCGAACCTGCTCGCGCTGGCTCCCGACGAGACCGTCACGCAGATCCTCGATGTGCGCGACTTCGCCGTAGCCGGCTATCTGGTGCTCGCCACCCGTGACGGACTCGTGAAGAAGACGGCGCTCGAGGAGTACGACACGAACCGTACCGGCGGCATCATCGCCATCAAGCTGCGCGAGGGCGACGAGCTGGTCTCCGCGCTTATCGCGGAGGCCGCGGATGACGTGCTGCTCGTATCCAAGCACGGCATGTCGGTACGATTCACCGCCTCTGATCAGGCACTTCGCCCGATGGGACGTTCCACGAGCGGTGTGCGCGGCATGAACTTCCGCGATGGCGACTCGTTGCTGTCGGCCTCCCGGATCAACGGCGCCGAGGGGTACGTCTTCGTGGTCACCGAGGGCGGCTACGCCAAACGCACGGCCGTCGACGAGTACCGCGTGCAGAACCGCGGCGGGTACGGCATCAAGGTGGCGAAGCTCGACGAGAACCGCGGTGATCTCGTCGGCGCGCTCATCGTCGGCGAGACCGACGAGGTGCTGGCGGTGCTGGCGAGCGGTAAGGTGGTGCGATCGAACGTCGCCGAGGTGCCGGCGAAGGGCCGCAACACCATGGGCGTCGTCTTCGCGCGATTCCCAGAGGGGGACCGTATCATTGGCATCGCGCGAAATTCGGAGCGCGGGCTCGATGACGATGAGTCCGAAGCCCAGGGCGCCGAAACCGCTGACAACAAGGAAGACGTGAATGAGTAACACTGTCGCCGACAAGCTGGCAAAGAAGACCCGGAAGAAGGCCCCGGCGAAGCAGGTGCGCCTGAAGCTGGTCTACATCGACTTCTGGTCGGCCGTGAAGTTCTCCTTCCTGGTGTCGATCTGTCTCGCGATCGTGAGCGTCGTCTCGACGGTGCTGATCTACACGGTGCTCATGCAGACCGGCGTCTTCGCTCAGGTGGACGCACTGTTCATGGACATCGTGGGCGAGGACAACAGCCTCATGAAGGTCATCGGCTTCCCGCAGGTCTTCGGCTTCGCCGTCGTGGTGGGGATCCTCAACACCATCGTGGGTACGGCGCTGGGCGCGGTCGCGTCGCTCGTGTACAACCTGCTCGTGCGCGTGCTGGGCGGGTTCCAGCTCGGCTTCACGAGCAACTAGACCGCACCGTCGCGGTGCACGATCCAGGCAACGCGCCCGATATCCGACTTCGATTTCGATTTTCGGCTCGAATCGGGTAGAGTCATTGCTTGGTCAAGGGGCTATAGCTCAGGCGGTTAGAGCGCTTCACTGATAATGAAGAGGTCCCAGGTTCAAGTCCTGGTAGCCCCACCGAACAACACAAGGGCGGTCGAGAAATCGGCCGCCCTTCGTCGTATCCGGAGGGTGTTCGAGCGGTTGGCGCATCGGCGCTGAACCGTGCTGAGCCGTGGCCCGACTTGCCTCGGGGCCGTACGCGACGGGAGACTGGTGGGCATGGGGCGGACGTACGAGGCGGCATCTGCACCGGTCGCGAGTGCGGGGCAGCGCGCGCTGGCACCCGATCTCGCCCGCGGCTGGATGCTGCTGCTGATCGCGATCGCCAATGTCTCCGCGTATCTGTGGGGGAGCACGGAGCTGCTGTACACGGTGCACCCGACCGACGGGAGCGTTCTCGACCGGGTGCTGTCCGCGATCGCGATCGTGTTCGTCGACGCACGCGTCTACCCGATGTTCGCCTTCCTCTTCGGGTACGGCATGGTGCAGTTCGCGCGGTCTCGTGAGGCGCGCGGCGTCCCGGAGCGCGCCGTGCGCGGCATGTTTCTGCGCCGGCACCTGTGGCTGCTCGTGTTCGGCTTCGTGCACGCGCTGCTGCTGTTCGCGGGAGACATCCTCGGTGCGTACGGGCTGACCGGTCTCGCGCTGACGGCGGCACTCTTCTGGAGGCCGAATCGCGCGCTGAAGATCACCGTGTGGGTGCTGCTGGGCCTGTTCGCGTGCGGCGCGGTGATGATGATGGGCGTGATGCTGCTGCTCGCGGCTCTGGTGCCGCTGGGTTCGCAGGAGCTGGTGACGACCGATGCATGGGGGAGCACGGCTGACCTGCTCAACGGGATCGCCTCGTACGGCTGGGCGATGCTCGTGCGCGCGGGGGTGTGGCTGCTCATGACGCCGGCCACCGTGCTCTCGCTGCTGGTTCCGGCCTGCGTGCTACTGGGCTGGATCGCCGGACGGCACCGATGGCTGGAGGGCGGTGTGACGCGCTTCGGGCTCGGCGCCGTCGCCGGATGGGGGATCCTGATCGGCAGCCTCGCCGCGGTGCCCACGGCGCTGAGCTATCTGGGGTTGCTCCCGGTGGCGGAGCCCGTGGTCTGGGGCTGGACGCTCTTCGCGCAACTCGGAGGCGTGGCCGGTGGCATCGGCTACGCGGCTCTGTTCGGATGGGCCGCTGTGCGATTGCGTTCGGGCCCCGTGGTGCGCGCGGTGGCGGCGGTGGGCAAGCGGTCGCTGAGCAGCTACCTGCTGCAGTCGGTGATCTTCGCGCCGCTGCTCGCAGCCTGGGGGTTCGGCCTGGGGGCTCGTATCAACACCGCGGCAGCGTTCGGGATCGCCGCCGGCACGTGGCTGCTCTCCCTGCTGATGGCGGTGCTGCTCGAGCGCCGTGGCGCGCGCGGTCCGGCGGAGGTGCTGCTGCGTCGGCTCACGTACAGTCGTCTCGATGCTCAGCCTGGGCCTGACCGAAGGTCTCGGGATCCACGGGGCTCTGCCCGCGCGGTAGCTGCTCGACCACCAGCAGATACGACTCGGTGACGAGGTCGCTGAACATGACCGCGTCGAGCGCTGCTCCGGGAGCGACGGTGATCCAGTGCCGCTTGTTCATGTGGTAACCCGGCGCGATCTCGGGATAGACGGTGCGCAGCACCTCGCTGTCGGCGGGCCGGGCCTTGAGATTGACCGCGGGATCGCCGCCGCGCTCGTACAGCGCCATGAACATGCGGCCCCGTACCTTGTAGACCTCCCACTCGGGCCCGAAGGGGTACTCGGCACCCGTTCCCGGCAGCTCGGCGGCGCGGGATCGCGCGGCGGCGTGGAGCTCATCTCGGTGCATAGGGCGTTCCTCCGGTCGAATCGGGGTGCGGCGGACGCCGCCGAACGGTGAGCCGCGCCCGTCGGATCGCGGCGAGCACCGCTCAGTGGATCGGTGCTTTTGCGTGTCGGATTCCTCGCGGGTATAGTAGTCCGAGTGGTTGCCGGGCGGTACAGCCGGAGCCGCTGAGCGGAGGATCTTTCGAACCTTCACTCGGGTCCTTAGCTCAGTTGGTAGAGCGCCTGCTTTGCAAGCAGGATGTCGGGAGTTCGATTCTCCCAGGATCCACCCAAATATCCTTACGGGAACACGCGACATCGTGAGATGTGGAGTGTTCCCGTTTGGTCTTCTTGCCTCCGGATGCTTCGCAGATGATCGTTGCGAAGGGTTCCGCGAGATGCGGCTTGATCTGTTCCTCTTCGGTGATCTCCAGTCGCGTGTAGAACGCCTGGTTTGCGAGCCTTCTGTCGGCATCGTCGGATCGAGCGTAGGTGTGGTGCGCGTTGGTGAGGAGTTGGAGTGAGTCGTGGAGGAAAGCGCGTCTTCCGGTGTGGCTCTCGTCGTGTTCGCTGAGTCGTTGCTCTATGTCGGCAAGGCCCGTGCGGATGCGGTCCTGGTGCCGCTTCAGCGTGGGCAGGTCGATCGCGTCAGCGAAGTGCGCGGCGAGGAGCTTGTCGGATTCGGCTTCAAGCCGGGCCCTGTTCGCCGTCAGATCGGTGAGTTCCTGATCCCTTCCCGAACTCCGCTTGTCGAACGCCGAGTCGACCTCGGCGGCAAGATGCCGGTAGTCAGCTTCGCTAATCGTGATGCTCGTGTAAGAGGCTTCAACCAGGCGCTCAGCAACTTGCACGGGCACTGCACGCCGGGTGCAGTTCGTCCTCTTCGCTGCACGGCCGGAGCAAACGAAGTACGCGTAGGTGGTGCCTTTGGGGTTGGTGGCGAAGTCGAGGAGCATACGCGATCCGCAACTGCCGCAGTGCAGCAGCCCTTTCAGGTGGTGCGCGTGCGTGACGTGGCGGGTCATCTTCGCAGTGCGCGCTTTCAAGAGTGATTGCACCTGATCGAACAACGCTGGCTCGATCAGAGGTTCGTGTGCACCGGGATGCAGCGCGCCTTTGTAGCGGATCACACCCGCGTAATACGGGTTCGTCAGCAGCGAGTAAAACGTCGCCTTCCCCAGCGGCTTCGACGGTCGCTTCGGCGACGGCACGGTCAGCAACCCGCGCGCGGTGAGTTCACGCAAAAGCGCCGCAACCGAGGTTTCGCCGGTTGCGTAGCGTTCGAACGCGAAGCGGATCAGCGGCGCACGCTCATGATCGACCTCGACTGTGCGCACCTCCCGACCGTGCTCGTCGGTCTTGCGCACGTTGAGGTAGCCGATGGGAGCACGCATCGGGGTCCCGCCCTGCGCGAGTTTCTGTTGCATGCCCTTGGTGACTTCGGTAGCGAGATTGCGGCTATAGAACTCCGCAATCGACGACATGATCCCGTGCACGAGCATCCCCGACGGGGTCTGATCAATCGATTCAGTAGCCGAAACGAGAGTTACACCCGCGCTGATGAGAGCTTCATGGATCTGCACGTCGTCAGCACGGTTGCGGGCGAGACGGTCGAGCTTGTGCACGATGCAGAACTGCACCCGAGATGCTTTGATGAACGCCAGCATCTCCTGAAGCCCATCCCGATCAGCGGACCGCGCGGACTCACCCGCGTCAACGAACTCACGCACCACCCGCGCGCCGAGCTCATCAGCCTTTCGCGCGTTAGCTTCGCGTTGGGCGGGGATGGAGAACCCTTCGTCGGTGCCGCCGCGTTCGGCCTGCTCGCGTGTGGAGACACGAAGGTAGGACACCGCCAGCAGCACCGGCTTCTCGGCTCCGGTCTCGGGCGGCCGAGTGGTCAGCGTGGTGATGCTCATGGTGGGCCTCCTTGCCGAGGGTGTTGCTTCTCTTCGATCTTCTCGCGTACCTCTGACAGAACGAACAGCTCCGACCGGGCCGATTCAGCGGCGGGGGTGAGTTCGGCTGGCGGCGGGAGGCCGTAGGGGTCGGGTTCGCCGCGCTGCCAGGCTTGGTGGCGGGTCTCGGCGATGTTGAGTGCCCAGTCGATCAGCTTCCCCAGATCAGGGCGCTCACACCGCGTCACTCTCAGGCGCAGATCCCGTTCGCTTCTCTCCATACAGGTAGGTGCGCCACCTGTTTCACGGAATCAGAAACAGCCCGAAATCAGCCCCTTGCCGACCACCGCTTTTGAGTTACCACGCATCTTGCAAGCGGGGAATCCGGCTACTTTCGTCGGGAACGAAACAAACGTAGGCTGAAGCATGGTCACGAAACACTGGCAGAAGTTCTTCCAAGACTTCGACGCGCACTACGAACGGTGGATCACCGCCCAAGAATCCGGCGATCCCGATGAGTTACGCACCGCCGAGAAAGCACTCCCCGGTCTGACAGATCGAGCACGCCAAGCACTCGCCGCCCTCGACCGTGACGAGTCCGATTCTCCCCTATACGCAGCGAGGAAACGCTGGATCGTTCTCGATCACGAACGGAGGGCATACGAGCGCAAGCGCCGCCGCGAGCAAGAAGCCGCGAAGCAGAGACGCGAAGCACGCAGCATCCGCATCAACCGCACCGTCGAACTCCCAACAACCTGCGCACACTGCGGGGCGAAGCTGGAGAATCCGAAGAGCACCGGGAGACCGCGCGTGTATTGCTCAGCGTCATGTCGTAAGGCCGCTCATGAAGATCGCCGAAGCGGCAACGAGAGCGCGGTGAAGGTGCAGGTCGTAGAACGAGTCGTCACTGAGGTGCGTGAACGCCGGGTTGACGTGACACACCCACGCAAGACCTGCGTTCAAGCCGTGTTCGATGACGAGGCAGCCATCGTGGAAGCCGTGCGAGCCCTCACCGCCAGAATCAGGGACTTCGACGACCCCATCCTCCGGCCCACGCGGTCAGCGTTCTGGGATCTCTGCAACGACGTCGAAGTCCTTCACGAGGCGCTGGCAGAACGCGCCATGTTCTGGCGACCGCTGGTGTCACCTGACCCACCGAACAGGCACCAACGCAACTTGCAACGTTTCACTTACAAGCCATCACGAGAAGGCTCTGAAGAAGAGCATGACTTAGGTTCTCCGTCTGCTCCCTGAGAGAATGTCTGTGGTGGCGCCTAACGTCATCGTGGGAGTGTGGTGCTTTCCGTTCGGGCTTGATTCTCGTGCACGGCGCAAACTCCGCTTTCATGCCGTACTAGATCGACTCGAAGGACATGCGTTGCCGCAGAACTCCATCAACCATTCTCGCCTCGTCGCGCTGATCTGGAGCATCGCCGACGACGTGCTGCGAGACCTCTACGTGCGTGGCAAGTACCGCGATGTGATCCTACCGTTCACCGTCCTCCGACGCTTGGATAGTGTGCTCGAACCCACCCAAGACGCGGTCGTCGCGATGAAGAAGACCCTCGATCTGGCAGGAATCGTCGACCAGGATGCACCACTGCGCGACGCCGCGAAGCAAGACTTCTACAACACGTCCGGCTTCACGCTCAAGACTCTACGGGCTGCGACGAATGCCACCAGGCTCCGGCAGAACTTTGAGGCATACCTCGATGGCTTCTCGCCCAATGTGCAGGAGATCATCGACAACTTCGAGTTCCGCAATCAGCTCACTCGTCTTACGAAGGCCGATGCGCTCGGGGCGCTGATCGAGAAGTTCCTCTCACCTGACCTTGATCTTTCGCCTTCCGGCCTCGACAACCACGGAATGGGTACGGTTTTCGAAGAGCTGGTACGACGCTTCAACGAGGAGAACAACGAAGAAGCGGGTGAGCACTGGACGCCGCGCGACGCAGTGCGGCTGATGACTCGGCTGATGTTCGAACCGATCGCCGAGGTCATCCCCTCGGGCACCTATCGGCTGTATGACGGGGCGATGGGAACCGGTGGCATGCTCACCGTTGCGGAGGAGACCCTCAAGCACCTCACCGAACCCGCCGGGAAGAAGATCTCGACGCATCTATACGGCCAGGAAATCAACGCTGAAACGTACGCGATCGCAAAGGCCGACTTCATTCTCAAGGGCGACGGGCAGGCGGCTGACAATATCGTCGGAGGCTCAGAGTGGTCAACCCTTTCGAACGATGCCTTCGCGGGTGACGAGTTCGACTTCATGCTTTCGAACCCGCCATACGGTAAGAGCTGGAAGACCGACCAAGATCGCCTGGGCGGCGCAAAGAAAATCATCGACCCACGCTTCATTGTTACCCACGACGGCGACCCTGGCTATTCACTGGTCACCCGCAGTAGCGACGGACAACTGATGTTCCTCGCGAACCTCATCTCCAAGATGAAGCAGGGCACAGCCCTCGGCTCTCGCATCGCATCGGTGCACAACGGCTCCTCGCTGTTCACCGGAGACGCCGGCCAAGGTGAGAGCAACTTCCGTCGCTGGATCATCGAAAACGACTGGCTCGAAGCCATCGTCGCGCTGCCGCTCAAGATGTTCTACAACACCGGCATCGCAACCTACGTGTGGGTAATCTCCAACCGCAAGGAAGAGCGACGTAAGGGCAAAGTGCAGCTCATCGACGCCACCGGCTGGTTCACGCCACTGCGCAAGAACCTCGGTGAGAAGGGCGTCGAGATCAGTGACGTCGACGCTGACCGCGTGCTTGCCGCCTACAAAGCCTTCGACCAGGCTGACGACCCCGATCACTCGAAGGTCTTCGATGGCATCGACTTCGGCTACTCCAAGATCACCGTCGAGCGCCCGCTGCGTATCGCGGGCGTCGAGGCGGGCCGCGTCTACAAGGCTGCCGAGATCAAGAAGCTCAAAGAAGACGGGGTGTGCGACGAGTCAGCCGCGCCGATCATCAAGAAAGTGCTGCCATTCGCGGCAACTCCTGACCCGTTGCATGGGCGCTACGAGGCGATCATCGACGGACGAACCCGTGTGGTCGAATACGAGCCCGACACCGAACTGCGCGACACCGAACAAGTGCCACTCACTGAACCCGCAGGTGAGTATGCCGACGGGATCGAAGCCTTCTTCCGCCGCGAGGTGGAGCCCTACGCACCTGACGCATGGATCGACGAGACGAAGACGAAGATCGGCTACGAAATCTCGTTTACCCGCCACTTCTACAAGCCGACCCCGATGCGCACTCTCGCCGAGATTCAAGCCGACATCCGGGCCCTCGAAGCTGAGACCGACAATCTCATCGCCGAGATCGCAGGAGGCGAAGCATGACCGAAATCGACCGCAATATCGACGGCGTTGCGAAGACAGTCGCAGAGGTGCTGGAGAAGAAGAAGTACTCGATCGACTACTACCAGCGCGAGTACAAGTGGGAAGCCAAGCAGATCGCCGAACTTGTCTCAGACCTCACAGCAAAGTTCCTCTCTCTGCACGAGCTCGATCACGCTCGCAGGGATGTTGCCAAGTATCCCGGCTACTACCTCGGATCTATCATCATCTCGCAGAAGGGCAGCCAGCCCTTCGTCGTAGATGGCCAGCAGCGACTGACCAGCCTGACCCTGTTCCTGACCTATCTGCGGCGCCTCCAGCAAGACCGTGAGGAGAAAGACACGGTCAACATTGACGAGCTGATCTATTCTGAAAAGTTCGGTGAGAAATCCTTCAACCTTGACGTGCCCGACCGTAACGATTGCATGGAAGCACTGTTCGAGCACGGTGAGTATGAGCCACCGGCGGATGCGGCTGAGTCTGTTCACACGCTCGTCGCGAGGTACGCCGAACTCGACGGGCTGTTTCCCGACGAGCTGAAGGAGTCAGCGCTGCCGTACTTCATCGACTGGCTCAAGGATCGCGTGCAGCTCGTACAGATCACCGCCTACAGCGATGACGACGCCTACGCGATCTTCGAGACGATGAACGACCGAGGCCTCAAACTCACCCCGGCCGACATGCTCAAGGGGTACCTGCTCGCCAACATGGAAGACGGCAAGCCGCGCACCAAGGCCAACGAACTGTGGCGCAAGCGACTTCGTGGCTTGGATGAGCACGATGAGGATGCCAGCTCGGACTTTCTCAAGACCTGGCTGCGCAGTCAGTACTCCACCAAGATTCGTGAGCGCAAGAAGGGAGCCAAGCCAGAGGACTGGGACCGGATCGGCACCGAGTTTCATCGATGGCTACGCGGCGCACACGACAAGATCGGGCTCAACACGCGTGACGACTTCTACGAGTTCGTTGTCCGCGATCTGGAGTTCTACAGCCACCAGTACGCACGAGTCCTCGACGCTGCGACAGGAGCGTTCCGACCAGACAGTCCGCTCCGCTTCATTCGGTTCAACGCCGATCACGGCTTCACCCTTCAGAATCAGCTGCTGCTCGCGCCCCTCCGCGTCGAGGACAACGCCGACGTAATTGACAAGAAACTTGAGCTGGTGAGCCGGTACACAGACATCATGCTGGCCTGGCGTATCTGGAACTACCGGTCGACGGCCTACTCCACTATGCAGTACGCGATGTTCAACGTCATGCGCGATATTCGCGGCCTCGACGTTGACGACCTCGCGACGTTGCTGCGTGACTCGCTACGGAAGACCGATGAGACCTTCGACTCCCGCGACGACCTCGCAGTTCACCAGCAGAACCGCGGTCAACTCCACAAAGTCCTCGCCCGCATCACCGACTACATCACCGTAGGTTCGGGTCAGGCATCGAACTACATCGAGCTGACCAACGGCGCGAAGATCAAGTACGAGGTCGAACACATCTGGGCCGACCATGCGGATCAACACGCCGATGAGTTCAGCCATGAGGCTGACTTCGCGCGTCACCGCAATCGCATCGGCGGTCTGCTGCTGCTGCCGAAGCAGTTCAACGCCAGCTACAACGACGATCCCTACGGGGCCAAGCTCCCGCATTACTTCAAAGAAAATCTCCTCGCAGCCAGCCTTCACCCGCTTGCGTACGAGAAGAATCCCGGATTCCTTGGATTCATCAAGCAGTCGGGGCTCCCGTTCCAGGCATACGAACAGTTCAAGGCTGACGACCTCATTGAGCGCGGCAACCTCTACCGAGACATCGCCAAGCAAGTTTGGAACCCAGACGACCTGCTTCGTGTCGCCGGTATCGCTGGGGAGGAGTGATGTTCAGAGATCTTCCGCGATACTCAGAGATGACGGTGAATCAGTTCTGGGACGCGAAGGCACCAAGTCACTGGGAGACCCATCCCGGACTCGCCGTCCTTGAGGAGAATCGGCGTAAGAATCACGGCCTCGTCGAGTCGCAGGTCTTGTCCCTCAGCTTTGGTCGGGTCGTAGTGAAACCCGTCGAGAAGCAGCGAGGTCTTGTTCCTGATTCCTACGAGAGTTACCAGATTCTCGATCCGGGCGACATTGTCATACGCCCCACTGACCTTCAGAACGATCAGACCAGCATTCGGGTAGGTCAGGTGAACGAGCGAGGGATCATCACCTCGGCCTACATCGGGCTCCGTGCCCACGGAGTTTGGAGCGATGCCTACGCGTACCACTACCTCGCCGTCGTCGATTCGTCGAAACGGATTTACGGTATGGGAAGTGGTCTACGCCAACAACTGGGTTGGCCTGACCTCAAGCGAATGCCGTGCCTCGTGCCGCCGCCGGAGGAGCAGGCGGCGATCGTAAGGTACCTCGCCCAAGCGAACGCCCGCATCGACAAGGCCATCGCCGCCAAGCGCCGCCTTATAGCCCTAGTCAGAGAGCAGATCAGTGGCGAGAGAGACTTCGTTGTCCGTGGCTCAGACTCGCCCAAGGCCGCCACGACAACACTCCCATGGATACCAGCGGCTCCTGCGGGTTGGGCCATCGTGAGGACCAAGCAGGTTCTTCAAGGCATCGAACAGGGGTGGTCGCCCCAATGCGACGCACAAGCTGCATCCGACGACGAATGGGGCATTATGAAGGCGGGATGCTCGAACTACGGGCGCTTCAGACCTGGAGAGAACAAGAAGCTCTCCGCCGGGTTGCGCCCGAAGCCCAACCTTGAGATTCAGCATGGAGATCTGCTCGTCAGCCGTGCAAACACTCGAGAGCTCGTGGGCTCCGCAGCAGTCGCGCTACAGCCCCGACCAAAGCTGATGTTCTCGGACAAGACATTTCGTCTGAAGGTTCGGTCATCCCTAGTGGATAGTGAGTTCTTGGCTCTCGCGATGTCGACCCGAAGCGCTCGTGACCAGGTCGAGGCAGGTGCCGTCGGCGCGAGCCATTCGATGCAGAACATTGGTCAGGGGGTGATCGCGAACCTCTGGATCGCACTACCGTCGCTCGCAGAGCAGCGGGAGATCGTCAACCGTGTCCATGGCTTGGACTCGAGCGCGGCATCAGCTATCGAAAAGACTGAACGAGAGATCACTCTCCTTCAAGAGTTCCGCACGCGTCTCGTGGCTGACGTGGTGACAGGTCAAGTTGACGTGCGTGCGATCGCGGCGATGCTTCCTGAGGCGCCAGAGTACGAAAGTAGCCATCTGGACGACCCGATTCGCACTCTAGAGAGTGACTTCCGCGAGGAGGAACTTGCCGATGACTGATGTGCATCACTACCCAGATCAATCAATGAGTGTTACGATATAGGTAACACCATGGAGTTGAGGTATGCGGACAACGAGCTGGAGCGTCAATGCACCGATGCGCGCTACATGCAGCGCAAGCTCGGCGCGCAGCGCGCGAAGGCTCTGAAGCTGCGCCTCAATGAGTTGCGGCAAGTCGAGAAGGTGAGCGACTTGCTCTTGCTTGCAGGCAAATGGGACTCAAAGACAGCGGATCGTGCCGGGCAGTGGGCGGGCCGCTTGACCGGAAACTGGCGAGTGGTTGTGAGGCCACTTTCTGAGACGGCCGCCGTAGTGGAAATACTCGAGATCGTTGACTATCACTGAGAGGAGCTGACATGACTACCCTTCCTGACTACGCTGTTTCGCCTGGCGACCACATCGAGGAGTGGCTCGACGACCAGGGCATCAACGCCGCCGAGCTGGCACGCCGTCTCGACGTAACCCCGAAGCACGTCTCCGAGCTGCTCTCTGGCAGGGCCCCCCTATCGGCCACTGTCGCGTTGGGATTGGAGCGAGTCACGGGCATCCCCGCTCGGATCTGGAACCGCTTCGAGGCGGGCTATCGCGAGGATTTAGCTCGCCTCGCGGAGACCGACAAACTCGCGGTACAGCACGAGCAGGCGAAGTTGCTTCCGCTGGCGTATTTGCGTAAGTGGAAGTTCATCTCGGCGCCTGCGGGCGATAAGGCAGGCACGGTCCGAGAGGTGTTGGAGATCTTCGGGATCGCTCACCTTGACGCGTTTGATGCAACCTGGGTGCACGGCAAGGTGGCGTACCGTAAGGCGACTTTGGCCTCGGACAAAGCGTACGAGCGGGCTACCTGGCTCGCCCTCGGTGAACGCCACGCTGGTCTCGACAAGCTCGGCAACTACGACAAGGCCGGCCTCGAAGCGATCCTCCCTGAGTTGCGCGCGCTTACCGCACACCCCAACCCTGTCGAAGCGATTGACGAGGTGACTGAACTCCTTCGGGGTGTCGGTGTTGCGCTCTGCCTTATCCCACCGATTCCAGGATTCGGAGTGCATGGGGCGACGCGGTGGATCAATGGGCATCCGGTGGTGCAGTTGTCTGTGCGGGGAAAGAAGGACGACCAGCTGTGGTTCACGCTCTTCCATGAGCTTGGGCACGTTCTCCTGCACAGCCACAAGGCGGTCTTCCTGCAAGGCGCGGGCGATCAAGCCGAGGCCGAAGCCGATGCGTTCGCCTCATCAACGCTCGTACCCGAGCACTATCGGGACCGGCTACCGACCGGACGCAATATCGGCGCCGTGCGCGAACTCGCCACCGAACTGGGTATCGCACCGAGCATCGTCCTCGGACAGGCTCAGAGACTGACCACCGACTTCGCCTGGGGTCAAGAACTCAAGGTCACGCTCCAGTGGGACTCCAACGAAAGCGAGGAGTAACCCATGCAGCGACTCAACGAAGCGAGCCTCGAAGCACTCATCATCGACCAGATGGTCGAGGGCGGCTGGGTTGAGGGCGCTGCCAGTGCTTACGACTCGTCGTATGCGCTTGACCTCACCCATCTCAGCGAGTTCATTGCGACCACGCAGCCGCAGTTTGCCGCGTCGCTAGGCCTTGGAGAGGCGTCGCCGTCGAGGCACAAGTTCCTCGCCCGGCTACAGGGGGAGATCACCAAGCGCGGCGTGGTCCACCTGCTGCGCAACGGGCTCGACCACCTCGGCCAGCACATTGACCTGTACTACCCGACCGCGACCGACGGCAACACGAAGGCCGTCGAGCTGTTCGCTGCGAACCGTTTCGTCATCACTCGCCAGGTGCATCACAGTCCCAGCAACCGGGGTGACGCCGTCGACCTGGTGGCGTTCGTCAACGGCCTGCCGGTGTTCACCTTCGAGTTGAAGAACAACATCACCAAGCAGACCGTTGATGACGCTGTGCAGCAATACCAGCGGGATCGGGATCCGAGAGAGCCGCTGTTCTCGTTCGGGCGCACGATCGCGCACTTCGCTCTCGACGACCAGCGGGTGCGGTTCTGCACGCAGCTCAAGGGTAAGTCGTCGTGGTTCCTGCCCTTCGATCAGGGCTTCAACGACGGCGCAGGGAACCCGCCCAACCCCGACGGGGTGATGACCGACTACCTGTGGCGGGGCGTCCTTGCCCCTGAGAGCCTTGCGGGCATCATCGAGAACTACGCACAGGTCGTCACCGAGAAAAACCCGAAGACGGGCAAGCGGTCCGCGAAGGCGATCTTCCCGCGGTACCACCAGCTCGATGTGGTGCGGATGCTACTGGCTGATGTCGCCGAGAACGGCGCTGGCAGGCGATACCTCATCCAGCACTCTGCGGGCAGCGGCAAGTCAAACTCGATCGCCTGGCTCGTCCACCAGCTCGTTGAGGCCACACACCAGGGATCCGTGGCCTTTGACTCCGTCATCGTCGTCACCGATCGGGTGATCCTTGACGATCAGCTCTCCCAGACCATCAAGTCCTTCCTGCAAGTCGGGTCGACGGTCGTTCACGCGGATCGCTCTGGAGACCTTCGCCGGGCGATTACGGCGGGCAAGAAGATCATCGTCACCACGGTGCAGAAGTTCCCGTACATCCTGGATGACATCGGATCCGAACATCAGGGCCGCAACTTCGCCATCGTCATCGACGAGGCCCATTCCTCCCAAGGTTCGAAGACCTCCGCCGCCGTGTCCCGCGCACTCGGCGGCGGCGCGGATGCAGACGAAGAGTACAGCGTCGAGGATCAGATCAACCGGATCATCGAATCAAAGAAACTGCTGCCGAATGCGAGCTACTTCGCGTTCACCGCGACGCCGAAGAACAAAACGCTGGAGATGTTCGGTGAATCGGTCACGAACCCCGAGGGTACGGTCGGTCACCGCCCATTCCACTCCTACACGATGAAGCAGGCCATCCAAGAGGGCTTCATCGTAGACGTGCTCGCGAGCTACACGCCGGTGGGCAGCTATTACAAGCTGATGAAGACCGTCGAGGACGACCCCGAGTTCGACGTGAAGCGAGCCTCGAAGAAGCTGCGAGCCTACGTGGAAGGTAACCAGCACGCGATTGCGCAGAAGTCCGACATCATGGTCGAGCACTTCCTCGGTCAGGTGATCGCGAAGCAGAAGATCGGCGGGCAGGCCCGTGCCATGGTCGTCACTTCATCCATCCCGCGGTGCATCGAGTACTTCCACGCCATTCGCGACGCACTGGCGGCACGCAAGAGCCCCTACAAGGTGATCGTCGCGTTCTCAGGCGAACACGACTACAAGGGGGTGCAGGTCACTGAGGCGAGCCTCAACGGCTTCCCCTCCCGTGCCATCGCTGAGCAGATCAAGACCGACCCGTACCGCATCCTCGTCGTCGCCAACAAGTTCCAGACCGGATACGACGAACCGCTGCTTCACACTATGTACGTCGACAAGACCCTGTCGGGCGTGCTCGCGGTGCAGACGCTCTCACGGTTGAACCGGGCACATCCAGCCAAGCACGAGACGTTCGTGCTCGACTTCGCCAACGATGCCGAAGACATCCAGCGCGCCTTCGATCCGTACTACCGCACCACCGTGCTCGCCGAAGAGACGGACCCCAACAAGTTGCACGACCTCGTTAACGACCTCGACGCCTTCGGCGTCTACACACCGGAGCACGTCGACGAGTTTGTTGCGCGCTACCTGGCGGGAGAGCCTCGCGACCAACTTGACCCCATCCTCGACGCGTGCGTCGCGGAGTACGTCGAACTGCCTGACGAGGACGACCAGGTGGAGTTCAAAGGCGACGCCAAAGCGTTCCTGCGCACTTACAACTTCCTCTCCACAGTGCTGCCCTACGGCAGCCCCGAGTGGGAGAAGCGCTCGATCTTCCTCGACCATCTCGTGCCGAAGCTCCCCGCTCCGAAAGAGGAAGACCTCGCCGCCGGCATCCTGGAGAACATCGACCTTGAGTCATATCGCGCTGAAAAGCTCACCGCGATGAAGATCGTGCTCGACGATGAGGACGGCCTCCTCGACCCGGTTCCCGCAGCGGGCGGTGGAATGCTGGCGACGCCCGAGCTGGAGAGACTTTCCGAGATCGTCAAGAGCTTCAACGCCCACTTCGGCAACATCGAGTGGAACGACGCCGACCGTGTCGAACGCTTCATCACTGAAGAGATTCCACGCCTCGTAGCCGAAGATGAGGCCTACCAGAACGCGCAGGTGAACAATGACCCGGCGAACGCACGCGTCGAGAGCGACCGCGCACTCGGCCAGGTCATGCTGCGGCTCATCGCAGATGACACGCAGCTCTTCAAAGAGTTCCAGGACAACGAGAGCTTCAAACGGTGGCTCGCAGACGCCGTGTTCAACGCAACGTACAGGAAGAGCGCGTGAGCACCGAGGTGTCGTTTCATCTTGAAGCAGACAAACGGGACACTCTGGACGAGAGGGAGGCCCTCTGATGCAGTTGTCAACCATTGAGTTCAATGGCTACAAGCGGCTCGACCGAGCGTCCTGCAATGTGGATGGGCATACGATCGCGTTCATCGGCCCGAACGAATCCGGCAAGAGCAGTGTACTTCGTGGGTTGGAGTGGCTGACGCAGGATGGCGATGTTCCTCTGGCCTTGCGTGACCAGAACCGTCGGACGCGACCTGACGACGATGCGCTTGTTGCTCGAGCGCGCTTCAGAGTCGACGCCGACGACATTGAGGCTTTGCAAACCCTCGAAATTGACCCGAGTGCCGTGATCGACCTCAAGTCGGTGACTGAGTTTCGCGTCTCCCGCCGCAAGGATGGGAGACAAGTCACAGGTATTTCGACCACCATCACTAGGAACCCACTGCCATTTGCGAAGGCGTTCGAATCGATTCAGAAGGCCGAAGTTGCACGTGCCGATGCCTCAGAACTGCTTACCGAGCACGAGATTGAACAGCTCGAACCTCTTCTCCGCGACGCGCAATTGGCAGTTGACCTCGACGACGCTGCATGGAATGACGAGCGCGTCGCAAGGTGCCGGGGCGTCATATCGGATCTGGAATCCGCGATCGAACAGATCAACCAAATTGATGTCCGGTCGGCAAAGCTCACGAAGGCGCGTGGCTGTGTTGAGAAGACCATTCAACTCCTTCAACTGGCTGCGGAAGCGGGTGAGCTCCCTGACCCACCCGACAGCATGAGGGCGTTGCTCGTAAAGAGAGTTCCAAAGTTCGTGCTCTTCAGTGATGACGACCGCGACCTGGCCGAGACGTACAACTTGAGCGACGATTCGCTACGCGCACAGGTTCCGGCACCGCTTCGAAACCTCCTTACAGTCGCAGGAACCACAGCCGATGCGGTGTGGAACGCGGCAGTTGGGGGCGACCCTGCAACGATGCGAACCTTGGAACGCCGGATGAACGAAACGCTGCGTTCACGACTGCAACCGATGTGGACACAGTCGAAGCTCACGATCGAGCTCGCGTTGAATGTCGGCGGTGTTCTCGAAGTCAACATCCGGGAGCTGGAGAGCGCGGATTTCACGGTCACGCCAATCGCCGAGCGAAGTGATGGCCTCCGCACCTTTCTCGGGCTCGTGTGCTTCCTGATCGCTGCCAATCTGGAAGTCCCGCCAGTCCTCATGATCGATGAGGCTGAGCGGAACCTGCACTATGACGCCCAGGCGGACCTCGTGAGAGTCTTGACCCGAGAGTTGCGGGTACACAAGGTCATATACACCACACACTCGCCGGGGTGCCTACCACTCGACCTTGGAACTGGAATCAGGGTGGTTGCAAGGAGTCCGAGCGACCCTGCAACCAGCACCCTTGAGAACAACTTCTGGACCAAGAGCGAACCGGGCTTCTCTCACCTCCTCTTCGCAATGGGGGCTGAAGCAGCGGCGTTCTCGGCCTTCAGACGGGCGGTCCTAGCCGAAGGCGTGAGCGAGATGATTCTGCTGCCAACAATGCTCAGGAACGCTACGGATGGCTCACAGCTGGACTTTCAAGTTGCGTTTGGGCTCTCAAATCTATCTGCGCCTCGGGCGATCAGCTCCGTCGCACTAATCACAACATTCCTCGTCGACGGAGACAAGTCGGGCGATGACAAGAAGAAGCAACTGGTATCAGCTGGCGTGCCTAAGGGTCACGTGTTCCAGCTACCACGAGGCAAAGCAATCGAAGACTTGGTCGATCGTGCAACGTACCTCAAGATCGTCAACGATTTCCTTGCTGAGCAGGACAAGAGCATCCCCCTAGGAAGTCTCTCTAAGACTGTGACGATCGCAAAGGCCGTGGACGACTATGCTAAAGCCCACCTTGACCTGCCCCACGGCGTTAGCCATAAGATCATTGCTTCGAGACTCGCGTTGCTCGGCGAAGATCTTCCTTTGAATGCGGCAGGAAGGCGGTTCCTATCGGATCTGCGACAGAAGCTCGAGGCGGCCCTTGCGCAACCATATATTCTCACGCAAGCGGACGCATAGCACGTTGCAGGGTCTCGCTGGATTCAGGGTGCCGAAGATGCCGGGTCTTCGCCCAGACGGTGCCGCGATGCACGCCGAACTGCCGGGCGAGGGCAGTCACGCTGACACCCTGCGCTCGGGCTGTTCGCATAGCGTCCACTTCCTTGTCCGCAAGCCGTGTTCGAGGTCGTTTACTTGGTTCTGTCGACGCGCAGATCAGAGCGTCATGAGCCTCACCCGCCGAGGCGGCACCGCCCCGATTCCCTTGATTCCATGCGGAAACTAGCTTCTGAACCCGTGGTCGTCTGTTCCCGCAGCGCCCAATTGCTTCCACCGACGGAAAGCCTCCAACTCATTGCGAGTGGGAGGCTTTCGACGTTTCTGGATCCATTCCGGCCTGATTAGTGGCCGTTTTGCGTTGTTTCTGGAAGTTTTCATGCGTTTCAGACGCGAGTGACAGCCTTGCGCATTGGGTCTCACGAGACGCTTACACCCGGGTTCGCGTGTGGTGGTGGGCATGCTGGGTTGGGTTCCGCGTCTGCGGAGCCTTTCTCGTTCCCGACTGGCGTGTCGGAGAAAGTTCCCATCCCTTATGTCGCTGCTTGCTGTTGCCCCGCCTGCCCCATCTTCTTCCTCTGTAGCTCCCACTGGTCATGTCGAGGATTTGAGCGCTTCGCCTGATCTGGTGTTGCGGCCGGTGTTGTATCTGCGGGTGTCGACCCGGGAGCAGGCGGAGCGTGGAGGGGAGCGGGAGGGATTCTCGATCCCGGCGCAGCGGCAGGCGAACCGGAGAACCGCGCACGGGCTTGGCGCCTGGGTGGTGAAGGAGTTCGTCGATGCTGGGGAGTCGGTCCGTTCTGCTGCACGGCCGGCGTTGAAGGAGATCCTCGAGTGGATCCGCGTGAACCGGGTGGACATGGTGATCGTGCACAAGCGACCGGTTGGCGAGGAACCGTACCGATGATGTGCAGATCACGCAGGCGATCGCCGACGGGTGGGTGCCCGGCTGGTGTCGAGTACCGAGGCGATCGATGAATCCCCATCGGGCAGGCTCGTGCACGGGATCATGGCGTCGATCGCCGAGTTCTATTGTCGTAATCTCGCGACTGAGGTCAGCAAAGGGCTGCGGCAGAAGGCCATGAACGGCGGTACTCCGAGCAAGGCGCCTGCCGGGTACCGGAACGTGCGAACCTTCGATGCACAGGGACGCGAGGCACGAGTCGTGCAGGTCGATGAGGAGCGAGCGCAGATCATCCGGTGGGCGTTCACGACCTATGCAACGGGGGAGTGGAGTTTGCATCGCCTCGCCCGCGGGATGGCCCAGCTCGGATTCACGCTCCCGACCAGGATGGGGAAGCCGCCCAGGGAGTTGACGGTGAGCTCGCTGCAGAAGATCCTCCACAACCCGTATTACTGCGGGATCGTCACCTACTGCGGTGTCGATTACCCGGGCAGACACGAGCCACTTATCGAAGCCGCGTTGTGGCAGCGGGTGCAAGACGCGCTCACAGCGAGGCGGAACAGGAGCACCGGTGACGTGCACACCCACTATCTGAAGGGATTGCTCAAATGCGGTGAGTGCGGATCGTCGATGATGTTCAACCGGACCCGGAACAACCACGGCCGGCTCTACTTCTACTTCGTGTGCCTCGGGAGGCACAGTGGACGGACGGATTGCATGTTGAAGGCGCAGCAAGTGCATCGGGTCGAGCAGGGGTGCGGGATCTCATCGGGCGGGTGAGCCTGACCTCGCAGGAGCGCATGGTCGCCGAGGCGGGTCTACAGGATGCAGACACTGAACGTGCGGAACTGCAGGCGCGGGAACAGGAACTGCGTGGGGAGCAAGAGCGCGTGCTCCGTGCATACTACGTCGACGCGATCACCACCAATATGCTCAAGCGTGAGCAAGACCGCATCCGTCGGGAACTGCTCGACATCGTGAAACAACTCACCGTGTATGTGCAGCAGACCCGACATGTGGCCATGCAGATCACGGAAGCGCTGGATCAGCTCGAGAACATCGACCAGCGCCTCGACACAAGCAACGATCAGGAGAGACGCGCACTTTGCCGGGCACCCTTCGAGAGGATCGAGGTCCATGGCGACGCCACGGTCAGCGGAGGGCTGGGCCTGCTGTTCGACCGTTCTCTTCGAACCTAGCAAAGTTGCGTAGACCTCGGATTCCAAAGCGGCGAAACCGGGTTCCCGTGGTGGTTGCCATTGTGAGCACTGGGGGTGTTCTTCCTTGCTGATAAGAACCGAAGCGCTACGCGAGTGTACTCGGCTGTGGTGTCTTGACGGCCTTCGGCGGCGCGGTCCTTGCTGCCAGGCTTGGTGAGACGCTTACAAGGGCCCTGACATCCGTGCGTCGGGATGCAGTGACGCGATGCGTATGGACACGTGGAATCTATGCTCCGGTAGATTCTTAGTATCAAGCCAACAGTATGGATCACATCGGATGTTGAGCTGCCGGTCGAGTTGATTGAAGCTCACGCCAGCGGCGAACTTGTGCTGTTCGTTGGAGCGGGCGCATCAGTGAACTCGCCGTCGAACCTGCCGCCGTTCAAGAAACTTGCTCAACAGATCGGTGAGTTTGCGAGAGCCCCATATCCGGACGAAGAGCCGATCGATCGCTTCCTGGGTGAGCTCTCGGACGGATTCGATGTCCACGGTCAGGTCAGAGACCTGATTGATCATCCTGACTCCGAACCGAACGATACACACAGGGCTGTTGTCGAGCTTGCGGCGACGAGCAGGCAAACTCGTATCATCACCACGAATTTCGATGTGCATCTCAGCGAAGCCGCCGACCAACTCGGGCTGCCGCTCGGTGAGGTATACCACGCCCCGGCCCTCCCTGTCGGACGTACTTTCACCGGACTGGCTCACCTGCATGGGTCGGTGAAACGCTCCAATGAAGACCTCGTTCTAACGGACCACGACTTTGGGCGTGCGTACCTGACTGACGCGTGGGCGACGCGCTTTCTTCGACAGGTGTTCCAGCACTACGTCGTCTTGTTCGTCGGATTCAGTCACGATGATCCGATCATCAACTACTTGGGACTTGGGCTGCCGAGCGGTACGCGTCGCTACATTCTCACGAGTAAGCCTGGGGATCCTCGGATGAAACGGCTCCGGATTACACCGATCGGTTATCCGCCCGACGACGGCCATGCCGCGCTGACAAGGGCTCTCTCGGAATGGACGAAACGTGCGTCGATGAGTGCGCTCGATCATCAAGCAAGAGTGCGCAATATCATCGAGGGCGGACCGCCGAAGAACCCGGTGGATGCCGACTACCTTCGTCAGCGGCTGGAAACACCGGACGGCGCGTTTGATTTCGCGGGTTTCGCTCGCGGCCCTGCGTGGCTTCATTGGCTAGAGGAGCAGGAGATCTTCCTGTCGAACTTTGCGACTGAGCCCACGTACTTGCCCGGCGATCCCAGATGGGATGCCGCCCAAAGGCTCGGCACCTGGTTTGTCCAGCGATTCATCGAGGATTCCACGCATCAGGGTGCCGCCCTTCAGCTCCTGCGGCGTCGTGGTCAGCGCATGGGCAATCACCTGTTCCGAATGGCATCCGGCGCGCTAAGCGGAGCATCGGACATGGATGCTGAGGTCCGACGCCGATGGCTGACGCTCCTGGCAACTTCGATACACGGACAGACCGCTTCGCCGGCGCTCGATTCTCACTTCTCAAAGAGGGCGTACCCGAGCACGACTATGAACTTGGCACTGCTTCGTCAGGCATTGCATCCGAGTCTCACTGTTGATGCTGACTATTCTGGCGCTTTAGCCGACGATGAAGCACCGGACAGGGTGCCTTCTGTTGACTTGGCTTGGCCTATCTCGCCGCGGGTGCTGAGGGACTACTGGGAAGCACTCAAGGACGCGGGGCTCCAAGTCGATCATCGATCGGGAGCGGTGTTCGAGCACGCACTTCTTGCGGCTTACGAGTTGCTTGCGGCATGGGACTCCAGCGATCGCAACTTCGACAGGATGTCCTTTCGCCGGTCGGCAATTGAGCCACATGCTCAAGATCGATTCCGCGAGGTAACCGACACGATAATTGATGGGCTGCGAGAGTACGGGGAAGCGTCTGTTGCCGATGACTTGGCATTGATCACGAGATGGTGGAGCCTGGAGCACAGGCTTTTCAGGCGGCTTGCCGTTCACCTTGTCGGGCAGTCGCCTCACCTCGATGCGAGCGCGCGCCTTGAATGGCTCCTTGACCACAATTTGCTTTATGACTCGTCCGCCAAACACGAGACGTATGTAGTCCTCCGTGCATCGGTTGCGAATGCGAGCCCGGAGGTCCGTGCGCGTGTACTGGAGAATGCCGAGCTCGGGCCGCGCGGGAGAGTGCGCGAGCCTGCCAACGATCGTGACGTGGACTATACGAAGTTCAATCTGCTCATGTGGCTGACGCAGGCTGATTCCACGTGGGACGAAGCACAAACCGCACTAGGTGTGATTCGAAGTGAACGGCCGGATTTCAAGCCCCGCGAAGGACATCTCGACTTCGGGCATTGGTCCGAGTCTGGCGTCGTAGTAGATAGCCCCCCGGAATCGCTTGAGGAGTTCACCGGCCGTGTTCACGCTGATCCTGCGACAGCTCTACGTTGGTTGCTTGGCCTGGAGTACCTAGACCGGGACTTCAGCGGAGGCGTGACGTGGGCTGGTGCGCTCCGACTTGTTAGCTCGCTCTCCGAATCGAATCCCTCGCTCGGCCTCGCATTTTGGGATGCGCTCGCTGCTACCGATGATGAACGAAACCCCGTGCTTTGGCAGGCGCTCGTCGATGGGTGGAGCGTCGCAGATCTTGGCGAGACCCGCGCCCGGATCAGCCGTGTGATTACGATGCTGTCTGACGATGAGAACAGTGCGCCGATCCTCGCACGCTTTCTTAGAGATCAAATTCGCACCTACGGCGTGGATCTCGATGCGGAGTCAGGAGCGCAGTTTCGTGAGATAGCACGGACGCTCTGGGACACGCATCGTGAGGCCTTCGTGCATCAGGAGGACTTTGAGCCGTCGAGCCTTGCGCTCAACACTTGGCCAGGGCACATTGCTGAGTACTGGATCCTTGAGATCAGCCGACGTTGGAGCGGCGATACGGACAACTGGGCCGGGCTGAATGCAGAAGAATGTGACGCTCTTCTATCGCTGATAGGCGGTCAGACAGCAGCCTCAGATGCCACCCACCCCGCGCTGGCGACCGAGGTCTTTTTCCTCCATGGTGCAGACCCAGACTTTACAGTCGAGCACATCTTTCCGCTTTTCGAAGTACCAGGCCGCGAACGGCTCGCATGGGAGCCGTTCCTCTACCAACCACGATGGAACAACCGCTTCTTGAAGCACGGATTCCTGCGGCTCGTGACCGAGGCAGCACCGAAAGTGAGCGGCCTTGCGCGTCATGGATTGGAGAGCCAGTACTGGATGTTCCTGGCGGGTATTCTGCTCTACTCAGATATCGGACAAGAGGAGCGCACACGCATTCTTGACCAGCTGGTGATCGAAGACGAGGGTATCCGCATCGTGCCTTTCATCGACGAACTCGCGGACATCCTCGACAACGATGAATCGGGAGGCGCTGCTCAGCACTGGGATACATGGCTCGGTGAGTATGTGCGTCGACGCTTTCTCGGCCACCCCAGGACTCCCAAACCGCAGGAGCTTGAAGCGTGGGCTGACCTAGTCATGGTTCTTGGGGATCGTACTGATGAGGGCATCGCGCTGGTACTCGAACGTCCGATCGGATTCCGTGACGACTTCCGATCGCAGGATATTCCTCCAGTGTTTGTCAGCCGGTTCGGCGCCCAGATAGTTACCTACCTCGCGCATCGTGTCAGGAACACCGCGACGATCAGCCTCATGCTCCGCTATCACGTCGAAGAGATAGCTGAAGGGCTTCGGTCTGGCTTGGGGGCAGAGACCCTGGGGCCGCTACTGGATGCTGCTGCCGAGAAGGGCATCGTATTCTCGTTCGAACCGGACGAGAACTGAGAAGGCTTTTGTTTTGCAACAAGAGACGAACCCACGCCGCCGCCGACGGTGTCAAAGAGAGGCACATAGTGAGGGCAGCCGCTAATCGATGTCAATGGTCCGCGGGAGCGTCTCAATATGCCTCATGAGTTGCTTGTCATCTGCAACCAACGCTGCCTGGACTTCTGATGCCCAGCGGCTCGGCTTCGTGTCGTAGGGATTTCCTTTCTTGGAGATAGGGGAGGTAGCGCGAGTCAGGATGATGCCGTGCCGACAGCATTACGAAAAGCACGTGGTGCCCTTCTTCTAGGTCTAAAACTGATGGAGGTTGTTGACAGTCGGGTCTTCCTGATAGAAGGAAGATCGCATGTCATCATCAGAACGCGAGCTCGAGCGTCGAGCCAAACACAAACTCGCTGACCGGCTGGGAGCGAAGCCAGGCCTTGCCCTCCTCGCCCACGCGGCTGAAATGCAGAGTATCTTCGTGCTGGCCCGAATCGATAGCTTGACCGATGCAGCAGATGACCCAGCAGCGAAATGGATCACCCGCAAGTCAGGCGAAGTGGGCTTGCAGCTCAGCTACTCCCGGCTGCAACGAGCCGGGCTACTGGCAGACCCCCGCATCGCCGGTTTCGAGTTCGACTTTAAGCTCAAAACCAACCCGTTCAGCCTTTAGCCGTATGGCTGGCCTTTTGGATTTTTCGGGACTCATTGATCGAAGGGACACCCCGCGTAGCCGAGGCTACTTGTTGCTCCTTCCTCGGTCTTGTTAGTCCTTCGCCGATTCATTCAGAAGGTGTGGTCGGTATCGCGCGAGCATCTCGATTGCGAACTCTACTTTGTCATCCACGCGTTGTCCTTTCGGATGACGTGAAGACCATAGCTCAAGGTTCTCAATCCGGTTGTCATCGCGCTTACCATTGACATGATGCACCGTTTCATCAGGATGTAAGGGGCGACCCAGCCGCTTTTGCATTTCCCAACGATGCTGCTTGATCTGTCTTCGTTCTCCACCGACTGCGCAGACAAGTTCAATGTATCCGCCAACGGTGTGTTGCGGTGCCCAAGTATCTGGATCATCAGGATCGGCCGAACGCTTCTCAATGATGGCTGCGTCCATGTCCGTTCCAGCCAGAAAGCGCTGGTAGTGTGCGCCGCAATAGCCCCTTGCAGCCTTCCGCTCTTTTGGTCGGCTACATCCGTGGTGTGCACACTCTCCGTCCTCCCACCGCGCGGGCCGAATCGGTGCATCAAGAGGAATCCCGGTCCGTGCTCTCGCGTAATGTGCGCCACACATTCCGGCAGCTCGCACGTTGCGTGTACAGCCTTTTACTTCACACTTGCCTTGTACAGCCTTTGGAATTGGGCCGGGCGGGCCAACCTCACCTGTGGCCACGAACCGTGCATAATGCATCGCACAGTAGCCGCGCCCTTGCCGTCTTTTCTCGCAACCATCGACGCTACATGTGTTCGAATCGTATGTAGGCGTTACCCTCTTCAGAGGGTCGCCATACTTCTTCCAACGGCGATAGTGTTTGTCGCACCAGCCTCGGGCTGTTGCCATCGAATGACATCCATCGCAAGCGCAGGTGCGAGTAGCTTTGCTATCCGACACTTCGCTCCCAATTGATACTCGACTCTCTTCGTAACTTTACATGCCGTTTATGTGGTGAGAGCATCTGTGAGAAGTCACTTATAAGGATCAAGGGCGCCGTGCCTGCTCGCCCTCCCCAACCCCTGAGCTCGGCGCTGGCGCGCCGTGCTCGGTGCCCTCCCGGGCTGCGCGTACCTGCCTACCCATAGCAAGCGTCCACGAGCCCCCTAGGACGCACATCCGATTGTGGCTCATGCACCGCCGCACGCCTGGTTGTCTATTCGAGCGCAGTTGACCTCTCTGTGACCATAGTTTGTGCAGACCTGTGCGGGAACGGCTCCGCCTGCTCAGAAAGATGCGAGGATGTCCTGAGTAGGGCAAAGCTGCCAAACTGAAAGGGCAGGGTTGGAAGCTATGGAACGGCCAGAAACAGATGCGCTCACCATGTTCACATTCGAGGAGATCTTGGATGAGATCGAATCAAAGCAGGCATCTGCAAAAACGCAAGTGGATAGCTGGGACAGGCTGAAAACAGTCGCTATAGAGCTCGCGGGAAATCCCGCGTCAGAGAAAGACCCGCTTCCAGTCGATGCAACTTGGATTCTTGAGAAAGTGTCAATCCAGGGCTATCGAGGCATTGCCAACAACGAGCCATTGGTTCTTGTATTTGACCCGACGCCAGGAATCACAGTTCTTCACGGGTTAAACGGGGCCGGAAAATCCAGTATTAGCGATGCTATTGAAATCGCTCTAACTGGTGAGACTCCAGCGAAGACAGGGGGAACCGCTGGCAGAGCCGCCCTATGGGACCCCATTCATCTGGCGCGAGGGGCAGCAATAGCGCAGGTCGAGGTTGTGCTTTCTGCCAAGGAGTATCGGTTGACACTCCAAGCTGAAATCGACTCAGCCGGCAACGTCCAGACTCACAAAGCAGATCTTTCTGGCCCCGGCGGTGTGGCAAGCATCGAGCTAGACGCAAGCTGGCGCCAGAGCCTTGCTAGCCATCAGCCAGTGTTCGCATACGCGTCCCTTGAAAGACGAGTCCAACTAAGCAGAGACCTAGCTGAGTATTTCGAGGGGCTCTTGGCTCTTGGTGGAAGTTTCATAAGCCTTCAGGAAGCGATTGCTGGCAAGGCAGGCGAGTCGGATCAGGCACTTGCGAGGTGGCAAGCAGCAAGAACCCGGGCTATGAAGGACATTGCACAAATCGACGCCGATCATGGACCTCAAATTGCAGGACCACCTTTGCCTGCTGTGGAAGAGCCCGCTGTCAAGGACAATATGCAGGAGTGGCTTGAATCGTCTGAGTTGCTTCAGCTTGGGACCGCCTCATCTCCCTTGCCTCGGGACACCCGACAACAGCTTGCCGATGCTGCAACGAATGTGGCTGCCGCAATACTCACGCTCGAAGAGGCAAGAGTGACGTCAGAACAGGGGCTTGCAGGATCCCTTGATGCGCTCTTCAGCGAAGCGACGAACCTTAGTATTGAAACTGATGTGTGTCCGGTGTGCGCAGAGCCCCGTCCAGGGTGGCTCCACACTCTAAAAGAGACAGTGAAAGCGAATACCAAGCTTGCTCAGTTCCGTCGGGACGTCGAGGCGAAGGTGCGAATCTTGAGGGCGCTGACAGAAAGCCATCTCTCGCCGGTGCTCCTAGTGGCGAATTCTGCCTCTCCAGATGATCCAATTCGAGATCTCTCTACGAGTGCCTCAACTCTTGCGCAAGCGTTTACAGAGGCTATGGCGACGCAGTCCCCTTCGCACTACAGCGTGCTTAGTGCTGCGACCAGCTTGTCAGAGTGGTTGGTTTCCCAGGAAGCTCAGATCCTCATTGATGAGGCCGTGGTTCGAACCGACGCGATCAAGCAGTGGCAAATCGCACGGACAGGGGCGGTGCAGTCGTTCCTCGCTGTCTGGCAGGCCGACGGCGAACTTGCTGCGGAGTCGATTGATTGGAAGGAAACGACGAAACGCTTGGGTGACCTTCAAAAGCACCTTCGGGCCAAACGGAGTACAACGCTGGAAGGCAGAGCAAGTTCTAGAGTCGAGGAGTTGCTGTCTGACGCTGAACTTCGTTTGCAGAGCATTAACGTTCTTTCAACCAAAGCATCAATGGGGCTGGCGGACAGGGAAGGCAACAAGGTTGAGCTTGGGATGCTTAGCGCAGGCCAGCGAAATGCTGTGCTTCTGGCACCGCTACTTGCCTCTGTTGATGGTGGACCCTTCGGATTCTTGGTCCTAGACGACCCTGTCCATGCATTTGATGAACTCAGAATTGACCGCCTAGCGGACACATTGTCTGAGATTGCCGAGTCTCGACGAGTGATTGTTATGACCCATGATGACCGGCTGAAAGAATACCTGGCTTCAAGGATGGAGGATTGCGATACCAGGTTGGTTAGTAGGTCAAACACCTCTGGCGAGGTTGAAGTGTCGGATAGTAGTCATTTCTGGCAGGAGCTTCTTAATGATGCAGTAGAAATGCGTGAATTTGCCATTCGTGAGGCAGGCTCTACTGGGGAGATCACAAATGCGTTGAGGGGGCTGTGCCGGATGGCTATTGATAACGCGCTTCGCACATTCACGCTGCGCAATGCGGTGCTCAGGGGACGTGATGCTTCGGCAGACCTGATCGATCTTGATAGCGTGCACATCACCAATGAACGGCTCGAACGTGCAGCAACATTCTGGGAAGGCGAGCCCTGGGAAAACCCAGTGCTAAGGGCAACTCAGGAATGTCAGGTTCACCTGCCGCTATGGAATCAGGCGATTCATGGGAATCAGCATCTGACTGATTTCTCTCGAGATGAAATTAGGGACGCGAGAAAAGCTTGCAAGAAACTCACGATGAAGTCTTGAGCGCTGGATATTCAACCGGGCGGTTGTTGGTCGTGGATATTCGTCAACGGATCGAAGTAATCGCAGTCAGAAGCGCACGAAAATCATTTCCTGAAAGTGATTTGTCAGTGCAACAGTCGCGTATCCGCCAGCTACTCGCGTTCATCCCTGCCGCTTATGGACACAAAGCGCCTTTGCATGAGCTTAGGGGGGCTGTCAGGACGGCGCGTCATATCTACAAGCGGTCATCGGATGTCCTCCATGGTCGATCAAGCATGGTCAATCTCCATCCTGTGCTTATCGACGAGTGGATAGCGTTTGTGGACGAACTTGAAGCGATGACCTCTGACTGACAATGTTGGATCGATTCATGGATGTGGAGACAGCAGGGTGTGGCCGCGAAGAACGCTCTGAGGCCTACGGTCACTGTAAGCGAGCGGTGGGGGTGTCATTGGCACTGGCCACGCCCAGCGCGAGTGCGCGGCGGTGCAGGCTTAGCGCTGCCGCCACTACCTCATCGCTGTACTCGCGCTTCGTGTTGAGCTTCGGTTTCTCGATACCCAACAGCATTGCCAAGTCTTCAGGTATGGTCTGACGCCGTGCGCGTTCCATCGCATACGCCTTGCGAGACTCATTGGAAATGAGCGCGAGTGTGACCCGAAAATGACCAGCCCCACCGCTTCTCAGTGCTGTGAGAGACCGTGATCGTGTGTGCGCTCGCTCCGAAGTTCGAGTGTCGGTTCGACTGACAGAACCGCGAATGCACAGGGCACGCCTTGTCTCGCTTTGGAAGGTCTATCAGCCACTCGGACAAGGCCCCGTCGTCGAATGCGATGCTGGCGAAGTCGCCCGGTTCATAGGTGCCCGTGTCTCTCGGCAGGCAAGTGCACGCCAACCCTTGCGGGCACTTCGGAGAGCAACGCGCCTCCCGCGCGGCATCCTCGCACGCCCCAAGGTGAGCGGCCAAGCGCGCACCGCGTTCACCATGCTCGGCAACGTGCCCAAGCAAGTCTTTCGCCATGTATTCGACTACCTTGCCGATGTAACGGACAGTGCTCGCCGCACTCTTCTTGGCGTCATCGTTCGCGGCACCGATCACGCCAAGGTCGCGCACATCGACCTGTTCACCCCAGGTTGCTTTGAACCCATCGAACGCTGTAACGCGCACCTTCGCCGTAACGTCGCGCACTGTCTCAGCGACATCGGCAGGAGCATCAGCGGGAAGGCGAGTCAGGACGTGCACATGTTGAGTGCCGCGCAGTTGCAGCTCGCGCATCGACACATAGGCAAACTCAGGTAAAGCACGCCGCAGATAGGTGAGCGTGTAACGCCAGAGTTCCCCGCCAGACTCTCGCTTCCAACGAGCCTGCGAACGATAGTCATATCTCTTACTGTCTACCGGGACGCCGCGTAAGTGTCGCTCACGGGAACTATGCACCCGCCTACACCGCAGCGTGCGGGCCGATCATCCCGGCGAGATGGGATGCGGTGAACCCAACCAAATGACGGTGCTGTGAAGGTTGCGAAGAGCAGCCGTGCAGGCGAAGGAAGATCGGTCACTCCGTCTGCGATGATTTGCGACCAGTCGCGTCTGAAGATCAGGGCGCAGTGAGGGCAGGCGAAGAACGAGCGTGTGCGACACGACACCGACGCGCTAGAGGGGGTCAGATACGGACGCACACACCGCGAGGCCGCAACCTCACGAGCGGCGGCCACGCGGGCAGGGGGGAGCGAGTTATCCTGAGGCATGACGTCCCCAGTCGCGCCACCTGAAATACGAAAGGTGAGCGCGAGACAGCCCCCCATCGTGACAACAAACTGACAACACTTCGCGGGGAATTGCCGGAATCGAGGGGCGTTCAAGTCACTGAGGAACGACGTAATCACGCGGCAGAATGACTAAGCCGAGACGATGCATAGGGCCGGGTTCGAGTTCGATTCTCCCAGGATCCACCGACACCGTGAAGACCCCCGCCTCGGCGGGGGTCTTCACGTCTTTCCGGGGGTGTCGCCGCCGGGAGCGGCGAAGCCTGAGACTTCTGCCGGCCCCGCTCGGATCCGATTTACAATGAAGTCATGAGGGCTCAGCGGAGTGGCGGTGCGGTCCTCGCCGCGCTCGCGCTGACCGCGCCAGTGCTCCTCTCCGCCTGCACGAGCAATACTCCCCGCAATGAGCAGGGAGGGATCGAGGGCACCGTCGAGAGTCTTCGCGAAGACTCCCTTGTCCTCCGCGTCGGCGATGACACGATCCGCGTCGACACCTGGGCGGTCTGCGGCGACGACACCCGCAGGCACATCTCGGAGGGTGATCAGATCACCGTCTTCGGCGAACTCGACGTGATCACCTACGACGCCTCGGAGATCCTTGACGCCGTCGGCGAGTCGGCCTGCCCCTGAGCGTCAGGTCACCCGGATCACCGGAGCACCGGTTCACCGGATCACCCGGAGCGCCGGGCCCCTACGGGTGCGGCAGGTATTCCTCCGCCCACCCCAGTGCGGTCCGGCACGTGGCGAGACCGTACTGCAGCGTCGCCAGCTGGAACCGGGCGACGTCCTCGAACCCGCCGGGCACCTCGGCGCGCGAAACCTGAGCTTCGAGATGCTCCAAGCGGCCGAGCTCATCCCGAATGCGATCTCGGATGTGGGCGGCGACGATCGGTCGCTCAGCAGCATCCAGCAGCCCGAGGAAGAACGCGCGGGCGAGCATCGCGGTCTCGGCATCGCTCCCGGACAGGTCGTCGAGCATCCAGCGGCGGAACTCGGCCCGTCCCGCATCCGTGACCGCGTACACCTTCTTGCCCCGGCGCCCGCCCGAGGACTCGACGGCGATCCGCTCATCCGCGAGCAGACGGTCGATCGCACGTTTGATGCTCCCGGTGCTGGCGCTGTAGAACAGCGAGACTCCCGCCTCGAAGTTCTTCGTCAGCTCGTAGAGGCTCTGCGGCCACAGCATGAGAAGTCCGAGAATGACGTGGGCCATACGGTCGAGTCTAGTTCTTGACGTCGCTCGCACTATCTACTAGACATATCTATGAGATATATAACCATCGAGGATCGCCGCGAGGTCGCCATGAACATCGAAGCTCCCATCGTCCCTGCCGGAGTGAGGCTGCCGTGAGTGTCGATGCCGCCATCCGGAAGTCGCTCGAGCGGATACAGCGGCCGGTCGGCCGAGGCTTCCCCGTCCCGCCCATCGCGCTCGTGACCGGCCCGAGGCTCGAGCTGGTCGCCGGCGATCCCGACCAGCCGTTCTGGATCGCGAGCATCGACAAGGTATTCATCGCGACCCTCATCGCGCAGCTGTTCGACGACGGGCACTGCCACCCGGACACGCCGCTCGGCGAGCTCCTGCCCGCAGACGAGGTCGCTCCGCTCCCAGCGGCGGCCGGTATCGACAATGCGCGTGACGTGACGGTGCAGCACCTGCTCTCGCACACCTCCGGCCTGCCCGATGTCATGCTTCCGCCGCGCGGGTTCACTACGGAGTGCTCGATCGACGCGGTGGGGGCGAACCCCGCCCGGGTGTGGACCGTCCCGGAGTTCCTGAGACAGGCCGATCATCTCCCGCCGTTCGCCAGACCGGGGGAGCGGTTCCTCTACAGCGACACCGCCTACCTGCTGCTGATCCGGATCATCGAGGAGGCGCGAGGCGGCGGTTTCGGGGAGCAGCTGCGGGACCGGATCCTCGATCCCTGCGGGATGGCCGATTCCGCTGCGTGGGTGGACGCCGGCGCCGAGGAGATCGACGATCTCGTTCCGAGGCTCGCGCCGTTCTGGCTCGGGGATCCCGGACGCGACGACCGGCGAGCGTTCGCGCCCAGCCTCACCTGGGGGAGCGGCATGGGCGGCCCGTCGACGGCGAACGATCTCGTGCGGTTCCAGCGCGAGCTGCACGGCGGACGGCTCTGCGATCCCGCGTGGATCCGTCTCTTCGGGGCGCCGCGCAGCAGGTTCCGCCCCGGCATCCACTACGGGACGGGAATGGTCGCCCTGCGATTCGGGGGTTTCTTCCCGCTGCTGCGCGGCTACCCGGAACCCGTGGGCGGCCTGGGGTACACGGCCACGCACATGTTCTACTACCCGGAGCAGCAGACCCACGTGGTGCTGAACTACCACGCCCATCGGAGGATGCAGGCGAGCTTCCAGACCCACATCCGCCTCGCGGGCATCATCAACCGCTACGGATAGCCCGCCTTCGTCACGCCGACCGAGCCCGGTGGCGCCGCACCGCAGCCCTGTTCGCGCATCGCACCGAGCAGTAGCGTTGCCGGCCGTTGCGGGTGACATCGACCACGACGGCCGAACAGGGATCCCCCGGATCCTCGCCCGCCGCGCAGCGCGCCAGGCGGTGCATGCCGCGGGTGGCGAGGTGCAGCGAGGTGCCGACGCTGATGACGGCTGAGAGCACGTGCGCCAGGGAGCGCGCGTCGTCGTCGCGGTAGTGCAGGTGCCATCCCTCGTCGTCGTGGTCGGTCAGGCGGGGGTAGGCGGCGGCCTCGGCCATGAGCGCGTTCAGGATGCGGGCCCGCTCGCGGGGCTCCGCGGCGTCCACGGCACCGAGCCAGTCGTCGATGACACGGCGTACGCGATCGTGATCCTCGGGCTCCTCGGGGAACCCCACCGTCATGCCGAACTCGCGCGTGCGGGCGACGATGCCGCCGCGGTCGGCGGGCCAGTCGTTGGCGAGGGAGGCTGCCAGGAGCACGGCGTACTCTCCGTAAGGGTTGAGATGCATAAGACCATTACAGCACAGTGGAAGCATGATCAGGAGAGACAGCGATTCCCGTCACCGCGGCAGTGTCGTTGCCGGAACCCACGAGCACGGCTGGTACGTCGAGTCGCGGCACGCCACTTCGACCGGATACGTGCTCTACGTGCGCTGCGGCGACTGCGGCACACGACGCGTCGACGTCCAGGAGCGTTTCGAGGCGCCCCCAGGGGCGCTCAGCGTCGAACTGCGGTCGCTCGGCTGACCCTCACGCGAAAGCCCGCTTGAGGTGCAGCAGATGCGAGCGACTCAGGGCCATCGCGCGATGCGCATCGCGGTCGGCGATCGCCCGGGCCAGGTCGGCGTGCAGATCGTGATCGGCGTCGTCGGCGTGATCTGCGCGGAAGCGGAGCAGATCCATCATCGCCTGACGCAGCCGAGGCGTGAACCCGTCGAACAGCTCGGCGAGGATCGGGTTATGCGCAGCGGCGACGATCGCGCGGTGGAAGGCGGTGTCGGCGTCGACGAGACCCTCGGATTCCGTGCGCAGCCGATCCCGGTGCTCGAGTGCGCGACGGATCGCCCGGAGATCGGCGGGGGTGCGCCGATCCGCGGCGAGACCCGCAGCCTCGGTCTCGATGGCGATCCGCGCCTCGATCACCGCCACGATGTCGGCCCTGCGCAGCACGGCGTCCCAGTCCTCCGGGGCGTCGAGCGCGGTGACGAACACCCCGGACCCCTGGCGGGAGGCGAGCACACCGCGCCCGGCGAGCTGGCGAACGGCCTCGCGGAGCGTGGAGCGGCCGACGCCGAGCTGGGGGGCGAGCGTCGTCTCGCCGGGAAGCCGCTCGCCGAGGGCCCACTCGCCGGCCCTGATGCGCTCCAGAAGCAGATCCGCCGCCTGGTCCGCCAGGGGTGCCCGCACCACTCGACTCATCATCCCGCCCGTCCACTCGCGCATCCGTCTGCCTCAACTCATCAGCTTGTCTGAGGAGTTGTGTTACAGTCTAGCCGTGATCTCATTCGGGTTCCTCCTTCTTCGCCGCCACGGCGGGGCGTAGCCAGACCGGCTCCCCGACGTGGAGTCGAAGCCTGTGCCGGTCGCACGAATCGAACTCGAAGGAATCGCCTTGACCGTCACCGCTTCTCACACCGCCCACACCGCTTCGCCCGCTGCCGCGGCTGCCCACGCCGGCGCTGCCTCGCCGCCCCACGCGGCTCCGTTCTGGAACGGGCAGCGCCCCTCTCGGATGCCCTCGCACCGCTACTCGGATGTCTACTCCCGAGTCGAGGTGCCGCTGGTCGACCGCGCCTGGCCGACCCGCAGACTCGACGCCGCGCCCCTGTGGGTGCCGGTCGACCTGCGCGACGGCAACCAGGCGCTCGCCGAGCCGATGGACCCGGCGCGCAAGCGCCGCTTCTTCGAACTCATGGTCGCGATGGGGTACAAGGAGATCGAGGTCGGGTATCCCTCGGCCTCCCGCACCGACTACGACTTCGTGCGCTTGATCGCCGAGACGGATATCGCCCCCGAGGACGTCACGATCGTGGTGTTCACCCCGGCACGGCGCGACCTCATCGAGCGGACGGTCGCCTCGATCCGGGGCATCCGCAACCCCGTCGTGATCCACATGTACACCGCGACCGCGCCGCTCTGGCGGAGTCTCGTGCTGGGACGGGATCGCGAGGAGCTGCTGGAGCTGATCCTCGCGGGCGGACGCGACGTGCTCGAGTTCGCCGGTGACCTGGACCGCGTGCGCTTCGAGTTCAGCCCGGAGGTGTTCAACCTCACGGAGCCCGACTTCGCACTCGAGGTGTGCGATGCGATGACCGGGCTCTGGGAGGCGACGCCCGAACGGCCGGTCATCGTGAACCTCCCCGCCACGGTCGAGATCGCCACGCCGAACGTGTACGCCGATCAGATCGAGTACATGCACCGCAACCTGGCGCGTCGGGACGGTGTGATCCTCTCGGTGCATCCTCACAACGATCGAGGGACGGGGATCGCGTGCGCCGAGCTGGCCGTGCTGGCCGGAGCGCAGCGCGTGGAGGGCTGCATCTTCGGCAACGGGGAGCGCACCGGCAACGTCGACATCGCCACGCTCGCGCTCAATCTGCACGCGCAGGGGATCGACCCGATGATCGACTTCTCCGACATCGACGAGGTGCGTCGCACGGTCGAGTACTGCAACCGGATCGAGGTGCACCCGCGTCACCCCTACGTCGGCGATCTCGTGCACACCGCGTTCAGCGGCACCCACCAGGACGCCATCAAGAAGGGCTTCGCCGCCCACCGGCGTCGCGCGGCCTCGGAGGGACGCGAGGAGCGGGAGATCACCTGGGACGTGCCCTATCTGCCTATCGACCCCGCGGACATCGGTCGCGACTACGAGGCCGTCATCCGGGTGAACTCGCAATCGGGCAAGGGCGGCATCGCCTATCTGCTGGAGACGGAGTACGGCATCGAGCTGCCCCGTCGGCTGCAGATCGACCTCGCCGGCCGGGTCCAGGCCCACACCGACGACTCCGGCGATGAGGTCTCGGCCGCGCAGATCTGGGACATCTTCGCACGCCACTACCTGTCGGATCCGGCGGAGGCTGCCGCGGAGCTCGTCGCCTGCGAGACCTTCGAGGCGGGAGAGACCACGCGCACGCGCATCGTGCTGCGCGCACGCGGAGAGGAACGCTCCACGACGCACGAGGGGGTCGGGCCCGTGGAGGCGCTCGCCGCTGCACTGGCCGGACTCGGCATCGGGATCGAGGTGCTCGAACTGCACCAGACGAGCATCGGGCCGGGAAGCGGCAGCGAGGCGCTGACCCTGATCGAGTACCGACGGGACGGACGGACCGGCTGGGCAGCCGGTCGCGCGGGATCGGTGCTCGCCGCGAGCCTGGCCGCCCTGATGCGGGCGGCCACCGCGAGTCGCGAAGCAGGGGAGGGATCGCTCAGAGCCGGATGAGGCCGCGTTTGATCGCCGTGGCGATCGCCGTCTGGCGATTGTCGGCGCCGAGCTTGGTGAAGGCGTGGTGCAGGTGCGTCTTGACGGTGGCCTCGCTCACCAGCAGCGTTCGTGCGAGGTCCCGGTTCGACAAGCCGGAGGCCGCGAGCTCGAGCACCTCCAGCTCGCGAGCCGTGAGGGCGTCGTCGGGGCGCTGCAGCCGCTCGAGAAGCCGCGCCGCGATGGGGCCGGCGATCGCGGCGGATCCGCCCGCCGCCGACCGGATCGCGCTGAAGAGCGCGGCCGGTCGGCTGTCCTTCACGAGGTAGCCGACGGCACCCGCCTCGACCATCCGCACGATGTCGGCGTCGGAGTCGAACGCCGTGAACGCGATGATCCGCGCTTCGGGACGTGCGCGCAGGATCAGTCTCGTCGTCGCCGCGCCGTCCTCCTGGTCGGGCCCGAGGTCGAGATCGATGAGCACCACCTCGGCGCGCTGTTCGACGGCGAGTTCGACGGCCTCGCGCGGATCCCCCGTTTCAGCGACGACCTCCAGATCGGGTTGGGTGTCGAGCAGCGCCCGAATGCCGTGGCGCAGCACGGGATGATCGTCGACGAGCAGGATCCGGATCATTCGGCGCCCCCGGGCGATGGCGGTGAGGAGGCTGAGGGAGCCGAGAGCGGCGAGGATCCCGGTGGCGTCGACGGCGCAGCGGGGACGACCCCGGCGATGACGGTGCCCTGTCCGGGAGCGGATTCGAGGCTGAACGAGCCACCGAGATTCTCGACCCGCCAGGCCATGGCGCGCAGGCCGTATCCGCCCGCGTCGGCGGAGAGATCCGCCGGTGCGAACCCGACGCCGTCGTCCGCGACGTCGATGCCGACCGCGTCCTCGAAGAAGGTGAGTGTCACGCGGACCGACGACGCCCGCGCGTGCTTGCCCGCGTTGACCAGCGCCTCCTGCGCGACTCGCAGCAGGGCGTGGTCGACCTCGTCACCCGGGTCGTGCTCGTCGCCGATGACCGAGAGCGTCGCCCCGTGCCGTTCGGTCAGCTCGCCGAGCGCGTCTGCGAGCGAACGGTGGTCGCTCCGGGGCCGGGAGAGCCCATGGAGCAGCCGGCGGGTCTCGGCGAGCGCCTCCCGCAGCACCTCCCGGGCCTCGGCGACGGCTGCGGGAGTGCGACCCGTCGCCTCCTCGTCCGATTCGAGCAGCAGCAGCGCGCTCGCGGTGCGCTGCACCACGGTGTCGTGCAGCTCGCCGGCGACCCGGTTGCGCTCGGCGAGGGCGCCTGCCTCGCGCTCGGAACGGGCGAGCTGCTCGCGTGCGTCGACGAGTTCCTCGATGAGGCGACGCCGGTTCTCGAGCGCTCGATCGAGTGCATCGTAGGCGAACGACAGCACGAGGCCGCCGAAGAACGGACCGAGCACGAGCCCGAGATCCTCGCCGTTCGACATGAGGAAGAGCCCCGTGCTGACGGCGACCACGATCGCGCCCGAGGCGATCGTGGCGAGTCCGCGGCGCAGCACGCGGTGCACGGCGAAGAAGAGGGCGAACGCGCACCACCCGAAGGAGGGGGCGATGACGGCGAGGGGAAGCCAGAGCCCGGTGGCCACGAGCACGCCGACGCTCCGCCTGACGGGGTGCGGCGGTCCGATCGCCGCGACGGCGTAGGCGGCACCCGATCCCAGAGCGAGTAGCAGCACCGGCACTCCGTCGTCCGCGAGAGGGTGGTAACTGAAGTACTGCGTCGCGCAGACGATCAGCAGCACTGCGAACCCGATGTCGACCGTGAGGCGCATCCACGCGAGCGGACGATCGGGAGCGACGTGATTCGGAACGGGATGAGCTGGCATTACAGCCAGTATCGTGCACGGCATCGCGGGGCGCCTCAACCGATCGATTGAATGGAGAGCAGCCGAATCGTCGATGCGCCTCGGCGCGGTGCGCGGAACGCTGGATGGTACGAGGGGCACGGCCGTCGAATCCGCGGCACCGCCCCGAACCGTATACGCAAGGAGCACCGCATGAACACCACCCGTCGTCTCGCCATCGTCCTCGCCGTCGCACTGGGCGGCGCGACCGCCCTCGCGGGCTGCACCGCGCAGTCCGGGGGTCCGGCGCCCTCCGCCGCGGCGCCTTCCGCGAAAGCGGCCGTCGAGGTGAACGAGCAGAACACCGTGGCGGCGAGCCGTCTCGCAGCCGAGACCGCGGCCACCGCCGCAGAGGCGGCGCTGGCGCAGTGCGCGGCGGACGGACTCGGTTTCGTGTCGGTGGCGGTCGTGGATCGCAACGGGGATCTGCAGGCCTTCGTGCGGGGCGACAACGCCGCGGCCCACACGATCGAGGCGGCCCGCCAGAAGGCATACACCGCCGCCGCTTTCGGCGCGAACACGAGCGACCTGGTGGAGCGAGCGGACGAGAACGGTCTGCACCGGCTGCCCGGCACGCTCTTCATGCCCGGAGGTGTCTCGGTGAAGCTCGGGGAGGCCTCGATCGCGGGGATCGGCGTGGGCGGGGCCCCGTCGGGCATGGACGATCAGACGTGCGCGGCGGCCGGTCTCGCCGCGATCGAACACGAGATCGCCGGCTGAGCATGGAGCTCAGCGGCCGTATGCGCCCGAAACCCGCTCGACGGAGCGGAGTTCGTCGCCCGGCGATTGCGGGCAGCCTCCTCATCGCGGCGGCGCTGACGCTCTCGGCCTGCGCGGCCGAGGGCCCCGGTGCACCGGTGGTGGAGGGCACAATGGAGGCACCCGCTCAGAAGGAGGATCCCCCGATGCCGCAGAACGAGCAGACCGCACCCACCGATGCCGAGCGCGACGCGGCGACCGCCGCCCTGTTCGAGGCGGTGGCGGCGGGCGATCGCGGGGCGGCTGCGGCGGCCCTCGACGCCGGCGCCGATCTCGAACGGCGAGGCGAGCTGGGGCGCACTCCGCTCGTGGCCGCGACGAAGGAGGAGCGGGTCGAGATCGCGGTGCTGCTGCTCGAGCGCGGCGCGGATCCGAACGCGCAGGACGATCTCGAGGATTCGGCCTTCCTGTACGCGGGTGCGGAGGGTCTCGACGAGATCCTCCGGGCGACCCTTGAGCGCGGTGCAGATGTGGCATCGACGAACCGCTACGGCGGTACGGCGCTGATCCCGGCCTCGGAGCACGGGCACGTGAGCACCGTCGAGATCCTCATCGCGGCGGGCGTGCCCCTGGACCACGTGAACAATCTCGGGTGGACGGCTCTGCACGAGGCGATCGTGCTGGGCACGGGCAGCGAGGATCACGTCAGCGTGGTCCGGGCTCTGCTGGAGGCGGGCGCCGACCCGACCCTTCCCGACGGCAACGGCGTCGCGCCGCGCGATCTCGCGGTCGCCCGCGGGCACTGGAATCTCGTCGGCGAGATCGATCGGGCGCTCGCCGGGTAGCCCTGGTGTCGGGAGCGGGTGGCGGGTGGCGCGGGGGTAAGGGGGCGGGGGTAGGCGGCGGAGAGCGGGTGGATCCGGATCCACCGTCTGAGCCTGTCGCGATCGGGATCCGCCGTCGCGCATCGGCCCGCGGAAGCGCGGCGGGAGCGCCTATCTGCGCGATCCCGTGCTCAGATCGAGTCGCGGGCCGGCCAGTTGTCGGCGAGTTTCACGAGCAGGCGAGCGAGTTCGTGCTGCTCGGCCTCGGTGAACCCCTCCAGCGCGCGGGTGAGCGACTCGCGCCGTCGCCCGCGCAGTCCGCTGGCGAAGCGCCGCCCGGTTTCGGTGAGCGCGATGCGGGTGCGACGGGCGTCCTCGGGATCCGCCTCGCGGCGCACGAGCTCGCGGGCGGCGCCCTGCTTCACGAGCCGAGAGGCTCTGGGCTGATCGACGCCGATCGCCTCGCCGATCGCGCTCACGCTGAGGGGGGCATCGGCGGCCGCGAGGGCTTCGAGCATGCGAACGATGGCGGGTGCTCCGGTGCCGGGTCCGGCCATGGCGGCGGCCCAGTCCGGATGCTGCGGGCCGCCCGGGGGGAGGCCGTGCGGCCCTGGGCCATGGGGGCCGGCGCCTCGCCACGGTCCGCCGCCGTGCGGCCCGCGGCCCATACCGCCGTGCCCGCGGCGCGGCCCGCGGATGCGGGAGAGGGCATTCGCGATGGCGTCCGCGGGGTCGTTCGTCTGTGGTTCCACGTGGAACATTTTACATGCCACTTGACATGCATCGGCAGTCCATGTCACTATACATATACATGTAACGTGACAAGTAAGGAACGCAGATGAACACGCAGAATACGCAGAACACGCCCCAGGACGACGAGCGAGCAGAGGATCCCGCCGACCGCGCCGAAGCGCGGCCGCTCGGATACTGGTTGCGCACGGTCGACCGACTGCTGTCGGATCGCTTCGCACGCGCTTTCGAGAGCGAGGGGCTGACCCGCCGCGACTGGCGGCTCATGAACCTCATCGATGGCACAGTGCCGGGCCGACGTCTCGGGGAGGGCCGGGGGCCGAGCCCCGATCCTGACGGCGGCCACGATCGCGACTTCCGTCGAGACTTCTCCCACGACTCCGATCACAGCCGTGGGCACCGTCGCGCGAAGCGGCTCCGGCGGCTCGCCGAGCGAGGGTGGATCGAGGAGTTCGAGGGAGACTGGCGTCTCACCGACTCCGGCCGCGAGGCCAAGAAGCGCCTCGCCGTCGAGGTGGACGGCATCCGGGCGATGGTCGCAGAGGCCGTGGGGCCCGATGACTACACGGCTACCGTGCGCTCACTCGAGCAGATCGCCGTGGCGCTCGGGTGGGATCCCGACGCCCCCGTACCGCCGCGACGCGGCACGGGCCGCAAGCACCACCCCCGGTGGGGGAGCGAGCGAGGCGGATCCTGGGGCGAGGCACCCGGCTTCGGCCGAGACCGAAACCGCGACCGCCGCGAGCGCTGGGACCACTTCGGCCACCCCGGCCTCCCCGGTTACCCCGGCGATTGCGACCGCCGAGGACCCGCCCGATTCGCGCAGCAGGCGTACGAGCGGGGTTTCGAAGCGGGCTTCACCAGCGGCCGTCGCTTCTGAGCGGAGTTGACCCTTCGCTGCCGGAGGGCACCGCGGTCCCGTTGCCGCGGTGCCCTCCGGGGCATGCCCTCCAAGGGTGTGCTTTCCCCAGTGCGTGCTTCCTCCGTGCGTGCTCTTCAGCAACGAGGCCGAGAACCCGAGCGGCAGCTCCGGCCTACTCCCGTCCCTCGGCGATCGATCGCAGGAACTCGTCTGTGCACTCGAACTCCAGCGATCGAGCACCAGCGCAGTGGCCTCGGCGTCGTAGCCGGGTCCGCTCGAGTCGATGAAGAAGCGGCCGGATCCGGGGTGGAGGAGAAGCTCGAACCCGGTACGCGAGGACGGCACGGCTCGGCCGCCGCCATGGCCGGCAGCTTGCGGCAGGGCGCCGGATCGTGCTGGGCGGCCCTGGAGCCGCTCGGCACCGCCGATAGGCTGGGCCGCATGTCTCAGCATGCTGCCGATGCGTCATCCGTCTTCCGCGGCCTGAAGTGGCCGCTGCGGACGCAGCGCCTGATCCTGCGTCCCGCCGAGCTCGACGATGCAGAGGCGCTGTGGGTGCATCGGGGCCTGCCCGAGGTGGGCCGGTGGCTGGGGTGGCACCCCGTCGACCGGGCCGACTGGCGCATCACCTATCCGGAGAAATACCGCGACTATCTCGTCGTGGAGCACGAGGGGCGTGTGATCGGCGACCTCATGCTGCGGATCGGCGACGGGTGGGGCCAGCGCGAGGTCAAGGCGCACACGGTCGGGGTGCAGGCCGAGCTGGGCTGGACCTTCGCTCCCGAAGCGGGCGGTCGCGGCTTGGCCACCGAGGCCGTCGAGGCCCTGCTCGCCGTCTGTTTCGAGGATCTGGGCCTGCGCCGCGTGGAGGCCGGCGCCTTCGCGGCGAACGAGCCGTCCTGGAAGCTGATGGAGCGTGTGGGCATGCGTCGCGAGTCCTATTCCGTGAAGGAGTCGCTGCACCGCGAACTCGGCTGGCTGGACGGGGTGCTGTACGCCCTGCTCGCCGACGAGTGGCGCGCTCGCCGCGACGCTGCTCCGGCGAACGGCGAGGGATCCCGCGCCGGCGGCACCCTCCAATAGATCGCGGTGCGTTCGGGAAACCCCGAAGGTTTCTCTCCGGGCCCCCGGCTGACCCGGGGAGTCGGCCACCGCTTAGCGTAGAGGCATGATCAGTTCAGTAGAGAACGGCGCCGCGCCGGGAGCAGCCACCGGGTCGGCCCCGGACGCCGCCCCGGTCGACGCCGCCGCGACGGCGCCCACCGTGCCGCTCGCGCCGCAGTCGTCGACCGTGCCGCTGCCGCCGCCCGCCGCGGGGCAGCCGCCCGCCGCCGCGCCGCTGCCGCCCTTCGCCGCCGGCCAGCAGCCCGCGCCGCAGCAGCCCGCGGGCGATCCGTCAGGCCCGGCCCCCGCCGCTGCCGGCGCGAAGCCGCCGTTCCGCATCCCGCTCACGATCCTGCACCTCGCGGCGCTCGGCGTGATCGGCTTCACCATCATCGGCCTGCTGTTCGCGGTGCTCGGCGCCGGGATCGGCCTCCTGTTCATCCTGGGCATCGGCTTGGTGGTGCTGGTCGCGCTCGTCTACGCCCTCTACGGCATCGCCTGGTTCGAGACCCGGCGCGTCGACGGCCTGTACCGCCTCGGCGCGACCCCGCCCCGCTGGAGCCCCCAGACCGAGCCCGGTTTCAAGGCCTGGTTGCGGTCGCTCGGCAGGCAGTCGATCGACGGCCGCATGTGGCGCGCGCTCGCCAGCTTCGGAATCGCGAGCCTGCTGGGCGCGGGAGTCCTCGGGCTCGCACAGTGGTTCGTCGGCTCGATCATCTCGATCTTCACCTCGTTCTCGGTGTGGTGGCAGCCCGGCATTCTCGGGGCCCTGCTGAGCCTGGCCGGGATCGTGGGTCTCGCGCTGCTGCACCGCGTGGTGACGGTGGCCATCATCGGCGCCGGAGCGAACGAGGCCGAGCTCACCGAGCGCGCGCAGGTCTCCGCACGGCAGCGCGAGGGAGCGGTGCGAGCCGCCGACGTGGAGCGCACGCGCATCGAGCGGGATCTGCACGACGGCGTGCAGCCGCGCCTCGTGTCGGTGGCGATGACGCTCGGGCTCGCGCAGCAGCAGATCGACACCGATCCCGACTCCGCGAAGGCGCTCATCGCCGAGGCCCACACCTCGACCAAGGCCGCCATCACTGAGCTGCGCCAGCTCGCACGCGGCATCTACGCCTCCGTACTCGACGATCGCGGCCTCGACGCCGCACTCTCGGCGCTCGCGGCCAGATCCCACATCCCCGTGCAGCTGGACGTGCGTCTGCAGCAGCGCTGCGGCCGCGACGCCGAGGCCGCGGTCTACTTCGCCATCGCGGAGTCGCTCACCAACGCGGCCAAGCACTCGCGAGCGAGCGAGTGCCGTGTGGTGGTGCGCGTGCGCGAGGACGGCATGCTCTGGGCCCGCGTGGAGGACAACGGCATCGGAGGCGCCCGGGTCACGCCCGGCGGAGGCCTCGACGGCGTGATGAACCGCGTGCTCGCCGCCGGCGGCTCCACCCGACTCGACAGCCCGCAGGGCGGGCCCACAGCGCTGGAGGTGAGTGTGCCGTGCGCATCCTGATCTGCGAGGACTCCGTGCTGCTGCGCGAGGGGCTCGTCCGCCTGCTCGAGCACGGCGGCCACGAGGTGGTCGCGGCGCTCCCCGACGCCGACGAGCTGCTGGAGCGGGTGGCCGCCACGGACCCGGAGCTCTGCATCCTCGACGTGCGCCTGCCGCCCGGCTACACCGACGAGGGGATCCGTGCGGCGCTCGAACTGCGCCGCATCCGCCCCGGGCTGCCCCTGCTCGTGCTCTCGCAGTACGTCGAGGAGCGTTACGCGAGCGAGCTCATCGCCGCCCAGGGCGGGGCCTTCGGCTATCTGCTGAAGGACCGGGTGGCCGACGTGGGCGAGTTCATCGAGTCGATCGAGCGGATCGCCTCCGGGGCCACCGTGCTCGACCCCGAGGTCGTGGCGCAGCTGCTCACGAGGCGGGGCCGCGACGACCGCATGCGATCCCTCACCGACCGCGAGCGCACCGTGCTGGCCGCACTCGCCGAGGGCCGTTCCAATCAGGCCATCGCCGCGATGCTCTACCTCTCGGAGGCGAGCGTCGAGAAGCACATCACCGCGATCTTCCAGAAGCTCGGCCTCGAGCCCGATGGGAGCGGCAACCGGCGCGTGCTGGCCGCCATCGCGCACCTCGAGAGCACGGGCGGCATACCGGCGCCGGGATCCGGTGCCGCCGATCACACCACACAGACGGGAACAGCATCATGACCACGCCAGCATCGGGCACGAGAAGCGCCGCGACCACCGCCATCGTCGTCGCCACGGCGGTGGCGGGAGGCCTCGCACTGCTCGCGGTGGGAGTGTCGACTGCGGCGCGGGCGCTCGCCCCGAGCGTCATGGAGGCCCAGGTGGAGTACGGGGACGTCGACTTCATGCCCATCGGCTCCGACTACGAACTCGTGGAGTGGGATCTGGAGGATCTCGAGGGCATCGAGATCGACGCCGCAGCGACCTCGTTCACCCTGGTCCCGGGCGATGTCGAGGAGGCGGTGCTCACCGTCAGCGGCACCGATTTCGCCGGGGAATGGTCGATGTACCGGGAGGAGGGGGAGCTCGTGATCGAGCACCCCGACCTCGCCTCGGGTGCGCGTACGGGCGGCTGCCTGTTCGGCTGCGGCCTCAACGGTTCGGCGAGCGTCACGCTGACCCTGCCGCGCAGTATCGTCGAGGGCGGTCGCCTGAACGCCGACATCTCGCTCTCCGGGGGAGAACTGCGCGGTGAGGGCAGCTTCGGCGACCTCGACCTCGACGTGAACGCCGGCAGCCTGCGCTTCACGGGAGCGGCTCGCTCGCTCGACCTCGACGTGCGCGTGGGGGATGCGAGGATCGAGCTCGCCGATGTGGGCGAGGCCGACATCGAGGTGCAGACCGGCGACGCGACGGTGACGCTCACGGGCGACGCTCCGCGGACCGTCGATGCGACGGCGAAGATGGGGGCGCTCACGCTGCAGCTGCCCGATGAGGAGTACCGCGTCGATCTGCGCGGCACGCTCGGAGAGGTGGACAACCGGCTCGCCGAGAACAAGGAGTCCCCGCACACGGTGCGCGTGCAGGCGACGGCGGCCGAGGTCGTGCTGCGCTGAGGCCCCTCGCCTCACCCCCACCCCTCGCCCCAAATCTTCGCGCGTCAGTAGATGTCACCAAACCGGCGGTGGTTTCAGGGGGTTAGTGCAACACCGGTGAGTAGTGCTTCTAGCTTCTCACGTGGTGTCGCCCATCCGAGTGTGTTGCGGGGGCGGTCGTTGAGGAGGTCCTGCATCAGAGCGATCTCTTCACCAGTGACCTGGTTGAAGTTGATGCCCTTGGGGTAGAAGTCCCGGATCAGGCCGTTGAGGTTCTCGTTCGATCCCCGTTGCCAGGGTGAGTGCGGATCACAGAAATACATCTCGCATCCCGTCGCGATGGTGAATCTGCGATGCTGCGCCATCTCTGGCCCCTGATCCCAGGTGACCGTCTTCACGAACTCGGAGGGCAAGGAACGGATCATGCGCTGCATCAACTCGATCACCGTCATCGATTCCCGTGTTCCGGGAAGCCTCCCGATCAGCGCGAACCTGGTCTGCCGCTCCACTAACGTCACCAGGCCAGAGTTCTGAGGACCGACGACGAGATCACCTTCCCAATGCCCGGGGACCGCCCGGTCTTCCACCTCAGCGGGACGATCCGATAACCGTGCTCCTGCGAGCCAGGGCCTGTTCGAACGGCGGGGAAGTTTCGACTGCGGAACCCTGCCCGTGCGCCCGGACCGGAGTGCTTTCTCAACCGTGCGCCCGGACCGGAGTGCTTTCTCAACCGTGAGCTCGTGCCGGAGCGCACCTTTGCCCTGCACGTAGAGCGCTTGATAGATCGTTTCGTGTGACACCTGCAGCTCCGGATGATCGGGATAGTCCACGCGGAGCCTGTGAGCGACTTGCTGCGGGGAGTGCTTCTGATTCAACCCTGCCACCACTCGCGCCCGTAACACAGGATCGGAGAGCTTCCCCGGACGCGGGCGCGGGCGCGCGGCAAGGGCCCGGTAATGGGCAACCTCGGCGACATACTGGCGGTCGGACCCGTGACGCACACCATGCGCGGTGATCTCTCGCGACACGGTCGAGGGAGCCACCCCCAACTCAGACGCGATCCCCCGAACCGAGAGGGGCGACGCGAGCGATCTCGCGGCCTGAATGAAGGCCCGGTCTGAGAGCGTCAACCTCCGGTACTTGCGCGACCCGTTCTCCGGCACGACACCCCTCAAATCAACCGGGTACGCTCCACCGTGATAGCCCTGAACGAATTCCATACCCACACGCTTACCCCACCCCGCGACCGTGGTCCTGGGCACACCAGTCCTACGACTGACCTCAAGCGTGGAACAGCCCTGCGCTAGAAGCTGCAAGAGCGGTTCGAGGGCAGACCAAGGCAACAACGTCATGACAGCACCTCCAGGGTAAGAGGCGTTGCGCTAACACCCTGAAACCGCCGGCCGCGAGGCAGCAACTACTGGCGCGCGTACAGAGTCTCGGAGCGCCCATTCAGGGCGCGAATCGGGGCGATCTGCGAACTACGGATCGGGTGACGGGCGTGGGGGCGACTGCGGGATGGGACCGTGGGGGTGGTCCTAGACTGGCGGTATGACGGAGTGGCGGGGGGACGTTCTCGGGTCCGGCTTCGAGTGCACCGACATCGATCTCGGCGCCGACGAGGAGGGCCCGCTCGTCGCGACCCTCGTGCGCTCCCTCCCCGCCAGGCGGCCTCTCCTCGACCGTCTGCTCGGGTGGGAGCGGACGCTCGAGAACGTCGATGTGCTCTACGTGCACGGATGGTCCGACTACTTCTTCCAGCGCGAACTCGCGGCATTCTGGACACAGCGGGGAGCCAGGTTCTTCGCCCTCGATCTGCGCAAGTACGGGCGCAGCCTGCGCGAGGGGCAGACGGCGGGCTACATCGAGGATCTCGACGACTACCACGAGGAGATCGACCGCGCGCTCGAGGTGATGGAGGAGGAGCGGCCGGCGGGGGCGCGGCGCCTCGTGCTGCTCGGCCACTCGACCGGCGGGCTCGTGCTGAGCCTGTGGGCGGACACGCACCCGGGGCGCGCGGACGCGCTCGTGCTCAACAGCCCGTGGCTCGAGTTCCAGCTGGCCAGTGCCGGCAGACAGGTGCTCATGCCGCTCATCAACCTGAGCGCGCGCTTCAACCCGCGAGAGGTGGCGCCGCAGCTCGACTACGGCTTCTACACCCGCGCTCAGCGCGAGGTCGGCCCGCAGGACGAGCTCGCCCTGGTCGACGCCGCGTGGCGGCCCGAGCGCACGCACGCGGTGCTCAACGGCTGGTTGCGGGCGATCCTCGACGGTCACGCGCGGGTGAATCGGGGGCTCGATATCGGAGCGCCGATCGAGGTGCTGCTCTCGGCCCGCTTCGCGATCCCGATGAAGTGGAGCGAGGATCTGACGAGCGCCGACACCGTGCTCGACGTCGACGAGGTGGCGAAGGCCGCGCTGAAGCTCGGTTCCACCGTGACGGTGGAGCGGATCGACGGCGCGCTGCACGACGTCTTCCTCTCGCGCGAGGGGGCGCGACGCGAGGCGTACGCCAGACTCGAGCGGTGGCTGCTGGGCTGGCAGGCCGGGGGAGGCGTCGGCCCCGTTGCAGCGGAACGAGACATGGATCGGACCTCCGGCCCGACAGGCTAGGCTCGTAACATGGATCTGAGGGTGGCTGCCTATGCGGTGGTGGAGCGGCGGGGCAAGGTCCTGCTGACGCACTGGCGCCGCGGCCACCTGCACGGATGGACGCTTCCCGGAGGCGGGATCGAGGGCGGCGAGGATCCCCGCGACGCGGTGGTGCGCGAGGTGCTCGAGGAGACCGGGCTCGAAGCGCGCGTGGGCAAGCTGCTCGGGGTCGACTCGCGGGTGATGGTGCGCGAGGAGGTGCCCGAGGGCAAGGATCCCGAGCTGCACACGATCCGGATCGTCTACCGCGCCACCGTCAAGGAGGGGCCGCTGCGCCACGAGGTCGGCGGGTCATCCGATGAGGCGCGCTGGGTGCCCATTCGCGAGATCCGGTCGCTGCGCACGCTCTCGCTCGTGCAGACCGGCCTGCGCATGGCGGGAATCAACGGCCGCCGTCCTCCCGGGAAGCAGGGCGGCAAGCCCACGGGCAAGCAGACCAAACCCCGGAAGTAGTCGCGCTGCCGCCGGTTGAGCGAAGCGGCGGAGTCGAAACCCGGTGCATGAGGCGCGGTTTCGACTCCTCGCAGGCTCGTCGCTCCACCGGCGGCGCAGAACTGCCGGAGGGTGCCGCGCCTTCCGGCTGCGGCACCCTCCGGCAATCGGCGGGGCTCCGATCAGTTCTCGGGGGCGACCCAGAGATCGTCGTCGGTGCGGAACGCCTGCCAGAGGGCGTAGCCCACCCCGGCTGCCGCGGCGATGCCGAGCCCCAGCGCGATGATGCCGCCGGCGCGCTTCTTCTTCTCGGGCTTGAGGTAGCCGGTGCGCTCGCCGAAGCCGCGCACCTGCTTGGCAGCGTCCTTGTTGTCGAGCTCGTCGAGCGTGCGGATGGTGCGTGCGAGTGCACTCGCGACGAACGGCGCGGTGAAGCGGCGCACGTTGTCCGCCGCACGGCGGGCCGAGTCCACCCCGCGATCGATCGTGGGCCGCACGGCCTCGAGGGTCTCGTCGACGCGAGGCGCCAGGTGCTCATCACTCAGGTGCCTGGCCTGGCGGCCGGCCTGGTTCAGTACGTCCCCGGCGTGACCGAGTACGAAGCGCTGCTGATCGAGCAGCTCCTGCGCATCGTTCCGCAGACGGCGGAGTTCACGGCGGCGCTTGCGTGAGAGTTTCATACCTGTCCTCCTAGCTCGGCGAGGCAATGCTCTGAGCGACATCGCTCGTACACTCCACGCTACACCGAACCGTCCGTCTCGCGCCGACCGGACGGACCCCGTTGCGAGCGATTCACAGCCTGGTAGTATCCGCGTCCGCCGTTTCGCGTGCAGCGATCGTGCTGCAGGCCCGGCCTACACTAGTGCCTATGAGCATTCACACCTCGGTAGCCACCATCCACACCAACCACGGCGACATCGTGCTGAACCTCTTCGGCAACCACGCGCCCAAGACGGTCAAGAACTTCGTCGATCTCGCTGAGAAGGGCTTCTACGACGGGGTCATCTTCCACCGCATCATTCCGAACTTCATGATCCAGGGCGGCGACCCCACCGGCACCGGCACCGGCGGCCCGGGGTACACCTTCGACGACGAGATCCACCCCGAGCTCGTCTTCAACGAGCCCTACCAGCTGGCGATGGCCAACGCGGGCAAGCGTCCCGACATGACCGGTCGCCTCGCGGGCACCAACGGCTCGCAGTTCTTCATCACCACCACCGCTCCCGACTGGCTCAACGGCAAGCACACCATCTTCGGCGTGGTGGCCGATGACGCCTCGAAGGCCGTCGTCGACGCGATCTCGGCCGTGCAGACCGCGGCGGCGGATCGCCCCGTCGAGGACGTGGTGATCTCCGGCGTAGACGTCGTCGAGGCGTAGGCAACCGGTGGCGAACGGAACGGGGCCGGCGTTCGGCGAGCGCGTCGAGTACGGGCCCGACGACGTCTGCTATCGCCACCCGCAGGTGCACAGCTTCACGCTGTGCCAGCGCTGCGGCCGCACCATCTGCCCGGACTGCCAGGTGGTGTCGGCCGTCGGCGTGCTGTGCTCGGAGTGCGTCAAGCAGACGCAGCCGGGCGCGGCGCAGCGCGCCGGACGCTCGGCCCGGGTGACGGGCCGGCGCATCGCCGCACTCGATACGCCCGTCACCTACGGCATCATGATCCTTTGCGCGATCGTGTTCGCCGCGCAGACGCTCAGCCACTACTTCGGCGCGGACGAGGTCACGCGCACGATCTGGTACGCGCCCCTGTACTCGCTGCCCGCCTCGGTGCTGCCGCCGGGTCTCGACTTCGAGCCGTGGCGCATGATCACGTCGATGTTCACGCACTCGACGGGGTTCCTGTTCCACATCCTGTTCAACATGTATGCGCTGTGGCTGTTCGGCCGCAACCTCGAGCAGATGATCGGCCGCTGGACCTTCCTGACGCTGTACCTCTTCGCCGGCGTCGGAGGCTCGCTGGGCGTCATGTTCTGGGGCTACGCGGCGCCCGAGAGCGTGCTCGTGCCGACGGTGGGCGCCTCGGGAGCGATCTTCGGCGTGCTCGCGGCGACGCTCGTGGCCTTCAAGGCGGCCAGGGTCAACATCACGTCGCTGGCGGTGCTCATCGCGATCAACTTCGGGATCGGGCTCATCCCGGGCGCGAACATCTCGTGGCAGGCCCACCTCGGCGGCATGGTGGTCGGCGCGCTCACGATGTGGCTGCTGCTCGCGACGCGCGGACCGCGTCGCAGGACGCAGCGGCTCGCCGGGCTCGTGGGCCTCGGAGCGGTGCTGGTCGCCCTCGGGTTCGCCTACTTCGTCGCGATGCCGGCGATCTTCTAACGCATTCCGCGCCGCCCGGCGCCGCGGAGCGCGTCGAAACCCGGGATCCTCGATTTCGACTCGCTCCGCTCGCTCAATCAGCGGAGAGTCGCGGTGGCGCTGCATGGCCACCCCGAGATTCCAAGAACGTCAGGCGTTCATCCTGGAGGATCCTGCGCACGCAGGATGACGAAAGCCCCGGCGGTGCCGGGGCTTTCGTCGGTTATCCACAGGCTTCTCCCCAGCTGGGGAGGAATTACACGCGTGTGATTCGCGGCGCGTCGGGACCCCGCTCGGGGCGGTTCGCGCGGCTCGGGAGCGGGCGACCGTCAGGCGGCTACTTCCACCACGGGGTCATGAGGAAGCCGACGAGCACGAGGCCGAACCCGACGAAGATGTTGGCCTGGCCGAGCGCCGGGATGGGGAGGGGCAGCGCGGTGGCGCTCGTGATGTAGTAGAGCACGATCCACACGAGGCCGAGCAGCATGAAGCCGAACATGACCGGCTTGAACCACACCGGATTGGGTGCGTCCTTACGAGCGGAAGAGATCGCGGCCTGATCCTGCGTCAGCTCCGTCGACTTGCGCTTGCTTACATTCTTCCCAGCTGCTGCCATGACTACGAGTCTACCGGGATTCCGGCCGAGTCTCAGCGCCCGAGTCGTAGAATGTGAGAGTGATGGAGTCTCGTAGCGCGCGCGGACGACGCCAGCGGGCCCGCCTGAGCCCGCTCACGGTGATCGGAGAGCTGCTGCTGCTCGGTGGACTGGGGGTCCTCGGCTACATCGTGTGGCAGCCCTGGCACACCGGCGTCACGGTGACCGCGAAGCAGACCGAGCTCTCGGCGCAGCAGTCGGCGCGCTGGGCCGAGGAGTCGAGGACGGTCGAGCCGGGCGTGATCCCCGTCACGGCGAAGCCCGCCCCGGCCGAGGCCTTCGCGGTGCTGCACGTGCCGGCCTTCGGCACGACCTACGCGAATGTCGTCGCCGAGACCACCGACTGGTGGACGGTGCTCAACCTCGACGAGAAGGGCATCGGGCGCTACGAGAGCACGCAGCTGCCGGGTGAGCCGGGCAACTTCGCGCTGGCCGGGCACCGATCCGGGCCGCTCATCAACTCCTTCCGCGAGGTGATGAACCTGCGTGTCGGCGATCCGCTCTTCGTCGAGACCGCCGACGGCTGGTACACCTACCGCTTCCGCTCGATCGAGTACGTGCTGCCCGACGCCGTCGACGTGCTCAACCCGTTCCCCCGGCTCGAGGGGGTGCCCGGCGAGGACCGGATCCTCACGCTGACCACCTGCCACCCGAAGTGGGCGGGCAGCGACGAGCGCGCCATCGCTTACTCCGTCTTCGAGGGCTTCCAGCCCCGCAGCGACGGGCCGCCCGCCGAGCTGATCGAACTCAACCCGACCATGGAGGGCACGCAGGCGCCCAGAGGGGATCAGGAAAGCTGATGTTCTCGCTGCTCTGGCGATTCTTCCCCGGCCCGGCCTGGCTCCGGGTGATCGTGCTGCTGCTCGTCGCGGCCGCGCTGGTCTACGTGCTCATCGCCTACGTGTATCCGTGGGCGGCCCTGTACTTCCAAGCAGAGGAGGCGACGGTCGGACCATGACGAACATTCTGATCATCGACAACTACGACAGCTTCGTGTACACGCTGAACGGCTACCTGCAGCAGCTGGGCGCCTCGACGCGGGTGATCCGCAACGACGAGGTGAGCACGGGAGAGCTCGAGCGCCTCGTCGCCGAATACGACGGCGTGCTCATCTCGCCGGGACCCGGCACGCCGACGGACGCGGGGGTCTCCGTGTCCATGGTCGGTATCGCGCTGCGCACCGGGGTGCCGCTGCTGGGCGTGTGCCTCGGACACCAGGCGATCGCCGAGGCGCTCGGCGCCACGGTGACCCACGCCGAGGAGCTGATGCACGGCAAGGTCTCGCGAGTGCATCACACCGACGATCCCTTCTTCGAGGGTGTCGCCTCCGAGTTCAACGCGACCCGCTACCACTCGCTGGCCGTCGTGCGCGACACGGTGCCCGAGACACTGGTCATCACCGCCGAGACGGCGAGCGGAATCGTCATGGCGCTGCGCCACCGCGAGCTGCCCATCTACGGAGTGCAGTACCATCCCGAGTCGGTGCTCACGGAGGGCGGCTACCGTCAGCTGGGCAACTGGCTGGGTGTGGTGGGCCTCGCCAACGCGGCGCAGATCGCGCAGTCGCTGTCGCCCCTCATCAAGAGCTGAGCGGGCGCGGCTGCGGAGCCGCGGGGCCGGTCTGAACGCCCGCCCCCTTCGACACGCTCAGGGGACGGGAGCGACGGCCTCGGGAGCCCGGGACGGTCGCGTCGTCAGGCGGCGCAGTACTTGACCTCGAGCGCGGCGCCCTGCTTCTGCTCGCCGACGATCGACTGCCAGGTCACCGGGTAGTTGCCCTCCGCGGGGCACTGATCGGGCGTGTAGGTGATCTCGAGTCCGCGGCCGTCGAGGAGGGATCGAGCGGCCTCGAGCGGGTGTCCCACGACCTCGGGCACCTTCACCTTGCCGCTCGCCACCTGCACGGCCACGCTCTCGCCGGAGGCGAGTTCGGTGCCGGGGCCGGGCGAGACCTCGAGCACACGGCCCTCGGGTGCGATGGGGTCGTCGACGCTGGTCTCGACCCCGACGGTGAGACCCAGATCGGCGAGCGCCTGCTTGTAGGCGTCGAGCGACATGTTGTCGGGTTCGGGTACCTTCGCGACCTCCGGCCCCGTCGAGATGTAGAGGGTGACGTTCTCGCCGACGGTGAGCACGGTGCCCTCCTCCGGGTCGCTCGAGACCACGTGCCCCGCGGCGATCTCCTCGCTGGTCTGCTCGACCGTCACCGGGAACAGCCCCTGCTTCTGCAGCAGCTCGAAGGCCTCGGTGCGCTCCATGTCGACGAGGTTCGGGATCTCGCGCGAGTTGTCGGGCACGAACTGCTGCGGGGCGAGTGTGACCAGCCAGAAGACGACGGCCACGATCACGGCTCCGACGGTGAGGATCGCCGCCCAGGTCCACATGACGGGCGGGCGGTTCTGTGTGCGTGCGGCACCCCCGCCCTCCGAGAGCTGACGCAGCGCGAGATCCGACTCGGAGACCTCTTCGCCGCCCGAGAACAGCACCGTCTCCTGCTGCTGCACCGAGAGCTTGGGCATCTTGCCGCTGGCGGCGATCCGCAGCGCCTCGCGGAACTCCGAGGCGGACTGGAAGCGCTTGGAGCGATCCTTCGCGAGCCCGTAGAGCACCACGCGGTCGAGCTCGGGCGGCACCTCGGGGTTGCGTTCGCTCGGCGGCTTCGGCCGCTCGCTCACGTGCTGGTAGGCCACGGCCACGGCCGTGTCGCCGCGGAACGGCACATCGCCCGTGAGCAGTTCGTACAGCAGCACCGACGTCGAGTAGAGGTCGGTACGCGCGTCGATCGCCTCGCCCTTGGCCTGCTCCGGCGAGAAGTAGGCCGCGGTGCCCAGAATGGCGGTGGTCTGCTGCAGGGTCGACGAGGTCTCGGAGACGGCGCGGGCGATGCCGAAGTCCATCACCTTCACCTGGCCGCCCTTGGTGATCATGATGTTCGCGGGCTTGATGTCGCGGTGCACGATGCCGGCGCGGTGCGAGTACTCGAGCGCGGTGAGCACGGAGTCGACCACGCGGCAGGCTTCAGTCTGGGACAGCCCGCCCTCGGCGACGAGCTGGCGGAGGTTGGTGCCCTCGACGTACTCCATGACGATGAAGGGCAGCCGCTTGGGGCCGTCCGCCGTCTGGATGAGGTCGTCGCCCGCGTCGAAGACGCGCACCACGGTGGGGTGCGCCATGCGCGAGGCGGACTGCGCCTCCTGCCGGAAGCGGGAGCGGAACTGCTCGTCCCCGGCGAGATCGGCCTTCATCACCTTGATGGCGACCTGGCGCCCGAGCTTCGTGTCGGTGCCGCGGTACACGGTGGCCATCCCGCCCTGACCGACGAACTCGCCGATGGCGTAGCGGCCGGCGAGGATGCGCTGCTCACCGCCGCCATCGGTCGTTTCGGGCATGATCACCTCTTCCGTGCTCAAGGATTGCCTCCAAGTTTATCGGGATCGAAGCTGGACGATCCCGTGTCCGCTAGTTGTCGTCCCCGTTGTCGTCCGGGTTCGTGTCGTTCTCCGGGGGCGCGGCGACGGTGATCGTCTTCGCGGCGGACTCGGGGGAGACCCGATCGACTCCGCTGGCCTGGCAGGTGGCCGTGTAGACGACCGTGATCGTGCCGTCGGGGTCACCCGGGTTCAGCGTTGCGGCCTGCAGATTCGCCGTCGATCCCGAGACGCTGGCAAGGCTGCCATCGCCGGTGACGGTGACCACGTATCCCTGCAGCGTGAGTCCGGCCGGGCAGATGTTGCTGGAGAGCTGCAGCGTGAACGCCTGGCCGGAGTCGACGCTGTCGACGCCGCTCGGGGCGGCCGGCGGATCCGTGATCTCGCCGAATGCCACGTTGACCGTGAGCACGATCGCCTGGTCGAAGGGCACGCGGGATCCGCTGGGGTTCACCTCGGTGACGATGTCGACGTCCTCGTCGGAGGACTGGTTGCCCGGCTGGGTGGAGACGTTCGGGAAACCGAGCTCGTTCAGGTAGGCGATCGCGTCCGCGGCTTTCTTGCCGACGATCTCGCTCCGGTCGATCGCGCCGGTCGTGGCCGGAGGCGGTGTCGTGGGCGTCTGGGTCGGCGTCGTGGGCGGCGGGGTCGTCGTCCGCACCGGATCGCCGCCGCCACCGCTCAGCAGCGCGTAGGCGGTGCCGACGCCGATGATGAGCAGCAGCGCGGCCAGCGTGATGAGCGGCCAGGTCCACGGGCTGCGCTTCTTCTTGACCGGCTCTTCGCCATCCGCGGTCTCGTCGTCCTGCGCCGGCTGCTCGGCCGTCTGGCCCGCCAGTGCGGTCGTCTGCGGCAGCGCCGTGGTCGCGGCGTCCGACACCAGCGTCTGCTGCGGCATCACCGTGGTGGCCGGCAGCGAGCCGCCGAGCACCTGCGGCACATAGCTCGCCGCCAGCTGCACGTCGCCGCGGTGCAGCGCGGTCGCGGCCTGCGCGAGCTTCGCGGCGGTCGCGGGGCGACCCGCGGCGTCCTTCGCGAGGCACGCCATCACGAGATTGCGCACCGGCTCCGGCACGTCGCTCGGCAGATCCGGCGGGGTGTCGTTGATCTGCGCCATCGCGATCGCCACCTGCGACTCGCCCGTGAACGGGCGCCTGCCCGCGAGGCACTCGTAGGCCACGACGCCGAGGGAGTAGATGTCGGTGGTCGCGGTGGCGGTGTGCCCGCTCGCCTGCTCGGGCGCGAGGTACTGCACGGTGCCCATGACCTGGCCGGTGGCGGTGAGCGGCACCTGGTCCGCGATCCGCGCAATGCCGAAGTCGGTGATCTTCACGCGCCCCTCGGGCGTGATCAGCAGGTTGCCGGGCTTGATGTCGCGGTGCACGAGGCCGGCGTCGTGCGCGGCCTGCAGCGACGTGGCGGTCTGCGCCACGATCCCGAGCACCCGGTTCGCCGGGAGACGCCCTTCGCGCTCGATGATCGCCGACAGCGGCTCACCCGGCACCAGCTCCATCACGATGTACGCGGAGCCCTGCTCCTCGCCGTAGTCGAAGACGTTCGCGATGCCCTCGTGGTTGACGAGCGCGGCGTGCCTCGCCTCGGCGCGGAAGCGCTCGAGGAAGCCCGGATCCCCCATGTACTCGTCCTTGAGGATCTTGATGGCGACGGTGCGGCCGATGATGCTGTCGGTCGCCCTCCATACCTCGCCCATGCCTCCGACGGCGATCCTCGAGCTGAGCTCGTAGCGTCCGCCGAATGTGATCCCTGCCGATGGCCTCATTCGCTCAACACCGCTTCCATTACTCGTTTTCCGACTGCCGTGGGGAGGTCGAACGACCCGCCCTCGAATCCAAATGCCTCGCCGCCGCCGTCCTCGATCACGACGGCGATGGCCACCTCGGGGTCGTCGACCGGCGCGAACCCCGTGAACCACAGCGTAAAGGGAAGGTCATTCCCGTTCTCGTCCGTACCGTTCTCGGCGGTGCCCGTCTTGCCCGCGACCCGCACCCCATCGATGCCCGCGTTCTGCGCGAGACCCTCGGGGTTGGAGACTCCGTGCTCCATCATGCCAGCGACCGCGTCCGCCGTCTTCTTCGAGATGGGCTTCGAGAACTCCTCGGGCGAGTAGTCCTTCTCGACGCGCAGATCCGGGGTGATCACGCGGTCGACGAGGTAGGGCTTCATGACGGTGCCGCCGTTGGCGATGCCGGCCGACACCATCGCGATCTGGAGCGGCGTGACGCGCACGTCGAGCTGGCCGATCGAGGAGAGCGCCACCTGCGCGTCGTCCTCGGGCAGCGGGGAGGCGCTGGGCGTGACCGTCAGCGGAACCGAGAGATCCTGGCCGAAGCCGAAGGCGTGCGCCATGTCGGGCACGGCGTTGCTGTCCATGTCCATCGCCATCTCGGCGATCGGGATGTTGCACGACAGCACGATCGCCTGCTCGAGCGTGGCCTTCGAATCGGGGCCGCAGGTGGTGCGCGAGGCGTTCTGCATCTCGTGTGTCGACTGCGGCAGCTTGAGCCGGTCGGGGTTCGCGTACTCGGTGGAGGGGGTGGCCTCGCCCGCCTCGATCGCGGCCGCCGCGGCGACGAGCTTGTAGACGGATCCCGGGTGGTACAGATCGCCCGCGATGGCGCGGTTCTGCAGCGGCTGCGAGGGATCCTCCTCGAGCTGGCGGTAGTTCGCGATGATCTCCGCGTCGCTGTTCGTCGAGAGCACGTTGGGGTCGAAGCTGGGGGTCGAGACGAGCGCCAGGATCTTGCCGGTCTTGGGCGCGATGGCCACCACGGCCCCTTCGAAGCCGCTCTCGGTCATCGCCGCCTCCGCGGCCGCCTGCGCCGCGGGGTCGATCGTGGTCTGCACGGAGCTGCCCTGGGGCGCGACGCCGTTGAGGGTGTTCATGATCCGGGTGAAGAACTGCGCGTTGCCGATGCCGGAGAGATCCTGGTTCATCGCGGCCTCGAGCCCGGTCATGCCCTGCGTGTGCGAGAAGTAGCCGGTGATCGGGGCGTAGAGGGGGCCGTCGGAGTACTGCCGCACGAAGCGGAACGAGTCGCCCGTGGGGGTGGAGTACGCCACGGGATCCCCGTCGACGAGGATCGATCCTCGTTCCACCTTGTAGCCGTTCTTCACCGTGCGGCCGTTCAGCTCGTTGGCGCGGAGGTCGTCGGCCGACACGAACTGGATCATGGTGACGGCGAAGAACAGCACCAGGAACATGGCGAACACGGTGCGGGTGAGGAACTTCAGCTGCTTGTTCATGTGCGGATCACCAGCTTCGGTCGATTGCGCACCGAGTTGGAGAGCAGGATGAGCAGGGCGATGATGATCCAGTTCGAGACGAGCGAGGATCCGCCTGCGGCGAGGAAGGGTGCGGTGAGGCCGGTGAGCGGGATCACGCGGGTCACGCCGCCGACCACGATGAACACCTGCAGCGCGATGGCGAAGGCGAGGCCCGAGGCGAGCAGCTTGCCGAAGTCGTCCTGCCCGGCGAAGCCGATGCGCAGGCCGCGGCCCACGAGCAGCAGGTAGGCCGCGAGGATCACGAACAGCCCGATGAGCCCGAGCTCCTCGCCGAGGCTCGCGAAGATGTAGTCGCTGCGCGACTCGGGGGTGTCGAACGGATAGCCCTGGCCGAGGCCCGTGCCGGTCATGCCGCCGTTGGCCATGCCGAACAGCCCCTGCACCATCTGGTAGCTGCCGCCGTGCGGATCGGCGAAGGGATCGAGCCAGTTCGCGAAGCGCACGTTGACGTAGGCGAGGGTCTGGCTCGCCACGAGCCCGCCCACGACGAACAGCCCGACGCCCAGGATGATCCAGCCGATGCGCCCCGTCGCGAGGTAGAGCATCGACAGGAAGAGCCCGAAGTACAGCAGGGAGGTGCCGAGATCGCGCTGGAACACGAGCACCGACATCGCCGCGAGCCAGAACACGAGCAGCGGGCCGAGATCCCGTGCGCGCGGGAACCGGATGCCCAGGATCTTCTTGCCCACCATGGCGAGCGAATCCCGATTGCGCACGAGGTAGCCGGCGAAGAAGATCGCGAGCAGGATCTTCGCGATCTCACCCGGCTGGAACGAGAAGCCGCCGACGTGGATCCAGACGCGCGCGCCGTTGATGGTCTGGCCGATGCCCGGGAGCATCGGCAGCAGCAGCAGGATCACGGCGCCGAGTCCGGCGAGGTAGGTGTAGCGGAACAGCACCATGTGATTGCGGATCACGAGCAGCACCACGATCGCCGCGACCACGGCGATCGTCGACCAGACCAGCTGGCGCACGGCCCACGCATCCCAGCCCGAGAGCTCCTGGGCGAGGTCGATGCGGTAGATCATGGCGATGCCGATGACGTTCAGGAACGCCGCGATCGGCATGATCAGCGGATCGCCGTCCGGGGCGATGCGCCGGATGGCGATGTGCAGGGCGAACAGGGCGATGACGAACAGCGCGCCTGTTGGCGCCAACGCCGTGGTGGGCTCGCCCACCACGGTCAGGTCGATGATGACGACCGCGGCGATGCCCACGGCGATCGAGAAGAGCAGCAGCGACAGCTCGAGTCCCAGCAGCTTGCGGGGGGCGCGCAGCGCGGTGATGCGCTGCAGCACCGTTTCGCTGGTGCGGGTCTTGTCGAAGGTGCGGGCGTCGCCGTTCTGGGGGCTAGTCATCGTGCACCCCCAGTCGCAGCACGATCTCGCGGGCCTCCTCGATCGAGCCGGCGCCGAGGGTGCGCTTCACCTGGCGCTGCTCGAGGCCGTCGAGCTCGGAGAGCGGGATCTCGGTGTCCTCGGCGACCGAGTGCAGCGAGATGGAGCCGATGTTCTGCTGCACGCCGCGGTAGATGATGACGGTCTCGCCGTCGGTTCCGACGAAGTAGCGGCTCTGCGTCCACTGGTAGCCGAAGAGCAGGGTGCCGCCGATCGCGAGCAGCACGGCCACCACGCCGAGCGCCCACAGCAGGCGGCGGCGGCGATTGCGTCGGCGGGTCTCGGCGATGAGCTCGGCCAGGTACTCGTCGACGCGGGGCTCGAACTGGCTCTCGGCGACCACCGGCGGGCGGCGCACGAGCCGGCGGCGGCCCATGAGGCGGGTGCGGGCGGTCGAGGTGTCGCCGTCCCGCAGATCCGGGGTGGTGGCGGCCGAACCGGCGAACCGGCGGTTCGGCGGCTCGGGCAGCTCGCTGGTGGAGTGCGGATCGGACTCGGGGGCGAGCTCGGTCTCCACGAGCACGACCGTGACGTTGTCGGGCGCTCCGTGGGCGAGGCTCTTGTCGATGAGCGAGTCCACCGCGCCCTGCAGCGACGTGCGGCGGCGCAGGATCTTCTCGATGTCGTGGTCCTCGACGTAGCCGCAGAGGCCGTCGGAGCAGAGCAGCCAGACGTCGCCCGGCCGGGTGTCGAGCACGTCGGTGTCGACCTGCGGCGAGGAGTCGACGTCGCCCAGCACGCGCATCAGCACCGAACGGCGGGGGTGGGTCTTCGCCTCCTCCTCGGTGATCTTGCCGCTGTCGACGAGGCGCTGCACGAAGGTGTGATCCTTGGTGATCTGCTGCAGATGGTTGTCGCGCAGCAGGTAGAGGCGCGAGTCGCCGATGTGGGCGAGGGCGAGCCGGTCGCCGACCGGGATGAAACCGGTGAAGGTGGTGCCGAGGCCCGCGAGCTCCGGGCGGTCCTTGACGGTGCCGCGCAGCTTCGCGTTGGTCTCGAGGATCGCCGTGCGCAGCGTGTTGGTGGTGGCCTCGGGGCTGCTGGTCGGCGGTACGTCGAGCGCGGCCATCTCCTTGGCGGCGATCGCGGAGGCGACGTCGCCTCCCGCGTGTCCGCCCATGCCGTCGGCGACGAGGAAGAGGTGTGCGCCTGCGAAGCCGGAGTCCTGGTTGTTCGAGCGCACCATGCCGACGTGGGAGCCGATGGCGCTGTCGTACTTCACCCGCACGCTCAGGGCCTCAACTCGAAGGTGGTCGTGCCGATGGTGACGGGCGTGAACGGCGGAACCGGGGTCGGTTTCGAGATGCGCTCGCCGTCGACGCGGGTGCCGTTGGTCGAGTCGAGGTCGGTGAGGATCCACTGCTCGCCGCTGCGGGAGAGGCGCGCGTGGTAGGTGGAGGTGTAGTCGTCGACGATGACGAGTGTCGAGTCGCTGCTGCGGCCGATCGTGATCAGGTCGTCGTCGAGGTTGATCGAGGTGCCGTCGGCGACGCCGGAGGTGATGACGAGGTGGCGGACTCCGCCGGCTCCGCCCACTCCGCCTGCCGATGGGAGCGCGCCGCCGCTCGGGGTGATGGTGGGGCCGGAGTGCGTCTGGGCCGGGGCGCTCGGGGGCGAGACCACGGCCGAGACCTGTGGCGCCGCCTGCGGCGCCGATCCGGCATCGCCGCCGTTGCGCAGACGCCGCACGGGGGCGCCGAAGAGATCGCTGCGCAGCGCGTACACGATGGCGAAGATGAAGAACCAGAGCAGCAGAAGGAATCCGCTGCGCAGGATGAGCAGGGTGAGTTCGCTCACAGCCCCCTCCAGAAGTCCTGGTCGATGCTCGGAGGATCTCCGGGCGTCGAGGTCTGCGCCGGGTAGGCGCGTGTCGGCGGTGTGGTGGGTCTGTTCGTGGCCGCGGGAGGCTGGGGGGTGCGGTTGCGCCCCGGCACGAGCTGGAAGCTGAGTGCGGTCTGCCCGATGGTGATGACGATGCCGGGGGCGAGTGCGGCCTCGCGGAAGCGCTCCCCGTTGATCTTGGAGCCGTTGGTCGATCCGAGGTCGCGCGCGATGCCGGCGCCGCCGTCCCAGATGATCTCGAGGTGCTTGCGAGACGCGGCGTTGTCGGTGATGCGGATGCCGCAGTCGCTGCCGCGCCCCACCGTGGTGGTGCCGCGGCGCAGCTCGTGGCGGGTGCCGTCGACGTCGATCACCGCGACCCAGTCGACCGCTCCCTCCACGCGGGAGGAATCGATCTCGAGCACACCGACGGTGAGCGACTGGTCGGCGCGGATCTCGACGTCGGGATCGCCCAGCAGCTGGTAGTTCTGGCGCTTCGCGTGCTTCACCACGACGCCGCGCAGCTCCTGCTCCAGCGTCTCGCCGAGGCTGCGCAGGCGATCCGCGTCCTTGGACGCCACGCGCACCGTGAAGCGGTTGGGGGCGAGCACCCGGTCGCGGTCGACGATGACGGCGCCGATGTCGAGCTCGCGCTTCAGCGCCGAGGCGATCTCGACAGGCTGCACGCCGGATCGGAACGTGCGGGCGAAAGCGCCGTTGACGGCGCGCTCGAGCCCGCGCTCGACGCTGTCCAGAATGCCCACGTGCCGTCCCTTCCTCTTCTGCTCGGTTTCTCGCTGCTACTGCCCGCGCGTCGAATCGGCACGCGGCTACGGCTTTAGTTTAGCCAGCAGTTTAGCCCGCTTTGGTGTGAGGGCTCCCGTGCTGCTAAGCTTGTGGAGTTGTCTGGTGCTCCGGTGCCGGACGGCGACTCGCGCGAGTGGCGGAATTGGCAGACGCGCTGGCTTCAGGTGCCAGTGCCCGCAAGGGCGTGGGGGTTCAAGTCCCCCCTCGCGCACGCGAACGAAATGGCCCCTGACCTGGGATTTTATCTCTCAGGTTGGGGGTCTTTCGCATCGGAAGTGCTAGAAAAAGTGCTAAGCCTTGCCGAACTGGGCGGCGAAACGGTCTACTGCCGACCTCTGCATGGTCGGCGTGACGTGGGAGTAGATGTTCATCGTCGTCGTGATCGTTGAGTGACCAAGGCGCTCTTGGACGACCTTGGGGTGCTCGCCGAGTTCGAGCAGCAGGGTCGCGTGGGTGTGACGCAGCCCCTTGATGGTGACGCGGGTCATGCTGTCGTACTTCGCGGTGATCCATTTGAGGCGGCGATCCCATCTGCTCGTCATGGCATCGGGTGAGCGCAGCTTCCCGTCGTCGTCTCCAAAAACGTAGGCATCGGCTTTCGCCAGCTCGAACGACACTTCGGCGCGGGCAACCTTGTACGAGGCGAGTACCTTCAACGTCTCGGCGTCCACGTCGATGACGCGGGCTTGCCCGGTCTTGGTGGTCTTCGTCTTCGTCCAGTCGTCGGTATCGACGGCGCGGCGGATGCTGATCCGCATCGTCTTCGTGTTGATATCCGACCACTTGAGAGCGAGCGCTTCGGAGCGGCGCATGCCGGTGTAGGCGATGAGTCGCCATAGCGGGAACAGTTCGTCTTCCAGTTCGTCGCGGTTCCAGGTGAGGAAGGTCTGCAACTGGTCGGCTGTCCACGTCGCAATCTCGGGCTTCTGCGCCCGCACCTCGCTCGTGGTCGGTGCTTTGACGGTGCGCTTCTTCTTCGCCGGGTTCACGGTCAAGTGCCCGTCGTCTATCGCGGCGTCGAGGACCACACCGAGCACGACATGCACCTTGTGAACCGAGTTCGCAGACAGCGGCTTGCCCTTGCCGTAGGTGTCTTTGCGGCCGGACTTCTCCAAGTCGCGGTAGTGGCGGGCAATCCTCGTGGCGGTGAGCTTGTCGAGCCGGATGCTGCCGAGCTGCGGCTTGATGTGGTTGCGGATGATCTTCTTGTAGCCCTTGATCGTGGACGCCGCGAGCTTCAATCCTGCCGCCCATTCGTCGGCGTATGCGCCGAGCGTGGGTATCTTGTTCCCGAACTTCTCGTTCTGCTTGCGCTGCTTCAACGCCTCCTGCAAGGCATCGTTCGCCTCGTCGGTGCTGGTAAACCCGGAGCGGGTGAGGCGGCGCATTCCCATCTCGGGGTACTCAGGGTCTTTCAGGACGTAGATCTGGAACCGCCACCGCTTCCCCTTGTCGGTGTCGTAGCCCTGGATTGAACCGGGCTGCCGGGAGCGCGAGCGCCGCTGTTGCTTCTCACCCCCGTCGCTGTGTTCGGCGGGCTGCTTGGTCGTGGTCATGACAGGCTGCCCCTTGCCGTGGGCTTGCCGGGCTGGTGGGTCTGGGCGTAGTTGTCGATGTAGTCGGCGGCGTTGAACACGCGCCCCTCGGGATCGAGCTGCACACCCCGTTCTCGGATCACCCGCGCGCGTGCCCGCGCCGTATCCAAACGCTCTTGATAGGCGGCGATGGTCTTGGGATGCGCCTGAGTCTTCTCGGGATCGTCCTTGCTCGGTGCGGTCATGCCCGCGAGGGTGGTTTCGAGGTAGTGAATACGGTCGGTGCAGATCACCCATTCTTGCTGCCAGTAGTTGAACAACCCCTCGTCGGTGAGGACGAGTTCCCCACGCATCCACCGGTCGATCTCTTCCGGCTCGTACCCCTCGGGCACGCCCGTGAGGGTCGTCTGTTCGTCCGGCGGGGTCAGGAGGGCGGCCGGGGTGGTGCGCAGGAGGTAGGCGATGACGGTGAGGTCGTCCACGTCGACGCGGCGATCCCCGGCTTCGAGTTTGCTGATCCCTGACGGGGAGAGCTTCCGCCCGGTGGCGGCGATTCCGTCGGAGAGGGTGCGCAAGTCCATGCCGATCGCCTGGCGGGCGGTGCGGATGTTGTTCGCGACGTGCGTGTTCGTGATTCCTGCGGGGTTGCCCCGCACCCGTTTTGTTTCCATAGAAGAAATCTACAACGCGGTGATTGACATCGCAAGCCCCGTCGTTCTATCTTGGTATGCACCCCTCGCGCGCGTAACTGGAACGGATGGTGTGATGATGCGGCAGAGCACTCTCGATATGGAAGACCTGCGCAGGCGGCGCAGCCTGGTCATCACCCGCAAGGAAGCCGCCGAAGCCCTCGGCGTCGATCCGCGCACGATCACCACGAGCATCAACGAGGGCACCATCCCGCATGTGAAGCTCGGCCGTCGCATCGTGATCCCGCGCGAGAAGTTCCTCGCCCTGTTCGCCGACACCGCACCCGAGAACGACGGGTCGTAGGCGGCGCTCTGCGGCGGTGCCGATTCGGCACCCCCGTGCCGAGTTCCCGGAGGAATGTCGGCGGCACGACGTAGACTAAACCCACCGACGCCGACCACAAGGAGGCACCCCGCATGGCTACGAAGACTCGCGTATCTGAGGCGCACGTTCAGCGCGTCATCGCGGAAGTGCAGGCCGGGCAGCAGACCGCGGGCGAGGAAATGACCCCCGAGGGCGTGGAGCTGTTGGCTCGCCAGGTGCGCGGTGAAATCACGGTAGACGAAGCCGTTGAAGTGATCGCCGCTCGTACCCGCGCACGCCTGGCTGCTCGCACCGTCTGAACCCAGTAGCGCCTCTATGCCTGATCGGTACACCTACCCGGGCAGCGATGTTCTCGTCAACAAGTTCGGCGTTACCGACTACGACGACTGGAAAGACGCCGAGGCGGACTTCATCGGTGCACGCATGGGTGCCTTGCGTGAGCATCCGATCCTCGGCCGGTACGACCTTGAACACCTGCAAGCCATTCACGCCTATTTGACGCAGGACATGTACTCGTGGGGCGGCGAGATACGCGACACCGACACCCACCCCGGCGGTACCGGGATCGCGCACTGTCGCCCACCGTTCATCGTGCCCGAGGCTGAGCGCGTCTCCGGCATGCTTGCTGGGCGCAACTATCTGCGCCGCTTGGATGCGGACGAGTTCTCTGAGGGGCTGGCCTGGGTGTGGGGCGAGACGACCGCGATCCACCCGTTCCGCGACGTGAATACGAGAACCCAGCATGTCTTCTTCAATCAGCTCGCCCGCGATGCCGGATGGGTCATCGACTGGTCACAGATTCCCGGCGACGTGTTCGCCCACGCCCGCACCCTCGCCATCGTTCAAGACCCCTCGGGCCTGGACGCGCTGATCCGCCCGAACCTCGTCACCGTCGAGGACGCCGCACAGCACGACCGACTGATGGGGCTATTGGACGAGCACGCTCGGGGCTTCACGACACGCCAGACCGTCCGGGATCCTGCGGTGCTCGACCGGGAGCTGGACGCCGCGCGCGAACGCCGCCGTGCCCTGCCTCCGCTGGATGCGTTCGGATACGATGCCCCGCCCGGCGGCGACCGGGGCAGCCCGAGTCTCGGTCTGTAACGGTTGAACAAGCGCCGGGCTTTATTCTGCGAGGGCGCTGAGTTCCTAGGCCTTACCTGAGACCTGCGATAATGAGCATATGCAGTCTCCGTCGCGTCTCCCGCACTTGGTGCGCGGATCGAGCGCGGCCGGGATTGCGACGTTCGCGGCATTGTTCTCGCATGTCGTCGGCGGTGGCGCGATGCCTGGGCCGCTGGGTATCGCTGTGCCGTTGCTGCTGTCGTTGATGGTGTGCATCCTGCTTGCTGGGCGGAAGCTGTCGCTTGCTCGGCTGTCGGTGTCGGTGGTCGCGAGCCAGATGCTGTTTCACACGCTTTTCGTGCTTGGCACCCCTACCGCGGGCGCGCAGATGAATATGTCCGCCGGTCACCATCACGGTCACGGGATGATGCAGATGCCGGTGGTGTCGGAGCAGACGATCACGCTGGTGCATGGCGATGCCACGATGTGGGTGTCGCACTTCATCGGTGCCGCCGTCACCGTCTTCTTCCTGTACCGGGGCGAGCAGGCGATTCATCGTCTCCGCGCCTTGGCGGAGCAGTTCGTCGCATGGGTGCGGCATCGTCTCGTGGTGCCGCTGCGTCTCCCGGCCGCGACGGCCCCGGCGCGGGTGCCGGTCACCGTTGAGACGAGCGGTTGGTCGGTGCTGTCGCAGCTTCACGCATCGACGCTGAGCAGGCGCGGCCCGCCTCGTGTCTTTCGGATCGCTCACTAACTCTCCCAGTGTCGCCGCTTTCCGGCTGGCGATTCGTGTGCTGTAGCCGGCTGTCGCCGCCCACGCACGCATATCCTGCGTGCGCTGTCGCTTGCGTGAACCCTGCGGCCGCGTAGCAAAGAGCGTTCGAGCGTTTCCGTACGGCAGTTCGTATTGATCTGACCGCATCCCCGTACAGGCGGGTGCGGTGCCGACCCCGCGCACGAGTGCGCCTGGTGGTCGGGAGTATGCATGTTTGAGAGGCACAAGAAACCAATGATGAAGATTCGCAATCGCGCCGCGCGCGCCGGGGCCGTGTTCGGGGTGGCGCTGCTGGCGCTGACCGGATGCGCGACCGGGGCCACCGGCGGCACGAACACGCAGCAGGAGGAATCTGCCGCGCAGGTGACCCAGGCGGACTCGGTCACGATCGAGGACGCGTGGGTGAAGACCGCGACGCCGGGCGAGATGACGGCCGCGTTCGGCACGCTCGAGAACGCCTCAGACCAGGACGTGACGGTGGTGTCGGTGGAATCGTCGGCGTCGCCGATGATGGAACTCCACGAGACCGTCGAGAACGATTCGGGGCAGATGGTGATGCGGGAGGTCGAGGGCGGCTTCACGATCCCCGCGAACGACCACCTGCACCTGGAACCCGGCGGGAACCATCTCATGCTGATGGAACTCCCGGAGGCGATCCAGGCCGGTCAAGAGGTGACGTTCACCCTCACGTTCTCCGACGGCTCCACGTTCGAGTTCACGGCCGTCGCGAAGGACTACGCGGGCGCAAACGAGACGTATGAGGGCGACATGGATCATGGCGACATGAACCACGACGACGCCGACCACAGCGAGCACTGATGAGCGCCCCCGACCGGGGCGAGCCGTCCGGCAAGGCGTCGTCGACCCGGCGGCAGTTTCTCCTCGGAGGGGCCGCCGCCGGGGTCGGTGCGGCCGCCGCACTCGGCATCGACTACGCCCTCACCCCACGCGGCGGTGATGCGCCTGCGTTGATGCCGCTGAACGGTAGCGAGAGGGTGCCGTTCTACGGTGCACATCAGGCCGGGGTGGATACCGATGCGCAGGCGCACGCCATGTTCATCGGCCTCGACCTACGCCCCGAGACTGACCGGGATGGGCTGCGGCGCATGATGGGAATCCTCACGGATGATGCGGCACGGCTCACACAGGGTGTGCCGCCGCTCGCGGATTCCGAACCGGAACTCGCGGTCGCACCGGCCCGCCTGACGGTGACGTTCGGGTTCGGGCCGGGCCTCGTCGCCCGCGCGGGCGGCCCCAGCCCAGAGTGGTTGGGGCCGTTGCCCGCGTTCGGCATCGACCAGCTCCAACCGGAGTACGGTGACGGGGATCTGCTGATCCAGGTCGCCTCGGACGACCCGGTCACGGTCGCGCACGCGACCCGGATGCTCCTCAAGGACACGCGCAGCTTCGCGGCTGTGCGGTGGACGCAGGCCGGGTTCCGGCGCGCGCACGGTTCGGTGAAGCCGGGCACGACGATGCGGAACCTGTTCGGGCAGGTCGACGGCACCACCAACCCCGCCCCCGGTACCGCCGACTTCGACGAGGTCGTGTGGGCCACGGGGGGCTGGCTTTCAGGCGGCACGGGGGCGGTGATCCGTAGGATCCGGATGGATCTGGACAAGTGGGATCGTCTCGACCGTTCCGGACGCGACCAATCCATCGGCCGGTTCCAGTCCAACGGCGCACCGCTCACGAGCAGCCCGCACGGGGCGGCGGCTGAGTTCGATGAACCTGACTTCGAGGCGAAGACCCCGATCGGGTTCACGGTGATCCCGGAGTTCTCCCATATGGCGAGGGCCCGCCCGGTCGAGGCTCACGAGCGGATCTTCCGTCGTGCCTACAACTATCAGGGCCCGCCTGCGGGTGATGAGCTGTCGGAGTCGGGGTTGATCTTCGTCTCCTACCAGGCCGACGTGGAGCGGCAGTTCGTGCCGATCCAGCGCCGTCTGGACGAGCTCGATCTGCTCAACGAGTGGACGACCCCGATCGGGTCGGCGGTGTTCGCGATCCCGCCCGGCTGTGCGGAGGGCGGCTTCATCGGCGATACCCTGCTGCGCTGACCCATGGCGGCATCTCCGCGAGGTCGCAGCGCACCAAGAATACACATCACACACATCATTTGAAAGAAAGAAATCATGAACATGAACACCAACACCGATTCCAAGAAGCGCCCCCTCCTCGTGAGCGGTGCGGCCCTGCTCGGCGCAGTCGCGCTCACGCTCGGGGGCGCGGCAAGTGCTCACGCGCATGTCGGTGCGAGCCCGAACACGAACGAGGCAGGCGCATACGCGGTCGTGACCCTCAGCGTTCCTCACGGCTGCGACGCCTCGCCGACGACGAAGGTTGCGATCCAGATCCCGGACGGGATCAACGCGGTCACCCCGACCCGCAACAGCTTCTACACGGTCGAGAAGACCATGGAGCAGTTGGACACCCCGATCACCGACGCGCACGGCAACGAGGTCACCGAGCGGGTCGCCGAGGTCGTCTACACGGCCTCGACGCCGCTGCCTGCCGATCAGCGCGACGTGTTCGAGCTGTCGCTGCAGCTCCCCGAGGAGGCGGCAGGTTCGATGCTGTATTTCCCAGCGGTGCAGACCTGTGAAGAGGGCGAGTTGGCGTGGGTGCAGATCCCCGCAGACGGGCAGGATCCCCATGAACTCGAGCTGCCCGCACCCGGCTTCGAGGTCGTCGCAGCAAGCGGCGACAGCCACGGCCATGGGGATGAGGCCTCCGAAGCGAACACCGGGGAGGCTGCGGCGCACAACGAGGAGACGGCCGCGAGCAATGACCAGACGCCGCTCGTGACTACCGCGCTCGTCATCGGTGGGCTGGGCCTGATCGCGGGTGTGATCGCGCTGATCCGGGGGCGCAAGCAGGCATGACCCTCACCGTCGCCGGGGAGCTCCCACCGCACGCAGGGCGCATGATCCTGCGTGCGGTGGGAGCGCTGCTGCTCGGGCTGCTGTTCGTGTTCGGGGCCGGGGTCGCACCCGCGCAGGCGCACGCCGAACTGCTGAGCACGAATCCCGAGGACGCTGCCGTGCTCGACGCGGCACCGGACACCGTGGAGCTGCGGTTCAATGAGCCCGTGCAGCTGATCGAAGACGCGATGCGTCTCTTCCCCGGCGACGGCACCCCCGTGGTGCTCACTGCTCGCACGGTCGATACGACCGTCACGATCACCTTGCCCGACGATCTCGGTGAGGGCGCGTATGCGCTCGCCTACCGGGTCGTGTCTGCTGACGGGCATCCCATCGGCGGGGCGCTCACATTCCAGATCGGTGAAGGCGACTACACTGCCCCGGACACGAGCACGGCCCCCGCCGATCCGGTCGTGACCGACACCATCGTGTCATTGCTTACTGTCGCGCAGTACCTCGGACTGCTCCTCCTGGCGGGACTCTTGTGCTTCGACCGCATCGTGCTCCGCCGCGACGAAGCCCCGACCCGAGGCACCCGCCGGATCCTGCACTATGCCATTGGCACAGCGGTGGTCGCGTCGCTGCTGCTCATTCCAGCGTCGGGGTCGCGCGTCACCGGCCGCGAGTTCATCACTTACCTGCCCGAGAGGGGCGACCTCGTGCTCCTCCCCGTAAGCACTTGGATGCCTGGTGTCTCCTGGCAACTTCTCGCCGCCGCTACTCTCGTCACCGTGCTCGGCCTCGCCGCCACGATTCTGGGATCCCGCTCGCGAGGTGCTGCGGGCAGGGCCTGGGCGCTCGGGTGCGCGGCCCTCGCGCTTGCCGCACCGCTCCTGGTTGGGCACACCCAGACCGTTCAACCCGTGTGGGTGATGCTCGTCGCAGACTACGGTCACCTCGTCACTGGGGCGTTCTGGCTCGGCGGCGTCACCGGACTCCTGCTGTATCTTCGTGCCGCGCGCCCGGCAGTGCGTGGTGGACGCCCGCGCATTCCGCCCAGTGACGTGGCCGGGGTGGTCGCCCGGTTCTCGCGGTTCGCACTGTACAGCGTGATCCTGCTCGCGGTCAGCGGCACCATCATGGCCGTGCTCATCGTCGGTTCCTGGCAGGCCCTCGTCAGCAGCGGGTACGGCCTGCTCCTCACGATCAAGCTCATCATCGTCGGAGCGGTCATCGCGGTCGCCGCATGGAACCGCAACGACCTCCTGCCCCGCATCACCCGGCACCTGGCCGACGAGCGGCAGTGGGTGAGCTTGCGCCGCACTCTCACTGCCGAGGCCGTACTGCTGGTCGCGGTGCTTGCGGTCACCGGGTTCCTCACCAATACCAGCCCCACCACGACTCCCGAGCACTCGCACGGCACCGACGAGACCACCGCACCCTCGGCGCAAGAGACGGCCGTGCATGCCGAGTCGCAAGGGCTGACCGTCGACGGTACGGTCACGCCGGCCACCACCGGCAAGAACACGGTCACGTTCCGTCTGGAATACAAGGGTGAACCCATCACTACCGAAGAGGTAACCGTCGAGGCGCGCTTACCCGAGCAGGAACTCGGCCCGTTCAACGCAACCCCGCGGTTCGACGCGACCACTGGCGAGTATGAGGCGGTGCTCACGATGCCCGTGGCGGGCGAGTGGCAGATCCAGGTCACAACCCGCATCGACACCTACACCCAACCCATCGCGATGATCCCCGTTACCGTTCGTTAGGGTGTAGGGCGGCTTCTAGCGGCGCATTGTACTGCGCTTTGACCCCACTAGAGCCCGCGCGCCGGGCCATCGTACCGGGGTGCGTTCCGATGCTGCTCCTCGTAGTCGTGCGACATGGCCCGCTCCCGCTTGGCACGCTGAGCTTCCCGCACGGACTGCGCTGCGCGGGTCTGCTCCATCCTCTCTGCGGCCTCGGCCGGGGTGAGCGAGCGCAGCAGCTCGGCTTCCTCCCGCGCCTGCCTCGCGGTGTTCGTTGCTCGTGCGGCTTGTTGCGCGGGACTGGTGGTGAGGTACGCCTGCTGATTGCGGATCACCCGCTCCGAGCCGAACACTCGCGCGAACGCGACGAGTCGTTCGGTCTGTGCGCGCTCTGGCCGGTGCAGCAGCGCGTCGCGTGCCGCCCGGTGCTCTTGCTCGGCGTCGATCACGCGCGGGTCGTTCTCGATCCTGGGCTTGGTGACTCGCTCCACCCACGCATCCGCGCGTTCGTTCCACCTCGGCAGCTCACCCCACTCGCCGGTCACCTGCTGGCGTGCCGCGGCGGTGCGCGCTTGGGCGTTCTGGTGCTTGTCGCGGGCGCGGCGCTTCCCGAACCACGCCGCCGCCCGCACCTGCTCGCTGGCTTCCTGTTCAGCGGCGTCGGCCTGCTCCCAGTCGGTGAGTGCCCCTCTCGCCGAGGAGACGACGGGCGCGGCGACCTCGACACGCACTTGCTCAGCATGCTGCCGTGCGGTCTGCTCGGCCGCTCGCGCCCTCGCCCGTACCTCGGCCTCACTGGCGCTGAGGTCGGCAAGAGCGGCGCTGACCTGTTGCCAGCGTGCCGCCTGCGCCTCAGCCGTTGCCGCACACTTGTCGAGCGCCGCTATCTCGTCGTTCACGAACCGCACGGGGCCGTTCTCAGTCAGCCCGGCCACTTCCTCGACGGCGCGGCGGGTGGCATCAGCAAGTCCGCGGTCGGCGCGGTCGCGCTCCATCGCCTCGATGAACTGCGCCCTGGCGTCAGCCTGGCTCTCGGCGACGACGTGCAGCACGTTCGACTCCCGCCCACGGGTCATGCCGACATACACGCCTGCGGCGCTGGTCGCGTCGGTGAGGATCGTGTGCGACCCTGCGACGGTCGCGCCCTGCACCCCGTAGGCGGTCGCCGCATACGACAGGTGCGCGTGCTCGGCCACATACTCGGCGGGGAGGCGCAGGGTGCGCTGCCGCTTCCGCCCGCTCCCGGCCTCGCGCACGGAGAGCGCGCCGTCGTCCTCGACGTGCTGCACGACCCACTGCTGCCGATTCGCCACGCCCACATCGGTGTTGTTCTTCCGCGTCTGAATCACATCCCCGGCCCCGATAGGCAGGCCGTCGTTCCCGTACACGGTCGTCGTGTCGTCGACGACACCTTGCGAGACTCGTTCCTCACGGATGCGGGCGTTGACGGTGCGGGCCTCGTCGTTCGTGCTGACGGTGATCGCTTCGCTGTCCTGCCGCTGCTGGGCGATGTGCTCGCGCGCCTCGTCGCCGCTGTCGTGCAGACGGATGAGACCGAGCCCGGCGAGCTGGTCGAACACATCGCCGGGGTTTCTGCCGTCGCGCATCCGCAGCGTGACTTCGGCGTAGGCGGGGTCGGTGAAGCGGTGCACCTCGGCCATATCGAACGTGCGCCCCCGAATGTGCGCGGCCATATCGAGCACCCCGCCACGACCGACCGCGGCGAGCTGCGCGCGATCCCCGACCAGTGCGACCGTCGCGCCCGCCTCGGCGGTGACGGTCAGGAGGGCGATTGCGGTGTCTTGGTCGAGCATCCCGGCCTCGTCCACGATCACCCGCTCACCCCGCACGAGCCGCGCATTCTCGGTCGGGCCGCGATAGGTGCGGCCCGTCTCGGGGTCGGTGTCGCCGGGTGCGAGGCGCGTCCATACGCCGTCATCGTTCCAGCGCCAGCCGTGCGCGTGCACGAGCGCCGCAACACTGCTCGCGGGCACCCCGAGTTCCTGCTGCGCGACCTGCGCGGCGCGCAACGTCGGCGCAACCACCCGCGACACCCGGCCATGCTGCGCCGCGACCTCGATAGCGACACCGAGCATCGTGGTCTTGCCCGCACCCGCGGCACCCTCCACGACCACGAGCGGATCGTGCGATGCGACCGCGGCGGCGGCGCGCTCCTGCCCGGCATCCAGGCCCCGCGCCTGCGCCGCGCCCTGCACGTCGAGGTGCTTCGGCTCCCGCTTCGGCACTCGTGCGGTCAGGAGGTCGCGCAGTTCCGTCTCGGCCTGCACCACGCACAGGCTCGTCAGGTGCGCCACATGCTCCGGCGTCGGTGCGCCAGGCGGGAGGATCGAGAAGCAATCCTCCATCGCCAGCACGGTTGCGATGCGCACGAACTCGCGTACCTCGGCGGGTGCGGCTTGCACGCCGTACTCGGTCATGATCCTGGTCGCGTGCTCCTGCACCGTGTGCCGCGTCCACGCCGAACCACCGGCGGCGCACCGATCCAATGCACGGGTCGCCACGGTCTGCACGGACAGGTCATCCAGCAACACCGGCGCACGGCGCACAGGCCGGCGCAACGTCTCCGGGTCGTAGCCGGCGTCGCGCAGCTCAGTCACCCACGCCTGCTCTTCGTGCAGGGTGGTGGGCTTCTTCGCGGGCCGCTCGTGCGCCCACGCTTTCGCCGCGAGCAGGGCCGAGACGACCGGCCCCATCGCCTCGCCCGGATGCGCCGCCTCCCACTCGGCCTCGAAGCGTTCCAGGTGCTTGCGCACCTGCTCGCCGCGCTTGCTCATCACCCCGTTGAACCGCTCGAGCTCGACCACCTCGCCCGATACCGGATCAAGGGTCAGACCGTGCCGATCCAGCACCTCCGCAAGCTCCGGGTGCGCGGCGATCACGGCGGTGCCGAGCGCGCGGATCGCGCCCTGCTGCCGGAACAACGCCGCCGTATCCAGCGCCCGCCACTTCCCGGCCGCCCACACGCGGGTGCCGATCTGGAAGTGGATATGCCGGTGCGGATCGCCCGCACGCGATGTGCGGTGCGAGACCGCGACCGTCTGCAACTGCTGGACGGGCACGACCTCCTGCTTGCCGCGCGGCCCGACACGGGTCACGGAGTGCTGGGCGAGCCACGCCTGAATTTCTGCCACCGCGTCCTGCTGCGCCGCATCGAGCGCTTCGGAGACCTCCGGGTGGAGCGTTGCGGCAATCGAGAGCGACTTCGGGGCGTTCACCACCATTTCCGCGAACCGCGGCGACCCCTGTTTCCCGACACCCGGGAGACGGGGCGTGCCCATCGACTCGCCCGTGACCGGGTTCACCGAATCCACCCACGCCGCATACGCCTCCGGGTCGAGCCCGAGCGCGACGGTCACGTTCCCGGCGCTATCGAGCGCGGTGAACGCGGCCACAGACGCATCTGAGCCGAGGTAGTAGTCATCGGCGCGGGAGCGGTCGGCCTCGACGTACCGGCGCGCGTCGGCTCCGGTTCCCCGGAACAGGATCACGCCGCCGTGCATGAGGATCACCACCTGGTGTTTCTACTACAGAAACCAACGTATCTACCACGGTAGCATACGTTCATTCAGAAGAATAGGGCAGGGTGAGGTGTCGCTTGGTGACGTCGGCCGAGCACTGGAAGTCGGAGTTGCGGCGCTCTGGAAAGCGGGCGGGGGTATCGGCTAGACGAGTGACCCGACTGGTTGGAGCCTGTCGCGGGCATCTTTCCAGGGCTTGACCCATGTCATCTGCTCTGCAACGAGGACCTTGCCGCAGGCGCTACACACCTGTCCCTGGGTCGTCTCGTTCCCGCATGTCTCGTGGATCATCGCCATGTGCGCGCCACCCTCGGGCATCGCCGTGTGCTTCTCGCCCCAAAGGGCGAGCTGCTGGAGGATCGGCAGCAGCTCGGTCGCCGCCTCCGTCGCCGCATACCCCTGACGGGTGCGGCCGCCGTCCTGATAGTCGACCCGGACGAGCAGCCCCGCCCCGACCATCGCGCGCAGGCGGCGGCTGAGCACTGCCTCGGAGATCCGGAGGTTGTCGCGCAGCGCGTCGAAGCGGCCCCGGCCGTGGAGGACGTCGCGGACGATGACGAGCACCCAGGGGTCCCCGAGCACGTCGAGGGAGCGCTTGATGGGGCAGAACTCGCCGGTCCAGTCAGATCGCAGAGGCATGTCTCGGGTCCTTTCGTCCTTGCTCGACGCTACCCCCTAGTGTAACTTCGTTGAAGAAAGTTATCTGCACGATAGGAGCGTCCGTTGCCTACGATTCCCGCACCCCCCACGAGCGTGAAGCACTATCGGGTGCACCCGGCATGGTGGGTCGCTGCCGTCGCGTTCCTCGCGCTGCTGGCCGCCGCTGGGTTCCGCGCGGCTCCGGGCGCGCTCATGGTGCCGCTGCATGAGGAGTTCGGCTGGTCGACGAGCATCATGTCGCTGGCCGTCAGCGTGAACCTCGTGCTCTACGGTTTGACCGCGCCGTTCGCCGCGGCGCTGATGGACCGCTTCGGGATCCGTCAGGTCGTAGCCGCAGCACTGGTGCTCGTCGCCGCCGGGGCCGGGGGCAGCGTGTTGATGACTGCTTCCTGGCAGCTGCTGATCTTCTGGGGCCTGCTGATCGGTCTGGGCACGGGGTCAATGGCGCTCGTGTTCGCGGCCACGATCGCGAATCGGTGGTTCGTCCAGCGCCGCGGACTGGTGATGGGTATTCTCACCGCAGGCTCGGCCACGGGACAGCTGATCTTCCTCCCGCCGGTCGCCGCCCTGGCAGAGTCCACAGGGTGGCGACCGGCGTCCCTGCTCATCGGGGCCGCTGCGCTGATTGTGGTGCCGATCGTGTGGTTGGTGCTGCGGGACCGCCCCGAGGACCGCGGCGTGCTGCCCTACGGAGCAGTCCCGGAAACGCATGTCCCCCCGGTCAGAGCTGCGGGTGGGGCGACCCGGCGCGCACTGGAGGGTCTCGCCTTCGCGGCCCGGCATCGCTCGTTCTGGGCGCTGGCGATCGCGTTCGCGATCTGCGGCGCGACGACCAACGGGCTCATCGGCATCCACTTCATCCCCTCCGCCCACGATCACGGTATGCCCACCACGACCGCCGCCGGTCTCCTCGCCGTCGTCGGGATCTTCGACATCGCCGGTACCGTGGTATCCGGTTGGCTAACCGACAAGTTCGACCCTCGCAAGTTGCTGGTCGCCTACTACGGCTTCCGTGGCGTCGGTCTGTTGCTGTTGCCGTGGCTGCTGTCGGATGCCGTGCACCCGAGCATGGTGCTGTTCATTGTCATCTATGGCCTCGACTGGGTCGCCACCGTGCCGCCGACCTCGGCGCTGTGCCGGGAGATCTTCGGGGAGCGCGGCACGATCGTCTTCGGCTGGGTATTCGCCGCCCACCAGCTCGGAGCCGCTGCGGCGGCCTTCGGCGCGGGCGTCATCCGTGACGTCTTCGGCGAGTACACCTACGCCTGGTGGGGCGGAGCCGTCATGTGCGGTGTCGCGGCCGTGCTGTCCATAGCGGTCAAGCGCCGTCGCGATAGCACGCTGCAGAGCGCCGTGCCCGCAGCGTCCCAATGACCGCTACATCCGATCGAAAGAAGGACCCTATGATCGACCTGCGTTCCGATACCTGTTCCCGTCCCACCGATGCCATGCGCCAGGCGATCGCGACGGCAGTCGTCGGAGACGACGTCTACAGCGACGACCCCACCGTCAAGGAGCTCGAAGCCGAGACCGCACGCCTGCTGGGCAAGGAGGACGCGGTCTACATGCCCACCGGCACGATGACCAACCAGGTCGGCATCCGCGCCCACACCGAGCCCGGCGACGCCGTCCTGTTCGAGCAGTCCGCCCACGTCTACGCCCTCGAAGGCGGCGCGCCCTCGGCGATCTCCGGCGTCCTACCCCGCCTCATCCCCGGGCAGCAGGGCCTGTTTACCGCCGACCAGGTGACGGAGTTCGTCGGGGCCCCACACCCGTTCTTCCCCTCCACGATCCCGTCGCCGGTGACGTTGCTGTGCGCGGAGAACACCCACAACAACGGCGGCGGTACGATCTGGCCCCTCGATCAGCTCACCGACGTCGCCGAGACCGCCAAGCATCTCGGCCTCGCCGCCCATCTCGACGGAGCACGGCTCTGGCATGCGACCGCAGCGACCGGCATCCTGGAGGCCGACTATGCGGCCCCGTTCGACACCGTGAGCGTCTGCTTCTCCAAGGCCCTCGGCGCGCCGATCGGCTCCTGCCTCGCCGGCCCGAAGGAACTGATGGACCGGGCGCGCCGCTTCAAGCAGGGCTTCGGCGGCGGGTTTCGCCAGGCTGGCATCATCGCCGCCGGAGCGCTGCACGCGCTCTACCACCACCGGGAGCTCCTACCGCGCACGCACGAGCTGGCCCAGCGCTTCGCCACCGGCCTCACAGACATCGACGGAGTCGTGATCGACCCGGCAGCCGTGCACACCAACATCGTTCGCTACCGGCTAGACCGCGCATCCGCTGCGACCTTTGTCGATCAACTCCACGAGCGGGGGCTGTGGATGCTGCCCACCGGGGCCGACAGCGTCCGCGCCGTGTTCTACCTCGATATCACCGAGCAGGACGTCGACCAGTCGCTGGGCATCATCCGCGACGTCATGGCCACCATCGACCGCACGGGCGCAACCGCTCCCGTCACCGGATACTGAGGAGCCCTCAGCGTGCGAAACGTCGTCGACGTCCCGGTCCTGACAGAGACTTTCCAGAAGCTCGGCGTGCCGCTGACCCTGGTCAACATCGCCGGACCCACCGTCTTCGTCTCCGGGCTCCCGCCATACGACCCCGAGACCGGCGAGCTTGTCCGAGGCGATATCGCCGTGCAGACCGAGACCTGCATGCGCGCCCTCACCGCATGCCTCGCCGCGGCCGACGCGACGCTCGACGACGTGGTGAACGTGCGGATCTACGCAGCGAACTCCGGCCACTACGCGACGATCAATGAGGTCTACACGCGATTCTTTCCCGGCACCGCGCCGACAAGAGTGTTCGTTCCGATCGCGTCCTGGTCCGGCCCCTTCGACATCGAGATTGACGCGGTAGCCTACCGGACCGGGGCACTAACGAGATAGTGAGGTCACTTCGGCTTGGCCCACTGCGAGAGTCACTGAAGTGAGAATCGATGGCTTCCACGGCCGCGAGAGTGCTAACGAAAGTGCTAACGAAAGTGCTAAGCAACCCTTAGGTCGGGGTATCGCGGTGGAGTTATCCACAGGTCAGATGCCGTAGATCGTTGATTTTATGCGGCTAAACGCCCGGTGCAGATTCGCGGCGCGCGGGGGTCGAGGTCAGTTCAAGTCCCCCCTCGCGCACGAGGGGTATCCCGCGAAATGTGAGGCCTCGATTTCACGGAATACAGAAGCGGGCCGGATCTTTACGGAGATCCGGCCCGCTTCGTCGTGAGAGCGCCTCTGTGCGAGCTCGGGGGAGCAAATGTGCCCTCGCGGCGAGTGCTGCTCCAGCACGAATAGCCCCTGGCGGGGCTGGTCGGTTTTGTGTTCAGCTCAGGGGCAGCGAGAGACTATTCGCGACTGACGCCAGGTGGTTCGTCGGTGCAGGACTCGACGGGTTCCTCAACGCGGGGCAGAGGATTGCCGGTGCCGTCGGTACGGCGGCGCCTGCTGCTGCCCGGGCCGGAAGTCCGCGCGGTCTTCTTCGCGAGCCTCGTGAAGCCAGCGACGATGCGGGTGAGGTTGGTGACAGCGACGCCGAGTGTGGTGATCAGGGAAGTGAAAGCGAAGCCGCGTGCGCTGCGGCTTTTCGCGTCTCCGAGGTTTGCGCCTGGTCGGTCTTTGAGGATCCTATTTGCTGACCCGCCGGATGAAGCGAACGCGGTGATTTCGAAGCGCATACGGAAACACGGACTCGAAGCCGACGATGAGACGCTCTCGGATTTGCGCTTCTGCACTGTCTCGGCAGGTAGGAATCAGGGCTAGCGGCGCATCTTAGGAGCGCATACCAGCCTCCCCACAGAAGGAGAGCGAGGTCTGCTGGGGCAGCGACCATCCAGGTTGTGCTGCCGCTGGTTTTCGCAAGCTCTGCAGGAATCCGTACCGTTGTCTCCTCGACTGAGGTCGGTTCGCCCGTTCCGGGTGTGATGACCGAGGTCGGAGGATTCACTGTTGCTGGGAGTGTCACGATTGGTGGCTTGGGCTTGTTCTCGCCCCCTCCGCTGCTACATCTCATCGAGAGTGCGGTGCGTCTATTGATCAACGGTAATCGGTGGTGGGCGCCCAGGGTCCAGGGCGTCCACCACCGGAGGGAACTAGAAGCGGACCTTGTCGGCAGTGAAGACGATTTCGCCGCCAGCATGAATCTGGGCTGCGTACTCGCTCAGCTCCGGATCTGTCAGGTCGCCGTCGTGCTGCTGAAAGATGCGACGCAACGCGGGCTTGATCTCTTCAACAGGGCGACCTGTGTAGCGGGTCGTGAGAGCTTTCAGGTCTCGCGTGTACTCCGCAGCCATATCGTCTACCGTCGACTGGACCTCATCCTCCATGAGGCGCTTGAACTCTCGCTCGTTCCACTGAATCTTCATTGCAACTTACTCCTTCTCCGGATTCCCGGAGCCGATCGGAAGTGCGATCAGAGACGAATGCGGATAAGGAAAGCGGGGCCGCCAAGATTCTCGGCGGCCCCACGGGCACTATCCCTTACCTAGGGTTGAGCCGGCCTTCGATTTTGCGGGCTTGCTTGACTGGGGTGACTGCAAAGTCCTCCCTGCTGCGCTCAGCGCCTTCTTCGACGGCTTTCCCGATCCTTCGGCCTTCGCCATGATGATCGTCCTTTCCATTTCGATAAAAGTAGGCCGTCACTTGCATAGCGCTCGCAAAAGAGGCATCTGGCCTCTAGAGTCGACTTGTCGTACCAAGACAGTCAGCCCCGACCTACTGCAACCAGACACCTGACCAGTAGGTCGGGGCTTCTTGCTGCGCATACAACGCTAGCTGACACCGCCGACATTTGCCCAACGGAATAATTCCAGGTCAGGGGCATCTTGTGGACAACTTGACTCTCATCTGTGGAGAGTTCCTGTGGTTCTGTCGTGTGATTTATGCGCTGACCAGGTTCGAAAGTGTGTTCGAGAATTACACATCTGTGATTTGTTCTCGGACGGAGCTGTGGACAACTTCGTGCATGTAGTCGTCTAATGGGTACCCACAGGAATCACTTATGGCCCCATCCATGCTGATACTGCCACGCGAAAGCGACAACGATCTGGCGTGGGAAATTCAGGAGGAGCGGCCATCGTGGTGACTCCATTCGAAAGGGCTATGGCAGATCCATCGAAAGATCGCACTGTAACCGCACCCATCTTCACGAAGAGGGCAGCCATCGAGCGGTTGCACCATTCCCGCTCGTGGGATCCGTGTGATTTTGTACCGCTTAACCTGTGATCCTGTCCTTAGAGGTCTCCCCGGTCCTTTGTGAGACAAGGGTTGTGGGATTTCGTCAAGTACCCCACGAGGGGTGTCCCGCTTAATGTGAAGTTCCCTGTTCAGGAATTCAGGAGCGGGTCGGACCTCCGCGGAGATCCGGCCCGCTTCGTCGTTGGGGTGGCGCTGGCCGAGCTGAGCCGGGGGCCGGTTCCCGATCGGGGCCTATAGGACAGAACGTGTGGATGTGGTCGTGCGTGTCAGCCTCGTCCGGCCCAGCCTTGGCGTAGCTAGAGACCAATCGGGTGTATCGACAGTAAGCTGATCGCATCGATCCGGTTTGCTGGCTGAGTCTCGGTAGGGCCGTGGGAGTGATTTACCGCAGTTGTCCGAGCCACTCTTCTCTGGACAGTACTTTCTGTCGAACATCCGAGGAGGCCGCGGTCCGGCCATCTGTCCACGAGCGCGGCACGGGGAGCATGCTGATGCATTTCTGCGCATGCTGTAGGACCCGTGGAGAGAGATCGCTGACCAGGCAGTTCCATACTGGCGGGAATGTGTTTTGCAGGAGGCGTGGATCCCAAGTTCGACCGACCAACTGGCACCAATCATTAATTTCGAACACGCGACTTGATGCCGGTTCTTCAGAAGAAATCCATAGGAGCTGATCCCCAGGAATGAGGCGCTCAATCGCGACCATCGTGCCGTTGAATACACGTTGATCCCGGTCCAGATACGGAACCGGATCGCGCAACAGGCCCTCTCCAGGGTCACTAAGCCCCGGGATCTGCTCCGCGCCACCGATCCCGTAGAGTTCGAGTTGGCTACGTGGATCATGCACCTGGAAAACATCGAGAATATCTGGAGAAGAAGATGAACTGAGAAACGGATTGCTGTGGCGAAGCAGGAGCAAGATCTCGCCCGGCTCCGCGGGAACCGCTATTCGATCCCCGCGTCGAATTCTCGTGACATTTCCTTCAGTACAGCCCACGACTCCGTTGAGGTTCCGATTCGCTTGCTCAACCGCCTCGACCGCAGCTTCAGGTTCAGCGCGGAAGTACTCTCTCCTCACCGTAACTCGGTGACCCGCGAGGAATTCGTGCGCCAAATGCTCGACGGCTTCTGGTTGCATTGTCAGGCAACGGTACTCGACGTCAAAAGGTAATGGTACGCCGGTGGTGTACAGCTTTGCAGTGCGGTCCTCCGGCAACTTCGAAGTGAACCCGACTTTGACGAGCCCAGGCATTGCCTCATTTGTCATCACGTAGACGAATCCGGTGGTGTGGCGCTCCATCTGAAAACTTTAACCTTTGCCCTCAAACGACCGTCCACAGGTGTACCTGCCTACCGCTGTGTGATTTTGTACCGCTTAACCTGTGATCCTGTACTTGGGCGTCCTCGATCTCTTACGTGGCAAGGCCTCCGCGGTTTCCTGAAACACCCACGAGGGGTATTTCACGAAATGTGAGGCCCCGGGTTCACGAAATGCAGAAGCGGGCCGGATCTCTACGGAGATCCGGCCCGCTTTGTCGTTCGCGGCGCTGGTGTGGACGTGGTGACGCTGTCATCCTGCGCCTCCCTCGGTCATCCCCCGCGTCCTTTAGGTCATCCTGCGCGAAGTCGCAGGATCCACCCGTACCGCTCCAGTGCGAGTAGCCCCCTGACGGTCCAGCGCGCGACGTGCGCGGTTGTCGGGGCCGGCCGGTCGAGCGTTTGAGTTCCTTATAGTCGCGCTCTGTTCGAACGGGAGTCCTGTCTTTGCTGACTTCGGCTCAGTGATCGTCACTTTGTCTCAGTCGTGGCGACGGGCCTTCACTGATAGGAAGTGACGTACACTGATCGAGAGTGACGTACACTGATCGAGAGTGACGTACACTGATCGAGAGTGACGTACACTGATCGAGAGTGATCTGCACTGATTGAGAGTGATCTGCACTGGTGAGAAGTTGAGGTGCGTTGATGTCGGCAACGTTTGACGAGACGATTGCTCGGTTGCGCGCACAAGGAACAGACGATGCCTTGGTCGAAGTGAAGAGCAGTGAAAAGAAGCTCAGCTCTGATGTCTGGGATAGCGTCAGCGCTTTCGCCAACACGTCAGGTGGACTCATTGTGCTCGGACTTTCCGAGAACGACGGGTTCGTGCCCGTCGAGGGATTCGCGATCGACATCGTGCGAGACCAGTTCGTCCAGGGCATCGGCGACGGCGGTGCGCAGGGAGTCAAAGTAACGAATCCGCCTGCCTACGGGATGGTGCGTGAAGTGATCGACGACCATCCGGTGCTCGTCATTACGATTGCGCCGAATCAGCCTGGACATAAACCGTGCTTCGTGACGGCGAAGGGGCTGGTAGGGGGTGCCTACAAGCGAGTAGACGACAAAGACATCAAACTCACTGCAACTGAGATCTTTGCAATGCAGCATGAACTCGTCGTGTCGAAAGCCGACCGGCAGATTGTAGATGAGGCCGACGAAACCGACCTCGACGATCGAGTGCTTGACGCGCTCATTACGCGGCGGTCTGACTCCAAGGCGCTGCACGGTGCGAAGACGCGGGCCGAGCAGTTGATCAGCCTCAATGTCCTCGACAAACATGGCGGAGTTCGCCTCGCGGGTCTGCTCGCGACCGGAACGTACCCGCAGCAGTTCTACCCGCGACTGCTCGTCGACGTCGCGGTGCACCCGGGCAATGAAAAGTCCTTGCCGGGGGACGAGCTCAGGTTTCTCGACCGTGTGGAGTGCATGGGGAAGCTCGCAGATGTGGTGGACGAGGCCGTGGGGGCCGTTGTTCGGAACCTGCGAACCCACGCAGTAGTCGAGGGGACGACCCGCCGCGAGGTGCCCGAGATCCCGATCAAGGTGATTCGTGAAGCTGTGGCCAATGCGGTGCTGCACCGCGAATATTCAGAGATGTTCATTGGGCAGCCGGTCACCGTCGACGTGTTCGCGGACCGCGTGGAGATCACGAACCCTGGCGGTCTTTGGGGAGGTGTGACGCCGAGCAATCTGGGCGACGGGACTTCTCGATGCCGCAACCAGGTGCTGCTACCGCTCATGCAGCATGTGGCTCCGCAGAACCAGGCGGGCTTCACCGTTGAAGGACAGGGCGGCGGAGTGCGGCTGATGAAGTCTGAGATGGTGGCTCACGCACTCCGAGAGCCAGAGTTCACGGTGAGCCCCGACCAGGTCAAGGTGACGCTCTTTCGGCATGGAGCTGAGATACCCGAGCATCGAGAGTGGCTGAGAGATCTCACGGACCGAGACCTTGCGCCTCGTGAGGACGCCGCGCTGCTCATCGCTCGTCGAGCGGGCCGGGTCTCGGTTGACGATCTGCGTGAGACCCTGCGCATCGATTCGGACGAGGCCAGGCTGATTCTGAGTGATCTACGAGGCGAAGGAGTGTTGCGCGGGATCGGAAACGAAACCTACGTGCTTGCCGATGGCGCACCGCTTCCTGACGAGATCGACACTGGGATCATCCGGGGGCTGGCAGGGAAGGATCCCCAGAGCATTCACCAGATCGTCGAATGGAGTGGACTCGCGCTCGGAACTGCTCGCGCGCGGCTGCGGCGGCTCGTTGATGAGGGATGGGTGCATGCGACTGCACCCCCGCAGAGCCGGCACCGCAAGTACGTCGTGAGAGGTGAGGTCCCAGAAGAACCACGAATGCCTGACCTCCTCCAGATCTTCGATTGAGGCGTTGAATCTAAGACCCAGATCTCATCGCCGAAGGCGCGCGACGATGGATGGCGTTGAAGAGTTCGTCGTCAGCCTCGAGGGCGCGTTGCAGGTGTCGTGCCCTGCAGCCGCGGTCAGCCGGTCAGCCCACCAGCCCCACTGCGGCGAGGCGCCGCGAAGCCCAGGCCCAGTCGATGCGCTCCTGTTCGAGGCGCACAGCGTGCCCGAGGCGATCCGTCACCAGGTCCGAGTACAGCTCGGTCTCCGTATCGGTCAGGCCCGGCAGCGCGCGGTTCGTCGGCGAGGGCTCGGTGACCCAGCGCTGCTCGTGGGCGAGCAGCGTCTCTCGATCCATCAGCACGGATCGCACACGCGGAAGGTGACTCCGCACGCGGCTCAGGATCTCGAAGCCGTGGGTATCGAGGTCGCCCCAGTAGTACGCATCGCCGCGCTCGGAGACATCGGTGAAGAGCTCGAGCGCGGCGGGTGATCCTGCCTCGTAGCCGCGACCCCACAGCACGATGCTGCGCTCGGGTACCGGGGCGCTGAGGAACGTGATCTCGTTCTCGACGATCAGCAACCGGGAGACGGTCTTTCGCATCGACGCCAACTCATCGATGCGGAGCGTCGCCTCGGTGATTGCGGGAGGTAGGCCGAGGGCGGATGGATCGAAGCGCAGTCGCGCCAGGCAGGGTTTGCCGGCGAAACCGAGCGCCGTACGGAACGCCTCGGCACCTCCCGGAACGCCGAGCATCTTCGCGAGCACCGCGCGGTGCCGCTCGATGAACTTGGTGTCGACGCCGGGCGCGTCGACCTGGCGGAGGTAGAGCTGCGAGTCGCGGTGCCAGTCGAGCCAGTCGAGGGCGGCGAGCATCGCCGGCCACTCGTCGAAGAGCTCGATCGCCTTGAGCGGCTGCGCCAGAACCCATTCCCGAGCCGCCAGTGCATTCGCGCTGAGCTGCAGCAGCTCATCGAAGCGCTCGACGTCGCCGGCCACGCCGAGCAGCCGCCATGCCTGTGCCTCGCGGTCGAGGCGCACACGAACCGGAATCGTGCTGCGCCCCAGGTGCTTGCCGCCCACGACACCCGAGATGATGTCGAAGCTGCGCCCGCCGTCAGAAGCACGCTCGATCTCCGCGGCCCAGCGTCTCGCCTCCTCAAGGTGCTCGGAGAGTTCGGCGCCGGAGGGCGCACGCAGCGGCATCTCGATCGGCGTGAACGCCGATCCCTGTGCATGGGCGCGCAGCAGGTCTCCGCGTGCCCATGCTCGCCGCACCCGCGCGACGATGTCTGCGGGGTGGGTCCAACCGGCGGGGCCGGCGCTGCTCCGGGCGCTCAAGCCGATCCTGCCCTGCGGCGTTCGCGGAACTCCTCGACGGTGAGCGTATGGACGCGTGAAGCCGATCCCAGTGGATTGTCGACGAAGCCGATCGAGCTGACATACGGCTCGATGACGTGCACCTTCTGCAGCGGCGTGACGATGAGCAGTTGCAGGCCGAGCCGTTCGAAGAGCTCGAGCGCGTAGCGGGTCGATTGGTCGGATCCTCGCCCGAATGCCTCGTCGATCACTGCGAAACGGAAGTCCTTCGACTTCTCGACACCCCACTCGAGTCCGAACTGGTAGGCGAGCGACGCCGCGAGGATCGTGTAGGCGAGCTTCTCCTTCTGCCCACCCGATTTGCCGTCGGAGTCGGTGTAGTGCTCGTGCTCCTCGCCGGTCTCACGGTCGCGCTCGGAAGCCGCGAAGGTGTACCAGTTCCGCACGTCGGTGACCCGCGCGGTCCAGTTGCGGTCGCTCTCGCTGCGTCCCTCGCGCCCCCGGAACTTCTCGATGATCACGCGCACCAGATTGAAACGCTGTTCGGGATCGTCGACGCCGATGAGATCGCTGGTCGCGGCGCGCAGATCGGTCTGGAACTCGCGGATCTCGGTGTTCACCGTGCGCTCGGCGACGAGTGTGATGATACGCCCCGGGTTGTAGTCGATTGCGCCGAGGGCCTCGTTGATCGTCGCGACGCGCCCGCGGATATCCTCGGCCTGACGGGCGAGCCAGCTGTTGAAGCCAGCGAGATCCTTCACCGCTTCGGTGTTGAGCTGACGCCTGAACTCGGCTTCGAAGCGCGGCAGGTCGTCGTTCTTCACCTGCTCGTACAGGCGGCGGAATTCGCTGATGGAGGCGATGCTCGCGTCCATTTCGGCCGCGAACTCCGGCCAGCGCCGCAGCATCTCGCCCATCTGGTGCTGCACACTCGTGGTGTGACCGTTCATCTCCCGCTGCGCCGCCTCGATGCCACCGGTGAGTTCTGCGACGAGGCGGGTGCGCAGTTCGTCGCACTGGTCGACCGTGGCCGGCTGGCGGCGGCCGATGCGCCCCTCCAAGCCGGGGTAGAGTTGCCGTGATGCCGTGATCACCTCCTCGGGCACAGCATCGAGCGTGTCGTGTTCGCGCTGCAGCCGTCCACGCAGTCGCGCTGTTTCGGCCTTCAGTCCGCCGAGGCGTTCGGTGATCGCGGTGTGCTCCTGCTCGAGTTGCCGCTCCTGCTCGTCGAGCGCCAAGAGACGACGGTCGATCTCGGCGAGGCGGGACGAGCCGGCGAGTATTCGCGTCCGTTCCTCTTGCAGCGCCTGCAGGTCGGCTTCCGCGCCGACGAAGTCGAGCTCGACCCAGCTCGTGTACTCCTCGAGTTTGCCGAATACGTCGAGCGCGCTACGCAGCGCCTCGTCGCGTCGACCGAGCTCGTCGATTTGCTCCGTCGCCTCGTCGATGCGGATCTGCAACTCGGCCCCTTCTGCCTGCAGAGCCGCTATCTTCCGCTCGCTGCTGCGCCCGAGTATCCATCTGCGGGCGTCGTCGATTCGGAAGCGATCGCGCTTGTCGTGGCGTTCGCGATCCCTCACCAGACCCTCGCGGGTGACCGCGCGATCCTCTCGCTGCAGGGCCTCGACATCGGGGACCAGGCGATGCTCGGCGCGCCGCGCCAGCTCTCCGATCAGATAATCGGAGAAGTCGCCGGGCTCGACCTCGAGCACATCTCGCAGGCGGAGCGTTCCCTCGGCCTCAGCCGGGACCACGCGTACGCTACGCTCGGGCACCCGCAGGTAGCTGAGATCCACGCCGCGGCTCTTGCCATTCCCGAGCCGGGCCTCGAGGCGACGGCCGTTCACCCAGGCCGACACGCGGGAGTAGTGCGCATGCGGAACCAGCAGGCTGAGAGCGAAGGGGCGTAGCACGCGTTCGGCCGCGCCCCGCCAGTCGGAGTGCTCGGGGGCTACATCGATCAGCTCGCCTGCGAACGGCAGTTCCGATTCGGGCAGACGCAGCGCGGTGCACAGTTCGTCGCGCACGACGACGAGTTCTTCCGGCAGGTTGTTGCGGCGGGCTTCGAGGCTCTTGACCTCACCGTCGATCTCGCGGGCGCGTGTCCGGTTCCTGCCGCACGCCAGCGAGATCGGGTCCTTCTCCTGCTGCACGAGCTCGCGTTCTGCCTCGGCCCGCGGTCGCGCGTCTGCGATGGCGAGCGATCTGGCGTGGAAATCCTCGGGCCCGGTGACCGGTTCGAGGCCGACGGCCGTCAGCAGTTCGGAGTAGCGCTGGTGCTTGCGCGTGCGCTCGGCGACGAGAGCTTCGGCCGCCGGTAGTGCTGCTTCGATGCGCGTGAGCCGGTCGCCGCCGGCCTCGAGGCGCTCCGCGTGCAGGGCCGCGCGTTGCGGCGGCACTTCGGCGCGACGCTGGGCGACTTCCTGCTGCAGTTGCTGGACAATCTCCACTTCGCCTTCGGCAAGGCCTATCGCGGTGTCGAGCACGCTGATCGTGAGCTCCGAGACGAAGACGGTGAGCGCCTGGCGCTCCGCCTCTTGTTCGATCTTGCGCCGAGCGGCCTCTTCATATCTATCGGCGCCGGCGATGAGAGGGTCGAGGATCGCGAGTTGAGCGGTTGCTCGTTGCACAGCTTCGTGCGAGCGGGTGAGATTCTCGAAGTGGTCCACGATCGTCGTGACTCGGCGGCTGGCGTCGACGGGTTCGAGCATGTGGCTGCGCACGAAATCGTTGAGATTGCCGACGGCCTTCATCGAGACAGTCTGATGGAACAGCTCCATCGCCTGCTCTGACGTGATGCCGAGCAGGCGGCGCATGCGCCTGGCGTACTCCGGGAAGGTGGTGTCGATCGCGGCGCCGCCGTGTCGCAGGCGGGCGCGCAGCTGTTTGAGGTCGCTGCCGAAATCGCTGAAGTCGTCGGCGATGGTGAGGCGTCGGTCGACGCACACGTAGAAACGCTCGGGCTGGCCCGCGCGATCCTTCTGGTGGAACACCTGGGCGAGCGTCACGGTCTCGTCGTAGCCCTCGTTCACGAATACCCCGAGCACCACCGAGTAGGAGTGATGATCGCGCAACCCGACCGGCCGTGAAGTTCCCGTCGCCTCGTTGCGCTCCGACCGATAGTGCCCTTCGACGTAGCTGCGAAGACTGCGCTCTTTCGTGCCAGCTCCCGCGGCCTTGTTGTAGGAGATCTTGTTGGCGGGCAGCAGCAGGGTCGTGACCGCGTCGACGAGCGTCGATTTACCGCTGCCGATATCGCCCGTCAGCAGCGAGGTGCGCCCGTCGGGGCGCAGAGACCATACACGTTTGTCGAAGGTGCCCCAGTTGTAGACCTCGATGGCGTGCAAGCGGTAGCCGGTGCGTGAGGTGCCGGTGCTGTCGAATTCGAGCACCGGGAGTAGTGCGTCAGTCATCGTCTCCGTCGCCTTCTGCTTCTTTCCCGTTCGCGTACTCGCTGAGTTTGCCCGCGAAGTCGCTCATCGTCTCGGCGTCGACGTATGCCTTGAGGATGCGCCGTACCTCCCAGGTGCCGCTTGCCCGCTGCCGTCCGAGCTCGCGCATGAAGCCGAGCTTCGCAACCGCTGAGATGGTCTGGTCGACCTGCTGGAGCACGCGTGCTTCGTTCGTGGAGTCGGCGAGGAAGAGCCGCAGCATCTCGACGATCTGCTCGCGTTCGAGTACGAGTTTGCCCTCGCCGCCGGCGGCCTCGAACTCTGCGAGCCGCTTGCGCAGGAGCAGCAGCAGAAGGCTCACGGGATAGGTGAGTGCGCGGCGCTTGACGAGGCGGGGCAGTGGATCCTCATCGGGGCCGGGGTCGGTCGTCTTGAGGAAGGCGTAACCCTCGAGCGGGTCGACGATCACCCGGACGCCGATGCGGGCGAAGTGATCCTGCACAGGCGCCTCGTAGCGTTCGAGCGTACGCCAGATGTCTTCATGCGTCTCTCGGTAGACGGTTCCCTGCATCAGCTTCACGATGGCAGTGGCGATCGCGTGTTCTTCCGGGCTCGTCATCGTCTGGTCACCGTCACTTTCGGCAGGGTCGCGCGTTTCGGGCGTCCGTCGGCGTCCGTGTAGTCGATGCTGGTGTGTTCGCTGTCGTCGAGCCAGATCTCGAGGTCTTCATCACTGAGCGCGAGGTAGCCGAGGATCTCGGCGATGCCCTCCTCCACGGGATACAGCTCGACGATGTCGATGAGGTCTGCGGTGGACTGCGGCGGCACGATGGCCCGGATGTTCTCCGCGAGTCGTGCGGCGTCGACGAAGCGCTGCGCGAACAGCACCTCGGCGTCGGGGGTCTCTCCGTCCTCGGGTGAGATGAAGCTGTCGACTCGGGTTGCGGGTTGCGGGTTATACAGGGGGCGTTCGAAGGGGAGCGCGATCGGCAGGCCCGGCTCATCGATTTCGATGCCGAGATGAGCGGGTGGGTCGGCGCGGATCTGGATGGCGGCCTGCTCGACGGAGCGTATGAGGTCGAGCACGCGACGGTTCTCGAGCCAGGCCTGCTCCTCCAGGAAGCGGCGCAGCTGCTCGGAGAGGTTGCGCACGGTCTGCTGCGTGCGTTCGGCGGCATCAGCCCAGTCGTGGTGTATGAAGCGCAGACGGCGATCCACCTGCACGGCCGGTATCTCCTGCACCGAGGCGATCAGCTCGGCGAGTTCTGTCTGCTGCTGGCCGGAGAGTAGAAAGTCGTAGAAGGCCTGAAAGCTGCGGCCCTGGTCGGAGGCGGCGATGTCGGTGCGGCTCGTGACGAGTTCGTCGAGCAACGCCCCCTTGCTGCCGTCCCACCCCGCGATCCGTTCGCGTGCGGAGCGGTCGAGGCTGCGGAAATTCTCCTCGACCTCTCGGAAATCGGAGAGCAGCTCACGCGCCGTAGTCGAGAAGAGCTGATAGCGATCCCTCACCGACGTCTCGTCGAGCAGTTCTGAGCGCCCTTCGCGCACCGCATCGATCTGAGCGTCGATCTCGGCGCGGCGCTTCTCGAGCTCCGCGATGCGGATCTCGGGATCGGCCTCGCTGCCGTGCACGATCTGCCGCAGCAGTTCGATGAGGGTGTGGAGCCGTGATTCGGTGCCAACGAAGCTGCGGCGCTGCAGGTCTTCGACGAAGCGATACGCCTTCTCGACCGCCGGCGTCGCATCATAGTGCACCTCGTCGGAATCGACCGGGTAGAACTTGCGCAGCCAGCCGCGCTCGGGATCGGCCCAGTCATCGAGGTAGGCCTGCGGTTCGCGCGGATACAGGTCTGCGTCGCCGTCCCTGACCCGGTAGAGATGCTCGTCGAGTGCATCGATGAGTCGAGTCGCGGGGGTCGCACCCTCGTTCTGCGCGACGAAATGCTGCCCGAGAAACGACAGCATGAGCGGGGCGCTCGTCGCGCGCAGCAGGCGCCACGCGGGGTGCTGATCCCGCAGCGCGTTGATGTCGTCGATGTTCACGCTCCCAGCGTAGTGGCGGCATCCGACATTCCAGGATGCTCTGCTCCCTGATTGCCGGGAGTGCTCCTGGGGAGAACGACCATCGCAGACGTTCATGTTCCACTTCTCGGTGAGCGTCCTCCTTCTCAAGGACGCCGAGGGCGGAGATGGGCATGAAATACCTGCTGATCCTTGCGGTCGATGAGTCCTGAGGTATGCCGAACCCGGCTCGCCTGAAGCGGAGGTGGCGGGTCGCGCGGCACACAGATCCCTGTGCTCTCTTCCGAGGCGTTGAGCGGCCGGGTCCGTGCTCCACGCCCTCGAGGGCCCTCGAGGGCCACCCATCAGGGACTCGCGGCATCCCGTGTTTCGGCTCTCACCGATATTTCGGCTGAAATCGCCCTCTTCGGTCCGAAACAACGGCGAGAGCCGAAACATCGGTGGGGTTCGTCGCGCGGAAGAGAGGCCGCGCAACACTCGGATCCCCGAACCCTCTTCCGAGGGTCCGGGGATCCGAGCGATCGTGCCGGCCGCGACTGCTCAAAGCATCAGCCCTTGAAGGTCTCGAAGATCTTCGTGTAGTTCGTCATCTCCTCGTTGTTGCAGGGCTGCACCGGCCGCGCGAGATCGTAGCCCTCGGGCACGACGATCGCCGCGCTGTTGGCGAGCTCCTCGCTCATCAGCTCCTGGGTGCCCTCGACGCCCGATGCGTAGGCCTGGTAGTTGACCGCCACGGCCATGTTCTCGGGATCGAGCATCCAGTTGAGGAACGTCTTCGCCTGGTCGACGTTCTTCGCCCCGATCGGGATCGTGAAGTTGTCCTGCCAGAGCGCGATGCCCTCCTCCGGGTAGACGTAGGTCAGTGACGGCCGCTCCTGCGCGGCGCGGTGCGCGGCGCCGTTCCAGATCATCGCCATCGCCTGCTCGCCGTTCGCGAGTCGCTCGAGGATGCCGTCGCTGTTGATGGTGCCCACGCGCGGCTTGAAGTCGACGAGCAGATCCTGCGCCGCCTGCAGCTCGGCGCCGTCGGTGGTGCAGAACTCGCCGCCGGTCACCCGGAGCGCCGAGTTCACGACCTCGGTCTGGTCGTTCATGGTGCCGACCTTGCCGGCCGATGCCGGCGGGTTGAAGTAGTCGGCCCAGGAGGTGATCTCCTCGGTGATGACATCGGAGTCGTAGGCGAACGACGTGGTGCCGTAGAGGTACGGCGTCGAGTACATGCGGCCCTCGTCGAAGTAGACGTCCATGAAGTCGTCCTGGATGTTGCCGCCGTTCGGCAGGCTCGACGCGTCGAACTCGAGCAGCAGTCCGTCGTTCTTCAGGATCTCCACCATGTAGTCGGTGGGCACGATCACGTCGTATCCGGCGCCGTCCGACGCCCGCAGCTTGGCTTCGAGGCTCTCATTGCTGTCGTAGTAGTCGACGTTGAGCGAGATCCCCGTGTCGTCGGTGAACTTCTTGACGAGATCCTCCGGGAAGTAGTCGCTCCAGGTGTAGAGGTTCACCTCGCCGCTCGTCGCCTCGACGAACTCGGTCGATGCTGCGCCGTCGCCGCCCGCATCGCCGCCGGAATCGGTGACCCCGCCGCCGCAGGCGGTCAGCGCCAGCGCGCCGGCCGCGGTGAGCGCGATCGCGGCTCCGATGCGGGCACTGCGTCGTGCACTGCTGTGTGTTCTACGCATGCTGTTTGCTCCTTCGTTGTGATTGCAGGAATGTGATGGTCGTGACGACGATGGCGAGGACGAGCAGCAGCGTCGCGATGACGTTGACCGCCGGGCTCGCCCCGCGCCGGATCAGGCTGAAGAGGAACACCGGCAGCGGGGTCGCTCCCGAGGCCGACAGGAAGTTCGAGATGATGAAGTCGTCGAGCGAGATCACGAACGCCAGTACGGCGCCGGAGATGATCCCGGGCACGAGCAGCGGCAGCGTGATCCGGCGGAACATCTGCCAGGTGCTCGCCCCGAGATCCGTCGCCGCCTCGAAGTACGAGGTGCCGAGGCTCTTCAGGCGCGCCCGCACTGGCATCAGGGCGAACGGGATGCAGAACGAGGTGTGAGCGAGCATCAGCGCGAGCATGCCGGGTTGCAGTCCGATCATGCGGATGAAACCGAGCGTCGCAACCGCGAGAACGATCTCGGGGATCACGAGGGGCGCGGTGAGGATCGCGGTCGCGATGCCGCTGCCCTTGGCCCGCAGCTGATCGACGGAGAGCGCGAACAGGATCGAGAAGATGGTCGACACGACGGTCGCCACCACCGCGATCTGCAGCGACACCATCAGCGCGTTCAGCAGGTTGGCGTTCTGGGCGACCTCGCCGAACCAGCGCACGCTGAAGCCCTTCCAGACCAGCGCGGAGTCGCCGTCGTTGAAGGCATAGATCGTCGTGATGAGGATCGGGAGGTAGAGGAACACGATGCCGAACACCGCGATCGGGGCGATGGCCGGGAAGTCGCGCAGGCGGAGGGCGCGCGCGGGCTTGCGGATCACGGGCGCGGTGCCGCCGGACCTGTCGGACGGGCGTGCGCTCGAGTGGGCGGGAGCGGTCATAGCGAGATCTCCACCTTCTTCCCGGATTTCCGGGAGTAGAGCGCGATCGCGATGAGCGCGATCATGAGCACGATGAGGATGATCACCGAGAGCGCCGCGCCGAACGGCCAGTTGCGGGAGTCGCCGAACTGCGAGGCGATCAGGTTGCCGATGAGGAGCACCTTGCCGCCGCCGAGCAGCACCGGCTGCACGTACGAGCCGAACGCCGGCATGAACACCAGCAGCACGCCGGAGACGATGCCCGGTGTCGCGAGGGGCAGGATGATGCGCCGCACGACGGTCGACTTGCGCGCGCCGAGGTCGTACGCCGCCTCGGCGAGCCGGAAGTCGAAGCCGGCGAGCGAGGCGTAGATCGGCAGCACCATGAACGGCAGGAAGGTGTAGATGAGGCCGAGCTGCGACGCCATCGGGGTGTAGAGGAGCTCGAGCTTCGGGAGGCCGAAGAGGTTCAGCCCGCTGTTCACGATGCCGTTGTCGTTGAGGATCAGCATCCACGCGTAGGTGCGCACCAGCAGGTTGGTCCAGAACGGGATCGTGATGAGCAGCACGAGCATGTTCTGCATCTTCTCGGGCCGGGTCGCGATCCACAGTGCGATCGGGAAGGCCAGCAGCAGACACACGATCGTGGTGATCGCACCCTGCATCAGGGAATCGCCGAAGACCGACAGGTAGCGCGGATCGAACGTCGTGTTGCCCAGGAAGTCGGTCTGGAACAGGAAGTTGACGTACGGCTCGAGCGTGAACTCGTAGATCACGCCGCCGCCCTGCGGCGGGCGCGACATGAACGAGAAGACGACGATGACGACGAGCGGGCCGAGCGTGAACAGCGCGGCGACGATCAGCGCGGGAATGACCCAGGGCCACGGGAATCGGCCGTGCGCGCGCTGAGGGCGCTTCGCGGTCGACACCGGCACCATGTTCACCCCGGTGCGGTCGTCGAGCTGCGTGCTCATGCGCCGGCCGCCGGTTCCGGGGCGAGGGGGCGCAGCGCCTCGGTCTCGGTGTACAGCGAGACTTCGGCGTCGGGGCGGATCCCCGCGTCGAACGGGGGCGGCACGCGCACCGCGAGCTCCGCGCCGTTCGCGAGCCGCACCGTGCACCGCAGGTCGGTGCCCATGTACACGAGCTTCGTGATGCGCCCGGAGGCGAAGCGCTCGCCGCCGGGGGAGAGGTGGATGCGTTCGGGACGGATGGTGAGGGTGACGGTGCCGTCGGGAGTCGGAACGGTCTTCGGCAGCCGCACCGGGTCGCCCCCGGGGAGCGTGGCGACGAGGTGCTCGTTCGCACCCTCGCCTGAGCGGACGACCGGCGCGTCGACGAAGTTCGTCTCGCCGATGAAGTCGGCGACGAAGCGGCTCGTCGGCCGCTCGTAGATGTCTTCCGGTGTGCCGATCTGCTCGGGCCGCCCCTGGTTGAAGACCGCGATCCGGTCGCCCATGCTGAGGGCCTCCTCCTGATCGTGCGTGACGAACACGAAGGTGATGCCGGTGGTGCGCTGCAGGCGCTTGAGCTCCGACTGCATACCGCGCCGCAGCTTCAGGTCGAGGGCGGCGAGCGGTTCGTCGAGCAGCAGCACCTCCGGCTCCTTCGCGAGCGCTCGGGCCAGCGCGACGCGCTGCTGCTGGCCGCCGGAGAGCTGGGCCGGCTTGCGGTTGGCCATGTTCTGCAGCTGCACGAGCTCGAGCATCTCGGTGACGCGGGCCTTCACCTGCTGCTTCGAGCGGCGCTCCATCTCGAGCCCGAACGCGATGTTCTCGGCGATCGTCAGGTGCGGGAAGAGCGCGTAGGACTGGAAGACGGTGTTCACGGGCCGGGCGTGGGGCGCCAGCTGGTCGATGCGGGTGCTGCCGAGGCGGATCTCGCCTCCGTCGAGCGTCTCGAGCCCCGCGATGCCGCGCAGCAGGGTGGTCTTGCCGCATCCCGAGGGGCCGAGCATCACGAAGAACTCGCCCTGCTCGATGGTGAAGGAGACGTCGTCGATGGCGTTGACGAAGGTCTTCTCGGGAGTGACGAAGGTCTTCCGCACGCCGGAGATGGTGAGCGCCTGCGACGGCGAGGTTCCGGATCCGCTGCGGTCGGGGTCGGTGACGGTGGTGCTTGGCAGAGTCATGCAAGGCCTTCTTCCTGCTTCTTTGCAAGGTCTTGTCGGATAAAGCTAACGGCATTAGATTTGACGCGCAAGGGTCGTTATCGAAGCGTTTCCGTTGCTTCTCGAACTCGAAATCTCGAGGCGCGATCATCGGCACAACGGAGAAAGGGCGGGCCATGGATCGGACCGGCGATCTCGATCGCACGCGGCGCCGGCCCGGACGTCCGTCGCGGCCGCCGCTCACCGAGGAGGACATCGCGCGCGAGGCGCTCGCCGTCATCGACGAGCGCGGCTGGCCGGCCTGCACGATGAAGCTCCTGGCGGAGCGCCTCGGCGTGCGCGCGCCGTCGCTCTACCACCACGTCGATGGCCAGCGCGGCATCATCGAGCTCGTCCGGGGTCTCATCGTGCGGGAGATCCACGACCCGGCGATCCTCGATCTGCCCTGGCGCGAGGCGATCCAGGAGTTCGGGCTCGCCTACTACCGCGCCTTCGCCCGGCACCCGAACACGATCCAGGTACTGAGCACGACCCCCGTGCGCAACGCGGAGACGCTGCGGATGTACGAGTCGTTCATGCGGGCGCTGGTGCGCGACGGCTGGGAACTGCCGCGCGCCTTCGAGGCGATGGTCGGCCTCGAGTACCTGGCCCTCGGCTTCGCCTACGACTGGAGCGCCGGCGATCTCCTGCTGGATCACGAGCTCATCGCGAGCCAGAGCCTTCCGCTGCTCGCCGAGGTGACGCGCGGCCAGAGCGATCAGCGCGCGGTCGCCGAGACGACGTTCCTGAGCCTGCTCGAGCACTACGGGGACATGTTCCAGCCGCTCGAGGCGCCTACCGCCCCGTCGACGTAGGCGCTCGCGGCCGCAGCCGTGGCCTCGCGGAGCGCAAGGTACAGTTCGGCGCTGCGTGCGCCCGGCCAGTCGTGCGGCAGGAGCGCGGGCGGCAGCCCGGGGTCGAGATAGGGGATCGGGCGCCAGGAGTCCAGTGCCCCGATCCACAGCCGGAACGCCGTGGCCTCCGCGGGATCCGCGTTCCATGCCGCAAGGTCGGCGGTATGCGCCGCGAGGAACCCCTCGTGCAGTTCTCGGATCGCGCCCAGATCCCACCACTGCGCGGCGAGCTCCCGCGGCGCAACCGCACCGCGCACCTCGTGGGTGACGAACAGCGTCGCGCGATCCGCCAGCCCCGAGCGGCGCACGATGTCCTCGGCCTCCTCGAGCAGGAAGGCCGGCAGGATCCACAGGCCCTGCGATACGTGGCCCGCACCGATCCAGGAGAGCTGTCGGCGCAGCTGGTGCCGCTCCTGCCGCCGGTTCTCCGGCACGCTGAACGAGACGAGGCACCACGCGTCGCCGTCGTCCATGCTGCGCGGCTGGTGGATGCGGCGGTCGCCGCGCGCGAGCATGGCCTCGGCCGCGGGGGTGAGGGCGTAGCCGGGTTGCCGCTCCCGCGGCTGGGAGGCGAGCAGCCCCTTCGCCCGCACCCGAGCCAGCGCCGTCCGGGTGCGCTCCGGGCTGACGCCCGCGGTGCGCAGCAGCTCGACGAACACCGCGGTGGGCAGCCAGCCGCCGTGATCCCGCAGCACGGCCCCGATGACGGTGCGCAGCAGCGAGGTCGCGCTCCCGGGGCGGGAGTCGAGGTCGTCGAGCACCTCCATCAGGCGTCCGTCGCCGCGGCGGCCCCGCGCTCCAGCAGCTCGGTCAGCACACCGAGACCGGTCGCCACCTCGGCGAACGAGGTGCTGAGCGGGGAGAGGCCGATGCGCATCCCCTGCGGCGGACGGAAGTCGGGGATCACGCCCCGCTCCCAGAGCTCGGCGGTGAGTCGGCGGAAGTCGGGGTGCTCGAGGGTCACGTGGCTGCCGCGCACCGCCGGATCGCGGGGGCTGATCACCCGCACCCCGAATCGGGCCAGGTGCTCGTCGGCGTAGTCGATCACGAACTCGGTCAGTGCGAGCGACTTGCGGCGGATCGCTTCGATGCCGGTTTCGCCGCTGCGCTCGTCGCCGGCCTCATCGATCAGCTCGAGCATGTCCTGCATCGGCTGCATCCCCAGAATCGGCGGGGTGCCCGAGATGACCTGTCGGATTCCCGCGGAGGGCGCGTAGGTGTCGGTCATCGCGAAGGGGTCGGCCGTGCCCAGCCACCCCTGGATGGGCTGGCGCAGTGCGCCGTGCAGCCCCTCGGCGACGTAGGCGAACGCGGGTGCGCCCGGGCCGCCGTTGAGGTACTTGTACGTGCAGCCCACCGCGAGGTCGGCGCCGGCCTCGTCCAGGCGCACGTCGATCGAGCCCGCCGAGTGGCACAGATCCCACAGCACCAGCGCGCCGGCCTCGTGGGCGACGGCCGTGATCGCCGTCATGTCGGCGATGTAGCCCGACTTGAAGGCGACGTGGCTGAGCAGCACGAGGGCGGTATCCGAGCCGACGACCGCGCGCACCTCATCGACGGTGACTCCCGCTGCGGGGTCGGGGGTGATCCACCGGATCGAGCGCCCCGTCTCGGCGGCGACGCCCTCCAGGATGAAGCGATCGGTGGGGAAGTTCTCGGTGTCGGCGACGATCTCGCCGCGATCCGGGCGCGCGTCGAGCGCGGCGCGCACGAGCTTGTACAGCAGCACCGTGGTCGAGTCGGCCACCACCGTCTGGCCGGGGGCCGCCCCGATGGCCACGCGGCCGATCGTGTCGCCGAGGCGCGTCGGCTCGTCCATCCAGGTCTCGTCCCAGGCGCGGATGAGGCGTCCGGCCCAGGTGGTCTCCACGAGCTGCGCCAGACGGTCGCGGGTGGCCTCGAGCGGACGGCCGAGCGAGTTGCCGTCGAGGTAGGAGACGACGTCGGGGTGCTGCACGAAGCGGTCGTGGAAGCGGGCGAGCGAGTCGGCGGCGTCGAGCGCGGCGGCGCGCTCGGCCGCGGAAGTCGGGGTGGTCGGGTTCGGGATCACGGGTGCTCCTTCGTCGTGGAGTGGGTCAGGGGCTCGTCGTCATTCTGCGCGCGGCGAAGCCGGTCATGCTGCGCGAGCGGAGCGAGTCGCAGTGCGCAGAATCCATCGTGTGGATCCTGCGACTCCTTCGTCGCGCAGGATGACGGGTGAGCCGTGCGAGAAGGCGAGGGATCGATGCGGTGCGCCGCGCGCAGCCAGGCGATGAGCTCGGCCGCGGTGCGTGGCGGGGGTTCGGGGGAGGCGAGGAATCCGGCGGGATCCGCGGCGGGCATCACGGCCTCGAGCAGACGCTCGCCGTTGAGGCCGATCTCGCCGAGCAGCTCGATCTCGCGCTCGTTCACGCCGACCGGTGCGGGGCCGTTGCCGAGGTCGGTGCCGTACGACACGCGTCCGCCGAGCGCCGCGTACCGCCGGGCGTTGTCGAGCGCGCGCTCGAGGTCGTCGCCCGAGTGGATCGCGAGCGTCGAGATCCACTCGACGCCTCGAGCGGCGGAGAGCGCCAGCACCTCGTCGGGAAGTCGCTCCGTCCAGGGTGCGTGCACGAGCGCCGCGGCGCCCGCCTCGATCGCGCGCCGCGCCTGGCCCGCGCCCTCGGCGTGCACGACGGCGGGCAGTCCGGCCGCGCGGGCGGCCGAGACCAGCGCCGCGAGCAGCTCGTCGCTCAGGGCGGGGAAATCGGCGTGCAGCGTGATCTTGATCGCCGAGGATCCCGCTGCCAGCGCCTCGCTCACCGCGTCGGCGGCGTCGGCGACGGTCTCGATCCCGCGCACGCACGCGGTCGGAGCCCAGCTGCGTCCGCTCGGGTATCCGCCGGGCGCCGCGTGGAAGGGGCCGGCGTAGCGCACCCGCACGGCACGCACCCGCCGATTGAGCGAGCGGAGCGAGTCGACATCACCCCGCGGCCGATCGGAAGGGTGCGTCTCCGACCCTCCAGGGCTGCGCCGGTCGACCGTGCCGCCGCCCAGTTCCGCCGCGATCCCGCGGATCTCGGCCGGGTCCCACCCGAGATCGTGCACCTCGACGACCGGCGAGCCGGCGAGCTTCCGGTGCGCCACGAGCCCGAGGTGCACGTGGCGATCCACCACCCCGGGCAGTACGGTCGGATCCGGAGCCGACGCGCCGGCCCGGTCGCCGGCACGCGTGCCGCTCTCAGCCACGCAGATCCTCGATCTCCGTGCGCACGGAGATGAGCTCGGGGAAGAAGGTGAGATCGAGCGCGCGCTTCAGGAAGCCGACGCCGCTCGATCCGCCCGTGCCGCGCTTGAAGCCGATGGTGCGCTGCACCGTGCTCATGTGGCGGAAGCGCCAGAACTGGAAGGCGTCCTCGATGTCGACCAGGGTCTCGCACGCCTCGTACACGTCCCAGTGCCCGTCGACGTCCTCATAGATCGTCTTCAGCACCGGGAGCAGCTCGGGGTGCTCGACCCACGCCTCGGAGACGTCGCGCTGCAGCACGGAGTCGGGGATCGGGTAGCCGCGGCGGGCGAGCAGGCGCAGGAAGCTGTCGTAGACCGTGGGCTCGTGCAGCAGCGCCTCGAGCTCCGCGTGCTGCGGCTTGCCCGCGAACACCTCGAGCATGCGGGCGTTCTTGTTGCCGAGGAGGAACTCGATCGCCCGGTACTGGTACGACTGGAAACCGCTCGACGGCCCGAGCACGCTGCGGAACTCGGCGTACTCCGCGGGAGTGAGCGTGGCGAGCACCGACCACTGCTCGGCCAGCGTGCGCTGGATGTGCTTGACGCGCGATAGCGTCTTCAGCGCGCGGGTCAGCCGATCCGCGTCCAGGTACTCGCGCACCGCCCGCAGCTCGTGCAGCACCAGCTTCAGCCAGAGCTCGGTGGTCTGGTGCTGGATGATGAAGAGCAGCTCGTCGTGGTGCTCGGGGCGGCTCACCGGGGACTGCGCCGAGAGCAGGGTCTCCAGGTCGAGGTACGTGCCGTAGTCCATCGACTTGCTGAAGTCGGTCTTGATCTCGCCCTCGAGGTCGCGAACGCCGTCCTGGATCGTCATCGCAGCTCCTTCATGTGCCCGGATGTCGCGTTGATCGTATCAAAATCCTGACGTTCGTCGCAATCATGAAATGCGAGGGATGCCGCTCAGTCGCTGAGCCTGCGATAGCGGTGCAGCTGTCGCAGACCCGGAGCCTCGACCCGCTCGGTCGGGGCCCGGCGCACGGCGTCCAGGCGCGTCCGGGTCTCCGCGGCGTCGAGGCGCATGCCGATCGCCACCAGCTCGCCGGGCTGCGGGGGCTCAGCAAGCGGGGCGACGTGGATCGCGGTGCCGACGAGGTTCACCAGGTAGCCGCGGTCGCCGTGCGGACCCCGCACCCGGATCCTCCCCTTGACCCGGTAGGCCCCGGCGGGCGGGTGCTCGAGGAGCTCCACGAGCGCGGACGGCGACACGGCGCCGGGCAGATCCATCGCCACCGCCGTCGCGTGCTCGTGCGTGCGCGATTCCGCCGGCTGCTCCCGCATCAGCCGTCCGATGGGGAGCTGGTCGGCGGGATCCTCGTCGTCGTCGGTGTCGAACACCAGCGCGGGATCGACCCGGCCGTGATGGGCGACGACGATGTGCGCGTGCGGGCCCAGCCGCCGCACGCGCTCCGCGATGCGGGCGACTGCGCGGTCTCGCTCGGGTGCGGGGAGGGCGTCGGTCTTGCCGATCACGACCAGCGTGGCGGCGGCGTAGCGGGCCGGGGGATCGGGTCGGACGTCGACGGTCCGGAAGTGCTCGACGGCGTCGATGACCTCGACCACGCCGCCCGGGCGCACGCGCTCGACGCCGCTGTAGCGGAGGACGCGGGCGAGGGCCATCGGGTCGGCGGCGCCGCTCGCCTCGACGATGATCGCATCGAGTCCGAGGCGCGGGTGCGAGAGTCGCTCGAGGGCGTCATCGAGGCCGCCGGCGTCGGGGAGGCAGCAGAGGCACCCGCCCGAGATCGAGGCTGCCTCGTCGATCTGGCCCGCCACGAGCGCGGCGTCGACGTTGAGTGCGCCGAAGTCGTTCACCACTACCCCGAGGCGCGCGCCCGGGCGGCGCAGCAGATGGTTGAGCAGGGTCGTCTTGCCCGCGCCGAGGTGGCCGGTGATGGCGATCACCGGTACGCGGCGCGAGGTGTTCACCCCTGGCGGCCCTTGAAGCGCGGGTTGCGCTTGTTGATCACGTACACCCGTCCCCGGCGGCGCACCACCTGCGCGCCGGGCTGGTTCTTGAGCGACTTGAGCGATGCTCGGACCTTCATGGCGTCTCCCTGCCTGTCTTCATTGTTGAGAATGATTATCATATAAGATGATCCGTGCGAGCCGCATCCGTGGAGCGCGCCACCGACGAACGGAGGAACAGCCGTGGACCCCATCGACGTGATCGCCGTCGTCGGCTCGTGCGGGCCGGAGCGGCGCCGCGCGGCCGAGCGCCTGGCGGGCGAGACGCGATCCGTGCTCCTGCCCGCGGCGCGCATCGCAGTGTCTCCCGACCCCATCGCCGAGGCCGGGGCGCTCGTGCCGTGGGCCTACCGGGAGGGGCGCGCCGTCGTGGAGTTCCCCGCGCGCGTCTCGATGACGGAGCTCATCGGCACGCTCTGCGAGGCCGAGGAGAGCACGCGGCTGATCGGGATCACCTGCGTCGTCGACGCCGCGCACGTGCTCGACGACCTGCGCCGCGACGACTACTTCGTGCGGTACGGCCCGGAGGGAGAGACGGGATACGCGCGCGCTCTCGTGGCCGTGGAGCAGATCGAGTTCGCGTCGACCGTGCTGCTGGTGAACTGGGCGCCGCTCTCCACACCGGATCTCTCGACGGTGATGGCGCTCGTCAGCCACCTCAGTCCGCACGCCAGACTGCGCCTCGACCGCGGTGCGGAGGGCGGTGCCGAGCGCCCCGGCGAGCATCCCGGCGAGCCGGTGGCCTACTCCGTCGGGCAGGAGCGCCCCGGGTGGGTCGGGATCCTCAACGAGGATTTCGATCCGCACATCACCGATCCACGGGTCGCGTTCTTCCGCTACGAGCAGCTGCGCCCCATGCACCCGGGACGGCTCTCGCGCCTCCTCGACGGCGACTTCTCGCGCGGTGCGTTCGGAACCGTCCTCCGTTCGGCCGGATTCTGCCGCCTCGCCTCGCGGCCGCGCGTCACGGCGAAGTGGGAGCACGTGGGGCAGATGTTCTCCATGCATCCGCTGGTCGCCGACGACGAGTACGAGGACGACGACGAGGTGCTGGGCTTCGGGCAGGACATCGCCGGTATCGGCCTCGATCTCGACCGGCCGGCTCTGGTCGCGGCGCTCGACGAGGCCGCGCTCACCGACGAGGAGTTCGCCGCGGGGCCGGCGGCCTGGGCGGGCTTCGCCGACCCGTTCCCCGTGTCGCGCACCTCTGCCCGCTGAGGCGGCCCGCTGCAGCGCCCGGATCAGTGCCGCGCTGATCCGCCCCGCCGATCCGGGACGCTGATCCGCCCCGTCCGCGGCTTGTCATGGCGAAGGCCTGGCCGTAGCGTGAAGGCATGCCCGAACTGCCAGAGGTGGCCGCGCTGGTGAGCGACCTGCGACGACGGATCGGCGGCCGTGTCGTCGGGCGCCTCGATGTCTACGCGTTCGCCGCGCTGAAGACGGTGGCGATCCAGCCGGCGGCGCTCAGCGGCCGCACGGTCGAAGAGGCGAGCCGCCACGGCAAGTTCCTGGATCTGCGCATCGGCTCCGATCACCTGATCATCCACCTGGCGCGCGCGGGCTGGATCACGTGGCGCGGCGATCCTCCGAAGACCGTCGTGCGCCCGGGCCGCGGGCCGCTGGCGGCGCGGCTCACGATCCTCGACGAGGAGGGATCCGGATTCGGCGGCTGCCTCGACATCACCGAGGCCGGCACGAAGAAGAACCTCGCCCTCTATCTCGTGACCGACCCGGCCGAGGTTGCGGGCATCGCGCGCCTCGGGCCCGACCCGCTCGACGCGGCCTTCACCTTCGAGGTGTTCGAGGGCATCCTCGCTGCGGCGGGCCGATCGCAGATCAAGGGGGTGCTGCGCAACCAGTCGCTCATCGCCGGGATCGGCAACGCCTACTCCGACGAGATCCTGCACGTCGCCCGCATGTCTCCGTTCAAGCCGGCTGCGATGCCCCGCGACGATGCGCTGCGGTTGTACGGCGCCCTCGAATCGATGCTGCGAGAGGCGGTGGATCGCGCCGATGGGCTCCCGGCCGCCGAGCTCAAGCGCGAGAAGAAGTCGACGATGCGGGTGCACGGCCGGTTCGGGGAGCCGTGTCCGGTCTGCGGCGACACGATCCGGCAGGTGATCTTCAGCGATTCCACGCTGCAGTACTGTCCCACCTGCCAGACCGGGGGAAAACCGCTCGCGGATCGGGTGCTGTCGAGGCTGCTCAAGTAGGCACTCCGGGGCGGGCGATTCCGTCGCTGTCTAGGATGTGCGCATGGGCTCACGGGTGAGGGTGCGAGCCGCTCGGGCGGAGGACGTGCCGGCGATGGCGCGGATGCATGTGCAATCGTGGCGCGACACCTACCGCGGTCTCATGCGCGACGAAGTGCTCGACGATCCGACCCTCGTGCAACGGCGCGAGGAGTTCTGGATCACGGCGCTGACTGACGAGCGGTACGCCGGAAATCGTGCCGCGGTTGCCGAGCACGACGGCGAGATCGTCGGCGTCGCGATGGCAGGACCTCCCCTCGAGGAGACGAGTTCGGCCGTGCAGCTCTACATCCTCTATGTCTCCGTCGCTCACCTGGGGGAGGGCGTGGGCCTGGACCTGCTGAACGCCGTCGTCCGGCCTTCCGAGGGCGTGTGCCTCTGGGTGGCCGACCCGAATCCCCGCGCACAGGCGTTCTACGTCAAGCACGGGTTCTGCCCGGATGGCGCAGACACCGTTGCGGACGGTGTGCGCGAGATCCGGATGACGCGTTCGGCGCGCTCCGAGCGCTGATCCGCGCGATCGATCAGGAATCGAGAAGTACCGCGCGTCCCGCGGTGACTACTCTGACTGCAATGGGCTTCGCGCCCGCGTCATCACGGTGAGGAGAGGTGTCATGGCAGAGCGAGCATCCGCGGCGCACGCGATCGCGTTCGATGGGCGGCTGCAGCGGATCGGCGACCGGATCATCCTGCGGTTTCCCGAGGAGGCGAGTGCGGCGCTGCCCTCCCGGGGCCAGGTCGCCGTCGAGGGCCTGCTGAACGGGCATGCGTTCGAGGCCGTGGTCGAGCCCGACGGCCTGCGCGGCCACTGGATCTCGATCGACGAGCGCTTGGCGGGCATCCTGGCCGATGACTCGGGGGAGGGACCCGCCGAGGGCGACGCGGTGGCGCTCGAGGTCGAGCCCGTGCGGCAGTGGCCTGAGCCCGAGCTTCCCGATGACTTCACCACAGCACTGCGGGCGGCTCCGGATCTCGCCGACGTCTGGCCGGGCCTCACGCCGATGGCGCGCTGGGAGTGGGTGCGCTGGATCAACGCCACCAAGAACCCCGATACGCGCGACCGCCGTGTCGAGGTCAGCATCTCGAAGCTGCGGGACGGCAAGCGGCGCCCGTGCTGCTTCGACTTGTCGTCGTGCACCGACCCCGAGGTCTCGAAGAGCGGCAAGCTCGCCGCCGGCTGACTCGCGCTCTTCCCTTCTTCCCCATCCGGGGAGTTCGAGCACTTCTGGCACGGTGCGGGCGGGAGCCACCCTGCCGGAAGCGCTCGAACTTCTCGACGGCTCGGCTTGACCCTGACACGGTGTCAGGCGCTTCACTCGGAGACGAGAGGAGGCGACATGACATCCCTCGACCATGCGCTCGATCGCGCGCTCAGCGCCCCCGACCCGTCTGCGCGGCTCCAGGCCGCGCTCACCGCGGGCACCCGCCCGCACCCGGACGATCTCCGGGTGCTGATCCGCCGCTGCGGCGAGGAGCCCGACTTCTTCGTGCGCGACATGTTGACCTGGGCGATCACCCGGCACCCGCGCGACGAGACCGTGCCGCTGCTGCTCGCGGAGCTGCACTCGCCGACCGCGCAGGCGCGCGCCCAGGCGCTCCACACGCTCTCCAAGATCGGCGATGCCCGCGCCTGGCCCGCGATCACCGACGCGATGCTGCGGGATCCCGATGACGAGCTCGCCCGCACCGCCTGGCGCACCGCCGCCGCGGTGGTGCCCGAGGTGGAGCAGGCGCAGCTCGCCCGCCGGCTGGCGACGCAGCTGGGGCGCGGCGATCGTGAGATGCAGCGCAGCCTGGGGCGCGCCTTCGTCGATCTCGGCGATGCGGCGGACCCGGTGCTCGCCGATGCGCAGCGAGGCGAGGATCCCGAGGCGCGGCTGCACGCGGCCGTCATCCGGCTGCTGCTGCGCGATCCCGAGCTGGGTTTCGAGGCGGCGGTGCACGATGCCGCGGAGGAGTGAGGCCTCCGACGGGCGGGTAGGCTCCGAGCAGAGCTGGGGCGGGAGCCGCGGAAGGAGGCGCGCATGCTGATCGGGGAGTTGTCTCGGCGCTCCGGCGTGAGCGTGCGCATGCTGCGGCACTACGATCGCATCGGCCTGGTGTCCCCCTCGGCCCGCAGTGGGGCCGGGTATCGCGAGTACGACGCCGAGGATGTGCGCAGGCTGTTCCAGGCGGAGGCGCTGCGCACCCTCGGGTTGTCGCTCGGGCAGGCCGCGGCTGCGCTCGACGACCCGGGCTTCGATGCGGCGGAGGTGATCGCCGGCCTGCGCCGCGACGCCGAGGATCGCATCGCGCGCGATCGGGCGTTGCTGGAGCGCCTGCAGGGCATCGAGGCGGCGACGCCGGAGAGCTGGGAGGGGGTGCTCGACGTGGTCGGGCTGCTCTCGGCGCTGCGGTCGGGCACGCCGCGGGACCGCCAGGCCGCCGCGCTGCGATCGGGATCAGACGCGCCGCGCATCGTGGCGCAGCTGGTCGACGCCTACCTGGCCGAGGCCGAGCCGAACGCAGCCGGTGCCCTGCGCTGGGCGATCGTGCGGGCGGGGGATTCTGCGGTGGCCCAGCTCGTGGCGCGCGTGCGGGATCCCGACGTGCGCGTCAGGCGGCGTGCGGTGCGGGCGCTCGCGGCTCTCGAGGGTGCGGAGGCCGCTGCGGCGCTCGCCGAGTGCCTCGCTGACGGAGACGCCGAGGTCGCGGATCTCGCTGCGCTCGCGCTCGCTGCAGCGGGGCGCGAGGCGGAGCGATCCCCGCGGGTGCAACGGGCGGTGACGGCCCGGCTCGTCGCGATGATCGTCGCGGGATCCCGCGACGTCGAAGCCGCCGAGGCCCTGGGTGCGCTCTCGGCCCGATCCGCCGCCGCGGAGGGGGAGATCGTGCGCCTGCTCGCGGACGGGCTCCACGGCTCGGCCGCATCCGAGCCGGGTGCGCGCAGCCGGCTCGTCCAGGCGCTCGGCGAGATCCCGGGAGAGGCCGCGCTCGCGGTACTGCGGGAGCGGCTCGCCGATCCGGATCCCGCCGTCGTGCGCGTGGCCCGGTACCTGGTGGATCGCGAGCGCTGAGCGCCCGCCGCAACCCGCCGCTCGTGCGTACCGCCCCCGATCGCTTTCGGCCGAAACCCGACCTCGCGCGTCAGTTCTTGTCGCCTCACCCGCGGTGAGGCGACAAGAACTGACGCGCGAAGTCGGGTCCGAAGGTTCGTGTGGGGGGCGGTGCATGCCGCGACCGGATACGTCGAACCGACGCAAACCGTTGTCATCACGACGCACGGCGATAATTTGCGTCGGTCCGAGCTGAGAGCGGGTGCGGGATCCGCAGCAGAAGTGCTCGCGGAGAGGCACCCGAGATGCGACGATAGAAAGTGCGCCGCGCACACGCGCGTCGATCATCAAGACAGGAAACGATAAATAATGGCGAAGTATCGAGTTCAGAACCCCGCGACGGGGGAGATTGTCGAGACCTTCGAATCAGCGACGGACGCGCAGGTCGAGCAGCAGCTCGACGCGGCCGACGCCGCATACCGCGAGTGGCGCGAGCGGAGCGTGCAGGAGCGCGCCGCGGTCGTCAAGCGCGTTGCCGAGATCTTCGCGGAGCGCCGCGAGGAGCTCGCCGAGATCATCGCGATCGAGATGGGCAAGTCGATCGCCGAGAGCCTCGACGAGGTCGATTTCGCGACCGACATCATCGAGTACTACGCGGTCTACGGGCCGGGTCTCATCACCGACTACGAGATCCCGAGCACCATCCCCGGCAAGGCCGTCATCGAGCACCTGCCGGTGGGAGCGCTGCTCGGCGTGATGCCGTGGAACTTCCCGTACTACCAGGTCGCCCGCTTCGCCGCCCCGAACCTGGTGCTCGGCAACACGATCCTGCTCAAGCACGCCGACATCTGCGCCAAGTCCAACCTCGTGATCCAGGAGATCATGGAGCAGGCCGGCGTGCCGGTCGGCGGCTACCAGGCGCTCTTCACCTCCCACGACCAGATCGCCACCATGATCGCCGACCCCCGGGTGCAGGGCGTCTCGCTCACCGGTTCCGAGCGTGCCGGCGCGATCATCGGCGCGCAGGCCGGCACCCACCTCAAGAAGTGCGTGCTCGAGCTCGGCGGGATCGACCCGATGGTGGTGCTCGACTCCGACGACGTGGCCGAGGTCGCCAAGACGGCCTGGGACTTCCGCGTCTACAACGCGGGTCAGGTCTGCAACTCGAACAAGCGCCTCATCGTCATGGCCGACATCTACGACGAGTTCGTGGCCGAGCTGGTGAAGCTCGCCGAGGGGCTCGAGCCGGGCGATCAGCTCGCGCTCGAGGAGGGGCAGTACGTGCCGCTGTCGACCCGTGCTGCGGCCGAGACCGTGCACGCGCAGGTGCAGAAGGCCGTCTCGGAGGGTGCGCGTCTGCTCGCGGGTGGCGTGTTGTCGGAGGGCCCGGGTGCGCACTACTCGCCCGCGGTGCTCGTCGACGTGCCCCGCGACTCCGAGTCGTACGGCGAGGAGATCTTCGGCCCGGTCGCGACGGTGTACAAGGTGCACAGCGACGAGGAGGCGCTCGAACTCGCCAACGACTGCGCGCTGGGACTGGGCGGCTCGGTGTTCTCGACCGACGAGGCGCGTGCCGCGCGCGTGGCCTCGCGGCTCGAGGTGGGCATGTCGCACGTCAACACGATCGCGGCGGAGGCGGCCGAGCTGCCCTTCGGCGGCGTGAAGCGTTCGGGCTTCGGCCGCGAGATGGGTCCGGTCGGCATCGGCGAGTTCGCCAACAAGCGCCTCTACTTCGCAGCCAAGTAACCGACAGCCGCCGGCTGAGCGAGTGATCCCATCCGCTGATTGAGCGAGCGAGCGTCCCCCCCCAACCGTTCAACAGGCGGCGGGCGGGGGGATCCGCGCTGCTTCCCTCGAGCCCGAGCGAATTGTTCGAGCCCGAGCCTTCCAGCGTCGATATTTCTATCGGTCTCGGACAATTCACTCGTTTTCACCGGGGGCGGGCCGGAGCGGGCCGACTACTGCCGCGCGGCCCGATGCCGCCGCGTCGCGAGGCGCTTGCCGAGCAGTCCGTGCCGGGGGCTCAGCAGGTAGACGAGGGCGAAGGCGCAGCCCTGCACCACCACGACGAGGCCGCCGGGCGAGGCGTCGAGCCAGTAGCTGAGGTAGATGCCCACGACCGAGCAGAACGCCGACACGGTCGGCGCGATGACGAGCATGCGGCCGAAGCGATCCGTGAGCAGGTACGCGGTCGCGCCCGGGATGATGAGCATGGCGACGACCAGGATGACGCCGACGACCTGGAGCGCGACGACCGAGGTGAGGGCGAGCAGGCCGAGCAGCAGGGCCCCCAGGAAGCGCGGCGAGAGGCCGATCGCGTGGGCGTGCGTCGGATCGAAGGCGTAGAGGGTCAGGTCGCGGCGCTTGAGCACGAGAATCGCGAAGGCCACGGCTGCGAGCACGCCGATCTGCATCAGATCGCCGTTCGAGACCCCCAGGATGTTGCCGAAGATGATGTGGTTGAGGTCGGTCTGGCTGGGCGTCACGGAGATGAGCACGAGGCCGAGGGCGAAGAGGGTGGTGAAGACGATGCCGATGGCGGCGTCCTCCTTGACCCGGCTCGTGCCGCGGATCGCGCCGATGAGAGCGACCGAGAGGAAGCCGAACACCAGTGCGCCGAGCGCGAAGGGCGCGCCGAAGATGTAGGCGATGACCACGCCGGGCAGCACCGCGTGCGAGACGGCGTCGCCCATCAGCGACCACCCGACCAGCACGAGCCAGCACGACAGCAGGGCGCAGACGATCGCGGCGACGACGGTGGTGATGAGGGCCCGCAGCATGAAGTCGTACTGCAGGGGCTCGAGGATCAGGTCGAGGGTGTTCACGCGGCGTCCCCCTCGACGTTCCGCTCATCATGCTGCGCTTCCCGCGGTCCCTGCTCGAGTACATCGAGGCCGAAGGTGAGCGCGAGGTTCTCAGGCTGCAGCGCCTCGGCGACCGAGCCGTGGAAGAGCACCCTGCGCAGCAGCAGCACGGCCTCGTCGGCCAGCTGCGGCAGCGCGTGCAGGTCGTGGGTGGAGACGAGGATCGTGCGGCCGTCATCGGCGAGCTCGCGCAGCAGTTGGACGAGCGTGGCCTCGCTGCGCTTGTCGACCCCGGCGAACGGCTCGTCGAGCAGCATGATCCGCGCGTCCTGCGCGATGCCGCGCGCGACGAAGGCCCGCTTCTTCTGACCGCCCGAGAGCTGCCCGATCTGGCGGTCGGCGTAGTCGGTCAGCTCGACTCGCTCGAGCGCCTCGGCGACGGCGGCGTGGTCGGCGGCGCGCGCGCGTCGGGTCGGCCCCTGGTGGCCGTAGCGGCCCATCATCACGACGTCGCGCACCGAGACCGGGAAGGCCCAGTCCACGTCCTCGCTCTGCGGCACGTATCCGATCAGCCCCTGCTTGCGGGCGGCCGCCGGGCCGGCGCCGTCGAGCAGTACGCTGCCGCGGTCGGGCCGCACCATGCCCATGATCGTCTTGAACAGCGTCGACTTGCCCGAGCCGTTCATGCCGATCAGGCCGGTGACCCGGCCCACCGGCACCTCGAGGCTCACACCCTCGAGCGCGACGACCTCGCCGTAGCGCACGGCGAGGTCGCGCACCTGGATCGCGGCGGTCACGGGGCGCCCCCGGTCAGGCCGGCGATGATCGTGTCGGCGTCGTGGCGGATCAGTTCGAGATAGCTCGGCACGGGGCCGTCTGCCGCGGAGAGCGAGTCGACGTAGAGCACCCCGCCGAACTCGGCGTCCGTCGCCGCGACCACCTGCTGCATCGGCTTGTCCGAAACGGTCGACTCGCAGAACACCGCGGGCACGTCGTTGTCGCGCACGAACTCGATCGCCGAGGCGATCTGCTGGGGGGTGGCCTGCTGCTCGGCGTTGACGGGCCAGATGTAGCGTTCCGTGAGCCCCGCGTCGCGCGCGAGGTACGAGAAGGCTCCCTCGCAGGTGACGAGCGCTCGCTGGCGCTGCGGCAACCCGGCGAGGTCTGCGGCGAGCTGCTTCTGGATCTGATGCAGCTCGGACTGGTAGGCATCGCCGTTCGCCCGGTAGTCGGCGGCGTGCTGCGGGTCGAGCTCGCTGAACGCCTCGACCATGTTGTCCACGTAGATCTGAACGTTCCCGGGGCTCATCCAGGCGTGGGGGTTCGGTTTGCCCGCGTAGGCGTCCTCCGTGATGTCCATCACCTCGATGCCGTCGGAGACGACCGCGTGGGGCACGTCGACGGACTCGACGAACCGCTCGAACCAGAGCTCCAGGCCCAGACCGTTGTCGAGGATCAGGTCTGCCCTCGACGCTTTCGCGATATCGCCCGGTGTGGGCTCGTAGCCGTGGATCTCGGCTCCCACCTTCGTGATCGACGCCACCTCGAGGTGATCGCCCGCGACGTTCTGCGCGATGTCGGCCAGCACGGTGAAGGTGGTGAGCACCACCGGCTTGCCCTCGTCCGCACGCCCTTCGGACGCACTGCTTCCGGTGGGTCCGGAGCAGGCCGAGCAGGCGAGCGCGAGCGCAGCGGCGACGAGCAGGCTTGTCGTGGTGAGCAGTCGGGAACGGCGGTGCATCGAGATCCTTTCGAGGTGGGGTGAAGATAAAAGTTCGTCTAGCCGAACTTTTATAACTATAGGCCCGTACTTCGGCTCGTTGCAAGCCGATCCCAGTTGAATCGACCCCGCATCAGGCCTGCAGAAGATATGCGATCTGCAGAAGATCTGGGATCCCGGGCGGAAACCGGGACATCTCGTGCAGATCGCATATCTTTCGCCGGGTCGCGCGAGCGACGCGCCCCGAGTGATTCCGGCCGAAACACGACTTCGCGCGCCAGTTCTTGTCGCCAAACCTCGTGTGAGGCGACAAGAACTGGCGCGCGAAGATGGGGGCGGGGGAGACGGCGCTCCGAGGCTGTGGGCGAAGCGCCGGGGCAGCGCCGACGCTCGCGCTGCCGCCGGCTCAGCGCCGCAGGCGCGGGATCCAGCACGCGACGCGATCCCGATACGCCGCGAACTCGGCGCCGAAGCGCGCCTGCAGATCGGCCTCCTCGAGCGGGCGCACGATCCGGTTCCAGAACAGCGAGCCGCTGAGCGCGTAGAGCACCACGAGCCAGGACCCGAGCATCAGCCCGACCGCCACGCCCTGCGCGATGCCCGCGAGCGCCATGGGGTTGCGTACGTAGAGGTACGGTCCGCTCACCACGAGCCGGTGCGCCATGGCCGAGGGCAGGGGAGTGCCCGCACCGCGCAGCGACATGGCGAGCGCCGACCAGATGCCGAGTGCGCTCGCCGCGACGAGGATCACCGCCCCCGCGACGCGCACTGCCGCCGGTGCGGCGAGCTGCAGGCCCCAGCGCTGCTCGACCGCTGCGATGACGACCGGGATCACCACCAGGAAGAGCCCCCAGAAGACGACGACCTGCGCTCCGGTGCGCCCGACGTTGTCGCGAGCCGCGGTGGACCGCGCCGTGCGGAACGCGAACGGGCCCACGAGGATCCGCTCCGCGGGGATGCGCCCGGTCAGCACGAGCATCGCCGCGCCCGCGCTGCCGATCGCGGCGGCCGTCATGAGGAGCGCACCCCACCCCGCTCGCTCGGCGACGGTCGCGTAGACCGCCATGCCCGCGGCGACGAGCGCGGTCCACGGCGCCGCGATCCACACGGCGAACCGCACACCGGCAGCTGCGAGTGCCGAGGCCCCGACGAACAGCGGGAGGTCGAACGCCGCGACGAGCACCGGGTCGAGGTCTCCGAGCGTGGCCTCGCGCACGACCGACGTCGTGAAGACCGCGACCCACCACGCACCGCCGGCCGCCGCCTGCAGCGCGAAGTACAGGCGCCCGGCTCCCCTCGTCAGCATGGGCACGAGTCTAGAGCGGGATCGGGGGATCGGGGATCGCTGGCCCGCTGGCCCGCCGGCCCGCGAAAGATCTGCGATCTGCAGAAGATATGGGCTCCCGGGCTGGACCCGGCATATCTGGTGCAGATCGCAGATCTTTCGCAGGGGTGTTTCAACCTGGCCGTGCCCAGGCCGGGAGCCGTGCGCAGCCCGGGAGCGGTTCGCGCAGGATCGGGCGAGGGCTACACTGACCGCATGACGACGCTCGACGAGGTGCGCCGGATCGCCCTGGCGCTGCCCGAGGTCTTCGAGCAGATCGACGGGCACCGCGGCGGCGCCGTCTGGCGCACGAAGCGCGGAACCGTGGTCTGGGAGCGCCCGCCGGGCAAGACCGACCTCGCGCAACTGGCAGCCCTGGGGCGCGAGTGGCCGCCCGGGGTCGTGCTGGGGATCCGCGTCGACGGCGCGGAGACGAAGGCGGCGCTGCTCGAGGGCTTCCCCGAATTGCTGTTCACGATCCCGCACTTCGACGGGTATCCGGCGGTGCTGGCCCGCCTCGACGTCATCGATCCCGAGCTGCTGCGCGAGCTGATCGTCGATGCCTGGCTGAGCCGGATCCCGAAGCGCCTCGCGCGGCAGTGGCTCGCCGAGCACGGGCTCGCCGAGGAGGACTCAGGTGCGTGACTCCGCGTCGGTGCTCGGATCCTCGCCCGGTTCCTCGCTCAGCGCCTCGCGCACCTGCTCGCCCAGGGGGTCGGCGAGCATCTCGGCATAGGCCCAGCTGAGGTGGTGCGAATCGCGGAACGCGAGCACGCCGCCGATCACGGGCGGCACCGCGTCCTCGACCACGAAGTAGCCGCTCAGGTCGACCAGCTCCACCTGTTCCGCCGCGCCCGCCGCCTCCGCGAGCGGATCCTCGGGGATCGCCTCCGCGGCGGTCACCGCGCACTCCTGCGCCGCTCGCTCACCCTGCTCGGTGACGCACTGCAGCACATCCTTCGGCAGCTGGGGAGTGTCTCGGATCGCGATCACCTGCTCCACTGAAGCCGGCAGCTCGTCCCACTGCTCCTCGTAGGCGAGCGCCGCGGTTTCGCGCCAGCTCCTGCCGTCCCGCGGCACCACGCGGTTGGTCGACTTGGCGGAGGTGATCACGGTGTCGATACTCGGGTCGCTCGCCAACTGCTCGAGCACCCGGTCGTTCCACTCGGAGCAGTCTGCGCGCAGCTTCTCGTTCTCGGCCTCCGGCGAGGTCACGAAATCGCGTTCCGCCGCGGTGAAGGGGCACGAGGCCTTCGCCATCACCACGAGCCTCCAGTTCTGCTGCCGCGCGACGCGGTCGAGCGGCAGCAGCCACTGCTCGGCGTGCGAGTCGCCCACCAGGGCGACGGTGCGCGCGGCGTCGGGCCGGTCGCTGCCGTACTCGCAGACCTCGGGCTCGCTGCCCTCCTGGTCGCCCAGGCAGCGTTCGGGAGCCTTATCGGCGAGCGCCGGCTCCGGGATCGGCAGCTGCTCGGGTGTCGCCTCGCAGCCGGAGCCGGGTTCGAGCGCCGTGGCGCCGAGGCAGGGATCCGGATCCTGCAGCGCCGCGGCGATCCGGACCCGCTCCGCCTCCACCGCGCGGTCGGCGGCCTGCACTCCGGCGAGCGAGAAGAGCAGCATCGCCGCCATGCCGGCCGAGGTGATGGCGATGGCGCGGCCGTTGGGCCAGGTGCGCGAGAAGCCGGTGCGGAACGGATCCTCGACGAGCACCTTCGACCCCCAGGCCAGCAGCAGCGTCGCCGCGATCACCGCCGCGGCACCGGCGAGGCCGAGGCTCCTGCCGAGTGCGAACGGCAGCAGCACGATGAGCGGGAAGTGCCAGAGGTAGACGCCGTAGGAGACGTCGCCGAGCCACTGCATGGGGCGCATCGCCAGGAACGCGCGCGGCGACCAGGCGGTCTCCGGCTCCTGCGCGGCGATGACGAGTGCGGTGGCGAGCACGGGGAGCAGCGCGGTGTAGCCCGGGAATGGCGTCGTGTCGGTGTAGAGGATCGCGGCGGCCGCGATGCCCGCCAGGCCGATCCAGGCCGTCAGTGCGCGCAGGCGCGGATCGAGGCGATCGAGAGGACGAGTTGGCGAGGCGGCGAGGCAGGCCAGGAGCCCGCCCGCAGCGAACTCCCACGCGCGGGTCGTGGTGACGAAGTAGGCGCGCGAGGGATCGCTCGCCGTGGTGACCACCGAGAGCACCAGGGAGGCGACGGCGATGCCGCCCACCAGCAGTGCGAGGACGGTGCGGAAGCACGGTGCTGAGCCGTGCCGGGCCGCGGCTCGCGCGGCGATTCGTGCCGTGAGCACCGCCGCGAGCACGGCGATGAGCGGCCAGAGGATGTAGAACTGCTCCTCGACCGACAGCGACCAGTAGTGCTGCACCGGCGACACCTGCGCCTCGGCGGCCATGTAGTCGACGGACTGCCCCGCGAGCACCCAGTTCTGCACGTAGGCGGCCGACGCGGCGACCTGCACGAGGAAGGAGGGGAGGAAGCCCCGCGGTGCGACGAGCCACACCGCGAGCAGCGTGACCGTGAGCACCAGCAGTGCGGCCGGCAGCAGGCGCCGCGCGCGCCGCGCCCAGAAGCGGGGCAGGTCGATGCGTCCGCTCGCCTCGGCCTCGCGCAGCAGCTGCCCCGTGATGAGGAAGCCCGAGATGACGAAGAACACGTCGACGCCGACGTAGCCGCCCGAGAGGCTCTGGGGTGAGAGGTGGTAGACGAGCACCAGCGCCACGGCGATCGCTCGGAGCCCTTGGATGTCGCGGCGCACAGCGCGGGGGCCGGGCTGCCGGGAGGAGGAGCCCGGGCCGCTGCCTCGAGCGGGCTCGCTCCCTCGGCGCTCCCGGTCGGCCGGGGTCGCCGTGGGGCGGGGGTGATCCGTGCTGCTCATGGTCTTCGCGTGCTCGTCGTATATTCGTCGTGCGCTGTCGCGTCCAGGTGACGCTTCCAGCTTAGGTAACGATTTGGTATCGGCGCCAGGGCTTGACAGGCGAGCAAGCGCTCGGTACTCGGATGGGACTGAGAAGCGCTGTCCGCGAGCACCGCGACAAGGCCGAAGCACTGTCGCCCGGTCCGCGGACCCGATACAAAGGACACGGGGAGGCGATCCCCGCTGACGAGAGGACGGTGTCCGATGGCGGATCCGACGACGCGCTACTTCACCGGACGCTTCGTGCGCACCGATCTCGATTGCGTCGGCGAGCACGCCGACCCCGCGTCAGCGCCGGAGGCGATGCTGGTCGAGAACGGCCGGATCACGGCGATCGGATCGCGCGACGAGGTGCCGGCGCCGGCGCACGCCGAGCGGGTCGATCTCGGCGAGGGGTGGGCCGTGCCCGGCCTCATCGAACCTCATGGCCACCCCTCCGAGTCGGCGCAGCTGCTCGGTGAGGGGGTGATCGACATCCGGCCGGTGACGGTCGAGAGCGCCGACGCCGTGTGGCAGGGCATCAGGGCCGCGCTCGCCGCCGACCCCCGGCCCGCGCGGGTGCTGGCCAACGGTTGGGACCCGCTGCTGCAGCGGGGGCTCGTGCCGCCGACGATCGACGAGCTGGACGCGGTCGCGGGCGAGACCCCGCTGGTCATCGTGCACAACTCCCTGCACTCGGCGTACTTCAACACCGCGGCGGCGCGGGAGGCCGGGATCGATCGGGACACGCCGGATCCTGCCGGTGCGTCGTACGGCAGGACCGCTGCGGGCGGGTTGAGCGGCGTGGCCTACGAGGCCGCGGCGGTGATGCGGATCGCGGGTCCGGTGCTGGGCGCCGCGCAGGCTCAGCTGCCGCAGCGGATGGCGGCGCACCTGGCGGATCTGCGCGGCCGCGGTATTACGACGATCGCCGATCTCACCTGGACCGAGGATCTGGGCCCGCTGCTCGCGGGGCTGCACGCGGAGGGCCGGCTGCCCGCGCGCGTGCGCGGCTACGAGATGTCGCGTCCCGGTGCGCGGGCGACGGCACCGCTCGACAACGGCGACGCCTGGGTGCGCCAGGTGGGGGCGAAGGTGTGGAGCGACGGCTCGCCCTGGGTGGGCAACATCGCCGCTTCGTTCCCCTACCTCGATAACGCCGTCACCCGAGCCCTGGGTCTCGAACCGGGGCACGTCGGCCGTGCGAACTACACGACGGAGCAGCTCATCGACATCGGTGCGCAGTACGCGGGGGAGGGCTGGCAGCTGGCCTGCCACTCCCACGGCGACGTGGCCGTCGCCAGCACGCTCGACGCCTACGAGGAGCTGATCGGGCGCTTCGGACTGCGGGATCATCGCTTCCGCATCGAGCACTGCGGGCTGATGACCCCCGCCCAGTTCCGCCGCGCCGCGGAGCTCGGGGTGACCGTGAGCCTCTTCGTCGACCACATCACCTACTGGGGTGACGTGCTCGTCGACGACCTCTTCGGCGAGCGGGGTTCGGCCTGGGCCGACGCGGGAGCCGCGTTCGCGGCCGGACACCGGGCGACGTTCCACAACGACGGCACTGTCACGCCCTGCGAGCCGCTGCGCAACATGGCCGTGGCCGAGACCCGCACCTCCCGCACCGGCCGCCGCCTCGACGGCGGCACCGGTGTCACCCGCCTCGACGCGCTGCGGGCGCACACCTCGAACGCGGCGTGGCAGCTGCGCAGCGAGCACGAGGTCGGTGCACTGCGCCCGGGCCTGCTGGCCGACTTCGCGGTGGTCGACGTCGATCCGTGCCGCGCAGACGCGGAAACGCTCGGCGCTGCACGTGTACTGGCGACCGCCGTCGACGGCCTGCTCGACGGGCATTGATCCTCCCGCCGATCTCAGCGGCACCAGCCTTAATCGGAACGTTACCTTTCCTGCCCGGCGCGCGGCTGCGCGGAAATCCGCGGCCGTGACGAGTCGGCTCCAGTGCAGGTATGGACCCGGGTAGAGACTCTGTAACTGATCCGATACTTCCGCACAGTACACTCGGAGCGAGATTGCAAGACCGCACACCGGGTTCCTGCCCGCTCTTCCCAACTGGAGGGATCAATGAAGATTCGATACGCGCTTCCCGCGCTCGCCGCTGCCGCCGTGCTCGCACTGACCGGATGCGTCAACAACGCAGAGTCCGAGGGGGGAACAACTGGCGGTTCCACCGGTGAGGGCTCCGGCTCGAGCGCGATCCAGCCGGATCAGGCTGCGGTCGACCTGCTGCCCGAGGAGGTCAAGGACTCCGGTGTGCTGCGCATCGGCACCGACGCCGAGTACCCGCCCAACGAGTACAAGGACGCCGACGGCAACCCTGTCGGCTGGGGCGTCGAGCTGGCCGAGGCGGTATCCGCCAAGCTCGGTCTCGAACCCGACTGGGAGATCCTCGGCTTCGACAGCATCCTGCCCCGCATCGAGGAGGGCGTGCTCGAGATGGGATCCTCCTCGTTCACCGACACCGTCGAGCGTCAGAAGACCGTCGACTTCGTCAACTTCCTGAACGCGGGCAGCCTGTGGGCGGCCCCCATCGGCTCGGATGTCGACCCCGACAACGCCTGCGGTCTCACCATCGCGGTCCAGGCGACCACCGTGCAGCACACCGACGAGCTGCCCGCCAAGTCGCAGGCCTGCGTCGACGCGGGTGAGGATCCCATCGAGATCCTGCCCTACGACGGGCAGCCCGAGGTGACCAACGCGGTCATCAGCGGTTCGGCCGACGCCTTCTCCGCCGATCTCCCCGTGACGGGTGACGCGGTCGCGAAGCTGTCGGATCAGCTCGAGTCGGTCGGCGAGGTCTTCGACGCCGCGCCCTACGGTTTCGCCACGGCGAAGGGCAGCGACATGACGAAGGCCGTTCAGGCCGCGCTGCAGTCGCTGATGGACGACGGCACCTACCTCGAGATCCTCGAGGGTGCCGGCGTCGAGTCGGGTGCGCTCGACGAGGCCACGGTCAACGCGGCGACCGAGTAGGCACTGCCATGAGCAGTGCAGGATCGCAGGCTGCGGGGCACGGCGCCCCGCAGCCTGAGGGCCACGCCGAGTCGGAGCCGATCAAGGCGATCAAGCTGCGGCACCCGGGGCGCACCGTGCTTGCCGTGGTGCTGGTTCTCGCCGCTGGCCTCTTCATCTACGACGCGGCGTTCAACCGTCCGCTGTATTCGTGGGATGTCGTGGCGCAGTACCTCTTCGACAGCCGCGTGATCTCGGCGGTCGGCTACACGCTGCAGCTGACGGTGTACTCGATGATCATCGCGATCATCCTGGGCGTCTCGCTCGCGGTGATGCGCTTGTCGCCGAACCCCGTGGTGCGCTCGGTGTCGTGGGTGTACCTGTGGATCTTCCGCGGCACCCCGGTGTACGTGCAGCTGGTGTTCTGGGGCATGGTCCCGGTGGTGTACAAGACCATCGATCTGGGGATCCCGTTCACCGAGGCGATGATCTCGCTCACCACGAAGGATCTGCTGAGCTACTTCACGCTCGCGATCATCGGTCTTGCGCTCAACGAGGCGGCCTACATGGCCGAGATCGTGCGCGCCGGTCTGCTCTCGGTCGACAAGGGCCAGGAGGAGGCGTCGATCGCCCTCGGCCTCGGCTGGGGGCACACGATGACCCGCGTCATCCTGCCGCAGGCCATGCGCGTGATCATCCCGCCGACGGGCAACGAGGTGATCTCGATGCTGAAGACCACCTCGCTGGTCACGGCGGTGCCGTTCACGCTCGAGCTCTACACCCGCACGCGCGACATCGCTGCGGTCACGTACAAGCCGGTGCCGATGCTCATCGTGGCGTCCATCTGGTACCTGGTTGTGACCTCGATCCTCATGGTGGGCCAGTACTACATCGAGAAGCACTTCTCGCGAGGTGTGGCGCAGCGGCCCGATGTGATGAAGCCGACTGTTGAGACCGCGGCGATCGGCGTGGTCGGTGTCTCCGGAGACGAGGGTGAGCACCCCACGTACCCCGAATCCGGAGGCGGAGACACGATCGTTCCACCGCACCGTCGACCCGGAGGGGGTGGCGCATGAACATCCACGCGACTGACACGCCGATGGTGAAGGCCGAGGCCGTCTCGAAGGCGTACGGCTCGAATCTGGTGCTGAAGTCCATCTCGCTCGAGGTGCAGCGCGGCGAAGTGCTCTGCCTCGTCGGGCCCTCGGGCTCCGGCAAGTCGACCTTCCTGCGGTGCATCAACCACCTCGAGAGCGTCAGCGCCGGACGGCTCGCGGTCGACGGCGAGGTGGTGGGCTATCGCCAGAAGGACGACAAGCTCTACGAGATGCGTCAGAGCGAGGCCTCGAAGCAGCGCCGCGACATCGGCATGGTGTTCCAGCGTTTCAACCTGTTCCCGCACATGACGGCGCTCGAGAACGTGATGCTCGCGCCGTCGCTGCTGAAGAAGGGCTCCAAGGCCCAGCTCAAGGCGCGCGCAATGGAACTGCTCGCGCGCGTGGGGCTCGCGGAGCGCTACGACTACTACCCGGCGCACCTGTCGGGCGGTCAGCAGCAGCGCGTGGCCATCGCACGCGCGCTGGCCATGGAGCCCGAAGCTGATGCTCTTCGACGAGCCCACCTCGGCGCTCGACCCCGAGCTCGTGGGTGAGGTGCTGGAAGTGATGAAGGGGCTCGCCGAGAGCGGCATGACGATGATCGTCGTGACGCACGAGATGGGCTTCGCGCGCGAGGTGGCCGACAAGCTGGTGTTCATGGACGGCGGCGTGGTGGTGGAGGCCGGCGATCCCGCCGAGGTGCTCTCCAACCCGCAGCGCGAGCGCACCAAGGCGTTCCTCTCGAAGGTGCTGTAGGGGTCACGCCCTGGGGTGCGCGTTCGGTAAGCGAACCCCTCCATCCGCGGCCGATGAGATCGTGAACGATCTCATCGGCCGCTCCCGCCAGACCCGGCCAGGGTTCGCTTACCGAACGCGCCCCCGGAGCTCGCTCAACCGGCAGTAGCGAGGCCTCGACCCCCGCGCTCGTGAAGCGAACAGTGATCTCTCGCTGTTCGCAGGGTGCGCCGCAGCCGTCTCGGCCGCGGCCGGCCTCCGACGCCGTTACGCGTTGACCCCCAGATCCTTCTTGATCTTGGTGGTGGAGACGCCCTCCGTGCGATCGAGGTAGACGACCTCGCAGTAGTCGCGCAGGATCTCGAAGCGCGGATCGCCCTCCCAGTCGCCGCCCATCACCACAGCGTCGATCTCGTACCGCTGCACGTCGCGGATCTTCTGGTCCCAGGCCTCTTCGGGGATCACGAGGTCGACGTACCGCACGGCCTCGAGCATGTTCTTGCGCGTCTCGAAGTCGTGATAGGTCTTCTTGCCCTTGCCGGCGTTGAACTCCTCGGTGGACGCCGCGACCACGAGGTAGTCGCCGAGCGCGCGAGCGCGACGCAGCAGGCGGATGTGCCCCCAGTGCAGGAGGTCGAAGGTGCCGTAGGTCAGGATCCGCTTCATCCCTCTATCGTAAGCCGCACCGCACGCGTACCCTGGAAACAGAGGGGCCGCGTTCGCGTGGCCCGCGAATGCAGGGAGGCATGATGCAGACCGACGGCGATCGCAGGCTTCCGGATCACGAATCGGATCCGGCCCACAACGACGAACTCGGCCACGAGTGGGTGGACGAGGGCGGCGCCTCGCATCTCGGTCCGGCCACCCACCTCGAATCGGGGCGGCCGCACGGAGACGATGACGACGACTCGGACGATTAAGAGCGCCCCTGGTCTCGAGCGGAGGCGCGCACCGGCGCGCACCGGCCCGCTCAGACGACGAGGAGCATGACCCCCGCCACGGCGGACACGAGGGCGATCAGCAGCGCGATCCCGATCAGCACGGCGTGCACCGTGAGGAAGCGGGTGGGGCGGCCCTGCTCGTCGCGCGCCCGGGGATCCTTGGCCACGCGGGTCCAGAAGCGCGGCCACACGACGGCGTTGTAGACGGCGTTCACCAGCAGCAGGATTCCCGCGAAGACGACCATGCGCACCAGTCTACGCGCGGCCGGTGCGCTCCTCGCCGGTCGACGCGCGTGCGCTGATCACGCCGAACACCAGCTCGCCCGCCGAGGCCACCGCGAGCAGCAGCACGATGCACGACCAGTTGAGGCCGGCGTGGGCGAGCACCCCGAGGAGGAGCGGGCCGAGCGCGGCGACGGCGTACCCGATCCCCTGGCTCGTCGCCGAGAAGGCGGCGGTCTGCGCAACGCTCGGCGCGGTGAACACGATGAGCGCGATCGCCAGCCCGAACGCCGCGCTCTGCGCGATGCCGAGCACGGCCACCATGAGGGGGGCGAGCGGGAGCGGGCCGAGCGCGAGCCCCACGATCCCGAGCAGCGACAGCACCCCGACGGCGACGATCAGCTTGGTGCGCAGCCGGGGGCGACCGGCGAGCGTGGGTGCGATCAGCGAGGCGGGGAGACCGGCGACGCTCATCCAGGCGAGCAGCAGGCCGGCCTCGGACGCCGGCATTCCGCGGTCGGCCGCGATGGTGGGCAGCCACGCGGTGAGCGAGAAGTAGATGAACGCCTGGCACCCGAAGAAGCCGGTGACCGGCCAGATGCCCCTGGCGCGGAACACGGAACCGTGCCCGAGCTTCTTCGCGGCCCCGCGCGCGATCGGTCCGGCCTCGAGCCGTGGGCCGAGCGCGAGTGCGAGCCCGAGCGCGATGAGCAGGGGGATGCCCCAGCTCATGAGCGCCACGGCCACCCGGTCGCCGAGCAGGTGCAGCAGGGGCACCGCGAGGGCGGCGCCGGCCGCCGCGCTGACCCCGAACGAGGTGGTGTACACCCCGGTCCAGAAGCCGCCCCTGGCGGGCAGCGAGTGCCGGATGATCTGGGGTGCGAGGATGCCGAGGATCGCGATGGCGCCGCCGATCACGACGGTGCCGGCGAAGAGCAGCGGCGCCGACAGCGGCCGCAGCAGCGTCGCCGCCGCGAGCACCGCGAGCAGCAGCGAGATCGCGCGCGTGAGCCCGAACCGCGATACGAGCAGCGGGGCGAGGGGGGAGGCGAGGCCGAAGAGCAGCACCGGGATCGCGCTGAGCACGGCGAGGCCCGCGGCCGGCAGGCGGTAGGCGGCGGCGATGTCGCCGAGGAGCGGTGAGACGGAGGTGATCGGGAAGCGGACGCTGAGGCCGACTGCGAGGATCAGAACGCCTGCGGCGATACCCTGACGGCGCTCAGGGGTGCTCATCGAGCAACCGCTCCTGCTGCTCGAGCACACCGAGGGCCGCGGCCTGCGCCGCGTCGGGGTCTCTCGCATCGATCGCTCGGAAGAGCGCCTCGTGCAGGTCTGCGCGGTCTGGGTCGCCTCCCTGCGCAAGGCAGGAGGCATCTGCGACCGACTCGCGGATCGAGCCGTCGAAGCTCGCGTAGATATCGGTGAGCAGGCGGTTGCCGGAGGCCTCGGCGATACCGAGGTGGTAGGCGAGGTCGGCCTCGGCGAAGGCGGCGGTGTCGGCGGCCTCGACGGCGGCGCGCCGCAGGCGCAGCTGCTCGGCGAGGTACGCGAGGTCGGTCTCGCCGCGGAACTCCGCCGCTTCGCGTGCCGCGAGCGCGTCGAGGGCGCGCCGCACGCGAATCACCTCGCGGCTGTCGGCCGAGCGCAGCGCGCGGCGCAGTGCGACCTGCGTGGCGTCGGTGGCCACGACGTAGGTGCCGTCGCCCTGCCGGGTCTCGAGCAGGCCGAGCTGCACGAGCGATCGCACCGCCTCGCGCACCGAGGGGCGGCTGACGCCGAGGGTCGCGGTGAGTTCGGCCTCCGAGGGAATCCGGTCGCCGACCCCCCAGCTTCCCTGGGCGATTTCGCGCTTCAACTCGTCGACGACGGTGTCGACGAGAGATCGTCGTTGAATCTGGCGCACGTGTACATCCTTGCAGATCGGGTAGCTTGTATGGTTATCATATGTCTGACGAGTCGTTCGGCGCCACCCCCAGCGCCGCATCGACGGCGATCGACACGAGAAAGGCTCACCAATGACGGCGACCCCCGCGCGGCAGACCCTCTGCACCCCAGGTCTGGTCGATGCCCACATCCACCCCGACAAGACGACGTGGGGCGGCCCCTGGATGTCGCGGCGTCCCGCGGCCACGCTGCAGGACCTCATCGACAACGATCGCGCGACGCAGTTCGCGTTCGAGAGGAGCGTCGAGGATCGCGCTCACGCGCTGCTGTCGCACGCGCTCGAGAACGGCACGCTCGCGATGCGCGCCCACGTCGACGTGTCGAGCGAGCTCGGCACCGCGAACGTCGAGGGGGTGCGCGCGGCGGCCGAGCGCCTGGCCCCGCACCTCACGGTGCAGATCGTGGCCTTCCCCCAGTTCGGCCTGCTCACCAACCCCGGCACGCTCGAGGCCATGGCCGCGGCGCTCGAGAGCGGCGCGGATCTGGTCGGCGGCATCGATCCCGGCGGGCTCGAGGGCGATCTCCACGGCCACCTCGACGCCGTCTTCGGTCTCGCCGATCGTGCCGGTCGCGACCTCGACATCCACCTGCACGACGGCGGAGAGGACGGTCTCGCTCAGATCCGCGAGATCGCCGCGCGCACGATCGCGGGCGGACGGCAGGGGCGCGTCACCATCGGGCACGCCTTCGCGCTCTGCGACCCCGGGCTGCCGAGCCTCGGGGAGACCCTCGACCGCGTAGCCGAGGCCGGGATCTGGATCGCGAGCTGCGCGCTCGGCCCCGATCCCGTGCCCGATATCGACCTGTTCGAGCGCCACGGGGTGCGCCTCGCGCTCGGATCCGACGGCGTGCGCGACTCGTGGAGTCCGTTCGGCACGGGCAGCATGGTCGATCGCGCGCACCTGCTCGCCTACCGCACCGGCGCGATCACCGATGCCGAGCTGGAGCGCGCCCTCCGCCTGGCCGGCACCGCCGGCGGTGAGATGCTCGGGCTTCCCGAGATCTCCGACTGGGCGGGGCCCGAGAGCGGTACGCGCCTCGAGTTCGCCGCGGAGAGCCTCGCGCAGCTCGTCGTGGACCGCCCCGCCCCGCTGCGTGTGATCCGCAACGGGCGCGACGTCGCCCGCGCCTCCTGACCCACCACCCCGTCCCCGACCCGAACCACACCGAACCGCACCACCCGACCTCCGAAACGAAGGAGTTTCCCGTGTCCCAACGATCACTCACCCTCATCGGCGCCGCGGCAGCCGCCGCGCTCGCCCTCACCGCCTGCTCGGGCGGCGGAGGCGGAAGCGCCGGCGCGGGTTCCGGCTCGGGCGGTGCCGCCGCCGCGTTCGACGTCGACCGCGGCAGCCTCGCCACCACGACCGAGCCCGGCACCCAGCCGGTGGAGCGAGTCACCTGGAACCTGCCCTACGAGCCGATGTCCATCGACCCGATGTTCACCTTCAACTACGCGGAGAACACGGTCGTCGCCAACCTCTGCGAGGGCCTCACCCGCATCACCCCGGATCTCGAGATCGAGAACGCGCTCGCCGAGTCGGTCGAGACCCCCGACGACACCACCTACGTCTACACGCTGCGCGCGGACGCCACCTTCTGGGACGGCACCCCCGTCACGGCCGACGATGTCGCCTTCTCGCTGGGCCGCCAGGTCGGCGCCGATTCGCCCACCTACTGGGCCGACTACTTCGAGAACGTCGCATCGGTCGAGAAGACCGGCGACGCGCAGGTCACCGTGAAAATGACGCAGCCCGACGCGCTCTTCGCCCAGGGCATGTCGAGCGCGGCCGGGGCGATCGTCTCCCAGGCGGCCGCCGAGGCGGCCGGCGAGCAGTTCGGCACCCCGCAGGGCGGCCTCATGTGCTCGGGGGCGTTCGCGCTCGACAGCTGGGAGCCGGGCAAGGCCATCACCCTCGTCAAGAACGAGAACTACTGGGACGAGGACCTGATCCCCCAGGTCGAGCAGCTCTCCTTCGGCTTCATCGCCGACGAGTCGACCGCCATCAACGCGCTCCGCTCGGGCGACGTCGACGGTCAGTTCTTCTACCTGCCGCCGGCCGGCCTCAGCCAGCTCGAGGGCAGCGAGGCGAGCATCACCTTCGGCGAGTCCTACATCTTCTGGTCGCTCCGCGCGATCCAGCCCGAGGGCACGTTCTCGAACCCCAAGGTGCGCGAGGCGCTCCTCGCGGCCATCGACCAGCACGCCATCTCCGACGTCGTCTTCCAGGGCACGTCGATCCCGTCGCCGGTGCTCACGGGCCCCTCGTACTTCGGAACCGGCGAGGCCGCCGAGCTCTTCCAGGCGGCCTATGAGGGCTTCGAGGTGCAGCCCGATATCGAGCGCGCCAAGGAGCTCCTCGCCGAGGCGGGCGATGTCTCCGCGCCCATCGTGCTCGGCGTGCAGGGCTCGTCGGCCGTGCACGAGCAGACCGCGAACCTGATCCAGGCGGCGGGCCAGGCCATCGGCCTCACCATCGAGACGAAGGTCATCCCGGTCGAGCAGTTCGGCAACCTCTACTTCGATCCCACCGCGCGCGAGGGGCTCGACGGCTTCTTCACCACCTACTACGGCAACGTGACGGACCCGCTGGACGTGCTCACCACCTTCACGCCCGACAGCTCGAACAACTTCATCAAGTACGACGGGGCCGCTCAGGAGCTCGCCGACGCGCGGAAGACGCTCGACCCGGTCGAGCGGGCGGGCTACACGATCGCCGCGCAGGAGAAGGTCATGCGCGACCTGCCGTGGATGCCGATGGGCGACCTGCCGGTGATCCTCGTGCAGAACGACCGCATCTCGGGCGCGATCGCCTCCTCGGCCTACCTCGGCTACCCGTGGGCCGCCACCATCGGAGGCGTGGAGTAAGCGTGTCCATCCCGTCATTCCTCCTGCGGCGCACGGGCAGCCTGCTGCTCGTCCTGCTGGTGACCTCCTTCGCGGTCTTCGGACTGATGTATCTCGCCCCGGGCAGCCCGCTGAGCTTCGTGCTCGGGCCCCGGGGCGGGACCCCGGAGCAGGTCGCGCGGGTCACCGCGCAGTACCGCCTCGACGACCCGTTCTTCCTGCGGTACTTCGCCTGGCTCGGCGATGTGGTGCAGGGCAATCTCGGCCACTCGATCGTGTACCGGCAGGATGTGACCGACCTCATCGGCGGACGCATCGGCACCACCGCCGGGCTCATCGCGCTCGCGACCATCATCATCGCGATCGTCGGGATCGGCCTCGGCCTGATCGCCTCCCTGAAGGGCGGCTGGGCCGATCAGGTGGTGACGACGCTCGCGACGCTCGGACTCGCGACCCCGTCGTTCGTGATCGGCGTCGTGCTCATCAGCGTCTTCGCGGTGGGGCTCGGGTGGTTCCCCACGAACGGCAGCGGTCGCGGCGGCTTCGACACGCTCGTGCATCTGACGCTTCCCGCGGTCGCGCTCGCGGTGGCGAGCTCCGCGTATCTCGCGCGGATCACGCGGGCCTCGGTGCTCGAGGAGGAGGGCCGGGAGCACGTGCAGACAGCCGTCGCGCGCGGCCTGCGCTCCGACATCATCATCCGCCGGCACGTGCTGCGCAACGCGCTGATCCCGATCACCACGGTGCTCGGCCTCACGATCGCCACGCTCATCGCGGGCGCCGTCGTGATCGAGAACGTGTTCGCCCTCGACGGGCTGGGCTCGCTGCTCGTGCGCGCCATCCTGCAGCGCGACTTCGCCGTCGTGCAGGCGGTCATCCTCGTGCTGGTCGTCGCCTTCGTGGTGATCAACGCGCTCGTCGACTTCCTCTACACCCTCATCGATCCGCGCATCCAGCTGGGGAGCAAGCAATGACCGCGCCGCGCACCACACAGATCGCGCTCACCCGAGCCGCTGCTCAGGATCCGGGCCGCCTGACCCTGCTCGCACGCAGGCTCGGAGTCCCCGGCATCGTCGCGTCCGGCGTACTGGCGGTCTTCGTACTCGTCGCCGTCTTCGCGCCGGTGCTCGCTCCCTACGATCCCGACTACCCGGATCTGCTGTCGTCGCTGTCGGGTCCCAGCCCCGAGCATCTGCTCGGCGCGGACGCGCTCGGCCGGGACCTGCTGTCGCGCCTCATGTGGGGAGCCCGGATCACGCTGCTCGGGCCGACCCTGGTGATCCTCATCTCGACCGTGATCGGCACGGCGCTCGCGCTGATCGCGGCCTGGAACCGGGGCCGCGTCGACACCGTCATCTCCTGGGTGCTCGACGTGCTCTTCTCGGTGCCCGGCATCGTGTTCGGCCTCATCGCCGTCGCGATCTTCGGCCCGAACCTGATGACCGTGGTCGTCGGCCTCTCCATCGGCTACATCCCCTACGTCGCCCGCGTCGTGCGGGGTGCGGCCCTCCGCGAGCGCGGCATGCCCTACGTGCAGGCCGCCTGGCTGCAGGGGCAGTCCGGGATCGGGATCAGCCTGCGGCAGATCCTGCCCAACGTGCAGCCGATCGTGGTCGCGCAGGCCGTGTCGTCGCTCGGCTTCGCCGTGATCGATCTCGCCGCCGTGTCGTTCCTGGGACTCGGCGTGCAGCCGCCGACCGCCGACCTCGGCCTCATGGTGAAGAGCGGTTTCGACTCGGTGCTGCGGGGTCAGCCCCTCGAAGCGGTCAGCGCCGGCCTCGCGATCGTGCTGATCGTCTGGAGCATCACGGTGATCGGCGACCGCCTCACCTCGAACGCAAGGAGCATCCGATGAGCGCGCCGCTGCTCGAGATCGAGGATCTGCACGCCAGCCTCGTCACCAAGTACCGCCGGCTCGACCTGCTGAACGGGGTGAGCCTGACCCTCGACCGGGGCGAGGCGCTCGGCCTCGTCGGCGAGTCCGGCTCGGGCAAGTCGCTCACCACCCGCGCGGTGATGCGGATGCTGGCCAAGGGCTTCCAGATGCGGGGAGATATCCGCTTCGACGGGGAATCCGTGCTCGGCATGAACCGCGATCGTCTGCGCCGGTACCGGGCCGCCGACGTCGGCATGATCTTCCAGGATCCGCGGGCGCACGTGAACCCCGTGCACACCGTGGGCGACTTCCTCACCGAAGCGCTGGTGCGGGATCGGGGGGTCGCCAGGGACGCGGCCGAGCGGCGGGCCGTGCAACTGCTCGACGAGGTGGGCGTGCGCAACCCCGAGAGCCGCCTGCGGCAGTACCCGCACGAGCTGTCGGGCGGCCTGCTGCAGCGGGTGATGATCGCGAGCGTGCTGCTCGCCGAGCCGAAGCTGATCCTCGCCGATGAGCCGACCACCGCGCTCGACGTCACCGCCCAGTCCGACGTCATGGCGATCCTCGACGAGCAGCGCCGCGCCCGCGGACTGTCGCTGCTCTTCATCACACACGACCTCGAGCTCGCGAACGCCTGCTGCGATCGGCTCGCGGTGATGTACGCGGGCGAGATCGTCGAGCAGGGCGCGCACGTGTACGAGGCGCCCGATCACCCCTACACGATCGAGCTGCTGGGGGCCCGCCCGAGCATCGACGAGCGGCTGCACCGGCTGCCCGTGCTCGAGTACAACCTGGAACTGCACGAAGAACTGAAGGCGAGGAACGCGCAATGACGAGTGGAACCCGCGGGGGAGCCGCGCCCGCGACCGGCTCGGATCCGGTCATCAGCGTCACCGATCTGCGCAAGGTGTTTCCCGCCCCGCGCGGGGCCAGGACCGGCGACGTCGTCGCGGTCGACGGCGTGACCTTCGATCTCTTCGGCGACGAGTGCCTCGCGATCGTGGGCGAATCGGGATCGGGCAAGACCACCGTCGCGCGCATGATCGTGGGCCTGGAGCGGGTGACCTCCGGCACCGTGACGGTCGGGGGCGAGGATCGCTCCGCGCCGCCGAAGCACCTGCGGGATCGCAGACGCCGGGCCCGCGAGGTGCAGTACGTGTTCCAGGATCCGTACTCGTCGCTCAACGGCCGACAGCGGATCGGCGACGTCATCCTCTCGAATCTCCGGCTGCACAGCGATGGTCGCGCCACCGCGAGCGAGTTGCGGGCCCGCGCCCAGGAGATCCTGGACTCGGTCGGGCTGCCGCACCGCTTCCTCGACCGCTATCCGCGCGAGCTCTCGGGCGGGCAGCGGCAGCGGGTGGCGATCGCCCGCGCGCTCGCCGCCGACCCGAGTGTGATCGTGCTCGACGAGGCGGTGGCCGCGCTCGACGTGTCGATCCAGGCGCAGATCCTCAACCTGCTCGCCGATATCAAGGTGCAGCGGCGGATCAGCTACCTGTTCATCTCGCACGACCTCGCCGTGGTCAACCAGATCTCGGATCGCATGATCGTGATGGAGAACGGCCGGGTGGTCGACGCGGGCGTCACCGCCGAGCTGCTCGCGAACCCGACCCACCCGTACACGCGTGCGCTGCGCGCGGCGGTGCCCGGGCCGGGATGGAAGCCGGTGCGCCGGGAGAAGCTCGCATCGTGAGCGAGGATCCCGGCCCTCCGCGCACGGCGGCCCTCCGCGCGGCCTTCGTCATCGCGTTCGACGAGCACCGGCCGGGCGGGCCGGGCTTCGTCGAACTGCGCGACGGCGTGGTGCTGGTGCGCGGCTCGCGGATCGAGGCGGTCGCCGAGGGGCCGGCCGCGACCGACCTCGCGGCCGGGGCCGACGAGACGATCGACCTGGGCGAGAGCCTGCTCATGCCCGGGCTCATCGATCTCGAGGGGCTCGTCGACATCGATCACCTGCTGCTCGACTCCTGGTGGGGGCCGCAGCACGAGGCCCGCCTGGAGTGGTCCGAGGCGTACGCGCAGGCGCCGCGCGAGGTGCTGACGCCGGCCGAGCGCAGCACGCTGCGGCGGTACGGGCTCGTGCAGCTGATCCTGCACGGCATCACGAGCGCGATGCCGATCTCGACCGAGATCCACGGCGCCTGGGCCGAGACCCACGACGACCTGCTCGACACCGCCCGCACCGCGAGCGGGCTCGGGATCCGCACCTTCCTCGGCCCCTCCTACCGCTCGGGCGTGCACGTGACCCGCGCCGACGGGTCGCGCGGCATCCACTGGGACGAGGCGAAGGGCGAGGCGGCGTTCGCCGACGCCGTGCGCTTCCTCGACACGGCCGCGGCGCTCGACGATCCGCTCGTCACCGGCGTGCTCGTGCCGTGCCGCGTCGAGACCGTGAGCGACTCGATCCTCGCCGAGACCGGGCGCGTCTCCGCCGAGCGCGACGTGCTCGTGCGCGTGCACGCGACGCAGGGGCTCGACTCCGAGATCGGCATCCTGCGGCGCGAGCGCGGCGCCACCCCGCTCGGTCTGCTCGAGCGCAGCGGCCTGCTGAACGACCGGCTGATCCTGGCCCACGGCGTCTACCTCGACGTGCATCCGGACGTGCACGGCGAGGATCGCGGCGACCTCGCCCGGCTCGCCGCGGCCGGCGCCAGCATCGTGCACTGCCCGCTCACCAATGCGCGCTACGCGTTCTGGCTCGAGAAGCTGTCGCAGTATCTCGATGCCGGGGTGAACACGGCGCTCGGCACCGACTCGTTCCCGCCCGACCTCATCCGCGCGATCGACACCGGGGTGCAGCTCTCCAAGGCGCAGTACGGCGATCTCGGCCGGGGCCTGCTCGCCGAGTACGTGGAGGCGGCCACGCTGGGCGGTGCGCGGGCACTGCGGCGCCCCGACCTCGGCCGCATCGCGCCGGGGGCCGCGGCCGATCTCGTCGCCTTCTCGCTGGTGGATCTGCGCACGGGCGCGATCGACGACCCGGTGCGCACGCTCACGCTCGCGGGCACCGCGCGCGACGCGCACTTCAGCATGGTCGCGGGCCGCACGGTGATGCGCGACGGGGAGATCCCGGGGCTCGACGCTCGGATGCTGCGCGCTGAGGGGCAGCGCATCTTCGAGAAGCTGCGCGCCGCCTACCCCGAGCGCGACGCGCTCGCCGGACCCGGCGGCTCGACCGAGGCGGAGCTGTTCCCGCCCGTGTTCCCGCGCGGCTGAGCAGGGTCATCGCTGCCGCGACGCGTAGGCTTGCCGGCATGAGCGACTACCGGCACATCGTGCGCAAGTGGGTCAAACCCGAGGATCTCAACCAGCACGGTGCGCTCTTCGGCGGGCGCCTGCTGCAGTGGGTCGACGAGGAGGCCGCGATCGTCGCGGTGACGCAGCTCGGCACGATCGACGTGGTGACGCGGCACATGTCCGAGATCGACTTCTCGGCGCGCGCCGACCGCGGCGACCTGCTCGAGCTCGAGTACCGGGTTGTCGGCTTCGGGCGCACCTCGATCACCCTCGCGTGCCGCGTGGAAAACGCGGTCACCGGGCAGGAGGTGCTGACGCTCGAGAGCATCGTGTTCGTGGCCGTCGACGGGGAGGGCCGCCCCATCGTGCACGGCCGCACGGCGGCCACCGGGGGCACCGAGCGCCTGCGCGGGTGAGCGCGTCCCCCCGCCGCCGCCGGTTGAGCGAGCGGAGCGAGTCGAAACCGACGCGCCTCGGGGTTTCGACTCCGCTGCGCTTCGCTCAACCGGCTTCGACCTCGCCCCGCGTGCTCGACCGGCGCTCGCCCCGCGAGATCTACTCGGCCGGCCGCAGATCGTAGGTGACCCAGGGGGTCTGCGCGGCGAGGCGGTCGTAGAGGCTGCGTGCGGTGGTGTTGCTCTCGGCGGTGATCCAGCGCACCAGGGCCGCCCCCTCGTCGCGGGCGATCTCGGCGAGGCGGAGCAGGATCGCGGAGGCGGCGCCCGTGCCGCGCGCCTCGGGCGCGGTGAAGAGGTCGTCGAGATACAGGCCGTGCCCGCCATCGATGGGGCGGGCGAAACGGCGGAAGTGCCCGAGCCCCACGGGTGCGCCGTCGACCTCCGCGATGAGGCCCCGGCTCTCGTGCGCGGGATCCATGAGCCAGGCCCACACGGTCTCGTAGACCGCGGGATCGTGCGGCTTCCCGTAGAAGTCCCGGTAGCCGCGGTAGAGCGACTCCCACGCCTCGCGATCGCTCTCGGCCACGAACCTGACCGAGGCGCCGACCCGACCCGTCGTCGTGTCCCCGCTCATGCGAGCCGCTCCACCTCGACGAAGACCACGGGTGCCGAGGAGTCCCGGTTCTCCACCTGGTGCTCCGAGCCGGCGGGCCGCGTGTAGCTCTGCCCGGCGGTGAGCCGGGCCGCGATCTCGCTGCCGTCGGCGTTCACCACGTGCATGGTGTCGGTCACGAGCGGCACCACCACGTACTCGTGGTCGTGCCGGTGCATCGGGATCACCCCGCCCGGCTGGATGGTCCACTGCGTGACGCGGAAGTGCTCGTTCTCGAGCTGAATGTCTCCCTGAGATCCGGTGCTCATGATCCTCCTCGACGTTGTCCTGGATGTACGGTGCCGGTCCTCAGCTTACGGGGCCGCCTGTTCGGAGGGGCTCCTCCTCAGCTCCGCCGAGCGGCCGATGAGCTCGGGGTGGAGCGCGAGGGCCAGGTTGGTCAGCGCCAGCGCCGAGGTGATGGGCATGCCGATCGCATCCTCGATGCGGCCGAGGCGATACCGCACGGTGTTGGGGTGCACGAAGAGCGTTTCGGCGGTGCGGGCGATGTTCTGCTCGGCGGCCAGGTAGGTGGTGAGGGTGTCGCGCAGCTGCCGGGAGGCGATCGGTGCGAGCGTGCGCGCGATGCGCTCCTCGAGCTGGCGGGGGTCGACGTGCGACAGCAGCCACGTCGTCAGGTCGATGCGATCGATGAGCACGGGTCCCAGCGTCGAGGGCGATTCGGAGGCGGAGGCCCACTGGCGGGCGATGCCGAGCCCGGTCTCGGCCTCCCGCACGCAGACGGGTACCTGGGACAGGGCGGAGAACGGCGCCGAGGCGCCGACGAGAAAGTGCCGCGAGACGGCCTCGATCCACTGCTCGCTCGCCGTCGAGTCGGGAACGATCGCCGCGATGGTCGAGGGCGAATCCATATCGACGCGTCGCAGCATGGTCAGGAACGGCAGATCGTCCGAGCGGGCGCGGACGACCAGCTGCGTCACGTGCGCCTCGCTCGCGGAGGGCACTTCGGCGGGCGCGAGCTCGAGTGCGCGCACGGGAGCGTAGGCGGGGAAGCGGAACTGCGCGAGCTGGCTCCAGAAGCGGTGCTCGCGCGCGGGCAGGATGCCGTCGTGGAGCGAGGCGATGAGCTGCTCGTTGTCGCGGCGGTCGCGCTGCGTCGCGCCGTACTGGATGCCGTGCACGGCGCCGAGCAGGCGCTCGGCGGTGTCGAGCAGGAGCTCGCCGATCTGGTCGAGGGTCTCGGCGCCGCGGCTGGCCAGCGCGATGACGTGGACGCCGTCGCGCAGGGAGACGCGGCGGGTGCGCACGTGCCACCGCCCGATCGGGATGGACAGCTCGCGTCGGTGCGTGGCCGAGACCTCGTTCCAGATGAGTTGCGCCGGAGCCTCGCCGACGCTCGCGACCATCGTGCCCTCGAAGTCGTAGATGATCGCGGTACCCCGGCAGAGGGTGCTGAGGCGGGACGTCAGCGCGTGCACGGGATCGGCTGAGGAGACGGCCGAGAGCAGGGCGTTCGTGATGTCGAGGGTGGTGCGGAGGCGCTCGACCTCCGTGAGCGTCGTGGGCTGAGCAGTCACGGTAATCCTCGGGGTCTTGTGTGAACAGGAGGTTTCGAACTCGGATACCATCCGATTTTTGGAGATTCTACAATGGGATCCGCGGAAAGCTTCGCATTCTCTAGTGACCCTGCTGATGCGGAGGGCGAATCTGGAAGGCATCCGGAACTCAACGACGAACTCCAGGAGGAGCCCATGAGCAGTGTCCGTGTCGCAGTCGACGTCGGAGGGACGTTCACCGACGTCTGCATCTTCGACGATGACACCCAGCAGATGCGCGTGACCAAGGTCCCGTCGACCCCAGACGATCCGATGATCGCGGTGATGAACGGCGTGGATCGCGGAGAGATCGACCTCAGCGAGGTGGCGCTGTTCTCGCACGGCACCACGGTCGCCACCAACGCGCTCATCACCCGCAACTTCCCCGCTGCGGCCCTGGTGACCACCCGCGGATTCCGCGACGTGCTCGAGATCCGCGACGGCACCAAGGACGACCTGTGGGACGCCTACAACGACGTGTCCGCACCGTACATCCGGCGCCGCGACCGGTTCGAGGTCTCCGAGCGCGTCGACTACGACGGCAAGACCATCACGCCCCTCGATGACGGCGAGGCCCGCCGCGTCGCCGAACTGCTGAAGCGCCGGGGCGTGAAGACGATCGCCGTCTGCTTCCTCAACTCGTACGCCAATGCGGCGCACGAGACCCGCATGCGGGAGATCCTCGAGGAGGTGATCCCGGACGCGACGGTCTCGACCTCCGCCGAGGTGCTGCCCGAGATCTTCGAGTACCCGCGCTTCAACACGGCAGTGGCCAACGCGGTGCTCGCGCCGCTCGTCTCCGGCTACGTGAACCGGCTCGCCGGCCGTCTGCGCGAGGGCGGCTACCAGGGCGATCTGCTGCTGCTCCACTCCGGCGGCGGGTCGATGACGCCGCGCCTCGTCGAGAAGTTCCCGGTGCGCCTCGCCGCCTCGGGCATCGCCGCGGGAGCGATCTCGGCGAAGCACATCGCGCAGCAGTGCGGGTACGAGAACGCCGTGAGTCTCGACATGGGCGGGACCTCCACCGACATCGCCCTCGTCGCCGACGGAGAGCTGCGCGTCTCGCAGGAGTGGCAGGTCGAGTACGGCCACCCCATCATCTTCCCCTCGATCGAGGTGCTCACCATCGGCGCCGGAGGCGGATCTCTCGCTCACATCGACATCGCGGGCTCGCTGCGCAACGGTCCCCAGTCGGCGGGCGCCGATCCCGGACCCGCCTGCTACGGCACCGGCGGCGACCAGCCCACCAACACCGATGCCAACGTCGTGCTCGGGCGCCTCGGCACGTCGCTCGCGGGAGGCGTGAAGCAGCTCGACCGGTCGCTCTCGGAGAGCGCCATCCGCCGGGTCATCGCGGAGCCGCTCGGGATGGGTCTCGAGGAAGCGGCCCAGGCCGTCGTCGCCGTCGCCAACGCGAACATGGCCGACGCCGTGCGGCTGGTGTCGATCCGCCGCGGATACGATCCCCGCGACTTCGCGCTGCTGGCCTTCGGCGGCGCGGGCGCCCTCCACGGCGCCGACGTGGCCCGCGAGCTCGGCATTCCCACCGTCGTCGTACCGCCGAACCCCGGTGTCACCTCGGCTATGGGCTGCCTGCTCGTCGACATTCAGCACGACTTCGCGCAGATGTATGCGGGCCTCGCCTCGGGAGCCGACGAGGAGGGCATCGAGCAGGCGTTCGTGACGCTCGAGACCGAGGCGTCCGCGCGGCTGCGTCACGAGGGCGTCACCGAGGAGAACGCGATGCTGCAGCGCAAGATCTCCATGCGCTACCAGGGGCAGTGGCGTTCGCTGCAGGTGCCGATGGGATCGGGGCCCGGCGCACTCGCGCAGGCCGTGCGCACCTTCCACGAGCAGTACGAGCGCGAGTTCGCGTTCCGCCAGGATGACGCTCCCGTCGAGGTGTACCAGCTGCATCTGGGTGCGGTCGGCAAGATTCCGAAGCCCTCGTTCCGGCCGGCCGAACCGGTGCAGCAGAGCCCCGGTGCCCCCGCCGAGCGCCGCCCCGTCTACTTCGGCGTCACGGGCTGGCTCGACACTCCGGTCTACGATCGCGACGCTCTCGCCGCAGGAACCGAGTTCAGCGGCCCGGCGATCATCAATCAGCTCGACTCGACCACGGTGGTGCCTCCGTACACCCGGGCCGAGATCGACGAATGGCTCAACATCCGCATCCATCTCGAGGAGATCCACTGATGAGCGACACCACCACGCTGACCCGCGCCTCCGAGCGGCAGACCGCACTCGACCCGGTGACGTTCGAGGTGCTCAAGAACGCCTTCGCCACGAGCGTCGACCTGATGAGCGAGCAGATCCTGCGCACCTGCTACTCCTTCGTCATCTACTCCCGCGACTTCTCGTCGGCGCTGTGCGACGCCTCGGGCAACACCGTCATGCAGGGATCGGGCGATATCGCCGTGCACGTCGGCACCCTGCATTTCCAGGCGAAGGCTGTGATCGAGCAGTTCGGCGACGACATCAACCCGGGCGACGTGTTCGCCATCAACGACCCGTACCGCGGCGGCACCCACTTCAACGACGTCTCGTTCGTGCGCCCCATCTTCTCCCAGGGCCGGATCATCGCCTTCGCGCAGAACAAGGGCCACTGGGCCGACATCGGGGGCAAGGTGCCCGGCTCCTTCGACGTCTCGGCGTCGGAGCACTTCGGCGAGGGGCTGCGGATCACCCCGATCCGCGTCTGGTCGAAGGGGATCTTCCTGCACGACGTCGCCCAGCTGCTCGTCGCCAACACCCGCGCCCCCGAGCAAGCGCTCGGCGATCTGCACGCGCAGTCCGAGGCGACGGCGGTCTGCGAGAGGGAGGTGCTGCGTCTCGTCGACCGCTACGGCACGGAGACGGTCGAACTCGCCATGCAGGAGACCCAGGACTATGTGGAGCGAACGGTGCGCCGCCGCCTCGCAGAGCTGCCTCAGGGGACCTGGGAGACGGTCGACTACCTCGACCTCGATCCGGGCAAGCCTGAGGGGCTGGTGCCGATCAAGATCCGGATGACGCTCGACGGGGAGGGGATCCACTACAACCTCGAGGGCAGCGCCGACGTGGTCGATACCTTCCTCAACTCCGGGTACGGCACCACCTTCTCGGCTATCTACGCAGGCACGAAGACGTTCTTCCCGGATGTGCCCCTCAACTCGGGCTTCTACGCCGCTGTCACCGCGGAGATCGGCCCCGAGGGCACGGTCGTCAACGCCGGCTGGCCCTACGCCGTGACCGGTTTCTGCTCGGGGCCGTACGAGAAGCTCATGAACGGCATCTTCGAGATCTGGTCGCAGCTGATGCCCGAGCGGGCCATGGCCTGCGCCTTCAACCTGGAGTATCTGCTCGTCGGCGGGCGCGATGCCCGCAGCGAGAGCAAGCCGTACTTCATGTGGTACGACTGGATGGCCGGCGGTTGGGGCGGCCGCTCCTCGAAGGACGGCTCGAGCGCCACCGCCCCGGTGTTCGGGGTCGGCCTCGCGGTGCAGGCCTGCGAGGGCCAGGAGCGCCTCACGCCGGTGCTCACCACGATGCACCGCATCGGTACGGACTCCGGTGGCCCAGGCCGTTTCCGCGGTGGTTGCGGCGTCGAGAAGGGCGGCACGCTCACCGATGCCGAAACCTCGGTGATGAGCTACTGCTGCGACCGGGCGCGATCCATCACCTGGGGCATCGAGGGAGGCCTGCCGTCGATTCCCCACGGCGTCTGGCTCAATCGCGACACGGAGAGCGAGCAGTTCCTCGGCTCGATCTTCTCCTCGGTGCCGGTGCAGCCCGGCGACACCTTCTACCGCCCCTCCGCGGGTGGCGGCGGGTTCGGCGATCCGCTCGACCGTACGCCGGAGGAGGTGCTCGAGGACGTCATCGACGAGTACGTCTCGCTCGAGCGCGCCGCCGAGGACTACGGCGTGGTGATCGTGCCGATCGATCCCGAACTCGATCAGTACGAGATCGATCGTGAAGCGACCGAGGCGAAGCGCGCCTGGATCCGCGAGCATCGCGCAGCCTGGCTCGAGGCCGATCCCGAGGAGATCGCCGAGAGATATCGCGCCGGCGGGCTCGACCTGCTCGACGTGATCCGCAGACACGGCGTCATCCTCGATTGGGGCACCGGTGAGCTCTTCGAGGAGACCACCCGCCAGCACCGCGAGCAGATGGTGCGCCGCTCGGCGGGCCACTGGGGCTGACGCCCCGGCCGATGAGCGGGGATCCGCTGGCAAGTATTGTGCATGCGACAGAGAGGTCGACCCGTTTTCCGGCCCTTGCACAATACTTTTCAGCGGTCCCGCTCTTCAGAATGAATTGTCGGTGCGGCGCAAGTGGCGCACCGGCTCGGTATCGCCCGGCCCCAGCCGACGCGAATTCCCCTCGACTGCCGCGCTCGAACCCGTGCATCGCCGCGCGCTCGAACCGCTGAGCAGCCTTCGAATACCAATGGAGGTATGAATCGTGAGTCTCAATCTCACTGGGAGCAACGACGACGTCGAAGCGACCGACGCACTCGCCCGCCAAGGGCAGGATGAAGACCAGATGGGTCGCGGCTCGCTCGCGATGGCCTGGTACGGAGTCGCCAGCGCGTTCTTCTTCGTCTACATCGGCGCGGCGATGGCCGTCGCGTACGGCACGGTCAACGCCATCATCGGCATCGTGCTGACCATCATCTGCTACGGCATCATCAACTCGGTGCTCTCGAAGTACGCGATCAACAACCGCACCACGGTCGCGCAGTTCTCGCGCACCATTCTCGGCACCGCGGGCTCGTCGATCGCCACGATCATCTTCGCCCTCGTCGCCATCTACTACGCGGTGTTCGAGGGCTCGATCGTGGCCTACGCCTTCATGGCGGCGTTCGGCGGCGAGATGTGGATGTGGAGCCTGATCGTGGTGATCTACTCCACCCCGCTCATCCTCGGCGGCGCCCGTCGATTCATGGACAAGCTCAACGGCTGGCTCATGCCGCTCTACTTCTTCGGCCTGGTCGCAGCCGTGATCTGGGCCGGTGTCGTCTACGGCTTCGGCGATGCCTGGCTGACCCACGCCCCCGAGGTGCCGCTGCCCTTCGTGCAGGGCGGTCCCGGCTGGCTCGCCACCTTCGCCGGCTACATGGGCGTGTGGATCCTGATGATGTTCACGATGGACTACGCGGCGCTCGGCAAGCGCAAGGACACGAAGTTCCACCAGCGCTTCACCTTCGGCTGGCTCTTCTACGTGCTCGCGTACGGCTTCGCGGCACTCGTGGGCATCTTCCTCACCTTCACCATCCCCGGCATCGAGGCCTCCGAGACCGGTCTCGCCGGCGGCCTCGTCTCGCTCATGGGCGTCTTCGGACTCATCGTGATCATCGCATCGCAGACCCGCATCAACACGGCGAACTACTACCTCGGCGCGGCCAACCTGAAGTCGTTCGGCGAGCGCGTGCTGCGGCTGCGCATGCCGAACATCGTGTGGGTGCTGGTCTCGTCGCTGATCATCTTCCTGCTGATGCTGCTCCCGATCGTGCAGTACATCTTGCTGGCGCTCGCCTGGCAGGGCGTGCTCGTGACGGCCTGGGTGGCCATCGCGCTCACCCACGTGCTGCTCGACCGGGGTCGCAACCAGGAGCACGCCGCGATCGACGACAAGCACTACCGGGCGTTCAACAGCAACGGCCTCATCGCCTGGATCATCGCCACCGTGATCGGCATCCTGATGCTGCAGCTCGCTTCGATCAACCCGGATCTCGCGGGCATCGGCGCCACCTGGGGACCGATCCTCACCGCGCTCTCCGCGGGTGTCATCTACGCGATCCTGTGGAAGACGCACCCGACGAGCCGCACCGGTCTCATCAAGGTGGTCGGGTCGGCGCAGTAGCGCTGGGAGAGCGTCCCCTCCGCCGATTGAGCGAGCGCAGCGGATACCCCGCTGACTGAGCGAGCGCGGCGATCCTGTCCGCTGATTGAGCGAGCGCAGCGAGTCGAAATCGAGGATCGATCCTCGCGCCGATTCGCTGCGCTCGCCCGCGCCGTGCGTCATCAGTACGGCTCGAGTTCGACCAACCGGAGGGCCATGAGGCACGTCGCCTTGCCGTCGAGGGTTTCGAGGGAGAGGCCGAGGATCTGCTCGATCCGACGCAGCCGGTAGCTGAGCGAGTTCCGGTGGATGAAGAGCTCCTCGCAGGTGCGCGACGGCTGCGCGTCATTGCGCAGCCAGGCGCGCAGCGTGGGGAGCAGTTCGGTGCTGCGCTGCTCGTCGTGCTCGATGAGCGGTGCGAGGAAGCGGTGCGCCGACTCCCGGGCGCCTCTGCCCGCGGCGGCCGCGACGACGGCGCTCAGACCGAGGGCCGGTGCGATGACCGGCGCCTCGGTGTGGCGCACCAGATCGAGGGCGTGCACGAGGGAGATGCGCAGCTCGTCGATGGTGCGCGTAGGCTCCCGGAAGACGAGGGGCAGGTCGGCGCGCACGCCCAGCAGTTGCGCCGCGGCGTCGGCGGCCGTGTCGCGGGGGAACTGCATCAGCGCGATGAGGCGCTCGTCGATCTCGGCGATGCGCACGTCGTGGAACGCGTCGTGCAGGGCCAGACGCAGCTGCCAGGCCGCCGCCGCGTGCTCGCCGCTGAGGTCGGCGACGAGCAGCGAGGTCTCGGCGCCGCGGCCGAGGCCGAGCTCGTGGAACGCGCCGGCGACGTCGTTGCGGGTCGCCTCCGACCACGAGACGCAGCGGTTGACGAATCGCAGCATGTCCTGGTGGCTGCTCGCGTCGACCGTGATCGACCGGTTGAGCTGCAGGGCGAGGATCGAGGTGGCCGGGGTCAGCAGCGTCTCGAGCTCGTCGGAGGACCGGTGCAGGCGCACGGCCAGCTGGCAGGAGTTGCGCAGGCCCATGGGCAGCGTCATGTTGAACACGTCCGGCTGGGAGGTGCGGGCCGCGCCGGTGCGCCAGGTGGCCGTGGCCGGGTACTGCGCGATGATCGAGTCGAACGCGTCGTAGACGGCGATCGGCAGCTCGAGCACGGCGTGGATGGCGGCGAGCAGCGTCGAGATCTCGGCCCCCTGGTTGGCGAGCCGGGCGCACTCGTCGGCGAGGCGCCAGCCCCGGTCGGTGAGCGCGATGCGCTCGGCCTGCAGCATGTACTCGACGTGCTGGTTGATCTTGAACAGCGGCACGGTGGTGGGCACCTCGAGCAGCGGCACGTCGTGGCGGATGCACGCTTCGATGAGTCCCTTCGGCAGTTCGCGGTGGGCGACTCCGACGGCGAAGGCGAGCGCCGAGACCGGCACGCGGGTGAGGCGCTCGACGTAGCCGTCCCAGATGCTGGGCTCGGTGAAGTTCATGCCGATGCCCGAGGTCAGCACGAGCACGTTGGGCTCGAGATACGGGGTCGGGTCGAGATGCTCGGCGGGTGCGCAGCGGGCGATCTCGCAGCCGAGACGCTTCAAGCTCGAGGGCGTTTCGAGGCGCAGCTGCAGCGAGTGCTCGGTGAGCAGATCGGTCACGCGCATCGGAACCTCTTTCGCATGTGCACAATGCAAGGAGAAATATTCTTGCGTTTGCATAATAACGCTGGATCGACGCAGCGCGTAGCTTTGAGGCCATGACAGCACAACGTGGTGATGCGATCTCAGTCAACTCCGATATGGGCGAGGCCTTCGGCCTGCATGCCTTCGGCAACGACCCGGCGCTCATGGAGATCATCGACGTCGCCAACGTCGCCTGCGGCTTCCACGCCGGCGACCCCGGTGCCATGGAGACCACCGTCGCGCTCGCGCAGCGGAACGGCGTGCGCGTCGGCGCCCACCCCGGTCTGCCCGACCTCGTCGGGTTCGGGCGCCGCGAGATGAAGCTGACCCCGCAGGAGGTCGAGGACATCATCCGCTACCAGGTCGGTGCGCTCAGCGGCTTCCTCGCGAAGCACCGCCTGCCGCTCAACCACATCAAGCCGCACGGCTCGCTCTACGGCATGCTCGCCCGCGACGAGGACCTGATGCTCGGCGCCGTGCGCGTCGCCGGCGACTACGGGGTGCCCCTCTTCGGCATCGCGGGCACGGCGCACCAGCGCGTCGCCGAGCGCGAGGGCGTCGAATTCGTGGGCGAGCTCTACGTGGATCTCGACTACAACGCCGAGGGCGGCCTCATCATTCTGCGCCAGCCCCACGCCACCGATCCGCGGCGGGCAGCGGAGCGCGCCCGCCGCGCCATCGAGGAGGGCACCGTGCTCTCGGTGGACGGCACCGAGCTGCCCATCGAGTTCGGCAGCATCTGCGTGCACTCCGACACCCCGAACGCGGCCGAGGTCGCCGCCGCCGTGCGCGCGGTCGTCGACGCATAGCCGGTCCACCGCTTCACGCACCATCCCACTCAATCCCACCCCACTCATCCCCACCCACTCAGCCCCACCATCGGAGAACAAGAGCACATGAGTTCACAGGTCATCGCGCCCATCCCGGGTATCTTCTACCGCCGCCCCGCACCCGATAAGCCCCCGTTCGTCGAGGCCGGCGACACCGTCGAGGCGGGCCAGACCATCGGCGTCATCGAGATCATGAAGCAGTTCACGGAGGTGCGCAGCGAGGCCGCGGGTGTCATCGCGTCGTTCGAGGCCGAGGACCTCGGCATGGTCGGTCCCGGCGACGTGATCGCCATCATCGAGTAGTCCCCAGCACCGATCCCCGTCACTTCCAGGCTCGAAGGAGCGCCACTTTGAAGAAATTGCTGATCGCCAACCGCGGCGAGATCGCGGTCCGGATCATCCGGGCCGCCCGCGACATGGGCATCGCCACCGTTGCGGTGGTGAGCGAGGCCGACCGCGGCTCGAACGCCGAACGCCTCGCCGATGAATCGGTGGTCATCGGACCGGCTCCCGCGGGCCTGAGCTACCTCAACCACGACGCCGTCCTCTCGGCCGCCGCCGAGACCGGGGCCGACGCGATCCACCCGGGCTACGGCTTCCTCTCCGAGAACGCCGATTTCGCCCGCAAGGTCATCACCGCGGGGCTCACCTGGGTCGGCCCCGATCCCGACACGATCGTGCTGATGGGCGACAAGTCGCGCGCCCGCCGCGCGGCGATCGACGCCGGCGTGCCCGTGCTCGCGGGTACCGAGGGCGCGCTCGACGTCGAGAGCGACATCGAGGCCATCGCCGACGGCATCGGCTATCCGCTCGTGGTGAAGGCCTCGGCGGGCGGCGGCGGTCGAGGCATCCGCCGCATCAACTCGCGCGAGGAGGTGCGCAGCACCGTCGAGGTGGCGCAGGCCGAGGCGCTCGCCGCGTTCAACTCCAACGAGGTCTACTTCGAGCGCTTCGTCACCCGCGCCCGCCACGTCGAGGTGCAGGTGTTCGGCGACGGCGAGAGCTGGGTGCACCTCGGCGACCGCGACTGCTCGATGCAGCGCCGCCAGCAGAAGGTCATCGAGGAGGCCCCCGCTCCCGGCCTGCCCGACGAGCTGCGCCAGCGCATGCGCGACACCTCGGTCGAACTCGCCAGGCAGTCGGGGTACGTGGGCGCGGGCACCGTCGAGTTCCTCTACGATCCTCAGCTCCAGGAGATCGCGTTCATCGAGATGAACACCCGCCTGCAGGTGGAGCACCCCATCAGCGAGGCCATCACCGGCATCGACCTCGTGCGCGAGCAACTGCGCATCGCCGGCGGCGAGAAGCTCGGCTACACGCAGCAGGACATCGACTTCGAGGGGCACGCGTTCGAGTTCCGCATCAACGCCGAGGATCCCGACAACAACTTCATGCCGAGCCCCGGCCTGATCGAGGCGCTCGAACTCTCGGGCGGCCCCGGCGTGCGCGCCGACTTCGGCTTCTCGGCCGGCCAGACGGTCATGCCCTTCTACGACTCGCTGCTCGGCAAGCTGATCGTGTGGGATACCGACCGCGAGCGGGCGCTCGCCCGCGCGGCCCGTGCGCTCGGGGAGGCGGAGATCGTCGGCATCAAGAGCACCGTTCCCCTCATGCGCCGCCTGGTCGCGCTCGACGACTTCGCCGCCGCGCAGCACTACACGACCTACATCGAATCGGTACCCGGCCTGTTGGGAGAAGCATCATGACTCTGCCTGAGCACGCGCGCTACACCTGGGGCGGCGACGAGTTCCTGGTCGTGGAGATCGCCCCCGACATGTCGCTCGAGGCGAACTTCGTCTCGAACTCGATCGCGGTGGGTCTCGAGCAGCGCGAGCTGCCGGGCATCGTCGACATCTGCCCGGCGAACGCCTCGCTGCTGATCCGCTTCGATCCCGACGAGCTGGCGCACACCGAGCTCGAGCGCGTGGTGCGCGAACTCGAGGTCGAGGTGCGCCGGGTCGCCGGCGGCGTGCTCGAGACCCGCATCATCGAGGTGCCGGTCTGGTACGACGACCCCTACACCCGCGAGACCGGAGAACGCTTCCGCGAGGGCTACCACCAGGATCCGAGCGGCACCGACCTCGACTACGCCGCGGCGGTCAACGGGCTCGCCGACGCGCAGGAGTTCATCCGCCGTCACCACGAGCGTCCCTGGATCGTCTCGATGGTCGGGTTCGTCGCCGGCCTGCCGTTCCTCTTCCAGCTCGCGCCGAGGGAGGAGCAGCTCGAGGTGCCCAAGTACCTCAGCCCGCGCACCGACACCCCGCCGCTCACCGTCGGCTACGGCGGCTGCTTCACCGCCCACTACTCGGTGCGCGGCGCGGGCGGGTACCAGATGCTCGGCATCGCACCGGTTCCCATCTACGATCCGGAGCAGACGCTCGCCGACTTCGCCGACTTCTCCGTGCTCTTCAAGGCCGGCGACATCGTGAAGTACCGCCCGGTCGATGAGGCGGAGTACCGCGAGATCCAGGCGCAGGTGGAGGCGGGCACCTATCGCTACAGGCAGGCCCCCGTCACCTTCTCGCTCTCCGAGGCGCTCGCCGACCTCGAGGGGCACAACCGCTCACTTCTGGAGGCTCTCGATGTCGCTTGAGATCATCACCCCCGGGCTCGCGACCACGGTGCAGGATCGCGGCCGCTTCGGCTACTACCGCTTCGGCATCCCGCAGGGCGGCTCGATGGACCAGTACGCGGCCGCGCTCGCGAACCGCCTCGTCGGCAACACCGCCGACGAGGCCGTGCTCGAGTGCACGTACATGGGTCCCAAGTTCACCACCGACGCCGACGCCGTCGTCGCAGTGACCGGAGCCCCCGTCGACGTGCTCGTCAACGGCGAGCCGGTCGAGCAAAACGCGCGCCTCGAGCTGCGTGCGGGCGATGAGCTGTCGTTCGGCGTGATCAAGGGCGGCACGAAGTTCTTCATCGCGGTCGCGGGCGGCATCGACGTGCCCGTGGCGCTGGGCTCCCGCTCGACCTACCCGATCGGGCGCATCGGCGGCGTCGAGGGGCGCGCGCTCGCCGCGGGTGACGTCGTGCCCGTGGGCGCCGCGCTCCCCGAGAGCCTGCCGCGGCTCGAGCGCATTCCGGCCGATCTGCTGCCGAGCTACGAGCGGCAGGTCGAGGTGCGCATCATGCTGGGGCTCTACGACCACAAGCTCACCGAGGAGGGGCTCCGCAACCTGACCGAGGCCGAGTGGACCCTCACGCCCGTGGCCGACCGCATGGGCCTGCGCTTCGACGGCCCGGGGGTGGCGTGGAAGGACGAGCCCCAGCCCTTCGGCGCGGGGCAGGATCCCTCGAACATCACCGACGCGGGCTACCCCGTCGGTTCGATCCAGGTGCCGGGCGGAACGCAGCCGATCGTGCTGCACTACGACGCCGTGTCGGGCGGCGGCTACGCTCAGGCCTGCACGGTGATCAGCGCCGACATGGATCTCTTCGCGCGCATGTCGCCGGGCACCAGGGTGCGGTTCGTGCCGGTGACGATGGGGCAGGCCCTCGCCGCGCGCGCGGAGCGCAGAGCGAGACTCGCGCGGGTCTGGTCGTGAGGGGCGCGACATGCCGCTTGTGACCGTCAAGATGTTCGAGCACCGCCTGCAGCAGGATCCCGCGCTCGCGCAGCGCCTCGCCGTGGCGATCGACGCGCTCGTGGCCGAGCACTGCACCGGAGCCGACGGGAAGCGGCCCGACACGTGGGTGCTCGTGGAGGGAGTGCCGCGCGAGCAGTGGACCTTCAACGGAGATACCCGCTGAGGCACGATTCGGGAACCATCGGTGTGCGGGATAGTGCGAAGCCTCTGCATAGGCCATGATGAAATCATGCACCGCAATCGTGGTGCGATCCCGTTCTCTGTAAGGAGTTCTCATGGCTTCCTCCGAAACCAATCTGCTGCAGCGCGCCGGCGACGGCGTGCGCACCGCCCTCGGTGTCGGTGGCCTCATCGCAGTCGTGCTCGGCTTGCTCATCCTGTTCTTCCCCGCGAAGTCGGGCGCCGTGGCGATGCAGATCGTGGCCGCGGTGATGGCCGCATACGCGCTCGTCGTCGGCGTCGTATACATCGGATCCTCGATCTTCAGCCGCTCGCTCGGCGGCTGGGCTCGTATCGGGCACATCCTGCTCGGCCTGCTCTATGTGATCGGCGGCGTCGTGATGATGGTCAACCTCGGCGCGACCGCCGCGGTGCTCGCGATCTTCCTCTCGGTGACCATCGGCGTGCTGTGGTTGTTCGAGGGCATCATGGCGTTCACCGTGGTGAATCAGAGCGAGAACAAGGTGTGGACGATCCTCTACGGCGCGATCAGCGTGATCGCCGGCCTCAGCCTCATGTTCTCGCCGCTGCTCGGCGTCGTCACCCTGTGGCTGCTGCTCGGCATCGCGATGGTCGTGATGGGCGCGGTGCAGGTGGTGCGCGCGTTCACGCTGAAGAGCGCGGAGTAGTCGCCGGACGCGGCTCGCTGTTCGGCGGTCGCTGAGCGCATCGCGAACGGGGCCGGATCCTGCAGGATCCGGCCCCGTTCGCGTGCCGGGCGGTTCTAGCGCAGCGCTGCGAGCGTCTCCGAGGTGATGGGGTCGTCCCCCGCCGCGAGAGAGACGTACTTGCGCAGCACCACGAGCGCCGCGGAGGCCTTGTCGAACTCCGCCGCCACGAAGCGATCCGAGCTGATCAGCGCGAGTGCCTCCCGCGCCGGCATCACCGCGCCCTTGAGCTGGTCGCGGCGGTCGGCCGGAACGATGGCGCGCAACTCGTCCATCGAGGTGAAGATCGGCAGCACGAGCTGGCCCTTCGTCGAGCGGATCGTGCGCACGCGGGGGCCCTTCCGCTTCGAGGAGGTGCCCGTCACGTCGACCACCAGGTACCCCTCGCGCAGCGCCTCGAGGAACGCCGCGAGGTGCTGGTAGTCGGGCGTCTGCTGCAGCGCCCGCAGCGCCTCGCGCACCTGCTCGTTCGCGTAGTCGGCGTGCACGTCGTCGGGGATGCTCGGCTGCGCGTCAGGAGTCTCGGGGGTCTGCGATGCGTCGTCTCGAGCCATGCCCTCTAGCCTACGGGTCGCTCGGCGGCTGGCGACCCCTCACTCCTCGCCGATGCCGCGCGCGGCCAGCGCCTCGCCGGTCGCGTGCGCGTGCGCCACGGTGCGCACGACGAACGGCACCAGCAGTGCCCGCGGGTCGCGTTCGAGGCCCCGGGCGCGGGCGGCCTCGCGAGTCTCGGAGGCGATCCCGAGAATGCTCGGGATCGCGCGGATCACGAGCGAGAACGAGAGGGCCACGCGGTCCGGTTTGACGCCCAGGCCGCGCAGTGGGCCGAGCGCCCAGGTGATGGTGTCGATCATGTCCTCGACGGCGGTGCTGGCGGTGACGGCGCTCGCCGCGAGGATCAGCGCGAACAGATCGCCGACCACCTCGAATCCGCGCTCCCAGCCGTGCTGCCAGGCCTGAAACGCGAAGAGCGGGATCGCGACGAGCGCGAAGCGCCGTCCCACCCGCCAGAGATCTCGCCCGCGCAGGCCGGCGAGGATCGCGAGGGCGACGGCGATCCCGAGCCACACCGCGCTGACGAGCACACCCGAGGTCCACATCACGATGATCGCGAAGCCGAACAGCCCGAGCAGCTTGGCGCCCGGCCGCAGCCGGTGCAGCGGGCCGCGCCCGGGCCGGTAGGAGCCGAGCGGCGAGGCCGCGGTCATGAGAGGGCCTCGCTCAGGGCCCGGTAGTGCGCCACCGCCTCGCCCGGTGCGCCGTCGAAGACCACGCGCCCGGCGTCGATCACCAGCGTGCGGTCGGCCCGCGCCGCCAGCTCGAGGTCGTGGGTGACGAGCACCACCTGCTGCGGCAACGACAGCAGCAGCTCGCCGATCATGCGGGAGTTGCGCAGGTCGAGCAGGGTGGTGGGCTCGTCGGCGACGAGGATCGCGGGATCGGTCGCGAGCACCGAGGCGATCGCGAGCAGCTGCTTCTGGCCGCCCGACAGCGTGTGCACGCTGCGCTCGGCGAGCGCCTCGAGACCGAAGCGCTCAAGGGTCTCGAGCGCCGCCCGCCGCCGCTCGCGCTTGTCGCGGTGGGCGCGGCGCAGGGACAGGGCGACGTCCTCGGCGGCGGTCGGCATGATGAGCTGCGCGTCGGGGTTGGAGAAGACGAAGCCCACCTCGCGGCGCACCGCGGCGCCGTGCGCGACCGTGTCGAGGCGGCCCCGATCAGTGGTGATCGCGACGCTGCCCGCCGACGGCTCGACCACGCCGTTGACGAGGCGGGCGAGCGTCGACTTGCCCGAGCCGTTGGCCCCGATGATCGAGACGCGGCGCTCCGCGAGCGTGAGCGCGGTCGGATGCAGGATCGTCGCGGTGCCCTCTTGCGCGGGCACCGCGACTGCTGCGTGCTGGAACTCGATCACTCGGCGATCCTACGGGGTCGGCGGAACGGGGGGCGGGGATTGCGGGCCGGGAGGCGCTCAGCCCCGCTGGCGGCGGGGGAGCAGCGCCGGGAAGGCGCGATGCACCGCCGCCGCGATGATGGCGGCGAGCAGGGCCTTGACGACATCGCCGGGCAGGAAGACGACATCCACGAGCGCCGCCTGGCCGAGCGTCATATCGGCGCGCCAGACGAGGCCGAGGATGCCGAGTCCGTGGTTCACGACGACGCCGGCGAGCGCGGCGAGGAAGATGAACAGGGTGCTCAGCGCGACCCCGCGGCGCGGCAGCCGGCTCACGATGAAGCCGGTCGCGGCGGCGGCGAGCGGGAACGACACGAGGTAGCCGACCGTGGGGCCCGCGAAGGGCGCCAGGCCCGCCGATCCGCCGGCGAAGACGGGCAGTCCGATCGCGCCGATCGCGAGGTAGAGCAGCGCGGCGAGGAAGCCGCGACGGGCTCCGAGCACGGCGCCCGTCAGCAGGATCGCGAAGGTCTGCAGCGTGAACGGCACCGGGCCGGCGATCGTGATCGCGGGGATGATCGCGCACACGGCGATGAACGCGGCGAAGGTGGCGATGAGGGCGAGATCCGTCGCCGCGTTGCCGCGCTTCGGTCGCGGTGTTGCGTGATCGCCGGCTGCGGGTGCCGTGGCGGCCGCGGGTGCTGCTGCGGGTGCCGGGGCCGGCGTGGCGGCCGAGGTCGCGGGGGTCTCTTCGGCTGCGGTCTCTGGGTTCGACATGGTGTCTCCGGTCTCTGGCTCACGAGGGATCTCAGCCGTGCTCGTATCGAAGCAACCTGAACGGTGTTCAGCTGAATGGTGTTCAGGTTAGCTCGATGATGCCGGTCCGCGCAACTCGTCAGTGTTCTCGCTCGTTGCCCACCGCAGCGCGACCCGTGTTCGCGACCCGTGTTCGCTATCCGTGTTCGGACGGTCTCGGAAACGCGAAGTAGGCGTCGTGGTGCAGCCGGCATCCCGGGTTGAAGGGCGCGCCGCAGGCGGGGCAGCCGCTCGCTTCGAGGTACTCCTCGATGCGCAGCTCGTGGTCGCACACGCCGCAGAGCACCGCTCGTCGCTCGAGATCGTCGATGGCCCACCGCTCGATCGGATGAGCCGGCGTCGCGTACTCCTCGTGGCAGCGCAGGCAGGGGAAGTACGCGTCGCAGCACTTGAACCGCATGGCGATGACGTCGGTGGGGCCGTGGTAGTGGACGCACCTCGTCTGGTCGTCGACGACGCCCCCGAGCACGCGCATGATTCTCCTGCCTCGCCGGCGACGGCAGCGGCTGCAGCCGGTCGCGCTCCGCGGTGTTCGGCCGGAATTCGTTCCGCCCGAACGCGGGCGCGGGCCCGGCGCCGCCCATGTGAATGGTGTTCAGGTTACGGCTATGCTGAGGGAATGCGCAACACCCTCTCCGACGTGGTCGCCGCGGCGCTGCGGGTGCTCGATGCGCAGGGCCTCGAGGGGTGCTCGATGCGGCGGGTCGCCGCCGCCCTCGATGTGCAGCCGAGCGCGCTCTACCATCACGTGCCCAACAAGCAGACGTTGCTCGCGCTCATGGCCGACGAGATCGTGCGGGGCGTCGGCGCATCCGCTCGCGATCCGCGCGCCTTCTGCATCGAGTTGCGCGACGCGATGCTGGCGGTGCGCGATGGCGCCGACGTGGTGGCGACCGCGTCGGCGTTCCGCCTCGGAGCGTCGCAGATCGAGGATCGCCTCGCCGAACTCGCGGGCGTCGAGGGCGCCCGCACCCTGCTGCTCTACACCTTCGGCCATGCGCAGTCGACGCAGACGCACGTGCAGGCCGCGGCGCTCGGCGCGTTGCTGGCCCCCGCCGAGCCGGGCGCGCAGGGAGAGACCGCTGGCGACCCGTCGGCCGACCTCGACGCCTCGTTCGGGCGCGGCCTCGACATCATCCTCGCGGGGCTCTCCTCCGGCCGAGACTGAGCCCATTCGCCGGAACAGGGGTGTCCAGAGGCGATGACCGGCGCCGTTTCGAACAGCGGGCTCGTGTTCGACGGGAGAACCTGTTCCCCATCACGGGCGGCGCGGGTAGTGTGGCGGAATGGGAGATGCAGCGCAGGAAGACTTCTCGATCGACGATGACGTGATCGCGGTGGGCGGCGCTCGCGGCACCATCTGCGACATCCGCACGATGGCGAACGGGGTCCCCGTGTACGGGGTCCAGGATCTGACCGGCGCGGTCCGCTACTACGTCGCCGACGGGCTCAAGCGGTTCCTCTAGCCCCGGGGCGGTGCGGGTTGCGGCGGGGTGCGCCCGCGGGCCGCGGGGTGCGCCTGCGTCTTGAGTGCAGCGCGCGCAGGGGGGCATGAGTGTGCCCCCAGTCTCGCCGTTGTGACTGGGGGCCGGGTGGCCGCTGAGAGGTAGATCGCGACCGATATCGACGATAGACGGGTACCGTTTCAGGACCGTTTCGGTGCGATCACAAGAACCGGCGGAGTGCTCGAGTGGAGTGCGCCGCGCTGCCCGGGCCGTGCGGACGGCGGGCTCTGCGGACTTCGCGCGAGCAGCGGGTGCCGCAGCGGCTGCCTCCGTGGGAGCACGCGGGACCTCTCAGAACAGCGTGTTCTGGTCCTCCATGCCGCGCATCGCGTCGTAGTCGAGTACGAGGCAGCGGATCCCGCGATCCTCGGCGAGGGTGCGTGCCTGCGGCTTGATCTCCTGCGCCGCGAAGATGCCCGTGACCGGGGCCAGCTTCGGGTCGCGGTTCATGAGCTCCAGGTACCGCGTCAGCTGCTCCACGCCGTCGATGCCCCCGCGGCGCTTGATCTCGATCGCCACGGAGGCTCCCGAGGCATCGCGGGCCAGGATGTCGACGGGGCCGATCGCCGTCATGTACTCGCGGCGCACGAGCGTGTGACCCGGTCCCGCGAGCTCGATCTGATCGGCGAGCAGCTCCTGCAGGTGCGCCTCGACGCCGTCCTTGATGAGGCCGGGATCGACGCCCAGGTCGTGCGACGAGTCGTGGAAGATCTCGAACACCGAGACGACCAGCTTGTCGGCGGTCTTCTTGTGCGTCACCTGCCAGGCCTCGACGATGCCCGCGGCGGCCTGCTCCTCGTCGAGATCGAGCGCTGCGAGGGTGCAGGGCGGGCTCATCCAGTTGAGCGGCTTGTACGAGCCGCCGTCCGAGTGCACGAGGATCGAGCCGTCGTTCTTGAGCATCAGCACGCGCTTCGCCCGCGGCAGGTGGGCGGAGAGACGGCCCGCATAGTCGACGGAGCAGTCAGCAACAACGATTCGCACTCGCGGTAGTTTAGCCGCTCACCCTCGTTGCCGCTCGCGCGCCGCGCTCGCGGCGAGTCCACCGAGCAGCGCGACGGCCGCGAGCAGCCAGAACGCCGACAGCAGGCCGATGTGCTCGCCGAGGAAGCCGAAGGCCATCGGGCCGAGCAGCATCGCCGTGTAGGCGACGGCCGAAACCGCCGCGACGTCGCGCACCGCGGTCTCCGGGTTGTCGGCCGCAGCCGAGATCCCGACGGGGAAGCCGAGCGCGCAGCCGATGCCCCAGCAGATCGCGCCGATCACGATGGCCCAGGTGTGCGGCACCAGGATGACGGTCACGACGCCGACGGCGCAGAGGATCGCGCCGCCGCGCAGCACCGCAACGCGCCCGAAGCGGTGCAGGATCGGGGACCCGGCGACACGGGTGACGGTCATCGAGACGAAGAAGACGCCGAGGATCAGGGCGCCGAGCTCGTTGGAGAGGCCGCGTCCGTCGACGAGCGCGAGCGGCAGCCAGTCTGCCGCCGTGCCCTCGGCCAGGGCCATGCTCATGGCGATGAAGCCGATGAGCAGGATGCGCGGATCCGTCCACGGGCTGCGTGAGCGTGCGGCCTGCGGGGCGCCGCTGCCGGTGCCTGCGTGAGCGGCTGCCGCATCGGCGGCGGGATCGGCGGTGGGATCGGCGGAAGATTCGCCGGAGACGATCGGGATCGGGCCGGTCTTGGTCGCCGGGACGGGAGGAGCAGCGGATCGGGCGGTCTCGACACGGTCGTTCCGCGGGATCCAGCGCAGCACCGTCAGCGAGATGCCGATGATCAGCAGGAAGATGCCGATGAGGTGCAGAGGGACCGAGATCCGCAGCGCCTCGGCCGCCGCTCCGACCCCCATGGCGCTCACGCTGCCGAGGCTGAAGCCGGCGTGCAGCAGCGGCAGCCGGGCCCGCCCCAGCGCGCGTTCGGCCGAGGCGCCGCTGATGTTCATGGCGACGTCGGAGTTGCTGAAGGCGAAACCGTAGCCGAAGAGGAGCACGAGACCGAGCGGCATCTGCCCGCCCCACAGCAGGAGCACCGCCGACGGCATGAGCACGGCCTGTGCGGCGATCCCGAGCTGCAGGGCGCGCCGAGGGCCGAGCCTCGAGATGATCCGCCCGGCGAGCAGCAGCCCCGTCACCGACCCGATCGCCAGGCAGAGGCCGTAGACGCTCATCTGCAGGGTCGTCGCGTCGAGATGGTCGCGCACCGCCGGGAGCCGGGAGAGCCAGCTGCCGAACCCGAATCCGAGCATGGCGAAGATGATGACGAGCGCGGTCACCCAGCGGGTGACCGCCCTGGCATCCGAAGCGTGGTGATCGGTCACGGTACTCCTGCGCGGTCGGGGTCGAGCGAAGCCGACGATTCAGCGTAGCGCTGAACCGCACCGCACCGCCCGGCCGCGTGCGAACCCGCCGCGCCTCACATGAAGCGGCTCGGCGCGCGCTCGAACTGCACGGCCCGGATCCCGAGCGTGACGGCCCGCGCCAGCATGAACACGATCGTGAACCCGATGGTGAGCGCGACGAGCGCCGCCGTGCCGCTCGGCACCAGCGTGGTCAGGACCCAGAGCGCCGGCAGGTAGACCGCCAGGTTCACGAGGCTCGTCCACGCCAGGTAGCGGGCGTCGCCGGCACCCATGAGCACTCCGTCGAGCACGAAGACGAGGCCCGCGAGCGGCAGCGAGATCCCGAGCACCAGCGCAGCGGGCGGCAGGATCGCGAGCACCCGCTCGTCGCTCGTGAAGACGCGTCCGATCACGGGGCTCGTGGCGGCGAGAAGGATCCCGAACCCGACCCCGCAGGCGACGCCCCAGAAGACGGTGCGCCGCACGATGAGCCTGGCTCGCTGCTCGTCGCGTCGTCCGAGCGCGTCGCCCACGAGCGCCTGGGCGGCGATCGCCAGCGCGTCGAGCGCGAAGGCCGCGGTCGAGAACACGGTGAACACCACCTGGTAGCCGGCGGTCGCCGCGGTGCCGTGGCTCGTCGCCGCGAATACGGTCGCCAGCAGCGCCGCCCGCAGCCCGATCGTGCGGATGAACAGCCAGCCGCCGCTGCGTCCCGCGTGCGCGATCCCGTCGCGGTGGGGGAGGAGGCCGGATCCGGCCCGCCGCGCGTGCCGCACGATCACCAGGAGGTAGACGGCCACCATGCCCCACTGCGCGAGCACCGTTCCCCACGCGCTGCCCGCGATCCCGAACCCGAGGCCGTAGATGAACCACCAGTTCAGCAGGGCGTTCGCGGTGAAGCCGATGCCGGCGACCGCGAGCGGAGTGCGGGTGTCCTGCAGGCCCCGCAGCAGGCCGCTCGCGGCGAACACCACGAGCATGGCGGGGATGCCGATGCACGAGATCGTGAGATAGGTGAGGGCCTGCTCGGAGGTCTCGGGCGATGCCCCGAAGGCGGTCACCAGCGGCCCGCTCGCCGCCCACAGGACGGCACCGACCGCGATCCCGATCCCGAGCGCCAGCCACAGTCCGTCCACGCCCACCTGCACCGCGCCGCGCAGGTCGCCGGCTCCGCGGCGGCGCGCGACGAGCGGGGTCGTGGAGTAGGCGAGGAAGATCATGAGACCGACGGCGGTCTGCAGGATCGCGGCCGCCACCGCCAGCCCCGCCAGCGGCGCCGCGCCGAGGTGCCCCACGAGCGCGGAGTCGACCACGAGGAACAGCGGCTCGGCGATGAGCGCGCCGAGGGCCGGAAACGCGAGGTTCGCGATGCTGCGATCGATGCGCTTGCGGTCGGTGGGCTCGTGCGCGACCCGCGCGGAGCCGGCGTGCGGCGTCTGGCGCGCCTCCTGGCGCTCGTCGAAATGCGGGTCTGGCATGTCGACCACGCTAGCGCCCTCCTCTGACGTCGAGGGTGCGGTTGGTCGAGGGCGCGGCTACGAACATCCTCACGGTGTTCTGCCGCCGCGTCTGATGCGGAATGATGTCAGGGCCTGCGGATAGGCTGGGCCCATGACCGACGCAGCTCCCGCCTCGCCCGCTTCAGGTATCGACCTCGCCGAACTCGACCCCGCCGTCCGCCCGCAGGACGACCTCTTCCGGCACGTCAACGGCAAGTGGATCGAGCGCACCGAGATCCCCTCCGATAAAGCGCGCTACGGATCGTTCGCGGTGCTCGCCGAGAACGCTGAGGAAGCGGTGCGCGACATCATCACGGGCACCGCCGCGCCCGCTGCCGGCCTGGTCGAGGGCGGCACCGACGCCGAGGCCGACAAGGTGGCCGCGCTCTACGCGAGCTTCATGGACGTGGAGCGGGCCGACGAACTGGGTGCGGCACCCATCGCGGCGGATATCGCGCGGGCGCTCGCCGTCGCATCGGTGCCCGAGCTGGTGGCGCTCGTCGGCGAGCTCGAGCGGCAGGGGCTCGGCGGCTTCTACGGCATGTTCGTCGACAACGACCCGGGTGATCCCTCGCGCTACATCGTGTTCGTGATGCAGGGCGGTATCGGGCTGCCCGACGAGTCGTACTACCGCGAGGAGCAGTTCGAGTCGATCCGCGAGCAGTACCGCGCGCACATCGCGCGCATGCTCGGCCTCGCGGGAGTGGCCGACGCCGAGCGGCTCGCCGGCCTGGCCTACGAGCTCGAGCGCCGTATCGCCGCATCGCACTGGGACAAGGTCGCCAGCCGCGACATTCAGAAGCTGTACAACCTGCGCACCTTCGAGGGGCTGCGCGAGATCACGCCGCAGCTCGACTGGCCCGCATACCTCGCCGCGATGGGGGCGCCGGAGACGGCCTTCGCAGAGGTCGTCGCGGCCCAGCCCGAGGCGCTCGCGGGGCTCGCGGAGCTGCTGGCCGACGAGGAGCTGGAGGCCTGGCGCGCGTGGCTGGTCTGGGCGATCGTGCGAGGATCGGCCGCGCTGCTGTCGCAGGAGATCTCGCGGGCCAACTTCGACTTCTACGGCACCGCGCTCACGGGAGCGCCCGAGCAGCGGGACCGCTGGCGCCGCGGCGTCTCCTTCGTAGAGGGGGCGATGGGCGAGGCCGTGGGCCGGCTCTACGTGGAGCGCCACTTCGACGAGTCGTCGAAGGCCGTGATGGACGAGCTCGTGGGTCACCTCATCGAGGCCTACCGCGATTCGATCCAGCGGCTCGAGTGGATGGGGGCCGACACGCGCGCCCGCGCACTCGAGAAGCTCGACCGCTTCACCCCCAAGATCGGCTACCCCGTCAAGTGGCGCGACTACTCGGTGCTCGCCGTCGACTCGGGCGACCTCGTGGGCAACTCGCGCCGCGTCTCCGAGTACGAGTTCAAGCGGGAGCTGGACAAGGTGGGTCGACCGATCGACCGCGACGAGTGGTTCATGACGCCGCAGACGGTCAACGCCTATTACAACCCCGGGTTCAACGAGATCGTGTTCCCCGCCGCGATCCTGCAGCCGCCGTTCTTCGACGCCTCGTGGGATGCGGCCGTCAACTTCGGTGCCATCGGAGCGGTGATCGGCCACGAGATCGGGCACGGCTTCGACGACCAGGGATCCCGCTACGACGGTGACGGCAAGCTCACCGACTGGTGGACCGAATCGGACCGCGAGGCGTTCGAAGCGCTGACCGGCGCGCTCATCGGCCAGTACAACGCGCTCTCGCCCGAGGGCGCCGACGGCCAGACCGTCAACGGCGAGCTGACGATCGGCGAGAACATCGGCGACCTGTCGGGGCTCGAGATCGCGTGGAAGGCCTACCTGCGCTCGATCGAGGGTGCCGAGCCCCCGGTGGTCGACGGGCTCACGGGCGCCGAGCGCTTCTTCCTGGCGTGGGCGCAGGCGTGGCAGCAGAAGTCGCGGCCGGAGGAGACGGTGCGGCTGCTGACGATCGACCCGCACTCGCCCAACGAGTTCCGCTGCAACCAGATCGTGCGCAACCTCGCGCCGTTCCACGAGGCCTACGGCACGCAGCCGGGCGACGGCCTCTGGCTCGATCCGGCGGAGCGCGTCAGCATCTGGTAGCCGGCGTCGTGTAGCAGCGCACTGCGCTACACTCGCAGGCAAGTGACACGGGGTGCCGCCATGCGCGGCTGAGATCACACCCGTCGAACCTGATCTAGTTCGTACTAGCGAAGGGATGTCGCAATGAGCGATCCTGTTTTCCGCACGCCCGGCGACCTCGTGGAGGCCGCAGCCGACCTGCTCGCAGAGCTCAGGCGGCGCCAGCCGCTGACGCACAGCATCACCAACAGTGTGGTGACGAATTTCACGGCCAATGCGCTGCTCGCACTGGGCGCCGCCCCGGCGATGGTCGACATCGTGGGCGAGGCGGGCCCCTTCGCGAGGGTCGCCGACGGGCTGCTCGTGAACCTCGGCACCCCGACACCCGAACAGCGCGACGCCATGCGCGAGGCGGTCGCGGCCGCCGCGGATGGCGGCACGCCGTGGGTGCTGGATCCGGTCGCCATCGGCGCGCTGCCGATCCGCACCGCGCTCGCCGCAGAGCTGGCGGCGGAGCGCCCCACCGCGGTGCGCGGCAACGCCTCCGAGATCCTCGCCCTCGCCGGTCTCGGCGCCGGAGGCCGCGGAGTCGACGCCGCCGACAGCCCAGATGCGGCCGGCCCCGGCGCCCTCGCCCTCGCGCAGCGCCTCGGTGGCGTGGTCGCGGTGTCGGGGCCGGAAGACCTCATCACCGACGGCGCGACTATCGTGCGCGTCGCGAACGGGCACGAGCTGCTCACGCGGGTGACGGGCGGCGGGTGCGCGCTCGGCGCCGTGATCGCGGCCTTCCTCGGGGCGCGCGGCGACCGCGCGGCGATCGAGGCGGTCGTCGCGGCGCACGTCGTCTACGGCATCGCGGCGGAGCGGGCCGCGGCCCTGGCCGCGGGATCCGGAACCTTCGCCTCCCACCTCCTCGACGCGCTGGGTGCGGTCTCGCCCGAGGACGTGCGCGCGGGCGCGCGTGTGCGCGATGAGGATCCCGAGCCGCATCGGGCTCGGCTCGGCGAGATGGCCGCTGACGCCTCGGCGCCAGCCGTCCCGGGATCCCTCGTCCCGGCGGAGGCGGCCGGATGAGCCTCGGCCTTTACCTCGTCACCGACCGCGCGCTGTGCGGCGCGCGTGGTGTCGTCGAGACCGTGCGCCGCGCGGTCGACGGCGGGGTCGGCATCGTGCAGCTGCGCGAGAAGCACGCCGACGACGCCGAACAGCTGCGACAGGCCGAGCGGATCGCGGCGGCGATCGACGGCCGCGCGACCTTCGTCATCAACGACCGCCTCGACGTCGCTCACGCCGCACGAGAGCGCGGCATTCCCGTCGACGGCGTGCACCTGGGGCAGGGCGACGCCGCGGCGCTCCGGGCCCGTGAAGAGCTCGGACCCGACGCGATCATCGGCCTCACCGCCAACACCCCCGAGCACCTCGCCGCGCTCGCGCGCCTGCCCCGAGGCACGGTCGACCACCTCGGGGTCGGAGTGATCCGCCCCACCAGCACCAAACCCGATCACCCGCCCGCCCTCGGCATCGAGGGCTTCGCGCTTCTCGCTGCCGCAGCCCCTGTGCCGTGCGTGGCGATCGGCGGCGTCGGCCTCTCGGACGCGGCGCAGCTGCGGCGGGCCGGAGCCGCCGGGATCGCTGTCGTATCGGCCCTGTGCGCAGCACCCGATCCCGAGCTCGCGGCGCGCGAGCTACTGGCGGCATGGAACGAGGGAGCGGACCGCGGGGCGCCGGGCGGCATCGAGACGAGCGGAGCGAGTCGATGACCACCACCGAGAACATCGTCAACGTGCTGGCGATCGCGGGCAGCGACCCCTCGGGCGGCGCCGGCATCCAGGCCGACCTGAAGTCGATCGCTGCCGGCGGCGGCTACGGCATGGCCGTCATCACCGCGCTGACCGCGCAGAACACCCGCGGTGTGCGCGACGTGCACGTGCCGCCCACCGCATTCCTCACCGCGCAGCTCGATGCCGTCTCGGATGACGTGCGCATCGACGCCGTGAAGATCGGCATGCTCGCCGATGCCGAGGTGATCGAGGCCGTCGCCGACTGGCTGCGCCGGGTGCGTCCGCCGCACGTGGTGCTCGACCCCGTGATGATCGCGACGAGCGGCGACCCCCTGCTGGAGCCCGGCGCGGCCGAGGCGCTGCAGCGGATGATCCCGCTCGCCGACCTCATCACTCCGAACCTGCCGGAGCTGGCCGTGCTCGTGGGCGAGCCCGAAGCCGAGACCTGGGAGGCGGCGCTGGATCAGGCCCGCCGCGTCGCAGCCGCCCACGGGGTGCTTGTGCTCGCGAAGGCGGGGCACCTGCCAGGCGATCTCGCCCCCGACGCGCTGGTGCGCCCCGAAGGAACGGTCGTCGAGTTCCCCGGCACGCGTATCGCCACCGAGAACACGCACGGCACTGGCTGCTCGCTGTCCTCGGGCATCGCGGTGCGCGCGGCGCGCTTCAGAGGTGGGTGGGAGCGGGCCGCTCGTGAGACGAAGGCCTGGCTGCGTGAGAGCATCGCGGCGGCCGACGCGCTCTCGGTCGGTGCCGGGCACGGGCCCGTCAACCACCTCACCGGGCTCTGGTCGCGCGGCGGGCTCGAGACCTCGCCGACACCCGAGCGCCTCCGCGACGAGTGGTGGGACGGCATCTCTGGTATTCGGCGCGAGACCGACGAGCTCGCCTACATCCAGAGCCTTGCCGACGGCACGCTGCCCCGAGAAGGATTTCTGAACTACGTGGCGCAGGACGCCCTCTATCTGCGGGCCTACGCGCGCGTGCTCGCGCACCTGTCGACCTTGGCGCCGTCGCCGGAGGAGCAGATGTTCTGGTCGCGCAGCGCCCAGGGGGCGCTCCACGTCGAGTTCGAGCTGCATCGCGCGCGGCTCGGCGGGGTGCTCGATGTCACTGCGCCGCCATCGGCGGTCACCGACGGGTACATCAATCACCTCACCGTCGCGGGTACTCGCGGATACGCGGAGGCTGCGGCTGCAGTGCTGCCCTGCTTCTGGATGTACGCCGACCTCGGGACCCGTCTGGTGCGCGGCGAGTTCAACGAGTACGCGTGCTCTCCCGAGCATCCGTACGCCGAGTGGATCGCCGCCTATGACAGCCCCGAGTTCGAGGCCGACACCGAGCAAGCGATCGGTATTGTGACGCGGTTCGCCTCGCGTGCGACCCCTGAAGTGCGCGAGCGCATGTGGCGGGCCTTCGAGACTTCGGCGGTCTGGGAGCGGGAGTTCTTCGGGCAGACCGCCGTGGAGTGACCGGCAGGGGAGCGGGAGCGGATACGAGCGTCCTGCACCGCGTGCTGCCCTGACGCGGCGCCGGTACTGCGGCCGCTTGCTGCCCGAGCTGCTGCCCGGCCGGATCAGGCCCCGGGCATCTCCCCGGTGTAGAAGCCGTAGGTGGCGTCGGCGGCGCGGGTGGCGGCCTCGCGGTCGGCGCCCGCGGCGATGTGGGCCTTGCCCCAGCCGTCGGCCGCGGCCCGGTAGAACGCCTTGCCCTCGTCGGTGACGGCCCACGCCTCGGCCTCCTCGGGAGCGAGCGAGCCGTCGACCGCCCCGAGGTGCAGCGACAGGCCCAGGAGCCCGCCGTCCCAGCCCACGCCGGTCGCACCCGGTCCGAAGGTGTCCCACATGTCGGCCGGCACGTCGGCGACGCGGGCGGCGTGCTCGAGCTCGAAGCGGGTGCGCTCCGGCCCCTCGTCCGTGAGCCGGACCGTCACCCAGCTCATGCCGCCGCCGAACTCCCACGTCACGCGGTACTCGGCCGTGCCGTTTGACGGGGGAGCGCACTCGAGGACCTCTCCGCCGGCGTTGCCCTCGAGCTGGTAGCGCCCGCCGAGCCGAAGCTCGCCGGTGATGGGCAGGAACCAGCGCGCGATGCGCTCGGCGGTCGTCGCCGCATCCCAGACGTCCTCGATGCTCGCGGGGTACTCCTGTGCGAGGATCTGGATGCGCGTCTCCTCGCCGTCCACGTCCTCCGTGCGCAGCGCACGCGTGACGGCCTCGATCTGCTTCGATACATCGACCATGATCATTCCTTGCTCTCGTGGTGCCGGGGATCGACGGAGCGGGTGCTCCAGCCGGATGGTGTCTGCGGTGCGGGGTGCGCGGGATCGGGACGCGTGGCGCGGGGGCGGTCGTCGTCGCGATCCTCACCGGGCTGACTGGCACCGGGGCGCTCGGCCTCGAGCCGGCACTGCCGCTTCCCGCGCGCGAGTTCCGTGCCGAGCGCCGCGAGCGGCCCGCGCCAGAACCGCTCGAAGGAGCTCAGCCACTCGCTCGCCTCGCGGGGCCCCTCCGGGTCCACGGCGTAGAGCCGCCGGGTGCCCTCGGGGCGCACCGTCACGAAGCCGTTCTGCCGCAGCACGCGCAAGTGCTGGGAGACCGCGGGCTGGCTGATCCCGAACTCCCTGGAGATGACCTCGGCGATGGATCCCGCGGGCTCCTCGCCGTCGACGATGAGCTCGAGGATCCGCCGGCGGACCGGGTCTCCGAGAACATCGAGCGCGTGCATGCCTCTATTGTTCAACCGGAGCTTATATAAGTCAAGGGTGAAATAAGCGACCCGGGCGCTGCATCCTGACTACGAGTCCACGCCCGTCGCGGCCGAGCCGATGCTCGTGTGCGCGCTGCAGCTCGCGTCCTCGTGCGCCGCGCACGCTACGAACCGATCCCTGCAGGACGGATCCGCGCAGTTCGCCAGACGGTTCGACGCCGCGCCGCACACGACGCAGCGCCCCAGTACGGCGGCGCCGGGCGCGAAGTCCAGCGCCTCCCGGCCGTCGAAGACGGCGAGGGATCCCTCCCAGAGTCCGTCGTTGCCGAACCTCTCGCCGTAGCGGACGATCCCTCCGTCGACCTGGTAGACCTCCTCGAAGCCTCGCTCGCGCATGGCCGCGGAGAGGATCTCGCAGCGGATGCCACCCGTGCAGTAGGTGACCACCGGCCGCCCCTTGATGTCGTCGAAGGCGCCGCTCTCGATCTGGGTGATGAAGTCGTGCGTGGTGCGGGTGTCGGGCACGATCGCGCCCTTGAACCGCCCGATCTCCGCCTCCCACGCGTTGCGACCGTCGAAGAACACGACCTCGTCGCCGCGCTCCTCCACCAGCCGGTTCACCGACTCGGGCGAGAGATGCTCGCCACCGCCCACGACGCCGTCGGCGTCGACCCGCAGTTCGTCGGGGATCCCGAACGCCACCAGCTCGTCGCGCACCTTGACGCTGAGCCGGGGGAAATCGGCGATGCGGGCCCAGGGTGCCGCCCGATCGATGCCGTGCAGCGGTTCGGGCTCCGCCTCGGTGAGGCCGGTGCCGTCGCTCCACTTCACTTCGAGCCCCGCGAACGGGCCGTACTCGCGAGTGCGGCGCAGATAGCGCTTGCACGCGTCGATCTCGCCGCCCACAGTGCCGTTGATGCCGTGCTTCGAGATGATGATGCGGCCCCGCAGCCCCAGCGACTCGCACAGCTCCCGCTGCCACAGTCGCACCGCCTCGGGGTCGGCGACGGGGGCGAAGACGTAGTACAGCAGGATCTTGGGGTCGCTCACCCGACCATGGTAGTCGCGGAGGTGCGGTGCGGTGCCGGTCCGCGTCGTGCCGGAGCCGGGCCGGTGTTGATCCCGCGTCGTAGCGGCGTTGATCCCGCGCCGGGCCGGTGTTGATCCCGCGTCGAACCGGGGTCGATCCCGCGCCGCCCTCCCCGCCGCCAATGCGGAGTCCCGGATGGCTGCTTCGCATCTTCGCGTAGCAGCCATCCGGGACTCCGCATTCCGAAACCCGCTGCCGCCGGCGCACCACTTGCGCGCGCCGACCCCGACCGCGCACACTGGCAGCATCGGCTTCGTAGAACGCGGCCGCTACAGACAGCACGTCGGGCGTGGGACACCGGACCCGACCGAGCGAGAGGCCAACGATGACCGACGAGGCGGCACAACCGACGCAACCGGCACAACCCGCGCACACCCGCATGCACTCCGTCTCGCCCGAGACGCAGGACATCGTCGACCTGGTGCTCGACTACTCCCGCCGTCGTATCCTGGCGACCGACACCCCGCTCGACCACGCGGCCTCGCCGAGCGAGCTGCGGCGCCTCGCGGGCACCACGATCAGCGAGGAGGGCCTCGGCAGCCGGCGTGCGCTCTCGGTCTTCGAGCTGGTGCTCGCCCCGGCCTGCATCACGACCGATCATCCGCAGTACCTCTCGTTCATCCCGAGCGCCCCCTCGAAGGCGGCCGTCGCCTTCGATCTGGTGGTCTCCGCGAGCGCGCTGTACGGCGGCTCCTGGATGGAGGGCTCCGGCGCGGTGTACGCCGAGAACGAGGTGCTGGCGTGGCTGGCCGGCGAATTCGGGCTGCCCGCCGGCGCGGGCGGGGTGTTCGTGCAGGGCGGCACGATCGGCAATCTCTCCGCGCTCGTCGCGGCGCGGGATCACGCCCGCCGTGCGCGGGTGGCGGCGGGTCTCGGTCGGCGTCCTGAGGGCGGCTGGGCCGTGGTGTGCAGCGCGGAGGCCCACTCGTCGGTGAAGTCGGCCGCCGAGATCATGGACGTCGATGTCATCGCGGTGCCCGGTGGCGACACCGGTTCGCTGTCGGCCGCTGCGGTGCGCACGGCGCTCGAGGAGCAGGGCGAGCGGGTGTTCGCGGTCGTGGCCACCGGCGGCTCGACCAACTTCGGCATCGTCGACGACATCGCCGGCGTGGCCGCGCTCAAGGACGACTTCGAATTCTGGCTGCACATCGACGGCGCCTACGGTCTCACGGCGATGCTGTCGCCGCTCGCGCGCGACTCCTTCGCGGGCGTCGAGCGCGCCGACTCCGTGATCGTCGACCCGCACAAGTGGCTGTTCGCGCCGTACGACGTCTGCGCGCTCATCTACCGGGACCCCGAGCAGGGGCGCCTCGCGCACACGCAGCACGCCGAGTACCTCGACGTGCTGACCGATCGCGCGCTGTACGACCCCTCGGACTACTCGATCCAGCTGACGCGGCGCCCGCGCGGCCTGCCGCTGTGGTTCTCGCTCGCCACCTATGGCGCAGCGACGTACCGCGACGCTGTGACGCACTCGATCGCGCTGGCCCGTGAGATCGCCGAGGAGATCGAGCGGCGGCCCGGGTTCTCGCTGGTACGGCGGCCGCAGCTGTCTGTGGTCGTGTTCGAGCGCGACGGCTGGGAGAAGGCCGACTACGAGCGCTGGTCGGACGCGCTGCTCGAGGAGCAGCGGGCGTTCGTCGTGCCCAGCTCGCACGCCGGCCGCACCAACGCGCGCTTCGCGATCGTCAACCCGCTCACCACCTTCGAGCAGCTGAGCGCGATCCTCGACACCATGGAGTAGCCCTCCTGTCCCGGTTTCGCACCCGGCTCGTCCCCGGTGCCGCCCCCGGGGTTGCGACGGCGCCCGCCCCCGCATGAGATATGGGATCTGCGCAAGATATGCGATTCCGAGCGGTATCCACCAGATGTTCTGCAGATCGCATATCTTCGGCGGCGACCATCGGAGGCAGGGGCGCGGACGCTGCGAAAGTCCGGCGGAGCCAGCCGAATCCCGGCCTTGACCTTGACGTAACGTCAACTCCTACCGTGGAATGGTCCACCGGGAACGCGGCAACGGCACGAGAGGAGAGACCGACGTGGAGTACTCGATCCAGGAGACCGCCAGGGCTGCGGGGGTGACCTCGCGCACGCTGCGGCACTACGACGACATCGGTCTCGTGACACCGAGCCGCGTCGGCGGCAACGGCTACCGCTACTACGACGACCGCTCGCTCGTGCGGCTGCAGCGCGTGCTGCTGCTGCGCGAGCTGGGTCTCGGGCTCGAGGCGATCGGGCAGGTGCTCGCCGCGCAGGACGCGCAGTCGGCCGATTCGGCGGGGGATCCCGCTGCGGCCGAGGCGCGGATCCTGACCGCGCACCTGGACCTGCTGCGGCAGGAACAGGGACGGATCGCGGCCCAGATCGGCTCGGTCGAGCGCACCATCGCGGCGCTGCGGCGTCCGCTTTCCGGTGAGACATCGCACACAACGGAAAGAGAGGATCTCATGTCGGAGAACATGTTCGAGGGTTTCGACCACACGCAGTATCGCGAGGAGGTCGAGCAGCGCTGGGGCGCCGACGCGTACGCGAAGAGCGATCGCTGGTGGCGCGGTCTCGGTGAGGAGGGGCGGGCCGAGTGGCAGAGGCGGGTGGCGCAGCTGTCGGCCGACTGGTCCGCGGCCGCGGAGCGGGGAGAGGACCCGGAATCCCCGGCTGCTCAGGACCTCGCCCGTCGTCACGTCGAGTGGCTGCGGGGCGCTCCGGGAACCCCGGCTGCCGAAGCCGGCGGCGATGTCGCGGGCTACGTGCTCGGCCTCGCCGAGATGTACGTCGCTGACGAGCGCTTCGCCGCCAACTACGGCGGAGTCGAGGGTGCGGCCTTCGTGCGCGACTCGCTGCGCGCCTATGTGGAGCGCGAGCTCCGAGCCTGATCCCGAGCAGGGGTCGAGTCCGGATCGCCGACGGCATCGGCGGCATCGACAGCACCGGCGGTACCGGCGCCGTCGACGCCATCGGCTCCGTCGAGCAGCGCTCGGGCGGACTCGTAGGCGTCTGAGACGTCTCGGACCGGGAGGTCGAAGACTCGGCTGGGCCCGCGGCCCGCGGCGTCGGCGGGCCAGCCGGGATCGCCGGTGCGGGCGAAGGCGACGAGAGCGCCGTGCGCGGCGTCCGCCAGCACCTGCGGCGGATCCTCTCCGGCGACCCGGTCCACCCCGGGGGCGTCGAGGCGGTCGAAGAGGAAGGGAACGTCGCTGCAGTGACCGGCCCGCGGCGGGTCGGCCGGGTGCCATGCGAAGCGATAGCTCCACGTGGGGCCGGCGCCGGTCGCCGCCCGAGCCGCTGCCGCCCGGGGGACCCAGGAGCGGAGGATCGCGTCGGTGGCGTAGCGGCCGAGCAGCACCGCGGTGCTCTCGGTCGCCTGCGCGCGCGGCGCCGCGAGCCAGCGCCTCGCGGCCTCCGCCGAAGCTCCGAGCGCGCGGAGCAGAGCGCGCCTGGGGGCGCGGTCGAGCAGTCCTCCGGGATGGAACAGCCCGGTGATCTCATCGTCGGTGCTGCCGAGCACGAGCGGCACCTCCGCGTTCGCGCCCGACGAGACCGCGGTCACGGTGTCGCCGGGCACGATCTCGCCGTCCGCGACCGGACCCAGCAGGAGCCCGTCGCGCAGGATCTCGTGCAGATCGTGCAGCAGGTGCGGTGCCGCGGGCGCGGTGATCTTGGACTGCAGCTCAAGGAGGCGCGTCTCGGGCACGCTCTCGAAGCCGGCGAGGTCGGGTGCCACTCCTGCCAGGCGGGCGAGATGGTGCGCGCGCGATCGAGACGCGTCGAGAGAAGGATCGGCCACGGCTGCGGAGACCGCGTAGGCGCCCTGGAAGAGCCCCGCAGCGGCCGGTACACCGAGCAGCGTGAGCACGGCGCCGCCTCCCGCGGACTGCCCGGCGATCGTCACGCGAGAAGGATCGCCGCCGAATGCGCCGATGTGATCGCGCACCCACTCGAGCGCGCAGACCCAGTCGAGCACCCCGCGATTCGGCGCCGCCCCGTCGATCCAGCCGAATCCGGAGAACCCGAGCCGGTAGGAGATCGTGACCAGCACCACGCCGTCGCGGGCGAAGGACCGCCCGTCGTACCAGGGGCTTGCCGGCGACCCGGAGATGAAGCCACCGCCGTGGATCCAAACCACGACGGGCAGGGCGGCGGCGGGATCCGGGGTCCACACGTTCACGCTCAGTGTGTCATCGCCCGGCACGGCGTGCTCGGGGATGAGGGTGATCCCGGTCTCGCCGCGCTGCGGCGTCGCCCCGAACGCCGTCGCGTCGAGCACGCCGTCCCACGCGGAGCGCGGGCGGGGCGGTGCGAAGCGCAGCTCGCCGACAGGCGGCTCGGCGTATGGGATTCCCCGGAACACCGCGATGCGATCGCCGTTCGGATGCGAGGAATCGACCGGGGCCCAGTCCCCGCGCACACTGCCGGACGGGGTGCGGACGATCGGTGCCTCGGTCCCGAAGGGTGCAGCGCTGCTCATGCGGGCATCCTATCCGCAGCGCTCCCGCCCGGGTGATCCCGATGAGCGCGCGTCAGTAGTTACTGCCTCGCGGCAAGTTTGGTGACAACTACTGACGCGTGAAGGAGGTTCGAAGAGGGGATCGAACGAGGCGCCTGACGTGCGGAGAAAATACCACGTGCGGAGGAAAGACCACGCGCGGAAGAAACACCGACGCGCGGAGGAGGTGCCTGGAGTGCGGGGTGGGAAGAACGCGCGGCTAGATGCGCGCCTTCTCGTCGGTGCCCTCGCGCTCGTCCTGGGCCTCCTGCGCCTGGTCGATGCGCTGCTGCTGCTCGGGCGTGCGGGTGAGCGGCGGTACGACCTCGTGCTGGTCGTTGACGATGACCACGTCGTGATCCACGTGGTTGACCATCGCGTGCACGGCATCGATGAAGTCGCGACGTCGGATCGCGTCGAGCACGCGGGCGTGATCCCGCTCCATCTCGGCTCCGGTGGCCACGTTGGCCAGCCGGCCGCGGTGCTCGGGTGTGCGCAGCTGGTCGTTGATGCCCGCGTAGAGCGAGGCGAGCAGCCGGTTCTTGGCCGAGTCGAAGACGAGCCGATGGAACTTGCTGTCGAAGGCGTTGTCGTCGCTGCCCGAGGCGAGTCCGAGCACGGGGCAGCGGGTGCAGCCGACCTCTTCGGCCGCCGCCCGCTCGAGCGCGGCGATGTCCTCTTCGGTGCGGTGGATCGAGGCCTGCTGCGCCGCCTCGACCTCGAGGGCTCGGCGATAGCTGAGGATCTCCTCGAGTGTGAAATCGGCGAGGAACTCGTTGAGCAGTGTGCTCGTCGGCGCCGCGGAGCGCACGAACGTGCCCCGGCCCGGCAGGGTCTCGAGCATGCCGATGCTGGCGAGCGAGCGCACGGCTTCGCGCACGGTGGAGCGCCCGACCCCGGTCTGCTCCGCGAGTTCGGGTTCGATCGGGATCCGGCTGCCCACCGGCCACTCGCCGGTGGTGATCTTGCGGCGCAGGTAGGCGAGCGTCGCGCGAGCGCGCTCGGATCCTGTCGTCATTGCCATGGTCACTCCGCTTCGGTTTCGAGGCGCCGTCGTCCGCTTGCTTGTCGAGGCGCCGTCGTCTGCTGTTTGCGAGTATACCGGCCGCGGGTGACACCCTCTGGAGACCGGGAGGAGTGCGGCCTATGCTGGGCGTAACTCACGGATCGCGGGATCCGAGGATCGAGACACCGAGGGAGAGCAATGACGCAGCCGAGCCGAGGCCCGATCAATCCATACGCGGGAATGCGCGAGGTCGCGGGGTTCACCCTGACCAGCACCGACATCGAGGACGGCGAGCCGCTGCCGGCCGAGCTGTACGCCGAGTACGCGGGCGGCTCGAACCGGTCGCCGCAGCTCAGCTGGTCGGGGTTCCCCGAGGGCACCAAGAGCTTCGCCGTGACCTGCTTCGACCCCGATGCCCCTACCGGGTCGGGGTTCTGGCACTGGGCCGTCGCGAACATTCCCGGCGATACGACCGAGCTGCACGCCGGCGCCGGTTCGCTCGGCAGCTCGTTGCTGCCGGAGGGCGCCATCGCGATGCCCAACGAGAAGCGCGAGCCGGCCTTCACCGGGGCCGCCCCGCCCGAGGGCACCGGTGTGCACCACTACTGGTTCGTGGTGCACGCGCTCGACGTCGAGCGCATCGACGTGGATCCCGGGGCGACGCCCGCCGTGATGGGCTTCATGATGCGCGAGGCGGTGCTCGCCCGTGCGGTCATCGTGGCGACCGGCGAGTACGGCCAGGCGGACTGAGAAGCACCGCCGCCGGTTGAGCGGAGCGCAGCGGAGTCGACACCCGATCCCGCGACGGCGCCCCGCTGCTCCGCCGCCCCGCTGCGCCACCCCGCCGCCGCTCCTTCGGCTCTCACCGTTCCTGCGGACGGATCGAGGGAGTTTCATCCGCAGGAACGGTGAGAGCCGAAGATACGGCAGCCATCCCCTTCCGGGCTCACGCCCCGTGCGACTCGAGCCTGAACGCCGCGGGCGGCTGCGCGATCCCGAGCGTCGCGTCGGCGAGCACGCGCCCGATCGCCGGCACGAACTTGAAGCCCTGGCCCGAGAATCCGGCGCCGACGGTGACGCGGCCGCGGGTGTCGAGCACGAACCGCTCCGAGGGGGTGAGCGTGTAGGTGCAGCTGATCTCGACCGCGGAGTCGGGGTCGAGGCCGGGGAACCAGTGGGCCACGTGCTCGCGCAGCTGGGCGCGCGCGGCGTCCGGTGAGCGGAAGCGGCGGTGATCCGGATCGACCTCGTCGCCCGTCGCGTGGTAGCCCACCTTGATGCCCTCGCCCGGCGTGAGCATGCCGTAGAGGTTGCCGCGGTAGCCGGTGAGGCGCTCGTCCGGCTGGAAGTGGTTGAACGAGGGCCACTCGGCCGATGCGAACTCGGGGCGCGCTGTGAAGTGCGCCGGGTGCTCCTCGGTGACCCGCAGCCGCGGCAGTTCCACGAGCCCGGCGAGCAGCTGCGCGCTCCACGCGCCCGCCGTCACCACGACGCCCTCGGCCTCGTACACGGCCGTCTCGCCCGCGGGGGTCTCGGCGGTCACGGCGACGCGATCTTCACCCGGCTCGATCTCGAGCACCCGGTGCTCGTAGCGCAGCACCGCCCCGTGCTCCCGCGAGAGCGCGTCGAGCACCTCGAGTGCGGTCGCGGCGCGGATCCGTCCCGCGTCGCGGTTCACGAGCACCTCGCCCTCGAAGCGCATGCCGGGCCAGCGCGCCTCGGCCTCGGCCGGGGTGATCAGCTCGATCGCCGCTCCGCGCGCCGCCAGTGAGTCGTGGGCGGCGCGCACGCGCGCAGGATCGCCGTGCGTGACCAGTCCGCCGAGCGTGAGCAGCTGCCGCCCCGAATCGGCCTCGAGCTCGCGCCACAGCCGCAGCGCCTCGTCGTAGAGGTCGAGGTAGTGATCCTCGGCGTAGGCGTTGTTCATGTTGCGGGTGGCCCCGTGCGAGGCGCCGCGGTCGTGCCCGGGGGTGAACCGCTCGAGCATCAGCACGCGCAGCCCGCGGCTCGCGAGCTGCCAGGTCGTGGCGAGGCCCATAGCGCCGCCGCCGATGACGATCCGGTCGAACTGCTCGGTCATGTTTCCTCCGTCGTGTGCGTGGCCGGCAGGGGGCCGTGCGCCGGGCGCGGGTCCCGGCGATCGTACGGCTCGCGCGGCGATCGGTGCTCGGGGCGATACACCGATCGTACGGTTCGACCGTGCCCCGCGTCGGACAGATGTCTCATGAGACTGCGCCCGGTTGTCGAGGAGACGCGGGTCGGGCCGGGGCCGTGCCATCGCAGCGCCGGATGACGGCGGGGCGGCGCTCGGGGTCGGGTCAGCCCGCGAACGGCAGACCGGTCGCCAGGGCCGCCTGCTCGAGCGAGCCGAGGTCGGTGAGATTGGTGAAGCCGGCCTGCTCCATGAGCGCGATCGCCTGGCCGGAGCGGTTGCCCGAGCGGCAGTAGACGAGGTACTCGGCATCGGGATCGAGGCTCGGGATCGCGGCGGCGACCTCGCCGCCAGAGAAGTCGAGCAGCCGCGCGCCCTCGAGGCGGCCCGTCGCGTACTCCTCGGCGGTGCGCACATCGAGCAGGATCGTCTCATCGCCGACCGCTACCGATCCTGCTCCATGGGCCGAGCCCGGCGCTGCCGGGCAGGCGGCCAGACCCATGAGCAGGGCGACCGCGGAGACGGCGGAGACGGAGAGGGAGAGGGTGCGGCGCATGACGGCGCTCCTTTCGGGTCGGGGCATCTGAGTGGGCTGGGTGCCGAGCGCGCTGGGTGCCGAGCAGGGCGGGTGCCGCGCAGGCCGAGAAGTGCTGAGCGAGCGGCTCAGGCGGCGACGGGCTCGTTGCCGGGGATCGCCGACCATGCGGCGTAGCTGCCGTCGAGTTCGGCGACGTCGTAGCCGGCTCGTCGCAGCGCGCTGGCGGTCACGCTGCCCCGCACGCCGCTCTGGCAGTAGGCCACGATCGTGCCGGCTCCGGGCTCGGGGAGCGCGTCGAGGTGCCAGAGCACCCGCCCGCCGGAGAGCTGCGCGGCGCCCGGCAGGTGTCCCGCGGCGTACTCGGTGCGGTTGCGCACGTCGAGCAGGAAGGCCTGTTCGAAGCCGTCGAGTTCCTCGGGCCGCACGACCCTCGGGCGCGTCAGCTCCAGGCCGTCGAGCGAGGCAACATAGCCGCGCACGGTGTCGATGCCCACGCGCACCAGGTGGTCGCGGATCTCCTCCGCCTCTGCCCGGGATCCGGCAAGCAGCACGAGGGGTCGCTGCTCGACCCGAGGGTCGTAGACCCAGGCTCCGTAGCTGGCTGCCTTCGCGGTGCCCGGGATGTTCAGCGAGCGCTCGACGGTGCCCGCGTGCACCTCGCCGTGGTGCCGGGTGTCGACGAGGATCGCGCTGTCGTCTGCGAGGGCCGCGGCCAGATCCTCGCGCGTGTACTCGACGAGTTCCGGCGCGTCGCCGAGGAGGGCGGGGCCGACCTTGTTCTCCAGCTTCATACGGGCGAAGTAGGCGTGCGCGTCGGGCTGGCCGCTGAGCAGCTCGTCGACGAAGCCCTGCTCGTCGTCGTTCCGCAGATACTCGCCCCACCACGAGAAGTTGCGCTCGTAGCCGACGGTCGAGGCGGGGATCGCACCGAGCGCCTTGCCGCAGGCGGATCCCGAGCCGTGCGCCGGAAGCACCTGCACGTAGTCGGGCAGGGTGAGAAAGCGGTCGCGCAGGCTCGCGAAGAGATCCCTCGCGCCCTGGAAGCGGGTGTCGATGAAGCCCGCGGCCTCGTCGAGCAGGTCTGGGCGGCCGAGGTCGCCGACGAACACGAAATCTCCCGTGAGCATGAACCCGGGTTCGCTCGACTGCGCGCCGTCGGTGACGAGGAAGGACAGGTGCTCGGGGGTATGGCCGGGGGTGTGCACCGCCTCGACGGTGATGTTGCCGAGCTGGATGGAGTGGCCGTGCCGCATGCGAACCGCGTCGTCGAAGTCGGCGCCGTACGTCCAATCGGGCCCGCCCTCGTTCGAGACGTGCATCTGCGCGCTGGTCCTCTCCGCGAGTTCCCGTGTTCCGGAGAGGTAGTCGGCGTGGATGTGGGTCTCGGTGACGGCGATGATCCGCATGGCGTGCTTCTCGGCGAGGTCGAGATAGACGTCGAGATCGCGGCGCGGGTCGACGACGATCGCCTCGCCTTTCGCCTGACAGCCGATGAAGTAGCTCGCCTGGGCGAGATCCTCGTCGTAGATGCGTTCCAGCAGCATGTTCGGTTCCTCCTTCGTCAGGGGTGGGTGCGCCCGGTCAGGAGCATGAGCAGCGGTCGGATTCGGGCACGCCGAGGAGGGCGTCCTCGATGTGCTGGCCGCAGCCGGTCCAGGTGGGCTTGCCGCAGGTGGAGCAGGCGACGCGTGCGCACATGGTGGGGTCCTTTCTGATGTGCTGGATCGGTGGGTTCCGGCGATGGAGTGCAGTCGATGTGAGGGGTGGTCGGAGCCGAGGAGGCCTGGCCGTCGCTGCGGCGCGGCGCTCGAAGCTCGGGACCCGAAGATCAGCGCCCGAAGAGCCGGGAGAAGAATCCGCCCCGCTCGGCCTTCGCCGCGTCGATCTGCGCCTGGGTGTGCCTGCCGTCGCACCACTCCGACGCGGGCACGCTCATCTCGACCATCGCGACGTGCTGACCGCAGCCGGCCCAGGTCGTCTTCCCGCAGGTCCGGCACCTCGTTGCTCGGCACATCGCGTGCTCCTCTCGCTCTCTATCGCGGTTCACAAATACCCGTGGGGGTATTTTCTCTTTCTGAACTATACCCATGGGGGTATCCTGTCTGTCAAGCCCAGTCGGTTCATCTCGAGAAAGCAGGCACAGGCCATGGCGCACGCGACCGCAACCAGTACCCCTCCGACGCCGCACGACGCGGAGGCCAAGCGCAAAGTCGTGAACCGGCTGCGCCGTGCGCACGGGCAACTCGCGGCGGTGATCGGCGCGGTGGAGCAGGACGCGCACTGCCGAGACGTGGTGCAGCAGCTCGCGGCGGTCTCGAAGGCGCTCGACCGCGCCGGGTTCCTGGTGATCTCCAGCGCTCTGAAGGAGTGCCTGACCGATCCGGACGGCGATTCGACCGCCGATCAGGACGAGCTCGAGAAGCTCTTCCTCTCCCTCGCGTAGCGATCGGGGAACCCGCGGCCGTCGCTCCGCGGCGGCACCACCGCGTCCGTCGCTCAGCGGCGCGCGGAATCCGCCCCGGTCGTTCTGCGCGCGGTCGCAGAATCCAAGGCGGTGGTGGATTCAATCTCGCGCGGGAAACGGCTCAGCCCCGCCGACGGGGCTCGGCCTCCGGCTCCACCGCGGACTGCACGAGCGGCAGCGTGCGGTTCTTGAAGTGGCTCTCGAGGGCGAGCCGCGTGGAGACCCGCGCGACGCCCTCCGTGTTCGACATGAGGTCGAGCACGCGCTGCAGATCGTTCGTGGAGCGCGTGACGATGGTCGCCATCATGTCGGCGTCGCCGGTGATGGTGTGGAGCTCGACGAGCTCCGGGATCCTCGTCAGTCCCTCGGCGACCCGCTGGTGGCCGATGGACTGCCGGATCTGGATGGTGCAGAAGGTGCGCAGCGGGTACCCCAGCGCGGCGGGATCGATGCTCGGCGCCTCCGAGGCGATGATGCCCGTGCGCCGCAGCCGGTCGAGCCTGCCCTGCGCGGTGGCGCGCGCGACGCCGAGGCGCCTGGCGCACTCGACCACCGAGATGCCGGCGTGGTCGCTGACGAGCGTGATGAGTCGCGCGTCCAATTGGTCGATGCTCATACGTCCTCCTTGACATCGGCATTTCACTAGGCAATCTGTACTGATAATTCGCGATGATGCTATACGAACTGAGCACGTTGCCGTATGAAAAGTGTACCGATTGCGGGAGCGATCCGATGCTCTCTAGAGTGGCGCCCGTCAGGATCAAGACTGGAAGGTGAGTGTCGATGACGCCGCACACGCAGCACGCAACGGACGTATCCCGGGCAGTACGGGCATTCCGTCCCGGGCTCGAGCAGATCGCAGCCTACAAGGCGGGCAAGCCGGCTCCGGTCGGCCCCGACGGGCGCAGCGTGAAGCTGTCCTCGAACGAGAACCCGTATCCGCCGCTGCCGGCGGTCGAGCGCCGGCTGGCCGAGATCCTCCCGGCCTCGATCGCCCGGTATCCCAGCATCGCCGCGACCGAGGTGACCGCGATGCTCGCCGAACGGTTCGGGGTCTCGCCCGACAACCTCGTGCTGGGTGCGGGCTCGGTCGAGGTGGCCGCGCAGCTGATCCACGCCCTCACGGCCCCCGGCGACGAGGTGATGTACGCCTGGCGCTCCTTCGAGGCGTACCCGATCCTCACCCGCGTCGCGGGAGCGGTGCCGGTCGAGGTGCCGCTCGACTCGGCCGCCCGCCACGACCTCCCGGCCATGGCCGGCGCGATCACGGAGCGCACGCGCCTCGTCTTCGTGTGCAACCCCAACAACCCCACGGGCACCGTCGTGGGCGAGGCGGAGCTCGAGGCGTTCATGGCCGCGGTGCCCGAGCACGTGCTCGTGGTCATCGACGAGGCGTACGTGCACTTCGATCGGGATCCGGATTCTCCGAGCGGCATCGACTTCTTCCGCCGCTACCCCAACGTGGCCGTGCTGCACACCTTCTCGAAGGCCTACGGCCTTGCCGGCCTGCGCATCGGCTACGCGATCGCGTCGCGCGATGTCGCCGAGGCGCTGCGCAAGGTCGCGATCCCCTTCGCCGTGTCGCGCCTCGCGCAGGAGGCCGCGCTCGCCTCGCTCGAGGCCGAGGCCGAACTGGAGGCGCGGATCGACGAGATGACCCGCGAGCGGGCGCGCCTGGCCGAGGGGCTGCGCGCCGCGGGCATCGACTTCGCGCCGTCGCAGGCGAACTTCGTGTGGCTGACGGCGGGCGCGGCGAGCGAGGGGATCGCGGCGGCCTTCGAGGCGCGGGGCATCTCCGTGCGCTGCTTCCCCGGCGAGGGCGTGCGCGTGTCGATCGGCACTCCCGAGGAGAACGACGCCGTGCTCGCCGCCATCGCGGAGCTTCCCTGACCGGACCTCTTCCCGCGGTTTCGCCTGCGCGCAGGATGGTCGCGGAATGCCCTGCAGGGCTATGCAGCTTGTATAGCTTATTCCCGGAAACACCGTTCTAGATGTCTCATATGTCTAGAAAATCAGTGGCAGGTTTACTATGGAGAGGCCCCTGATTAATATCGGGCACCGGACGGCGTTGTCCCCCGGCGCCGCGAGATCCATCATCTTCCTCGGCGCATTCCCGCCCGAGGCATCACCACACTCGAGTGAGGAAACCCCATGGCAGTCACCAGCTTCCGCGGCAAGGCGCTCGCCTTCGTCGGCCTGGCCGCAACCGCTGCGCTCGCACTGAGCGCCTGCTCGTCGAACGGCAGCGACGCCGGCTCCGGTACCGACACGGTCAAGGTCGGCATCAGCCAGTTCGTGCAGGCGCCGCCGCTCGACGCGGCCGTCGCGGGCTTCAAGCAGGCCTTCGCCGACGCCGGGTACGTCGAGGGCGAGACCGTCGAGTTCACGGAGCAGAACGCCAACGGCGAGGTGCCGACCGCCACCACCATCGCGCAGACCTTCGTCGGCGACGACCTCGACCTCGTGCTCGCGGTCGCCACGCCGTCGGCCCAGGCCGCGATGCAGAACATCGCCGATATCCCGGTGCTCTTCACCGCCGTCACAGACCCGGTGGCCGCCGACATCGTCGAGTCGGCCGAGGCTCCGGGCAGCAACGTCACCGGCACGAGCGACATGAACCCCGTCGCCGACCAGATCGCGCTCATCAAGGAGATCGATCCCGACGCGAAGAAGGTGGGTGTCGTCTACAGCTCGGGTGAGGTGAACTCCGAGGTGCAGGTGGAGCTGGCGCGCGAGGCCGTCGCGGCCGAGGGCATGGAGATCGTCGAGCAGACCGTCACCAACGCGGGCGAGCTGAAGCAGGCCACCGAGGCGCTCGGCGACGTCGACGCGATCTACACCCCCAGCGACAACCTGGTGATCTCGGGTCTCGGCTCGGTCGTCGCCGTGGCCGAGGAGCGCGGCATCCTCGTGGTCGGCGCCGACGCCGAGCACGTCGCTGGCGGCGCGGCCGCCACGCTCGGCATCGACTACGAGAAGCTCGGCTACCAGACCGGCCAGATGGCCGTGCGCATCCTCGAGGAGGGCGCCGATCCCGCGACCATGGCCGTGGAGACCCAGAGCGAGTTCGAGCTCACCGTCAACCCCACCGCCGCTGAGCGCTTCGGCTTCGAGCTGCCCCAGGACATGCTCGACCGCGCCGCGAACGTGATCGAGTAACCCATGATCGGTGCTCTCGAACTCGGACTCCTCTACGGAGTCATGGCGCTGGGTGTGTACCTCACCTTCCGCGTGCTCAACTTCCCCGACCTCACGGTCGACGGCAGCCTGACCACGGGTGCCGCGGTCGCCGCGGCGCTCATCACCGCCGGGCAGAACCCGCTGGTGGCCACCCTCGCGGGCACAGGGGCGGGCGTCGTCGCCGGCGTCGTCACCGGCCTGCTGCACACCAAGGGCAAGATCGACGGTCTGCTCGCGGGCATCCTCACCATGATCGCGCTGTGGTCGATCAACCTGAGGATCATGGGGAAGGCGAACACACCGCTGTTGCGGGAAGAGACCCTCATGACCCCGCTGCGCGATGCCGGCTGGATCGGCAAGACCTGGATCGCGGTGCTGATCTTCGCCGCGCTGGTGTTCGTGCTGAAGCTGGTCGTCGACTGGTTCCTCTCGACCGATCTGGGTCTCGCGATCCAGGCCACGGGCAACAACGAGCAGATGATCCGCAGCTTCGGCGTCAACACCGACGGCATGAAGATCCTCACCCTCGCGATCTCGAACGGCCTCGTGGCCCTCGCCGGTGCCCTCGTGGCGCAGTACCAGGGCTTCGCCGACATCAGCATGGGCATCGGCGTGATCCTCATCGGTCTCGCCTCGGTCATCCTCGGCCAGGCGGTGCTGGGCCAGCGCAACATCTTCATGGCCAGCCTCGCCGTGATCGTGGGATCGATCCTCTACCGCCTGATCATCTTCTTCGCGCTGTCGGTGGGCCTCAACCCCAACGACATGCGCGCGATCACGGCGATCCTCGTGGTGCTCGCGCTGCTGCTGCCGCGCTGGGGCTTCCTGAAGAAGCTCCCGTCGCTGCGGGATCGCGGCAATCGCAGACCGAGGGATCCAGAGCCCGACGCGGTCGCCTCGGCGACCACCGGGGTCACCGTTCCCGCGGCAGAGAGGTAGGAGCACCATGCTGAACATCGACCGCATCTCCAAGACCTTCTTCGCGGGCACCATCAACGAGCGCAAGGCGCTGGTCGACCTGAGCCTCACGCTCGACGAGGGCGACTTCGTCACCATCATCGGCTCGAACGGCGCGGGCAAGTCGACGCTGCTCAACACCGTCGCGGGCCGCTACAGCGTGGACACGGGATCGCTCACGGTCGACGGGAAACCGGTGACCAAGCTCAAGGAGTTCCAGCGGGCCCGCTACGTGGGCCGCGTGTTCCAGGACCCGATGGCGGGCACCGCGCCCGACCTGACGATCGAGCAGAACCTGTCGCTCGCGCTGCAGCGCGGCAAGACGCGCGGCCTCGGCCTCGGCGTGACGAAGTCGCGTCGCGTGCGCTTCGTCGAGGAGCTCAAGTCGCTCGAACTGGGCCTCGAGAACCGGCTCACCGCGAAGGTGGGCCTGCTCTCGGGCGGTCAGCGCCAGGCGCTGTCGCTGCTGATGGCGGGCTTCACGCAGCCGCGCATCCTGCTGCTCGACGAGCACACGGCCGCGCTCGATCCGCAGCGCGCAGCTCTCGTGACCGATCTCACCGAGCGGATCGTCTCCTCGGGGGGACTGACCACGCTCATGGTGACGCACAACATGGAGCAGGCGCTCAAGCTGGGCAACCGCCTCATCATGATGCACGAGGGCCGCATCGTGTTCGAGGCCGACGCCGAGCAGAAGAAGAAGCTCACGGTGCCACTGCTGCTCGCGGAGTTCGCGAAGATCAAGGGCGCGAGCTTCGACGACCGCGCGCTGCTCGCGTAGCCGATCGGCTCGGGCAGTCGCTCTCGGGGCGGCGGGGATCCTCAGGATCTCCGCCGCCCCTTCCCGTTCCCGCGGCGCGCGTGCCCGCCCCCGTGCGAATCCGGGTCGCGTTTTCACGGTGCTCGCTGTCGGCACTGTGCTGTCGGTACCGCGCTGCCAGCACCGTGAAGAAGTGGCCCGGATTCCGGTGTTCGAACCGGGACACGGTGCAGCGGCGCGCATCCCCGGGAATGTCGGCCGCGCGGCATACAGTGGGGCACATGGCTGCAGAAACCTTGGGCCCGGGTGCGCTGTGGGGCGTCGTCGCCGACCGAGCCGACACCCGCGTCACCGAGTGGATCGCCGCGCTGCGCGAACGACCGGATGCCGCCGAATCGGCGGGGCGGGATCTGCTCGGCAGGGGAGACCCGGAGACCTTCGAGTTCACCCGCCGCCTGCTCGAGCTGGTCGCCGGCACCGAGGACGCGGCCGCCTCGGCGGCGGGTCTGCACGAGATGGCGCAGGAGGTGCCGCGCTCGCTGTCGGCCAGGGACCGTCTCGCGGTGCGGGCGGGCGGGATCGCGTCGCTCGGACTGCCCTGGGCCGTGATGCCCGTTGCGCGGCGCTGGCTGCGCGATCGCGTGTCGAAGCTCGTGCTCGCCACGAAGCTGCCCGCCGGTGCCGCGTCGCCGGGACGTCTCAGCCGACTCACGGAGACGCTGCGGCGTCACGGCGAGGAGGGCTTCGTGCCCGTGACCGTGCCGCTGGGCGAGGACGTGCACGGACCCGCCGGTGTCGAGGCCGAGATCGTGCGGCTGGTGGCGCTCGCAGCCGTGCCGACGGTGACGCACCTAGTGGTCGACCCCGCGCGCCTCGCGCCCGGCGGCAGCGACTGGTCGGCCGAGGACGACGTCGCTCGCGCCGCGCAGGCGCTCCGCCCCGTGCTCGAGGCCGCCATCGAGCACGACACGACGGTGCACCTCGAGCCGCGCAGCGTGCGCTGGGCGCGACTCGTGCCCGATCTCGTCGTGCGGGCGCTCATCGATGCGACTCTCGACCGTGCGAGGATCGGCGTGCGGCTGATGGCCGAGCTGCCCGAGTCGCGGGAGCACTACGACCGTTTGAGCCGCTGGGCGCAGCGGCGCGTGGCCGATGGCGGAGCCCCCGCCGAGGTGGTGATCGGCGTCGCAGGTGCGGCCGGAGCCGAGCGCATCGTGTCGCTGCAGAGCGGACTGGCGGTGTCGGTGCTCGAGGACCGTCGCGAGGTGCTCGCGCAGCTGCTGCGCCTGATCGAGCTCGCCCTGCACCCGGGACGAGCCGCAGTGCTGCGCCCCGTCATCGCCTCCGAGGATCTGCTGGTGCTGGGAGGTGTCGCGGCGCTGGCCGAGCACCTCGACACGGCCGCGCTCTGCTCGGTGCAGCTGCGCACCGGAGTCGCGCCCGGTCTCGCCGAGACGATCTCGGGGCTCGTGTCCGAGGTGCGGATCGCGGTACCGGTGATCGCCCCGAAGGAGTTCGCGGGCGCCGTCGACCTGCTCGTCGGGCTGGTGGCCGAGGCTGCCGATCCGCAGTCGGCGATGTCTCGACTCGCGGCGCTGGTGCAGGATCCGGATCTCGAGGGTGCTCCTGAGCTGCAGGCCGAGCGAGAGGTCTTCCGAGCAGCGGTCGCGCTCGCCGCCGAGCCGGCCCCGGCCTCGCACCGCACGCAACGGCGGGCGAGGGAGTGGAACCCGAGCGAGCGGGACAGCGCGCTCTTCTACCGCGAGCCGGACGAGCCCGCGCGCCTCGAGACGGGCGGGCTCACCGCGGCCGTGCTGGGGCTCACACGGGGTGCGACGGGCGAGCTGACACTCGAGGAGTTCGTGCCGCCGCGCGCCATCCCGGTCGTGTCGCAGTCGGGTTTCGCGAACGAGCCCGAGACCGATGCCGGGGTCGCCGCCAATCGGGACTGGGCGAGAGAGCTGCTCGTCGGGGCCGCGGAGATCGTCGAGCAGCGGGACACCGCCAACGAGACCGTGGCGCTGTCGGCGGCCGACCTCGACCCCGAGCACGCCACCCGTGAGGCGCACGAGGCGGCGCTGCGGTGGGCCGACCTGCCGCACGCGGCGCGGGCCTCGCGGTTGCGCCGCGCCGCGCTCGGCGTCGTGGCCGCACGCGACCGCCTGCTGCAGGTGCTCGCAGCCGACACGGGCGCGCCGGTGGCCGAGCTCGACGCCGAGATCGACGACATCGTCGACGCAGCGCGCTACTGCGGGCAGCTCGCGGAGGGGCTCGCGGCCGTGCGCGGTGCGAGCTTCGTTCCTCAGGGCCTCGTGCTGGTGGCCGCCGACGGGAGCACCCCGCTCTCGGTGCAGGCGGAGGCGGTGCTCGCGGCGCTCGGAGCCGGCAGCGGGGTGCTGTGGTCGGTGCCGCAGCGGCTGCAGCGCTCGGCCGCCGCCCTGCTCGAGGAGTGGCAGGCGGGCGGGCTCGCGCTCGGCGCTGTGCGACTGGAGGCGGTGATCGTCGGCCGCACGCTTGCCGAACTCGCCGCCAGTCCCGAGATCGATCGGGCGGTGGTGCTCGGCGATCGCGCGGCCGCGCGCGAGCTGGCGAGGCGTCGTCCCGATCTGCGCGTCGAGGGGCGGTTCCACGCCCGCGGCGCGATCCTCGTCACCCCGGCGGCGGACCTCGATCGGGCCGTCACCGACATCGTCGCATCGGGATTCCGCGCCGCCGGATCCGATCCCCGTGCGGCGCACGCCGTGATCCTGCTGGGCAGCACCGCGCGATCACGGCGCTTCCGCGACGCGCTCGCCGACGCCGTGCGCGCGCTGCGCGTCGGCGACACGGCGCGACCCGGATCGGAGGATCCGCTCGGCTTCGACCTCGGCCCGCTGCCGGCCCCGCCCGACGAGGCCGGGCTGCGGGCGCTCACCCAGCTGGGGCGCGGTGAGGAGTGGCTGGTGGAGCCGCGACGGCTCGACGAGGAGGGGATGCTGTGGAGCCCCGGAGTGCGGCTCGGCGTCGGCGCCGCCTCGTCATTCTGGGACGATGCGCGGGGCGTCCCCGTGATCGGCGTCGCGCAGGCGCACACCCTCGGCGAGGCGCTCGCCATGCAGAACGCGGCGGGCAGTGGGGCGGTCGCGGGGCTGCAGTCGAACGACGCCGACGAGATCCTCGCGTGGCTCGACGGGATCGAGGCGGCCGCGGTGTCGCTGAACCGTCCCACGACCGCTGCTCGCATCGAGCGGCAGCCGAGCGGCGGCTGGAACGATGCCACGATGGGTCTGCCGGCGCTGAGCGGCGGGCCGAACCGGCTCGTGCCGCTCGGGTCGTGGCAACTCCGTTCCGGCACCCGCAGCGACACGCTGCATCTGCGCGGCCTCGACCCCGAGGTGCAGCTGCTCGTCGAGGCGGCGCGCCCGGTGCTCGACTACGAGGACTTCGACGAGGTGCGCCGCGCCGCACTCTCCGACGCGCTGGTCTGGCGCACCTCCTTCGGTGCGGCGCGCGACACGATCGGGCTCGGGATCGAGCGCAACGTGATCCGCTACCTGCCCGTCACCACGCAGCTGCGGCTCGCGCAGGGAGCGCGGGTCGTCGCGCTGGTTCGGGTGCTGGCGGCGGCGCTGCTCGTGCGCGCGCCCGTGTCGGTGTCGACGGGGGAGGTGCTGCCCGCAGAGTTGAGCGCCTTTCTCGAACAGCTCGGGATCGAGGTGTCGCTCGAGCGGGACGACGACTGGGTGCAGCGGCTCGCGGTGTCGGGGCCGGTGGGCGCCGACGGGATCGCGGCGGACCGGGTGCGGCTGATCGGCGGCGACGCGGTGCGCGCCGCCGAGTGGATGGGCGGGCTGGATCGCGCCGCGCTCTGGGCGGAACCGGTGACGATGGCGGGTCCGGTCGAGCTGCTCACGCTGCTGCGGGAGCAGTCGGTGTCGGCGCGGGCGCACCGCCACGGGCTCGCGGTGCCGGTGCCCGGCCTCGACGAGTTCGTCGAGTAGCGGCGGGCTGCCTCGCCGCTCGGGCCCGCCCGCCGGTTGAGCTTGTGCCCGCCGGTTGAGCTTGTCGAAACCAAGGTCCCGCACCGCACGCGGCGCCGAGAGTTGAGCTCGGCGTCAGCCGATCCTCAGCCGATCCTCATCGGCAGGTGCGGGATCCCGTCCTCGAGGAACTCGTCGCCGCAGGCGGCGAAGCCGAAACGCCCGTACCAGGACTCGAGGTGCGCCTGCGCGTGGATGAGGATCGGGTGCCCGTCGCACTGCGCGATGGCCGCCTCGAGCAGCGCGGCGGCGATGCCTTGACCGCGCCAGGCGGGAGCGGTGACGACGCGCCCGATGCTGCGCAGACCCGGCTCCTGGTGGCTCTCATCGAGGATCCGCACGGTCGCGGCGACCGTGCCGTCGGCGTCCTCTACCCAGAGCTGCACGGTGGTGTCCTCGAGGTCGCGGCCGTCGAGGTCGAGGTAGACGCAGTCCTGCTCCACGACGAAGACTTCCTGGCGCAGCTTGGCGATGCGATAGAAGGTGGGCGTGGGGATGCCGTCGATGCCCTGCGCGGTGCGCAGCGTGAGTTCGGAGGGGAGCTGAGCCATACTCCGATTCTTTCACGCGGACCGGCTACTGAATCAGCCGGCACCGCCTAGGGCACTTCGGGGCTCGAAACGGCGGGCGGGCAGACGCTCGGGTCGCGGGCAGGCTCCCGGCGCCGGATCGATTTCCGTTCCGCCGCGCGAGGCGGTAATGTGGTTTCTCGGTCGTGTTCGCATGACCAGCGGCGGGTTACCCGAGCGGCCAAAGGGGGCTGACTGTAAATCAGCTGGCACTGCCTACGGGGGTTCGAATCCCTCACCCGCCACAGAACGAGATCCCCCGACTCACCTGGCCAACACCAGGGAGTCGGGGGATTTCTCTGTTTCGGAATCGTCTTGTGGCAGACCTTGACAGCACGCCGCGACAGCACGGCCGCGCCGTAATCGCCTGCGCGAGGCGTCTCGAGAGGGCCTCGGGGCCTCCGTTCGGGGGCAGTGCGAGCACGCCGGCAGACCAGGGCGGTGAGGCGTGGCCGCCCGCTAGGGTGAAATCATGACCGTCGACAATCCGACCGCGCTGTTGTTCGCATCCATCACGCTGTGGGTATGCGGGTTCCTTCTCGGGATCCTGATTCTGTGGTGGATCATCCGCGGAGCCGTCCTGTCGGCGCTGAGGAAGCACGCCGACGAGCAAGCCGATCTCGGACGCCGCACGACCCCTTAGCGTTTCTCGACCGTCGTCCTGCGTTGCCACCCCATGACCGACGGTCGACGGACCGCTGAAGATCCGAAGCCGGAATCCGGTACGTCACTCGCACGCGACCGGGATCGGGATGCCGAGGGAGTCCGTCGTCGATGCGGTACAGACGCAGGGGGTCGCAACTCCGCGCCGGTCTGCAGCGGCCGCGGAGAGCCGTGATCCTCCGAGAAAGAATGCCTCGCTCATCAGGCATTCGCTTTCCTCTCGGAACTCGGTTATGGTGCAGTCATGGCACATGTAGCGATCGCTGCACGGCTTGACTCCCTTGCAGCGAAAGACCGCAGAACAGCCGACGCTCTCGAAGCGCTCGCGAACTCGACCGGTACCCGTGACGACGGCATGGAATCCCTCATCGAGCGGCACAGGCGACTCGCCGCCGACCTTGAAGTCGCCGCTGAAGCGACCCGTGAGGGCAGCAGATAGGCGATACGGGTGCAGACCTTCCGAGCTTCATGAAGTGATCGAGAGGAGTTGATATGTCCGGTAAGAACCACGGCCAGAAGTCCGCGAAGAAGCCCGCTGCGCAGACGCTGAAAGAGAAGCGCGCTGCGAAACGCAGCAGGCTCGAAGCAGAGAGCTCTCTGCTGAAGAAGCACTCGTGACGCGACCGAAGGCGGGGTGCGGTTTCCCGCGCCCCATCTCCGACCGCACGGCAGCCGACCCTCCGCGGTAGAGACCGCGGGACGAAGAACCCCCGCGCCCCCGCGATCGAGCGGGAGCGCGGGGGTTCACGCCGTTGCGCTGCGACTAGTTGTCGCGGAGCTCTTCCTTGGCCTCATTGCGGGCCTTGGTCGCGTCGCGCTCGGCCTCCGCCTTCTTCACTTCGGCCTCGGCCTTCAGCTCGTCGACCTTGTCCTTGGCCCGGTCCACACCGTCCTCGACGGTCCGGCCGACCTTCTTCGCCGCCGCCTCGGCGGTCTCCTTCGCATCTTCCAGGAAACCCATTGAGTACCTCCCCTGATCGAATGGACTAGCAGACTGACACGAACGAGACGGCTGGTCAACCTGTTTGATGGATCTCCTCAGTTGCGACTCAGTCGCCGTCGTAGTTCTCGACGGCTCGGCGGCGCGGGCGCGGCGCGGTGCCGGCCTTCAGGAACAGTCGCACGAGGCCGCGCTTCTTCTCGAAGTAGGCGTGCCGCTCGATCTCGCCCGCCGAGAACTGCGCCTCGAGTTCGCCGATCACCTCGGCCGCATGCGCGGCGTCGTACCGCGAGGCACTCGCCTCCAGGCCGCCATTCTCGCGAATCGCCATGGTCCTCCCTCCCGATGCAAGCACACACCGGACCACCGACACTCACTCGTCCGAGTCGAGCCGCTCCAAACCGCATTCATCGCATTTCCACCCGTCGCGGATGGGCCACATGAGCATGATCCTGCAGCTCGGGCATATCGGGAGTCCTCTGGAGGAAGCGCTCTCGATTTCCATCAGTCCAGTGTGCGCTTCGACTGAGCGCACGTCTACCGATAAGCGGAGGACTGTGCACAACCTGCAATCGGAGCGGGATCCCCTGCCGGCCGATTTCACAGATCCCCCTATCCCGGCTGATCCGCCCGAGGGGTCGCGTCGCTCCTCCATACCGGCCCGCCGCCGCCGCGCCAACGGCCTCACACTCTGCGGCTGACCCGCGTAGCGTGAAGCCATCGAATCGAGGAGCGCGAGGAGGGGCAGTCATGTCCGATCGTGAGAAGAATGAACCGCACGAGGCGACCGAGACCGAGGCCGGCAACGGCGAGGGCACGGTGTCTGCGCTGCCCGAGGGCGAGACGCAGGATCGTCCCGTGCTCGACGGCTCCACCGACCATCTCGGCCACGACGGCAAGCAGCAGAATCCCCGATACGGAATGTCGGACCCGGGCCTGATCAGGCACCCGGAAACGGGCGAGAAGACGCCGATCCCGGACGAGGAGGCATGAGGATCCCGCTCGCTGCAACGGGGCCTCACCGCCGGCACGCGGCGTGCGATCGGTCTGCACGCGACGGAAGCGAGCGATGACGAGACCTGCGTCGCAGTGATTCGCGAAGCGCAGCGCTTAGCCGCGCGCAGCGGTCGGCGGCGGGATCTGGACGAGCGGTAGCAGGTCTCGGCCGAGCGGTTGTAGGGGGCTATCGGGTCCGGGCGATCCGGAGCTGGGCCATCCTTTCCGGGGCGCCCAGCCGGGTCGGTCGCGGCCTACGCGGGAGAGAAGCGGTTGCGCAGCTCTGCCGCGCGGCGAATGTCGCCCTCGATCGAAGCGGTCTGCTCGGAATTGAGCGAGCCCGACTTCTTCGTCTCGTCGAGTTGCTCGAGGCCGGACTGCACTTCGTTGTCGAGTCCGTCGAGCACGAGCTGCTGAATGCTCTTGGGAAGTCGCTGAAAGCTCGAAGTATCCATGCTGAAAACGCTACACCCGACCCGGTGGTGTTGCCCACCCGGCATGCTGACGCGGCCCGCACGGACCGTCCCGATACACTCGGTGGCATGAATGACCTCGTCGTCTCGCTGCCCACCGATCCCGGCTTGCGCGAAGCGCTCGGGGAGGTCGAGGGCGTCGAATTCGTCACGTGGGATCTCGACACCGCGGCCCCGCGCGAACGCTTCGACATCGTGGTGCCGCCCTACTGGGGAGGCAACCGGAAGCTCGCACGGCTCGCGGGCGTCGAGACGGCTCTCGTGCAGTGGCAGTCGATCGGATACAACGGCGTGACGAAGCATCTGCCCGAGGGAGTGCCGTTCGCCAATGCGGCGACCGTGCACGAGACCTCGACCGCCGAACTCGCCCTCGCGCTCGCCCTCGCGGCTCAGCGGGGCATCCCCGGGTTCGTGCGCGACGGCGAGGCCCACCGCTGGCAGACGCAGTCGTTCCCGAGCCTCGCCGACCGGCGGGTGCTGCTGGTCGGATACGGCGGGGTGTCGCAGGCGATCGAGGCCCGGCTCGCGGGCTTCGAAACCCGGATCACGCGGCTGGCGCGCTCGGCTCGCGAGGAGCGGAACCCGGCGGGGGATCGGGTCTCGGTGCACGGCTTCGAGGATCTGCACGCCTGCCTCTCGGAGGCCGAGATCGTGATTCTCGCGGTGCCGCTCACCGACGAGACGAAGGGGCTCATCGATGCCGACGCGCTCGCCGCGATGCCCGACGGGGCTCTGCTGGTGAACGTGGCCCGCGGCCCGGTCGTCGACACCGATGCGCTGGTCGCCGAGCTGCAGGCGGGTCGCCTGCGTGCCGCCCTCGACGTCACCGATCCCGAGCCGCTGCCCGTCGACCACCCGCTCTGGGACTGCCAGAACGCCCTCATCACCCCGCACGTCGGCGGCGATTCGAGCGCCATGCTGCCGCGCATGGTCGCGCTGATCCTGCGCCAGATCGCGCACCTCCGGGCGGGTGAAGCGCCCGAGAACCTCGTGCTCGGAGCCTGAGCACGATCCGCAGACGCCGCTGAGAAGTCGTCTGCGCGGCTGAAGCCGCCGAGGCAGCCGAGGCTGCGGCGGTGCCTCGGCGCCGCCGCGCCTGCGGGCGCCCGCCTCGCGTAGCCGGCGAGCGGCGTGCCGGGGAGGGCCGTGCCGGGGAGAACCGTGCCGGGGAGGGCCGTGCCGGAAAGAGCCGCGCCGGGGAGAGCGAGGACGGAGAGAGTGACGCCCCGGCGTGAGGATTCTCTACGTCGCGTGGAGCCAAATCATAACGTTCGCATAACTTTTGGCGATCAAATGGGTGCAATACCGGTCGCGCAGGCGATCCGGAATCCGACTCCCCGACGTCAGGAGCACCCCCGTGACCACCAGCAGCCTCGTCCTCATCGCCGTCGATATCATCGCCGCGTTGATCCTCGCCCTCGGCCTCTACTACCCGCGCCACCGTCGCCGGGACCTCGTGGTCGCCTTCCTCGGAGTCAACGTGGGTGTGCTCGCGGTCACCTCGGTGCTCGGCGGGGCCGAGATCGCTGCGGGCCTCGGCCTCGGGCTGTTCGGGGTACTGTCGATCATCCGCCTGCGCTCCTCCGAGATCTCGCAGCGCGAGGTGGCGTACTACTTCTCGGCGCTCGCCATGGGGCTCATCGGAGGCCTCTCCTCGTCGACGGTGCTCGTCCCGTCGCTGCTCATCGTTCTCATCCTGGCCGTCATGTGGGTGGCGGATCACCCGGCGCTGCTCGCGCGCAGCCGGCATCAGGTGGTGCGGCTCGACCGTGCCATCACCGACGAGACCGAGCTGCGCGCCGAGCTCGCCCGCCGGCTCGGCGCCACGGTCACCGCGGTGACGGTGCAACAGCTCGACCTCGTGAACGATTCCACGCTGGTCGACGTGCGGTACCGACTCGACCCGGCCTGGACGCGCGCCGACGACGCCCGGGCCGAGCACCGCGCCCGCCTCGCATCGCCCCGGCGGGCGGGCGGCACGAGCCGGGATGCGGGCGGCGCGGATGCCTCGGGCGGCGCGGGCACCTCCGGCGGCGCGGGATCGCGGCCGCGCGGCACGCGATCCTCACGCGCTGAGCTCAATGCCGCCCTCGCCGGGGGTGCACGATGAGCCCCCGCGCGGCCGGCCTCCCGGAGGCCATCGCCGCGGCGCTGCCCCCGGCCGCCGCGGCTCTGCCCTCGGACGCCGCTGCGCGGCCGGCGCAGGATATGGGATCTGCCGAAGATCGATTCGAGCCGAAACTCCATATGGCCTGCAGATCCCATATCTTCTGCAGGACTCGCCGCCTCGAACCCGGCCCCGAGCCCGGCCCCGAGCTCGGTCTCGAGCCCGCCCGCGACCCCGTCGCCCGCGACCGGCGCACCGACCGGCGCCGAGCCCCTGCAGCTCGAGCGGTTCGCGCCGGTCTCGCTCGACGAGATCGTGTCGGAGGCCGCGCTGCTGACCCGGGTCGACCGCAAGTACCTCCTGCCGCGGGAAGCAGCGGCGGCGATCCTCGCGCGCGCCGACCCGGCCACGCGGGTGCTCGAGATCGCGGGGCAGCGGGAGTTCGCCTACGACTCCGTCTACTTCGACACCCCCGACCATCTGAGCTACCGTCTCACCGCGCAGCGCCGGCGTCGGCGCTTCAAGCTGCGCACCCGCAGCTATCTCGACACGGGCACGGCGTACCTCGAGCTGAAGACGAAGAGCGGTCGCGGCAGCACGGTCAAGGATCGCATGGGCTACGACCCCGCGGACCGGGCCCGGCTCACGACGGAGGGCCGCGCCTACCTGAGCGGACTGCTCGAGGGCCACGGCCACGATCCGGTCCTCGTCGAGCGGCTGCGCCCATCGCTCGTGAGCCGCTACCACCGGGCCACCCTGCTGCTGCCCGACGGCAGCCGGGCGACCGTCGACACGCAACTGAGCTGGGGCGACGGCGGGGATCGTGCGATCGCGCTGCCGCACCACGTGATCCTCGAGTCGAAGTCGCTCGGACCGCCGAGCGGGCTCGATCGCGCGCTGTGGCGCGCGGGTCACCGGCCCAGCGGCATCAGCAAGTTCGGCACCGGCACCGCCGCGCTGCACCCCGAACTGCCCGGCAACAAGTGGGCGCGCACCCTGCGCGGCCCGTTCGCGCGCCCCGCGCACACCCCGAAGGAGTCATCATGAAACGCCCTGTCCTCATCACCTCGCTCGCCCTCGCCGGCGCACTGCTCGTCGGCTGCACGGCGGTCGCCGAGACCTCGGCGGGCGGCGATTCCGGGGCCGCGTCGGCGCAGCTCTCCGCGGTGAGCACCGCATTCACCGGTGACCTCAGCCCCGATGAGGTGCTCGCGGCCAACGCCGACTACACGACGGTGAACACCGACGAGTGGTCCGAGACCGAGGCCGTCGACATCGCGCTCTCGGGATCCTCGGCGACGGTTTCGGGATCCGGATCCTCCGGATCCTCTGCCGTGACCGTCGACGGATCCACCGTCACGATCGCCGAGGCCGGCGTCTACCGGCTGAGCGGCGAGCTCGAGGGGCAGGTCGTCGTCGCGGCTCCGGACGATGCGCTCGTCGTGCTGATCCTCGATGGCGCCGACATCTCCAGCTCGACGGGAGCGGCCATCGAGGTGCAGAGCGCCGACGATGCGGCGATCCACCTCGCCGACGGCAGCGAGAACACCGTCTCCGACGCCGCCTCGTACGCCGATGACGCCGAGGCGAACGCCGCGATCTACGCTGCGACCGATCTCACGATCAGCGGCTCGGGATCCCTCGTCGTGCAGGGCAACGGCAACGACGGCATCACCAGCAAGGACGACCTCGTGATCCTCTCCGGAGACATCACGGTCTCGGCCGCAGATGACGCGCTGCGCGGCAAGGACTCGCTCGTGGTCGAGGGAGGCGAGCTCTCCCTCACCGCGACCGGGGGCGACGGCATGAAGAGCGATCAGGAGGATGACGAGACGAAGGGCTACATCCTGGTGAGCGGCGGCACGATCGACATCACCGCCGGTGATGACGGCCTGCAGGCGCAGACCGACACGGTGGTCACCGGCGGCACGATCGTCGCAGCAGTCGCCGACGACGGGGTGAAGGCCGAGGTCGTCGTCTCCGTGGGCGGCGGCGAGATCACGGTGAGCGAGTCGTACGAGGGCATGGAGGCGGCGAACATCGCGATCTTCGCCGGCACCGTCGACCTGACCGCATCGGATGACGGCATCAATGCGTCGGGGCTGAACGACGGGACGCAGAACCGCGAGGCCGACACCGGTGAGCGCCTGGAGATCTCCGGTGGCACGATCACCGTGAACGCCGGATTCGACGGCCTCGACTCCAACGGCACGATCGCGGTCTCGGGCGGCGAGATCACCATCACGAGCGCGGACAACGGCGGCGACGGCCCGATGGACGCGAACGGGGAGATCACCGTGACGGGCGGCACGATCACCGCGAACGGTTCGGAGTACGATCCCGCGACCGCCGCTCAGGGACCCGGCGGGGCTGGAGGCCCCGGGGGCGCCGGGGGCGCCGGCGGCCCCGGTGGCGCGCCCGGCGGAACGGGCCCCGCGGGTGAGATGCCGGGCGGTCAAGCGCCCGGTGCTGCCGGAGGAGGGGCGATCGGCGCTGAGAGCCCCGACGCTTCTTCCGCCACAGGTTCCTGAACCCCGCGGCAGTCCTCGCGCGGCGCACCCGCACCAGCGAGAGTAGGGTTTCTCGGCTGTTCTCGCGAAAACGGCCGGGAAGCTCTACTCTCAAGGGGGCTCGGGGGTCTCGGACTCGCGGTGTCCCGATGGCCGCACCGGTAGACTGGGCGGGTATGCGCGCGGGATCCCGATCCCGAATCCGATCGGGATCCCGATCCGCGCCTCGTTCCCAAGATCCCCGCTTGCCCCTTGGAGTGAAACAGAACTATGGCTGAGCAGTCCCGCCTCGACAAGGTCATCGCCCTCGCCCGCCACCGCGGCTTCGTCTACCAGGCGGGTGAGATCTACGGCGGATCGCGCTCGGCCTGGGATTACGGCCCCCTCGGCACCGCGCTGAAGGAGAACATCAAGCGCCAGTGGTGGAAGGCGATGGTGCAGAAGCGCGACGACGTCGTCGGCATCGACTCGAGCGTGATCCTGCCGAAGCAGGTGTGGGAGGCCTCCGGCCACGTCGAGGTCTTCAGCGACCCGCTCGTCGAGTGCCTGCAGTGCCACCGGCGCTACCGCGAGGACCACCTCATCGAGGAGTTCGAGGAGAAGAAGGGCCGCGAACCGAAGGACGGCCTCGCCGAGATCGTCTGTGCGAATTGCGGCACCCGCGGCCAGTGGACCGAGCCGCGCGCCTTCTCGGGCCTGCTCAAGACCTTCCTCGGCCCCGTCGACGACGAGGCCGGGATGCACTACCTGCGTCCCGAGACCGCGCAGGGCATCTTCGTGAACTTCGCGAACGTGCTGCAGTCCGCCCGCGTGAAGCCGCCGTTCGGCATCGGCCAGATCGGCAAGAGCTTCCGCAACGAGATCACCCCCGGCAACTTCATCTTCCGCACCCGCGAGTTCGAGCAGATGGAGATGGAGTTCTTCGTCGAGCCCGGTACCGACGAGGAGTGGCAGGAGTACTGGATGAACGAGCGCATGGCGTGGTACGTCGGCCTCGGCATCGATCCCGAGAACCTGCGCTTCTACGAGCACCCGCAGGAGAAGCTGTCGCACTACTCCAAGCGCACGGCCGATATCGAGTACCGTTTCGGCTTCACCGGCAGCGAGTGGGGCGAGCTCGAGGGCATCGCCAACCGCACCGACTTCGACCTCTCGACGCACTCGAAGCACTCGGGCAAGGATCTCAGTTTCTTCGACCAGGCGAAGAACGAGCGCTACACGCCGTACGTGATCGAGCCCGCGGCCGGCCTCACGCGCTCGCTCATGGCGTTCCTCGTCGACGCGTACCGCGAGGAGGAGGTGCCGAACGCGAAGGGCGGCACCGACAAGCGCACGATGCTCGCACTCGATCCTCGTCTCGCCCCCGTCAAGGCCGCGGTGCTGCCGCTCAGCCGCAATGAGAAGCTCTCGCCGATGGCGCGCGAGATCGCGCAGGAGCTGCGCGACGACTGGAACGTCGACTTCGACGACTCGGGCGCGATCGGCCGCCGCTACCGCCGGCAGGACGAGATCGGCACCCCGTTCTGCGTCACCGTCGACTTCGACTCGCTCGATGACAACGCGGTGACGGTGCGCGAGCGCGACACCATGCAGCAGGAGCGCGTGCCGCGGGCCGAGCTCCACGCCTATCTCGCCTCGCGCCTCCGGGGCGCATAGGGGTCGCTCCTCACCACTGAATTGTCAGAGGCATAGGGCAGGATCTTCACATGGGGATCCTGCCCTATGCCGTATGCACGCGAAAGACGCGGAAGGACCGAGATGACCAGCGTTGGACCTGAGCAGCCTCACCAGGCGGTGCCGCCGTCCGCAGCGCCCGTCCAGCAGCCCGCGCCGCCCGCGGCTCCTCAGCAGTGGGCCTGGGCGCAGCCCCAGCAGGTTATGCAGACGGTCGAGACCGAGCCGCTCGAGTATCATCGCCTGCTCCGCGGAGCGGCCGGGTACCGGTGGTGGAAGCCGCTGCTCCTGCTGCTGCTGTCGGGTGTGTTCTTCGGGATCATGGCCGTCGCGCTGAGTCTCGCGTTCGTGCCGGTGCTCATGTTCGCCGACCCCGAATACGCGATGGACGTCACCACGGGGGCAGCGGAGGTGCTCGACACCCAGCGGCCGATCTCGGTGCTGCTGAGCCTGCTGTCGATCGTCATCATGATCCCCGCCGTGATCCTCGCGATGCTGGTCATGGGCATGCGGCCCGTGGGGCGGGTCTGGTCGGTCGCGACGCGGATCCGCTGGGGGCTGCTCGCGCGGCTGAGCGGCGTCGCGGTGCTGGCCGTGGTCGTGATGAACGTGGTCGGGATCGGCGTGGAGATCGCGCTGGACCCGGGATCGCTGACGGAGCCGCTGCCGGAGGGAAGCCGCGACTTCGACGTGAACGCGGCGCTGCTCTCGCTGCTGTTCGTGCTGCTGCTGGTGCCGCTGCAGGCGACGGCGGAGGAGGTCGTGTTCCGCGGCCTCTTCATGCAGGTGATCGGATCGTGGCTCAAGAATCCGTGGTTCGCGATCCTGATCCCCTCCGTCGGGTTCGCGCTCGCGCACATCTACAACATCTGGGGGCTCATCGCCGTCGGCCTGCTGGGTGCGGTCGCCGCGTGGCTGACCTGGCGCACGGGCGGCCTCGAAGCAGCGATCGCGATCCACATCGTCAACAACCTCATCGTCTTCACCATCATGGCGTCGGGTGCCTTCGGGGAGACTGCGCAAACGGCGGACGGCGGCGGAATCGGCGGAGTCATCGGCGAGATCGCGGGACTCGCGCTGTTCGTGTGGCTGACGCTGCGCGTCTTCAGGCGCGGCGGACACGGGCGGGAGCGCATCGACCTCATCCAGGTGCCCGTTCCCCCGCAGTCTCCGGCAGTGCAGTTCGCGGGAGGCCAGTACCACGAGGTGCCGACGGGCGCGGCGCCCGGGCCCGAGATGCCGGTGTCTCATGAGCCGGCTGCGGCGGCTCCGCTCGCGGACGCGCCGATTCCCGATGCCGCTGCGACTGAGGTGCCGGTGTCTGAAGTGCCGCCGGTATCCGAGGCGCCGGTATCCGAGGCGCCCGACTCCGATGCCGCGGCTCAGCCGGGCGAAGGAGAAGGGCCGCGACATGGTTGACGTCTACGTGCTCGGAGACGGGCTGCCCGAGCTGGCGGCGGCGCTCGAATTCGCCGAGGTGGGACTCTCGGTGCGCGTGGGGGTGCTGGATCGCGAGGGACGGGACGAGGCCTGGAACGCTCTCGACGATCGAGGTGCGCACGACCCGGAAGGGGCGCTGCGCGGTCTGCTCGATCATGTCGCCGCACCGCTGACGGACGGGGAGCGGCCCACCGAGGCGGTGCAGCCCGTCTCCGAGCCGCCCATGCCGGTGCTGCTGCGCGGAGCGAAGGGCGACTGGGCGCCGCAGCCGACGCCCGCGGTGTTCGGCATCCCCGCGGTCCCGGTCTCCTCCCACGCGCTCGCGCTGCTCGGCGGAAGCGCTGCGGTACGCGCCTATCTCGATCGGATCACCCCCGTGCTCACCATCGGCAAGACCCATGCGCTGGGTCCGCTGGTGCGCTCCCGCCTCGGCCGTGCTGTGCTGGCGCGCCTCGTGGAACCGCTCGTGCGCGAGCGCTTCGGGGTCTCCGCCGACGAAGTGGACGTGGCGATCGCGACTCCGGGCCTCAACGAGGCGCTCACCCTGGCCGGATCCCTCTCGGGAGCGGTGCTCGCCTACTCCGAGCGGGATGTTGCACGTGAAACCCGCGTCGCTCCGCGCGGTGGATGGTCGGCGCTGCGCGACGCACTGCTGAAGCGGCTGGCGCTGTACGGCGTCGAGTTCGGCGAGATCCCGGTGACAGCGGCGCGCCGGGGCGGAGCGGCTGCCGACGATTGGGTGCTCGAGGAAGGCGACGGCGAGGTCTCGGCCCGTGCGCTCGTGCTGGGCGTCGAGGGGTCCGAGACGGTCGCGATCGTGTCCGAATCCGTCGATGCGCTGACCGAGCTGGTCCCAGAGCGGTGGCGGATCGAGGGCGGCGCGACGGTCGAGGATCCGGGCGTTCCGACCGGGCATGAGGGCTTCCCCGCCGTGCAGACGGTGTCCCTGCCGGATGGCGAGCAGTGGTCGGTGCGCATCGAGAGCGTCGGAGAGGCCCACCTGGCGCGTGTCTCGGGGCCGGTGATTCTCGAGGAGAGCGGGGACGGGATCACAGCGGCCGCCGCCCGGGCTCGTGCGCTTGAGGCGATCCGGGCAGCCGGCCTGGGGCCGCGCTCCGCGGGGGAGCCCACTGCAGCGGTGCGAGTGGCGCCGTATGCGTCGACCGAGCAGCGCGACGCGGCCGAGGAGCGGCTGAACCGCGTTCGCGCAGAGGCGCCGGACCTGCTGCCGGTGGGCACGGCTCTGCACGGGGGCGCTCTCTCGTCCGCGGTCGCGGACGCCCGGCTGGCCGCGGTGCTGTTGCGGCGCAGGCTTACCGGAATCTCCGAATAATCGCAACGGGTCCCTATATAACCGTCGGGGTATGCAATCGCGGAGTCGGGCGGAGTAGGCTAGCGGAAGACCACGAGACGCCATCGGCGGGAGGCAATGATGAAGGGCAAGATCGCATTCGTTCTCGGCGCGGCGGTCGGGTACGTGCTGGGTACCCGGGCTGGTCGTGAGCGCTACGAGCAGATCAAGCGCGGAGCTCAGAAGGTGTGGAGCACCGAACCCGTGCAGAAGGGCGTCGGTGTCGTGCGCGACGCAGCGCAGAGCCGCGTCGACGAGGTCAAGGCTGTGGTGGTGCGAGCGGGCAAGGGCGCTGTCGCCGCCTTCCTGAACGACTCGAGCAACGGCGCCCCACGGCAGACCGCTACGGGTCATCGCCCCGCCGAATCGGGCAGCACCCCGAAGACGGCCGGTGTCGAGACCGCGGACGGAGCCGCGGAGGACGCCTCCTCGCGGAACGGGGACGGTGCCTCATGAGCCGCAAGAAGGACCAGGCCGGCACCTTCGAACTGCTGTCGCGTCTGCCGCAGCAGATCGTCACGCTCGCCAAGCTCGAGTACGACAACGCGAAGCGCGAGATCATCGCGAAGGCGAAGAACGCGGGCATCGGCGCCGGGGCCATCGTCATCGCCCTCTTCTTCGTCTTCTTCATGCTCGAGGCCCTCGTGATCGCGGCCATCGCCGCGCTCGCGCTGGTGTGGCCGTGGTGGCTCGCCGCCCTGGTTGTCGCCGCCGGGCTGCTGCTGCTCGCAGCCGCGGCGATCCTCGCGGGGATCGCCTTGATCAAGCGCGGCAACCCCGTGCCGGAGGAGACCCTCGACCGGGTGGGCGGAGACATCGCCGCGATGGGCGAGGTGCGTGTGAACGCCGAGCCCTCGGCGCCGCGAGGAACGCAGATGCCGCGGGTCGGCGAGGAGGGGAACTGGCGATGACCGCACACGAGAAGCAGCAGGGCGTGGCCGATGCCGCCGTGGCCCGAGCCGAGCTGTACGACACCCTGTCGCAGTTGAAGGACCGGCTCAACTATGCTCAGCGCGTCGACGACGCCGTCGACGAGGCGAAGCTGCGCATCGCCGAGCAGAAGCGCCGCAACCCGCTCGGCTTCGCGGCCGGGGTCGCCGGCGCGGCGGCGGTCGCGGGCCTCGTCGTATGGGGCGTCGCGAGCGCAGTCGCGAAGCGTCTACGCTAGCGGGTGGGAAGGTCTGATCCGTAGGTCACATTTCGGTTGCGTTCACGTGCGCGATAGCGCTCGTTTTGCTTCCGGCGTGCCGCGGGGTCAGAATGGGACCAGCGGAAAACCGTGAACGGCCATACCGTGGGTCCACGAATGACTGATCGTATGGCCTTTTGTATTGGTGTCGAGTGAGTGGGGTGTATGTCGACTGAGGCGAAACCGCTCAGTGGCCTGCGTGTCCTGGTGCCCAGGGGCGGAACCTGGGGAGACCTGGTCTCGAAGGCATTGCGTGAGCAGGGGGCCCATACGGTCATCGCTCCGCTTGTGGACTTCGCGCACACGAGCGAGGAGGACAAGCTCGTCGAGGCACTGCGGGAGCTCGAGGCGGGCCGCTTCGACTGGATGACGGCGACCAGTTCGACCGTCGCCGACGTGCTCGCCCATCACAACGCCGTGATCCCGCCCGAGACCAAGGTGGCGGTCGTCGGAGAGGCGACCGCAGTGGCGTTCCGGGATGCCGGATACCACATCACTCGCACGCCCGACCGGGAGAACAGCACGCATGCGCTCCTCGAGGAGTGGTCCGAGATCGACACGGGCGAGAAGCTGCGGGTGCTCACGCTGCGTTCCGACGTCGCGATCCCGGTGCTCACCCAGGGGCTCATGAGCCGCGGTCACGATGTGACGCAGGTGCTCGCCTTCCGCACGGTGGGCGTGCCCGCCTCGGTGCACATCCGCGAGGACATCGAATCGGGCCGCATCAACGCCCTGCTGGTGGCTTCGGCCAAGATCGCCGAGCAGGTCGCGGCCCAGTTCCCCGAACTGTCGGAGAACACCATCGTCGCCTGCGCCGGGGTCAACACGCTCGAGGCCGCTGCGGCGCTCGGCCTGCCGACCGAGGCCGACGATCCCGCGCATCCGCTGTACGCCTCGAAGCGCGCGCTCATCGAGACCGTCGAATCGGTCATCGATCAGAGCGACATGCTCGACTGACGAGTTCCGTCCGAGGGTTCCGCGCTCGCGGGATCAACCAGGGCGACCCCGCGAGCGGAGGCTCGGATCAGTCGCGCACGAGCACGAGGTCCTCGAGGGCGAGACGCGTGCGAGGAGCCGCCTCGCGCTCGCGCAGGGGGTCGGGGAGCTGCTCCAGGTCTCCCAGAGCGCCGATCGCGGTGACGGAGACCGGGCGCAGCCGATCGTCCAGATCGAAGGCGGTTCGGATCGCCTCGCGATCGAAGCCGCCCATCTGGTGGGTGTAGAAGCCCTCAGCGTGCGCCTGCACGCTGAGGTGGGCGACGGCCTGTCCCAGGTCGTACTCGGCCCAGGGACGGGGATTGCCCTCGGCGTCCTCGACCTCGGCGACGTTGACGATGAGGGCCGCGGCCCGTCCCGCCCACTGCTGGTTGAAGCCCATCAGCGCGTCCTCGATGCGCGCGAAGCTCTCGCTGCCGCGACGGGCCACGATGAAACGCCAGGGCTGCGAATTGTTGGCGCTCGGCGCCCAGCGAGCCGCCTCGAGCACCCCGCGCAGGGCACCCTCGGGGAAGGCGTGCTCGGCGTCGAAGGAGCGCGGGCTCCAGCGCTCGGCGAGCGTGTCAAGAACGGGGACGCTGGTCTGTGCGGTGCGCGGGGTCACGGTACTCCTCGGGGTCGTCTGCTGGGATGTTCCGCAGACTTGCAACGCACGTGTTGCGCACGCTATTCCTGGGAGACGGGGTCGAGCGGTGCGACCGCGGCTGCTACCCGAGCAGCCAGGCGACGACCGCGATGACCGGCAGCGAGGCGAATGTGGTCAGAAAGACGGTGTCGCGCACCATGGTCTCGGAGCGGCGGTACGTGGCCGCGTAGTTGTAGACGTTCTGCGCGGTGGGCAGCGCCGCGATGGTGGTGGCGACGAAGGTCTCGTGCGGGCCGAAGCCGAACGCCGTGGCGAGCGCCCAGGCCACGAGGGGCATGATCAGCACCTTCAGTGCGGTGGCCGCGAACACCGCGGCCCGCCCGGTACCGGGCTGCAGCGCGCGCTGGCCGCGCAGCGACATTCCGAAGCTCAGCAGCACCATCGGGATCGCCGCCGCTCCCAGCATGTCGATCGGGCCCATCAGCAGCTGCGGCATCGGCAGGCCGATGAGCGCGACGATCAGGCCGAGCACCGACGCGATGATGATCGGGTTCGAGGCTGCGCGCCCGAGCGCCACGACCGCCCCGCGCTGGTTGCCGCGCGTCGACTCGAGGATCGCCAGGATCCCGGGTGAGAAGATCACCAGCTGCACGAGCAGCAGCGGGGCCACATAGGCGGCATCGCCGAGGATGTAGACCGCCACGGGCAGACCGAGATTGTTCGAGTTGACGTACCCCGAGCAGGTGGCGCCCAGCGTGGTGCCGGCCAGATCCCGGGCGAACCACAGGCGCGACGCGACCACGAACACCGTCGCCACGATGATCGCGGCCGCGCTCGTCACCAGGATGACGGGGGAGAGGATCACACTCGGGTCGCTCTGCCGCAGCACCGAGAACAGCAGGGCCGGCGTCGCAACGAAGAAGGCGACGTTGTTGAGCACACGGCGCTGCTCGCCCTCGACCACGCGGAAGAGCGCTGCGAGGTAGCCCGCACCGATGATCCCGAGGATGAGCGCGAAGCCCTGCAGTACGCCGAGCATCAGCGGGGACCGGGGGTGCCGGATGCTGCGGCGTGCGTCATGGATCCTCCTCGGAGTGCTCCCACCAGCGTAGCGCCGTGCCGCGCTGCATCGCCCGCGTCACCCGAGTGCCGCCGCGGCCTCCTCGACCACGACCGCCGAGAGCGCGTCGAGTGCGGGGGAGCGCAGGTTCCAGCGCTGCCAGTAGAGCGGCAGCTCGATGACGGCACCCGGTGAGAGCTCGACCAGGCGCCCGTCCGAGAGCTCGTCTGCGCACTGCAGCGCCGGAAGCATGCCCCAGCCCATGCCGAGCTCGACCGCGAGTGCGAACTCCGACGACGACGGCACGTAGTGGCGCGGCGGGGTGATGTCGGCGCGGCTGACGCGCCGCAGGAAGCGCTGCTGGAAGATGTCCTGCCGATCGAACTCGATCATCGGAGCCCCGCGCAGCGCTTCCGCGCTCAGGCCGTCGGCGAAGTGGTGCGCCGCGAACCCCGGGCTCGCCACCGCGCGGTAGCGGTCGACGCCCAGCCGCGTGGCGGTGCAACCGGGAACCGGTTCGCGCGTCGCTGTGACCGCGGCCATCGCCGCGCCGCGCCGCAGGTGGTCGGTCGAGAGCGTCTCGTCCGCGCGGATCACCTCGAAGCGGGCGCCGGTCTCGCGCGCCGCGCGGGCGAGAGCGGGCACGAACCAGGTAGCCAGCGAGTCCGCGTTGACCACGATCGGGATCAGCGATCCACCCGCCGGCCCCTGGCCGAGCTCGGCCGCGACGTCTCCGGCGATCCGCTCGACCTGCCGCGCCGCGCGCAGCACCGCCGTGCCGGCCTCCGTCACCTCCACCGGCCGGCTGCGGCGCAACAGCACCGCCCCGATGCGCTGCTCCATGGCGCGCACGCGCTGACTCACGGCGGACGGCGTGATGTGCAGCCGCCGCGCGGCTCCCTCGAAGCTGCCCTCCTTCACGATCGTGGCGAAGGTGGCGAGATGCTCGACCGGCAGATCCATGCGCAGCCTCCTCAGCGGTTCTGGTCGTCCGATGGCCTGTCCGCCGATACCTCGGCTCTCACCGTTGTCTCGGATCGGGATCGATGATTCGAGCCGAAATACCGGTGGTAGCCGAAATGCGGGACGTGAACGGGACTGGGCGCGTGGGATCCTGCTCGCCCACTTATGAAGCAATTCTTATGTTAGTTCAGAATCTATAGGCATGCTGAAGTAGAGATGCGAGGCGCGCAGCCCGTAACGTCATCTGCGTGATCATTCCTCTTCTCGTCGGAGCCGGCAGCGGACTCTCGCTCATCGTGGCCATCGGTGCGCAGAACGCGTTCGTGCTGCGCCAGGGGATCCGCCGCGAGCATGTGCTGCCCGTGGTGCTGATCTGCGGGCTCACCGACGCGCTGCTCGAGGTGCTGGGCGTCGCCGGCATCGGCTTCGTGGTGCAGCGCGCGCCGATCCTGCTCGAGATCGTGCGCTGGGGCGGCGTTGCGTTCCTCCTCTGGTACGCCTGGGCCGCGGCGCGGCGGGCGATGAAACCCGAGGTGCTCGTGGCGGACGAGGGATCCGAGGGATCCCTCAAGCGCACGATCCTCGCCTGCCTCGCCATCACCTATCTCAACCCGCACGTCTATCTCGACACGATGGTGCTCATGGGATCGATCGGCAATGCGCAGGGCGATCCGGCCCGCTGGTGGTTCGTGGCGGGCGGGGCGATCGCGAGCATCGCCTGGTTCTTCCTGCTCGGCTACGGCGCGCGGGCGCTGACGCGCTTCTTCGCGACGCCGCGCTCGTGGCAGGTGCTCGACTGGGTCGTGGCGGGCGTGATGCTCGTGATCGCGGCGCGCCTGGTCTTCGGCGGCGTCGGGGTGTAGCGGCCGTCGTCCTGCCGCCCCTGGGCGGGTTCGTGCGCTCCCGTCATCCTGCGTGCGCGAAATGCTGGGGCAGAACGCGCCAGCGTTCTGCGCATTTCGCGGTGGCGCTACTGCGCCAGCGCATCGCAGGACCCACCCGCCGGTTGAGCGAGCGCAGCGAGTCGAAACCACCCCGCTCTCCGTGGTCGCCGCTCAGCTCTCCAGCCGTACGACGAGGTTGCCGACCTTGCGGCCGCTGTCCACGAAGCGATGCGCCTCGGGGATCGAGCCGAGCCCGTCGAGCGTGCGCACGAGCGGATCGAATCGCCCCTGCGCGACGAGGTCGAGCAGCAGGGCGAAGTCCTCCGGGCGCTCCGGGGCCACGCCCGCGTGGACGCGACCCCGTGCGCGCAGCGTGTCGCCGAGGCCGGCCACCGCGAGCACCAGCGCGCCGTCCGGGCCCAGCAGGCGCGGTCCGTCGGCGCGGGTGATGTTGCCGACGGCATCGAAGACCACGTCGTAGTCGCCGCGCAGTTCCGCGACCGGCGCCGTGGTGTAGTCGATGACGTGCGTTGCGCCGAGTTCCGAGACGAGCCGGCGGTTGCGGCCGCTCGTCACGGCGGTGACCTCGGCTCCCAGCACGCGCGCCAGCTGTACGGCGGCACTGCCGACCGAACCCGAGGCTCCGTTGACGAGCACCCGCTGGCCGGGCTGTACGGCGGCTCGATCACGCAGGAAGTGGAGCGCGGTGGTGCCGCCGAAGAGCGCCCCGGCGGCCTCTGCGTGCGAGACCTCCGCCGGCTTCGGCACGAGCCTGGTCGCTGCGACCGCGAGGTACTCCGCGTGCGCGCCCATGCGGGCGCCCGTCATGCCGGCGACGGCGTCGCCCGGCGCGAGGGCATCGACCCCGGGGCCGACTCGCTCGACGACGCCCGAGCAGACCACGCCGAGCACCGGGCGGCGGGGGCCGCGCATGCCGATGCCCAGCCGTGCGAGCAGGCCGAAGCCCGGTGGGAAACGTCCGGCCCGGATGCGTGCGTCGCCGGCGGTCACCGGGGTCGCGGCGACCCGCAGCAGCACCTCGCCGGCCCGCGGTTCGGGGGTGGGGATCTCCGCGATGCGGATCGTCTCGGGCGGCCCGTACGGCCCGGCGAGTGCTGCCTGCATGACATCTCCTTACGGATGTAAGTCTGTAGGATTCACGATAGCCTTACATCTGTAAGTGCACAAGCACCGGTGCATGAACGATTCGGAACGGAGGCGGCGTGGGCGCTCGTGAACCCCTGAGCCCGGAGAGGATCATCTCGGCTGCGGCAGGCGTTGCCGACCGCGGCGGGCTGACCGCGGTGAGCATGCGGAACGTGGGCCGCGAACTCTCGGTGGAGGCGATGTCGCTCTACCATCACGTCGCGGGCAAGGAAGCGCTGCTCGACGGTCTCGCCGACTGGGTGTTCGCGCAGATCCGCCTCCCGCGTGCGGCGGACTCGTGGCGCGAGGGCATGCTGCGGCGGGCTCGATCTGCGCGAGAGGTGCTGGCGGCCCACCCCTGGGCGCTCGGGCTCATCGAGTCGCGCAGCGCGCCCGGCCCCGCGCTGCTGAAGCATCACGACGCTGTGATCGGCTGTCTGCACCGCGGCGGCTTCCCGCTGCTGCTCGCCTCGCAGGCCTTCTCGGTGATCGACGCGTACGTCTACGGCTTCGTGCTCACCGAGCAGACCCTGCCGTTCGATCCGGCGGTCGCCGAGAACGCGGGTGATTTCGCGCGGCAGGTCGCGCCTGCGCTCGCGGAGTATCCGCATCTCGCCGCGCTGGTCGGCGAGCTCACGACCGACCGGGACTACGTCTTCGCCGACGAGTTCGAAGTGGGGCTCGGCATGATCCTCGACCAGCTCGAGCACCGCCTCGCATCGGTCTGAGCGAGCGCTCCGCGCGCAGGATGGCCGGCTTCGCCGAGCGGATCAGCCCGCGATCGCGGAGAGGAGCGCATCGACGTCGTCGGGCGTCGTGTCGAAGGCGCACATGAGGCGCACGAGCGAGTCGTCGCCCGGCCAATCGTAGAAGTGGAAGCGCTGGTGCGCCCGGGCCTTCGCCGCGGGTGGCAGCTCGGCGAAGACCGCGTTCGACTGCGTCGGATGGGGCAGAACGATATCCGCGCCGTCGGCGATGAGCGCCTCGAGCCCCGCGCGCAGGCGCGCAGCCATGGCGTTGGCGTGGCCGGCTGAGCGCAGCCAGAGATCCCCCTCGTAGAGCGAGAGCAGCTGCGCCGAGATGAAGCGCATCTTCGAGCCCAGCTGCATGTCGAGCTTGCGCAGGTACGGGAGTCCCGTCGCGGCCGCCGGGTTCAGCACGACGACCGCTTCGGCCCCGAGCAGGCCGTTCTTGGTGCCGCCGAGGCTGAGCACATCGACGCCGGCCTCGCTCGTGATCTCGGCGAGCGAGCAGCCGAGGTGCGCGGCGGCGTTGCCGAGACGCGAGCCGTCCATGTGCAGCACCATGCCGCGCTCGTGCGCGTGATCCGCGAGCGCCCGCACCTCCGCCGCCGTGTAGCAGGTGCCGAGCTCGGTGCTCTGCGAGATCGAGACGGCGAGGGGCTGCGCGCGGTGCTCGTCGCCCCAGCCCCAGGCCTCGCGATCCACGAGTTCGGGAGTGAGTTTGCCGTGCTCGGCGGGCACCGCCAGCAGTTTGAGGGCGGCGACCCGCTCGGGCGCCCCGCCCTCGTCGACGTTGATGTGCGCGGTCTGCGCGCAGATCACCGCACCCCAGCGCGGCAGCGAGGCCTGCAGCGAGAGCACGTTGGCGCCGGTCCCGTTGAAGACCGGGAACGCCTCGGCCTGCTCGCCGAAGAGATTCCTGACGATCGCGCCGAAGCGCGCCGTCCAGGGATCGGAGCCGTAGGCCGGCGCGTGGCCGGTGTTCGCCGTCGCGATGGCCTCGAGCACCTCGGGGTGCACACCCGCGTAGTTGTCCGATGCGAAGGAGATGGGGAGGTCGTGCGGTGTTTCGTTGCTCACTCGTCCAGCCTATGCCGCTGTAGCGCCTGCGATCCGCGCCCAGCCCGATCCTCGTGCCCATATCTTCGCGCGCCAGTAGTTGCTACCTCGCGAGAGGTTTGGCGACAACTACTGACGCGCGAAGGCGTCTCTCTCCCGACGAAACCGATCCGATCGTTCGGAGCGAGTACCCCGGCGTCGTGCGCGGGGCTTGCGGTGTCGGCCGGGCATCGCGTGGAAGCATCCACCGATCGGTGGATGCGGAAATCGCACGGTCGGTCGCTGCCGCCGCGCGCGCCCGGAGTGCAGGCTGGAAGCATGAATCAGAGTGGAGCGGCCGTGCGGGTGCGCGGCCTCAGCAAGCGATACGGCGATCGTGCGATCCTGAGCGGGATCGACCTCGACATCGCCCCCGGCGAGACCTACGCCCTGCTCGGGCCGAACGGCGCGGGCAAGAGCACGACGATCGAGATCCTGGAGGGGATCCGGCGCCCGGAAGCCGGCACGGTCGACGTGCTCGGCGAGGATCCGCTGACTGCGAGCCGCGCCTGGCGATCCCGCATCGGCATCGTCACCCAGAGCACCGGCGACCTCGGCCCCTACACGGCGCGCGAGCTGGTGTCGCACTTCGGCTCGCTCTATCCCCACCCGCGAGGCGTCGACGAGGTGCTCGACCTGGTCGGGCTCACGGAGCACGCGGGCAAGCGCGCCGCCAAGCTCTCGGGCGGCCAGCAACGCCGTCTCGACGTGGCGCTCGGAATCGTGGGCCGCCCCGAGCTGCTGTTCCTCGACGAGCCGACCACCGGCTTCGATCCCGAGGCCAGAAGGCAGTTCTGGGACATGCTGGAGAGCCTGACCGGGGAGGGGGCCGCGATCCTGCTCACCACCCACTATCTCGACGAGGCCGCGCACCTCGCCGACCGGGTCGGCGTGCTCTCGAACGGCAGGATCGCGGCAGAGGCGCCGCCCGGCGAGCTCGGGGGCGCCGACGCCCGAGTGCCGCTGGTGCGGTGGCGCGACGCCTCGGGCGAGCTGCGCGAGCAGCGCACCGCGACTCCCGGGCGGCTGGTCGCGCGGCTGTGCGAGGAGGCCTCGGCTGCGGGGCTGCCGGGCGACGAGCCCGCCGAGCTCGAGGTGCGGCGGCCCATGCTCGAGGAGATCTACCTGGAACTGATCGGAGCGGAATCATGAGCACGACACCCGAGACCTCCGGGGCGCGCATCGCGCCGTCCCCCGCGGCCGATGCCAGATCCGGCGCGGTCCCACGCCCGGACGGTCCCGCTCCGATCCCGCGGCATCGTGCTCCCGGGATCCTGCGCGCGGGGTGGAGCACCGTGCTGCTCGAACTGCGCGGGTACTTCCGCACCCCCGACACGGTGTTCTTCACCTTCCTCTTCCCGATCCTGATGCTCGGCATCTTCGGCGTCGCCTTCGAATCGATGGGCGAGATCGCGCCGGGCGTCACCATGGCGGCGTACTACCTGCCCGGCATGGTGGCCGCGGGACTGCTGCTCTCGGGAGTGCAGAACCTCGCCGTCGACATCGCGCGGGAGCGCGGTGAGGGGTGGTTGCGCAGGCTGGGCGGCACCCCGATGTCGCCGGTGTCGTACTTCCTGGGCAAGGCGGGCATGATCCTTCTCACCTCGCTGGCGCAGACGGCGCTGCTGCTCGCCTTCGCGGCCCTGGTGCTGGGCGTGGAGCTGCCGAGCGATCCCGCGCTCTGGCTGCGCTTCGCGTGGCTGTTCGTGCTCGGGATCGCGACCATGACCCTGCTGGGTGTGGCGCTCGCCGCCGTGCCGCGCTCGTCGCGCAGCGCGACCGCCGTGGTGCTGCCGATCGTGCTGCTGCTGCAGTTCATCTCGGGCGTCTACCTGCAGTTCACGATGCTGCCGGAGTGGCTGCAGAACGTGGCCTCGGCGTTCCCGCTGAAGTGGTTGGCGCAGGGCATGCGCTCGGTGTTCCTGCCCGAGGACTTCGCGGCGCTCGAGCAGTCGGGCTCGTGGGATCTGGGCCTCGTGGCGCTGAACCTCGGCGTCTGGCTGGTGGTCGGCCTCGTGGCGAGCCGCCTCACGTTCAGATGGCAGCGACGGTCTTAGGGGCGAACGCGCCAGCGTTCGCCGACCGTCGCTGGTGCGGCCACTGCCGCAGCGCACATAGAGCAGACGCGTCAGCGTTTGCCGTGCGTCGCTGGTGCGGCTACTGCCGCAGCGGTCCTAGGGGTGTAACGCGCCGGCGGTGTCGGTGGCCGTATATCTGGGATCTGCCGATGATATGCGCGTCTCGGGCCAGAACCTCATATCTTCGGCAGATCCCATACGTACAGCGGGCATCTCGGTCGCCTCTCGCAGAGGCGGGGATGCTGCGTGCTGGGCAGAAGCGCGATCTCGACCAGTCGTCAGTGGTCCGTGAGAGGGTGAGAACATGAACGCAGTGACGTCGAGCAGCGCGGGATCGGCCGCATCGCAGCCGCCCGCATCGCAGTCGCTGCCGCACATCGGCGAGGTGGCGAGGCGGCGGCGTCCGCTGCTGTGGTGGGATCTGGGCGTCGCGGCGACCGTCGCGGTGATGGGGGTCATCGGCTACCTCGACGTCGTCCTCGACGAGGACCCCGGCTCGCTCCTCGATCTGGCGACGACGCTCGGAGTGCTCGCGCTGCTGGTCGTCTGGTACCTCTGCCTGGGGCGCTCCGCTCTCCGGCGGGCGGTGTGCGAGGAGCCGGCGCGTCCGTCCGACCTCGTCTACCTGAGCGTGCTCGTGCTGATCGTCGGCGCGGCCACGGCGATCCTGCCGAGCTACGCGACGCTGCAGGCGCTCGCGTATCCGATGATCTGGACGATCATCGCCCGGTACCGCGACGCCGTCATCTGGAGTGCGGTGCTGGCGCTCGCCGTCGGGGCCGGGTTCCTCCTAGCCTTCGAGCGGCATGGGGTGCTCGCTGGATTCGGAGAGGCCTCGGCGATCGTGGTGCTCTCGTTCACCTTCGCCGTGGTGATGGGCACGTGGATCTCGCGGATCTTCGCGCAGGGGGAGCGGTATCGTGCGCTCGCCGAGCAGCTGCGCGCTTCGCAGGCCGAGGTGGCGGCGCTCTCCGAGCAGGCTGGCGCCGGGCGCGAGCGGGACCGGCTCTCGCGCGAACTGCACGACACGCTCACGCAGACGCTCGCCGGGCTCGTCATGCTGAGCGAGCAGGCGCAGCGGGCCCTCGACAGCGGCGATGCGGAGCGGGCGAGGGATCGCCTCTCCCGCGTCGGGGAGGCGGCGCGCGAGGCGGTCGGCGAGGCGCGGGCGCTCGTCGCGACCACGCAGCCGCTCGGCGACGGCGGGCTCGAGGCGGCGATCGAGCGGGTCGCGGCCCGCCTGAGCGCTGATGCGGGGCTGCGGGTGGAGTGCGCACTCGACACCGTCTCGCTGGATCGGGAGCACCAGGTCGTGCTGCTGCGCGCGGCGCAGGAGGGACTGGCGAACGCCCGCAAGCATGCGCGTGCGTCGCGTGTGCTGCTCACGCTCACTGCGCCTGCGGAGGGCGGGGTCGTACTGCTGGTCGAGGACGACGGGGTGGGCCCCGATCCCGAGCGGATGCGGCTCGGGGGCTTCGGGTTGAGCGGGCTCGCCGAGCGGGTGCGCGAGGTGGGCGGCGAGGTGCGTTTCGGGGAGGCCGGAGCGGGCGGTGCCAGGCTCGAAGTGCGGCTGCCGGGTGAGGCGTCTCGGGTACCGTCGGACGTGGAGCCGAGCGCCGCGGGCGCAGAGGAGAAGGCGGAATCATGATCCGAGTACTGGTGGCCGATGATCACCCCATCGTGCGCGCCGGCATCGTGGGCCTGCTCGACACGGAACCCGACTTCGAGGTGGTCGCCGAGGCCGCGTCGGGGGAGGAGGCCGTCGCCCTCGCGGCGCGGGCGCTACCGCACGTCGTGCTCATGGACCTCCGCATGCCGGGTATCGGCGGAGTCGAGGCGACGCGGCGCATCGTGCAGGCGGACCTGAGCCTCGCCGCCGAACCTGGCGGTGCCGAACCCGGCGATGCCGAGCCCGTCGCCGCCGAACCCGTTGGCGCCGAACCCGTCGGTACCGAACCCGGCGATGCCGAGTCCATCCAGGCCGAGCCCATCGGGGCCGGATCGGCGGCGACCGCGCGGTTCTCTGGAGAACGCGATGCGCTTTCCGCCGGTGCGACGAACCCCCGCGTGCTCGTCTTCACCACGTACGAGGACGACGACCAGATCCTGGCCGCGATCGAGGCGGGCGCGAGCGGGTATCTCGTCAAGGCTGCGCCGGCCGAGGAACTGGCGGCCGGCATCCGAGCGGTCGCGGCGGGGCAGATGGTGCTCGCGCCGTCGGTCGCCGCGGCGCTGGCCCAAGCGGCGCGCGGGGGATCTCAGAGCGCGAAGAACGGCGCAGCCGACGGCGAGGCGGGAGCCTCCGGATCCGGCGCTGCTCCCGTGCCGAAGCTGACGCCGCGGGAGCGCGAGATCCTCGCGCTCGTGGCCCAGGGCCTCAGCAACCCGGAGATCGCGTCGCGGCTCTTCATTGGGGAGTCGACGGTGAAGACCCACTTGCTGCACGTCTTCGAAAAGCTGGAGGTCTCGGATCGCACCCGCGCGGTCATCCGAGCGATGGAGTGGGGCCTCATCTGAACGGGTGAAGCGTTCGGGCAGGTCGAGAGGAGGCGCGGCAGAGCGACAGAACGGCAGTGCGACAGCGCGGCTGAGCGACAGTGCGACAGTGCGGCGGGGATCGAGGGATCCCGTTCCGGGCCGTTCCGAGTGCAGGTGTCCACAGCATCCACTCACACCTGTGGATAAATTACAGCGGTGTAATTCGATGGTGACTGCGCGCCGGATCCGCGCGATGCCGCCGCTCGGGCGGGCCTCATCCGCGGTTCCGCGGTTCCCTTCACCACAGTTTCCACACAGCCCCTATGCACACCTGTGGATAAACTACACCGGTGTAATTCACCGCTGGAGCGGGCGGGATCCGCGTGAATCCGCTGCTGAAGAGGGGGTTGTCGCCGAGATCGGCGATCCGGCGCTCTCGGTTACCCACAGGCCCCGGTCGTGCCTGTGGACAAATTACACCGGTGTAATTCGAGGGTTGTGCGCGGTGGATTCAGCCCGCCCGCCAGTACCCGCAGAAGTCGACCGCGGACTTCGCCACACCGCGATCGGCGACGAGGTGCCTGCGCCCGCCCGTCGCGAGCTTCTGCTCGCCGGCGACGAACGCCGAGACCGGCTCGTCCCACGCGGGCAGTCCGCGCAGCGCCTCGAGCGCGGCCGCGCCCACCCCGCCGCTCGTGCGCTCCACCCACTCGACGCGCACGCCGTCGGGGGCCGCGTCGGGCTGGCGATCGGCCGCGTCGGGCACCTCGATGATCGCGTCGCCGACAGCGTCCCGGGGGAGATCGCGCAGAATCCCGAGTACCGCCGGCAGCGCGCTCTCATCGCCGGCGAGCACCACGCGCCGTGCCCCCTCGACGGCACGATAGCCGCACCCCTGGTCGATGAGCGCGACTCGCTCGCCCACCGGCAGCGACTCGGCCCAGGGTCCGGCGATGCCGGAGTGCGCGGGGTCATCCGAGGTGTGCACGACGAAGTCGATGTCGAGCTCGCCCGCCTCGGGCCGGTACTCGCGCACGGTGTAGTTGCGGATTACGGGGCGAGTGGCCTTGGGCAGCGTGAGATAGCGCAGGTAGCCGCGCATGTCGAAGCGCTTCGCGAGTCGCTCGAACTGGGTGGCCTCACCCGCCACCGGCAGCGCGAGGCGGAACCACTGGTCGAAGCCGAGGTGCCGCCAGCCGGCCAGATCCTCGCCGGCCACGGTCACCCTTACGAAACTCGGCGAGATGCGCTCGGCTCGGCTGACCTCCGCGGTGACGAAGCCGAGGTCGGTGTGCGTGACGGCGATGTTGCTGCTGGGCATCGGGATCCTCTCGACCGCTCCGAGCGTCCGCCCGTAGAGCACCCCCAAGCTAGTTCATCTGATGAATGTCCGCAAGGGTGAATGGTCGCGCTCGCGGCCGGAGATGAATAAGCGGCTTGACAGAATCAGCCTCGGTGCGTAGGTTCATTAGTGAAGTAATGAACCAGGGAGGTCGAGTGGGATTCGAGGATCCCCGAGACCCGCGGAGAACGGAGGTGCCGGGTGTTCGACGACACGCGCCCCATCTTCCTGCAGCTCGCAGATCGCATCGCAGACGACGTGCTCCGCGGGGTGTACGAGGAGGAGCAGCAGGTGCCCTCCACCAACGAGCTCGCGGCGTACCTGCGCATCAACCCGGCAACGGCGGGCAAGGCGCTGAACCGCCTGGTCGACGCCGGGGTGCTCTACAAGAGGCGCGGCATCGGCATGTTCGTGTCGACCGGCGCGAAGGCGCTCATCGCGGGCGAGCGTCAGCAGGGCTTCGTGGATCACTACGTCGCCCCGCTCCTCACCGAGGCGCAGGCACTGGGCCTCTCCACCGAAGACATCGTCCGACTCATCGAGAAGGAAGCGAAGGAGTCAGTATCATGACCGCAGCAATCGAGACACGCGGCCTCACCCGTCGCTACCGGGGCGCGACGGCGCTCGAAGACGTCACCCTGGACATCCAGGAGAACGTGATCACCGGGCTGCTCGGCCGCAACGGCGCGGGCAAGACGACGCTCATGTCGCTCATCACCGCGCAGGACCGTCCCAGTTCGGGCACCGTGAGCGTGCACGGGCACGACCCGTTCGAGCGCGCCGAGACCATCGAGCAGATGTGCTTCGTGCGCGACAATCAGCGCTACCCCGACGACTACACGCTGAAGCACACCATCCGTGCGGCGGCGATCTTCTATCCCAACTGGTCGCAGCAGACCGCCGACCGGCTCATCGAGCTCTTCCGCATCCCGACGAAGCCCGTCATCAAGAAGTTCTCCCGCGGTCAGCTCTCCTCGCTCGGCATCGTGCTCGGACTCGCTTCGCGCTCGCCCATCACGTTCTTCGACGAGCCCTACCTCGGGCTCGACGCCACAGCGCGGCACATCTTCTACGACGAGCTGCTGCAGGACTATGCGGCGCACCCCCGCACGGTGATCCTGTCGACGCACCTCATCGACGAGATGGACCGCCTGCTCGAGCGCGTCGTGATCCTCGATCGCGGCCGCGTGGTGCGGCACGCCGACGTGGAGGAGCTGCGCGGCGGTTCCTACCAGGTGGCCGGCCGCGCGTCGGCGGTCGAGGAGTTCGTGCGTGGCCGCGAGGCGCTCTCCACCCGCTCGATCGGCGGGCTCGGCACCGCGGTCGTGCAGGGCGTGCTGAACGACGAGGATCGCGAGACCGCGGCGCGGCTCGCGCTCGAGATCAGCCCCGTGTCGCTGCAGGACCTCGTCGCCGCCTACGGCCTCGGCGAGGCCGAGCAGGCCGACCAGCCAGATTCCGACTCCACCGCACTCACGAGTGCGCGCTAGACAGGGAGCACATCATGAACCGCATCCTCAAGGTGACGAGGCTTCACCTGAACAAGCTCAGCACCTACGTGAGCGTGCCGCCCATCATCCTGGGCTTCGTGCTCGTGGTGACCGTGATCATCCAGATCGCGATCCAGCGCGGCACCGGAGCCGACCCGATGTCTCCCGAGTACATCGAGGGCGCGCGCTGGAACCAGGCGATCCTCTGGTCGCTCCCGGGATTCCTCGTCTACTACGGCGTGCAGGCCGTCGCCACGACCTACCCCTTCGCGCTCGCGCTGGGGACGACGCGCCGCAACTTCATCCTCGGCACGATGCTCGCGAACACGCTGCAGGCGCTCTACATCACGGCGCTGATGCTCATACTGCTCTGGGTGGAGCTGGCCACGAACCACTGGTTCATCGGCGTCTACGTGCTCGACGTGCACCTGACGGGCGCCGGTAACCCGCTGATCCTCGGAGTGAGCGCCTTCCTCGGCGTGCTCTTCTGCCTGACCGTCGGCGGCCTCTTTGCCTCGGTGTGGGTGCGGTTCGGCAACAAGGGGCCGGCCATCATGGGCATCGGCCTGGGTCTCTGCCTCGCGGTGACGCTCCTGCTCATCGCCCCGAACCTGGGCGAGATCTTCATGGGCCTCACCGGAGGCGGGGTGGCGCTCGGAGTGATCGTGGTCATCCTCGTCTCGCTCGTCGGCACCTGGTTCGCGATGCGCCGCGCCTCGGTGCGGTAGGGGGACATCGCCCCGGGTGTTGCGCCCCGGGTGTTGCGCCCCGGCCGTATGCAGACGTGGAGTCCCGAGTGGCTGCTTCCCCCGTAGCGTCAGCAGCCATTCGGGACTCCGCGTGTTCGCGGGACTACGAGCTTCCCGCGGCCTTCGTCTCGAGCAGCGCCCGCTCCCGCTCGTTGCGGGCCAGGGCGGCCGCCTCGGCGAAGGCCGCGCGGGCCTCGTCCTCCCGGCCGGAGCGCCGCAGCAGCTCGGCCCGCGTCGCCGGGAGCAGATGGTAGCCGCGCAGCGATCCCGCCGCTTCGAGCCGATCCAGGATCGGCAGCGCGGCCTCGGGGCCGCGCGCCATCGCGACCGCTCCGGCTCGATTCAGCTCCACCACCGGCGACGGCGCGATGCGCCCCAGCGCCTCGTAGAGCACCACGATCCGCTCCCAGTCGGTGTCGTCGATCGATGCCGCGATCGCGTGGCACTCGGCGATCGATGCCTGCAGCGCGTAGGGGCCGCGCCCGCGTCCGAGCGCGTCGACCCGCGCCAGCGCCGCCCGGCCCCGGGAGATCGCGGAGCGGTCCCACCGCGTGCGATCCTGCCGGTCCAGCTGCACCGGTTCCCCGCTCGCGGTCACCCGGGCGGGGAAGCGGGCCGCGGTGAGCTCCATGAGGGCGAGCAGCCCCAGCGCTTCGGGCTCGCGCGGTGCGAGGCCGACGAGCACTCTGGCCAGCCGCACCGCCTCCCGAGCCAGCTCGGGACGCATCCAGTCGTTCCCGGCGCTCGCGGTGTGCCCCTCGTTGAAGACCAGGTAGAGCACGCTCAACACGCCGGCGAGACGCTCGGGGAACTCGTCGCGCCCCGGCACCTCGAACGGCACGTGCGCCGCCGCGAGCGTCTTCTTCGCCCGCACGATGCGCTGCTGCACGGTGGAAACGGGCACGAGGAATGCCCGCGCGATCTCCTCGCTCGTGAGGCCGCCGACCACGCGCAGCGTGAGGGCCACCTGCGCCTGCTGCGCGAGCACCGGGTGGCAGGCCACGAAGATCAGGCCCAGCACCTCGTCGTCGATGCGGTCGGGATCCCACGGATCGCCGTCCGCGGCGTCGGCCGCACCCGTGGTTCCGGCCGGGTCGCGCTCGAGATCCTGCGCGAGCAGGGCTATCCGCGCATCGTAGCGCTCGCTGCGCCGCCAGTGGTCGATCGCCTTCCGCTTCGCGACCGCGGTGAGCCATGCCGCGGGATTGCGCGGCACACCCGCCTCCGGCCACTGCGCCAGCGCGTCGGCCAGCGCCTCCTGTGCGAGATCCTCGGCCAGCCCGAAGTCGCCGACCGAGCGCGTCAAGGTCGCGACGATCCGCGCGGATTCGATGCGCCAGACCGCCGCGACCGTGCGCCGTGTCTCCTCGGTGTCCATTCGGGTTCCCATTCGGATGCCCATTCGGGTGCCCCGTCCCGTCGAGCGAGGGTCAGGAGCGCGCCTGCTTCTCCTCGAGCTCCTCGCGCCAGCCCTTCTCCTTCTGCACCCACTCGTTGTCCTGAGGGAAGTCCTCGTCGGCGTGGATGCGGCGCACCTCGAGCTTGCTGCCGGGGCCGAGGGGGCAGCGCTTGGCCCACTCCACCGCCTCCTCCTTCGAGGACACCTCGAGGATCCAGAAGCCGTTGAAGAGCTCCTTGGTCTCGCCGTAGGGTCCGTCGGTGATGAGCGGCGGATCGGCCGAGAAGTCGACGACGACGCCCTCCTCGGGCGGGGTCAGGCCCTCGCCGCCCGCCATCACACCGGCCTTCATGAGCGACTCGTTGTAGCGCCCCATGGCCTCGAGGATCTCCTCGAACGGCACCTCCTGCGATGCCGCCAGGGCCTCGTCGCTGTCGCGCATGATCAGCATGTACTTCATGATGTTCTCCATTCGGGTCTCGGGTCTCGGGTCTCGGGTCTCGGGTCTCGGGTTTCTGGTTTCGGATCGGGCCGCTTCTCGACCCTCTCACTGAAGACGTCGATCGGGAACCGCCCGAATCGACACCGTGCTGTACGTTCTCGCGGGCTGCTCGGAATCCCGAGTCTCTCGGCGTTCTAGGACTGCGCCGGCGTGCCCTCCGGCTCCTCGCGCTGCCCCTGCTCCTTCTCCACCCACTCGGCCATCTCGGGGAACTCGTCGATGCTCGGCATGCGGCGCACCTCGAGCTTGCTGCCGGGACCGAGCGGGCAGCGCTTGGCCCACTCCTCGGCTTCTTCGCGGGAGGAGACCTCCAGGATCCAGAAGCCGTTGAACAGCTCCTTGGTCTCGCCGTACGGCCCGTCGGTGACGAGCGGCGGATCGGCCGAGAAGTCGACCACGAACCCCTCCTCGGGCGGTGCGAGTCCGTCGCCTCCAGTCGACACACCGGCCTCGATCAGCGCTTCGTTGTAGCGGCCCATGGCCTCGATGATCTCCTCGAACGGCACCTCCTGCGAGGCCTGGTACGCCTCTTCGGTGTCGCGCATGATCAGCATGTACTTCATGGTGTTCTCCATTCGCGGGGAGGATTCCTCTCGACCCTCTCACTGAAGACGTCGAATGGGAACAGCGGGGATCGACACCCAAGCGGAGGAATCGCGGGCCTCGCCTGCGGCGGGCCCCGGGTTCGTCCGCGAAAAACGCGGAGTCCCGCGTGGCTGCTTCCTCCGATCGGAGGAAGCAGCCACGCGGGACTCCTGAGTTCGCCGGGGCGCTACGCGCGGGTCGCGGGCTCCGGATCCCGGATCTCGTCGGGCGACGGGCCGGAAGCGGAGCTTGCAGCCTCGCCCGCCGCCACATCGTCGTTGTCGAAGGCGAGACCCTTGCGGGGTGCGTTGTAGAGATCGATATCGAGGATCCCCTCGCGCTTCGCCACGATGGCGGGCACGAGCGCCTGACCGGCGACGTTGACCGCGGTGCGGCCCATGTCGATGATCGGGTCGACCGCGAGCAGCAGGCCGACGCCCTCGAGCGGCAGGCCCAGCGTGGACAGGGTGAGCGTCAGCATGACGGTCGCGCCCGTGGTGCCGGCGGTGGCGGCCGAGCCCACGACCGAGACGAGCACGATCAGCAGGTACTGCACGATCGTCAGCTCGATGCCGAAGAACTGAGCGATGAAGATCGCGGCGACCGCGGGGTAGATCGCGGCGCAGCCGTCCATCTTGGTGGTCGCGCCGAGCGGCACGGCGAACGAGGCGTAGCCGCGGGGCACGCCCAGGTTGCGCTCGGTCACGCGCTCGGTCAGCGGCAGCGTGCCGATCGAGGACCGGCTCACGAAGCCGAGCTGCACCGCGGGCCACACGCCCGAGAAGTACTGCCGGATCGAGAGCCCGTGCGCCTTGACGAGTACGGGATAGACCACGAACAGTACGAGGGCGAGGCCGAGGTAGAGCACCACGACGAACCAGGTGAGCGAGCCCATCTTGTCCCAGCCGTACTCGGCGACCGCGTTGCCGATGAGGCCGAGCGTGCCGATGGGGGCGATGCGGATGATCCACCACAGCACCTTCTGGATCACGGCGAGCGCCGACTCGGTGAGGCGGATGAACGGTTCGGCCTTCTCGCCGATCTTGAGCGCCGCGATGCCCACGGCAGCGGAGATCACGATGACCTGCAGCACGTTGAAGCCCGGGCTGGCGGAGAGCGCGCCGGTTTCGAGGTCGGCCGAGCCGCCGACCGTGAGGCCGAGGAAGTTGGAGGGGATGAGGCCGGTGAGGAAGTTCCACCAGGTGCCGACCGTGTAGGGATCGCCGGTCTGGAGCTCCGCCTGCGAGGCCGCGGCGCCCGGCCGCAGCACGACGCCGAGCACGATGCCGATGGTCACGGCGATGAGCGCGGTGATGGCGAACCACAGCAGGGTCTGGCCCGCGAGGCGCGCGGCGTTGGTGACGCGGCGCAGGCCGACGATGCTCGACACGATCGCGGTGAAGATGAGCGGCACGACGGCGGCGCGCAGCAGCGAGACGTAGCCGCTGCCGATCGTGGCGAGGGTGGCGTGCAGGCCGTTCCGGTTGCCCTCGGCGTCGGAGCCGAGCGACATCGCGATGCCGCCGAGCACGAGGCCGAGCACGAGGGCCGCGAGGATCTGCCAGCCGAAGGAGGTGACCCACTTGGGCAGGCGGCGGGCCTGCTGGGGATCTGCCGTGGTTGCGGACACGTTCGAGTTCCTTTCGGAGGGAGTGGGAAAGAAGAAGGGCGCGGGATCCGCCGGCGCGCGCGGATCTCCCGCCCGACCGCGGAGCCACTGCGCCCGAGCCGTCGAGTATCCTAACAAACTATTCGCCCAGATTATGTCTGGCATTGATTTTCGGCCTTCGGGGGTGTGGTGCGCCGACGCGGGGCGGGCGCATGCGCCGCGTGGCGGCGGGTGCACCCAGCTACGAAACGCTCCGCGTTTCGTTTACGCTGGGTGCATGGCTGATTCTTCGTTTGACGTGGTGAGCAAGATCGACTCGATGGAGGTTGAGAACGCGGTGAACCAGGCCCGCAAGGAGGTCGAGCAGCGCTACGACTTCAAGGGTGTGGGGGCCGATGTCTCGCTGAGCGGCGACTCCATCCAGATCAAGGCGAACACCGAAGAGCGCGCCAACGCGGTGCTCGACGTGCTGCAGTCGAAGTTCATCAAGCGCGGACTCTCGCTCAAGGCGCTCGAGAACGGCGAACCCTACGCCAGCGGCAAGGAGTACCGCATCGACTCCAAGCTCAAGGAGGGCATCGATCAGGCCACTGCGAAGAAGCTGAACAAGCTGATCCGCGACGAGGGTCCGAAGAGCGTGAAATCGCAGATCCAGGGCGACGAGCTGCGCGTCAGCTCGAAGAGCCGCGACGATCTGCAGGCCACCATGGCGCTCCTCAAGGGCGCCGACGTGGATGTCGCCCTGCAGTTCGTCAACTTCCGGTAGTCCTGCCCGTCACCCCGCGGCCGCGAGGCGGTTCGCGGGACCTACCCCGATGAGGCTCCGCGGCTCGAGCGGCGCCTCGGGAAGCGAGTGAGAATCATGGTCGGAGAGAACCTGCTGGGCCCAGAGCCCACCCTGCTGGCCGAGGATCCCGCGGCTGCTGCCGCACTGCTGCCGGGCGCGGATCCCGAAGCCGTGGTGCGGGCGCACCCCGAGTCGCCGCTGGCCTGGGCGGTCCTCGCCGATGTCGCGGACGCCGAGGGGCGCGAGGTCGAGGCCTACGCCTTCGCGCGGGTCGGCTACCACCGCGGGCTCGACGCGCTGCGCAAGTCGGGGTGGCGGGGCGCCGGGCCGGTGCCGTGGTCCCACGAACCGAACCGCGGGGTGCTGCAGGCCCTCTACGCACTGCGTCGCGCGGCCGGTCGTATCGGCGAGCAGAGCGAGGTGGATCGGCTCACCGAGTTCCTCGACGGCGCGGATCCGCAGGCCATTGCGCAGATCGAGGCGTCCGCGGGCTGAGGCGGCGTTCCTGGGCGGCCCCGTCGGCGGGTCTCGCTAGACTGGCTCGGTAACTGCCTACGCCGAAGGAAGGGGCTGAGATGCCCGCAGTGCTCATCACCGGTGCCCAGTGGGGTGACGAGGGGAAGGGGCGAGCGACCGATCTGCTCGGCAGCCGCGTCGACTACGTCGTCAAGTTCAACGGCGGCAACAACGCCGGCCACACCGTGGTCGTGGGCGAGGAGAAGTACGCGCTCCACCTGCTCCCGTCCGGCATTCTCACTCCCGGCGTCGTTCCCGTCATCGGCAACGGCGTGGTCATCGACCTCGGTGTGCTCAAGCAGGAGCTCGATGCGCTGAGCAGCCGCGGCGTCGACGTGTCGAAGCTGAAGGTCAGCGCCAACGCCCACGTGATCACGGCCTACCACCGCACGCTCGACAAGGTCACCGAGCGCTTCCTGGGCAAGCGCCAGATCGGCACCACGGGGCGTGGGATCGGCCCGGCCTACGCCGACAAGATCAACCGCGTCGGCATCCGCATCCAGGACATCTTCGACGAGAGCATCCTGCAGCAGAAGGTGGAGGCGGCGCTCGAGTTCAAGAACCAGGTGCTCGTCAAGATCTACAACCGGCGCGCCATCTCCCCGGAGGAGGTCACCGAGGACTTGCTGAGCTTCCGGGAGATGCTCGAGCCGATGGTGTGCGACACTGGGTTGCTGCTGCACGAGGCGATGCAGCAGGATCAGACGATCCTGTTCGAGGCGGGCCAGGCCACCATGCTCGACATCGATCACGGCACCTACCCGTTCGTCACCTCCTCGAACGCCACCGCGGGCGGCGCCAGTACGGGATCGGGACTGCCCCCGCACCAGCTCGACCGCGTGATCTCGGTCGTCAAGGCCTACACCACCCGTGTCGGTGCCGGCCCGTTCCCGACGGAGCTCTTCGACGAGAGCGGCGAGCACCTGGCCCGCGTGGGTCATGAGTACGGCACGACGACCGGCCGTCCGCGCCGCTGCGGCTGGTACGACGCGCCGATCGCGCGTTACGCGGCTCGCATCAACGGCGTCACCGACTTCGTGCTCACGAAGCTCGACGTGCTCTCGGGGCTCGAGACGATCCCCGTCTGCGTCGCCTACGACGTGAACGGGGTGCGGCACGACGAGATGCCGGTCAACCAGAGCGACTTCCACCACGCGAAGCCGATCTACGAGGAGTTCCCGGGGTGGAGCGAGGACATCTCCGGTGCAAGGAGCTTCGCGGATCTGCCGAAGAATGCGCAGGACTACATCCTCGCGCTCGAGGCGATGAGCGGATCCCGCATCTCGGCCATCGGCGTGGGCCCCGAGCGGGAGCAGGTCGTGGTGCGCCACGACCTGCTCGGCTGAGGGGCGGTCGCATGAGCGACCCGACGCCGCAGGAACGACTCGAGCAGTTGCGCGCCAGCATCGACAACATCGATGCGGCACTGATCCACATGCTCGCAGAGCGCTTCCGCTGCACCCAGGAGGTGGGCCTGCTGAAGGCCGACCACGAGATGCCGGCCTCGGATCCCGCGCGCGAGGCGCGGCAGACCGCGCGGCTGCGAGCGCTCGCCGAGGACGCGCACCTCGACCCCGAGTTCGCGGAGAAGTGGTTCAACTTCGTCGTGGCAGAGGTGATCCAGCACCACCGGCACATCGCCGATCGGGCGGGCGGGTAGCGCGGGCCGGCGGCTTCCGCCGGCCACCGGGCCCTTCCTCCGATCGCGTGCTCGGAGTACTCTTGCGGCTGGAGGCATCGTGCTCGGTGTGCGCAAGCGCCTCCGCGCAGCTGGAGCAGTCGCGCGAACGGTGCCGCTCTGTCGGAGCAGGAGAGCGGGACAACCGGAACGGGATCCGGGATCTCGTGCGCCGCGGAACCGATTCGGACGGCGCGACCCCGACGACGGGGACGCGCACAGGGGGTGATGGATGTGGGAGAGACTCGCGGGAAGAGCGGCGCCCCGAGGATGCCGGCGAGCGCGTTCCCCCGGCCGCGCCTGTTGGAGCGGCTCTCCGCCTGGCCCGACGTCACCGTCGTGCACGGTCCGGTCGGGGCGGGCAAGACGACGCTGATCGCCTCGTGGGCTGCCAGGTCCGATACGGCCCTGCTCTGGTGCGAGCCGGACGGGGGCCGGCTGCCGCTGCCCGATATCGAGGCTCTCGCCGCAGCGGGGAGTGGCGTGCTCGTGATCGATGCCGGCGAGCGCATCGATGATGAGCACCTCGAACGGCTCGGGAGACTGGTCGATGAGCACCCGGAGCTCCGCGTGGTGGTGGCCACGAGAAGCGCACGCACCGCTCGAGAGTTGGCGGCGGTCTCCGATGCAGGGCTCGACATCATCGCACCCGCCGATCTGCGCATCACGCTCGAGGAGCTCCGCGACGCCGGTCTGTTCGACGACGATGATGCCCGGCGGGACGTGCTGCAGCGGTCCGAAGGGCTCGCGATCGCGGTGCGCGCCGAGATGGACGACGCCCTTCGACGGACATCGGGTGCTCGAGAACGGCTGCGCCGCCGGTTGCGCGATGAACTCGGCGAGGATCCCGGACGATACGAAGCGGCGTTGCGCGTCTCGCTCCTGCCGCGGGTCGATCGTGCGGTGCTCGAGGCGTGGGGGCTCCCGGAAGACCTGCCCGAATACCTGGACCAGGCGGGACTGGCAGGCTGGGACGGCGACTGGCTGCGCATGCACGCCTTCATGCGCGGCGTGCTGGCTGAGGAGGCCGAACAGCGCGTGGGGGCATCGGAACGCCGTCGTCTCGCCGCCGACGCGGTGCGCGTCTCGCTCATGGTGAGGGCCCCGCTGGAAGCGCTGCACGCCGCACTGGACTGGCAGGACCCCGTTCTGGCGACCGAGGTCGTGCTCGCCAACATGGTCGAGCTGCTGGAGTTGCGCGACGAGACCTACGCGGCGTTCAGGCGGGTCCCGGTATCGCTGTTCCGCGGGTATCCGGCTCTTGTCGTGATGCTCATACTGCTCTCCAACATGGACCCGAGAACCCGTCCGCGCGCCCTGCAGCTGCTCGCCGCGGAGGCCGTCCTCCAACGGGTGAACCCCAGCCGGGGGCTTCACCGCGAACGCGTCGTGTATCGGGCGTTCGAAGCCGCCGCGCTGCGACTCACCCCGTTCTCCAGCCGTTCGCTCCCGCTGGTCCGTCGGGCAGCACAGGATCTCTCTGCGTTGGCCGAGGAGGACTTCGCCGCGCTGGGTCGGATGGGGCCGATGCTGCAGGTCCATTTGGGGATCGCCGCGTTCTACGCGAGGGATCTCGAGCTCGCTCGGTGGAACTTCGAGCTCGCGGACGCCAAGCACATCGAGGCCGGGAGGGCCGATCGGGTCGATCCGCTCTCCCTGCGCGCTGGCCTTGCCGCGCTCAGCGGGGAGCTGCCGCTCGCGCGACGACTGCTGGCCGAGGCCGACGAAGCCGAATGGCCGGCCGGTTGGCGCGACTCGAGCCCGGCCGATTTCTTCAACCTCGGGATGGCGGTGGTGGCACTCGAAAACGGGGATCCGCATACTGCGGAGCGGCACCTCGCAGCGGCCGGCCCGATCGTCGATATCATCGAGCACTGGACGCTCTACGCGCTGGTCCGGGCTCGCCGCGACCGTCTCGCGGGCGATGTCGATGTGGGGCTGATGCGGCTGGAGCGTCTGCGGGAGCAACGGGGGTCGGCACCCGGAACCGCGATGGCCCGGAGCCTCCTGGATGCGGCGGAGGCCGAGCTGCATCTCGCGGCGGGGGACGCCATCGCGGCCAGGCGGATCGCGGCGCGCTCGGCGAAGCACAGCGCGTCCGGCAGGCTCTCCCTTGCACGGACCGAGTTGGCGCTGGATCGTGCCGTGGCAGCCGCGACGAACGCCCAGCGGGTGCTCAATGCTGCCCACCCGACGCCGCGGAACCGCCTCGAGGCCGAGCTGGTGCTGGCGTGCGCGGCGTTGCGAGCCGGTCATCACCGGGACGCCGAGGCGGTGGCTCGGCGCATCGCCGAGCTGATCCGGGCGACGGAGCTGCGTGCTCCGCTGCGAACCGTCGCGGCGCGGGATCGGGACGCCCTGAGCGCGGCGCTCTTCCGGGCGGGTGTCGCCCAGTCGATCGTCGCTCTCGTCGGCGGCGAGTCCGTACCGGCGGACGAGGCAGCGCCGGTGGCGACCCTGACCCCGCGCGAGCACGCGGTGCTCGCCGCGCTCGCGGAGACCGGGGCGCTGGACGAGATCGCCGCGAATCTCTACGTGTCGCGCAACACGGTGAAATCGCAGTTGAGTACGGTCTACCGCAAGCTCGGGGTGTCGTCGCGAGAGGCGGCGCTCACCCGTGCCGCGGTGCTCGGCCTGCTGGAGGAGCCGGCGGCCTGAAGCGACGGGGCGGGCCGTCGTTCCGGGCGGCTCTCGTCCGGATTCTGCGCGTCGGGCCGCGCGTCGGGCCGCGTGCGGCGACACCACGGTCCTTGCCTGCGCGTGATCGCAATGCTGGCCGAAGGGTGAAGAACAGGGTGAATTATTCGACCTTTGTCTAGGCGGCCTGCCCACCCGTCCGATTGGATAGGCGTGGGGATATAGCTCTGCCTGTGAATGGGGTAGGCGGACTATTGGTGTTTTTGTCATGCCGAGGAGAGGGAGCGGAAGTCATCGTGCGAAAACGAGCTTTCAGACGTGCAATAAGCAGTGCCGGGAGGTGGATCGCCGGAGGGCTTGCCGTGGCACTGTTCGGTGGTGCTCTGGTGGTGGGTGGAGCCGGAGCGGCTCCGGCCCAGGCGGCACCGAACCCGGACGTCGAGATTTCGAACATCACATTGACCGACTATGACGGCAATCCGCTGACCGAGCAGCTCGAGGTCGGCCAGGAGTTCGTCATCACGGGTGAGTGGGACGCGACGGACGCGGACCCGCAGCCCGGCGACACATTCACGATCGGGCTCCCCGACGTGTTCGATTTCGTTCCAGGCATCCCGCCGATCAATCTCGTCGGGGACGGCGAGACCTGGGCGATTTGCGACCCCGTCGACGGGGTGCTCACGTGCACCTTTACTGAGGCAGTGAACGGCAAGGATGGGATCCACGGAACCTTCCAGTTCGACGCCCGCGCAGTGCAGGCGACCACCGAGGAGCAGGTGACGTTCGATCTCAACGGCGTCAGCGGTGTCGTGGAACTGCCCGGTGAGGGCGGCATCGACGACGGCATCGACCTGCCCGACGAGGTGTCGAAGACCGGCGTGATGAACGGCAACAACTGGTCGATGACCTGGACCGTCGACATCCCGGGCGCCTCGCTGGTCGCCGCGGGCGGCGACGTGGCGCACATCACCGACACGCTGGGCGACGGCCACCAGCTCTGCGACCCGACCGGGTTCATCGTGCAGACGGTGCGCGGTGACACGGTCGTCGACGTGACCGAGCTCGCCGAGTTCGACGGCACGCCCGGCGACACCTCGTTCGGTATCGACCTGAACGCTCCCGAGGGCGGTTTCGATGCCGGCGTCACCTACCGCATCAAGTACCAGACCTGCACCCCCGACGGTCAGATCGATCCCGCGGGCACGACCTACGACAACTCGGCCGAGATCGAGGGCTGGGGCGAAGCAGGCATCGGCGTCGGACAGGTGACCAACCGTCCGTGGCACCAGAACATCAGCAAGTCGGGCTCCGTGCTCGGCGGCACCGAGCGCAACGGGAAGATCCGCTGGACCGTCACGGTTCCGGGCAGCGAGCTCGTCGGCAAGAACAGCTTCACCCTCGCCGAGTCGCTCGGCAGCGGACACGAGGTCGGCGCCGACACCATCAGCGGTATCACGGTGCACGAGCAGTACGGCCCGAGCGGCGATCGCCGGAGCGAGATCACCGACGAGCTCGAGCGCACGATCAACTCGCAGAGCGGCAACGCGTTCAACGTCACCTTCGCGATCGAGAACACCGAGGACTTCGCGTTCAAGACGTCGGACTGGCGCTACATCATCACCTATGACACGTACGTGACGAGCGACGAGCTGCCCGAGGGCGGCACCCAGTACGCCAACTCGGCCTCGATCGACGGCAAGCTCACCACGGGTACCGCGGAGGTTCCGGGCCGCAAGTACGACAAGGCCGGCAAGCTGAACACCGCGGTGAAGACCCTCGACGGGGTTGAGCACTCGGCGTTCACGACGCTCGACTGGACCGTCACGATTCCGGGTGAGAAGATCGACGGACTCGATGAGATCGTGCTCGAGGACGTGCTGGGCGACACTCACACGGTCTGCACGGCGGGCGATCCCAGCGACGGAGTCGAGGCTCGTCTGGGGCTGAACGTGAGCGTGCAGGATCAGATCTCGGGCGGCGGCATGACGCCGGACCCGGCCAACCTCACCGAGTTCACCGAGGCGACGGTCGATGGCCAGACGCTGACGCTGAAGATCGGGCAGCCGGAGGACGGCGAGTTCAGCCGTGACTACCAGTACGTGATCTCGTACGCCACCTGCACCGCGAGCGGCGGCATCGACGCGCGCGGCACCGAGTACACGAACCAGATCGAGGGCTCGGGCGTCGATCGCTCGGGCAAGACGACCATGAACTACACCGGTTCGGGTACGGGCACGGGCGTCGCCAAGGGTTCGATCGCGGTCTCCAAGAAGATCACGGGCGCCGGTGCGGCGTTCGTGCCCGACGGCACAACCTTCGACGTGCTGGTCAAGGAGTTCGCTCCCGGGTCCTCGGAGCCCGAGAACACCTACACCCTCGCGGTGCCGCTGAATGGCGAGGCCGTGAGCGGACACTTCCAACGCGGCAACGGCTGGACGATCGAGCTCTCTGAGCCCACCTTCCCGAGTGTGCCCGGCGTGTCCTTCGGCACCCCGAAGTTCGCCGAGGGCGATGGGATCGTGCTCAGCGAGAACGGGTCCGTCGCCACGGCGACGATCAGCCCGCAGACGAACGTCGCTCTCGAGCTGACGAACGAGGCGCTGCTCGGTCAGATGCAGATCGCGAAGGTGCTCGAGGGAACCGCTGCCACCCACCCGAACGCCCTGGAGCAGGACTTCACCTTCAGCGCGGCGATCGACGTGAGCGGCCTGGGCGACAACGTCCCCGCGCAGGCGGATCGCACGTTCACGCTCAAGGGCGGCGAGTCGGAGACGCTGGAGAACCTGCCGATCGGGGCCGTCGTGACGGTGACCGAGGCGCAGCCGGCCGATGATGACACGCTCACCTGGGCGACTCCCGTCGTCTCGCCGAATCCGGTCACCATCACCACCGATCACGTCGCCACCGCGGCGGCGGTGACCGTGACGAACTCGGTGTCGCGCACGGTCGGCACCTTCTCGCTCTCGAAGCTGGTGACAGGCGCCCAGGCCGACAACTCGGCGGTTCCCGCCGAGGTCACGGTGACGGCGAGCTGGCAGGAGGAGGGCGGCGAGCCCCAGACCGAGCAGCTGACCGTGCCGACCGACGGTACTCCCGTCGCATTCGGCCACGATCTGCTCATCGGCACCGAGGTCACGCTGACCGAGACGCCCCTCGTGGACGGCTCCAGCATCGCGTGGGCCGCTCCCGGCTGGAGCGGCACGGGCGTCGCGGCAGGCGAGGACAACAGCGCGGTCGTGACGATCGGCCGCTCGGCCGACGCCGCGGTGGTGCTCGAGAACCACGCCGCCACGTCGGTGGCGGGCCTCAGCCTGCTGAAGGTGCTCACCGGCGAGGCTGTCGCCGACGTGCCCGCCGACGCGGAGTTCCCGGTCACCGCGACCTGGGAGGACGCGGAGGGCGAGACGCAGTCGCGCGACCTGCTGATCAACGCGAACGAGCCGACGCCCCTGGGCGTCGAGCTTCCCGCGGGCACCGTGGTGACGCTGACCGAGGGCGAGCGCCCCGCGATCGACACCGTCGAATGGGGCACTATTACCTTCGACGGGACCGACGTCACCGACGCCGGTAACGGCTCGGCGACCGTGGTCGTCTCGGATCAGCAGGACGCGGTCAGCCTCGTCTCGGTGACGAACGAGGCGAACTGGACCGCCGGCACGTTCTCGCTCTCGAAGCAGTTCGACGGCATCCTGGCCGATGACACCGACGTGCCCGACACGATCGAGGTCACCGCGACCTGGAACATTACCGAGGGCGGCGAACTGGTGCCGCAGTCGAAGACGCTCGTGGTGCCGACCGACGGCAGCTCGGTCGAGTTCGGTGAGGATCTCCCGGCGTTCACCGAGGTGACGCTGTCAGAGGCCCAGCCCGCCGCGGGCAGCCGCTTCACGTGGCTCACCCCGGTCTGGAGCGCTGACGACCATCTCGTCGTGCACGAGGACGGCACCGCCACCCTGACGGTGCAGCCCGCGGGCGCGCACGAGCTCCTCCTCACCAACGGCGTGCTGGCATCGGTGGGCAGTCTCGAGCTGACCAAGGTCGTCAGCGGCACCGGTGCGAGCATGGTCGCGAAGGACACCGCCTTCGAGATCGTCGTGGAGTGGACCGATCTGCTCGGCGAGCAGCAGCAGCGCGAGGTCACGGTCACCCCGGAGGAGTCCGTCGCGATCGACGGCTTCCCGGTCGGCACCGAGGTGACCCTCACTGAGAAGCCCGGGAAGAACCCCGACGGCGCCGAGTGGGTCGGTGCCGAGTGGAGCGCCGGTGCCGAAGGGATGACCGTCGATTCCGATGGCCGCACGGCGACGGTCACCGTGAGCGCGGAGGCGCTCGCGTCGGCCAGCCTGGTGCTCGACAACGAGTACCGGGATCGGGGCGACGTTGGTGGAACGGGCGGTGAGCGCGGCAACGGGCTCAGCACCACCGGTGCCACCATGGGCGGGATCATCGCGGGTGCGGTGCTGCTGCTCGGCCTCGGCGCGGCGGCCCTGGTGCTGCAGCGGCGCATGCGCAACCGGGCGTAGCGCGGAGCGCTGCGGGTCGGCCGGAGATCCCTCCTGCCGACCCGCGAGGGCGCGCCCCTTCTCGATGAGGGGGCGCGCTCTCGCGCATTCCGGTCCGGGTTGGACATTCATTCGAACATATGTTCGAATGAATGCATGAGGTGGAGCGGTCAGAGCGTGCGGGCGACGTCGGGCACCGCCCTGCCCGGGCTCGAGCTGGGCGAGGTTGCCGCCGTGCCCGGGCACCTGCGCACGGTGCGGGCTCCCGAGTTCGCCGGGCTCGTCTTCCACGAGGTGCTCGCGAAGAGCGCTCTCAACCGGGTGCCAGGCGAGTCCTCCATGCCCTTCTCGTGGACCATCAACCCGTATCGCGGCTGCTCCCACGCCTGCGTCTACTGCTTCGCGCGGGGCTCGCACCGGTACCTCGATCTCGATACCGGTCGCGACTTCGACTCGCAGATCGTCGTCAAGGTCAACGTGGCCGAGGTGCTGGGGCGCGAGCTCGCGAAGCCGTCGTGGTGCGGCGACCCGGTGGCGCTGGGCACCAACACCGACCCCTATCAGCGGGCCGAGGGTCGGTACCGGCTCATGCCCGGAGTGATCGGGGCGCTCGCGCGTGCGCGCACGCCGCTGTCGATCCTCACGAAGGGCACACTGCTGCGGCGCGACCTGCCGGTGCTCGCCGAGGCGGCGGAGCGGGCGCCCGTCGAGCTGGCGATGTCGATCGCGGTCGCCGACCCAGATCTGCAGCAGTCCATCGAGCCCGGCACGCCGAGCACGCAGGCGCGGCTCGCGACCGTGGCCGCGGCGCGGGATGCGGGGTTCGCGCCCGATGTGTTTCTCATGCCGGTGCTGCCGGGGCTCACCGATTCGGTTGCGCAGCTCGCTCCGCTGCTGCGGGACATCAGGGATGCGGGAGCCCGCTCGGTCATGTACGGGCCGCTGCACCTGCGCGCGCACGTGAAGCCGTGGTTCCTCTCCTGGCTCGAGCGCGAGCATCCCGAGCTGCTGCCGATGTATCGTTCCCTCTACCCGGGTAGCGCCAGTCGCGCCCCGCAGGTCTATCGCATGGAGCTCGCCGCGCGAATTCGACCGCTCATCCGGCGCTACGGCCTCGAGTGGTCGAGCCGGGATCGTGCTTCGCGCATGCCGCCGCCGACGCAGCTCGCGGCCGAGGCGGTTGCGCCGGGCGATCCCGCTCCCACCCTTTTCTGAAGAATCGAGCGGGATCGCTCAGCGTGGCGTGCTCGGTGCGAGCGCTCTCCGCCGCACCGCACGAGCGACCGAGATCGCGTGCAGCACGCGCTCGCGCAGCGCATTGCCGCGCTCGGCGAAGATCCGCTGCCGTCGCACGTACTCCCGCTTGCCCGCGGCCGTCTCGATCGGGATGGGCAGCAGCGGTTCGCCCGAGGCTCCGGAATAGCCCGTGACGTCGTAGGGCGAGGCCTGCATGTCGACCTCGCGGATATCGCGTGCGAGCTCGAAGCAGTCGAGCAGCAGCTCGCCCGGCACGATCGGGCCGAGCTTCGCCGCCCACTTGTAGACGTCCATACCGGCGTGCAGGCATCCGGCCTGCTCCATGTCCGCCTGATTCTCCCGCGTGGGCTGCAGCGCGTTGAGCGGAATCGCCTCCGGCGTGAAGAAGCGGAACGCGTCGAAGTGGCTGCAGCCGATGGGCTGCGTCTCGACCACCCGGTCGGTGGCCGCGTGTCCGATGCGCAGCGGCAGCGAGGTGTGGCGCAGCTGCTCCGGGGTCATGCGGTAGACCATCGCCCACTCGTGCAGTCCGAAGCAGCCGTATCGCGGGGTGCGTTCGAGGGTGGCGGCCAGCAACTGCTGCACGTAGTCGACCGTGCCACCGCGTTTCGCGAAGAACGCGTCGAGGTCCACAGCCGCGTCGCCGTGCGCGGGGCCGCTCGTCGGGCCGGGCACAGTCGCGTAGTAGCGCCAGGACCCTCGCAGTCGACCGGCTCCCTGCAGCACCGTGCCCGCTCCCGGGTGCCAGCGCCGCAGCTCGTTCGGCTTCACGGAGTAGTAGGTCCAGAGGAAGTCCTCGACGGGGTGCGGCTCTCGCCGCAGCCGCCGTTCGCGATGCGCGGCGGTGAGGGCGTCGGCGCGGCCCTCGTGGGCGATCTCGCGTGCGCGCCAGGCCTCCGGGGCGAGCGTCGTCAGCGCAGTCGCTGCGGGAGCCGACAACGCCGCCGTTGCCGGCCCGGGCGCCGAAGCCGCCATCGGCGCCCGTTCCGACGCCGCGGATGGGCCGGGCGGGGCGGGATCGAGAGCGGCAGGAGTCACGCGGAGAGTGTACCGCCGGGAGTCATCGCGGAGCTGGGTCGGCGGTCGGACGCCGGACCGTGATCCCGAGGCGCCCGCCCGCCGGGCTGCGGTCCATGCCGGGACCGCGCTCTGCCGAGCCGATTCTCTGCCCTGCGAAGGTTTCACCCGTTTCTTCACCCTTGCGAACCTCCGCGGAAGCTGTGCGCGCACTACGGTTTTGAAGGTATGCATGTGCGCGCCTGGGGAGCGCCGCGCGTGAGACAACTGGGATGGGCCGAGGGGGACGGTCCGTGGGGAACGTAAGGGAGCACTATGCTCAAGGGATCACGCGCGCTCGGTCGTGCTCGCAAGTTGCTCGGGATGGTCGCGTCGGCGGCCGTGGTCGCCACCTCGCTGGTGGTGGTCGGAGGCACGGTGACGGCAGCGCCCGCGCAGGCGGTGTCTCCGCCGCTCATCTGCGACGGCACCGTGGTCTACGCGAACAACGGGGCTGGGGACGTGCGCGCCTACAACGCCCAGACGGGTGATCGTCTCACCGACGGCGACTTCAACATCCCCGGCTTGGGGGGACGAGCCAACGGCCTCGCGATCGCCCACGGCGGTGCGACGGCCTACGCGATCACCAATAATGCTTCCGATGGCGGTGGCAACCGCCTCGCCGTCTACGACGTCATCAACGAGACCCTCGTGAGGACCGTCACCTCGCCGTTCTCCGAGGTGCTCCGCGGGGCGATCAACCCCGCAGACGGGCGCTACTACTTCGCCAGCGGCGGCGTGAACGCCACCATGGGCGTCTACGATCCCGACACCCAGACCGCGTACCAGGTCGGTACCCTGATGGGGCTGACCTCGGGCAACGGCGACTTCGCCTTCAGCTCCTCGGGCGAGCTGCTGATCGTCGCCGATACCGACATCTTCGTGCTGAACGCCGCCGATGTGCCCACCACGGCCTCGACGACGGCGCAGCTCCACCCGACCAAGATCGCGTCGATCGCCCCCAATTCCGGCAACGGCATCGCCTTCGGGGATATGGGCAACGCCTTCGTGTCGACGGGCGCGCTCATCGCCAAGGTAAACCCGGCGAACGGGCAGGGAGCCGCCGGCTGGTCGCTGAGCACACCGGGCTTCTCGGTGACCGACATGGCGAGCTGCGCGTACCCCAACATGATCACCCTCAAGAAGGACATCCCGAACGAGCGCTTCGCTGCCTCCGACGAGTTCCGGCTGCGCATCGAGGGGCAGGGATATCTCGGCGCTCCCGTCGGCGGCGTGCGACCCGGTTTCGTGTCCGGCGACACCAACGGCCCGGCCACCGGCGTGCAGTCGGTGTCGGCGGGCCCCGCGTTCGTCGCGGGCGGCGACAGCTTCACCCTCAGCGAGAGCGGCCTCAACGGCGCGAAACTGCGCAACTACGACATCTCCATGCACTGCGTCGACCACACCACGGGGGAGGAGATCTCCTCCACCGCGGTCGGGGACGCGCGCGACGGGGGTCCGTGGACCATCGGGCAGCCGACGAACCTGCAGGGCTCCGACGTCGTCTGCACGATCTCGAACGACCGCTCGGACATCACCCTGACCAAGACCACGGATCCCGATCCGGCGAGCTACAGTGCCGTGGGCGACACGATCACCTACGTGCTGCGCGCGGAGAACACCGGCCCGACGGCCCTCACCGAGGTGCTGATCACGGACCCGAAGCTCGGCGAGCTCGAGTTCTCGGAGTGGGCGGGCGCTCCCAACGCCTACGCGCAGACGCTGCAGCCGGGCGAGTGGGTCGAGTTCACCGGCACCTACACGGTGACGCAGGCCGACCTCAACGCGGGTGCGGTCGACAATACGGCCGGTGTGACCGGCAAGTCCCCCGCCGGCGACACCGTCGAGGACGAGGCCGAGCACACGGTGCTCGGTGCGCAGACGCCGGTGCTCGAGCTGCAGAAGGACGCGAGCAAGACGACCGGTGTGCTGGAAGGCGAGACCGTCACCTACACGCTCGTCGCCACGAACACGGGCAACGTCACACTGACCGACGTGACGATCGTGGACGGCCTCGCCGACGCGACGAACTTCCGCTACACCGACTGGCCGGGCCGCAGTGCGGAGAACCCCGCGCAGCCCACGACCTTCACCCTCGATCCGGGCGAGACCCTCACCGCCCAGGTCGACCTGGTGGTCACTCCAGCCCACGTCGTCGCCGGCAGCGTGCTGAACACCGCCACGGCGACCGGCACTCCGCCGACCGGTTCCGATGCGACCGGCACCGACACCGAGACCATCACCATCTCGAGCAATCCGGCGATTGCGATCGAGAAGTCGGTGGCAGCGGATACGACCTTCGCCGAAGAAGGCGATGAGATCGTCTACCACTTCGGGGTCGAGAACACCGGCGACGTCACGCTGACCGGTGTGAAGGTCATCGATCCGCTGCTCGGCGGTGAGATCTCTCTGGCCGGTGCGGTGTGGCCCGAGGGCGGAACGGCGGGCACGCTGAAGCCCGGCGAGAAGATGACCGTCAGCGCCACCTACACGTTGACGCAGGCGGATGTCGACAACGGGTTCGTCCACAATGCCGCGATGTCGCAGGGCGTTCCTCCCGGTGGAGACCCGAGCGATCCGATCGAGCCGGACGAGCCCGCCGAGGTGACCGTGCCCGGCCCGACACGCGACGCGCGGATCGACCTGGAGAAGACCGGCGTGCTCGATCCGTTCGAGGGAGAGACCCCGGTCGCCGGCGACACCGTGTCGTATACCCTCGTGGCCACCAACATCGGCAATGTGACGCTGACCGACGTCTCGATCGCGGACGGACTGCCCGGCTTCGAGGTCGCCGACACCGACTGGTCGGAGGCCACGGCGGAGGGAGTGCTCGCCCCGGGCGAGAAGGTGACGCTCACCGGCACCTACACGCTCACCCTGCAGGATCTCGGCGCGGGCGCCGTGGTGAACGTCGGCACGACGACCGGCACCCCGCCGAACGTGAAGGATCCCGCAGATCCGACCGCACCGGGTACCCCTGCGGACCCGGTGACCGATGAGGATCCCGAGACGGTCACCTACGAGCGCGATCCCAGGATCACCCTCGACAAGCGGGTGCAGGCCGACCAGGCCTTCGCCGAAGAGGGCGACACCGTCGTCTACGAGTTCATCCTGACCAACACCGGCACGACGAGCCTGACCGATCTCGCCATCACGGACGATCTGCTCGGCGCCGATGCGGAGTACACCTACCACTGGAGCGAGAGCGACGCCGATGCGGCGGGCACGCTCGAGCCCGGCGACTCGGTGCGCGTGACGGCCCCCTACGTGCTCACCCAGGCCGATGTCGACCGTGGCTGGGTCGCGAACGAGGCCGAGGCTGAGGGTACGCCGCCGCCGACCATCGACCCGGATGATCCGAACGGCCCCCGGATCCCCAGCGATCCGGTGACCGATGACGATCGGCATGTTGAACCGATCACTGCCGATCCCGAGTTGACGCTCGTCAAGACCGGCGTGCTCGACGACGGCGCCGTCGAGGGCGATACCGTCACCTACACCTTCACCGTTAAGAATGCCGGCAACGTCACCCTCACCGATGTCGAGGTGGTCGACCCGCTGCTGGGCGGCGCGGCGCTGGCGATTCCCGATGATGCATGGCCCGGCACCCCGGGTGTGCTCGCTCCCGACGCGTCGGTGACGTTCGCCGCCCAGTACACGCTGACGCAGGGTGATGTCGACGCGGGTGTGGTCCACAACACCGCGACCTCGCACGGCACACCGCCGCCGACGGTCGACCCCGAGGACCCGGAGAACCCGGAGCCGAAGGATCCGATCGACTCCCCGCCGGCCGAGGAGACGACCCCGCTGCCGAGCGCACCCGACATCGACCTGGTGAAGACCGCCGTCGTCGACATCGACGCGGATGCATTCCCCGAGGTCGACGACACGGTGACCTACACCTTCGTCGCGCGGAACGCAGGCAACGTCACGCTCACCGACGTGACGATCACCGATCCCATGTTCCCCGCGGGCATCACGATCGAGGACGAGGCGTGGCCGAACCGGGTGGGCACGCTCGCCCCGGATGAGTCGGTGACGGGTACCGCGACGCTCACGCTGACGCAGGAGCTCATCGACGCGGGATGGATCGAGAACACGGCCCACACGACGGGCACGCCTCCCGAGACCTACAACCCGGAGGATCCCGAGAGTCCGATCCAGCCGCCGAACCCCGAGGACACCGATCGCATCGTGACGGATCTCGACTCGAACCCTGCGATCCGGGTCGTCAAGTCCGGCGCGCTGGCGGGACAGGCCGAGGCCGACGAACTCGTGGACTACACGTTCACCATCACGAACACCGGGAATGTCACGCTCACGGATGTCGTGCTCGAGGATCCGCTGATCAGCGGGGATCCGATCGCGATCGATGACGCGGCGTGGCCGGATCCCGAGGCTCCCGGCGTGCTCCGTCCGCAGGAGTCGGTGATCGTGACCGCCCAGTACACGCTGACGCAGCAGGATCTGAACTCCGGATCCGTCGTCAACATCGCCTACGTCGAAGGCACACCTCCGCCCTCGACCGACCCGGAGAACCCGGAGGCGCCGCCGGTGCCGAGCCCGAAGGCGGACGACAGCGATCCGCACACGCTGCCGCTGCCCCAGAGCCCGGCACTGCAGCTGCAGAAGACCGGCGTACTCCAGGGAGAGCCCGTCGCGGGCAGCACGGTCGAGTACGGCTTCACGGTGACGAACATCGGCAACGTGACGCTGACGGATGTGCGGATCGACGATCCGCTGCCCGGCCTCGGCGAACTGCGCTACGAGTGGCCCGGCGACGCCGGCGTGCTGGCTCCGGGGGAGTCGGCGAAGGCGAAGGCCGACTACACGGTGACGCAGGCGGATGTCGATGCCGGACAGGTGAAGAACACGGCTATCGCCGAGGGCACGCCGCCCCCGACCGTCGATCCCGAGGACCCCGACACGCCGATCCCCAGCGAGCCGATCGACTCGCCCCCGGCCGACACGACCACGCCGCTCCCGGGGCAGCCCGGCATCGCGCTCACCAAGAGCAGCGAGCTGCAGGGACCCGCCGCGGTCGGAAGCGTGATCGAGTACACGCTGGTGGCGACGAACACCGGCAACGTGACGCTGACCGGCGTCAAGATCATCGACGAGCTGAAGGGTCTGAGCGAGCTGAGCTACTCGTGGCCCGGCTCCAAGGGCGTGCTGGCTCCCGGCCAGTCGGTCACTGCGACGGCCACGTACACCCTGACGCAGGCCGATATCGACGCAGGACAGGTGCACAACACGGCGACAGCCGAGGGCACACCGCCCCCGACGGTCAACCCCGACAACCCGGACGAGCCGATCACCTCCGATCCCGTCGACACCCCCGAGGTCGACAACAACACGCTGCTGCCAGCCGCGTCGCAGATCAGCCTGGAGAAGTCGGCCGAGCTGGGCGGTGGCGCCGGTGTCGGCGGTACGGTCGTCTACTCGTTCACGGTGACGAACGAGGGCAACACGACGCTGCGAGACGTGCGGATCGAGGATCCGCTGCCGGGCCTGAGCCCGCTGCGCTTCGAGTGGCCGGGCGAGCCCGGGGTGCTCCTGCCGGGCGAGTCCGCGATCGCGACGGCCGAGTACCGGTTGACGGCCGCCGACATCGAGCGCGGTTCCGTCGAGAACCACGCGGTCGCCTTCGGCACCGACCCGAACGGCACGGAGGTGGACGATTCCGACAGCGCGATCGTCGACTTCGGCCTGCTCTCGGCGACCGGCGGATCGGCGGGAATGCTGACCCTGCTCGGAGCCGCAGGGGCCCTGCTGCTCATCGCGGGAGGAGTGCTGCTGGTGCGTCGTTCTCGCAAGGAAGCCGCATGAGACTGACGAAGGCACTGGTCGCCGCCGCCACAGTCGTGGTGGCGGCGACCGCCCTCGTCGGCTGCACAGACGCCGAGGATATCGACGGCGGCGCACCGCAGATCGGTGCGCTCGACGAGAAAGTCGTCGACGTGCAGGCCGAACCGGGTTCGGTCGAGGGGTACGCCGGTGCGCTCGACGACTCCGAGGTCACGCGGTGCGAGTCTGCGGACGGCGCCCTGCAGGTGGCGGGGACCGTCACGAACCCCGAACCCGACGCCCAGGACTACCGCGTCTACGTGTCGGCGATGGACGGCGGCGATACCGCGGGCCTCGTGCAGGTCGACGTGACCGGTGTCGGGGCCGGCGAGACCGCCGAGTGGTCGACCGAGATGGCGATCGGCGGAGAAGGCCTCGAGTGCGTGCTGCGGGTCGAGAGGTTCGCGCCGCAGGGCTGAGTCTGCTGCTCGCTGCCTCGCCTCTTGCTGTCCCGCCCCTGCCGCTTCAGTCGTGCGTCTCGCGGCCCCGCAGCCGATCGATCTCGCGGCGCTCGCGCTTCGTGGGGCGCCCGGCGCCGCGATCCCGCAGCACCGCCGCTGGTCGCTCGACCCGCGGTGGCGGTGGCGGTGTGAGATCCTCGAAGTGCTGGGCGGCATCGGCGGCGCTGCCCCGCCGCACCGGCAGCCCGGTGACCTTGTAGATGCGGTCGAAGCCGTGCAGCCGCACGCGCACCTCGTCGCCCAGCCGCACGGGCTGGGCGGCCTTCGCCGTGACGCCGTTGACGCGCACGTGCCCCGCTCGGCAGGCCGTGGTGGCCTGGCTGCGGGTCTTCGCCAGGCGCACACCCCAGACCCAGGTGTCGACGCGCACGCTTTCGGCCATGCTCACGATCGTACCGGGGTCGGGGGTGGGGCCGGGGCGACGGAGCTCGCCGAGTGAGCGGAAATGGTTCGCGGATCGCGGATCCCGAGCCGTTTCCGCTCACTCGCGAGGTGCCGGTGGCTGCCGAGGCGATGCCGAGGATCGCGTGGAGCCTGAGAGGATGGAGGCATGAGCGCGGAGTACGACACCATTGCCGTGCCGGTCGAGGCCGAGATCGAGATCTCCCGCTCCCGCTTCATCGCTCGTCTCGAGCGGGTCTCGAACGAGGCGCAGGCGCGCGAGGTGATCGCGCGGGTGCGCGGCGAGCACCCCCGAGCGCGCCATCACTGCTCGGCGTTCGTGCTCGGCCATGACGGCCGTGTGCAGCGTTCGAACGACGACGGCGAACCCAGCGGCACCGCTGGCGCGCCGATGCTCGACGCCCTCGTCTCGTCAGGTCTCAGCGACGTGGTGGCCGTGGTGACCCGTTACTTCGGGGGTGTGCTGCTGGGCGCGGGCGGTCTCACCCGCGCGTATCGGGCGTCGGTGGCCGAAGCGGTGCTGCGCGCTCCGCGGGTGCGCCGCGGGATGCGTCGTGAGGTGGCGGTGACGTCGAGCTACGAGGCCGCACCGCAGATCGAGGCCGAGGCGAGGCGCCGCGGCTACGGGGTGGGCCTTGCGGACTACGGCGAACGCGTGAGGCAGCACTATGCGGTGGCCGAGGACCAGGTGGAATCGCTTGCGGCGCTCGCGGCGGAGTCGAGCGCCGGGGTGGCCGAGGTCGTGGTGGGCGACGCCGAATACGTGGATCTGCTGTGAACCGGGCAAAGATAAACCCCCGGTGGCCTGGGGGACAGGGCCGGGGGTGATCTTTCCTCGGCGGCGGGGGATTGCCGCTTCGGAGTGAGGTCTTCGGCCCGGGGGGAGTGGGCCTCTGACCGATATCGAGTGTATCGAGCGGGGTTGGAGATATGGGCTTCGGGGCCGCACCTTCACCCGGATCTTCACCCCGCCAAGCCGCTCCATGCAACGCGCAGCGTTGCGCACCCGCGGCTCAGAGGAAAGCGCATCGCGGTCTCCTGCTGCGGGTGCTGAGGCCACTGCCTCAGACGGCGCCGAGCGAAGAGCCGACGGGCCGCGCTGATCTCCCGGAGGGGGTGTCTGTCAGACGCGCGCGATACGCTTCTCGGGTGGACTTCTGGGCTGAGATCGTGGGGCAGGCCGATGCGGCGCGCGCGTTGCAGCAGGCCGCCGCAGCGGATGGATCGCCGGCGCACGCCTGGCTGATCACCGGCCCGCCCGGTTCCGGGCGCTCCAATCTCGCCTTCCGGTTCGCAGCCGCACTGATCGCCCGCAGCGAGGAGCAGCGCGACGCGGTGTACGAGCAGGTGCGGGCTCGCACGCACCCCGATCTCGGGGTGCTCACCACCCAGAAGCTGCTCATCGACATCAAGGCCGCCCGAGAGATCGTGACCACGGCGCACTACGCGCCCGCCGACGGCCGCTATCGGGTGATCGTCATCGAGGATGCCGACCGCATGCCCGAGCGCACCTCCAACGTGCTGCTCAAGGCCCTCGAAGAGCCCCCGGAGCGCACGATCTGGATCCTCTGCGCGCCCAGCGAGGCCGACCTGCTGCCCACGATCCGCTCGCGGGCTCGCTCGCTGCGGCTGATCACCCCGAGCGCGTCGGACATCGCAGGCCTGCTGCACGAGCGCGACGGCATCGACCCGCAGGATGCGGAGCGGGCGGCGCGGCTCGCCCAGAGCCACATCGGCATGGCGCGGCGTCTCGCGAGCGATCCCGAGGCGATGCAGCGTCGGGATCGCACGATCGGGGTCGCCCTGGGCGTGGGGACCCTCGGCGATGCGATGTCGGCCGCCGCCTCGCTCTCGGCGGTCGCCAAGGCGGACGCGGATGCGCTCACCGAGACGCTCGACGCGAAGGAGCGCGAGGAGGCCATGCGCAGTCTCGGCCTGGCGCCGGGCGCGGCGATCCCGCCCCAGATGCGTGCTCAGATGCGTGTGCTGGAGGAGGACCAGAAGCGACGAGCGACGCGCAGCCTGCGCGACGGGATCGATCGCATCCTCACCGATCTGCTGTCCCTCTACCGCGATGTGCTGCTGACCGCGCTGATCGCGGGCGAAGCGGGCGGCCTGCCCGATCGAGGCGCGACGGGCGCCTCCGACGGTGCGGGAGACTGGGCGCTGGAACTGGTCAACCGCGAGCAGCAGGCGCGCGTCGCCGAGCTGGCCGAGGGGTGGGGACCGCGCCGCGCGCTCGCCGCTGTCGATGCGGTCGAGACGGCTCGGGAGCGGCTCGGGCGGGGAATCACTCCCGGCCTGGTGCTCGAAGCGCTGTTCTCGAGCGTGCTCGTGGCCGGTGATCCTGCGTGAGCGAGACGGAGACGACCGCGCGGCGGCGGCCGTGGCGAGCGGTGGTCGCGATCCTCGCCGCCTGCGCGCTGGCGTTCTCGGGCTGCGGGATCCTGCCGCAGCTGCTGTCGGGGTCGGGCGGGTCGGCAGGACCGGGTCCGCTGCCCGCCGAACCCGGCGGAACCGTCGAGGCCTACGGGGCGCAGCAGCCGAACTGGGGCGACTGCGGGAACGGCATGCAGTGCGCCGATGTGCATGCGCCGCTCGACTGGGAGGATCCCGCCGGAGCGCGGATCAGCCTGCGCCTCGTGAAGCATCCCGCCACCGGGGGCGACCCGATGGGCACGCTCTTCGTGAACCCGGGGGGACCGGGGGCGTCGGGTGCGGAGTACATCGCGAACAGCATCGACTTCGTCATCCCGGAGACGGTGCAGCGCGAATACGATGTGATCGGCTGGGATCCCCGCGGTGTGGGGGCTTCGACGCCGGTGCGCTGCTTCGACGCGGCCGACATGGACGATTTCCTCTTCGGGCTCGGCGAGACCGGAGACCTCGAGGTCGGCAGTGACGAGTGGATCGCGGCCGCGCTCGACGAGTCCCGTGCTTTCGGTGCGGCGTGCGAAGAGGGAACCGGGCCGCTGCTCGGCCACGTCGACACGGCATCGACCGTGCGCGACCTCGACATGCTGCGCGCCATCGTGGGTGATTCCGCGCTCAACTACCTCGGCTTCTCGTACGGCACGTACATCGGTGCGCGCTACGCCGATGCGTTCCCGGAGCGCGTCGGCCGGCTCGTGCTCGACGGCGCCATGGATCCGACGACCGAACTCGCCGATGTGGTGCGGGAGCAGACCCGCGGCTTCGAGCTCGCGCTGCGTGCGTACACGACCGACTGCCTGCAGCGGCGCGGGTGCCCGCTGAGCGGCACTGTCGACGACGCGATGGCGAGCATCGGTGCACTGCTGGATCGCGTCGACGAAGAGCCGCTGCAGGGCTCCGACGGGCGCATGCTCTCGGCGGGCACGATGCTCACCGCCATCATCACGCCCCTCTACGCGCAGAGCAACTGGAGATACCTCGATCAGCTCTGGGAGACGGTCGCGCAGGGCGACGCCGACGTGGCGCTCTCGCTCGCCGACTTCTACTACGACCGCGTCGACGGGCGGTACCTCAGCAACTCGACCGAGGCGTTCTCCGCCATCAACTGCCTCGACTACCCGGGTGGGCTGGATCCCGACCGCATGCGCGAGCAGGCGGCGGAGCTCGCCGACATCGCTCCCACGATCGGCCGCTTCCAGGGGTACGGAGACATCTCCTGCGCCGCGTGGCCGGTGCAGGGGGTGGCGGATCGCGTCGGCGTCACCGCTGCCGGCGCCGACCCGATCCTCGTCGTAGGCACGACCGGCGACCCGGCGACTCCCTACCGCTGGGCGGAGTCGCTCGCGCAGCAGCTCGAGAGCGGCGTGCTCGTCACCTACGTGGGAGAGGGGCACACCGCCTACGGGGAGAGCGACTGCGTCGATCGTGTGGTCGACGCCTATCTGCTCACGGGAGCCGTGCCCGCCGAGGATCCGCGCTGCACCTAGGGATCGAGAACGTCAGCGGCTTGCACTGCTGATCGAGCGAGCGCAGCGGCTTGCACCGCCGATTGAGCGAGCGCAGTGGCTTGCACTGCTGATCGAGCGAGCGCAGCGGCTTGCACTGCTGATCGAGCGAGCGCAGCGGCTTGCACCGCTGATTGAGCGAGCGCAGCGAGTCGAAATCGAGAACCCGCTCGTCCGGTCTCCGTGCTCCGCTCGAGCTGTGGCTCGCGCCCGTGATCCACGGGTCTCGAGGCGTACGGAACGACCCCCTCGGCGTGCTAAAGTATTTGCTTGTGTGCGAGAGCGATCCCGCACCGCGCCGCCTTAGCTCAGGGGTAGAGCAGTTCCCTCGTAAAGAACAGGTCGTCGGTTCAAATCCGACAGGCGGCTCTCACTCGAAGCCCCGGTCTCATCGGCCGGGGCTTCATCCGTCTCTGCGGGGTTCCGCGCCGGTCCGCCCCGCGCCCGATACGCCCCGCCGATCCGCCTCGCGCGCCAGTAGTTGTCACCTCGCCGCAAGTTTGGTGACAACTACTGACGCGCGGGTGCCGGGTGCCGGGTGCCGGGTGCCGGGTGGTCGGCTCCGCGTGGGCGCGGCCGGAGCACGGCGAACCGTCGCATAGGCTATGGGAGTGACCGCAGACCCGACCACCGCGACGGCCCGGCCCGCCTCGAAACCGCGCATCCCGGTGTGGGACAACGCCCGCTTCCTGCTGATCGTGCTCGTCGTGGTCGGCCACGCCATATCGACGGTGCGCGGTGACTCCCCGCTCAGCTTCGCGCTGTACGCCTACATCTACCTCTTCCACATGCCGGCGATGATCCTGCTCTCCGGCATGTTCTCGCGGGCCGAGTCGTCGCCCAAGGTGATCCGCTCCACCATTCAGCTGGTCGTGATCTGGCTGACGTGGGAGGCGATCTGGGCCGGGATCCACTTCGCCGTCGAGGAGAAGACACCGGGGCAGAACTTCCTGGTCTCGCCGGCGTGGACGCTCTGGTTCCTCGTGACGCTCGCGACCATGCGCATCCTGCTGCCCTACATCGCGATGCTGCGATGGCCGCTGCTGACCTCGATCCTCATCGCGCTCGTGTCCGGCATCCTGCCCGCGGTCGGCACGCAGTTCTCGGCTTCGCGCACACTCGCCTTCCTGCCGTTCTTCGTGGCGGGCTGGCTGGTCCGCGAGCGGGGCTGGCTCGATGGGCAGTGGTTCGTGCGCCCGTCTCGCGGTGCGCTCGTCGCCGCGTGGACGGCACTCGCCGCGCTGGCGCTCGCGTTCGCGCTGGCCCCGGGGCTGCGCGGGTTCTGGCGCATCGACAGATGGCTGACCTGGCGCGACGACTACACCTGGCTGTTCGCGAACGCGCCCATCGGCGACTGGGTCCCGGATCGGTGGGGCTGGGTGATGCTGGGCGGCGCGGGCGTGACCGCGGTGCTGATGGCCGTCGCGGCGGCGCTGACGCTCGCACTGCTGATCGTCACCCCGCGGCGGCAGGGGGCGATGACCGTGTGGGGATCCCGGACCCTGTACGTGTATCTGCTGCACGGGCCGGTCATCTGGGTGCTCCGCGAGACGGGCGCCATCGATCGGATCGGCGAGCTGGGGGTTCCCGGCGTGCTGGCCATCGTCGCGCTCGGGATCGCGCTCGCGGTGCTGCTCTCGATGTCGTGGGTTCCGAAGGCCTTCAGAGCGGTCGTCGAGCCGCGTTTCGACTGGGTGCTGCGCCGCTCGTGATTTCGGGCGGGATCGCGTTCCGCGGGGATATTCGCGGCGTGCCGCACCCCGTGATTGTCGGAGGAACGCGGTACGTTCGGAGCAGGCACCCCGTCCTGGGGTGAACGAACCGAGGAGAGGCCATGTCGCAGGGCGCTGCAGTGTCTCGCGATCACCGTGGCGCGCGTCGCGCGGTCCGTATCGCGGCGCTCCTCGTCGCCACCGGGCTGCTCGCCGGCTGTGCGCAGATCCCGCCGGTCGCGGGCTGGTCTCCGCCGACCTGGGCCGAGGCCGCCGGCGCGCAGCTCGCACCCGGTGATGCCCAGCCCGACGAGGCGGATACGGCAGGTGGAGCCGACCCCGCCGAAGACGCAGGAGCCGGTGGCTCACTCGCTCCGTCGGCCTCCGAGCTCGGCTTCATCGAGCGGCGCGTGCGCAACGACCACACGCGGTTCCACGCGCGATACGTCGAGATCCCGGGCTGGCACCTCTTCAACGTGCGGGTGTCGGATCTGCTCCGGCAGCAGATCGCGGCGACCGGCGGCACGTTCACGCCCGAGGTGTTCCCCGTGGCGGCAGGACTGTCGAACGCCGGGTGCGTGCAGGGGGCCGCGAGCTGGCCGAGCGAACGGCTGCTCACCGACCCCGAGACCGCGCCCGTGGACGGGGCGGGTGTGGCGGTTGTCTGCGATGTGACGGCGGCGTTCGGCAGCTACGTCGGCGTGGCCATGCGCACGGTGGCGGGGAGCTCGGCCGGGGTGACGCGGGACGAGACCGTCACGTTATACACCGAGCTGACGACGGGCGAGGTGCACGAGGATCGCGATCTGTGGACCGCCGAGGCCGCCGGAGAGCTGTGGCGGAGCGCCGCCGAACTGCTGCGCCGGGACGCCGGCGGGCTGAGCGCTGCGCCCCTGGACGAGCCGGCCGAGGATCAGCTCGCGCTCGCGCAGCGCGCGCTCGAAGCCGCGCAGCTCGGCGAGAGCGGCGCCCGCTTCACCCTTCCCGCAGGCATCGCGGCGCCCGAGCTCGCCGGTCTGGGTATCGAATCGACCCCGGAACCCACGGTGATCGACGTCGACGCCGACACGGTCGCGGGATGGACGAGCGAACTCGGCGCGGCCATGCACGCGCAGCGCGGCGCTCCCTTCGCCGGTTTGCCGGAGTGGAACGCCGGCCAACCGATCGACTGCGGATTGCACGCGTGCGTGGCGGTGACCTACGACGACGGGCCGTCCGAGTACACGGGGCAGCTGCTCGACACACTGCGCGCGGAGCGGTCGGCGGCCACCTTCTTCATGGTGGGCGCTTCGGTCCGCTCGATGCCCGAGATGGCGCAGCGGGTCGCGGCCGAGGGGCACGAGATCGCGAGCCACACCATGACCCACCCCGACCTCACGACCCTCTCCGCGGCGAAGGCTCGCAAGGAGGTGCTCGACGTCGAGAAGCTGCTGGGCGACCTCACCGGGCGCACCGTCACGATGTATCGCCCGCCCTACGGAGCGCTGAATCAGAAAGTGCTCGACGCCGTGGGCCAGCCCGCGATTCTCTGGTCCATCGACACGCTCGACTGGAAGAAACCGGGCCGCGAAGAACTGGTGCGGCGCTCGGTCGGAGCGGCCGACCCGGGCGACATCATCCTCTTCCACGACATCCACGCCGAAACGGTCGAGAACGCGGACGTGGTCATCCGCGGGCTCCGGGATCGCGGCTTCACGCTCGTGAGCGTGACGCAGCTCTTCGACGGCAAGGTTCCGAAGGGGCGGGTGTCGAAGGGATGAGCAGACGGAGCGAACGGAAGCGCGCGGCACTCGCGCACGTCGTGGTGGATTCCGCCGAGCCGCAGCCGGCGCCGGAGGATCAGGGGCCGCGGCGGCCCGGCCGCGCCCGCCGCTGGGTCACCGCGGTGGTGCTCACGCTGCTGCTGCTCGTGGTCGCCGCGATCGCCTACGCCGTCACGTTCGGCCCTGAGCAGTACGCGAAGCTGCAGGCGGAGACGACGGACGGCGCGCGCCCGGTCGAGGTGGGCGATGCGGTGACGGTTCTGCCCGAGCGCGATTGGGTGGTGCAGCCGCTCGTGCGCGATCTCTTCGAGTGGCCGCCGCTCCCGCCGCTGAAGGACTGGTCGGTGCTGTTCGACGAGCAGAGCGGCGTGCTGCTGCTCTCACCCGACCAGCGTCTGCGGGTCGAGCTCGATGTGCTGCAGGGGTCGAGCGAACGTGCAGCGCTGGCATGGTTGCGCGAGGAATCCCGGGCGATCTCCTCGAGCGAGGCCGCGGAGGGGAACGAAAGTCCCTCGGTGCGTACCGAGACGCTCGCCTCGGGGTTCGGCCTGCGTCACGTCGACGGGCAGGAGCGGATCGCCGCCGTCGTCGACACGGGAGCGGGCATGCTCACCCTGCGGGTCGATGCCGGCGGGGATCCGATCGACCCGTACCGGCCGGTCATCTCCGCCCTTCTCGAGAGCGTCGGTGCGCTGCCCCAAGACTGAGCGAGGCGCGCGGAGACGAGTCGAAGCCCGGGCTCTGCCGCTGGTGGAGCGGAGCGCAGCGAAGTCGAAACCAAGGTCTCCGAGACTCGGGGGTTTCGACTCGCTTCGCTCGCTCAACCGGCGTTTTCCTCGGGCACCAGCAGCTGGTGCTGCGCGAGCTCGCGGTAGAGCGGCGTCGAGTCCAGCAGTTCGCTGTGGGTGCCCTCGCCCACCACCCGGCCGTCGTCGAGCACCACGATCTTGTCGGAGTCGACCACCGTCGAGAGACGGTGCGCGATCACGATCAGGGTGCGCCCGGTGGCGACCGAGTCGAGCGCGTCCCGCATGAGGCGCTCGTTGACGCCGTCGAGGCTGGCCGTCGATTCGTCGAGCAGCAGGATCGGCGGCGCCGTGAGCAGGGCGCGAGCGATCGCGAGGCGCTGCTTCTCGCCGCCCGACAGCATGATGCCGTTCTCGCCCACCTGGCTGTCGAGCGCCACCGAGAGCTCGGCGTCGGAGAGCGCGCGGGCCGAGGAGGGCGGCGCGTCCGGATCCCCGGCGACGGCTCCCTGCGACCGCTCGGCCGACTGCGCCGAGCGGTCCAGCAGTCCGCCGAGATTCACCGCGCGCAGCACGCGTTCGCAGGCGGCGTCCGAGGCATCCGGTGCTGCGATGCGCAGGTTGTCGCGCAGGCTGCCGGCCAGTACGGGGGCGTCCTGCTCCACATACCCCAGCTGTGCCCGCACCTCGGCGCGGTCGAGGGTGCGCAGGTCGGCGCCGTAGAGCGAGACCGCACCCTGATCAGGGTCGTAGAAGCGCTCGATCAGCGCCAGAATCGTCGACTTGCCCGCACCGGAGGGCCCCACCAGCGCGATCCGAGATCCGCGGGACACCTCGAAGCTGACCCCGTGCAGCACCGGCGTCGAGATGATCTTGGTGGGGGCGGCCTCGACGTCGCGTCGCGAGGCACCGCGCCCGCTGCGCACGAGTTCGCGGGCATCGGCGCGCTCCGGCGCGGCTGAGCGATAGGTGAAGTGCACGTCGGCGAAGCGGATCGCGGCGGCGTAGTCGAGCCCCGAATCGGCGAGCGGCTCCACCCGGCCGAGCGGCGACAGCTGCTGGTCCTGATCGGTCTCGGTGGGCAGCGCGGTGATCTCCTGGATGCGGCCGAGGGCGCCGAGCGCCTGGTTCACGGCCGAGATCGCGCCGAAGGCCTGGCCCAGCGGCATCACCATGAGGAACAGGAAGATGATGAAGGTGACGAGCTGCGCAATGGTGATCGCGCCGGTCGCGACGCGGAACCCGCCGATGCCGAGCACGGCGAGGAAGGACACCTGCATCGCGATGAACGACACCGGAACGATGAACGCCGAGATGCGGGCCACCCGGATCCCGAGCCGATACGCCTCGGTCGCCTCCCCCTCGATCTCCCGCTGCTCCCGCTCGGCCGCGCCGGCCGCGCGGATCGTGCGCACGGAGCCGATCGCGCGATCCACCGCTGCCGCGAGATCGCCCACCTTCTCCTGGGAGCGCGCGACGGCCGGGCGGATCCTCGCCGAGAGCGCCACCACGACCACGATCGCCACGGCGACCACCCCGAAGGTGACCGCGAAGAGCAGCGGGTCGATGACCAGCATGCCGATGAGCGCGCCCACGAACAGGAGGGCTCCGCCGACGGCCTCCACGAGACCCTGCGTGAGCACGGCGCGCAGCAGGGTCGTGTCGCTGCCCACGCGCGACACGAGATCGCCCGTGCGACGTCGATCGAACTCGGAGATGGGCAGGTGCAGGATCTTGGCGATGAGCCGCTTCCGGCTCGACAGCACCACGCCCTCGCCCATGCACTGCAGCAGGTAGTGCTGGTAGCTGTTGAGCAGGGCGCTCACGAGCACGAGCGCGACGAGCACCCAGAGCAGCCCTCCGAGCGGCAGGGATTGCTGCACGCGCTCGATGACCGAGCCGACGAGCAGCGGCTGGGCGAGCGAGGCGAGCGCCCCGAGCACGCTGAGAGCGGCGATGAAGAGCAGCTTGCCGCGCTGTTCGAAGAGATATGGCAGCAGCTGCTTCAGCGTCGCGCGCGGCCCGCGGGGAGCGGCGCCTCGCGAGGACCGGGGGATGGGCACGGTATCGTTCGCGATGTCGTCTGAGCTGTCGGCCACGGCCACAACTCTAAGCCAGGACGCCTGGTAAAGAGCCGCGCCGGAGGCACTGCCCGACGGGGCGGCCTAGGCTGGAATCCGGAGACGAGGAGCGCGATGACACGGTGGATCGACACGATGTTCGTGCGCGGCGGCACGAGCAAAGGACTGATGTTCGAAGCCGCGGCTCTGCCCGGCGGGCTCGCGCTGCCCGGAGATGCCGCAGCCGATCCGGTCGCGCTGGGCGAGCGCGACGAGATCCTGTGCGCGGCGCTCGGCTCGCCCGACCGCTTCGGCCGGCAGCTCGACGGCATGGGTGGCGGCGTCTCATCGCTGTCGAAGGCGATGATCGTCGACCGATCGGAGCGGGCCGGGATCGATCTCGACTACACCTTCGCGCAGGTGTCGGTCGGCGAGGCCGCGGTCGACTACGCGGGCAACTGCGGCAACCTGTCGTCGGCCGTGGTGCCCTTCGCGCTCGCCGCGGGGCTCATCGTGCGGGGCGATGGTGCACAGCGGTTCGCGCTCTGGAACACGAATACGCGGAAGCGGGTCGACGTGCGACTCACGGTGCAGAACGGATACGCCGCGGTGCAGGGAGGGCTCGCGATCCCGGGAGTCGCCGGCTCGGGATCGCCCATCGAGCTCGTCTACCCGGACCCGGGAGGGAGCCGCACCGTCGGCCTGCGACCGACCGGCCGCTCGCTCGACGAACTCGAGGTCGACGGCCGTACGGTGCGCGTCTCGCTCGTAGACGCCACGAATCCGCTCGTGCTGGTCGCCGCGGCCGATGTCGGCGTCACGGGAGCCGAGCTCCCCGTCGAGCTCGATGCGAACTCCACGGCGATGCGGCTGCTCGAGCAGCTGCGCCGCGCGGGAGCGGTGCGGATGGGGCTGTGCGACGACCCGGAAGCGGCGCCGCTCGCGGTGCCCAAGGTGGTGGTGATCGGCCCCGCCGCGGCGTCGAGGCTGCTGGACGGCGGCGAGTTGCCGGTCTCGGATGTCGACGTGCTCGCCCGCACGCTCTCGATGGGGCGCACGCACAACGCGATCCCCGGTACGGCGGCCATGTGCCTCGCCGCCGCCTCCGAGATCTTCGGCAGCGTCGTGGCGGAGGCAAAGGCCGCAACTGATGCCGCACGCCCGGCCGGGGTGCTGCGCATCGGCACGCCCTCGGGGGCCGTGACCGCCGGAGCGGTGGTGGCCCACTCCCGCACCGCCGATCCCGCGCTCAACGTGCCGCGCGCCATCGAGACCTCGCTGGCGCGTACCGCGCGGATCCTTATGCGCGGATCGGTGGCAGTGGAGACGCGCTCTGCCCGCGCTGCGGACTGAGATTCTCGGACGCCGGGGAGCGAGAGCGGCTCGCGCAGGGCGCCCGGGGCCGGTTCGGATCCGGGTCGCCTAACTCCAGTCGAAGGTGAGTACAGCGGTGCGGGTCTCGGGTTCGAAGAACAGCAGGATGGCGTCGGCGCCCTGGCTGCGCCACGGGTAGCCCGCGGTGCTACCCACGTAGGTGAACGGGCGCCCATCCTTCAGGCGCAGCAGGGGCGTGCCGGGATCCTCTTCGTCCAGCGCGCAGGCCGGTGGCGGCGGAAAACTCGCCCAGTTCCCGTAACCCGGCTCCCCTCCGAGTTCGTCGAGGAGTGCGATATCCGTGCCCCAGCCCTCACGCTGCTGAGTGGGATCCTCCTCATCACCCCACACGAGCGCGCCGAGCCGTTCCCACCGCGATTTCGTTCCCGCGAACTCCGCGGCCGCATCGGCGTAGACCTCGCGCAGCGATGCGGGCACGGCCCCTCCGGCCTGCTCGAACGCCTCGATCTCGAAGAACGATCGCTGCCCGAGGAACCGATAGCGCCCATCAGGCTCGACGCGAAAGGAGATCCAGTTCTCGCCGACGAAATCATTGTGGTGAGCCGCTGTCGATGTACCGAGCAGACCGGCTTCGGGCTCCACCGGACTCAGCAGGTGCACACGACCGCCCCACGACGGATCGAAAGCGCTGAGCTCGATGGAGACCAGCGGGTGCAGCACCCTTGCGAGCCAGCGCTGATCAGCAGGAAAGACCGTGGCCGGGTCCGGCAGCACCGAGATCCGTGGATCCGTGGTCGAGATCTGCTCCCCCTCTCGGCGCTCGCGGATCGACTCGGCATTGGCCGGTAGCGGCCGAACATCGGGTCCGGGATCCGCTGCCGACTCGGCCCCGATACCCCAGGACGCCTCGAAAGCCTCTGCCGAGCCGCGGATCTCGTGCTCGGCTCGGGCAATCAGCTCGCGGGCCTCGTCCTCATTCGCGGCGGCGATCTCGGCGATGACCTCGTGATCGTCGAGCCTGCGGATGACGACGTGCCCGATAGGGCCGACTCCTGCGCCCCAAGAAGAACGGTACGAGATCTCGTACAGGGTATCGGCGGCGATGCTGCTCACATCTCAGATCCTATAGTCGCCCGCTTTCCAGCTCGTCGCCGGGTTCGAGCAGGGTCGCCGGAGAGCTGACGGCACTGCTTCGGGCCGCTCCTCCATTACCTCGCTTCGTACTTCTACGCCAGCCCGGTCTCGCGGATGCGACGTGCGGTGACTGCGAGATGCAGTGCGGCCTCTGCGGCCTCCCGCCCCTTCGACTCGGGCGCACCGGGGCGGCCCGAGCGGTCGAGCGCCTGCTGCTCGGTGTCGGTCGTGAGCACGCCGAAGCCGACGGGCTTGCCGGTGTCGAGCTGTACCCGGGTGAGTCCGTCGGTGACCGCGTTGCAGACATAGTCGAAGTGGGGCGTGCCGCCCCGGATGATCACGCCCAGGCAGATCGCGGCGTCGAAGCCGCCCCCGCCCGCGTTCGCCGGGGTCAGCGCCGCCTGTGCCGCCAGCGGCAGCTCGAAGGCCCCCGCGACGCGGAACAGCCCGTGCTCGGCGCCCGCCTGTGCGAGCGTCTCCCGGGCACCGTCGATCAGCGACGACATGATCTCCTCATGCCAGCTGCCTGCGATGACGGCGACACGCAGATCGCTCGCATCGACGGTGAGGTTCGGGGCTCCAGCTCCGCTCATGATGGCTGCTCCTTCAATGGTGGTCGTTCCGCTGCCGCTGCACGGCACGCGGAGTCTCGGGTGGGGAGGGTCAGGCGCCGCGCACGTCGCCGGGCAGTTGGTGACCCATGCGATCGCGCTTGGCCGAGAGGTAGCCGATGTTCTGCTCGGTCACTCCGACGAGCAGCGGCACGCGCTCGGTGATCTCGATGCCGTGGGCCCGCAGCTGCGCCACCTTGTCGGGGTTGTTGGTGAGCAGCCGAACGCGGTCCACGCCGAGGTCGGCCAGGATCTCGGCCGCGGCCGAGTAGTCGCGGGCGTCGGCGGGCAGCCCCAGCTGCAGGTTGGCGTCGAGCGTATCGAGGCCCTGCTCCTGCAGCTGGTAGGCCCGGAGCTTGTTGGCGAGGCCGATGCCTCGACCCTCATGCCCGCGGAGGTATATGACGATGCCGCCGCGCTCGTTGACGAGGCTCAGCGCAGCGTCGAGCTGCGGCCCGCACTCGCACTTGAGCGAGCCGAAGGCCTCGCCGGTGATGCACTCCGAGTGCACACGCACGAGCGCCTCGGCGCCGGGGAGAGCGCCCTCCGGGGTCGGAGCGACGAGCGCGATGTGGTCGACCCCGATGCGCCGATCGCGGTAGGCGAGAGCCCGGAACTCGCCGTGCTCGGTGGGCAGCAGCGTGTTGGCGCGCAGGCTCACGCTGCGGTGGAGCTGCGCGTCGGCGACCGGCTGGGCGGGCGAATGCTCGTTCAGGTATGCGATGAGGCGCTCGATGGTGATGACCGGCACGTTCTCCCGCGACCCGAGCTCGAGGAGCTCGGGCAGGCGCATCATCTCGCCGTCGTCGGCCACGATCTCGGCGATCACGGCGACGGGGCGCAGACCGGCGAGCCGCATGAGTTCGACGCTCGCCTCGGTGTGGCCGTCGCGTGCGCGCACGCCTCCGTCGACGGCGCGCAGCGGCAGTATGTGGCCGGGGCGGCGCACGTCGCCCGGAGCGGCGTTGAGGTTGGCGAGGGCCTTCACCGTGGTGGCGCGATCGCTCGCGCTGATCCCGGTCGTCACGCCGTGGGTCGCGTCGACCGTCACCGTGTATGCCGTTCCGCGTACGTCCTCGTTGGCCTCGACCATCATCGGAAGCTCGAGCTGATCGGCGATCTCGTTCGTCATCGGCGCGCAGAGCAGGCCGGAGGACCGCTGCACGGTCCAGGCGATCGTCTCCGGCGTCGCGAGTTCGGCGGAGAGGATCACGTCGCCCTCGTTCTCGCGATCCTCGTTGTCGGCGACGATCACGGGGCGACCGGCCTTGATCGCGGCGACGGCCTCTTCGATGGTGGAGATGCCAGGGGTGGTGCTGGGATCACTCATGACGGGTTCCCTTCGGTGGTGGGGACGGAGTTCTCGGAGACGGCGCCCAGGCGCAGCATGCGGGCGACGTGGCGCGCCAGAATGTCGGTCTCGACGTTGACCCGATCGCCGAGTCGCAGACCCCCGAGTGTCGTGGCCGTGAGCGTCTCGGGGATGAGGGAGACCTCGAACCACTGCTCGGGATCCTGCTCAGCCGCGATCGCGGAGACGGTGAGCGAGACGCCCGAAAGCGTCACCGACCCCTTGTCGACGAGCAGGGGCGCCAGCTCGGGGGAGAGCGAGAACCGCAGGGTCCGCCAGGCCTCGTGCGGCGTCACCGAGAGCAGTTCGGCCGTGCCGTCGACGTGGCCCTGCACGATGTGCCCGCCCAGCCGGGTGTCGATGCGCACGGCACGCTCGAGGTTGACGGCGCTGCCCGGTTCCAGGCCCCCGAGCGTGGACATGCGGATCGACTGCTGCATGACATCTGCGGTGAAAGCGCCGCGGCCGTCGGGTGCCGTGCTGCGGTCGATCACGGTGAGGCAGACGCCCGAGACGCAGATCGAGGCGCCGTGCGTCGCGTCCGAGGTGACGAGCGGCCCCGCCACGGTGAGGCGCAGCGAGTCGCCGACCGGTTCGACGGCGACGATCTCGCCGATTTCCTCGATGAGTCCGGTGAACATGGATCAGCCCTCCTCGGGTGTGGTGGTGGAGTCCTGGACGATGGCGGCCTTGATGAGCAGGTCGGCACCGAGCTGCACGGTGCGCGAGACGCGCAGGCGCTTGATCCCGCCCATGCCGCCGATACCCAGGTCGCCGAGTGCGAGACGCGGGCCGCCGAGCAGGGCCGGGGCGAGGTAGACGAGGATCTCGTCGGCGAGCCCCGCTGCGATGAGCGCGCTCGCGACGGCGGGGCCGCCCTCGACGAAGAGACGCCGGAAGCCCTGCGCGTGCAGTTCCGCGAGGTCGCCGGCGAGGTCGTCGCCGGTGAGGCGCAGCGGGGCGTCGAGGCCGCGGGCGGCGAGGGCGGGGTGCTGCAGCACGCGGGCGCCGTCCGGGATCGGGCGGTGACCGAGCACCACCGGCACCGGCTGCTCCGCCGCGGGTACGAGCAGGCCGCCGTGCTCGGCCCGGGCCGTCAGCGCCGGATCGTCGGCGATGAGGGTGCCGGTGCCCACGAGGATCGCGTCGGCCTCGGCGCGGCGCCGGTGCACGTCGGCCCGGGCGTCGACGCCGGTGATCCACCGGCTCGAGCCGTCTGCCGCCGCAGCTCGTCCATCGAGCGTCTGCGCCCACTTCACCGTGACGCGAGGACGGGGGAGCGCTCCGCCGGTCGGATCGCCGGTTGAGCGAGCCGCAGGCGAGTCGAAACCGGATTCGGCCTTGGTTTCGACTCGCTCCGCTCGCTCAACCGGCGGGGCGGCCTGCCGAGCGAGCCACGGCCCCAGCACCGTCCGGGCCTCGCCGGGCAGCACGCCGCCGCGCACCTCGGTTCCGGCCGCGCGCAGGGTGGCGGCTCCACCGCCGGCGTCGGCACCGGGGTCGGCGAGCGCGTAGGCGACGGCGCCGATCCCGGACTCGGCCAGCGCGACCGAGCAGGGCCCGGTGCGTCCGGTGTGGTTGCAGGGTTCGAGGGTCACGACGGCGGTGAGCTCGCCGGCTCGGGATCGCCACGCGTCCGGTAGCTGCGCCAGCGCGTCGATCTCGGCGTGCGGGGTGCCAGACCCCCGATGCCACCCCTCGGCGACGATGCGTCCCTCGGGATCGAGCAGCACGCAGCCGACCTGCGGGTTCGGATCATCCGTGGGGCCCCGGCGCGAGATGAGCAGCGCTCGACGCATCGCGTCTTCGATGTACGCCTGCTCGAGCATCCCGTTTCGCCGTTCTTCCGTGCTGCAACCGGGGTGCTACAACGGGTCTCCGCGTGCGCGGAAACCCACTGTTCCTCTCATCCAGACTCGACCGCGACTCTCGTCGCGGCCATCACTGTCGGCACCGGAGTCTCACCGGTTCGGCCTCGCAGGTGCGAGGTTCGCGGGCTATACCGCCGGTTCGGATTCTCACCGACCCCGGAACATGCTGTCCATCCTACTCCTGCGAATCTCGCGGCGCTCGCATGTGCCGCTCTGTTACGTCGGGCCTTCCCGCATCAAGTCGCCCGCTGAGGGAGGGATCTCGCGGGAGCTTCCGCGGTTCCGGCCCCGTTTCCCTTGCCTATGGCGACTCTCGAGTCCAGCAGGGGATCGGGATCCCGGTGCGCCCGCCCCGCCTATCGGAAGGCCGGAATGACCTGCTCGATGAAGAGCTCGAGGGACCGCTTCTTCTCCTCGTGGCTCAGCGAGTTGTCGTTCCAGAGGCTGTACTCCGTGACGCCGAGCGCCTCGTAGCGGCGCAGCCGCTCGACGACTTCCTCGGGGGTGCCGATCATCGCGGTGCGGTGCAGCGAATCGAGGGAGAACTCGGGCTTGTCGGCGAAGACCTCCTCCGGGGTCGGATCGAGGAAGCCGTTGACAGGGGTCTTCTTGTTGCCGAACCAGGCACCGAAGGTGCGGTAGAACTTGTTGATGCCGGCCGCACCGATCTTCCAGGCCTCGGGCTCGTCGGGCGAGTGCACGTAGGTGTGGCGCAGCACCATGATGTCGGGGCGTTCGGCCACCTCGGGATGGTTGGCGATCGCGGTCTCGTACTTGTTCACGAGATCCTCGACTTCTTCGTCGCCCTTCATGAGCGGGGTCACCATGACGTTGGCGCCGTTCGCGACTGCGAAGTCGTGCGACTCGGGGCTGCGAGCCGCGACCCACACAGGCGGGTTCTTCTGCACCGGCTTCGGCACGCTGGTCGAGGTCGGGAAGGAGAAGACCTCGCCGTCGTATGCGAAGTCGCCGTCCCAGAGATGGTTCACCGTGGCGACGATCTCGTTCATGGCCTTACCGCCGTCGGTGGCGGGCATGCCGCCGGCCAGGCGGTCGAACTCGAACTGATAGGCGCCCCGGGCGACGCCGAGCTCGGCCCGACCGCCGCTGATCACGTCGAGCAGTGCGATCTCGCCGGCCGTGCGGATCGGGTTCCAGAACGGCGCGATGATGGTACCGGCGCCGAGACGGATTTTCGAGGTGCGGGCGGCGAGGTACGCGAGCTGCGGGATCGGGTTGGGTGAGGCGGTGTACTCCATGGAGTGGTGCTCGCCGATCCACACCGTGCTGAACCCGCCTGCCTCCGCGAGCAGGGTCAGCTCGACGAGGTCGCTCCAGTGCTGCTGCTCGGAGACCGAACCGTCGTAACGCTCCATGTGGATGAAGAGTGAGAAACGCATGTGCTGCTCCTAGGTGTCCGTGGGTGGTTATCGCTGCGGCCCGGCAAGGCGCTCGGCGATCGTCTGATTGGTGCGGGACCAGTGCTCGTGCTCGACTTCGCGCACGAGCACGGTGATATTTTCGGGGGCGGCGTCGACGGTGCGTTCCGCGGCCCGGTGCACCGCGCCGATGAGAGCGCGCAGCTGCTCCGGAGTGCGGCCGCGGGCGATGGAGATGTCGATCAGGGGCATCTCGATCAGCCCCGCATCACGAACGGGTCGGCGACGGGGCCCTCATCGGTGTTGATCCACACGCTCTTGAGACGCGTGTACTCGTACATCGACTCGATGCCGTGCTCGATACCGACGCCGGAGTTCTTGAAGCCCTGCCGGGGCGACATGGGCGACATCGCACGGTAGGTGTTCACCCAGATGGTGCCGGCGTCGATGCGGCGGGCGAGCCGGTGAGCGCGTGCCAGGTTCTGCGTCCAGACGCCTGCTGCGAGACCGTACTCGGTGTCGTTGGCGAGCGCGACCAGTTCGTCTTCGCGCTCGAACGGCATGATCGCTGCGACCGGACCGAAGATCTCCTCGCGCACCACCCGCATGTCATTGGTGACATCGGTCAGCACGGTGGGTGCGTAGAAGTACCCGGGCAGTTCGAGCCCCTCGGGCCGGCCGCCGCCGGCGTGGACCGTAGCCCCCTCCGACGCTCCGAGCTGCACGTACGAGTCGACCTTGTCCAGCTGGCCGGAGAACGCGAGTGGGCCGAGCTCCGTCTCCTGCGCGAGCGGATCGCCGACCCTGATCGAACGAGCGCGCTCCGTGACGCGCTCGAGCAGCTCGTCGTACACCGACTTGTGGGCGAAGACTCGGCTGCCGGCGATGCAGGTCTGCCCGCCCGCTGCGTAGATGCCCGCGACCACGCCCATGGCGGCGTTCGCGACGTCGGCGTCTTCGAACACGATGTTCGGGCTCTTGCCGCCGAGTTCGAGGGTGCAGCCGATGAAGCGCGACGCGGCTTCAGAGGCGATGCGGGATCCCGTGGCCGTCGAACCGGTGAACGAGATCTTCGCCAGCGCGGGATGGCTCACGAGCGGGGCGCCGGCCTCGGCGCCGAGGCCGGTCACGACGTTGATGACGCCGGCGGGGAAGCCCGCCTCGAATGCGAGCTCGGCGAGGCGGAGGACGGTGCGAGAGGTGTACTCGCTCGGCTTGATCACCACCGTATTGCCCGCGGCGAGCGCGGGGGCGAGCTTCGAGGTGGTGAGTGTGAGCGGCGAGTTCCAGGGGGTGATGATGCCGACGACGCCGAGGGGCTCGCGCTGGGTGTAGTTGAGGATCTCGAGCGTGGTGGCGGGGATCTGAGAGCCCTGGACCTTGTCGGCGAGGCCGGCGTAATAGTAGTAGTACTCGGGAAGGGTGCGCATCTGCCCGCGCATCTCGCGCAGCAGCTTGCCGTTGTCGACGCTCTCGAGCATGGCCAGTTCGTCGGCGTTCTCACCGATGAGGTCTCCCAGGCGGCGCAGCAGGTGGCCTCGCCTGGTGGGGGTCAGGCCGGCCCATGCGGGGGACTCGAATGCGCTTCGCGCCGCTGCGACGGCTCGGTCCACGTCCTCGGCGGTACCGCGAGGGGCCTCGTAGAGCAGGGCGAGCGTGGCGGGG
>NZ_JHEI01000133.1 GCF_001273835.1 Leucobacter celer subsp. astrifaciens | reverse complement strand
GCTAGCCCCCTGAAACCGCCCGCCGCGAGGCAGCAACTACTGACGCGCGAATGACACGAATGGCCGCCGTGCCCGCGCCGAGCGCCCAGGCGCGTCGCCCGGATCAAGCGAAGAGCGGCGGGGTCGGTGGCCGCAGATAGGGTGGGGTGCATGGCAGAGGCAGGATCCACCACCCCCGCGACGCGCGAGGCGCCCTGGCCCGTCGGCCTGATGAGCGAGAAGATCGCCGCCTGGATCGACCGCCTGGGGCAGGTCTGGATCGAGGGCGAGATCACCCAGTGGCAGCTGCGCGGCGGCCACGTCTACGGCAAGCTCAAGGACCTGGGACAGGACGCGACGGTGAGCTTCACCGTGTGGCGCTCGGTGGCGCAGCGCCTCACGAGCGACTTCGCGCAGGGCGACCGCGTGATCGCGCTGGTCAAGCCGAACTTCTGGGTGAAGGGCGGATCGCTCACCGTGCAGGTGTTCGAGCTCTCGCACGTCGGCCTCGGCGAGCTGCTGGAGCGGCTGGAGCGGCTGCGGCGCCAGCTCCAGGCGGAGGGCCTGTTCGACCCCAGCCGCAAGCGCGCCCTCCCCTTCCTGCCCGGCCTCATCGGGCTCGTCACCGGCCGCGACTCCGACGCCGAGAAGGATGTGATCCGCAACGCCACCCTGCGCTGGCCGGGGGTGCGGTTCAAGATCCACTACGCGGCGGTGCAGGGCGACCGCGCTGCGGCCGAGGTGGCCGCAGGCATCGAGGCGCTGGATCGCGACCCCGAGGTCGAGGTGATCGTCGTGGCGCGCGGCGGCGGCGACTTCCAGAACCTGCTGCCGTTCAGCGACGAGCGCGTGGTGCGTGCGGCGGCGAGCGCGACGACCCCGCTGGTGAGCGCGATCGGGCACGAGGCGGATCGTCCGCTGCTCGACGAGGTGGCGGATCTGCGCGCGTCGACGCCCACCGACGCCGCCAAGCGCGTGGTGCCCGACGTGGGCGAGGAACTGGCGGGCATCGATCAGGCGCGGGCCCGCATGAGCGGACGCCTGGGCCAGCTGCTCGCACACGAGACCGACCGCATCGCGCAGCTGCGCGGACGCCCCGCGATCGCGATGCCCGAGCGCATCGTGGACGAGCGCGCGGAAGAACTGGTGCGCTGGATCGCGCGCGGCACGGAACTCGCGGATCGGGCGATCGAGGATCGCACCCGCTCCCTCGCCGAGACCCGCGCCCGCCTCGCCGCGCTGTCGCCCAGGGCCACGCTCGAGCGCGGCTACGCGATCGCGCAGCTGGCGGACGGCGCTGTGCTGCGCGATCCGTCGGACGCCCCCGAAGGCACAGCGATCCGCGTCGCCCTCGCAGGGGGCCGGATCGCCGCGACCTCGAACGGAGCGGCGTAGTCGGGCGTCAGACCGGGGCTGCCGGAGAGTGCGCTCGGGTCTCGCCCCGGGTTCGGGATAGCGCCGCAGCTGCGGCTCCGACGACCAAGTCCGCCACCTCATCTGCCGGACACCACTGGCGCAGCCGAGCGAGGGCCCTGAGATCAATGTAGGGACCGCAGCGCTCCACGACCTCCTCGAACGAGTTCGCGACCGTCAGCCCACCGGTCGGAAGCCTCACCGACCAGCCGTCCCCGAATACGGCGACTTGGATGCGGTCGCCCGTGAGGCTCTGCAGCAGACGGCCGGCCCGCGCCGTCGCACCCCGTACTCCGAGGAACACCGTCGCCTCGCTCAGCGACGCGCCGCCGGGACATGCTCCGCACATCTCTCACTCCTTTTCCACGGACGGTGGGGCCGCCCCGAATCGGTCGACCCCACCGCCGGTCACGGCATGACGTCGCCGCTGTTCGGGCCGAGCGTCTGCCCGGTATACAGGTCGCCGCCCGGCGATGAGGCGAGCAGCAACGCCGTCGGCGCGACTTCCTCGGGGGTGCCGAAGCGCCCGATCGGCAGTTCGTCGCGCTTCCTGCGCTTCCACTCGTCGGAGAGTCCGCCGATCAGCGGCGTCTCGATCGGCCCGGGAGCGATGGTGTTCACCAGGATTCCATGGGGCGCGAGCTCGAGCGCCAAGGCCTTTCCGAGACCGATCACTCCCGCCTTGGCGGAGACGTAATGGGCCAGCCCGGTTCCTCCCTTGATGCCGAGCTGGGAGCCGACGTTGATGATCCGACCTCCCCCGCGTGCAATCAGGTGCGGCACGGCGTAGCGCGCGGTGTTGAACGAGCCGGTCAGGTCCACCGCAATCGTCCGGTCCCAGACCTCGGGCGTCATTTCGATCACCGGGGTCTCGTCCAGAATCCCGGCGCTGTTGACGACGATGTCGATACCGCCGTGCTCGAACGCGATCCCATTCGTCACCGTCTCGACGGCTGCCGCGTCGGCCACGTCGGCCACGTGCGTGCTCACCGGCGCGCCGTCCGCGCAGGCCCGCCTCGTCGCCTCGAGACTGCTCTCGGTGCGCCCCACGAGTGCGACGGTGGCGCCCTCCTCGTGGAACAGCTCGGCAATCGCCGCCCCGATCCCGCTTCCCGCTCCGTAGACGACTGCGATCTTGCCTGCGAGCTGCTTCATGTCCTGTTCCTCCGTGCTGTCTGTTCGACGATTCGTCCGGCTACTCGGCCGCCCGATCCCGGTCAACTCGGCCACCGCACCGTCAGGCCGCCGTCGACGATGATCTGCTGACCGGTGACGTATGCGGAGTCGTCCGAGGTCAAGAAGCGGATCACGCGTGCGGCCTCGTCGACGTTGCCGACCCGCCCCCAAGGGATGATCCGCCCCGCTGCCTCGAGCCCCTCCTTACCCAGCGAGTTACGACCGTCGAGCGACTGCGGGCTCTCGATGAGCCCTGGGATCACTGCGTTCACACGGATCCTGCGCGGAGCCAGCTCGACGGCAAGCGATCGGCACAATCCCAGCAGACCCGACTTCGCAGCCGCGTAGTGGCTGTGCTCCTCCCATCCGTAGACACCACCGGCGATCGAGGAGGTCGCTACCATGGCACCTGCACTGGTCATGCGGGCGGCGCAGCTGCGGAACGTGCGGAGCACACCGGCCAGGTCTACCTGCAGCATGTCATCCCAGGCTTCGTCGGTCATCTCGCCGAGCGACTGGCGACGAAGAATGCCCGCTGCGGCCACGGCGACGTCGAGGCGTCCGAACTCGTCGATCGCGGCCTGCGCGAGCGTCTCGTTCCCCTCAGTGCTGCGCACGTCCATCTCGACGGCGACGCATCTGCCGCCCTCCGCCTCGACGAGCGCAATCGTCTCGTCGGCACCGTACGGGTCCCCCGGTAACACCCCGATCACGCTGTCTGCGCCGGCTCTCGCGTATGCCGCTGCAAGTGCCTGGCCGATCCCGCTCGCGCCGCCGGTGATGACCGCGACTCTCCCCGCCAGTCCGTCGTCACGTGTCCTCATGAGCCCGCACCCGCCTTGTCGGCGACCTTGCGGGTGAAGATCATCGCGATGCCCGAGAGCAGCATGAACAGCGACCCGGTGAGTGCTGCCGCAACACCCACGGTCACGCCGGCGCTCAGCATCACGGCGAGCAGGGCCGAACCGACGATGCCGCCGACGGGCGCCATGACGTGCGCCACGTTGGTGCCCATACCCCGCACGTGAGCCGGGAACGACTCGCCCATGTAGTAGAGCAGTGCGGCGTAAGGCCCGGTGAGGAAGAACAGCGTCAAGGCGTACATAGGATAGATGAACCAGGCTTCTCCTGGCCCGGTCAGCATCAGCAGGCTGACGACGCCGCCGATGCTCCAACCGAGGATCACGGTCAGACGGCGACCGATCTTGTCGCCGATCCACCCGTGGAAGACGTATCCCACGAACCCCACGCCGTTCGCGAGCACCAGCACGATGAGCGCGTTGTCGAAGGAGATGCCCTTCGCTTCGACGAGCACGGTGGTGCCGAGCACCGAGAAGATCTGGATGCTGACCCAGTTGGTCAGCCACGCGAGCGCGAGCGCGATCGTGTGCAGGCGCAGCCCGGGCCGGAACACCTCTCGGAGGCCGCCCCGGTGGCCGGCGGACTCCTCGAGCTCATGCTCCGCCGCCAGGGCCTTCGCGCCCTCGAGGTCGCCGGCCTCGCGACGGCGGCGCACCTCCTTGATCGCGGCGAAGGTGGGCGACTCCGGCAGGCGCGAAGCCAGGAACACGACGACGAGCGACAGCAGCGCGGCGACGACGAAGCTCCAGCGCCAACCGATCACCGGCAGCAGGAGTGCCGAGAGCCCTGCTGCTACGAGGGCGCCCACGGGCCAGCCGCCCTGCACGAGCGCGTACATGAGACCGCGGTTCTTGACCTTCCTGTAGATCTCGTTGAGGTAGACGGCGTTGACGACCTCCTCCGACATCGAGAAGCCCGAGAAGGCGCGGATGATGATCATGCTCGCGGCGCCGGCCGCGAGCCCGGTGAGGCCGGATGCCACGGCGCCGCCGAGCATGAGCAGGATCAGGCCGCGCTTGCGTCCGAGACGGTCGAGGATCGCACCGATGAACAGCGACACGACGAACACGCCGATCGTCGCATAAGTGTTGACCGCCGCCATCTCCGCGGTCGACCAGCCGAAGTCCTCGGCGATGACCGGCAGCAGCGTGCCGAACAGGGTGTAGTCGTAGACGGAGGCGACCCACGCGATGAAGCAGACGATCGATACCTTCGTGATCGTCGCCTTCGTGATGGGCACGTTCCAGGGTTCGACGCGGCCGTCCGAGGCGGCTCTCGTCGGGGAACTGCTTGACGTCGTAGTCATGGTCGGTGTTCCTTTCGGGGGTCGGGGGTCAGGGGCGGGGGAATCGGGCCGCGAAATCGCGGGCCACGTCCTCCATGAACATGAATTCCACGCCGTCGTGCGCCGACATGTGGTCGATCAGCCGCTCGAGCATGAGCAGGGTCTGCGGGCGTCCGCTCACGTCGGGGTGGATGGTGAGCGGGAAGACCGCGTAGTCCATCTCGCGGTAAACCCAGTCGAACTGGTCCCGCCAGAGCGTTTCGACGTCGCGCGGGTTCACGAACCCGTGACTGTTGGCGCTCCCCTTGATGAACATCATCGGGGGCAGGTCATCGAGGTACCAGCTCGCGGGGATCTCGATGAGGTCTGTCTCCTCGCCGCGCTCCAACGGCTTCATCCACTCCTTCGCGGAATCCGCCTCGTAGTCGATCTTGGTCCAGCTGTCACCGACGCGCACGTAGTAGGGGGTGTGGTCGTTGTGCATCAGGGAGTGGTCGTAGAGGAATCCGCGCTCGAGGAGGATCTCGTTGGTCACCTTGGAGAACTCCCACCAGGGTGCGACGTAGCCCACGGGGCGCTTCCCAGTGCGGGTCTCGAAGAGTTCAATGCAGTAGTCGAGCACCTCGGTCTCCTGCTCGCGCGTCATCGCGATCGGGTTCTCGTGGCTGTATCCGTGCACGCCGACCTCGTGACCGGCTGCGACGGTGGCCTCGAACTGCGCCGGGAACGTCTCGATCGAGTGGCCCGGCCAGAACCAGGTGACTGGGATCTGCCGGTCCTGTGCCAGCTTCAGGAGACGGGGCACCCCGACTTCTCCCGCGAACAGACCCCGAGAGATGTCTCCGGGCGAGTCCTGTCCGCCATACGAGCCGAGCCAGCCGCCGACAGCATCGACGTCGATACCGATGGACACCATGATCTTCTTCGACATTGCAGTACTCCTTTGTCTCACTGAGGTGGGTATTCGTGTTCGGGTGGAATGAGGATCCGCGCTTCGCGCAGCCGGGGCGCTCTACGAGGCGTGGCGGGCGAACCGTTCGGGGAACGGGCTCCGATCTGGTCCGGGATCCGTCGCGAGCAGGACCGCCGCGAGGATCCGGGCCTGCGGGGGGCTGAGCTCCCCCGCGGAGATCGCACCCGCGCGTACGAGGTCGACGCCGCCGCCGTTGCCGTAGATCGGAGTGACCGGCCCGTCGAAGGTGCGACTTGCCAGGATCACCGGCGTGCCGCTCGCGGTGGCCTCGGCCACGCTCTCGGCGAAGCCGGGGCCGGCGTTGCCTGCGCCGGTGCCGACGAGCACCACGGCGTCGGCACGCGCCGCCGCCGCGGCGAAGAGCATCGTGTCCGCTCCCGGATAGCTCATCACCATGTCCACGACGACGAGGTCGAGCCGCTCGTCGGGTTGCAGCACGATCGGTTCCGGCCGTGCGCTCGCGTGCAGGGAGACGCCGTCGCCGCTGCGGCGTGCCAGCAGCACGCCGCCCCGGAAGGGCTGGGGGTGCGTGCTGTGCATCTTCCGCGTCCCGCGCGCGGAGTGCAGTTCTCCCCCGAAGGCGATTCCGACCCCAGCGCCTCGGAGCAGGGGGCTGCGCGCGAACTCGACCGCGTCCCGGAGGTTCCGGTGCCCGTCGGGCGAGGGCTGGTCGGCGGCGAACTGCGCTCCCGTGAACACGATCGGGGCCGCACCCCGGTGGGAGAGCGCGGCGAGATAGGCGGTCTCCTCGATGGTGTCGGTCCCGTGCGTCACCACGACGCCGGCGACGTCGTCCTCCGCGGCCGCGGAGATCGCAGCCGTCGCAATGGTCCGCATCTGTCCGAGTGTGAGGCGGTAGCTGCCGATCGTCATGACGTCCCGAACGTCGGTCCCGATGTCCAGCGTGGAGGCGATATCCGCGATGGAGAGGGTGGCGGTCGCGCCGGCGCCGCCTCGCTCTCGCGAGGCGATGGTGCCGCCTGTCCCCAGGACTACGATCTTGGCCACGAATGACGCTCCTTTGAGTGATCCGGTCGAACCTTTCGATATGTATTGTGCACGACACAAACGATTGCCGCAAACGATTGCTTAAATTCGTCGTGCGATTCCGCGCTTGCCCGGCCTCCCCGAATGCGTCGGATACGATCGGATGACCAGCGGCCGGTGCACGGCACCGGGTCAGGCGCGCCGCGCCCGGGGGCCGACGGATCGAGGCCCGGCATGCCTGACCCGGGCGGCGGAGTCCGAGCCGCTATCATTCAGAGACCACCGCCCCACCACAGAACGAGGCTCCCGCTGTGTCCGCTCATCGGCCCGTCACGTTGAAGGCTCTCGCCCAGGAGCTCGGCTTGAACCCGTCGACGGTCTCGCGCGTGCTGAAGGATCCCGCAGGAGGGTGGGCCTCCCCCGAGACCGCGACGCGCATTGTCGCGCTCGCCGACCGTCTCGGCTACCGGCGCAACCCCCATGCCGCGTCCCTGCGCACCGCGCGGTCGAATCTGGTCGGCGTCATCGTGCCCCGCCTCCAGGATTTCGTCCTGGCCACGATCTACGAGGGCATCGACGAAGCCGCGGACGAACTCGGCTACCTCACGATGGTCTCGAACTCCCTCGACGATGCGGATGCCCGGCGCACCAAGACCGAACGATTGCTCGAACAGCGGGTGGACGGCCTCATCTTCGGAGACGCCCGATTCGACCAGCGCGAGCTCTTCGACGAACTCGCCGATCGGGGCTTTCCTCATCTGCTCGTCAGCCGACGCCTACCCGGGCATATCTCGGTCACGTGCGACGACCGCGCCGGTGGCCGCCTGATGGCGGAGCACCTGCTCGCATCCGGGCGCCGCAGTTTCGGGGTGATCGCGGGCAAGCAGGGCACGTCGACGTCGCTGGACCGCACCGAGGGGTTCGTCCAGGCATTGCGCGATCACGGGATCGCACCGGACGCGATCCGCGTGGCCCACGGCGGTTTCGACACGGGCGCCGGCCGCGACACCGCCGAGAAGCTCCTGGAGGACTCGGCTCCCGAGGCCGTCTTCGCCACCAACGACTTCGCGGCGATCGGAGCGCTCGGGGCGCTACAGGCGCGGGGCCTCCGGGTGCCCGACGATGTGGCGCTGTGCGGCTACAACGACACCCCGCTCGGAGCCGGGGTGAACCTCACCAGCATCCGCTCCCCCATGCACGAGATGGGCAGGCGGGGCTTCCAACTCCTGTTCCAGCTCCTGGGCGGCGCGAGTCCCGAGAGCGAGCAGCTGGCGCCGGAGCTGATCATCAGAGCGAGCACCTCCGGCTGAGACAAGGGCTCACGCCGGGGCCGGATCGCCGCGACCTCGAACGGAGCGGCGTAGACAGCACGGCGTGCGCAGCGCTGGACCACCGGCGGCATCGCCGCCGCGGGGAACTCCGCAGCGTCGCCGGGTAGACTGGGGCGCATGAGTGCCGAGACACCAGCAGACGTCACCGCGCTGAGCTATGAGGAGGCGCGCGACGAGCTCGTGCAGGTGGTGAGCCGGCTCGAGCAGGGCGGCACCACGCTCGAGGAGTCGCTGCAGCTCTGGGAGCGGGGCGAGGCGCTCGCGGCCCGCTGCGAGGAGTGGCTGATCGGAGCCAGGCAGCGCCTGGAGGCGGCGCGTCAGGGCGCGGGCGATCCGTCGACCGAGAGCGGAGCCGACGCGTAGACCATGGCGAAGAAGCAGAAGCCACCGGCCGTCGTCGCGGAGCTGGGGCGGCCCGAGACCGCGGCTGAGACCGCAGCTCGCAAGGCGCACGACAGCCGGATGTACCGTCAGCGCAAGACCGTCAACAATCTCGTCTTCTCGCTGCTCGTGAGTCTCGGGCTCGTGCTCGTGATCTTCCTCGTGGTGCCGCGCGGCACGGGCGGCTTCGCGGAGCACTCCGTCGACGCGCAGCAGCTCGCCGCCGAGGCCGCTCCGAGCGCGGGGCGCGACCTCGCGGCTCCCGAGGTGCCCGAGAGCTGGAAGGCCAAGTGGGCGGGTCTGCGTCAGAGCGGCGGCGTCACCTGGTGGCAGATCAACTACACGACGGTCGACGAGGCCACCGGCTACGAGTCCTACGCGGCGGTCGCTCAGGCCTTCACCGCGGACGGCTCCCCCGTCGGCGACGCCTGGATCTCCCAGCAGCTCGAGCAGCAGCGGCCCACCGGCGCCGAGCAGCTGGGCGGCATCGACTGGGTCGTCTACGACCACCCCGATCGCGACCCCGAGCGGAGCAATATGATCTTCGGACTGCAGGGCGAGTGGGAGAACGACACGATCCTCGTCTACGGAACAGACACCCCGGCAACCCTCCGCGTGCTGGCGACGGAGGTCGCCGACTCGCTCACCGCATCGAAGGAGCAGTGATGACCGCGCCCCGCGTCACTCCGCAGCAGGCCTGGAACGCTTTCGCCGCCGGCAACGAACGATTCGTCTCGGGCACGTCGGCTCACCCCAATCAGGACGTCGAGCGACGATCCGAGCTCATCAATTCCCAGACGCCCGACGTCGCGCTGTTCGGATGCTCGGATTCGCGCCTCGCCGCGGAGATCATCTTCGACTGCGGGCTCGGGGATCTCTTCATCGCCCGCAACATGGGGCACGTGGTCGCCGAATCGATCACGGCCTCGATGGAGTACGCCGTCACGGCCCTGGGCTCCGCACTCATCGTGGTGCTCGCGCACGACTCCTGCGGTGCGGTCGCCGCTGCCATCGATCAGTCGAGCCGCACCCCGTCCGAGACCACCGCGTCCGTGCGGCACACCCTCGCTCCCATCCAGCCTGCCGTGCAGCAGCTCTGGCTGCGCGACAACACCGACACGCCCTATGCCGACGCCGCCAGAATCGATGCGAACGCCGTGGGCCGCATCCACCTCGCGTCCACGGTCAACGAGCTGCTGCGCACCTCGCGCGTGATCAGCGACGCCGTCGACGCGGGCAGGCTCGCGGTGGTCGGCTGCCAGTACCGGCTCACCGAAGGACGGGCCGTGCCCTACACGGTGGTCGGCCCCGTCGAGCTCGAGCTCGCGCCGCTCGACTGACGCACGTTCCAGATCTCGGCCCCTGAGCCTGTCGAAGGGTCCGACACCGATCCCAGCCCCCTTCGACAGGCTCAGGGGGCGCCCCCACCAGCAAAGGAAGCACAAGCACCGTGAGCGAAGACATCGAGTACCGCATCGAGCACGACACCATGGGAGAGGTTCGCGTCCCCAAGAACGCCCTCTACGCCGCCCAGACCCAGCGCGCCGTCGAGAACTTCCCCATCTCGGGGACGGGCCTCGAGCCCGCGCAGATCGTGGCGCTCGCGCGCATCAAGCGCGCCGCAGCGATCGCGAACAAGGAGCTCGGGATCCTCGACGCCCCCATCGCCGATGCCATCGTCGCGGCGGCCGACGAGATCATCGCCGGTGCGCACCACGATCAGTTCCCGGTCGACACCTACCAGACCGGTTCCGGTACCTCTTCGAACATGAACACGAACGAGGTGCTCGCCACTCTCGCCACGAAGCACCTCGGGGCCCCCGTGCACCCGAACGACCACGTCAACGCCTCGCAGTCGTCGAACGACGTGTTCCCCACCTCGGTGCACATCGCCGTCACCGGCGCGCTCATCGAGCAGCTGAAACCCGCGCTCGAGCACCTCGCCGAGGCGTTCGAGGCGAAGGCCGAGCTGTGGAAGACCGCCGTCAAGTCGGGCCGCACGCACCTCATGGACGCGACCCCCGTCACCCTCGGCCAGGAGTTCGGCGGCTTCGCCGCGCAGATCCGCTACGGTATCGAGCGCGTCGAGGCGGCACTCCCCCGCGTCGCCGAGGTGCCCCAGGGCGGCACCGCCGTCGGCACGGGCATCAACACCCCGCTCGGCTTCCCCGAGAAGGTCATCGCGGAGATCGCGGCATCGAGCGGCCTGCCCATCACCGAGGCCCGCAACCACTTCGAGGCGCAGGCCAACCGCGACGGCCTGGTGGAGGCGTCGGGCGCGCTGCGCACCATCGCGGTCTCGCTGACCAAGATCAACAACGACATCCGCTGGATGGGCTCGGGCCCCAACACGGGTCTCGCCGAGCTGCACATCCCCGACCTGCAGCCGGGCTCGTCGATCATGCCGGGCAAGGTCAACCCCGTCGTGCCGGAGGCCGTGCTCATGGTCTGCGCCCGTGTGATCGGCAACGACGCGACCATCGCCTGGGCCGGCGCCTCGGGTTCGTTCGAGCTCAACGTGCAGATCCCCGTCATGGGCACCGCGCTGCTCGAATCGATCCGCCTGCTCGCCAACGCGTCCGTCGTGCTCGCCGACAAGACCGTCGCCGGCCTCGAGGCGAACCTCGACCGCGCCGCTGCGCTGGCCGGCATGAGCCCCTCGACCGTCACCCCCCTCAACCGCCTCATCGGCTACGAGGCGGCCGCGAAGATCGCCAAGCACTCGGTCGCCAAGGGCATCACCGTGCGCGAGGCCGTCGTGGATCTCGGCTACGTGGAGCGCGGCGAGGTGACCGAGGCCGACCTCGATCAGGCTCTCGACCTGCTGTCGATGACCCACCCGGGCGTCGCCAAGTAGCCTCGACGGCGGAGCCGCAGTCGCTTTCCGGAGGCTGCGCGGCACGCGAAAAGGGGGTTCGGGATCATGCGATCCCGAACCCCCTTTTTTCGTGTGTGCCACGGCGTCGAAACCCGGACACCCGCCGGTTGAGCGGAGCCCGCCGGTTGAGCGAGCGCAGCGAGTCGAAACCCGGCCCGTCGGGTTTCGACTCGTCGCTGCGCTCCTCGCTCAACCGGCGGACGCAAGCCGCCGGTTGAGCGAGCCGCAGGCGAGTCGAAACCGAGGAACCTTCTAGCTCCGGGGTTCACTCGCTGCGCTCGCTCAACCGGCGAGGACGGGTCGCTCAGCTCTCGGCGCGGTACAGGAACGCCGCCATCGCCTCACGAGTCACATTCGACTTCGCCGCATAGGCCGGCTTGCCCGACGACTGCTTGATCCCCGTCGACAGGCCGCTCTGCGACATCCAGGCGATCTCCTTGTAGAACTTGTCGCCCTTCCGCACATCCGCAAACGGCGACACCGCAGGAACCGCAGGCTTCTTCGTCGCATCAAGACGGTACATGAATGCCGCCATAGCTTCACGGGTGATACCCGACTTCGGCTGGAACTGCGGCTTGCCCGAGGCCTGTCTGGTCCCGGTGGAGACGCCCTCCTGGTGCATCCATGCGATCTCCTTGTAGAACTTGTCGCCCGGCTGCACGTCGGCGAACGGCGAGGTCGCCGGGGCCTTGAAATCCTTCGGCGCGCTCAGCCGGTAGAGGAATGCGGCCATCGCCTCGCGGGTCACCCGGTTCTTCGGCTGGTACTGGTAGGTGCCGTTCGCCTGCTTCACGCCCGTCGAGATACCCTCGGCGGCCATCCACGCGATCTCCTTGGAGAACTTGTCGCCCTTCTGCACATCCGTGAACGACACCTTCGGATCCGGGTCCGTCGGCTTCGGATCGACCGGATCCACCGGGTCGACGGGATCCGCCGGTCCCGCGGGAATCTCGACACCGGGCTCGGTCACCCACTTCTTGCCATCGGAGTACTTCGTGACGATGACCTCGTCGTAGAGATCGCCCACGTTCTTGGCGGGCCGCTCGACGTAGGCACCGTCGACGTAGGCGTAGGTCTTCGCGCCGCTCGCGTTCTCGGCGACGTAGGAGCGGTAGACCAGCTGGTCGGCGCTGACGTCGATCACCTGGTAGGTGGTGACCTTCTCGCCGCGCAGCACCTGGGTCGCGCCGTTGTTGGTCCAGACGTTCTTCGCCTCGGTCTCGAGGTCGTAGTGCTTGGCGCCCGAGTTGGAGACAGCGTACACCGGACCGGTGGTCATGCCCTCGGTGTCGGTGCTGGTGGTGTTCTTGTAGCCGCGGGCGTAGGTGTGATCGTGCCCCATGAGCACGAGGTCGATGTTGTTCTCCTCGAACACGGGCACCCAGTACTCGCGCAGCACAGGCTCATTGCGACCCGAGGACGTGGAGTAGACGGGCTGGTGGAAGGTGACGACATTCCACTTCGAGGCGCTGTTCTTCAGCACGTAGTCGAGCCAGGCGGCCTGGTACTCGGTCCACAGGGCGGCGACCTTGCCCGAGGGGCACTCGGCACCCGAGCAGGACGGCAGGCTGCTGGGCCTGAGGAACTCGGTGTCGCGGGTGGCGTTCAGCGTGATGAAGCGCACGCCCTGGTAGTCCGTGAAGTACACGGTCTCGGCCGCGAACTCGGCCCAGTGCGCGAAGTAGGCGGCGTACTGCTTCGCCGCGTCGCTGTCGCCCTGGGCGAGCGCCGCCAGCTCGCCGATGGTCTCGGTGCTCGGCTGGTTGAGCGGGTACTCGAAGTGGGCCTTCCACGACGCGAGCAGCTTGTCGCCCGAGTACTCGTGGTTGCCCGGGGCCGCCATCACGTTGGTGCTGGTGGCCGACTTCTCCATGCCCTTGAACCAGTTGCGCCACTGCGTGTCGTTGCTGCCGGTGTCGATCAGATCGCCCGCGTGCACGGATCCGATCGAGCGCGTGGCGCGCTCCTCGGCTTGGCGTACGACCTCGGGCCAGGTGGTGTCGAGGCCGATCTGCGCATCACCGTAGTAGACGAACTGGAAATCGGTGGCCGCGGGATCCGCCGTGGTGAACTCGTACCACTCGCTCCAGCTGCCGGGCAGGCCGACGCGGTAGCGGTACGCGGTAGCGGGGGCGAGTCCGTCGACGGTCGCCGAGAAGTGCGGGGTCTGGTTGCCGTTCACGCGTCCGGTCTCGTAGGCGTCGACCGCGCGGGTGTCGCCACCCGCTGCGGGGACGATCTCGACCTGGCCGATCCCGTGGGACACGTCGCCGGCGAGCCACGAGAACGACTGCGAGGTCGCGGGCGTCTCGGTGGGTGTGAGGATCACCCGCGTCGGGGCCGCCTCGACCACTTCGCCCGGCACGGACGCCTTGACGAGGGTGAGCTCGGTCATATCGAAGTAGGCATCCGACGAGGAGGCGCGATCCTGGTAGAGCGCCACCGCGATGGTGTTCTCGCCGTCGCGCAGCAGCTCTCCGTCGATCGAGAACGTGCCGCTGACGGGGTTTCCGCCGTTCTCGCCGGCGTACTGCTGGTTGGAGGGATTCGCGTCGTCGACGCGCCCGTCGCGGAAGTTGGCCACCCGCTCGCCGTTGACGTAGACGCGCACGGCGTCGTCGTAGACGATGGTGCTCGCTGCGGAGGCGAGCTGCTCGGAGACGCCCTCGGGGATATCGAAGGTGGTGCGGAAGAAGTAGGTGGGGATCGTCGGGGTCGCGACGCCGTCGATGTAGTGCTCCAGCTTGGTCACCGGCGTGTAGGGGCCGACGGGCGCCAGCGCGTTGTTCTTCACGCCGAACGCGCTGGGGGCCTGCTTCCAGCCGCTGTCGTCGAAGTCGGCGGCGGCCCAGACCTGGCGGTTCTCGTTCTCGCCTGCGGGGTCGGTGTAGTCGTCCAGGTACTTCCAGGTGGTGCCGGTCGTCACGAGCGATGCCGTGGGCACCTCGACGGCTCCGGGTTCGGCGAACGCTGCGGTCGGTACGACGAGGCTGCCTCCGAGCAGAGCGACGACGGCGAGCGCCACCGCGCTCCGTCTCATGCGCACCGCGGGGAATGACTGGGTCATAGCTGTCCTTCGGTAGAGAGCGATCCGCTCTGCCCGTGCGGCAGAGCCTCGACTACTCCACCAGCCGCGGGTAGCCCCGCCACGACCCTCCGATGAGCGCGAGATGAACCCCGCATGACCGGCGGACGAACCGCACACCGGCAACGTCTCGCCACGCGCACGGAAAAACGCGGAGTCCCGGATGGCTGCTTCGATTCACATGGAAGCAGCCATCCGGGACTCCGCGTTGCCGGCGGGTGGGCTCCCGCCCGTTGCCGGCGCCCGCCCGCCTACGGGGTGTCGAGCAGCTCCGTGACGAGCGCCGCGATCTCGCTGCGCTCGGAGCGCGTGAGCGTCACGTGGCCGAACAGGCGGTGCCCCTTCAGCTTCTCGATGACCGCCGCGATGCCGTCGTAGCGGCCCACCCGCAGGTTGTCGCGCTGGGCGACGTCATGCGTGAGCACCACCCGCGAGTTCTGGCCGATGCGCGACAGCATCGTCAGCAGCACGCCGCGCTCGAGCGACTGCGCCTCGTCCACGATCACGAAGGCGTCGTGCAGCGATCGCCCGCGGATGTGGGTGAGCGGCAGCACCTCGATGAGATCGCGTGCGATCACCTCGTCGAGCACGTTCTCCGAGACGATCGAGCCCAGGGTGTCGAAGACCGCCTGCGCCCAGGGTCCCATCTTCTCCTCGCGATCGCCCGGCAGGTAGCCGAGCTCCTGCCCGCCCACCGCGTACAGGGGGCGGAACACCATGATCTTGCGGTGCTGCCGCCGCTCGAGCACGGCCTCGAGACCCGCCGCGAGCGCGAGCGCCGACTTGCCGGTGCCTGCGCTGCCGCCGAGGGAGATGATCCCGACCTGCGTGTCGAGCAGCAGGTCGATGGCGAGCCGCTGCTCGGCGCTGCGCCCGGTCAGCCCGAAGACCTCCCGATCTCCGCGCACGAGGTGCAGCGAGCTGGGACCGTCCACGCGCCCCAGCGCCGAACCGCGCGGCGAGGTGAGGATCAGGCCAGTGCCGTACGGGAGCTCCTCCAGCCCCTCGACGCCGTCGAGGCGGTCCTCCTCCCAGAGCAGCTTCATCTCCTCCTCTCCGAGGTCGACGGCGGCGGTGCCGGTGTAGGCGTCGTCGTGCGCGAGCTCGGCCCGGTATTCCTCCGAGCCCAGGCCGATCGCGGCCGCCTTGAGACGCATCGGCAGATCCTTCGAGACGACGGTGACGTCGAGGCCCTCCTCGGCCAGGTTCTGCGCGACCGCGAGGATGCGAGTGTCGTTGTCGCCGAGCCGCATGCCGCTGGGCAGCGTGTCGATGCTCGTGTGGTTGAGCTCGACCCGCACGGTGCCGCCGGCATCACCGACGGGCACCGGGAAGTCGAGGCGCAGGTGCTTCTGCCGCAGCTCGTCGAGAATGCGCAGCGCCCGGCGGGCGAAGTAGCCGAGTTCGGGATCGTGCCGCTTCTTCTCGAGTTCGATCACCACCACGACCGGCAGCACCACGGAGTGCTCCGCGAAGCGGAAGAGCGCCGAGGGATCGCTCAGCAGCACGGACGTGTCGAGCACGTAGGTGCGCTGGCGTTGATCGATGCCATCGATGGATTCGATGTCATCGACGCGCTCGATGCGCGCGCCGGTCTCGGTACCCTCGGCGGGTTGCGCGAGCGGGGCGGTTTCGGGGTGCTGGATCTCGGCCACGACGGCTCCTTCTGGCCCGGGGCGGTCGCCCCGGCTCAGCGATGGAGGCCTGCGGCTGCGAGGCGGCTTCGGCCTCTATCGACCGGGCACCCTGCCCGGTGATTCACACGGTACGCCGCGTTTCCGCGGGATCCCTGATCGACACGCGCGCGGTTCTGTGAACGCTTCGTAACGGAGCTGTGAACCGAGGTGACGCGCGGGAGCCCGGATCAGGCCTCGCGCCTGCGCGCCCCGACGGCGATCGCGGCGGATCCTCCCGCGAGAAGCAGCCCGACGCCCGGCAGCCATCCGCCCCAGGTCTCGTTCCCGGTATCGGCGAGTCGTTCAACACCGGGGGTCGCGGTGGTCGGGCGCTTCACCGGGCCCTCTGCGGACCCGACAATGAGGACCCCGACGCCGGAGGCAGCGGTCCGCCACCCGGAGGAGAGGCATTGGAAGACGACACCGTTGCCGAAGTGCTCGTCCTCTCTCACCGGCAGCGCGTCGGCGGGAATCGCGAGCGCGCCGCTCCCGGTGCCGTCAGAGGCGAGCGGCTGTTCCCCGAGCGCCACCCTCCTCGCCACGACGTCGTTGCCCGCATGCGACCAGAGCAGCGCCACCGCATCGCCGGGGGTTCCGTTGAAGACGCACTGTCCGCTGAAGCGCAGAGAATCCCCTGGGGCGCCCTGCGCGGGCGCGACGGCGAAGTCCGCAATGGGCTTGGGCGCCTCTCCCGGAGGGTCTCCGAGCACGGTGAACTCCGTCTCGGCGTACCCGAGCACGGCGTCGTCGCTCTGGCACCAGCTCACGACGCGGTACTCCCCGGGCGCAGCGGCGGCCGGGAGCGTGAACGTGACACCGTACCCGCCGTCGCCGATGGCGGGCAGGGTCCGTGAGAAGTCGAGTCTGCCGTCTCCGGCGTCCCCGGGCGCCTGGTAGGCGAAGTCCAGCTCCCAGCAGTCGGACGCGATCGTCACCGCGTCGCCCGGCCGCGCCGACGCCGGGGTCAGCTCGAGCGCGAAATCCAACGGATCGTCCTCGGGTACGAGCGGCTCGCTCGGGCCCACGGGTACCCCGAGCGGCTTCTCCCCCGCGGCGATCGGGTGGTTCCGAGGAGCATCCGGCCCCTCGTCGCTCGCTGCGCCTCCCCGTCGGCCGCGGCATCGTGCTCCCCACCGGCGCCCTCGTGCAGGTCGACCGCGGAACCGCCTTCCCCGAGCGAGCCGCCCCCGGCGCCCTCCTCGGGCAGGGGCTCCTCCGCCCCTGCGGGCACGGGCTGATCCGCGGAGACGGGGGCCGGGTCCGGTTGAGCCGGGTCCGCGCCGAGCGCGAGGGCGGGCAGAGGTGCGAACGCTACGGACAGGAGAGCAGCGGCCGCGAAGCTCCCCAGCAGGGCGGAGCGGAGCGAACGGCGAGGAGAGGCAGTCATGGGCACCCGGCAATCAGGAATTCTCAGTATGCACGCCGAGTGTACACACATTCACCACACAGCTCCGATCGATGCGGAGGCTCACCCACCCTGGAGGCGTGCAGCCCCCGCGACGTGTAACCGAGACGTTAACCGCGGCGGACGCGCGCGAGCGCACACGAGCGGTATCCTTGGACGTCGGGGAAGAACGGGAAGGACATCGCTTGCGCACGATCGACTGGGTTGACGGAGCTATCGAACTCATCGACCAGACTCTGCTTCCGCACCGACTCGAGGTGCGACGCGTCACCGAACTGCCCGAGCTGATCGACGACATCCAGCGCCTCGCGGTGCGGGGCGCTCCTGCGCTCGGGGTCGCCGGCGCCATGGGCGTCGCACTCATCGCCGCGAGCGTGGAAGCCGCGAACGGCGACGAGGAGCTGGATCGCGACGAGGTGCGGCACCAGGCCGCGCTGCTGCGCGAGGCCCGCCCCACGGCCGTCAACCTCTCCTGGGGCGTCGACCGGGCGCTCACGCGTCTCGATCAGGGCGCGGCCGCCATCCTCGACGAGGCCATCACGATCCGCGACGAGGACATCGCGGCGTGCATCTCGATGGGCCTGCGAGGCGCCGACCTGACGCGCGAGCTCACCGGCAAGGACCGCGTGCGCGTGATGACGATCTGCAACACCGGCAGCCTCGCCACGGTGGAGCGCGGCACCGCGCTCGGCGTGATCCAGACCCTGCTCGAGCAGGGCTCCCTCGAAGAGGCCTTCCCCCTCGAGACCCGCCCCCTGCTGCAGGGCGCCCGCCTCACCGCGTGGGAGCTGCAGCGCATGGAAGCCCCCTTCCGCCTCATCATCGACTCGGCGGGCCCCTTCCTGCTGTCCCGCGGCATCGCCGACGCCGTGTTCATCGGTGCCGATCGCATCGCCGCCAACGGCGACTCGGCGAACAAGATCGGGTCCTTCTCGCTGGCCCTCGCCGCCAGGCACGCCGGTGTGCCCTTCATCGTGGTCGCCCCCGAATCGACGGTGGACATGTCGACGGCGAGCGGCGCTGAGATCGAGATCGAGGATCGCGGCTCCGCCGAGGTCACCGGTTTCGGCGGCACCCGCACGGCCCCGGAGGGCATCGGCACCGTCAACCCGGCCTTCGACGTCACCCCGCACGAGCTCATCACCGCGATCGTCACCGAACGCCGCGTGATCATGCCGGGCACAGGCCAGACCCTCGCGGATGTACCGTTCGAGGCGCTTCGCTCCTAAGCTCATTCCCAGCCCCCTTTTTCACACCCGAAAGGAACACTATGTTCTTCACCAAGCGTCGCGCTCGCGCGGCCCTGATCGCCGGCGCGGCCTCCGCCGCGCTCCTGCTGACCTCGTGCGCGGGCGGCAGCGGTAACGGCAACGGCAACGGATCCGCAGGCGGTGGCGCCGAAGGCCCGCACTTCATCTACATCACGAGCGACCCGATCGGCCAGAACGAGTTCCTCAAGTCGGGCAAGACCGGCATCGAGAACGTCGCCGAGCAGTTCGAGGGCACGCAGGAGACCTACGAGTCCAAGGACGACGCGCAGCGCCGTCAGAACGTCGAGGCAGCCATCTCGAAGGCCCCCGAGGTCGTCGTGATGCTCGGCTTCCAGTTCGGCGACGTGGCCGTCGAGCTCGCGGAGCAGAACCCGCAGCAGAAGTTCCTGCTCATCGACACCTTCGTCGAGGGCGCACCCGAGAACCTCTACCAGGCCACCTTCCGCGAGCAGGAGCCCTCCTACCTGCTCGGGGTCGAGGCCGGCCTGCTCACCGAGGCCGACAAGGTCGGCTCGGTCATCTCGCTCGACATCCCGCTGCTGCAGAAGTACTCGGGCGGCTTCGCCGAGGGCGCGAAGAGCGTCAACCCCGACGTCGACACCGTGAACCCGCAGGTCATCGGCGGCGACAACCCCTTCGCCGACACGGCCCGCGCCAAGGAGCAGGCGATCGCCTTCGCCGGCACCGGTGTCGACCAGGTCTTCGCCGTGGGTGCCGCAGCGAACGGCGGCATCATGGAGGCCGCCGCGGAGAAGGGCTTCTCCGCCTACGGCGTCGACGCCAACCAGTGCCCCATGGCCCCCGGCTCCGTCGTCGACGGCACCATCAAGGCCGTCGACAAGGTCGTCGAGACCGTGGTCGGCGAGATCATGGAGGGCAAGAGCTCGCAGGAGGCCACGACCTCCTTCGGCCTCAAGGAAGAGGGCATGACCATCGTCAGCCTCACCGAGGGCGCCGCTGATTCGCAGTGCACCGTCATGGATCACCCCGAGGTGCTCGAGCAGGTCGAGCAGGCGCGCGACGACATCGTGAGCGGCAAGATCGAGGTCACCGACCCGACCGCGTAGCGGGTCGCCCCCTCCGCTGGTTGAGCGAGGAGCTTGCGACGGGTCGAAGCCGAGCCTCAGGGCCGTGGTTTCGACTCGCTCCGCTCGCTCAACCAGCGGAAGGCCCCGCACCACCGAATACCGAGCAAAGGAGCGAGATGGTCGCCGAAGTCTCGATGCGCGGGATCACCAAGCGCTTCCCCGGAGTCCTCGCCGATGACGACGTCGACTTCGAGGTGGCAAGCGGCGAGATCCACGCCCTCATGGGCGAGAACGGCGCGGGCAAGTCGATCCTCATGTCGATGCTGGCCGGCGTGTACCGGCCCGACGAGGGCGACATCTTCATCCGCGGCGAGAAGCACGAATTCGCCTCGCCGCTCGACGCGATCGATGCCGGCATCGGCATGGTCTTCCAGTCGTTCAAGCTCTTCCCCTCGCTCACGATCGCCGAGAACGTCGTGTTCCGCAGCGAGCCCACCCGGCGAGGCCTCATCGACCGCCAGGCGGCGAACCGCAAGGTCGCGGAGATCGCCGAGAAGTACGGCCTCGCGCTCGATCCCTCCGCCCGCGTCGACTCCGTGCCCGTCGGCGTGCTGCAGCGCGTCGAGATCGTCAAGGCCCTCTACCGCGAGGCCCGGGTGCTGATCCTCGACGAGCCCACCGCGGTGCTCACCCCGCAGGAGACGGAGCGCCTCTTCGACGTGCTGCGCGCCCTCAAGGCGGACGGCCGCACGATCGTCCTCATCACCCACAAGCTGAACGAGGTGATGGCGATCTCGGATCGCGTCACCGTGCTGCGGGACGGCCGCAACGTCGCGAGCCTCGTCACCGCGGAGAGCTCCCCCGAGGAGATCACCCGCCATATGACGGGCCGCGACGTCGACCTCACCACTCCCCCGCCCGCCCGCGAGCCCGGCGAGGTGGTGCTCGACGTGCGCGGTCTCAGCGTGCCCGGTTCGGGCGACCGCGACGCGGTCTCCGAGGCGAGCCTCTTCGTGCGCTCGGGCGAGGTCGTCGGCATCGCCGGCGTGGCCGGCAACGGCCAGGTGGAACTGGCCGAGGCCGTGATCGGCATGCGGCGCGCCAGCGCCGGCAGCGTGTCGGTGCGCGGCGAGGATCTCAGCCGCGCCTCCATCGCCCAGCGACGCGACGGCGGCATCGCCTACATCCCCGAGGATCGTCACGCGGTCGGCAGCGCGGGCACCGCCGACGCGATCGACAACCTCGCTCTCGGACACCACCGCAGCGCGCCGCTGCTGCGCCGCGGGCTGCTCTCGCGGGGCGCCATGCTCGACCACGCGAAGCGCCTCATCCAGCGCTTCGGAGTGAAGATCGCCGGCCCCTCGACTCAGGTCGGCACGCTCTCGGGCGGCAACCTCCAGAAGGTCGTCGTCGCGCGCGAGCTCGACTACCGCTCACCGCTGCTCATCGCCGAGCAGCCCACCCGCGGCGTCGACATCGGAGCCATCGAATCGATCCACCGCGAGCTCTGCGAGTACCGGGACGGCGGCGGCGCGCTGCTGCTGATCTCAGCCGAGCTGAGCGAGATCATGTCGCTCTCCTCCCGCATCCTCGTGATGTTCGAGGGCCGGATCGTCGCCGAGGTGCCGAAGGCGGAGGCGAGCGACGCACTGCTCGGCCTCTACATGGCCGGGCACACGCCCGAGGAACGGCACCGACCGGGAGCATTCGCAGCCGCACTCGCCGCCCCGGCGAACGGGACGACGAGCGAGAAGGGGGACCCCCAGTGAGCACCCTGCAGAAATTCGGCCGCTGGCTGGCCGGGCCGATCCCGGTTTCGGTCGTGCTCGCCCTGCTCATCGGCGCGTGCTTCATGCTGATCGCCGGGGTCGACCCGCTGAGCGGCTACATCGCCATGGTCAACGGCTCGTTCGGCAGCGGTCCCGGTCTCGCGAACACCCTGCAGCGGGCCATCCCGATCATCGGTATCGGCATCGCGATCGCCATCGCATTCCGCGCCGGCGTGCTGAACCTCGGCACCGAGGGCCAGGCCGGGCTCGGCGCTCTCGCGGGCGGCATCGTGGCGATCTACGTGCCGGGTCCCGCAGCCCTGATCGTGCCGCTCGCCTTCGTCACCGCCGTCGCGGTCGGCGCCGCGTGGGGGCTCATCGCAGCGGTTCTGCAGAACCTGCTCGGGGTACCGATCCTCCTCTCCACGCTGCTGCTCAACTACCCGGCCCGCTACTTCTCGTCGTGGGTCATCCGCTTCCGGCTCGACGAGCCCACCTCGGATCTCGTCGCCAGCGAGCAGCTGCGCCCCGAGGTGCAGCTCTCGATGCTCGTGCCGCGCGACTCGGCCTTCGCCGACACGCTGCGGAACGCCTTCGGCCCCACCAGCCCGGTCACCGCCGTGCTGACGGGCGTCAACTGGTCGCTCGTCGTGCTGATCCTCGTGGTGATCGGCGTGATCTTCATGAACCGACGCACCCGCTACGGCTTCGAGTCGGGCCTCAGCGGCCAGAACTCCGAATTCGTGCGCTACGGAGGGGTGAAGCCCGGCCCTCTGGTGCTGCGCACCATGGCCCTCTCCGGCGGGATCGCGGGTCTCTTCGGCCTGATGCTGACGATCGGAGCCCCCAGCACGCGCCTCATCGAGGGCTACTTCGTGCAGACCAACTACGCGTGGACCGCACTGCTCGTCACGCTGCTGGCGCTCTACCGGCCCGTGGGCATCGTCATCGCCGGCCTCTTCTTCGCCGCCATCATGGTCGGCAGCGACGCGATGGGCCGAGAGCTCGGTCTCTCGCCCCAGATCGCGGCCGTGATCCAAGCACTCGTCATCATCCTGCTCGCCTTCCGCGTCGCACTGCCCCGCTTCCGGCGCAGACGAGGCGGCCAGGCGGGCGATGAGCCGCCGCTGGACGAACCGCCGGTCGATCAGTCCCCGCTCACCGCGGCGCACGCCCCCGCCCCCGCGGCGGTCGCGCCCGTCGCCGAGCCGAAGGAGTCGGAGCGATGAACTTCCTCGACCTGTTCGACCAGGATCTCCTCTCCTCGGTGCTGCGCTCGCTGATCCCGATCCTGCTCGCCGCGCTCGGCGGCATGCTGGCGGAACGCGTCGGCATCTTCAACATCGGCCTCGAGGGCATGATCCTCATCGGCGCCTTCTGCGGCGTCGCCGCCTCGTTCTTCACCCACAACTGGATCGTGGGCGTGCTCGTCGCGATGATCGCGGGTGCGCTGTTCTCGCTGATCCTCGGCTACGGCTCCGTCTACCGCAAGGGCGATCCGATCGTGCTCGCAATCGCGATGAACATCCTGGCCGTGGGCATGACCAGCTTCCTGCTGGTCGCGATCTTCGACGTGCAGGGTGTGTTCCAGGATCCCGGCATCGACGGCATCCCCGTCTGGCGCATCCCGTTCCTCGCCGACATCCCGGTGCTGGGCGCGTTCTTCTCGCTCTCGCCGCTCGGCTATCTGGCGCTGCTGCTCGTGCCCGTGCTCTGGGTCGTGCTCTTCCGCACGCCCCTCGGGCTGCGGCTGCGCGGTGTGGGCGAGCGACCGCTCGCGGCGGCCACCATGGGCGTCGACCCGCAGCGCTACCAGCTGGGCGCGGTGATCGCGTCCGGCGCCCTCGCCGGCCTCGGCGGGGCGCAGCTCGCTCTCGGCAACGTGGTGCAGTTCACCGAGAACATGTCGGCGGGCCGCGGCTGGATCGCCGTCGTCGCCGTGATGCTGGCCCGGGCGCACCCCATCGGCGTGCTCGGCGCCGCGCTGCTCTTCGGCTTCGCCGACGCGATCGGGTTCCGCCTGCAGTCGTTCGGCCTGCCGCAGCAGCTCACCGACGCCGGCCCCTACGTGGTGACCCTGCTCGTGCTGATCCTGATGAGCAAGCGCTTCCGCAAGACCCGCGAAGCGGCGCTCGCGTGAGCGACGGTCGCCGGTCCGCTGAGTCGACGGGCGGCGACGCGCCCGCTGGGCCCGTCGAAGGAGGCGCGCCCACGCCACGGCCCCGGACCGGGCTGCCGGCCGAAGCGGCGCGGTGGGTGGATCGCCTGGGCCTCGAGCCCCTCGAGCACGAGGGCGGGCTCTTCCGGCGCATGCACCTCGACGAGCACTCGAGCGCCATCTACTATGTCCTCGCGAACCCCGATTTCTCGGCGCTGCACGCGCTCGACTCGGTCGAGGTCTACCACTGGTACGCGGGTGCGCCGCTGCGCCTGCTGCTGCTGCACCCCGACGGGCGGGCCGAGGAGCGCCTGCTGGGGCCCGACCTCGACGCCGGGCAGCTGCCGCAGGTCGTGGTCGAGCCGGGTGTGATGCAGGGCTCGTCTCCGCTCGGCGATTGGACGCTCATCGGCACGACCATGGCTCCTCCGTTCCACTGGGAGGGCTTCGAACTGGGCGAGCGCGACGCGCTGCAGCAACGGTATCCGCTCGCGGCCGAACGCATCGCCGAGCTCACGCGACTGCCCGAAACCTCGGAGGGCTAAGGTAGTCCTATGACCGACGCGCGTATCGTCCGCACCCGAGCGGCCCTGCACCGCGCGATCATCCAGCTGGCCACCGAGAAGCCGGTCCCCAGCATCACGGTCTCCGAGCTCGCCGACCTCGCCGGCATCAACCGGGTGACGTTCTACAAGCACTTCGCCAGCCCCGCCGAGACCCTGGGGTCGGCGCTGAGCCTCGAGCTCGATCCGGCGCGAGAGCAGTTCATCGCCGGATACACCGAGCTCACCGCCGATCCGATCGAGATCTTCGTGGCGAGCATCAACCAGATCCTCGACCACATCGAGCGCCACCGCGGCCTCTACCTGCTCTCGATCAACACCCCGCAGGACGGCACCGTGCCCAACCTGCTCACGGACCACTTCACCGAGACGCTCAAGCTCTACCTCGAGCAGCGCGCGCTGTACGAGCCGCGGCTGCCCGAGTTCGAGGTGGACGTCGTGGCGCGGTTCTTCGGCATGGGGCTCGTCGGCGCGATCAAGGCGTGGGTGCTGAGCGGGGTGTCGGATCGCGAGTCGTTCCTGCGGTCGATCACCACACTGGCGCCGTCCTGGTGGTTCCCCACCCGGTCCTAGGCCGCCTTGCGGGCGAGCTCCGGCTCCCTGCGCAGCTGCCCGGTGAGCGCGAGCACCAGGATCAGCGCACCGCACACGATCCAGCCGGCCACGCCGGCGACCGTGACCAGCTCGGGCCGCACGGTCTCGCCGGCCGCCGCGAACCACATGATCATGCCGCCCGTGCCGTTCAGCGCGCCGTGGCCGATCGTGGCAGGCCACACGGAGCCGGTGCGGAGGCGCAGCCAGCCGAAGAGCACACCCATGATCGTGCAGTTGACGGTCATCAGCGCGACCCCGCGCCAATCCATCAAGCCGTAGTTGTGCCCCAGCAGGGTGAGCGGTGCGTGCCACAGCCCCCAGAGCACCCCGCTCAGCAGCAGGGCGGGCCACACGCCCATCGGGCGCAGCGCCGGCAGCAGCCAGCCGCGCCACCCCAGCTCCTCCCCGAAGCCGAGGATCGAGTTCGGGATCACGGCCGCGATGGGGAACAGCGCCAGTTGCACACCGACGAGTACCCACGGCGACGGCAGGATCGAGGCGTCCATCCCCTCCGGAAGCGCCGCGGCGTTCATCTCCGCGAACCCCGAAAGGTGCACGAGATCGATCCGCACCCACCCCAGCATCGCCGCGAGCAGGGTCGTCACCAGCCCGATGACGAGCGGGGCGAACAGCGCCGCGACGGTGAACCAGACGACGCGCTTCGCGGGCCGGAGCGGCCACATGCCGAGGAAGCGCAGGCGCTCGCGCCGCGGCACGCGCATCGCGAAGGTGACGACGATCGCGGCGATGGCCGGGGTGAGCATCATCGCCATCGCGAGCAGGCCGAAGAGCACCGGGAAACCGGGCGCCTCGGGGCCCATGAGCCACAGCGGCAGCGCCACGAGCCAGGCCAGCCCGTAGGCGAGCACCACGAACAGCGCGACCGCGCCCCACGGCACTTCACCCCGCTCGGGTCGATCCGCGCGCAGCGGTCCGGCCACTGCAACGGTCTTCTGCGGTTCCATGTCCGTCACGCTACCCATCACCTCCGACATTCGATTCCCTCTCCCCCACGGCCCGTGCAGCCACCGCTTCGAGCAGCGCCGCACCGGTCGCCGCATCGTCCACGGTCACCGCGAAGAGCCTGCCGTCCCGACGTGTGATCAGGATCCCCTCGCCGGTGCGCATCACGATCCCGAAGCCGGTGCCGGGCACCCACCGGGTGCCCCAGCCGCCCCACTCGCCGAGGGGATTGATCTCCCGCGCCTCGACGCTCGCGACATCCTCGGCCGGCACGCTGAATCGGGGCCACCCGGCCAACGACCGGGCCTCGATGCCGCGTTCGTCGACGCGCACCCGGAACCACGAGCAGGTCACCGCCAGCACCAGCATGAGCACGACGACTCCCACGGGGATCCACCACCCCGGCCCGCCCAGCAGCACCAGCCACAGCATCGTCGCCGAGGTCACCACCAGCGTCGTTCCGAGCACCCAGGCGAAGGCGCGCGACGGGCGGATCTCGCCGACCCACACCGCCCGCTCGTTCTCGCCGAGTTCGAGCGGGCGGAGAACGTTCCGCCGCGAGGACTCGATGCGCAGGCTCGGCTGCACGAGGAAGCCCGCCCCGCCGCCGACGATGGCGGCGGCGAAGCCGATCGCCATCACGCCGCCGATGCCGGGGGCATCGCGGGCGTCGGCGAGGTCGAGCTGGATCCGCGCGCTGAGCACCGCGAGCACCATGACGAGCGTCACGACTCCCAGCGACGTCGCCGCGAGGAAGCGATTCATCCCGGACCACACGGGGGCCGTCGCCTTGCCGCCGAACACGCCCAGCAGGCCGAGCAGCGCGCTCATTCCGATGCCGAGACCGGCGAAGACGGCGATGCCGGCGGCCGGGGGCATGAAGCCGTCCGGGGCGCCGCTGCCCGACCAGTGCGTCGCCATCGGATCGGGCAGGCGGGGCAGCCAGACGATGAGCACCGTCGTGGCCGCGGCGGTCAGCACCAGCGGCAGGATCAGTCCGACCCACAGGGCCGCCCGCCTCGCGCGCCGCAGTTCCCGCTGCTGCTGCGGGATGAGCGGCGTGGGATCGGGTGTCTCGGCGCCCGCGAACGCCTCCTCCCCGGCTCCCCCGACGGCCCGCAGGTGGCGGTCGCCGCTCATGCGGCGTGCTCCGCAGCGGGGCGGACGGGCGGAACGGGAGACGCGACCTGCGCGGCGCCGTCCCCGATGCCGGGTCGACCGTCGACGGCCGAGCCGGACTCCGCGGTGCTCTCGACGAGCGCTGCGAGCGCGGCGGCGTCGACTCCGAGCTGCGCGGCCCGGTCCACGAGGCGCCGCACCTCGTCGCGGAGCGCCGCGACGCCGGTCGCGCGCTGCGTCACCACGGCGCCGCGACGGCGCTTGAGGTCGATCAGGCCCTCGTCCCGCAGCTGCTGGTAGGCGCGCAGCACGGTGTGCACGTTGATGCCGAGCCCGGTCGCCACCTCCCGCGCGGGCGGCAGGGCGGCACCGGGGCCGACCCTCCCGCCCGCGATGTCCGCACGCACGGAATCCGCGATCTGGGCGTAGATGGGCCGCTCGCTCGCCTCGTTCACTCTCACCAGCACGGCAATAACTCTACATCAGATAGAACTATTGCGCGGCGGGGGCCGGGGTTTCGAGGCCGGACCCGGCTATGAATGAGGCCGGACCCGGCGATAGATATGGGATCTGCAGAAGGTATGCCGAACTCTCCTGAGCTCAACATATCTTCTGCAGATCCCATATCTTCCGCGGAAGCGCCCGCGGGGCGGCGGGCACTGGGCCGTGGAGCCGCGGGGCGGCGGGGCGGCGGGGTCGCGGGGCACCGGGGCGGCGGGCGGCGGTGCCCCGCGGGGCGCGTCGGCCGCCTCCCCGAATGGCGCTAGAAGGCCGCGATGCCGGTCAGCTCGCGCCCGATCACCAGCTGGTGCACCTCGTCGGTGCCCTCGTAGGTGCGCACCGACTCGAGGTTGGCCATGTGGCGCATCACGGGGAAGTCCGAGGTGATGCCGTCGCCGCCCAGGATCGCGCGCGCGGTGCCGGCGATCTTGATGGCCTCGCGCACGTTGTTGAGCTTGCCCACGGAGATCTGCCCGTACGTCAGGTTGCCGGCGTCCTTGAGGCGGCCGAGGTGCAGCGCCAGCAGCAGGCCCTTCTCGTACTCGACGAACATGTCGGCGAGCTTGGCCTGGATGATCTGCTTGCCGCCGATCGGGGCGCCGAACACCTCGCGGGTCTGCGAGCGGTCCACCGCCGCCTCGAGGCACGAGCGCGCGGCGCCCATGACGCCCCAGACGATGCCGTAGCGCGCCTCGTTGAGGCACTTGAACGGCGAGGAGAGGCCCTTCGAGCCCGGCAGGATCGCGTCGGCCGGCAGCCGCACGTCGTTCAGCTCGATCTCGGTCTGCAGCGAGGCGCGCATCGACAGCTTGTTCTCGATCGCGGTCGCCGTGAAGCCGGGGGTGTCGGTCGGCACGACGAAGCCGCGCACGACGCCCTCGTCGTCCTTGGCCCAGATCACGCCGACCTGCGCGATCGTAGCGAGCCCGATCCAGCGCTTGCGGCCGTTGAGCACCCACTCATCGCCCTCGCGACGCGCGGTGGTGATCATGGTGTTGGGATCCGACCCGCCCTGGGGCTCGGTGAGTCCGAAGAAGCCGATCGCCTCGCCGCGTCCCATCGCGGGCAGCCACCGCTGCTTCTGCTCCTCAGAGCCGAACTTGTAGATGGCGCCCATCGCGAGCGATCCCTGCACCGAGAGAGCGGTGCGGAAGCCCGAGTCGACGGCCTCGAACTCCATCGCCACGAGGCCGTAGGCCACCGAGGACGCACCGCGCAGGCCGTACCCCTCCATGTACATGCCGAACGCGCCGAACTCCCCCACCTCGGGCAGCAGTTCGACGGGCAGGCGGCGATCCTCGAAGGCCTGGTCGATGATGGGGCGGATGCGGGTCTGCGCGAACTCGCGTGCGCGCAGCTGCCACTCGCGCTCCTCCTCCGTCACGAAGTCGGCGACGTTGAACAGCTGATCGATGGTGGTGGTCATGGGTGTCCTTCCGGTGGGTCTACGGGGCGGTGCTGCGCCGGTCAGCGCGGCAGCCAGGCGGCGTCCTGATGCTCACCGACGCCGGGCGGCGGCACGTGATAGCTCGCGGGCGTGGCGGAGAGCGAGATGGGGGTGGCGATCGAGCGCAGCACGCGCGAGGTGCCGTCGGGCGCGGTGGCCTGCGTCTCGGCGACGGGATCGAGGCCCAGCGAGGTGGCCAGCTCGATGGCCTGCCCGATGGTGTTCACGCGCCCGGCCGGGATGTTCGCGGCGGTGAACGCCTCGATCCACTCCTCGGCGGCGCGGGTGCGCAGGCGCTGCTCGAGCGCCTCGCGCAGCTCCACCCGGTGCGCCACACGCTGCGGGTTCGTCGCGAAGCGCTCGTCGCTCGCGAGCTCGGCGATCCCGAGCACCTCGCACAGCCGCGCGAACTGCCCGTCGGTGCCGACGGCGAGCGCGATCGCCTGATCGGCCGCGGCGAAGGTCTCGTAGGGTGCGATCGAGGGGTGGGCGTTGCCCATGCGGCTCGGCGAGACGCCCGTCTCGAGCGTCGAGGAGGCCTGGTTGGCGAGCGCGGAGAGCAGGGAGCCGAGCAGCGTCACTCGCACGTGCTGGCCTCGGCCAGCCGTGGGGGAAACAACACCGTCGTGCTGGCCTCGGCCGGCCGCGGGCGAATCGGCACCGTCGTGCCGGCCTCGGCCGACGGCGTCCCTGGCCGCGAGCGCGGCCTGGATCCCGATCACGGCGTTGAGGCCGGTGAGGATGTCGACGAGCGCCACGCCCACCTTGGTCGGCTCGCCCCCGTCCGCGTCTCTCTGACCGGTGATGCTCATGAGGCCGCCCACGGCCTGCACCAGCAGGTCGTATCCGGGCAGCTCGCGCCCGGCGGTGTCGCCGAATCCGGAGATGGAGCAGTAGACCACACCGGGGTTCTCCGACGCGACCGAGTCGTAGCCGAGGCCGAACTTCTCCATGGTGCCCGGCTTGAAGTTCTCGATCACGACGTCGGCGGTGCGCGCGAGTTCGCGGGCGCGGGCGAGCCCCTCCGGGTCGCGCAGGTCGCAGACCACCGAGCGCTTGCCGCGGTTGACCCCCGCGAAGTAGGTGCTCTGCCCGACGGCGTTCACCGGCGGTCGCCACTGGCGGGTGCCGTCGCCCTCGGGGCTCTCGATCTTGATGACGTCGGCTCCGAGATCGGCGAGGATCATCGTGGCGTGCGGTCCCGCGAGCACCCGGGAGAAGTCGGCGACGCGGATCCCCGCCAGCGCTCCGCCGTTCCGGGCCGTCTCTGCCTGCTCGTCCACATCGCACCTCTCGTCTCGGCTCCGGGCCGGTCTGTACCGATCCCCGATCCAGTCCGGTCTGCACCGGTCTGGACCGATCCGGCCCGGTTCGCACCGGTCTCCGACGCCGGCTCGTGCCGCCAGTCTACGGCTGACCCCGAACACGGCCGGGCGCATCATTGCATAGGGAGGAAGCACGGGCCTGTGCAAGAATCTCTTCATGGCCACCCTCTCCCAACTGCTCGCGCTGCCCGATCTCGGCCTGCGCCTCATCCAGGCCGGGCCGGGAGATCCCGAGATCAGCTGGAGCTCGACCACCGAGCTGCTCGACCTCAGCGGCTACCTGGAGGGCGGCGAGATCATCCTGACGACCGGGCTCGCCCTGGAGCTCGACGACCCGCGCTGGCGGGACTTCGTCGCCAGCCTGAGTCGCGCACGCGTGGCCGCGATCGGCTTCGGGATCGGGGTGAACCACGACCGTATTCCGCCCCGGCTCACCCGCGCGGCGAGCGAGTACCGCGTCGCGCTCTTCGAGATCCCGCTGCCCGTGCCGTTCATCGCGGTCACCAAGGCCATCGCCGCCCTGCTGCGCTCCGACGAGCTGCGCGCCGCGCGTGGGGCGCTGCAGGCGCAGCAGCGGCTGCTCGACGGGGCGAGGGGGGACCGGGATCCGGCCGAGGTGATCGCGAGCATCGCGCAGGTCACCGGCAGGCATCTCGCGCTCGTGGGCTCGGACGGGGCCGTGCTGGCGAGCACCGGCGGTTTCGCCGCGGCTCGCAAGGCGGGCGGCACCGAGTACATCGACCTCGACCGGAGCGGGTCGATGCAGCTGGCGGTGGCCGGCGACGCGCCGCTCACCCCCGAGGGCCACGCGGTGATCGCCGCGGGATCGATGGTGCTCGGGCTCGGGCTGCGGGGCGACAGCGCCGACGCGACCCGCGAACGGGAGCGCTGGGAGCGTCTCACCGCGTCGCTGCTGAGCGGCACCGGGTCGCCCGACGCCCTCGCGATCCTCGACCCCGATCTGCGAATCCCCCCGCTGCTGCGCGCCATTGCCGTGCAGGGCAACGCCGAGGACATCGCCGAGTGGCGCCGACGGCCGCGCAACGGGCTCGATCGCCTCATCTCCCCGGGCAGCACGGCGCCCGCCACCCCCGGTCTCGCGCAGGCCTGGCAGCTGTGCCCCGACACCGAGGAGGCGCTGGATCGGGTGCTCGCGGTCGCCGCCGCGCACGACCTCGACGCGGTGATCGGCCGATCGGCCGCCCCGGCCGAGGCGGTGCTGAGCCGACGCTCGGCGAGCGCGCGATTGCGCGGACTCTCCCAGACCGCCCCGCTCTACACCGCGCCGCGCATCCCCGAGGTGGTGTGGGCCGACCTCGACGCGCCGCTGCTCGAGGCCCTGCTGGAACTCTCGGGCGAGCGCGGCCCGGGAGGCCGGTCGATGCGCGACCCGGAGGCGGCCGAGGCGACCGGGACCTCGGAGACCCCGGAGACAGCCGGCGGAACGCACCGGATGCTGAGCGCGACGGCGCTCGGCCCGCTCTCCGTGCACGACGAACGACTCGGAGCGGACGATCGGGAGATGCTGCGGAGCACCCTGCGCGCCGTCTTCGAGGCCGACGGTCAGCGCGGACCCGCGGCAACGGCGCTCGGGATCCACCGCAACACGCTGCGAGACCGGATCACGCGCATCGAACGCCTCACCGGGCGGTCGCTCACGAGTCCCGACGATCGTGCCGAGCTGTGGTTCGCACTGCGTCTCGAGGAACTCTCCGGGCGGTGAGGGTACCGCCTCGGGTCTCAGGTCCCGGGCACCTCCTGCTCCGGACCGCCCTCTTCGTGCGGCTCGTGCAGGGCGTGGAGCACGCCGCGCATATTGCCGTGCAACAGGTCATCGACGAGCTCATCGACAGCGACCGCTTCATCTGTTCCCTGGGGGATCTCCATACGGAGCCCGGATCCCCTCGCCTTGTTCCTGTCCATGCTCCACGATAACCCCGTTTCGCCGCAAAAGGCATCACAATTCGGGGATGTCCGGCTTCCCCTCGGAACCGCAACGCAGCCGCAACCGCAGTCCCGACTCGCACGGGGGGGGGATCCCCGCCCGAGAGGATTCCGCGACGTGCCTGCGCTCTCCGCCCGGAGGATCAGCTCTTCGGAACCGGCGGCCCCACCCAGAGCAGCAGCAGGAACACTGCCGTCACCGCGACGGCGAGCAGCAGCAGCGCGAGCCACGGCCGCCGGAGCACCCATGCCAGCACGTGCTCCCACCAGCCGCGCGGCCGCTCACCCGCGGGCGCGAGCCGCCACCGCGCGGGGAGCATGCCGCGGCGATCGACGGAGAGCTCGAAGGGCAGCGTCGCGAAGGGGATCACCGCGCTGGCGAGCCCGAGCGCGCCCCAGGAGAGATGCCAGCGCGCGTCGATCCAGACGAGCACCGTCACGACGCAGTAGGCGAGGAACACGAAACCGTGCACGCCGCCCGCCGGCGTCACCCAGGCGTCACTGACACCCGTTCCGCGCAGAATGAGCGCGGTGATGAGCCCGGCCCAGGTGATCAGCTCGGCGAATGCGAACAGGCGGAAGAGCAGGCGCGGCGACATGCCCTCTACCGTATCGCCGGCCATCTGGGATCCTCCCGATATGCGCCCCGCGGGCTCGGCTCCGGCAACCGGCCTCTCACCGATCCGATTCGCCCGCGCCCGGCAGCGGGTCGAGCACGCGGGCAGCCGCCCGGCGCAGCGCGGCGACCACCTCCCGCACCTCGGGGCGCACCTCTCCCCGTGCCAGCAGGATCATCAACTGACGCCCATCGCGTTCCCCGAGGCCGAACGCTCGGATGCCGGGGTGCCGGTAGCTGATCAGACTCAGTCTCGGCACGACGGACACACTCATGTCGCGCGCCACCAGCTCCTGCACGACCATGTAGTCGTCCGTCGCGTGGCGGATGTCCGGACTGAACCCCTCCCGCTCGGCGATCCGCAGGAAGTGCCGTCGGCAGCTCGGGCATCCGGCCACCCACCGGTCGCCGGCGTGGTCGATGAGCCTGCGCATGCTCTGCGCGGCAGAGCCCCGCCGCTGCGACACGATCAGCTGCAGCGGGTCCCAGCCGATCGGCAGCATCTCGAATTCCTGATCGAGCCCGACCAGATCCTCCTCGTCGTACCGGAATACGAGCGCGACGTCGGCCGCGCCGCGCCGCAGCAGCTCCGGCACCGAGAAGGGCTCCTGCTGCTCCAGATCGATCGTCGGCCCGGAACGGGAGTCGGCGCGTGCGATGAGCTCCGACATCGCGGGCGCCACGATGCTCGTGCAGGCCGAGGGGAAGGCGACCACGCGCACCGTGCGGGCGTCCTCATTCATGAGTCCGGCCACCTCACGAGCTGCGCGGGTGAGATGCCCGTCGATGAGTTCGGCGTGGTGCAGCAGCCGTTTGCCGGCCTCGGTGAGTTTGACCCCCTTCACCGTGCGGGTGACCAGCGTCGCCCCGAGGCTCTCCTCGAGTCTGCTGACCTGGCCGCTGAGCGCCGGCTGCGTCCATCCGAGTTCGCGCGCCGCCGCTGCGAAGGAGCCGTGCTGGGCGACCGCCCGGAACGACATCAGCGCCCGGGGATCGATCTCCGGATTCACCGCGGCACCCGCTCGGGCCCCGCGCGCCGGCTCCTCGAGCGCTCATCCACATCCATCACCCTACCTCGACTCCTCCGCAGCGCCGATCAGCCGTTCCATCGCCTCGCGCACGTGCTCGCGGGGCAGCGCGGCGTTGAAGCGCACGAAACCGCGGCCGGCCTCACCGCAGTCCGATCCATCGGTCACCACCAACTGCGATGCCTCGCGCAGGGCCTGCGCAGCCGATACGCCCTCGCGCAGCAGTCCGCTCTCCCGCAGATCGATCCACAGCAGATAGGTGGCCTCCGGTCGCAGCACCCGGATACCCGTGCGGTCCGCCGCCGCGTCGAGCACGGAGAGCGCCTCGGCGACGCTCTGCCGCAGTGCCTCGACGGTCTCGTCGAGCCAGGCGCGTCCGTCGCGGTAGGCGGCCTCCGTGGCGACGACTCCCAGCACCGAGGTCTGGTGCTCGTACCAGTGCCCCACCTCGTTCCAGTTCGCGAGATGGTCCGGGTTCGTGAAGATGAGCTGCCCGCACTTGGTGCCGGGGATGTTGAAGGCCTTGCTGGCGGACGTCGCGGTGATCGTGTGGCCCGCGGCCCGCGGCGAGCGCGCGGCGTAGACGATGTGGGGCGCGGATCCGAGCACCAGCGGAGCGTGGATCTCATCGGAGAGCACCAGCCCGTCGAACTCATCGACGATCTGCTCGATCTCGGCCAGTTCTCGATCGGTGGCGACCTTCCCGATCGGGTTGTGCGGATTGCAGAGCACGAGCAGGCGAGCCCCGCTCGCGAACGCGGCGCGGAGCCCGTCGAAGTCGTAGCTCCAGCCGGTGGCGGTGCGGATCATCGGTACCTCGATCACCGGACGGCCGATCATCGGCGGCACCGAGAGGAAGGGCATGTAGCCGGGTGTCGGCACGATGATCGGTTCGTTCTCGGGGACGAAGTGCGTGAGGATCGCCCGGAAACCCGCAACGAGGTCGGAGACCGGGCGGATCGCGTCCGCGGGCGGGGTCCAGCCGTACGACTCCCGCAGCCAACGGCCCACCGCGTCCTGCAGACGGCGGATCTCGCCGGCTCCGAGGTATCCGAGCTCCTCCCGGTCGAGCGCCTCTGCGAGCGCGCGGGTCACCGCGGGCGGGCTTCCGAACTCCATCTCGGCAAGCGCGCGGCCGATGTCGCCCTCGATCAGCTGATCACGAGCCTGCACGGTGGATGACACGCCCCCTCCTTCGTTCGCGGCGGGCCTGCGCCCGCGGGCAGACCGATGCTGCCGCGCTGTTCCCGCTCATCGTATGGCGATCGCGGGTGGTCCAGTCCGGCGTTTCCGCTGGGGTGCTGTGCGTTTTGCTTTGAGGCGGTCGGCACGACCGTGAGGGATCCGGTGGCGGTCCTCCGGCGGCGCCCAGCTCCGGCGGCGCTGGCCCGCACCCCCAGCGCACGTCTCGCAGGGGGCTCCGGCCTCCCCGAACCGGTCGCCGCTCGCGGGGAGGGGCCGTCCGCGCAGCACGGCGCAATGAAATACATTCGTAACGTAAGCCTGTACTACTCTGGCCACAGCGGCGACCGCCCTCCCGGCGAGGCCCGCACTCACCGCCCGACTCGCGCCCTCGCCCGTCGAGCCCGGAGCCGGGCGGAGCAGGTCCACAGGCAGCACACGCGAAGGAGCGACCCCACCATGCAGCCCAGAACCCCTCGATCGCGGAAGAGGCATCTCGCCGCCGCCGCAGTCGCCTCACTCGCACTCGTACTGGCGGGGTGCGCGGGATCCTCCGAAGCCCCCGAGCAGCCCGAGGTCTCGCTCGTCGACACGGGCCAGGAGATCGAGCAGGTCACGGTCGCCTTCCCCGGCTCGCTCGCCAACCTCTACATCGGCCAGGAGAGCGGCATCCTCAACTACAACCTCGCCGCGACGGTGCAGGAGGGCCTCGTCGGCCAGGATCCCGACGGTCAGATCGTCCCCGCACTCGCCGAGTCCTGGGAGACGCCCGACGACACGACATACGTCTTCACCCTCCGCGAAGACGCCCGCTTCCAGAACGGCGATCCCGTGACCGCGCAGGACGTGGTCTTCAGCATCGAGCGCGCGGTCGATCCCGAGTCCTCCCCCGGCACCTACTACTACCTGATGAACCTCGACTCGGTGGAGCAGACCGGCGAGCGCGAGGTGACGGTGACGAGCAAGACGCCCGATGCAACGTTCCTCGTCGGCCTCTCGAGCGCGGGCGCGGTCGTGGTCACGCAGCAGAAGTACTGGGAGGAGCACGGCGGCAACATCGGCACGAGCGACTCGCTGCTCCTGGGAACCGGCCCCTACCGGGTGACGGAGTTCCAGCCCGATTCGCACGTGCTGCTGGAGCGGGTGGACACCTGGTGGGGCGGCGTGCCGAAGGCCCAGTCCATCCGGGTGAACTTCATCCCCGACGCGAGCACGCGGCTGGCCGCGGCGCAGAAGGGCGATATCGACATCGCGTTCAACGTGCCGATCAGCCAGGCCCAGGAGTGGGGCAAGATCGGCGACATGCGCGTCGAATCGATGAACGACCTCTCGTACGTGGGGCTGCTGTTCGATCAGAACGTCGCGCCGTTCGACGACGTCGACGTGCGCACCGCGATCGCGCACAGCATCGACCGGGAGGCCATCGTCGAGAAGCTGCTCCGCGGCTACGGCGAGAAGGCGACCGCGATCATGACCCCCGAATCGCTCGCCACGGCCTACGACGCCGAGGCGGCCCGCACCGCGCTCGCCGGGATCCCCCAGTACGACTACGACATCGAAGCGGCGAAGCAGGCCATCGCCGGCACCGACGCAGAGGGGCTCGAGACCGAGCTCACCTACCCCAACACCGGCCCGCAGCTGGGGATCGCCGCGCAGGCCATCGCCGAGAGCCTGAAGGAGATCGGCCTCGACGTGCGTGTGCGCGAGGTGCCGATCGAGGAGTGGCTCGCCACCATCGGCGACGGCGAGCACGGGCTCGGCTTCATGTGGTACTTCTCGACCACGGGCGACCCGGCCGAGGTCAACAGCTACCTGCTCGGACCCGGCAACCCCAACGGCTTCGAGAGCGACGCCGCTGCCGAGCTCATCACCGAGGCCAACGCGCTCACGGACCCGTCGGAGCGCGCGGCGAAGCTGCTCGAGCTCGAGACGCTGGGCGCCGAAGAGGTCGTGAACGCGCCGATCTGGTGGGGCAAGTCCGTGACGGCCTTCTCCAACACCGTCGGCGTGACCGACTACAGCCCCTACACCTTCACCACGGTCTGGGGCGCCAACCTCTTCGCAGCCGAGACGGAGTAGCAGCCCGCTCCGGGGTGCGGCTCCCGCCGGGCCGCACCCCGCTCCCCAGGAAGGTGGTTCCGCGATGAGCCGCATCACTCGCCCCCGCAGCGCGGGATCCCGCCTCGCGCGCACGATCGCGCTCCGCATCGCGGGCGTCGCGCTCATCCTGCTCGTGCTCTCCTTCCTCACGTTCACCCTGCTCTACCTGGCCCCGGGCGACCTCGTGAAGAACCTGCTCGGCAACCGGCCGAGCACGCCCGAGGCCGTCGCCGCGGTCCGGGCGCAGTACCGCCTCGACGATCCCTTCCTGGTCCGCTACGCCGACTGGCTCCTCTCCGCGCTGCGGGGCGACTTCGGCACCTCCATCCGGCTGCAGCAGCCCGTGACCGCGGTCATCGCCAGCCGCCTCGGCGTCACGTCCCTGCTCATCGGCCTGTCGTTCCTGCTCGCCGTCGTCACCGCGGTGCCGCTCGGCATCCTGAGCGCCGCGCGCAACGGCAAGCGGATCGACCGGGTGGCGAGCGCGACCGCGCTCTTCGGGCTCTCGGCTCCGAGCTTCGCCCTCGCAATCCTGTCCATCACCCTCTTCGCGATCCTCATCCCCGTCTTCCCGGCGTACGGTGCCGGAACCGGTGGGCTCGACCGTCTCTGGCACCTGTTCCTCCCCGCCGCCGTGCTCGCCGCGGGCATCGGCGCGATCCTGATGCGGATGACGCGCGCCGCGGTGCTCCGCGAATTCGAGAGCGACTCCATCACCTTCGCCAGAGCCCGCGGCATTCCGGAGCGGGTCGTCCGCAGGATCGCGCTGCGCAGCGCGCTCATCCCGATCGTCACGAGCGCCGGGCTGATCCTCACCTTCATCATCGGCGGCACCATCATCGTCGAGACCGTGTTCGCACTGCCGGGAATCGGGCAATTGCTCGAGGAGGCGGTGCTGTTCAAGGATCTCCCCGTCGTGCAGGCGATCACGCTGCTCGTGGCGACGGCGATCGCGATCATCACCATCGTCGTGGATCTGAGCTACCTGCTGCTCGACCCGCGCGTCCGAGCGAGGGAGCTGGCCGCATGACGCCGCGCACCACTCAGATCTCCCTGGTCAGCGGCGTGCAGCTCGCGCCGGGGCGGCCGCGGGACTGGAGCGTCATCGTCTCCGCCGTCTTCCTGATCCTGGTCGCGATCGCAGCCGCCACATCGCCGTTCCTCACCCGTGCCGCCTCGAAGCAGAGCATTCTCGATTCGCTCCTGCCGCCCGGCTCCCCCGGTCACCTCCTCGGCACCGATGAACTGGGGCGCGACGTCCTCCTGCTGACCGTCGCCGGCACCGGATCGGCAGTGGCCGGCCCCCTCGTCATCGCGTCGGGATCCATGCTGCTCGCCGTCGTGATCGGCACGCTCGCCGGCTACCTGCGCGGCCCCGTCGACTGGGTGGTGGGCCGTGTTGTCGACATCCTCCTGTCCCTGCCGGTGATGCTCGTCGCGATCGTCGTCGCGGGAATCTTCGGCGCCGGCTACTGGGTGACGGTGCTGATGCTCATCGCCCTCTTCTGCCCGTCCGACATCCGCATCATCCGCGCCGGGGTCACCGAGCAGGCCCCGCGGCCGTACGTCGAGGCGGCCCAGATGCTCTCGCTCTCCCCCGCGCGGATCATGTACCGGCACATCGTGCCGAACGTCTGGCCGCTCATCATGACGAACTTCATGCTCAACCTCGCGATCGCCCTCGTCACGCTCTCCTCACTGTCGTTCCTCGGCATCGGGGTCGCCCCGGGCACCGCCGACTGGGGGCGCCAGATCACGGACGGACGGGGCGTCATCGGCGACAACCCGGCGATGCTCCTCGTCCCGGCGATCCTCATCGTGCTCGTCGCCATGGCCATCAACGTGCTCGGCGACCACCTGGGCGAGCGGCTTCGGGAACGGGGGATGCAATGAGCACGACCGAGTCGCGGGGAACCCGCGTCACCGGCCTGCGCGTGGCGAGCGCGGGGCACGACATCGTCGCCCCGCTGGATCTCGCGGTGGTGCCCGGCGAGATGCTCGCGATCATCGGGGAGTCCGGATCGGGCAAGTCGATGACGGCCCGCGCCATCACCGGGCTCCTGCCCCGCGGGGTGCACGCTTCGGGCGAGGCCGAGATCGACGGCTATCGCTACGATCTCGCCTCGAGTTCGGACAGCACGTGGGCGCGGGTGCGCGGTCGGCGCGCCGTGCTGCTGCTGCAGGATCCGTTCACCAGCCTGAGCCCCGTGCTGCGCTGCGGCGAGCAGATCGCCCTCACCATCGAGGCGCGCATCAGAGCCGAGGGCGGCGCAGCGGCTCGCGGGCCGCTCCGCGCCGAGGTGGAGCGCCGCCTGGCCGAGGTGCAGCTGCCCGCACGGGTGGCCCGGCAGTTCCCCTCCGAGCTCTCCGGCGGTATGCGGCAGCGAGTGGCCATCGCGGCGGCGCTCGCGGCCGAGCCGAGGCTGCTGATCGCCGACGAGCCGACCACCGCGCTCGACGCGAGCACGCAGGGCGAGGTGCTCGATCTGCTTCGAGGGCTGCAAGCGACCCACCGCATGGGCCTCATCCTGATCAGCCACGATCTCGGTGTGATCGAGGGCCGTGCCGACCGGGTGCTCGTGATGCGGAACGGCGAGGTCGTCGAGCGCGGGGAGACCGCGCAGGTGCTCCGTTCGCCGCAGCACCCCTACACGCGCGCACTCATCGAGGCGAATCCCTCGGTCGGCGACGCCGTGCCCGCCTCCGCGACGGGCGGGCCGCCGGTGCTCGTCGCAGAGGGGCTGTCGAAGTCGTTCGGCGCCGCCGCGGCCCTCACCGACGCCTCCGTCGACGTCGCGGCGGGCGAGGTGCTCGCGATCGTCGGCGAGTCCGGATCCGGCAAGTCGACCCTCGCCAGGCTCATCGCCGGTCTCGAGATCCCCGATGCCGGGCGTGTGATCCTCGACGGCAGGCAGCTGCCCGCCGGCCGACGCGGGCGGCGCCCGCAAGAGATCCAGATCGTCTTCCAGGATCCCTACTCCACGCTGAACCCGTCGTTCACGATCCGCCAGTCGCTCGAGGAGGCGCTGCGCGCGGGCGGCTCCCGCGAGCACACGGTGACGGAGCTGCTGGATCTCGTCGAACTCGACCCGGCGCTCGCCGAGCGGCGCCCCTCGCAGCTCTCCGGGGGCCAGCGCCAGCGCGTCGCGATCGCCCGTGCGCTCGCACCCAACCCCCAGGTACTCATCTGCGACGAGAGCGTGTCGGCCCTCGACGTCTCCGTGCAGGCCCAGATCCTCGATCTGCTCGCCCGGCTGCGCGACGAGCTCGGCCTCGCGATGCTGTTCATCACGCACGATCTCGGCGTCGTCGCACGCATCGCGGATCGTGTGGTCGTGCTGCGCCGCGGCGAGATCGTGGAGCGCGGGGAGACGACCCGGATCCTGCGCGAGCCGACCCACGAGTACACGCGGCTGCTGGTCTCCGCGGCGCAGCAGGACAGCCTGCGGCGCGCCGGCGACTCGGACGCACCGGCACCCGCACCTGCACCCGTCCAGGAGGGACACGCATGACCGAGACGCACGAACCGATCGCCATCGCAGTCGAGGCGGGCACGGTTCCGCCGCAGCCCGTCGAAAGCGGGATCCCCGCGGAGCGGCTCGCGCTGTGGAGCGTGGAGCGGGATTTCTGGAGCCCGCGCCTGCTCGTGGCCCGGGATGTCTCCGGAGCCGCGGTGGGAGCCGCCCTCACGGCCGGTCGACCGCACACGGCCTCCCGCAAGATCGTCGACGTCCTGGCCGAGGACGACGCGGTCTGGGCCGCGCTCGTCACCGCCGCGCGCGATGACGCGCCGAGAGGCGCTGAGGCGGGCCCTGGCCCGGTCGTCGTCCACTTCGAGGAGCACCTCGCGTACGCGCGACTGTCCGACCGGCGCCGCGACCTGCTCGCCGGTCTCGGCTTCGAGCCGGCGCCGCAGCCGGTTCCGTCGATCCCCAGCACGCGCCCCGGCGATCCGACCGAGGTCGCAGCCTGGTCGTGGTGGCGCGGCGAGCGCCCCACCCGGCTCGCCCCGTACTACGGGCAGACGACGGAGGTGACCTGCGGCGCGGTCTCCTCGCTCATGGCCCTCGAGCACCTCGGAAGCGCGAGCTTCGACCCGCAGAACCTCGTAGCCAACCGGGCGACCGAGATCGCCTTCTGGCGCCGTGCGACGAACCTGCCCGCCTGCGAGCCCGTCGGCCTCGCCGTCGAGACCGCGAAGGCGGGAGCGGAGTCCGGGTTGCTGCCCGCGATCCCGCGCGTGATCCTGAGCGCGACGGGCCCGGTCCTGCTGGAGTGGTACGCGACGAACGAGCCCGAGCTGATGCTGCGCACGGACCTGCAGCTCGAATCGCTCCGGCAGGCCGAGGAGCTGGGCCTCCCCATCGAGCGTCGCTGGATCGAGGTCGCCGAGATCGCCGACCTCGTGCGCGGAGGTGCGCAGGTGCTCCTCCTCATCGACCTCACCGAGCTCATCTCGGACCCCACGCCGCACTGGGTGCTCGCCACCGACGTCATCGACGACACGCTCGTCGTCTCCGACCCGTGGGTGCAGTACCCGAACGGCGAGACCTGGGTGGATGCGTTCGCTCTGCCGATCCCCTTCGCCGGTATCGACCTCGTCACCCGCTGGGGCGATCCGGCGTACCGAGGTGTGATCGTGCTCCCGCCGGCCGGGCGGTGATCGACCCGCCGAGGTCGATCCTCCCCACCCTGCGGTCAGGCTGCCGCTCGTCCATCCCGCGTTCGAACCACTCGTGCGGTGCGTGAGCGGTGGGGAGCAGAGCCGATGAGCGACCCTGTTCAGTCGCCCTGCGATCGGAACAGGAGCAGCCCCGCGACCCCGGCGCTCCCCGCCATGATGATCGCCGACGTGATGTTATCGAACGAGAGCCACGCGATCGGGAAGATCATCGCGGCGGCGATCGCTCCGGCCCACCAGTTGAGGCGTCTCTTCCGTATCTCGGTCATGACATCCAAGCTAGTTGTCCGAAGGGCCGGCGACATCCGCCGCGCGACGGATATCGCTCGCGGCGGGCTCGGATCGCTGCAGAGCGGTGCGTGATGAGGGCCGGTCAGCGCCCTCGCCGCGGAATGCCGACGAGGAACCCCGCGACGGCCCCGACTGCGAGCCCGATACCCGCCCCTGCGCCGGTGTTCCCGATCCAGGACCCGATGAGCGCCCCGATACCGGCGCCGACGAGGAGCCCGGCGACGGTCCAGACGATCGAGGCGGACATGAGTGGATTCTTGTTCTCGCTCATGCGATCGAGGCTACCCGCCCAGCTCGGGTTCCGGATCCCCCGCGAGACGGAGAAGCAGCAGGGCGGGCGCGGACCGAGCCCACCGGTCCGATCCGTTCTCAGCGGGCGCAGGTCCCCTGCCGAGATCCCGATGCTCGTCGTTTCTCTTTCGGGAGAGCGACCGAAATCGGGATCTCAACGCGCATGCGTTGCCATCTGCGCGGTCGAACCCGATCGATGACGATGTTCCGTCCCGAGTCGTCAGTAGAGCAGGAACTGTGCGGTGCCGGTGCCCTCGACCTCGGCCGCGGATACGCGCAGGTGGTACGAGGCGCCGCCGGCGCCCACCGGGTCGCGCGTGATGTCGCAGGTCTCGGGGCTGGAGCGCGTGCGATCCCACTGGATCCCCTCGCTCTCGAGCGGCTTGCCCGGTTCGAGGATCACGGCGAGGCTCTCGGCGTTCTCCTGGCAGTCGGCGGATCGCCACACCTGATCGTCGCCGCTCGAAACGGCGAACTCCATGCCGGCGGTCCCCAGGTCGGCGGCGCACGCCTCCTTCCCGACGTTCTCAACGTTCAAGGAGAGCAGCGGCAGCTCCCCGGCCGCGTAGTCGGACTTGTCGCTGATCGGGGTCACGCGCAGCTGCCCCGCCGCGCACGCGGGCATCTCGTCGTCCGACTCCTCCTCGGAATCCGACGACGTCGACGACGAGGCGAGATCGCTCGGCACTTCGACCTCGCGGACGTCCCTCACGGACGTGTCCGACCCCGGCTTCACGATCACGAGCACGACGACGGCGATCACCGCGACGAGCCCGGCGAGCACCAGCAGGCGGCGGCGCATGTAGACCTTGCGGTCCTTCGGGCCCACGGGATCCTTCAGCGTCGACATGGCGTCAGGGTAACGCGGAAACCGCGCTACAGCCGCTTCAGCATTCGCGTGTTGCCGAGAGTGTTCGGCTTCACTCGGGCGAGGTCGAGGAACTCGGCCACGCCCTCGTCGTTGGAGCGCAGCAGCTCGGTGTACACGTCGGCCGCGATGAGCTCCGCGTCCTCGCTCAGCTCCTCGAAGCCGTGACGCCCGAAGAAGTCGGTCTCGAACGTGAGGCAGAACAGCTGCGTCAGTCCGAGATCGCGGGCCCGCAGCTCGAGCGCTTCGAGCAGCAGATGCCCCACTCCCCTGCCGAGCCACTGCTCGGAGACCCCCAGTGTGCGCACCTCTCCCAGCTGCTCCCACATCACGTGCACAGCACCGTATCCGACCACCGCGTCGCCGTCGTCGATGGCCACGAGAAACTCGGGCACCGCAGCGTAGAGATCGACCAGATCTTTGCCGAGCAGGATGCGTCGCGCCACCAGCGGCTCCATCAGCTCGACCATGCGCGGCACGTCGACCGTGCGCGCGCTGCGGATGCGGATCGCGGAAGTCTCGCTCATCACCCCAGCCTACTGCCGCTGCCCCGGAAGGGAGACCTCACCTCCCCGGAGGCCGGAACAAGACAGGGGCGGTGCAGCCGGCGGACGGTCACCCCGCACACGAAAGGGGGCCCGCTGCGCGAAACAGCGGGCCCCCTTCGGGTCGATGCGGGATCGGGTTACTCGGCCACCCCGGGCGTCGCGGCCGTCGAGGCCACCGCGGCCGCGGCCGAGGCCGAGGTCTCGCCGTGCGCCTTCTGCGACTGACGGTCGGTGGTGAAGGTGAACTCGCCGTCGACGAGGTCGACCTTCACCAGGTCGCCGGCGAGCAGCTCGGCGCTGAGGATGCGCTCGGAGAGCCGATCCTCGATCTCCCGCTGCATCGCGCGACGCAGCGGGCGTGCGCCCAGCGTCGGATCGTACCCGATCTCGGAGAGGCGCTCGCGGGCGGCCTGCGAGATCTCGATGTGCATGTCGCGGTCGAGCAGGCGATCCTTCAGCTGCTTCACGAAGAGATCCACGATCTGCAGCAGCTCCGGCTTCGTGAGCTGCGGGAACACGATCGTGTCGTCGACGCGGTTGAGGAACTCGGGCTTGAAGTGCTTCTTCAGCTCCTCGTTGACCTTGCCCTTCATCATGTCGTAACCGATCGAGGTGTCGCCCTCGACCTGGAAACCGACCGGGCCGCCCGCGATCGCGGAGGAGCCGAGGTTGGTCGTCATGATGATGACGGTGTTCTTGAAGTCGATGACGCGACCCTGACCGTCGGTGAGGCGGCCCTCCTCGAGCACCTGCAGCAGCGAGTTGAAGATATCGGGATGCGCCTTCTCGATCTCGTCGAAGAGCACCACGGAGAACGGCTTGCGACGCACCTTCTCGGTGAGCTGGCCGCCCTCCTCGAAGCCGACGAACCCGGGAGGGGCGCCGAAGAGGCGCGACACGGTGTGCTTCTCGCCGTACTCCGACATGTCGAGCGAGATCAGCGCGTCCTCGTCGTCGAACAGGAACTCGGCGAGCGCCTTGGCGAGCTCGGTCTTGCCGACGCCCGTGGGGCCGGCGAAGATGAACGAGCCCGAGGGGCGCTTCGGGTCCTTAAGGCCCGCGCGCTGGCGGCGGATCGTCTTCGCGAGCGCCGAGATCGCCTCGTTCTGGCCGATGACCCGCTGGTGCAGGGCCTCCTCCATGAACCGCAGGCGGCTCGTCTCCTCCTCGGTGAGCTTGAACACCGGGATGCCGGTCGCCTGGGCGAGCACCTCGGCGATGAGCCCCTCGTCGACCTCGGCCCGAGTCGCGACGTCGCCCGAGCGCCACTGCTTCTCGAGCCGCAGCCGCTCCGCGATGAGCTTCTTCTCCTCATCGCGCTTGTTCGCGGCGGCCTCGAAGTCCTGCGCCTCGATCGCCTGCTCCTTGTCGGCGCGCACGACCGCGATCTTCTCGTCGAACTCGCGCAGCTCGGGCGGGCTCGACAGGATCGACAGGCGCAGGCGGGCGCCGGCCTCGTCGATCAGGTCGATCGCCTTGTCGGGCAGGAAGCGATCCTGCACGTAGCGGTCGGCGAGGTTCACGGCGGCCACGATCGCGCCGTCGGTGATCGACACCTTGTGGTGCGCCTCGTAGCGATCCCGCAGCCCCTTGAGGATGTTGATCGAGTGCGGCAGGCTCGGCTCCGCGACCTGGATCGACTGGAAGCGGCGCTCGAGCGCGGCGTCCTTCTCGAAGTGCTTGCGGTACTCGTCGAGCGTGGTAGCGCCGATCGTCTGCAGCTCACCGCGGGCCAGCATCGGCTTCAGTATGTTGGCCGCGTCGATCGCGCCCTCGGCCGCGCCGGCACCCACGAGCGTGTGGATCTCGTCGATGAAGATGATGATGTCGCCGCGGTTGCGGATCTCCTTCGTCACCTTCTTCAGGCGCTCCTCGAAGTCGCCGCGGTAGCGGCTGCCCGCGATCATGGAGCCCAGGTCGAGCACGTAGACCTGCTTGTCCTTGAGCGTCTCGGGCACCTCGCCCTTGACGATCGCCTGCGCCAGGCCCTCGACGACGGCGGTCTTGCCCACGCCGGGCTCACCGATCAGCACGGGGTTGTTCTTCGAGCGGCGCGAGAGGATCTGCATGACCCGCTCGACCTCCTTCTCGCGGCCGATCACCGGATCGAGCTTGCCCTCGCGGGCGGCCTGGGTGAGGTTGCGGCCGAAGTTGTCGAGCACCTGCGAGCCCTTGGTCTCGCCCTGGGGCTCCGCGGCTCCGACGGTCGCGTTCTCCTTGCCGGCCTGGTAGCCGGAGAGGAGCTGGATCACGGTCTGGCGCACGCGGTTGAGGTCGGCGCCCAGCTTCACGAGCACCTGCGCGGCCACACCCTCGCCCTCGCGGATCAGGCCGAGCAGGATGTGCTCGGTGCCGATGTAGTTGTGGCCCAGCTGCAGCGCCTCGCGCAGGCTCAGCTCGAGCACCTTCTTGGCGCGCGGGGTGAACGGGATGTGCCCGGACGGCGGCTGCTGCCCGGTGCCGATGATGTCGGTCACCTGGGCGCGCACCGCATCGAGCGAGATCTCGAGCTGCTCGAGCGCCTTCGCTGCGACACCCTCGCCCTCGTGGATCAGGCCGAGCAGGATGTGCTCGGTGCCGATGTAGTTGTGGTTGAGCATCTTCGCCTCTTCCTGGGCGAGCACAACCACCCGGCGGGCGCGATCGGTGAATCTCTCGAACATCAATAACCTCCTTGCGGTCCCCTTGCACGGTGGGACACCGCTGATGCATCCAGGCTACGACGTGATGCGGGATCGCGGGGGCCTGTTCGTGCTGGGCGTAATGGAGGCGGATCGCGCGGCCGCTCGCACCCGCCTCTTGACACGGCCGCCGCGCAGGAGCATGCTTATCGATAAGCGATAATATCGATGATCGATAAGGAGATGTCATGCGCACCACACCCTCCGATCCCCGCCGCCCCTCAGCGCTCGACCGGGTCGGAATCGTCCTCTTCATGGTCGCGGGCGCTGCGATCATCCTCGTCGCGGGGATCCGTTCGGGCGGCCGCATCATGCAGCTGCTGCTCGGCGAGGACGTGCCCGTCGCGGCGTCGTTCCCCGGCACTCCGGTCGAGGCGCCGATCGGCCCGGACGGGAGCGCCGTCCAGCTGCAACTCGACTCCGCCGTCATCACGCTCCGGCAGATGTCTCCGCTGGGCTTCTGGTCGGGCGTCCTGGAGCAGGTGCTGTACTTCGGATCACTGACGACCGTGGTCGTCTGCCTGATGCTGCTGTCGCGCAACATCCTGCGAGGCCGGGTGTTCAGCCGCGGCAGCACGGCCCTCGTCGTGACCGCGGGCCTCGTCGGCCTGGCGGGGGCCGCCTTCGTCCCGTTCTTCCACGGCCTGATGGGCGCCGAGGCGCTGCTGAGCGTCGCGGGCGACGAACTCGACGGTTTCATCATCGCCACGGTCGAACCGTTCTCGCTCGTGATCATCGCGTTCGTGATCGCCGTCGTCGCGACCGCCTACACCGTCGGCGCTCGCATCCAGCGCGACACGGAGGGGCTCGTATGAGTCCGGCCGATCCCGAGGAGGGGCACGCGATCCGCTGCCGCCTCGACGAGCTGCTCGCGGAGCGCGGCATGACGCTCACCGAGCTGAGCGATCGCGTGGGTGTGAGCCTCGTCAACCTCTCCGTGCTGAAGAACAACCGGGCCAGGGCGGTGCGCTTCTCCACCCTCACCGCGATCTGCCGCGCGCTCGACTGCGAGGTCGGCGAGCTGTTCGTGGCCGACCTCGCGGCCGAGCGCGCCTGACGCCTCGGACAACCGCGCGCCACCGGCCGGACACCTCGAGTTCACCGCGGCGACCTAGGGTGAGCCCATGCCCGATCCCCAGACCCTCGTCGCCGCACCCCCGGGAGCGCTACGCGGGCCCGCGGTCGCCGGATCCGCCCTCGCGCTGATCCGGGCGTACGCCTCCACGCTCGGGCACAGCGAGGGTTCGGTCGCGCGCGCGATCCTCGAGCACCCGGCCGAGGTGCCGCAGTGGTCGACGCTGGAGCTCGCCGCGGCTGCCGGCACGTCCACGGCGACCGTGATCCGCGCCTGCCAGCGCCTCGGATTCCGCGGCTTCCAGCATCTGCGTCTCGAGCTCGCCCGCGAGGGGGCCGCCGCGCCCGGGAGCGCGGGCGACGGCGTCGACCAGGTCTTCGAGAGCGCCCGTGCGGCGCTGCTCGTCGCGCGCGACGCCATCGACAGGCCCGCGCTCGCTGCAGCGGCGGACCTGCTCGCCGCAGCCGGCCGCGTCGTCTGCACGGCGAATGGCTTCTCGGCACCTCCGCTGCAGGACGCGGCGATGCGACTCACCACGATCGGGCGGCCCGTCGAGGCTCCGATCGACATCCTGGCTCAGCAGTTCGCGGCGCACAGCCTCATGCCCGGTGACGTGTGCCTCGCGCTCAGCCACTCGGGCGCGAATGCGCACACCCTCTCCACCGTGCGGGCAGCGCGCAAGCGCGGGGCGAGTGTCATCGCTCTCTGCAGTTACGCACGCGCCCCGCTGCCGGACCTCGCGGACATCACACTCGCCACGGGAGCCGTCGGCCCGCAGCACACGGTCGATCCCTTCTTCAGCAGGCTCGGCCACTCGGTGCTCCTGCAGGCGCTGATCGCCGAGCTCTCCCCCCGCCTCGAACCCGCGGATCCCCTCGACATGCGCGAGGTCGTCGCCGACGCGCTCACCGACTCGGCCGGCTGAGCCCGCTCGCCTGCCCACCCGTCTGCCCGCGCCGCGCTCCCACCCCGCCCGCATTCCCCGCCCCGCATTCCCCGCCCGTCGAACGCGCGTCAGTAGTTGTCACCAAACCTGAGGTTTGGTGACAACTACTGACGCGCGAAGGAGGGCGCAGGACGTACAGCAGGGCACGCAGAGGGTGCAGGGCGCGCAGAGGGTGCAGGGCGCGCAGAGGGTGTGCGGGTCGCACACCCTTCTCCGGCGTTTCACGCGGGGTTCCCGATGCGTTCACCGGAGCGTCACCCACGGCCGCGAGGCTGCTCATGTAACCGCGTTTCAGGCTCGATGTAACGGGCGGAGAGCGCCGGGATCCGCGAGGAGCGGACCGGCGTGATCCGCCCCGGGACGGGCCATCGATCAGCAGAGGAGTTAAGGTGGTGCAGGCGATATCGCTCGCGGGGAGCTACAACGCTCGGGGCATCGGCATGAGGGGCGCGCCGTGGCTCGTCCGCTCGGCGGCGCTCGACGGGCTCTCCCCCGGCGGCGAGCGCACGCTGCGGTCGCACGGCGTCGACCTCGTGCTCGACCTCCGCGAACCGGCCGAGCACGGGGAGCGCACCCACGGGATCCCCGTGCGGTCGCTGTCGCTCTACGGGGAGGCGCCGCCGGCCTCCGGCTCGCTCGAGGAGGTGTACGAGGGCCTCGTCCGGGATCGCGGCGACCGACTCGCAGCCGCCGTCATCGCCATCGCGGAGCATCCGGGCACCGTGGTCGTCCACTGCACCGCGGGGAAGGATCGCACCGGCCTGGTCGTCGCCCTCACCCGGCTCGCCGCGGGCGATCCCCTGGCCGACGTCCTCGCGGACTACGCACTCTCGGGCGGGTCGGTACGCCCCGAACGCGAGGCGCTCGTCGCCATCCAGCTGGACCGGATCGGCCTCGACGCTCCTGGGCGAGCCGCGGAGCGCACGGCGGCCGAGCGGCTGCACCTCGACAGCCCGTCGGACGCTCTCGTCTCCGCACTCGACGCGGTCGAGGCCCTGGGAGGCGTCGAGGCCTATCTGCTCGCGCACGGCGCGACGCGGGATCATCTCGCAGCCCTCGCGGACCTCGCAGCCGGGGAGCGGCAGGACGCGCCGAGCGGCGCGCACGCGCACGCCTCCGCAATGGGATCGGCCGCGTGAGCCGGGACACGGGCCGGTTCACGGTGCTGCACCTGAGCGACGTGCACGCGACCGAGAGCGGACTGCTCTACGACGCCGTCGACGGCCTCGGCCGCCTCGAGCGCGTCGGCGACTACGCACGAGGAGCGGGGGTGACGCCGGAGGCGGTGATCATCACCGGCGACCTCGTGCAGCGCGGCAACCCCGGCGCGTACGAAGCCGTGGCGGCGGCGTGCCGGCGGCTCGAAGACGCGGTCGGAGCACCGGTGCTGACGGTGCTCGGCAACCACGACGATCCGATCGCCGCGCGCTCGCTTCCGGGACACGGGAAGCGGCACTTCGGCGAGCGCACGGTCGACGGGTTCCGCATCGTGCGGCTCGACTCCGCCGCCGGCTCGCTCGACGCCGAGCAGCTCGACTGGCTCGCGACCGTGCTGTCGACGCCGGCCGAGCGCGGCACGATCGTGGCTCTCCACCACGCACCGCTCGGCTCGCCCATGCCGGCGCTCAGCCGCCAGGGGCTCGCCGACGCCGACGCGCTGCTCGGAGTGCTCGCCGGCTCCGACACCCGCGCGATCCTCGCCGGGCACTTCCACCACGCGCTCACCGCGTCGGTGCGGGGCATCCCGGTGTTCGTCGGCCCGTCGCTCGCCTATCACCAGGTGATGGATGCCGGGCCCCACGCCGTGGCGGGCCACGACTCCCCCATGTTCTCGCTCGTCCAGTTCACCCGGGACGGCGTGAGCTCGGCCGCGATCCCGCTGCACTCCCCGGACCCTCTGTTCACTCAACCCATCACCCGCACTCCACAGAAAGCGACCCATGTCTCGTAACCGCTCCCTCGGCGTGATCGCCGCACTCTCACTCTCCGCCCTCGCACTCACCGGCTGCTCCGCCTCCGGTGCGGGCGCCACCGAGACGGACGACTCGGCGAGCACCGCCGGCACCGACGCGTCGACGATCACGCTCTACACCTCCGAACCGCAAGAGAAGATCGACGAGATCGTCGCAGCCTTCAACGCGCACCACCCGGAGATCACCGTCGACGTGTTCCGCGCGGGCACCGGCGACCTCACCGCGCGCATCGCGGCCGAGGAGAAGGCCGGCGACATCGGCGCCGACCTGCTGCTCGCGGCGGACGCCGGCACGTTCGAGGACTACGCCGATCGCGACCTGCTGCTCGAGTACCAGTCGCCGGAGGCCTCCGACATCAACCAGGACCTCATCGATCCCGAGCACTTCTACGTCGGCACGCGCATCCTTCCCACCGTCATCGCGATCAACACGAACGTCATCACGGACGCGCCGGAGTTGTGGCAGGATCTCACCGATCCCGCCTACGCCGGCAAGATCGCGATGCCGAACCCCGATGTCTCGGGAGCGGCGGCCTACAACGCCGCGGTGTGGTTGAACGAGGAGTCGCTCGGCCTGACCTGGCTCGAGGGGCTCGCGGCGAACCGGCCGCTCATCGCCGAGAGCAACGGGCCCGTCTCCCAGGCGGTCGCCGAGGGCAGCAGCCCCGCGGGGATCGTCGTCGACTCGCTCGTGCGCGACCTCGCCTCCGCCGGCTCGCCGATCGCCGCCGTCTACCCGCAGGAGGGCGTCCCGTTCGTCTCGCAGCCGGTCGGGATCTTCGCCGACAGCGCCGAGCCGGAGGCCTCGAAGTTGTTCGTCGACTTCCTGATCAGCCAGGAGGGCCAGGAGATCGCCGCGTCCCAGTCCTACCTGCCCATCCGAGAGGACGTCGAGAGCCCCTCGGGCGCCCCGGCCATCTCCGACATCACCCTGCTGAGCCCCGACCTGGAAACGATCCGGGCCTCGCAGGCCGACGCGGTCGAGACCTTCAATGGCCTCTTCCAGTAGCACCCTCCCGCGTGCGACCGCGGGTCCGATCGACACCGATCGGGCCCGCGGCGCACGCCGCATCGGCGGCGACGACCCCCGGTTCGCGGGATCCCGGCTCGACGGCCTCAGCGCCGTGCGGGTCGCGCTCTGGTGCGCCGTCGCGGCACTGATCCTGGTGCCGATCGGCGCGATCGTCCTCCTCGCCGCGACGGGCGGCGGGTGGGCCGAGCTCGCGGATCCCGCCGTGCTCGGCGCCGCCCGCAACTCCCTCGTCTCCGCGGGGGTGTCGGGCGTGCTCGCGGTGCTCGTCGGCACCGCGCTCGCGCTGCTGCTCGAGCGCACCGACCTGCCGGGCCGCCGCACGCTGCGGCTGCTCGCGCTGAGCCCGATGCTCATGCCGCCGTTCGTCGGTGCCATCGCCTGGCTCAGCCTGCTGGGGCCGTCCTCGGCCGTCAACACCTTCTGGGCGGCGCGGTTCGGGGGCCCGCTCTGGAACCTCTACGGCGGCGACGGGGTGGTCTTCCTCCTCACCCTCCACAGCTATCCGATCGCAATGATGATCGTCACCGCGGCGCTGCGCCGGGTGCCGGCCGATCTCGAGCAGGCCGCGCGCATCTCGGGATCCTCAGCGACACGCGCGCTGTGGGAGGTGACGACGCCGCTGCTGCGGCCGGCAATGCTGTCATCGTTCACGCTCATCGCGGTCTCGAACCTCGCCGACTTCGGGATCCCCTCGATCATCGGGCTGCCCGAGCGGTACGTCACCCTCTCGACGCTCGTCTACCGCTATCTGCAGTCGGGCACGGTGGAGGATCCGCTCGCCGTCGTCTCCGCGATCGGCTTCGTGCTGCTCGTCATCGCGCTGCTCGGCGTCGCGGCCGATCTGCTGCGCGCCCGGAGCCGCGTCGAACTCGACGCGCAGGCGGGTGCTCCCGCGCTGCTCCCGCTCGGCCGCGCCAGGATCCCCGCCGGGGTGATCACCGCGGCCGTGGTCCTCGCCGCGACCGTGCTGCCGCTCGTCACCCTGGCGATCCAGTCGGTCCTCCCCGCCCCCGGAGTGCCGCTCAGCGCGGAGACGATCACACTCGCGAGCTTCGAGCGCGCGCTCACCGCGTCGGGCACGGTGACCGGGATCGGCAACTCCGTGATGCTCGCGACGCTCGCGGCCGTGATCTGCGGCGCACTCGGGCTCGCGATCGGCACGTTCGTCACGCGCACCCGTGCGCGCAGCAACGCGGCTCTGCTCGGGATCTCGCTGCTGCCGCAGGCGATCCCGGGCCTCGTGATCGCGGTCGCATGGCTGGTCATCGCGCCGCGCATCGGCCTCTACAACACGCCGTGGCTGATCCTCTGCGCGTATCTGACGTCGTTCCTCGCGCTCGTCGTGCAGTCCGTGCACGCGCCGCTCGCGGCGACGCCGACGACCGCGGAGGAGGCCGCACGGGTCTCGGGCGCGTCCCGACTGCGCGCGCTCTGGGACATCTCCTGCCGGATGGCGGTGCCCGCGGCGATCTCGGGGGCGATCCTCGTCGCCCTCACCGCCGTGCGCGAGTTGACGCTCTCCGTGCTGCTGCTCTCCCCCGGTTCGCAGACCCTCGGCGTCGTCATCTTCAACCTGCAGCAGGCGGGGGCCTACAACGCCTCCTCCGCGCTCTCCCTCATCGTCGCGGTCGTCGGCCTCGCCGGCCTCGGCCTCACCGCGCGTTCCCATCGTTAGGAGCCTCCCCGTGTCATCCGTCTCGCTCGAATCCGTCAGCCTCGCCTACCCCGGAGGCCACCTCGGTCTCGCCGATGTGGATCTCCGCGTCGGCGACGGCGAGTTCGTCGCCCTCGTCGGGCCCTCCGGTTCCGGCAAGACCACGCTGCTGCGCACCGTCGCGGGCTTCGTCTCCCCGACTGCGGGCGCCGTGCGGATCGGCGATGCGGTCGTCGCCTCGCCGGCGCGCAGCGTCGAGCCGGAGCGGCGCGGACTGGGCATGGTGTTCCAGCAGCACGCGGTGTGGCCGCACTGGAACGTCGGACGCAACATCGAGTATCCGCTCAAGCGGGCGGGAATCGCGCGCCCGGAGCGCAGGCGACGCGTCGCCGAGGCACTCGAGCTCGTCGGGCTGGCCGGGACGGAGCGCCGCAACCCGGCGACCCTCTCGGGCGGCCAGCGGCAGCGCGTCGCGATCGCGCGGGCGATCGTCGCACGACCGCGGGTGCTCCTGCTCGATGAGGCGCTCTCGGCTCTCGATGAGCCGCTGCGGGATCGCCTCCGTCTCGAGCTGCGCGCGCTCACCCGGAACCTCGGCCTCACCGTGCTGCACGTCACCCACGACCGCAGCGAGGCACTCGCCCTCGCTGATCGGGTCGTGGTGCTCGACGGCGGGCGGGTGCAGCAGATCGGTACCCCGGCCGAGCTGTTGGAGCGCCCCGCCTCGCCGTTCGTCGCGGGATTCATCTCGGATGCGACGATCGTGCCGGGGCGTCTCTGCAGCACCGGCTTCCGCGCGAGCGCGCACCCGCTCGAAGTTCCGGCCGACCGTCTCGACGTGAGCGGCGCCGGATCTTCGTCCGCAGCGGAGCTCTCGATCCAGCCCGAGCACGTCTCGATCATACCCGCTCCCGACGGCGAGGCCACCGTCGTCTCGTCGCTGTTCGGACGAGGCGGGGACGAGCTCGTCATCGACTGGTCCGGGCTGACGATCCGCAGCCGCGCGAACGGGGTGCGCTGCCCGGCGGGCTCCCGCGTGCGCGTCGTCGTGGAGCGCGCCGTTGTCTTCTCCTCGGGCGGCACCCGGGTCTCCGACACCGGCACCAGCACCGTGCAGCCCGCCCCGGAGGGAGCAGCTCCCCCGCGCGCGTCGCGCAGCAGCCTCTCGGGCACGTCGCGCAGCGGGCTCCCGGGCACCGCGGAGGCCGCTCCGGCTACGGTGGGATCATGAGCGAATCTCCCCACCCGCACGGATCGATCGTCGTCGTGCGGCACGGCGAGACCGACTGGAACATCGGGCGCCGGATCCAGGGGCGCACCGAGATCCCGCTGAACGACACGGGCCGCGCGCAGGCGGCCGCGGCCGCAGTCATCCTCCGCGACTCCGGAACGTGGACGCGGGTGATCACCTCACCGCTCGGCCGCGCCGCCGAGACCGCGCGCATCATCGCCGACGCGCTCGGTCTCGAAGCGCCCGGCACCGATCACGGAATCCTCGAGCGGGACTTCGGCCCTGCGGAGGGGCTGCTCGTCGACGACGCAGCAGCGCGCTGGCCCGGTCTCGAGGTCCCCGGAGCCGAGCCCCTCCCCGAGCTCGCCGAGCGCGGAGCACGCGCATTCGTACGTCACATGAACCGGGCGCCGGGATCCATCGTCGTGGCCCACGGCGCCCTCATCCGCGCGGCGCTGTCGACGCTCAGCGGGACGGAGGCACCGCGGATCCTGAACGGCGAAGCATGGGCGCTGTCTCCGCGGATCGACCTCGCACCGAGTCCCGCGACGCTGAACGAACCGCAGGCGGAGATGCCTCGCGTGCTCGTGCGACGCCTCGGGACGCCCGCGATGCAGCACGCGATCTGACCGGAGCCAGATCTCGCCGCGGTTCAGATCTCGCCGCGGTTCAGATCTCGCCGCGGTTCAGAGCCCAGGAGGCGACTTCGAAGGCCCGCACCGTCCAGAAGAGCTTCTCTGCATCCTGCGGGGTGGGCCAGCTCGAGACTTTGACCCCGACGACCCCCGTGGTCCGATTCATGTAGATCATCTGGCCGTGGATGCCGAGCGCGAGCATCACGTCGCCGCTCTCGCCGGGGAACCAGAACCCGTTGCGGTACATGCCGCCCGGCATCAGCGTCGGCTCGGGTGCGTTGGCGAAGGCATCGCGCGAATCCGGACCGCCCGCGAAGGTGTCCTCGACCCACCACTCCGGCAGCACCTGCGCACCGTCGAGCGCCCGACCCTGATCGGTGAAGAGATGCCCGAAGCGGGCGAGATCCCGCATCGCGGCGGACACCCCGCCGTCGAACATGCCGGATCCGACGCTGTCGATACCGACGTGCGCGTCGAACTCCGCTCCCATCGGCTGCCACAGCCGCTCCGACATCACGTCGGCCGCGTGCCTTCCCGCCGCGCCCTGGATCACGAAGCCGAGCGCATCGGTCTCGCAGGACTTGTAGTCGAAGGCGCCGCCGTGCGGGCCGTTCTGGCCGAGCGTGGCGAGGAAGCCGAGCAGCGAGTCCGGCACCTCGGGGTGCTTCTTGGGCGCCCAGCCGATGGCCTCCTCGAGCAGACGCACCTCGGCGTCCTCGTTGAGGTACTCCTCGGAGAAGCGCACGCCCGTTCGCATGTCGACCAGGTTCCGCACCAGCGCCCCCTCGTATCCCGAGCACGCGAGCTCGGGCACGTAGCCCGTCACCAGACCGTCGAGATCGAGTTCACCGCTCGCAGCGAGCAGGCCCGCGGTGGTCGCCGTGAGCGACTTCGACACCGACATCAGCAGGTGCATGCCAGCGGGAAGCAGCGTACCCAGGTACTGCTCTCCGATGATGGCGCCGCGGTGTGACACCATCCAGCCGTCCGTGAACGTGGACTGCATCACCTCGGTGAACGAGGCCGAGCGGTCGTCCCACGGATGCGGCACCTCCAGGCTGCCCAGGTCCGCCGGGCGCTGCGCGAACTCGGTCGCGCGCGCGCCGCGGCGGATCTGGTGTACCGGCAGGAACGACTGGATGTTCTGCATCGACCACTGCAGATAGGGTGCGAACTGCCACTGGTCGAGGGGCGGCACCACCTGGATGAATCCCGTGGTCGGACCGTTCAGCCCGTATCCGGTCTCAGTACTCATCCGTTCATTATCCCACGCAACGCTACTTCCCCTTGGCCGGGGCGGGCTTCGGCGCGGGTTCCTCCCCGTCGACCGGGGTGACCTCGTACATGCCCCGGATCGCATCGATGAGGTATTTGGCGTGCAGCGTCAGGCCTCCGTGGCTCGCCTCGAGGTGCGCCTTCGTGACGAGGATGCCGAGGTCCGCGCCTTTCCAGCGGTAGTCGCCCTCCTTGTAGATGCGCAGGTAGAAGGCCTCGGACTCCGAGGTCAGCAGGTGCCAGTCGAGGTCTCCGTGACTGTAGACCAGGTTGCCGTAGTGATCCAGCACGTACCGGCCCGTGCGCGGAGCCGAGTCGATGCGCTCCACCGAACTGCTGGTGTGCTTGATCACCATGTGGCTCCACTCGTCCTCCGAGGCGAGCTCCTCCCAGCGACGGTTGATCTCGTCGACGTCGACCTCGAAGTCGATCCCCGAGTACTCGAGCAGGTGGAAGGCGAAGAGCGGCACGTCGGCGTAGGCCCCCGCAGTGACGTTGGTGATCGCCGAGGCTCCGCTGACCCGCGGGTTGAGCTCGCCCAGGTAGACGTCGCCGGTATCGGTGTCGAGCAGCACATCGACCTCGAAGAAGCCGCGGTACCCCTCCTTCGCCAGCCGATCGCCGAGCTTGCGCACGAGCTGCACGGCGGCGTGCCGGCTCTCGTCGTCGAGCACGGTCGGGAACATCTCGTTGCCCGCCCAGCCGCCGCGGTAGGGCGTGAGGTCCGCGTGACCGGTGATCTCGGTCATGCACGGACCGACCACGGTGCCGTGCCGTGTGAGTACGGCCTCGATGGCGATCGGGCGGTTGTTGATCCGCTTCATCACCTTGATCTCGACGCCGGTGACCTCATCCGCGATGGCCGCGAACTCGGCTTCGCTGGTCACGAAATAGGTGGTCTTGCCCGAGTCGCCGTAGGCGGTCTGGATCACCAGGTCCTGCCCCAGCTCCGCCGCCTCCGTGACCTTCACCAGCTCGTCCCAGTCCTTGACCGTGGTGAGCGCGTTGGGCACGCTCGGCACACCGACCGAATCGGCGATCTGGGTCGTCACGATCTTCGAGTCGAGGCGCTCCCGTAGTTCATGGCTCGGCAGGATCAGCTCGTAGTCGAGCTCTTCGCAGATGCGCTCGGTCTCCTCGTCGAAGAACACCATCACCACCTGCGGCCGCACGCCGGGCGGCGTGCGGCGCTCGATGTGAGCGCGCACCTCGTGATTGCGCAGCAACCAGTTGTTGATCTCCTCGCCGCTCTCGAACTCGGCGAACGGCTTCTCGGAGGGGGTGAACACCCGCGGATGGGTGCCGTCCCAGCTGTCGTAGTAGGAGATGTAGGAGAACCCGCGCACCCAGCGATCGAGGCCGAGCAGGTTGAAGGCCGTGGCACCGACGAAGAACACGGGCGTATCGCTCGTGCGCAGATAGTGCCGGATCTCGGAGATGTTCTTGAGCTTGGTGAAGCCGCTGCGACCGATCGTGACGGGGCCGGTGACGGGGGCCTTGCGGGGGCGCTTGCTGCGCGTGAGCGGCTTCTTCTCCCGTTTCACCGCTGCGACCGGGGCCGCCTCCGGCGCAGTCGTCTTCGCTGCCGCGGGCTTAGCGGTGGGCTTCGCGGCGGTGGGCTTCGCGGCGGCGGGCTTGGCCGCGGCGGTCTTCGCAGCAGCCGTCTTCGCGGTGGTGGCTTTGGCGGTGGCGGTCTTCGCACGCGTCGTCGAGCTCTTGGCCTTGGCGACGGTCGCCTTCGCCTTCCCCGCCGTCGATTTGGCCCGGGTCGCGGAGGCTTTCGGCTTGCCCGAGGCGGCCGTCCGTTTCGCGGCGGCCGGAGCCGCAGCGGCCGGGGCGGAACCCGTCTCGATCTGCGAGGCCGCGGACACCGCAGCAGCCTCTTCGGGGACATGGGAAGCAGTCTGACGCGCCATTGCGTTTCCTTCCGTCGAATACGGTAGTGGCATGCTTGCACACTCGCGGAGGAAACCAAAATCGACGCCCCAGAGACCTCCGAGGTGCCGCACTGCGGGCCCGAGAACCGGAGCTACTGCAGAGCCGAGGTGAGGCGCGCGAGGCCGTCGAGCAGCTGCGACCTGAGCGGCTGTTTGAGCCACTCCTCGAGCGTCAGCTCCCGCGAATTCGCGCGGTAGTAGTCGCTCACCTCGTCGAGATCCTCGATGAAGCGGCGTCCGTGCACCACCATCGAGATCTCCATGTTGAGCCCGAACGATCGCTGATCCATGTTCGACGACCCCACCACGGCGACCTCGTCGTCGACCGTGAAGTGCTTCGAGTGCAGGATGTAGGGCGGTCGGAACATCCAGATGCGCACGCCCGCGCGCAGCAGCTCCTCGTAATACGAGCGCTGCGCGTGGTAGACCACGGCCTGATCTCCGGTCTCCGAGACGAAGAGCTCGACGTCGACGCCCCGCGCCGTCGCGGCCCGCAGCGCGTTCATGATCGAGCCGTCCGGCACGAAGTACGGGCTCGTGATGCTGATGCGGCGCTGCGCCGTGTACAGCAGCGCGACGAACACCTGCAGGTTGTTCTCGCCCGCGTACCCGGGTCCGCTGGGCACGATCTGGCAGTCGAGCTCCCCCGGCCGGTTCGCCTCGAGCGCCGCCTCGGAGAGGTGGGTCAGGTACTCGCCGGTCTCCAGATACCAGTCGCCCTGGAACACCGCCTCCAAGCCGAGCACGATCGGCCCCTCCACCCGCACCATGAGGTCTTTCCAGTGCAGACCTCTGCGGCGGTTCGACGGCTTGTTGTAGCTCGAGTCGACGAGGTTCTGCGACCCCATGAACCCGACGCGCCCGTCGACGACGATGAGCTTGCGGTGGTTGCGCAGATCCGGCCGCTGATATTCTCCCCGCCACGGCCGCACCGGCAGCATGTAGGCCCAGTCGGCCCCCATCTCGGTGAGGCTGCGAGCCGTGCGCTTGGCCCCCGGGTTGCGCACCGCCGAGACGTGATCGAGCAGCACGCGCACCTGCACGCCGCGCGCCGCCGCCTCGCGCATGGCCGCGAACACGTCATCGGTCGAGTCGTCGTGCACGAGGATGTAGAACTCGATGTGCACGTACTCCTGCGCACCGCGGATCGCCTCGGCCATGCGCTCGAACGATTCCTCGTAGTCGATGGTGACCGATGCCGCGTTGCCGCGCAGCATCGGCTGCGCGCCGAGCGAGCGCCCCAGTTTCACGGCGTTGTCGAGGCCCGGGCTGAGGCGATCCTCCGGGGTGACGAGGCTGCGCTCCTCGCGCTCCGCGATCTGAGCGACGAAGTGGTTGATCGCCTCCTGCTTCTGCTCGCGCTTACGCGGCAGACGTTTGCTCCCGATGATCAGGAAGAGCAGGAGGCCCGGCACCGGCAGCAGGAAGATGGCCATGAGCCAGGCCATTCCGGCTGTCGGGCGGCGATTGCGGGGGACGACGAAGAGGGCGACGATCCGGATCACGTTGTCGATGATGAAGAACGACAGCGTCCAGACGTAGGGCCAGTTGACCTGGAGCCAGCTGAGATCCACGACGCTTCCCTTCCTCCGGCGCGATCGAGCGGTGCAGCCGAGCGGCTGCACTCACTCTATCGGGAGAAAGGGCAGGTCAGAGTTCGTCGCGCGCCGGAAGACCGGCCTTCGCGCGCTCCTCGTTCTCGATCTGCTGGTAGACGCGCCTCTCGGTGCGGTCGGCGCGGAGGATCAGGCGCAGCACAAGCCAGAAGAAGAGCCCGATCAGTACGGTCGGGGTCAGCGACCACACCGCGTTCAGCCACCAGTTGTCCATAGTGCCCCAAGTCTACCCGCCTCTACCCCCAGGGTTCCTGGGATCCCGCGACACGCTCGACCGCGCACGAGTAGAGCGGCGGGGTGTGCGCAGTGTCCTGGGCGCATCAGGGTTGGCGCGGCGCTTGCGACGCGCCGGGGTCCCCTGTCCAAGCCCGGGGCGCTGCGCACGCCCCGCCGCGCAAGCTACTTCACGAGCGGGAAGAGGATCGTCTCGCGGATGCCGAGGCCGGTCAGCGCCATGAGGAGGCGATCCATCCCCATCCCCATCCCTCCCGACGGCGGCATGGCGTGCTCGAGCGCGCGCAGGAAGTCCTCGTCGATGGGCATGGCCTCGTCGTCGCCGCGGGCCGCCTCGGCGGCCTGCTGCACGAAGCGCTCGCGCTGCACCACGGGGTCCACGAGTTCGGAGTAGCCCGTGGCGAGCTCGAAGCCGCGCACGTAGAGATCCCACTTCTCCACGACACCCGGGATCGAGCGGTGGTGGCGGGTGAGCGGGCTCGTCTCGACCGGGAAGTCCATGACGAAGGTGGGTCGGGTGAGCCCGCCCTTCACGAAGTGCTCCCAGAGCTCTTCGACGAGCTTGCCGTGATTGGGCAGGTGCACCTCGACGCCCTCGGCGTCGGCGATGGCCTGCAGATCCTCGACCGGCGTCTCAGGGGTGATCTCGCGCCCGGCGGCTTCCGAGAGCGTGCCGTACATCGAGATGCGGTCCCAGTCGCCGCCCAGGTCGAAGAGGGTGCCGTCGGCCCACTCGACGACGTGGGATCCCTCGCGCTCGGTGCCGGCGTTCGCGGCGAGCGCGGCGTTCTGCACGAGAGCCTGCGTCAGGTCGGCAATGCCGTTGTAGTCGCTGTAGGCCTGGTAGGCCTCGAGCATCGCGAACTCGGGGCTGTGAGTGGAGTCGGCGCCCTCGTTGCGGAAGTTGCGGTTGATCTCGAAGACGCGCTCGAGTCCGCCGACCGCCGCGCGCTTGAGGTACAGCTCGGGGGCGATGCGCAGGTACAGCTCGGTGTCGAACGCGTTCGAGCGCGTCACGAACGGGCGGGCCGACGCGCCGCCGTGCATGGTCTGCAGCATCGGGGTCTCGACCTCGATGAAGTCGCGCTCGGCGAAGGTGCGGCGCAGGCTCGCCATGGTGCGGGCACGGGTGACGACGTTGGTGCGGGCCTGCTCGCGCTGGATGAGGTCGAGGTAGCGCTGGCGCACCCGGGTCTCCTCGTTCAGCTCCGCGTACATGTTGGGCAGCGGGGCGAGCGCCTTGGCCGCGATCCGCCACTCCTTCACCATCACGGACAGCTCACCGCGACGGCTCGAGACGACCTCGCCGCTCACGAAGAGGTGGTCGCCCAGATCGACGAGCTCCTTGTACTGGGCGAGCGACTCCTCGCCCACCTCGGCGAGGCTCACCATCGCCTGGATGCGGGTACCGTCGCCGGCCTGCAGCGAGGCGAAGCAGAGCTTGCCGGTGTTGCGCTGGAAGACGACGCGGCCCGCGATGCCCACGGTCTCGCCGGAGGGACTGTCGGGCACCTCCTCGAGGTGCGCCCACTTGGCGCGCACCGCGGGGATGGTGGTGGTGACGGGCACCGACACCGGGTAGGCGCCGCCCGCCAGGTCGGCCTGAGCGTTCAGCTTCTCGCGCTTCTCCAGGCGCACGCGCTTCTGCTCGAAGATCTCCTCGGCGTTCTCGCTGCTCTCGGCGGGTGCGGTCTGCTCGCTCATCTGGGCGGGTTCCTCTGATGGTTTCGGATTCTGTGATTCGGATCTCTGCGCTCGACCAGCCCGCGTGGGCACGGCGCGCACCCGATCCGAGGATTCGGGCGTACCGATCCATCTTAGAGGTTCCGCCGCTCGGGGGCCTCAAGACTCGGGGGCGCACGCGATCCACCGCCGCCCTGCGCGGACCTCACCCGTCGCACAGGGGAAGCCCCGTCATGCAGGAGCAATTCCTCGCAACCGTCCTGCACTACTGGTTTTCACCTGTGCGACGGGTGAGGTCCGCACAGGATGACGGGGTGAAGGCGCCGCTACTCGCGCTGGCCGGTGCCCGGATCCTGCTCGGGATCCGGGCCGGGATCGAGATGCAGCTCGGGATCCGCGCCCGCGGCCGCGATCAGCTCCTCCTCGATCGCGGCGCGCACGACACCGCCCACCGCACGATCGGGGCGCTCGACTCCGATGGCGCGCAGCGCGTCGGCGGCCTGCCGCACCACGGCTCGCGAGAACTCGGCGGCGGCGGCAATCGCCTCGGCGTAGGCGGGGCGATCCGCCTCGGCCACGACCACGGGCTCGGCCCCCATCTCGACGGCGAGCGCCTGGCCGATCGGCAGCACCGGTGTGGGCGCGGTGACCGCGACCGTCGCGCCCGAGAGTCGGCTCAGGTCGAGACTCGTGCCGGTGAACACGATGGCGGGGTGGAGCGCGAGCGGGATCACGCCAGCGGCGAGCGCCGGCGCGAAGACGCCGTATCCGTGCTCGGCGGCGGTGTGAATGGCGAGCTGACCCGGCTGCCACGCCCCGGTGGCGGCGAGCCCGCTCACGAGCCCGGGCAACTCGGCGCCGGGGATGGCGAACAGCACGAGTTCGGAGCGGCGCACCACCTCCGCGGGATCGAGGATCGGCACTCCGGGCAGCATGCTCTCGGCGCGCTCCCAGCTCTCCTCGCTGATCGCCGAGATTCCGGTAATGGCGTGCCCCGCGCCGGCGAGCGCCCGCGCCAGCACCGGCCCCACCCGCCCGGCGCCGATCACACCGACACCGAGGCGCGACTCCGCGACGCTCACGCGGGACTCTCCCCGGTGCTCGACTGCGCTGCACCCGGCTCGACGGTCGGCGGATCGGCGCTCGGCGGCTCCGTCGCCTCCGTTTCCCTGCTCTGCTCCCCGAGACCCTGCTCCTCGGTACTCCGATCCTCAGCGCTCAGGTCTCCGATGCCCCGGGCATCCGCTCCCTGCACGCGCAGCACGACCGAGACGAGCTCGTCGAACAGCCGCTGCGCGGCGCCGAGCTCGATCCCGCGCATCTCCATGCGCACCGGCCCGAGCACGGTGTGCGCCTGCAGCGAAGCCAGCCCGAGGAAGCGGTGCGCCAGCGGCCTGCGCAGCTGCACCGACTGCGCGCGCACGATCGGCATGATCGAGAGCGAGCGGGTCAGCGCACCGCGGCGCACGCGCAGCGTGGCGTTCTGCGTCTCGGCGTCGGCGATGTCGACGCCCGCGCGCCGCCGCCCCCACCACAGCACCCAGCCGGCGCGCGGACCGGCTCCGAGATACCCGCTCGCGGCACCGGACAGTCCGTCGCGCAGCCCGGCGATCTCGTGCTCGTCGTCGCCGAGGCCCGGCAGCAGGGTCTCGAAGACGCGCAGCACGTCGGATTCCACGCCGACGGGCAGCACCACGTTCTGCGTGCTGTTCTGGCCTCCCTGTGCCACCGAGTGCCCGGCCGTGGTGATGCGCACCTTCCACCAGCCCAGCGGGCGCCACAGCAGCGGCTGCCGCGCCTCCACCGCGTGGATACGGCCGAACGGAATCGACTCGGTCGTGGTCGAGGTCAGCCCCGATCCCGTGCGGACGGAGTCGCGCCCCCTCGACAGCGAGAAGTTGAAACCCTTGTTGAACTGGCTGAAGGTGATGCTGGCCATCACGATGAGCATCGGGATCACGCCGAGGATCAGCGCCGGCTCCAGCACGGCCCCGCCCACGACGATGCCGATCAGGATCAGCACGGTGATCACCGATTCCCAGCTGAGCGCGATGCTTCCCGCGAGACGCCCCACCGGAACCCGCACCAGTGCCTGCGTCGCGGCGGCCTCGGGATCGATGTCGATATCGGCGAAGTCCTGCGCGCGCTCGGCCAGCTTGCCGCTCGCCTCGGCGTAGGCCCGGCCCGCGAAGTCGACTGCCGCCGGCGCTGCGATTTCCGGTTCGCCCCGTTTCGCCGCGGCACGGCGGATGATCTGCTCCCGCACGAGCTTGGCGTCGCGATGTCCGAGGAAGGCGAGCTCGACCTTGCCGCCTTGGCCCGCGGTGAGCACCTCGATCTTCGTGAGCCCCAGTGCACGCGCGAGCAGCGAACGCTGCAGATTGACGCTCTGGATACGCTCGAGCGGTGCGCGCCGGTGGTTGCGGAAGAGCACTCCGCGCCGAGCCTCGACCGCCTCGGCCGTGATGCGATAGGTCGAGAAGCGCCACGCGATCCACGAGAAGAACACGATCAGCAGGATCGCCGCGGCCGCGATGCCGAGCGCGACGAGCACCAGCCCCTCCTCCACGAGATACTCGACCAGGTCGACCACGTCGCCCTCGCCGGACATGTCGACGTCCACACGATCGTTGTCGCGCAGGATCCCGCTGACGAAGAGCACCTCGACGAAGCGGTCGCGGAAGTTCGCGACGATGATGCCCGCGATCACGAGCAGCACGAGCCCGCCGCGCAGCAGCGGCGAGAGCGGATGCAGCCGCCGCCACCCCTCGGCGTCGGCCGTACCCGGCAGCACGGCATCGGCCGCGGTCTCGACTACGCTCTCGGTCACGGGTTCGAGCGCAGCGGCGGCGGATCCCGCGGCGGCAGCAGCGGCAGAAGCATCAGCGGCGCTGACGGCCTCAGCACCGGTATCCTCAGCACCGGTATCCTCGGCACCGATATCCTCGGCGCCGTTCCGGTCGGTCACAGACCCGACCTCCGCGTCTCCGCCAATTCGACCAGGCGGTCCCGCAGCGCCTCGGCATCCTCGAAGCGCAAGCCGGGCAGGTGCACGCCCGTGGCCGCCGATGCCGTCACGAACTTGAGGGTCGCGAGACCGAGCGCCCGCAGCAGCGGCCCGCGGGTCACGTCGACGAGTTGCAGCCGGCCGTAGGGCACCGCGATCACACGCTCGAACATGATGCCGCGGCGGAACAACAGGTCGTCCTCGCGCAGGATGTAGCCGATCGCGCGCACACGGCGGAAGGCCAGCAGCGCGTTGACGATGAGCACCGCGATCACGATCGGCAGGATGATGTAGGGCGCCGGCGGCACCTCCTCGCCCCCGAGGACCACGACGACGACGAGCGCGGCGCCGACGAGCAGCACCAGCAGCAGGTTGAGGCACAGATCCGCCCAGGCGTACGAGGGCGACACGCGCTGCCACTCGGCGCCGCCGGTCGGCCACGCATCGTTCGGCGCGATGCTCGCCTCGGCACTCGCCTCCGCGGCTCTCGCCTCGACGGGCACGGATTCCTGGTACTCGGTCGCTTCCTCGTTCACGTCTCCCACCCTAGGCCCACTCTCGGATGGTGAGCCGGATCCGGATCGGCCGAGATCCCGTTTCTCGCCGGTTCCGGGGGCCGGGAGCGGCAGAAAGCGGGATCTGAGCGGGATCTGAGCGGTATGCCTCGCCCATGGCGGCACGTCGCCTGCCCCGGATGCTCAGGGCTTGCGGAATGCGGTCTGATCAGCGGGCCCGGGTTCGGGATCGGGTCCGCCGTCCTCCGCGTCGTCGCCGCCCGGCGGGACGCGACAGCAGCGCTCGGCGTAGACCGCGCATCCGACGAGCACCGCGCCGCCCAGCAGCACGAGGAGCATGGGGATCCACGTCTGGGGCGGGGCCGGCACCGTGCGCCCGAGCACCGTGATCGCGAGTCCGCCGCCGAAGCCGCCGAGCAGCGCACCGACGATCTGCCCCGCTCGCGCCGCGGCGAGCAGGCGCACCGCCTGGAACGGGTTGACCGCACCCGGCCCCTTCTGCAGCGCGCGTCGCAGCCGGATCCCGAACACCAGCAGCACGGCGGCGATCAGCACGAGCGACGCCGGCAGCGAGAGCGGCGGCACCAACGGCGGTGCGCCGCGGTTCGAGAGCGCGAACTGCACGAGCATCCCCAGCACCGCCCCCGCCACCGCGACGGCCAGCACGAGCAGCGGGTTGCTGCGCTCAACCCTGCGCATCGGCGGGCTCCTCGAACGGTCGTGTCGTGTCTCCCAGGCGCGCCAGCAGCGCGTCCACGCGCCCGTGCCCCATCAGCACGGCATCGGGATCGAGGTCGAGCCAGGGCGACAGCACGAAGTCCCGCTCGTGGGCGCGGGGGTGCGGAACGGTGAGGCGCTCGTCCTTGATGACCCGGCCGCCGTAGAGGATCACGTCGATGTCGAGGGTGCGATCCCCCCAGCGCACATCGCGCCTCCGACCGTGCGCGGCCTCGATGCGCTGCGTCAGATCGAGCAGTTCGTGGGGCGACAGCGAAGTCTCCGCGACGGCGACGCCGTTGAGATAGCGGGGTGCGTCGAGATCAGGGCCGGACTCGGTGAGCGCGATGGTCTCGCGCAGCGGCGACGCGACGAGGCCGCGGATCCCCGACGCCTCGGCGAGCTCGCGCTGCGCCGCACGGATCGTCTCGCCGCGATCCCCCAGATTGGCGCCGAAGGCGAAGAGCACCTGCACGATCTGCGCGATCACCCTGCGTCCTCCGTGTCGGTCCGGATCCCGCGGCTGCGGGCCTCGCCCGGGATCGGCGCCCGCCGCACCACGGTCACCGAGACGTCGGAGAAGACGGCCTCGATCGGGGCGTCCGGCTTGTGCACCGTGATCGTCGCGCTGCGCACTCCCGCGAAGCCGAGCGCCACCGCGGCGACCCGCTCGGCGACGGTCTCGATGAGGTCGACCGGGTCGCGCTGCACCGCCCCGAGGATGGCCTCGGCCAGTTCACCGTAGTGGACCGTTCGCGCGAGCTGGTCCCCCGCAGCCGCGGCGTGCAGGTCGACGGCCACCTCGGCGTCGATGATGAACCGCTGCCCGCGCTCGCGCTCGAAGTCGAACACGCCGTGGTGGGCGAAGACCTCGAGCCCGGTCAGGGTGATGCGGTCGGACGGCAGCCCGCCGTGCGCGGCGGGGGCCGCGGCGTCTGCGGTGCCTGGATCCTGCGACTCCTTCGTCGCGCAGGATGACGGAGGGGGCGTCGCGCTGGATGACAGAGGTGGGGTCGCGGAGGGCGACAGAGGCGAGGTCGCGGAGACGCGATGCGTTCCCCGCTGGAATCTGCGCGCCACGGCGAGCGCCTGCACGGTCCCGGCGACGTCGTGCACGCGCACCCCCCAGGCCCCGGCTCCGGCGGCGAGCGCGCTCGTCACCGACGTCGCCAGGTCGCGCTCGTGCACGCCATCCGCCGCGTGCGTCGCGCGAGCTGCTTGCGGCAGTTCCGCGAGCGCGTCGGCGATCATGCGCTTGCGCGACGCGCCGACGAGCACCGGGTACCCGAGCGCGAGGAGCGCGTCGAGGTGAGCGAGCAGCGCCCAGCTCTGGTCGCCCGTCTTATCGAAGCCGAGGCCGGGGTCGAGCACGATGTGCGCGGGATCGACGCCGGCTCGGACCGCCTCACGGGCGCGCAACGCGAGCGCGTCGCGCACCTCTGCGACGACGTCGGCGTAGTCGGAGCGCTGGTGCGCGGGGTCGGGGATGCCCCGCCAGTGTCCCGCGATGAAACCGACTCCGTGATCCCGGCTCGATCGGGCCGCGACACGCAGCATCTCGGGATCGTGGGAGCCGCCGGACACGTCGTTGATGAAGCGGGCGCCCGCCGCGACGGCCGCTGCCGCGGTGGCGGCGTGGATGGTGTCAATGGACACCGCGATGCCTCGCCCGGCCAGATCCTCGATCGCCCCGATCACCCGGCGCTGCTCCTCGTGCGGGGGCACGGGATCGGCTCCGGGCCGGGTCGATTCGCCGCCGACGTCGACGATGTCGGCGCCCTGCGCCACGAGTTCGAGGCCGCGGGCGACGGCGCGCTCGCGCGAGTCGAATCGGCCGCCGTCGCTGAAGGAGTCGGGCGTGACATTGAGCACACCCATCACGACGCACGCGCCCGACTCGATCCGAATCGGGTTCGCGACGACGTCACCCACGAGCCGACCTCGCGCTCTCGCCGCCGAGCAGCGCGAACACCCCGGCCTGTTCCGCCGGGTCGCTGAGGCTGCCGCGCGATGCCACGGTGATCGCCAGCGCCTCGGTCTGCCGCACGCCGCGATCGGCGACGCAACCGTGACTCGCCTCCAGCACCACGAGTACGCCCCTGGGCGCGAGCCCGTCCTCGATGGTCTGAGCGATCTGCTCGCCGAGCCGCTCCTGCACCTGCGGTCGAGCCGCGAGCACCTCGACCACGCGCGGGATCGCGCTGAGCCCCACCACCCGGGCATCCGGTCGGTAGGCCACGTGGGCACGCCCGCGGAAGGGCAGCAGGTGATGCTCGCACACCGAGCGCAGCACAATGTCCCGCACCAGCACCAGCTCGCCGGTGTCGGATCCCACGGGAACGGAATCCGACAGCAGTCGTGTCGCATCCTGCCCCACGCCCGAGAAGAACTCGGCGTACGCCTCGGCGACGCGGAACGGGGTGCTCGCGAGCTCCGGGCTGTCGGGATCGGAGCCGATCGCGCTCAGCAGCTCGCGCACCGCCGCTGCGATGCGCTCGCGGTCAACGGTCTCTCCCATGGGCGCTACCGGTCGTCGCGGTCGTCCGCGTCGCGCACGCCCAGGTTGCGAGGGGGCTGGCTCGTCTGGCCCGGAGCGAGCGGCTCGGGCGAGGCCGCCGGAGCGCTCGGAGGGGCCGGAGCCGTCGGCTCGCCCTGAGCGCTCTGCCCGGAGTCCGTCTCGGCAGCGGTCGCGGAGGCCCCCGAACCATCCCCGTCGGCGTCGGATCCGGACTCCGCACCGGGCGCCGGGGACGCAGCCGGCGCCGCATCCGCGTCGGCGGCGGAGACCCCGTCGGTGCGCACATCGGCGGGGACGTCGATGGGCGGGCGGTTCGACACCGGGCGATCGTCATGCGACAGCCAGGTCGGCCGCTCGGGGAGCTTCTCGACGTCGCGGAAGATCTCGGCGATCTGGATGTGGTCGAGCGTCTCCTTCTCGAGCAGCTCGCGCGCGAGCGCGTCGAGGATGTCGCGGTTCTTGACGAGCACCTCGTACGCCTCGTTGTGGGCCTGCTCGAGCAGCGCGCGCACCTCGACGTCGATGGTCTCGGCGATCCCCTCGGAGTAGTCGCGGCTCTGCCCGAACTCTCCCAGGAACGCCCCCGGCTGCGCCTGTCCGAGCTTCACGGGGCCGACCGTGGCCGACATCCCGTACTCGGTGACCATCTTGCGCGCGGTGCCGGTGGCCTTCTCGATATCGTTGCCCGCGCCGGTGGTGGGGTCGTGGAACACCAGTTCCTCGGCCACGCGCCCGCCGAGCGCGTACGCGAGCTGATCCTGCAGCTCGTTGCGCGTCACCGAGTACTTGTCCTCGAGCGGGATCACCATCGTGTAGCCGAGCGCGCGGCCGCGCGGCAGGATCGTGATCTTGGTCACCGGATCGGTGTAGTTGAGCCCCGCCGCCACGAGCGCGTGTCCGCCCTCGTGATACGCCGTGATGAGCTTCTCCTTGTCCTTCATCACGCGCGTACGCCGCTGCGGGCCGGCGATCACACGGTCGATGGCCTCGTCGAGCGCGCGGTTGTCGATGAGCTGCGCGTTCGACCGCGCGGTGAGCAGCGCGGCCTCGTTGAGCACGTTCGCCAGGTCGGCACCCGAGAAGCCGGGCGTCTTGCGGGCGACGACGTCGAGGTCGACGTTCTGGGAGAGCGGCTTGCCCTTGGCGTGCACCTGCAGGATCTTGAGCCGGCCGGGCATGTCGGGGGCGTCGACGCCGATCTGGCGGTCGAAGCGACCGGGGCGGAGCAGCGCGGGGTCGAGCATGTCGGGCCGGTTGGTGGCCGCGATCATGATGACGTTGGTCTTGGGGTCGAAGCCGTCCATCTCGACGAGCAGCTGGTTGAGCGTCTGCTCGCGCTCGTCATGGCCGCCGCCCATTCCCTGGCCGCGGCGCTGGCCGACGGCGTCGATCTCATCGACGAAGATGATGGCGGGCGAGTTGGCCTTGGCCTCCTTGAAGAGGTCGCGCACGCGGCTCGCCCCGACGCCGACGAACATCTCGACGAAGTCGGATCCCGAGATCGAGTAGAACGGCACGCCGGCCTCGCCCGCGACCGCTCGCGCCAGCAGCGTCTTGCCGGTGCCGGGCGGGCCGTAGAGCAGCACGCCCTTCGGGATGCGTGCGCCGACCGCCTGGAACCGCGATGCGTCCTGCAGGAAGTCCTTGATCTCGTGCAGTTCCTCCACCGCTTCGTCGGCGCCCGCGACGTCGGCGAAGGTGACCTGCGGCATGTCCTTCGACACGAGCTTGGCCTTGTTCTTGCCGAACTGCATCACACCGCGACCGCCGCCCTGCATGGAGGAGAGCATCCACCACAGCAGCAGGCCGATGAGCAGCAGCGGCAGCAGGAAGCCGAGCAGCGACCACAGCGGGTTCGGCTGCGGCACCTTGTCGGTGAAGCCGTCTTCCAGCTCGGCCTCGTTGACCGCCTGCACCACGTCGGTGCCGCGCTGCGAGACGTAGTAGAAGAACACCTGGTCGGTGCCGGTATCCTTGTCGGCATCGGTGAGCGTCAGGTTGACCCGCTGATCCCCGTCGATGATCTCGGCCTCTTTGGCCTTGCCCGACGTGATCATCTCCATGCCCTGCTCGGTGGGCACCTCGCGGGTGTCGCCGCCCGAGAGCAGCGACCAGCCGAGCAGCACGATCAACGGCGCGAGGATCAGGTAGAGCAGCGGGCCGCGGAACAGCTTCCTGTTCTTCGACGTGCTCTTCGTGCTCTTCGTTGAATTCTCTGCCAAGTCGGGGCCTTTCGAAACGGGCGTGCCGGGTTCTCGCGGCACAAGCAAGCGTAGCCAATGCCTCTGACATCGCACTGTGCCGAGTGGTCTTGTCCGCTCACGGCGCACTCCGCCGCTCCGGCGACGCGCTCCGGCCGCGCGGGCCGGGGCGCGCCCGATGCCGGGCTACGTGCTACTCGCCGCTGTAGACATGGGGCGCGAGCACCGCGACGTCGCGCAGATTGCGGTAGTCCTCCGCGTAGTCGAGGCCGTAGCCCACCACGAACTCCACCGGGATGTCGAAGCCGACGTACGCCACGTCGACCTCGACCTTGAGCGCCTCGGGCTTGCGCAGCATGGTGCAGATGCGCACCGACTTCGCGCCGCGGCTCTCGAGGTTCTCCTTGAGCCAGTGCAGCGTGAGGCCCGAGTCGATGATGTCCTCGACGATCAGCACGTCGCGGCCGGTGATGTCGGCGTCGAGATCCTTGAGGATCTTCACCACGCCGCTCGACTTGGTGCCCGCGCCGTACGACGACACCGCCATCCAGTCCATCTGCGCGTGGAATCGCAGCTCGCGCGCCAGGTCGGCCATCACCATGACCGCGCCCTTGAGCACGCCGACCAGCAGCGGGGGCTCGTCGGCGTAGTCCGCCTCGATCTCGCGAGCCATCTCGGCGAGCCGGGCGTGCAGTTCGGCCTCGGTATGCAGTACGGCGGAGAGATCATCACCCAGGTATTTCGCGTCCATGCCGTCCATTCTTCCACTGCTCGGCGGCCGCGGCGACACGGGTCCGGCAGCACCGCGCCCCCTCGATGTCGGCGCGCGCTCACGGCTCGCCACGAGAACGCGGAGTCTCAGATGGCTGCTTCCACGTCGCGGAAGCAGCCATCTGAGACTCCGCATTTCTCTGCCAGAGGTGCAAAAGCTCGGGAACGCAGCTCGGGATCGCGGCTCAGCGCCGCTCGGCACGAGCCGTGAACACGAGCCGGCCGCGCTCCCGCCGCACCGACGCTCCCGGCACGTCGATGGGCCCCTGCCCCCGCCAGGAGGTCACGAGCTCCGCGACGGCGAGCGTGTGCTCGCGGCTGAGCTGCGCGCCGAACTCGGCGCGCGCCACCGCCCGGATGATGCGGTACCGCAGCGCGGGCGGGTTCGCCGCGAGCGCCGCGAGCGACACCGCGATCCCCGCCTCGGCGTGCTCCACGATCTCCTCGAGCGTCTCCGCGGCCAGGGCGTCGAGCGCGTCGGCGTCCTCGCGGGCGAGGTCGGCCGTGCGGGCGAGGGACTCCGCGACGCCCGGCCCCAGCTCCCGCTCCAGCACGGGCAGCACGCTCCGCCGCACCCGCACCCGGGTATAGGCGGGGTCGTCGTTGTGCGGGTCGTGCCAGGGCTCGAGCCCCTGCTCGGCGCAGGCGTCCTCCGTGATGGCGCGGGTCACCGCGGGCCGCTCCCCCAGGAACGGGCGCAGGATCACCGCTCCGGTCCCGGGCCCGGTTGCGGCGAGCTCGCGCAGTCGCGGAATCCCGGCGAGACTGCGGGATCCCGAGCCCCTGGCGATGCCGAGCAGCACCTGCTCGGCCTGGTCGTCGCGGGTGTGCGCGGTGAGCACCGCGGCGGCGCCGACTGCGGCGGCGGCCTCGGCGAACGCCGCGTACCGCGCGTCGCGCGCCGCGGATTCCGGGCCGTCGCCCCGATCCCGAGCCACCTCGACGCGGCGCACCACCACCGGATCCAGCCCGAGATCCTCGGCCTGCTCCGCCGCCCGGGCCGCCACGTCCGCCGACCCCGCCTGCAGCCCGTGGTCCACGATCACCGCGCCCGCCCGGATCTCCGCCCGGGGGGCCTCGTACGCCGCCGCCGCGGCGAGGGCCAGCGAGTCGGCCCCGCCCGACAGTGCGACCAGGACGAGCGGCGGCGCGCCGTGGCGCGGCGCGGCGGACGCTCCGGCGGTCCCGGCGGCGGATCCTCCGCCCGCGCCCGCGGGCGTCTGCGACCACCCGGCGAGCGAGCGTCGCACCGCCAGCCGGGTCTCGAGCAACGCGCGCTGCACCATGCCCACCACGCTACCGTGCCGCCGTCACCGCGAGCGCCCCGGACGCGCCCCGGACGCGCCTCGGACGCGCTCCGGGGCGTCGGGTACCCTTAGACCGGCAACGCACACGGAGGCCGGCGCACTGAACGCCGCCTCGATCGAAGAGAAAGAGGAGCGCGCATGGCCGCAGCATTCGACGCCGTCATCGAGATCCCGAAGGGGAGCCGCAACAAGTACGAGGTGGACCACGAGACCGGTCGCGTGTATCTCGACCGGGTGCTCTACACCGGCTTCGTCTACCCCACCGACTACGGCTTCTTCGAGGAGACCCTCGGTGAGGACGGCGATCCGCTCGACGTGCTCGTGCTGCTCGACTACCCCGTGTTCCCCGGCGTCGGCGTCAAGGTGCGCCCCGTCGGCGTGCTCAAGATGAGCGACGAGGCGGGCGGCGACGACAAGGTCATCGCGGTGCAGCAGAAGGATCCGCGCTGGGCCCACATCCAGGACGTCGCCGACATCCCGGAGTACACCCGCAAGGAGATCGAGCACTTCTTCGAGCACTACAAGGACCTCGAGCCCGGCAAGTGGGTCAAGGTCGACGCCTGGGGTTCGGCCGCCGATGCGGAGCAGCTCATCATCGAGGCGCAGCAGCGCCTCGCAGATCAGCACTGAGGCGGATGCGGGATGCGAGGAACGAGCGTCCCGCAGGCAGCAGCGCCTCGCAGATCAGCACTGAGGCGCGCCAGCGCTTCGCCAGTCAGCACTGAGGCGCGCCAGCGCCTCGCCAGTCGGCGCTGAGGCGCAGCGGCCACCGATGGGAACGGCCGCAACGGGAAACGGGTTCGGGATCGCGATGATCCCGAACCCGTTCTCGTTTCTCCGCGGTGTCCGGCTCAGAAGTTGATGTAGAACGCCGGGTTCACGAAGTCATACCAGCCGTCGTCCTGGTTGGGACGCATCTCGAAGTGCAGGTGGCATCCGGTGCTCATACCCGTGTTGCCGACGTATCCGAGCACCTGGCCGGCGTTCACGTACTGTCCCGGCGAGACGACCGCCCAGCCGATCATGTGCGCGTAGCGGGTCTGCCAGCCGCTGGCGTGGTTGACCGTGACCATGTTGCCGCCACCGCCGCCGTCCCAGTAGGTCATGCGGACCGTACCCGACGCGGCCGCGACGATCGGGGTTCCGCACCCGGTGGCGAGGTCGATCCCGGTGTGATTGGGGCGTCCGGGCGGACGGAATCCCTCGGAGACGTAGTATCCCGAGGTCGGCCGCGTCCAGCCGCCGCCACCGTTGCCGGGGTTGCTGGTGCCGCCACCGCCGCCACCGCCGCCGCCACCACCGCCGCCACCGCCGTTGCCCTGTTCCCGCTCCTGACGGGCGCGCTCCTCGGCCTCCCGCTGCAGACGTTCGGCTTCCTTCCGCAGGCGCTCCGCCTCGGCTCGACGCCGCTCTTCCTCGATCCGGAGACGCTCCTCATATCCCTCGACGGTCTTCGTCGTGGTGTCCTTGAGCGCTGCGAGCTGGGCCTGCAGGGTCTCCTGCTGAGCCTCCTGCTGCCGGACCAGTTCGCCCTGCGTCGTGGCCGCCTGCGCGGCCGCCTCTTCCTTCTGCTTCGCCTCCTGCCGCAGCACCTCGCGCTCCGCCGCGGCCGCTTCGGCCTGCTGCGTCAGCGCGTCCGCGGTGTTCGCCGCCTGCTCGGCCTCTTCGGACAGCTGCGTGTTGCGCTCCGTGGCCTTCGACATCGACGCCATCCGGTCGAGGAGTGCGTCCGCGGTGCTCTCGTCGGCGTCGAGGAAGAGTTCGACGCTCCGGTCGACCCCGCCGGAGCGGTACATCTGCGCGACCAGCGCGCCCGCGCGATCGGCGGCCTCATCGGCCTCCCCGCGGCTCGCCTCCGCCTGGGCGGACAGGTTCTCCGCCTTCTCCGCCGCCTTCGTGAGCGCCGCCTCGGCCTGCTGCCACTCCACGACGGCCTCGCTGTGGAGGTTGCGCAGGCGATCGAGTTCCACCGCACTCGCGGCGAGGAGCCCCTCGATCTCGGTCACCTTCTTGGCGGCGGAGGCCTCGTTCTGCTTCGCCGCCTGCACATCGTCCCAGGTCGGCAGGTCGAGCGCCTGAGCCGGAGTCGCGCCCGTCGGCCCGCCGATCAGCAGCGCCGCCGCGAAGACGACGGCCCCGAACGCGCCGATGAGACGCTCCGCCGTTCCCGTTCTCCGCTTCCGCATATCCGGACTCCCCTCAGGCCAGTATGGTCCACGCATACGCTAGCACCGTCTCGGCGGCGATCACTGAGGCCGGGCGGCGAGGTCGCGGATCCGCTTCGCCCGCCCCGCGGCCGGCTCGCGCGAGTCGCGGCGGAAGCGGGGCCGGGAGCCGTCGTCTCACCGCTCCGGCGGTGCTGCGGTTCCCGTTTTCCCGGACTTCACCGCTTCGCCTATCATTTAGAGAGCACCTCAGTGACCAGACTCGAACAGCCAGCGAAGGATCGATATGCCCGAGACGCACCTCTCCAGTGACGCCAGCCACGGCCAGAGCGACGGGGCGTCCCGATCCCGACCGCTGTTCGCGCCGACGCCGACGCCCCGGGCATCGGCGGGAACGGTGCTCGCGTTCCTCTTCGCGATCGTGATGGTCTTCGGCGGCTTCTACCTGATGGGACACGCCTTCAGCAGCCCCGATTTCGGCATCTGGTGGTTCGCGGCGGGCGTGCTCGCCGACGCCTTCGGCCTCTGGTTCGCCTTCGGCATCCTGCCGAGCCTCGACAGCCGGCGCTGACACGCCGCAACGAAGTCCCCGGGTCGTCGACGACCCGGGGACTTCGTGTTTCCGGCCGTTCAGTAGCGCGGCGCCGGCGGCAGCTGGAAGTACGACTCGAGGTTGACGTAGCCGCGCGCCCGCATGTCCTTCGCGACGGCGGTGCCGACATAGCGGAAGTGCCACGGCTCGTAGATGTAGCCGACGATGTGCTGCTGACCGCTGTCGTAGCGCAGGATGAAGCCGAATCGGTACGCGTTGTGGCGCAGCCACTGGCCGACCGCCGAAACGCCGAAGCACCCCTGGAAGCTGCAACCCATCCCGTCGTCGAGGTCGACCGCGAGGCCGGTCTGGTGCTCGGAGTGCCCCGGCCGGGCCGAGTAGCTCTCGGCGGCGGCCAGCCCGTCGCGGGCGACGTAGTTGTTGAAGAGCTGCGCCTGGTAGTCGTAGCTGCGGAAGCCGCTCGTGATGATGAAGCCGCGGCCGATCTCAGCACGCATGGCAGCGTTCATGCTCTGCAGCGCCTGCGCGGTCTTCGCGCGCACCGGCTGGCCGTTGGTGTTGGGGATGCCCGCTGGGATCACCAGGTCTCCCGGTGCCCAGCGGATCGGTGACAGCGGCCGCTGCTTGTTCACGACGACCGTGATCGACGCGGGGCTGTTGAGGTCGGGTCGCGTGCACGAGTTGAGCTTGACCTTGACGCCCTTCGCGCTACGGTACATGAAGGCCGCCATCGCCTCGCGGGTCAGCTTGCCGCCCGGCAGGTACTCGCGCCCGCGCGGCGTGCAGGTGCCCGTGGTCAGGCCGGTCGCCATCCAGGTGACCTCCCGGTAGAACTTGTGGCCCGTCGGCAGGTCGAGGAACGGCGAGGTCTTCGGCGGCGTGAAGTTCTTCGGCTTCGTGCTGCGGTAGAGGAACGCCGCCATCGCCTCGCGCGACAGCCGCAGCCGCTCGCTGGGGCGGTACTCGCGCCCGCGCGGCGTGGAGACGCCGGTGCTGAGGCCCTTCTGCCGCATCCACGCGATCTCGCGGTAGAACTTGTGCGTCGTGGGCACGTCGATGAACGGGGACGTCTTCGGCGGCGTGTAGTTCTTCGGATTCGCCTTGCGGTAGAGGAACGCCGCCATCGCCTCGCGCGACAGGTTGTCCTTCGGCATGTAGGCCGGCCCGCCCGGGGTGCGGACGCCGGTGGAGAGGCCCGAGGTGCGCATCCACTCGATCTCGCGGTAGAACTTCTGCCCCGGCTTCACGTCGATGAAGCGGGGCGGGATCGCGGCCTGCGCGGTCAGCGGAGACGGCGCTGCGGCGCGCGGCGCGGCTTCCGAATCCGACGGCACGGAATCCGAGGGCACCGGATCCCGACGCGGCGCATCAGAGCCGGGATCCGGATCCTCGCGACCCGACTCGTCGAGGCCCGGCTCCGCGTCCCCCGTCTCATCACCGGTCTCCGGCGATCCGGTCTCCCCGGCCGGGGCGGGCTGCTCCGGCATCGGCCCGCTGGGCAGCTCCTCGGCCTGCGCCGGCGAGGTGAGCAGGCCGAGCGCGAGAATCGCGGCGAGCGCGCCCGCCGCACCGATCGTGCGCGGACGATGTCTGAGCTGTGAGGCGGCCATGGCTATGATTCTGGCAAAGTTCGCCGCGATCCGACACCCTGCGCCGGCACCGCGCACCGTTCACGCTGTGCGGATCACCCTGCGCCGGTCACTCGTCGTCGAGCAGTGCGGCCGCGTACATGGGCCGCGCGGCGTCGGCGCTCGGCGGGTGGAAGAGCCCCGCTGTGGCGTCGCGCAGCAGTCGCCCGACCTCGCTGTCGCTGTCGAAGCCGCCTCCGCCCGCGCACATCATCGCGGTCTCGGCGTTGCGGCGCGCGACGTCCGCGGCGTTCAGCCGAGCGCTCACGAGCCGCAACGGCCAGCCGGCACCGTGGTCGACGAGCTCGTCGAAATCGCGCGTATAGGCGTCGAGCTGCGCCGGCACCGCGAGGAACGCCGAGTGGGCGTCGGCGACGCGCACCCGCATCTCGGGCACCTCGGCGAGCGGTACGCCGTGCTTCGCCGAGCTCCGTCGGCGCAGCGCCTCGGCCCCGAGTTCGAGCGTGCGGCGGGCCACGCCCGCGTACACGGAGCCGACGAGCAGCTGGAAGTTCGCGGCGATGGCGAAGATCAGCAGGTCGGGCTGGGGGCCGGGCGGGATGCGGCGCGCCACGCGGTCCGCGCGCATCGGGGTGCGGTCGAGGATCGTGGTGCGGCTCTGGGAGGCCCGCATGCCGAGCACATCCCAGCGCTCCGACACCGCGATGCCCGGAGCCGAGCGCTCGATGAAGCCGTAGACGAGCTCGGGCCGCTCAGGGTCGGAGGCGTCGAGACCGTGCGCGATGAGCCGCGTCCAGACCGGCGACAGCGAGGTGAAGATCTTGACGCCGGAGAGCAGGTAGCCGCCGTCGGCCTGCGGCTCGGCGGCGGTGTTCGATCCCTGCAGCACCCAGTCGTTCGCGGGCTCGCTGATGCCGAAGGCGAAGATCTCGCCGGCCATCGCCTCCTCGAAGACGTAGCCGAGCGAGCGGTCGCCGCGGGCGAACATGGCCCGCACCACTCCCGTGCACATGAGGTGCATGTTGACGGCGAGCGCGGTCGCCGGTGCGGCGGCGGCCAGGCGCTGCTGCAAGCGCGACACCTCGTGCAGGGCGAGGCCCGGCCCGCCGAACTCCTCCGGCACGAACAGCGCGAGGTAGCCGCGTTCCCGCAGCTCCGCGAGATCCTCGTCGCAGAACCGGTTCTCCCGGTCGTACACCGCTGCCCGCTCGCGGAAGCGCGCGATCAGCGAGTCGGGCAGGTACTCCTCGGCCAGCTGCGCGTGCCGCGTCTCTCGATCCGTCATCATCTCTCCCCGCAGCCCTCGGCAGTGCCGCGCCTGCCACACTACCGGGAGCGTCGGCGCGGAGGCTCCTCACTCGCGCCCCGAGGCGCGCTCCCCTCGGCGAGCAGCCCGGTCACGCGGTACGGGATCACCTCGCGCAGGAAGAGGCTGGTCGAGGTGCGGTTGATGCCCGGGCAGAGCCGGATCTCCTCGCTCACGCGATAGAGATCCTCGGGGCTCTTGGCGACGACCCGCAGCAGCAGGTCGGTGCTGCCGGCCGGCGCGAAGCACTCGAGCACCTCCGGGAGGTCGGCGAGGGCGGCGATCGCCTCCCCGATCTGATGCTGATCGAGTTCGACCTGCACGCTCGCCCCGACCGGGCGCCCCAGCGCGGCGGGGGTGATCCGCGCGCTGTGCAGCCGGAGCGCCCCCGACTCTCGCAGCTTCTCGAGGCGCGCCTGCACAGTGCCGCGAGCGAGGCCCAGCCGTGAGGCGATCATCGCGGTGGGCATCCGCCCGTCCTCGTCGAGCAGCAGCAGTATGCGACGATCCGTCGCATCGACTTCACTCATTCTGATCACTTTCTGCTCATTCCGAACGCGTGAAACCAATCATATCGATCAATTCTATTCACCCGACTTGCGCAGATCGATCCATCTACGCTGAACTACTCTCTGTGCCGGTGGACACCCCCGCCGCACACGGATCACCGCCCGCAGCACCCCGCGGGCAGACCCCGGACGCGCCACCCCTGCGTCCGCCAGAAGGAGCCCCGCCATGCGCGCGACCGCACCCGCACCGCTCAGCACCCCGAGCCCGTCGGCTCCTCCGCAGCTGCACCGCCCGCGCACGCGGATCGCGATCACATCGCTCGCGCTCTTCGCGCTGCTCGTGAGCGCGAACCTCAGCACCCCGCTGTTCCCGCTGCTCGAGATCCGCCTGGGCACCGGCCCGCTCGGGATCACGATCGCGTTCTCCAGCTACGTGCTCTCGCTCATCGTCGGCCTGCTCCTGTTCCGCGGCATGGCCGACCGCGTGAATCGCCGCACGGTGCTCGTCACGGCGCTCGCGGTGGCCGCGCTCGCCACGGCGGCCCTGGCCTTCGCCCCGACGCTCGGCTGGTTCTGCGTCGCCCGCGCCGCGCAGGGCGTCGCCGTGGCGTGCGCGACGGGCACCGGATCGGGCGCGCTGCGCGCGCTGCTGCCCGGCCAGCCGGCGCTGGTCGGCCGGCTCACGCTGCTGGCGACCTCGGGCGGGGTCGCCGCGGGCCCCGTCCTGGGAGGGGCGCTCTCCCTGGTCGGGGTCCCGCTGCAGACTCCCTTCCTCGTGGTCGCCGGCGTTCTCACGGCGCTCGTGCCGGTGGTGCTGGCCGTCGCCCCGCACGGCGAGTGCGGGCCGCAGCTCGCCGGGATCGCGCTCCCGGACGCGCCCGATCCGCGTCCCGACGGCCCCGGATCGGGCGGCCGCAACGACCCGGTCGCCGCTCGCAGCTTCCGCGTGGCAGCGGCCACCGGCTTCCTGAGCTTCACGGTGTTCGGCTTCTGCCTCTCGCTCGCACCGTCGCACTTCGCGACGATCGCCGGCACCGACTCGCGCCCGCTCATCGGCCTGCTCGCCGCGGTCACCCTCGCGGCCTCGGCCCTCGTGCAGCTGCTGCCGCTCGCCGGCGGCTGGCGCCTGCCCGTCGGGCTCACCGCGCTGGCGGTCGCACTCGCCGGGATCGCCGCTTCCGGCGGGGTCGGCGCCGTGTGGTTCCTGGTCGCCGCGAGCGCGCTCGCCGGCATCGGACAGGGGATCGCGTTCCAGGCGGCGTTCACCGCCGCGACGGCGAGCGTGCACCCGACGCGGCACGCTTCGACCGTGAGCGCCATCTACACGGTGACCTATCTCGGGAGCGCGGTGCCCGTCATCGCGCTCGGCGCACTGGCCGAGCAGTTCGGGCTGCCGGATGCGGTGATGATCTTCGCGCTTGTCGCGGCGGCTGCGAGCCTCGTGCTGGCCCGGATCGCCACCGCTACTCCGCGAGCACGGCGAGCACGCGGCGATCGAGCTCGTTCTCGATGAGCGGCGCGAAGCGATCGGCCACCGCGTGCCGCGCGATCCGGCCGGCCGACTCGGCGTCGCGTCGCTCGATCGCGGTGAACAGCCGACGGTCGATGGAGGCGGATTCGAGCTTCACCCGATTGTCGTGGTGCTCGCCCTCGGCGTCGCGCTGCATGATGACGCGCAGCACGCCCGACACCGCCTGACCGCTGAGCCGCAGCACCTCGTTGCCGCTCGCCTCCCAGATCGCCTCGTGGAACTCGAGGTCGGCGTCGGCGAAGGTCTCGGCATTGGCCTCCGCGTCGCGCTCCATCTGCTCGATCGCGGTGCGCATCCGCTCCAGCTGAGTCGCGTCGTGGCGAACGGCGGCGAGCCGGCTCGTCGTCCCCTCGAGCACGACGCGGTACTCGATCAGCGCCGCGACGTCGAGCGCATCCGTGCCGACCATCGCGCGCAGCGAGCGCGACAGCGTCTTGGACGACGGAGCAAGCACCACGGGTCCGCCGCGGGTACCGGGCCGCGATTCGAGCAGGCCCATGCTCTGCAGGATGCGAAGCGCCTCGCGCACGGTGGGGCGACTCACGCCGAACTGCACCATGAGGTCCCGCTCGCTGGCGAGCTGCGAGCCGACGGGGATGTCGCCCGAGACGATGGCCTGCTCGATCTGATCAACGATGCGCTGGTAGGTGTGCACGGGCACCGCGGGCTCGAAGCTGTGGGTCGTGGACACCTGGGTCTCTTCCTGATCGATGCGCCGGGTCGTCGATGCCTCCGGCAGCCTGATCCGATAATAGCGCCCACTTAAGTGGCCTTACCATGTATCCTGGTTCGAAATCTCTCGTAGATCTTTGGAAGGACATACTCGAACCGTTCCGCGGATACGCTGTGCAGTGCAGAACGGCGACCGGGCATCGTCGCCCGAAACGACCCCCACCACCGGCCCCGAACCGCGGGGCCACAGCCACAGGAAAGCAATGATGCGACGTAAGAAAGCGATTCTCACCGCGGCAGCACTCGCGACCGCGGCCACCTTCGGCCTCGCCGCCTGCTCAGCCGGCGCCGGCAACAGCTCGGGCGGAGACGGGGAGACCCCCACGACCGCCACCATCGCGCTCACCGGGACCCCGACGAACCTCGACTTCACGACGACCGCCGGGTCCGCGATCCCCCAGGCGCTCATGTCGAACGTCTACGAGGGCCTCGTCGAACTCGACCAGTCGGGCGAGATCGTGCCGCTGCTCGCGGAGGAGTGGACCGTCAGCGAGGATCGCAAGACCTACACCTTCACGCTGCAGGAGGGCGTCACCTTCTCCAACGGAGACGAGTTCACCGCCGACGACGTGAAGTTCAGCCTCGACCGCGTGAAGACCGACTGGGTCTCGAGCCTCAAGGCCAAGATGGACGTCGTCGACTCCGTCGAGGTCGTCTCCCCCACCGAGGTCGCCGTGCACCTGAGCGCCCCCTCGAACGCGTGGCTCTTCAGCCTCGCCACCCCGGTCGGCGCGATCTTCTCCGAGGACGGGGTCGACGACCTCGCCAATACCCCGATCGGCACCGGCCCCTACGCCGTCGAGAAGTGGACTCCGAACGAGAGCCTCGTGCTCGACACCCGCGACGACTACTGGGGCGAAGCGCCCGGTGTCGAGCAGGTCACGCTGAAGTACTTCGCCGACGCGACCGCGACGACGAACGCGCTGCAGACGGGTGACGTCGACGCGATCGCCAATCTGCAGGCCCCCGAGCTGCTGTCGAGCTTCGAGTCCGACGACCGCTTCGTCGTGACCACGGGAACCTCGAGCGGCGAGGTGTCGCTCTCGCTCAACAACCGCGCCGCACCCTTCGACGACGTGCGCGTGCGCCAGGCCGTGCTCTACGCCCTCGACGAGCAGGCGGTGCTCGACACCGCCTGGAACGGCTACGGATCGCTCGTCGCGACCTACGCGACCCCGACCGATCCGTACTACGAGGATCTCAATGACGTGTACCCGTACGATCCCGAGAAGGCCAAGGAACTCCTCAAGGAGGCGGGCCAGGAGAATCTCGACATCACCTTCACCGTGCCGACGCGCCCGTACGCGCAGGCCGTCTCCGAGATCGTCGTCTCGCAGCTCAAGGACGTGGGCATCAACGCCACCATCAAGTCGGCCGAGTTCCCCGCGGTCTGGCTCGACGAGGTCTTCACGAAGCACGACTACCAGATGACCACCGTGCTCGCCGTCGAGGCGCGCGACATCCTCACCGTCTTCAACGACCCCGACTACTACATCGGGTACGACAACTCGAAGATCGCGCCGATCGCCGCCGAGGCGGACACGGCCGACGAGGCGGGCTACATCGACGGCATGCAGCAGGTCGCACGGCAGATCGTGGACGACGCCGCGTCCGGCGTGCTATTCCTCTTCCCGAACATCACCGTCGCGAAGGCGGGCCTGCAGGGCATGCCCGAGAATGCGATCATCGAAGCGCTCGACCTCACGAACCTGAGCTGGCAGTAGCCGGCTCGGCCTTCCCCGTCATCCTGCGCGACGAAGGAGTCGCAGGATCTCGCAGTCCGTGAGATCCTGCGACTCGCAGGCTCGCGCAGGATGACGAGGGACCGCTGGCCGCTTCTCCAGCTCCCGGCGGGCTCGACCACCCGGCGAACGCCTCTCACACCACCACCTGACCCCGAGGAAGCCGCATGGCCATACGGATCCTGATCAATCTCGCGAGATTCGCGGTGACCTACGTCGTCGCCACGGTCGTCGTGTTCCTCTTCATGCGCCTGATCCCCGGTGATCCGGCGCAGATCGCGCTCGGCGTGAACGCGACGCCGGAGCTGCTCGAGCAGACCCGCGCGCAGTTCGGCACCGACCGGCCGCTCATCGTGCAGTACTTCGAGTGGTTCGGCGGCCTGCTCCGCGGCGACTTCGGCACCTCCTATCTCACCCGCGCCGACATCAGCCCGATGGTGCTCGATCGCGTGCAGGTGAGCCTCATCCTCGTGCTCACCGCGATGGCCGTCGCGCTCCTCGTCGCGATCCCGCTCGGCACCTGGGCCGCCGTGAAGCACCGCAACTTCTCGGGCGTCACGATCGGCCTCGGCTCGCAGATCGGCGTCGCGATCCCCGGCTTCCTCGCCGGCATCCTGCTCGTCATGATCTTCGCGGTCGGCCTCGGCTGGTTGCCCGCGAACGGGTGGACGGCCCCGGCGGTCGACTTCGGCGACTTCATCAGGCGCCTGATCCTGCCCGTCGTCGCGCTCGCCTCGGTGCAGGGCGCGATCCTCACCCGCTACGTGCGCTCCGCGGTGCTCGAGGTGATGAGCGAGGACTACCTCCGCACCGCCCGCGCGAAGGGCCTGAGCAAGAACGGGTCCCTCCTCAAGCACGGCCTGCGCAATGCCGCCATCCCGGTCATCACCGTGACCGGTGTGCAGATCGCCGCCCTCATCATCGGCGCCGTCGTCATCGAGCGCGTGTTCGTGATCCCGGGCCTCGGCTCGATGCTGCTCGACGCTGTCGGCAACCGCGACCTGCTCACCGTGCAGTCGGTCGTGATGGTGCTCGTCGCGATCACCCTGATCCTCAACCTCGTGGTCGACCTCCTGTACACGATCATCGACCCGCGCCTGCGAAGGAGCGCCTAGCCATGAGCACGCAACAGGTCCCCACCCCTCCCGTCCAGGCGCCGCGCACCAGCGCGATCCTCGCCCCCGGCGGCGCCAGCACGAGCCCGAGCCGGCGCCGTCTCTCCGCGACGCTCATCATCGGCCTGATCCTCATCGGGCTCGTCGCGATCGCCGCGATCGTCTCGTTCGTCTGGACGCCCTACGACCCGGTGCAGGCCGACCCCGCCGCGCGCCTGCAGGGCTCGAGTCTCGCCCACCTCATGGGCACCGACAAGTACGGCCGCGACGTCTTCTCGGCCATGCTCTACGGCGCCCGCATCACGCTCTTCGTCGGCGTCATCTCGGTCGGCATCGCGATCGTGATCGGCACGCCGCTCGGCATCCTCGCCGGCATCCGGGGCGGCTGGATCGAGGAGGTCATCATGCGCGCCTCCGACATCGCGCTGGCCTTCCCCGCACTGCTGCTCGCGATCATGTTCAGCGCCGTCTTCGGCGCCTCGACGCTCACGGCCATGGTCGCCATCGGCATCGCCACCGTGCCCGGCTTCGCCCGCGTCGCACGCTCCGGCACCCTGCAGGTGATGACGACGGAGTACGTGCTGGCGGCGCGCGCGGCGAGCCAGTCCCGGTTCCGGATCGCGGTGCGCCACGTGCTCCCCAACATCATCGGCATGGTCGTCGTGCAGTCCTCGGTCTCGTTCGCGCTCGCCGTGCTCGCCGAGGCCGGCCTCAGCTTCCTGGGCCTCGGCACGCCGCCGCCCACCCCCTCCTGGGGCCGCATGCTGCAGGAGTCGCAGCAGTTCCTGGGCACCGAACCGATGCTGGCCGTGTGGCCGGGCCTCGCCATCGCCATCGCCGTCATGGGCTTCAACCTGCTCGGCGACGGCCTGCGCGACCGCTTCGATCCGAAACTGAACGGGAGCCGCGACTGATGCGCACCGAACCGAAGAACGCACCCGCGCCGGCCGAGCGCGGCGAACTGCTGCTGCGGGTCGACGACCTCAACGTGCGCACCCCGCACCGCACCCTCGTGCACGACTTCTCGCTGCACATGGCGCACGGCGAGCGCATCGGCCTCATCGGCGAATCCGGATCGGGCAAGTCGATGACCACGACCGCGCTGCTCGGCCTGCTGCCGAACGGCGTCACCGCCGACGGCTCGGTCGAGATCGACGGCTACGCGGGCAACCTGCTCGAGGCGCCCGAGGCCGACCTCATGAAGCTGCGCGGCAACGACATGGCGATGGTGTTCCAGGAGCCGCTCACGGCGCTGAACCCGCTCATGCGCGCCGGCGCGCAGGTGGCCGAGATCATCCTGCAGCACAAGCTCGCGCCGAACCGGGCCGAGGCGAACCGCCGCGCCGTCGAGATGCTCGACGCGGTGCACCTGCCCGATCCCGCGCAGGCCGCCCGCGCGTACCCGCACCAGCTGTCGGGCGGGCAGAGGCAGCGCGTCATGCTCGCCATGGCCCTCGCGAACGATCCCGCGCTGCTGCTCTGCGACGAACCGACGACGGCGCTCGACGTGACCGTGCAGCGCCAGGTGCTCGACCTGATCCTCGAGCTCGTGCGCGAGCGCGGCACCGGTCTGCTCTTCATCACGCACGACCTCGCGGTCGTCGCGAACATGTGCACCCGCGTGCTCGTGATGAACAACGGCGTCGTCGTCGAGGAGGGCACCACCGAGGAGGTGTTCACCCGCCCGCAGCACCCCTACACCCGGGGGCTCCTCGCCGCGTCGGATCTCGACGCGGTCGACGAGCACGGGCGGCTCTTCACCGTCGCGACGGCGCAGGCGTACGTGCCGCCGAGCACGGATGACGCGGCTCCGCCGGTTGAGCGAGCAGCGCCGCCGGTCGAGCAAGCGAATGCGAGCGCCGCACTGAGCGAGGCGCAGCCGAGCCGAAGTGTCGAAACCCAGCACTCCGCACCCGGGATTTCGACTCCGGGCTCCGCCCTCCGCTCAATCGGCGATCCGGCCGAAACCCAGGATCCCGATCCCGCAGTTCCGCCGGTTGAGCGAGCGAAGCGAGTCGAAGCCCAGGGCTCCGCACCCGTGATGCGCGTCACCGACCTCGTGCGCACCTACACCCGCGGCCGCACGAGCCTCTTCAAGCCCGCTCCCCAGGTGCACGCGCTCAAGGGCATCTCGTTCGAGGTGCCGGAGGGCGGCCGTCTCGGGGTCGTGGGCGAATCGGGATCCGGCAAGTCCACCCTGCTGCGCATCCTCGCCGGCCTCGACCAGCCCACGTCGGGCAGCGCGGTCGTCGCCGGCAACGAGGTGAAGGGCGCGCGCGAGGCGCAGCTGCGCGCGCTGCGCCAGAACCTGCAGATCGTGTTCCAGGATCCGATGGGCTCGCTCGATCCGCGCATGACCGTCGAGCAGATCATCTCCGAGCCGCTGCTCGTGCCGGGCCGGGGCGAGACCGCCGCCGACCGCAAGCGCATGGTCGCCGAGATGCTCGAGGCCGTGGGCCTGCCGGCATCGTCGGCCGCGCGCTTCCCGCACCAGTTCTCGGGCGGTCAGCGCCAGCGCATCTCGATCGCCCGCGCGCTGATCTGCCGGCCGAAGGTCGTCGTCGCCGACGAGCCCGTGAGCGCGCTCGACGTGTCGGTACGCGCGCAGGTGCTCAACCTGCTGGCCGACCTCGTCGACGAGTACGGGCTCACCCTCGTGTTCGTGTCGCACGATCTGAACGTGGTGCGGCACCTCTGCGACTCGGTGATCGTGATGCAGTCGGGCGAGATCGTCGAGGCCGGCGACACGGAGACCGTGTACCGCGACCCCCAGCATCCCTACACGAAGCGCCTCATCGACTCGTCGCTGACGCTGCGCCAGGAGCTCGCCCAGAGCACCTGACGCGGGTCTCGGCCAGGCCTCGCCCCGCTCGCCCGGCGGCGGAATCGAGCCGCAACCCGATCCGATCCCCACCGCCCACCTCGACGAAAGGCCCAGGATGACCTCGAACCGCCCCGCCGCCCTCGACGCCGCCGCACTCGCGACGGGATACGCCGACGGGTCGCTCACGCCCGCCGAGGTCGCCGAGGACGTCATCGCCCGCGTCGAGACGCGCGAGCCCGAACTGGGCGCGCTGTACCTCTTCGATCCCGCGCAGGTACGCGCCGACGCCGCCGCCTCGACCGAGCGCTGGCGCGCCGGCGCGCAGCTCGGTCCCTTCGACGGCGTACCGACGACGGTCAAGGAGAACATCGCGCGCGCGGGTCTGCCGAAGCCCTCGGGCACCGCGATCCCGAACCCGCCGATCGCCGAGCGCAACGCACCGACCACCGACCGCCTGCTCGAGGCCGGCGTCGTCATCGTCGGGTCGACCACGATGCCCGACTGGGGCATGCTCTCCTCGGGCGTCTCGAGCCTGCACGGCGTCACCCGCGGCGCGCTGAACCCGGCGCACACCTCGGGCGGATCGAGCTCCGGAGCGGGCACCGCCGCGGCGGCCGGCTACGGCCCCTTCCACGTCGGCACCGACATCGGCGGGTCGATCCGTCTCCCCGGCTCCTGGCAGGGCCTCACCGCGCTCAAGCCGAGCGAGGGGCTGATCCCGCTCGACGTGCCCTACACCGGCCGCGCCGCGGGCCCGCTGACGCGCACGGCCGCCGACGCGATCCGCCTCATGTCGATCGTGGCGCAGCCCGATCCCCGCGACTACCTGACCCGCGCCTACCGCGAGATGCACTGGTCGACCAAACCGCTCTCCCCCGCGGGCATGCGCGTCGCGCTGCAGCTCGACGCCGGCTCGGGCCTCCCCGTCGAGCCCGAGACCCGCGCGGCCATCGAGCGCGCGGCGTCGCTCTTCGAGGCGGCGGGCGCCGCGGTCGAGCCGCTCGAGCCGTTCGTTCCGGAGTCGGTGCTCGACGGGCTGGTCGATTTCTGGCGCAGCCGATCCTTCGCCGATTTCGAGGCGCTCGGTGAAGCCGAGCGGGCGGTCGTGCTGCCGTTCATCGCCGCGTGGTGCGCCGCCGGCGCCGGCTTCTCAGCGGCGCAGACGGTGCGCAACCGCAACATGAGCGATGAGATGGCGCGCCTCACACGGGCGGCGACCGAGCCGTTCGACCTCGTGCTGTCGCCGGTGACGCCGGTCGCGGCCTTCGCGGCCGAGGACCCCATGCCCATCACCGATCCGCTGCAGACCATGGGGCACATCTCATTCACCGTGCCCTACAACATGTCGGGCCAGCCCGCGGTGTCGATCAACGCGGGCGTGCAGCCCGACGGCCGCACCATCGGGCTGCAGATCGCCTCGGGGATCGGCACCGACGACCGTCTCATGCGCGTGGCGCTGTGGTTCGAGTCGGTGCGCGGCGGCGACGCCGCGGTCGACTGGTCCCGCGTCGCCTGAGGACGGAGACCGTGCCGAGAGTAGGGTTTCGGCGGCGGGATCGCGATTTCAGCGCCGAAACCCTCCTCTCGAGGCTTCACCACGAGGGGTCGTAACCCTCACCGCTCGGATTTCGACTCGCTGCGCCTCGCTCAATCAGCGGTGCGGTCTCGACACCGCTGCTTGAGCGAGGAGCCGCAACCAGGAGTTCGAGGGTTTCGACTCGCTGCGCTCACTCAACCGGCGGGCGCTCGCTCAACCGGCGGGCGCTCACTCAACCGGCAGGCGCTCGCTCAACCAGCGGGGTCCCATCCGCCGATTGAGCGAGGCGAAGCAGAGTCGAAATCCCGGCGCTACGACGCAGGCGGGGTGAAGCGACCGTCGATCGCGGTCCAGCCGCCGTCGACGGTGAGGGTCGATCCGGTGACGAACGACGAGGCGTCCGAGGCGAGGTAGACGACGGCTCCGGCGAGTTCGTCGGGGCGGGCCCAGCGGCCGAGCGCGGCCTTCTGCGCGTAGGCGCCGTACCACTCGTCGTTCGCCTTGATCTGAGCCGTGAGCGGGGTCTCGACGACCCCCGGGGCGACGACGTTGACGCGCACGCCCTGCGGGCCGTACTCGGCCGCAGCGGTCTTCGCCAGCTGCACGAGCCCCGCCTTCGTCGCGGCGTAGACGCCCTGCCCGGGCTCGACGACCTGGGCGCGGATCGAGGCGAAGCCGATGATCGAGCCGCCCCCGTTCGCCGCGAAGCGCGCGCCGAACTTGCGGATCAGCTGGAACGACGCGCGCAGGTTGAGGTTCACGACGCGGTCGAACTCGTCGAGCGTGTAGTCGTCCATGCGCTTGCGCACGTTGGTCGCCGCGGTGAAGACGAGCGCCGATGCGGTGCCGAAGCGCTCGGCCGCGGCCTCGACCGCCTCGTCGTCGAGCACGTCCAGCTCGTACGCCTCGGCCGAGCCGCCCTGCGCGCCGATCAGCGCGACGGTCTCCTCGGCGCCGGCGAGCGAGTAGTCGGCGATCGCGACGTGCGCGCCCTGCGCCGCGAGAGCCTGCGCCGCCTCGCGCCCGATCCCGCTCCCCGCACCGATCACCACGACGGTGCGGCCGTCGAGGCGGAAGAGCCGGGAGTAGTCGATCGGGGCTGAGTCATTCATGCGGGTCTCCTGAATCGTGTGGAAAGGTGATGGATCCTGCGACTCGCTCCGCTCCTCCGGCCCCGGCCGGATGACCGGGAGGGGCCGCAGGGCGGGCGTGGGCGTCGGGGTGGAAGCCGGGGCGCAGGGCGGCCGTACGGGGGCCGGGCGCTACCCGCGCGCCCTCGGACGGATCATCGCCATGCGGGTGACGGTGAACTCCTCGATGGCGAATCGGGGACCCTCGCGGCCGATCCCGGAGTCCTTCACGCCGCCGTAGGGCATGATGTCGGAGCGGAAGCCGGGGATCTCGTTGACGACGACCCCGCCGGCCTCGAGGCGATCGATCGCGGCGAACGCGCTCTCGAGCGACGCCGTGTAGATCGCGGCCTGCAGCCCGTAGCGCGAGTCGTTGACCAGGTCGATCGCGGCGTCGACGGAGTCGACCGTCGTGAGGCACACGACCGGGCCGAAGATCTCCTCGCACCAGACGTCGACGTCGGCGGGCACATCGCCGAGCACGATCGGCGCGAGGTGCGCGGCGTCGCCCTCCCCCGGCCCCTCGGTGAGCAGCGTCGCGCCCGCGGCGAGCGCGCGGTCGATCATGGCCCGGATCCGCTCTCCCGAGGCGGCGTTGATGACGGGGGCGACGTTCGTGTCGAGGTCGCGGGGGTCTCCGAAGACGAGCTCGCCCATGCGCTCGACGAGGCGCTCGGTGAAGCGCTGCGCGATCCCGCGCTCGAGCACTACGCGCTGCACCGAGATGCAGGCCTGCCCATTGGCGTAGAAGCCGCCGCGCAGCACGGCGTCGACGGCGGCCTCGAGGTCGGCGTCGGCCGCGACGATGAAGCCGGTGTTCGAGCCGAGCTCGAGCACGGCCTTGCGCGGTGCCGCCTGCTGCGCGATGAGGTGCCCGATCTTCGCGGATCCGGTGAACGACACCACCTGCGCGCGCGGGTCGCGCACGAGCGTCTCGCCGACGATCGGATCGCCGTTGACGAGCTGCGCGGCGGCCACCGTGACACCGTGGGCGGCGAGGATCTCGCGGGTGATCGCGAGCAGCTCGATCGTGGCGAGCGGGGTATTGGGCGCCGGCTTGATGATGACCGGGCACCCCGCTGCGATCGCGGGGGCGAGCTTGTGAGTCGCGAGCAGCAGCGGATAGTTGAAGCCGGCGATGCCGACGACCACGCCGGCCGGCTTGCGGGTGTAGTACCCGATCATGCCGCGGCCGAGCTCCTGGAGATCGAGCGGCACGGTCTCGCCGTGGATGTGCGAGACCTCCTCGGCCGTCGCCTCGAGCGTGACGACGGTGCGGTTCACCTCGGTGCGGCAGTCGACCCGGGGCTTGCCCGTCTCGAGCACTAGCAGATCCTCGAGGCGCCGGGCCTCGGCGCGCACCCGCGCCGTGAGGTCGCTCAGGATCGCCTTGCGCTGCGCGGTGGTGAGCGCGGCGACCTCGGCCCTCGCGGCCTCTGCCGCGTCGAGCGCGTCGCGGGAATCTGCTGCGGTGCTCACGGGCGCCCGACAGATGACGCTGCCGTCGAAGGGGAAGACGATGTCCGATGAGGCGCCGGTCTCGCGCCATCCGGTGCCGATGGGCAGGGCCCCGGCGGGGGCGATGAGATCGAGTGCGTCTGGCATGTCGGCTCCCTGGTGCTGAACGGCGGATACGGCGCTGCATGCGATGCCGTATCCGGCACACCATCGCGCTGAGTGGTCTTACCATTTAATATAGATCACCACAGGCCCATCTCCAAGGCGCGAGCGGCCGAGCGCCTCCGAAAGGATCGACCATGACGAACAGCTACGCGATCGCGGTACTCCCCGGCGACGGCATCGGCCCCGAGGTGGTCGGCTGCGCGCTCGAGGTGCTCGATGCCGCCGAGCAGCGCTTCGGCTTCAGCACCGAGCGCAGCACCCTCGCCGCCGGCGCGAACCACTACCTCGAGACCGGGGAGCTGTTCGATGCGGTCGAGGCGCAGCTGCGCGACAAGGACGCGATCCTCTTCGGGTCCATGGGCGACCCCCGGGTCACCCCGGGCATCCTCGAGCGCGGCTTCATCCTCGAGATGCGCCAGCGCTTCCAGCAGGCCGCGAACGTGCGCCCGGTGCGCCTCTACCCCGGCGTGCCCACCCCGATCGCCGACCTCGCGCCCGAGCGCTGCGAGATGGTCATCGTGCGCGAGAACACCGAGGGTGCCTACGTCGGCCGGGGCTCCACCGTGCACGCCGGCACCCCGCACGCCGTCGCCATGCAGGAGTCGCTCAACACGCACGCGGGCATCGAGCGGGTCGTGGACTTCTCCTTCCGCCTCGCCCTCGGCCGGCGCAAGAAGCTGACGCTGTGCCACAAGACCAACATCCTCGTCGCGGCCGGGCAGCTGTGGCAGCGGGTCGTCGCCGAGGTCGGCGAGCGCTACCCCGAGGTCGAGGTCGACTACGTGCACGTCGACGCGATGTGCTTCCACCTGCCGCTGACGCCCGAGCGCTTCGACGTGGTCGTCACCGACAATCTCTTCGGCGACATCATCACCGACCTCGGCGCCGTGATCCAGGGCGGCCTCGGGGTCGCGACGAGCGCGAACCTCAACCTGGACGGCGGCGCGCCGAGCATGTTCGAGGCGATCCACGGCTCGGCCCCCGACATCGCCGGCACGGGGCAGGCGAACCCGGCCGGCGCGATCCTCTCGCTCGCGCTCATGCTCGGCCACCTCGGAGAGGGCGAGGCCGCCCGCGCCGTCGAGGCTGCGACGGTCGAGGTGCTCGCCGCGCTCCCCGCGCTCGCGGGTGCCGAGATGGGCGCCACCACGGCCGAGCTCGGTGCCAGGATCGCCGAGATCGTGCGCACGGGACGCGCCGACACCGCGCTCGTGCCCGACTCGCTGCTCGGCGTGCTCGCGGGCCTCGCGCCGTCGCGGTTGCCGTAACCGCGCCGCACGATAGCCTGGTCGGGTGGGGAACAGGGATGAGGGAGCCAGGCGGCGGCTCTCCCGCACCCCGCCGCGCTGGGCCACCGTCGCGGTGCTCGCCTTCGCCGGCCTCTGCTCGTCGTTCATGTTCACCCTCGTGGTGCCGCTGCAGGCCGAGCTGCCCGTTCTGCTGAACGCCTCGCGCGAGGACACCAGCTGGGTGGTCACGATCACGCTGCTCGTGGCGGCCGTGGCCACGCCGATCTCGGGCCGCCTCGGCGACATGTACGGCAAGCGGCGCGTGGTCCTAGTGCTGCTGGCGCTGCTCGTCGTCGGCTCGCTCATCGCGGCGCTCGCCGGTTCGATCGTCGGGGTCATCATCGGCCGGGCACTGCAGGGCGCCGTGACCGGCGTGATCCCGCTCGGGATCGCCATCATGCGCGACGTGCTGCCGCCCGAGCGGCTCGGCACCGCAGTGGCGCTCATGAGCGCAACGATGGGCGTGGGCGGAGCGCTCGGCATGCCCATCGCGGCATATCTCGCGCTGCACACCGACTGGCACGCGCTGTTCTGGCTCGCGGCGGCACTCGGCGCGATCGGGTTGCCGCTCATCGCCGTCTTCGTGCCCGGCGACGTGCTGCGCACGGCCGGCCGCCTCGACCTGCTCGGTGCCGCGTGGCTCGCGCTGGGCCTGACCGGCATCCTGCTGTTCGTCTCCCGCGGCGCGGAGTGGGGCTGGAGCTCGCCGATCACGCTGACGAGCGGGATCGGCGGCGTGGTCGTGCTGCTGCTGTGGGGCCGGTATCAGCTGCGGGCCTCGGATCCGCTGCTCGATCTGCGGGTCGCCGCCCGGCCGGCGGTGCTGTTCACGAACATCGCCGCCATCGGCATGGGCTTCGCGCTGTTCTCATCGAACGTGACCTTCCCGCAGATGCTCGAGCTGCCCGTCGAATCGGGATCCGGATTCGGCCTCGACATGATGCAGGCGGCGCTCATCGTGATGCCGGCCGGCCTCGTGATGATGGTCATCTCGCCGCTCTCGGGCTGGCTCGAGCGCACGATCGGTCCCCGGCCGCTGTTCACCGGCGGCACGGCGGCGATCGTGCTGGCCTACCTCTTCGTGCTGCTCTGGTCGACCGAGGTGTGGCACATCCTCGTCGCCAACATCCTCATCGGCGTCGGCATCGGGTTCACCTTCGCGGCGATGCCGATGATCATCATGCGCTCGGTGCCCGCGCACGAGACCGGTGCGTCGAACGGCCTCAACGCACTCTTCCGCTCCGTCGGCACCTCGAGCGCCTCGGCGGTGATGGGCGGGGTGCTCGCGGCGATGAGCACCGACTTCGAGGGCCATACCGTGCCGAGCCGCGCGGCCTTCGACGTCTGCTTCTGGCTGGCGATCGCGGCCGGCATCATCGCCCTCGTGCTGTCGCTGTTCATCCCGAAGCAGCCGACGGACGAGAAGCGCCCCTCGCTGCCGGGCTGATCCTCCCCGCCGCTGCCCGCCCGTCAGCCCTCCCGAATTCGAGGCCGGTGTGCTGCACTATCGCGGTGATAGTGCAGCACACCGGCCTCGAATTCGCCACGCGGGCGGGGCGGGGTGCGGGCCGGGTAGGTGGGGCGGGGTGCGGGCGGCCGGGCGGGGTGCGGGCGGCGGGGCCGGCGGGGCCGGCTGGCGCAGCTCTGCCATGGCATGTTCCGGCTGTCGTAAAACTAACCTTATTTGGTTAATTTAATGGCACGACAACTTCTCCCAGGAGGCGAGCATGTCCAGCCAGACGCCCATCCCCACCACCATCCGCATGACCGCACGAGCCGCCGCACGAGCCGCCGCACGGCTCGGATCCCGCGCCGAGCAGCTGACTCCGCGCGGCCGCGGCGCCCTCGGCCTCGTGCTGGTGCTCGTCGCCTCCACGAGCGTGCAGATCTCGGCCCTGCTGGCGCAGACCCTCTTCGACCGCATCGACCCGCTCGGCGTGAGCGGACTGCGCTTCACCATCGCCGCGGCCACGATGCTCCTCGTCGTGCGCCCCCGGCTGCGCGGTCGCACCCGCGCCGAGTGGCTGCTGCTCCTGCTCTACGGCGGCAGCATCGCCGCGATGAATCTCTGCATGTACCGCGCCCTCGTCCACCTGCCGTTGGGCGTTGCGATCACACTCGAGTTCCTCGGCCCGTTCGCCCTCGCGATCCTCGCCTCGCGGCGGCCGCGGCAGGCGCTCTTCGCCGTGCTCGGCCTCGTCGGAGTGGTGCTGATCGCCAGGCCCTCGGCCGGGTTCGATCCCCTCGGGCTGCTCTTCGGCGGGCTGGCCGCGCTCTCGCTCGCCGGCTACATCGCGGTCGCCGATCGCATCGGCAAGCGCAGCGGCGGCAGCGCAGAACTCGCGCTGGCGTTCGGGATCGCGGCGCTGCTCACCTCCCCCTTCGCGGTCGCGTCGGTCGGCGCGCTGGTATGGGCGGACCTTCCGGTGCTGGCCGTGTCCGCTCTGCTCGGCGTGGTGCTCGCCTTCACGGCGGACTTCCTCGCCGTGCGGGTGACCGGGGCCCGCACCGTCGCGATCCTGCTCTCGCTCGACCCCGTACTCGCGGCGGCGCTCGGAGCCGTGATCGCCGGAGAGAGGCTCGACGCGCTGACCCTCTGCGGCATGGTCTGCGTGGCCGCGGCCGGTGGGCTCGCGACGTTCTTCAGCGGCGAGAAGCCGGCGCCCGCGGGGCTGGGCGCGCACGAACGCGGTGCGACGATGGAGCAGGCCGCGTGATCCCCCCGGCCGCGCTCCCCGCCACCGCGCTCCCCTCGGGCCGAGCCCCCGACGCAGCCTACTCCGCAACCCCCTCCGCTCCCCCGGCGTACCGCATGCCGCACGAGGGCGCACCCCAGACCCGCACGTGGATGGCCTGGCCGGCGGCCGACTACATGCTCGACGGCTCCCACGCCCCTCGCGACTCCGTGTGGCGGGCCTGGGCAACGGTCGCGAACACCATCCGCGAGTTCCAGCCCGTCACCGTGCTCGTCGACCCCGCGCATCGGGACTCGGCCCGGAAGCACCTCTCGGCCGGGGTCGAGCAGCTCGTGACCCCCGTCGACGACGCCTGGATGCGCGACAGCGGGCCGAGCTTCGTCGTCGCGGCGGAGTCGGGCCGGCTCACGGCGGTGAGCTGGGAGTTCAACGCCTGGGGCGGGCTCGACCTCGCCGGCACCCGGGCCGACAACGAGGTCGCGGCCCGCGTCGCCGCCGCCGCGGGAACCGACCTGCTGCGCTCCTCGATGGTGAACGAGGGCGGAGGCATCCACGTCGACGGCGCCGGTACGGTGCTCGTCACCGAGACGGTGCAGCTCGATCCGCGCCGCAACCCGGGCTGGACCCGCGCCGACGTCGAGCGGGAGCTCGCCCGCACGATCGGCGCCGAGACGGCGATCTGGGTCGAGCGCGGCCTGCACCGGGATTACGGCCCGCTCGGCACCCGCGGCCACATCGACATGGTCGCGAGCTTCAGCGAGCCCGGCACCGTGCTGCTGCACGCGCAGCGGGATCCCGCGCACCCCGACCATCGCCTCTCCCGTGCGCTGCGCAGCCGGTTCTCGCGGGAGCGGGATGCGCGGGACCGCCCGCTGACCGTGATCGACCTGCCGGCTCCGCGCACGCTGCGCGACCGGACGGGGTGGGTGGACTACACGTACGTGAACCACGCGCTCGTGAACGGCGCGGTCATCGCGTGCACCTTCGAGGATCCGGCTGACGCCGAGGCAGTATCCGTCCTCCGCGACGCCTACCCCGGGCGCCGGGTGATCGGGATCGACGCCCGCCCGATCTTCGCGCTGGGCGGAGGCATCCACTGCATCACGCAGCAGCAGCCGGCACCGCCGCGGCCGCCTCGCTCCGCCGCGCCAGCACCACCGCCGCGATGAATCCCGCCAGCGTCACCGCGTACACCGCGATCAGCACCCCGGCCTTCGCGCGCGGATCGACGGACGGGGCGGGGGCGTCCCAGAGCGCGTGCAGCGCCATGGGGCCGAGGATCCCGAGCAGGATCAGCCACCACCGCGCCGGCATTCCCGCCCGGTACCGCGCGAGGCAGGCGGCCAGCGCGGCGCCCGCGATCCCGGTCCACAGCGCGTGGAGGCCGAAGCCGATGCCGGTGCGGATGAGGCTCATGCGCACGACTCCGTCGAGGTCGTGGGCGTCGAGCAGGTAGATGAGGTTCTCCGCGATCTCGAATCCGGCGCCGACGAGCACCCCGTAGATCGCCCCGTCCAGCGCGGTGATGCGCTCGCGCGAAGCGAGGAGCAGCACGCCGAGCACACCGACCGCGCGCAGCAGGTCCTCGTCGAGCGGCGCCGCGATCGATGCCGCGAGGCTGTGCAGGCCGAGGGATCGCAGCGCGGCGAAGTAGTGGGAGTTCGCGAGGACGGCGACCACGGGGACCACCGTGAGCCCCCAGGCGAGCGCTATGAGCCGCAGCGCGACCGGTCGCCCGCGGCCGCGCGACACCGCCCGCGCGACCAGCCAGAGCGCCGCGAGCTGCACGGCGGCGGTCAGGCCCGCGACCCCCATCGACACGGCGGACGGCTCCTGCGCGGCGAACGCCAGCAGCTGCAGCGGCGCGCAGACGAGCAGGCCGACGAGCATCACCCAGAAGACGGGGTGCTCGGGCTGCCAGAGCCCCGGCGCGCGCCCGCTCGGCCCACGGACCGCGCTCGGGATCGGCCTCACGGGAGCAACTCCACGCTGTCGAGCATGCGGTGCAGCTCGGCCAGCGTCCGCTCGCGCCGATCGTCACCGCCCCCGTCGAGAACGGCATCGGTGAAGACCGCATCCACGAGCACGCAGTGCGTCGGTCCGGAACGAGTGCAGAGCGCGATGGCGAGCGACGGATTATCGCCGGCCGCGAGGTCGTGCTCGACCGAGTACAGGTCGAGCCCCGAGCCGGTGAGCGACGTCTCGACCCGCAGCGCCGACGCTCCGACCGGGAGGGACTCCCGCAGGAGGGTCTCGGGATCGGCGACGTCGGTGCGCAGCGACACCGAGACGATCGCCGCGTCACCGGGCGCCGCATACGGACCGGTCTGACGCCCGCCCGCCCAGGACCAGCCCGCGGGCGCGATGAGTCCGGCGAGCACCGGCCCGTCGGCACCGGCCTCCTGGAACTCGACGCGTTCGTACACGCCGATGCGATCCTCGGACGGTTCCGGGGCGAACGCCTCCAGCAGCAGGGGAGCGACGATCAGCGCCGCGACGACGGCGACCATGGTCCCGGCTCCGCCCCACGCGAGGCGTCGGGTTCCACCGTCCTCGGCCTCGTTCCCGCGCTCGGCCTCGTTCCCGCGCTCCCCCTCGCCGACGGCCGCACGCGCGCCGGGCTGCGCGCCCCGCTCCCGCACGAGCCGCTATCCCCGGCGCGTCCAGGTGCCGAGGCCCTGCTCGTCGAAGGAGGCGAGGCGCACCGATCCCCCGTCACCCGGTGCGAAGACGGCGCTCGCCAGGGACCCGAACGGGGCGCTCTCGCTGCTGGGCGAGTAGGCGAAGGTCGCTCCGTCCCACGGCTCGAGCGCGAGCTCGGCGCCGCCCGCGGGGCCGAGTCGTGCACGCAGGCCGTCTCCGTCGGACTCGACGATGAGCGGGCCGAAGTAGGGGTTGTCGTAGGTGCCGACGAGGCTCTCGGCGGCGGGAGGGGCCGACGGATCGGCGGGGCGGTCCGCTCCGGCGAGATCGCCGGTGGGAGCCGTGTAGCCCGCGAAGAAGCCCGCGGCGTCGGAGACCCAGTCGCGCGTCGTGTGCCCGTATTGCACCAGATCGAGGAACTGCGCCGTGACGGCCTCCGGCAGCCCCACCGGAGCCCCGTTGGTGAGTACCACGATGCCGAGGTCGAGATCGGGCACGATCTGGAAGTTGGTGGCCGCCCCCAGCACGAAGGCCCCCGAGTGGGAGATCGCCATGCGTCCGCTCACCTGCGGCGAGGCGTTGAAACCGAAGCCGTAGTGCGCGGGGCGCCCGTTCAGTCCGGGACCGGTGCCCGACACCGTCTGCGGCGTCATGGCCGCCGTGAGCGCCGCGGGATCCGCGATCCGCGTCCCGTCCAGCTCGCCGTCCGCGAGCAGCATCCGCATCCATCGCGCGAGATCGGCGACCGTCGAGGAGACGCCGCCGGCCGGCGACTGCGGGTCGGGATCCCGGTCGTAAGCGGCGACGAACGTCCCTCCCTCGAGGGCGTGCAGCAGCGCGCGATCATCGTGGGAGACGAAGTCATCGTGCCGCGCCGAGGTCGAGGTCATGCCGAGCGGCTCGAAGACCAGCTCATCCATCAGGTCTTCCCACGGCTCGTCGCGCGAGGCCGCGACGGCTTCGGCCCCCACCGTGAGCCCGAAGTTGGAGTAGTGATAGCTCGTGCGGAAGGCGCCGAGCGGCTGCTGATCGAGACGATCGAGGATCGCCGCACGGTCGTAGCCGAGATCCTCGAGATCGTCGCCGGCCCCGGTGGCGAGCCCCGTGCGGTGGCTGAAAGCATCGCCGACGGTCGCGTGCTCCGTGACCACCGGATCGGAGAGCGCGAAGTCGGGCAGCAGGTCATGGATCGGAGTCTCCCAGTCCAACGCGCCGCCGCTCTCCCCGATCGCCGCCGCCACTCCGGTCGCCGAGAGCGGCTTGGAGAGCGAGGCGATCTGGAAAACGGTGTCGGGCGCCACCGCCAGGTCGGTGCCGATCTCGCGCACGCCGTACCCCTCGGCGAACAGAACGTCGTCGCCGTGCACGACGGCGACCGCCATGCCGGGCACGCCGGACTGCTCGAGCGCGTGCTCGGCGATGCCCGGCAGCGCGACGAGGGCGCGCTCGATCTGAGCGTCGAGCGTGTCCGGCAGCGCGATGACATCCTGGCCGGGGGTGTCGCCGACGCCGACCTCGATACGAGGCGGTTCCGCCGGTTCGGCCGGCGACGTGCACCCCGTCGTCAGCAGTGCGAGGGCGGTGACCGCCCCGAGTCGTGCGGCGAAACGGCTACGCGAGTGCGGCATGGGCGACGGGCTCCTCGGGACGGATGCGATCCCGACCGCGGTCTCGCGTCGCGAAGGCGCAGCCCCAGAGCACGAAACCGATGATCGGCGTGATGATGTCACTGTAGAGGATCAGGCCGGCGTTGTGGCTCGACATGTTGCCGGTGGTGATGATGTCGACGATGTGTGTGCCGGCGGCGCCCCAGAGGAAGCAGGCCGGACCGACGAGCGCGGCGAACTTCAGGCTGAACGGCATGCGCTGGGGGAACGCGATGAGGCCGACGATCGCGACGCCGATGCTCGCGAACCCGACCTCGGCCTGGAAGCCGTTGTTCTCCCACCCGATCAGCGAGGCCGAGAGGTCGCCGAACACGGTGTGCATGATGCCGTTGAAGAAGTAGGTGACGCCGATCGCGAAGAACAGGAACCAGTTGAGGAAGGTCGCGAAGATCCCGTGCCGATCGGGGCGCTTCGCCAGGACCACGATCGCCGCGACGACGATGCCCACGAGGAAGAACGTCAGGGTGAAGTTCTTGAGAGTGAAGGCGATGATGCCGCCGATGAGTTCTTCCATGGGTGTTGCGCCTTTCTGCGAAGTTCGTCGGGAGAGTGCGGGCCCCGCGACCGACCCGGTACGCATCGGGGAACGGAATCGCGCACTTCATGCAAGAATGCTGTAACTAGCATAGCTGCATTATTTGCCCTGATGCATCGAGAAAGGTGCCGATGATGCCCGATTCCCCGCATCCCAACGACTCACCCCGAGACCCCGCCCCACCGAACGCTCCGGTGCCGCAGTCCCGCCACACCCGCAGAAAAGCGCGCACCCGCGCCCGCATCACCGACGCGGCGAACCGGCTCTTCGCCGAGAAGGGCTACCTCGAGACCTCGGTCGAGGACATCTCGGAGGCCGCCGACGTCGCGGTGCGCACCATTTACACGCACTTCCCCTCCAAGGCGGCGATCCTGCTCAGCTACTTCGACGACTGGCTCGACACCCTCGTCGACGGCATTCTCGCCCGCCCGGTCGACGAACCCATCGCCGAGGCGGTCGCCGCATCACTGCGCGCGATGACCGAGGACGGGTGGGTGGACCGCTCGTACGGCAACGTGGCGGAGTCGCCGCCGTCGGCGCTGGGCCTGGTCGCCGGCCCGCCGGAGGTAGCCGGCTACATGATGCACGCCTGGATGCAGGCCCAGGATCGCATCGCCGCCGACGCCGCCGAGCGCGGTGATTTCCCACCGGATTCCCGGATCCCGCAGGCCCGAGCCACCGCGGTCTTCGCCGCGTGCATGGCGCCGATCTTCACCGCTCGACTCTCGCTCACCGGCGAGCCGCTGCCCTCCGATGCGACGGCGAACAGTCTGATCGTGGAGTTCGCGACGCGCCTCACCCGCGGCCAGCTGTAGCGGGAGGCGAAGATCCTCTTGCTAATTTAATGCAAAGCATGCAATACTCCCTCTGATGCAATTTATGCAGTCATGGCAGTAAGGGAGTCGAACATGACGATACGAGCGTCCAGACATCCGCACGCAGCGCGTCAGGCACTGCGCTGGAGCGGCGTCACCGCCTTCGCGCTCGCGGCAGCGCTCACCGTGGTGGGTTGCACAGCCGGCGATCTGGCGCAGACCGGCAAGGCGGTCGGCGGCGGTGAATCAGATCCGACCAGCCTGGTCGGCACGATCGAGCCGCTCGGCGAGCTGGTGACGCCGCAGGAGTTTCCCGACGGGGAGGAAGCGGGCACCGTCGCGGCCGGCGAAGGTCTGCTGACGAGCGATGCGCACGAGGAGACTCGCCTGCCCCGCATCCACCTGACGGTCGCGAGCCCCGATGGCGACATCGCGAAGCGCGGCGAGACCTACAAGAACAAACCCAACAAGGACAAGCGCTACGAGTGCGTGGACCACTCCCAGGGCGGAGCCACCGTCGGCTTCCACGAGCCGATGGTGGTCGAGAAGGTGAAAGCCGGCGGGATCAGCCGATCCTGTCTCGAGGAGAAGGGCGACCCCGAACTCGAGGTCACCTACACCCTGCCCGGCACCACCGATCTGGCCTGGGTGTACGTGAAGGTGCCCGACTGGGGCGACAACATTCTGCAGTGCTCCATCATCGACCCCAAGACCTGGAAGACCAACACCAAGTCGAACTGGGCCTGCGACGCACGCTGGCTGCAGGACGGTGGTCACGGCTGGAACCCGATGCCGAAGGTGCGCTTCACCGACAAGAAGAAGCTCGTCGTGCTCGAAGATTCGGCCGAAGCCCAGCGCATTCTCAAGGAGTACTGCGCCGACGGGCAGCCCGAGTGCAAGTTCAAGGCCACCACGCAGGAGGTCGTCAAGCCCGACGAGTCACACTGGCGCCTGCTCAGCTACTTCGACAACTGCAGCTCATCGCGCACGGAGAACGGCAAGCACCTCTGGGAAGACGAGGTCGTACACAAGCAGACGGACTCGCTCGGCTTTTCAGCCATGGTCGCCGGCGGGAAGCCTCACGCGGTGAACCTCGAGGTCAAGGCCGAGTACGAGCACATGTGGAGCGCTGCCTACAAGTACTCTGCCGAGATCGAGCAGCCGGTGCCGTGGGGCTGGGCCAACTGGTTCTACTCACAGGAGGCCTATCTGCACATCGTCGGCCAGTTCACCGTGTCAACCCCAACGGCCACCTACCAGATCAACGATGCCGACTTCCATCTGCCCCTCAACACGTCTTGGACGGATGAAGGCGGCAACGTGATCGAGCCGCAGACCACGGGCGCTCTCGCATACCCCGTCGTCTGCCCCAACGACGAGCTGGTGCCGAAGGCCGGCGCTGAGACCCTCTCGGATCCGCAGCGCGATCAGGTGCTGCAGAGCAACCCTCCGTACGTCTCGGGTTCCCCCTCCCCCGGCGCCGACTGGTTGCTCGCCCACGGCGGCGTGTACACCGAGATCCCGGCGAAGCCATGAGGCGCCGGTTCACACCGCAGGGCAGCGAAGCCGCGCAGCCCTGCGCACCCACCGACCGGCGCACCTCGTCCCACCATCGTCACCCAGGAGCCGAAATGACCCCGAAGACCCGCACACGCGTCCGAAGTCGAAGCAGCTGGATCGGCGCGATCGCCCTCTCGCTGACCGTCGCGATCGGCGCCGTCGGCTGTTCGCCCGACACTCTCGCGCAGAGCACGAAGGCCGTCGGCGACGAATCGAGTGTCGACGCGAGCGAGATTCCGCAGGCGCCCGACCCCGCCACCATCGAGCCGATGTCCTCGGCGACCTCCAGCGCCGAGGCGGGCGGCGAGATCTCCACCACCGGTGACGACATCCCCGCGGATGCGGTGCTCCCGGCGGTACAGTCGGCCTCAGCCGAGGAGCCCGCACCTCAGTCGGGCGACCAGAAGCTCGGGCCGCGCGCCGCTATGACCGTGCAGACCCTGCCCGGGCTGGCGAAGTTCGGCGCCGACGTCACGGGCGGCGGCTGCCGCGGGTACAACGCATCGTGGTCGACAATCCCCGACCGGATCGCAGCGAACAATGCCGGGAACTGGTGCTTCCAGGGCGACGTGCTCGGAGCCGCCGAGATCCAAGCGAACTTCACGATCGACGGCTCGAAAGATCTGCTGTGGACACACACGAAGATCCCCACCATCGGCGATAACACCGTCGCATGCTCGATCCTCGACGCCCGCACCTGGAAACCGCAGACGCGCTCGCGCTACGCCTGCAAGGCCGAGTGGACCGCCGACAAGGGGCACGGCCTCAACCCGAAGCCGAAGATCACGCTCTACGAGAAGCCGACCGTGGTCATCACCGACCAAGCCGAGGCGGAGCAGCTGCTCACGGAGAAATGCTCGAAGAACGAGCCCACCTGCCGGTTCATCTCGACGAAGCAGGAGGTCAAGACGCAGGATCGGGCCCACTGGCACGTTCTGCACAGCTACCAGAATTGCGGCCCCAGCCGCGAGGAGAACGCGCGTCACAAGTGGTCGAAGGGGGTCGAGCACAAGCTCGAGCACAAGCTCGCGGGTTCGGCCACGCTCACCATCGGCAACCCGGAAAAACTCGCGCTCGCCATCGAGGCCAAGTACAGCCGCGCCTGGGAACTCGAGCACACGTACAAGGCCAGCATCGACGTTCCGGTCGTCTGGGGATGGGCGAGCATCCTCTACGGGCAGGAGTCAAACCTGCACGTCAGCGGCAGCTTCGAGATCGTCGAAGAGAAGCGCATCGTGCGTATCAACGACACGAGCTACATGCTCCCGCTCTCGGAATCGTGGACGGACGAGACCAACATGACCTACGCCGCCGAGCAGCTGCACGGATTCGCCTACCCCGTGAAGTGCCCGAACGAGGACATCGTGCCGAAGCCCGACGACGAGAAGGAGCACGACAAGGAGCGCGAGAAGCTGCTGCAGTCGGCGCCTGAGCTGCCCGAGAACCCCACCCCCGACTGGATCCTCGCGCACGGCGGCATGGAGATCGAGCTCGACTGAGTTGAGCCGAGCCGGGCCGATCCAGGCCGAGCCGAGCCGGAACCGGGCGAGACGCGTGAGCGCTCGCCCGGTTCCGTCGTATAGGACGGGTCGGCTGCGCCTGTCGGGTCGGACCGGTTCGGCCCATCGAACCGGTCGAAACCGGGGACCGTCCCAGTTCGTTCGCCTACAGCTTGCCGCTCGCCATCAGCGCGAGCACCTCGAGTCCGATCCCGTGCCCGGTCGCGCCCGCCGACAGTTCCCGTCCGCGCTCGCGCCCGCCAGCCGCCGAGAGCGCCGCGATCCACGCGGCGAACACCGCGACCGCGCGCGCCTGGGGCTCGAGCGAGCCGGGCTCGTAGTCGCCCCGCTCGATCGCGTCCCTGGCGATGCGGTCCATCTCGCGCATCCACCGCTGCAGCACGTGACCGGCGACGTCGGGCGAGCCCTCGTGCAGGTGCCCGACCATGGGGTGCACCGGGGTGTCGTGATCCTCGGGGTGGTCGGCCCACCCCTCCGCCTCGACCGCCCGCAGCGCCTCGCGCACCGTGTCGGCCACCGGCTCATCGACCGGGCGCTGCAGTACTGCGCCCACGAAGGTGTCAACCCAGGTGTCGAAGGCCGCGAGCATGATCGCCGCCTTCGACGGGAAGTGCGTGTAGATGGTGCGCACGGCTACGTCCGCCGCGTCTGAGATGTCCTCGATCGAGGTCTCGGCGTATCCCCGCTCACCGAACAGCCGCTCCGCCGCGTCGAGGATCTTGGCACGCGTCGCCGCCTTCCGACGCTCCTGGCGGGTGCCGGGAAGTGGGGTCTCGCGCTCAGCCATGCCCCCACCATACGCGAGCCAGCTGGCAACGTGCATAATTGCACGAATTGCACTTTAGGGCTCCGGCGCGGGACGCGGGACGCGGGATCCGCGCCGCGCGGCCAGCTACGCCAGCGACATGCCGACGAGGGAGACGAGCGAGAGCACGATGCCGATGCCCTGCAGCCGATTGGGGCGCTCCCCCAGGAGCACGAAGGCCAGACCGATCGTGACCGCGGGATAGAAGCCGCTCACCACCGACAGCACCGCCAGGTCGCCGACCGCCAGCCCGAAGCTGAAGAGCGCGTTGGCCGTCGCATCGAGGGTGCCGCTGAGCATCGCGAGCATGACCGCCGAGATCAGCACCGCACGTTTGGCCGCGCCCCGCGACTTCCGAGCGGACGGAGCATTCCCCGTGGACGTGGCAGCCGGCGCGGTGGCCCGGGCGGAGATCAGCGTGGCGGTACCGGATCCCGCGGCGCCGGCGGGCACCTCGGCACCATCGGACCCGGCAGCCGCCCCGCCCCGCGACGACGACGCGAAGCGCTCGGGCACTGGCACCCCGGAACGGGGATCGACCGGGCGCCCGCCGACGACGACGCGCCGCCCCCTGGCGGCGAGCACGGCCACGATCAGGAAGGCGACGACGGCGCAGGTGATGCGGTTCGCCATGAGCGGGGTGAGGCCCGCCTCATCGACGTGGACGTTGCCGAGGCCGCCGTCGAGATAGATGTAGAAGACGCCGAGGAAGGCTCCGGCGAAGGCGGCCTTGACCATGTCGGCCGGACGCGCCTTCGAGGTGCGCCCGTCGGGGGCCGCCGCGACGAGCCCGATGGCGATGAGCCCGATCACGACCGCGATCCACCCCAGCCCGCTGAAGGTCTCACCGGTCGCGAGGCCCGCGAACATCGGCACCACCGTCGAGACGATCGCCACGATCGGCGAGAGCGTGGTCATCGGGCCGACCGAGTACGCGGAGTAGAGCAGCCAGATCCCGAGGCACGAGGCGAGACCCGTGGCGATGCCTCCGATCCAGGTCTCGGCATGCCACACGCCCCCGTCGAACGGAGCCGCGATGGTCAGCGCGACGACCCCGGCGAGGGCCGCGAGGGCCGTGACGAGCATCGCGATGATGCGCTTGGAGGCGAAGCCGCCGATGAAGTCGGCCGCGCCGAAGAAGAGGGCGCTGGAGGCGCCGAAGAGAACGGCGAGCATGCGGGGTCCTTTCGAGAGGGTGGAACGTGAGGTGGGGTGAATGGGGTGGGGTGGATCCTGCGACTCGTTCCTCGCGCAGGATGACGGAGGAGGAATTGCTCGCGCGGGAGGGCGGGGTTCCTCGCGCAGGATGACGGGGAGAAGCCCTCCGCAGGATGACGGGATCGGGTGCGGGATCGGGGCTACACGCCGCCTCCCCCGCCTCCGCCGCCGCCCCCGCCGGAGGACCCGCCCCCGCCGGAGCCGCCGGAGCTCGACGACGCGGCGCTGCCCGAGTAGCTCGTGGAGGTCGATGCGACGAAGCCTCCGATGAGGTTGGGGAAGGTCGAGAGCGGCAGCCCGGCGTCGGCGAGCAGCCACCTCTGCTGCACGCGTTCGTAGTAGTGCGCGAGGGTCTGCATCCACTCCCGCTCGAGTCCGAACAGCACCGCGTAGGGCAAGAGCAGCTCGTAGACGCGCACCACGGCGATCTCGAACTCCGGATCGACCGCGGCAGCCGAGGCTGCGACCGGCCATCCGCCGGCTCTCTGTGCTGCATCGACCCGCTCCGCACCCCTCGCGCTCTGCAGCATGCGGATGCGGTCGGCCTCGGCGACGCGGATGAAGAGCTGGAGCCCGCGCAGATGGTCGACCGCCTCGCGCCCCGCGGCGGTGAGCGGCCGCCTCCGGAAGGCGTGGATGAGCAGGAAGACGGTCGCCGCGGTGCCCGCCATGCCAAGCAGGGCCGGAAAAGCGAGGGCGGGATCCCGCTCCACCCGCTCGATGAGGGCGTACAGCCCGATCGCCTGCGCGACCGCGGTGCACGCGGCGAGCAGGATCACGGCGGCGAGTGAGGCGGCGGCGGGCCTGCGGCGCAGCCCGAGGGCGAGCGCGCGACGCGCGGTTTCGCCGCGCCAGGCGATGACGCGCTCGGCGAGCTGCCCGTCGTTGCGATCGAACCAGCGCGCTGCGCCCGGGCTGGGCTTCGGCGGGAAGAGGATGCCCGCGAAGGATCGCTCCGCCGCCGTCAGTCCTTCCTCCCCCAGCGCCTGCACGCCGTACACGGGCACGGACGGGATGGCCGCGCCCGGCGCGGCGGAGACCCCGCCCACCCGGATCCCCCGATACGCCGCCAACGGCATGGCGTGCTGCAGCAGGCGGGCGTTGCCGCGCACCGCGAGGTCGAGCATCGCCGCCACCGCCGCGCGCGACTGGCGCTGCAGCAGCTCCGCGGCGAGGAACACGTCGATCTGCGAGGGAGGCTCGTACTGGGCGATGACGGCGCGGCGGCGCGGAGCGTCGCGCCAGGCCGTGCGGGAGAGGACGAGGATCGCGCCAGCGGTCAGGAGCGCAGCCGCCGCGGGGAGCGCGACGAGGATCGGGGCAAAGCGCTGCACGAAGCCCGGCTGCGGCTCCGCGAAGGTGCGCGGCGCGAAGCCGGCGGCGACGGTCAGGTTCTCGTGCGGGCCGAGCCCCTCGGCCGCCGCGCTCAGCACCGCCGAGCCGTCCGCGGCGTCGACGCGCTCGATCGCGCACCGATCGGTCGACCCGTCCACGCCCCGGTAGCAGGCGGCGTCTCCGGTGAGCGCCTCCGCGACGCCGGGGGCGACGTGCAGTTCGACCGAGACCCGGTGGAAGGGCTGCCGCCAGCCGGTCCCGTTGACGTCCCAGTAGAATTCGTCGGCGGCCGTGTCGGCGAAGAAGCCGGTGACGTCCCGCTGGGTGTATTCGATGACGTACGTCTGCTCGCCGTGGACGAACCGCCCCTCGGGCACCGCGATCGTGAGCACCTCGAAGTCGCCGTCGGCGTCGATCGTGTAGTCGCGTCGTTCGCCGGCAGCGTCGGTAACGGCGACGATCTCGAGCCGGGTGTCGAAGCCCCGGTAGTGGCTCGGGATCGCACGCTTGATGCCGCGGTTCTGGTCATGCTCCGGGAACACCGCGACGAGGGTCTCGCGGGTGCGCAGCGTCGAGTGCCCGCTCTCGTCCCGGTCGAGCAGGTACTCGGCGTGGAAGGAGGCGAACTCGAAGTCGTCGACGCCGGCGCTGGCCGGCGGCGCCGCGACGAGCAGGAGCAGCGCCGCCAGCAGCGCGGAGATGAGCGCGCGCACCGCCGTCACACCCGGGAGACGGTCACGGACCGGTGCGCGAGCCGCCCGTCCTGGTCTGCGACGGTCACCGTGTAGGTGGTGGAGCCGTTACCGCAGAAGAAGTCCCAGGTGAACGACCCGGAGGGCGAGACCTGCTGCAGGGGCGCCGCCGAGGCATCGGCGGTGTCGACGCCGAACCAGCCCGCGGTCGCGTTGACGCTCGACCAGCTCACGGTCACGGGGTGCACCTCGCCGTCGTCGGCGCAGGCGATCGCAGTGGCGGAGGCCTGGAATCCGGTGAAGGCGGGCACCGCGGGGACGGGCGGCGCGACGGGGGTGCTCGGCGATCCGGAGCCGGCTGCGGCTCCCCCGCCCGAACCCGCGGTCGAACCCGCGGCCGACGCGTGCGGCTCGGAGTCCGCGGCCTCGGGAGCCGGGGCTGCGGCTTCCTCCTCCGAGGCAGCCGCAGCGGCCGACGGCGTCGGGCCGCTCTCCGGCGCGGGCGCCCCGCGCACGACCAGAAGCACGATCGCGGCGGCGAGCGCGAGGGCGAGCAGGCCGCAGGCGATGCCGAGGATCGGGACGAGTGCGCGCCGGCGGGGTGCGGCGCCGGTCTCGCCGGCCGCACCGGCTTCGGCGCCGCGGTCGGCGCCCTGCGGGGACGTCGCGACGGACGGCGCGACGGGGATGGGGGCGGTGTCGGTGATCATGGCGGATCCTGCTTCGGGAGATGGTGCTCGCGGCACGGCGGTGAGCCGTGCGCCGAGGGAACCGGTGGTTCCACCATCAGGCTAAATGAAGCAGATTAGTTTAATGACGACAGGTTTCTGCCTTGGCAGGAACCGGCCACGGCCCGGCTCAGGAGGCGGCGCGACCCTCCAGGAGCTTCTCGAGGGCTGCGACGAACGACTCGACCGCGAAGCCGAAGACGGCGTCGGCTCGATCCCGGCCCTTCGGGTTGGCGCGCAGCGACTCCCCGAGAGCGGTGTCGTCGAGCTCGGTCTCGATCGGATAGACCCGATCGGGGGCGCCCAGGTCGAGCGCCCCGCCCGCGGTGAGCAGGTCGACGGTGCCGATGATCCGGTAGACCTCCTCCACCGTGAAGCCCGCGTTCCGCAGCACCTCGGCGAAGTCGACCACCGAGGAGATGGGGTCCCCGGCCGCGACCTGCGAGATCATCAGGTCGGCGGCGAGCCAAGGGTGCTGCCCGATCGAGTTGCGGTCGTGATAGGCGACGTGCCGCACGACCTCCTGCCACGGCCAGCTGCGATCGATCTTCGGACCCTGCTCGCGGTGGATGGCCTCGCGCATCAGCTCCAGCACCTCGTCGAGGCCGTTCACGTGGTTGTAGAGCGAGGGCGAGGTGACGCCGAGATGCTTGGCGAGCTGCGCCATCGTGAGCCTGCCGTGGTCGTCCGCGATCTCGAGCGCCGCACGGGCGATGCGGTCGCGCGAGAGAATCGCCACCTTCGGTCTAGCCATGGAAGCACCTCGTCTCATCACCGATGACCGCGCAGATCATCGACGTCATCACCGGACCCCCAGCGGGCCCGGAGGCGGAACTCATCATATTCGTCGCCCGCCGCGGCTCGATCCGGCACCCGATCCGGGGTCCGATCCTGGGCCTCCCGCAGCCGGCCCGCCCGGGGCCTCCGCGGCACGAACGCGCCTCGCCCACCAGACGCCCAGTTCGAAACGCGAGCGCGCACCGATCTCGTCCATGAGCTCCGCGATGATCCGCTGCACGGTGCGCACGGAGAGGCCCAGGATCGCGGCGCACTCCTGGTCCTCGTGCCCCTGCTCGCGCAGTGCGAGGATCGTCTCCCGCTGCGGACCCGCGAAGGGGTACCCGATCCCCCACCTCCACCAGGTGTCGAACACCTCGCCCAGGGCGCCCGCGAGCGCCGGATCCTCCGTGGTGACGAGGCCCGAGACGGGATCCTGCGCCGAGGCAGCGGAGAGCACCGTCCGGCCGCTCGGATCGCAGCCGAGCCACCCCGGCACCCGGCGCAGCACGCGCACGGTGATACCGAGGCGGCTGAGGCGCTGCAGCAGTTCGGCGCCGTCCGGGTCCTCCAGCGCGTCGCTGCCCACCAGCAGCTCGGCTCCGCCGCCCGGTGCCGCGCCGGGGGCGCTCTCGACGGGCGCGGTCTCGAGCTCGCGCACCAGTTCGTCGAACTCCCGCCGCATCCTCGAGAGGCGCGGGATCGCCAGGCGCATGCCGCGCAGGCCGGTTTCGACGCAGGTGCGCCACCACAGCGCGGCGTCACCCGCCGCGAGATGCAGCACGGGGGCGCCCTCCGGCCCGGGCGCTGCGTCTGCAGGAACGGCGGGGCCGGGAACGGCGGGGCCGGGAACGGCGGGGCCGGGAACGGCGGGGCCGGGAACGGGGAGCACCGCCGAGCCGGCAGCGGGATCGCGCCGGGTCGGGGCGCCCGTCGCGGCGCCGAGCGAGCGGAGGGCCTCGCGGGCGATCGCGACCCGCGCCCGATGCTGCGCGAGGGACTCGGCGGCCCGCGCCCTCGTGATCTCGGAGGGAACCGCGTAGCCGAGGCCACCGGGTTCGACCGTCACGAACCCCGCGTCTTCGAGTCGCGTGAGCGACTCCGCGAGATCGACGCCCGGCTGCGCCACACCGCGGATGCCCTCGAGCGAGCGCGGCGTGCCGCGCAGCAGACGCAGCAGGAGATCGCGGGACCGGGTGTCGAGCACGGCGCTCGCGGAGTTCTCGGAGCGCACAGCACTCGCGGAGTTTGCGGAGTTCGTGCGGGGGGCCGCGCTCACGGCGATCACCACTCCCGCCCGGCCCACGCGGCGCCGAGCTCGAATCGCGAATTGACGCCGAGCTCGTCCATCGCCTCGGCGACCCGGCGGCGCACGGTCCGCAGCCCGAGCCCGAGAGCCTCGGCGATCTGCTCGTCCGACTTGCCGCGCCCCATGAGGTCGAGCACGGTCTGCCAGCTCTGCCCGCTCTGCGGGTACGGTGCGGCGCTGGCCCAGAGGGCGTCGAAGAGGGTCTGCACCGCCGAGACCACCGGTGCGGAGTAGATGAAGGCGATCCCCTCGGGCGAGGTGGCGCCCCAGGCCGTCGGCAGGCACGCCATGCTGTCCCGCTCCAGCGAGAACCAGCCCGGGAGCCGCGGCGAGAGCCGGATCTGCGCGCCGAGTCCGACGAGCATGTCGACGATCTGCCGATCCTCGTCGTCCTCCAGAGCGCTGGAGGTGAAGAGGTACCTCGCCTCGAAGTTCTCGGGGAAGGCGTCGGCGCCGAGTTCCAGCATCGGGGCGAAGTTCCTGCGGATCCAGCCGAGGTCGGGCACCACCGCGCACGGGTTCTGGGGGGCGAGGCGCGCCGATATCTCGAACCACCTCGTCATCGCCTGATCGGTGCCGCGGGCGATCTCGCCCTGGATCTGCTGCCCCTCGGCCGCCGAACCGAGTTGCCAGGCCCGCGTCAGCTCGGGCAGCTGGGAGACCAGTTCCGACAGTTCGGCCAGTCGCTGCTGCTCGTCGTCGAGCACCTGCGCGGCGAGCGACGCGATGAGCGGCTCGGGATCCAGATACTCGAGCGAACCGCCGGACTCCGCGACGAGGCCCGATCCCACGAGCGCGTCGAGCACGGTCGACGCCTCAGCCGCATCGAGCAGGCGGAGCGCCTCCTCGCGGGTGCCGGGGCGGATGCGGAGCAGCGGGAGCAGCTCGGCCGCGTGCTCGCGCACGATCGCCGCGGCGCGGCCGAGAGGCGCGGCCCCCTGCCATTCGGTCTCGCTCATCGCGATCCTCGCTCTCGTTCGGGTCGCCGTCCTCCTGCGGCGGCGGCACCGGAAGACGGTGTCGGGTTTCTGCCGTGGCACATCAGCGCCATCAATAAACTAACCAGCTTTGGTTATGGTTCCATTGTGCACCATCCGAACCCGGATTGCACGAGAACAACTCCAGACCGGCTTCGCCGCCCTCCGGCGGAGTCCGCTGCCGACAGGCGGGGCGCGAAGTGCAATCTCACACGGCGCCGCCTCGGACACGGTTGGTCCTGGCCGCGCCTCGCGGCGGCGCCTCCCGCGGCAGCAACCCGAGGGGTGCGGTGCGATCCGCGCCGCACCCCTCCCCGCTCCAGGACCGCACCACAGGATCGAACCACAGGACAGCCATGAACCCCAGAACCCCATCCCTGCTCGGACGCACCGGTCTCGCGTGCGCCCTCGTCACCGCGATGCTCCTGCCCGCCGCCGCCGCGCAGGCCGAGGAACCCGCCGCTCCAGCGGCTCCGGCGACCGCGCTCTCCGGCGCCGACCCGTCTGCCGCACCGGAGGAACCGGGTGCGCACCCCGGAGCTCCGGCGCAGGGCGATCCCGCGCAGGATCCGGTGCCGCAGGATCCCGCGCAGGACGATGCCGCACGACTCGCGCTTCCTGCGCCCGAGGAGCCTCTGGCGCACGAGACGGCCGGGCCCATTGCGGGTGAGCCTGCGGCGGAGCCCGTCGCGGAGCCCGTCGCGGAGCCTGTGGCGGAGCCTCTGGCGGAACCGACGGCAGCGGAGCCCGCGACGCCCGCCGAGGCCGACGGCGACCGCGAGGCTCCCGCACATGACGGGGACCCGAGCGCCCCACCCCTCGAGACGCGCTCCGCGCCGAAGCTGCCGCAGACGACTCTCGTGGCAGCCGCTCTGCCGAAGCGCACCCTCACGGGCACGGTGACCGACGCCAACGGCCTCCCCCTCGCAGGCGCCGAGGTGCGCATCGACTCCGCCGTCGGCGAGCATCGGGCCACCACCGCCCCCGACGGCTCCTTCAGCATTCCCGACCTGCCCGTGGGCAATTACGCCTACTACGTCGAGTACCCGGGACGCGTCGGCGCCTGGGGCACGGCGACGCTGACCCCGCAGGGCAGCGCCCGCCTCGATGTCGCGCTCTCGCTCTACTCGACCGTGTCGGGACGGATCACCGATGTCAACGGCCAGGGCATCGAGAACGCTCTGGTGCAGCTGCTCTACCCGAACGGCGGCGGCCACAGCACGCACACCGCCGCCGACGGCACCTATGCGTTCACCGAGATCGCACCGGGGTCGGGGACGATCCGCGTCAGCGGCCCTCAGGGCTCGGAATTCGCGACCGTCTGGTGGTCGGGCGCATCCGCCGGTTCGGCGGCGACCGCGCTCGAGTTCCCCTCGACCGGCGTGACGCTCACCGGCATCGACGCCGAGCTGCGCACCGCGGCCATCGCGGTCGGCTACGTGCTGCTGCCGGGCGACTCACCGGTTCCGGGCGCCCGGGTGGAGGTGTTCGACGACGAGGGCTCGCTCGTGTACGGGGGCAACACCGATGCGAGCGGACGCTTCGCGACCACCGGCCTCCCCCTCGGCGAGTACACCGTGCACGCGAGCTGGTGGGACGACGCCGCGCAGCTCGATCTCCTGTCGCAGCCGCGCAGCTTCACCATGAGCGGGCAGCAGTTCAACCTGCAACCGCTCGTGCTGGACGGCCTGGCCGAACCGGCGCCGGTGCTGCGGTTCACCGCGGCGGACGACAGCTACACCACGCCGCAGAACACCCTGCTGCAGGTCGGAGCGCCGGGCGTGCTCGCGAACGACGACCTGAACGGCCTGCTGCAGGACGACCCCGACGAGCCGTTCTTCGTGGACGGCATCGTGACCCCGACCTCGCACGGCGAGGTGCTGCTCGCCGCAGACGGCTCCTTCGTCTACCAGCCCGACGACGGCTTCACCGGCGTCGACAGCTTCACGTACCGGCTGTTCGACCCTGCCTCGAGCGTGGTACTCAACCCGAACATGCCCGGCCTCACCGCGACCGTGACCATCCGGGTGGGCGCCTCGAGCGGCGAGTCGGACGGGAACAGCTCAGGCGAATCCGGCAGCTCAGGCGAATCCGCCGCCGACGGGAACGCCTCGGGATCCGCGAGCGGCCCGGGATCCGACGGCTCGGCGAACGGCTCCGGATCGAGCGACCCGGGATCCGGCAGCACGGGATCGCACGATCACACCGGAGGCACTGACGCCGCGGGGCCGCAGCAGACCGCTCCGGGCGCAGCGATCCCGGGCGCCCTCGCACGCACCGGCTTCGACGATCGCGCGCTCATCTGGGTGCTCGGGATCGCCGGCTTCCTGCTGGTGGACGGCGCGGTGCTGCTGCTCGTCATGCGGCACCGCCGCAGCCGCGCAGCCCGGGCGCTCGCGGGCGTCGAGCTCGTCGCGAACGAAGGAGAGCGCCCGTGAAGCAGCGCGCCCGCGTCGCCCTCGGCGTCGCCCTGGCCGTGAGCCTCATGGCTCCGGCGGGCCTCGCCTCATCGGCCGCGCTCGCAGCGGACGAGGAGGCGGCACCCGTCGAGCAGATCGCCGCCGCCGCGGTGGCCGACGAGGCCGCGGAGCCCGCCGAGACCGAACCGGGCGGTTCTCGGGCAGCGCCACCCGACACCGCTCGCGCCGAGACCGAACCCCGCCTGCCCGAGGGCTCCGGCGGAAGCGCCCAGCTGCTCCCGCCGAACACCTCTCGCTACGTCACGGTCCGAGTGCGCGACGTGAATGGCGACCCGGTCAGAAGCGGCACCGTGCTGATCCAAGGGCACGGGGAGCGTGTGATCGACAGCGATGGCGAGGCGCACTATCTCTCGCTCCCCTACGGCAGCTATACGTTCTCGGCGAATCCGAGCATCACGAGCCGCCCCGATCTGATGGGGCACAGCGGTCAACTCGACGTGGGTCAGGAAGTGCACGTCTTCACCGTCACCCTGCTCTCGAAGCCGAACGTGAACGCGATCGGCTTCCGGGGCACCATGACCGACGCCTCGACCGGACTGCCGCTGGTGAGGGGCAGTATCTGGGTCGAACCCGTGGATCGGAGCGAGCCGCGGTTCACCGCATCGGCCCGCGCAGCGGATGGCACGTACTGGATCACCGGGCTCCAGCAGAAGCCCTACAGCGTGATCTTCGAGAGCTACGGGTACGCATCGCAATACACGATCCTCACCCCCGGCGCTTCATACCCTGTGCACGATCCTTCGCTGACGCCGAACCGCAATCTCGCCATGGGCCTGGTGACCGATCCCGAGGGCTATCCGGTGCAAGGGGCGACCATCGAGCTCTACGATCCGGCGACCGGGGCCGTGGCCGGAACGACCTCGGTGCTCAGCACCGGGCACTGGGAGGGTCACTTCAACGAGGCGAACATCGATCCCGGCGTCTACGCGATCCGGGTGATCCCGCCGGCGGGCACCGACCTTGCCACCACCTACTACCCGGGTGCCTACGACCCCTCGCAGGCCGTCGCGGTGGATTTCGGCCCGGGAGAGCTGGTCAAGCGCATCGATATCGCCGTGCTCGGCACGCGGCTGTCCGCAGTCGGGGACTCGTATGCGACGCCGCTGAACGCCGAGCTCCGGGTGACCGGACCCGCCTCGGGGCTCCTCGACAACGATGACGGCTACCGCAGCCTCCGCGTCTCGGGCATCCAGGGCGTCGTGAACGCGAACAGCCCCGACATCACCCGCCCCACCGACAGGAACGGCGAGGTGACCGTGGCGACCGATGGCACATTCACCTACTTCCCGCCGACCGACTTCGAGGGCATCGACACCTTCACGTACATGCTGCGCGATGAGGGGCCGATCGCCTCGGCCACGGCGACCGTCCGCATCACCGTCGGCGACCCCGCTCCCGACGACCCCGCTCCCGACGAGCCCGTCGTGCTGCGCGATGACGCCTACTCGACGCCGCACGGAACCGCGATCCCACTGCACCCCCAGTGCGACCTCTCCGAGTTCCACTTCGGCGGCAACGACAGCGGCGAGATACGCTCGTGGCAGCTCGTCGACGACGTGCAGCACGGCGTGCTCGAGTTCGAGGACAAGGGCTGCTTCGGGTACGTTCCGGACCCGGGGTTCAGCGGCACCGACCGCTTCACCTACACGGCCGACGACGACAATGGCCGGCCCACCGGGCAGACCGCCACCGTGACGATCACCGTGGGAGCGAAGGGCGGCGGTTCCGGCGGCGCGAGCGGGGGCGGCCACGCCGATGGCCGCTCCGGCTCCGGCGACCACAGCGGCGATGGCGGCTCGACCAGAGGCAGCACCGCCAGCACCGGCACCGGCGCGACCGCGACCGCGAACACCAAGACGGACACCGACGCCGCGCGCGCCGACGGGCTGGCCACGACCGGCGATCCGGGCATGCAGCTCGGCTGGGGACTGGCCCTCGCGGTGGCCGGGCTCTGCGCGAGCGGCCTGCTGCTCGCCGGGCGGCGGGTCTCGGGCAGGCCGCCGGCAGCGCGGTGGCAGCGTTCTGCCGAGGCACGACCGCGCCACGAATAAACTAATCAGATTCAGTTACCGTGTCAGTGAGCGATCGCAGTTCGCGCACGCATCACCCGGTGCCCGCCCGCCGCTCCGGCCGCAGGCCGCGAGCCCGGCCCCGGGCACCGGGTGGCACAGGACAGGAAACGACATGCACCCCACCACTCCGCATCCGTCGGGGGCGCCCGGGCCTCTCACCGTCACAGGGGCGCACGGCGCGCTGCGGCGCACGGCGCTCGCACTGTCGGCCGTGGTCGCCTCGCTCGCTCTGGTGCTGCTGGGCGCGGGCGAGTCATCGGCCGACGCGCCATCGTCCCAATCCCCGGGCCGCCTCCATGCATCCAAGTCCCGGGGCCCGTCCCAGGCCCCCGCAACCGCCGAGAACGACTCGGTGCACCGCCCGGCGGACGACCTCGCGAGCGAGCGGTGGACCGATCTCATGGGCGACGCGCTCGCCCGCACGGCACTCGCCCCGGGCGCCCAGGCCCCGGCGGCCTGGGCCGTCATCGAGCCGGATCCGGCGGTCGGCACGGACCCGGCCGGTGCCCCCGTGCTCACCACCTCGACGGGGGGAAGCGGCGGGGCCGACGCCGACACCCCGTTCCTCATCGGCTCGCTGAGCAAACCGCTCACCGCCGCGGCCGTGATGCGCCTGGTCGACACGGGCCGGATCCGGATCGATGCCGGGGTGCGCGAGTATCTGCCCGACTTCCGCCCGCAGGACGAGACCCCCGTCACGATCGCGCAGCTGCTCACCCACACGAGCGGGTTCGGCGCAGACGCCGGCCTCGACGCGCGGCGCGATCCCGCGCTCTCGATCGCGGATCGCGCCGCGGCCGCGAACGAGATCCCCCGCTCGGAGGCGAACGGCGTCGCAGCCTTCGAGTACTCCAATCTGAACTACGCGGTCCTCGGCGCCGTCATCGAGGCGGTGAGCGGTGAGCGGTTCGCCACGCACCTCGACCGGGAGCTGTTCGCTCCGCTCGGGATGCTCGGCTCGAGTGCGGAACCGGCCACGGCCCAGGAGGTCGCGGCGGCCGGGCACCGGCTCGCGTTCGGCGTGCCGATCCCCTTCGAGGAGACCGTGCCCTCGGGCGCGGCCCCCGACGGATACACCGTTTCGACGGCTCGCGACCTCGCGGCGTTCGCACGGATGCTGCTGCGCGGCGGGATCGCCGACGACGGGAGCGTGCTCCTGAGCGCCGAGAGTGCGCGGGCGATACTGGCCGAGCACGTGCCGACGGGCGCGCCCGGCGCCGCGGCCCCCGGCACCACGGGCTATGGGCTCGGCTGGGGCACCGGAGGCTCAGGCTCGAGCCCGGTCGCCGCCCACGTGGGACGCACCGAGGGATTCTTCGCGCACGCGCATCTCAGGCCGGGCGACGGGCAGGCGGTGGTGCTGGTGCAGGCCACGAACAGCCCGCTGTACGAGCAGACCTCCCCGACGCTGCAGGCGGTCGCCGCGCTCGAGGGCCGCGACCCGGGCGGCGCCTCGGGCGAGCCGGCGGGCGTCACGGCCGCGATCCTCGCGGCCTTCGGCGCCGTGCTGCTCGGCGCCGTGCTGCTCGTCGGCCGGCTGCGAGCGCGGCGGGATCGCAGGGCGCCCGCCCCGACCCACGCGGCGGCCGCGCGCCGCGCCGCGATGCGCGCGTTGTTCGACATCGGTGGAGCGATTCTCGTGGTGTCGCTCTGGTCGGTCGCCGCGGGCATGATGCTCACCGGCAGCCCCTCCTGGAGCCCGGATCCCCTCGCCGCGTCGATCGAACTCACCCTGATCTCCTGGCTCATCGGCGCCCTGCTGCTCGGGCGCGGGATCGCAACCGTCGTGCGGCACCGCCGGGCCGGGGCCGCCGCGCCCCCGGCGCGCCCCGCGCCGCAGCCCGCACCCGGCCCGGCGGCCCGGCCCACCAGGCCGGCACCCGCACTGGCATCCGCGCCCTCGGAGCAGTCGTGACCCCGCCGCCGTACGAGCGCCTCGCGCTGGCCGAGGATCTGCACCTCACCTGGGACCGGCACCTCGTCACCGTCGCCACCCCGCGCTGGGAGCCCGGCGTCTTCGTCTACGACATCGAGTACCTGACGGTCGAGGTGAAGCCGACGCGCGGCGCCGTCCGGGTGGCGCTCGGATCGCGCGGGGCGCACTTCGCGTTCCAGGTGCTGCGCTTCGAGCTCGACGAGGCATCGTTCCGGGTGTTCGAGGGCTTCCTCGCCCGGGTACGCGAGCACCGCGAACGGTTACGGGCCGGCGCGTGAGCTACCGCTACGCGATCGGCTCCTACGGCCGACCCGTCGGCCCGCGGCGGCGCCGACTCGCCTCCGGGGTCTGCGCGCTCGCGGGCACCGGCAGTGCGCTCGTCGCAGCCCGCGCGCTCGGGTGGGAGGTGCTGCCGCCGTGGATCGCGGCGCTCGCCCTCGTGGGCGCGATCATACTCGGCGCGCTCTCCGCGGCCGGCAACTCCCCCGCGGGCGAGGTCTACTTCCCCCGGTCGGACGGCCGCTGGGTCGATCCGAGCGGTCGCGCCGTCGTCGATGCGCGCTACATGGCGGGCAACCCGCCTCCCGGGCGGCTGCTGCTCGGCTACCCCGGTGGATTCGCCGCGGCGACCGTGTGCGAGAAGGAGCGATCGGGCCGGTTCTCCGCCGGGGGCGAGCTGCACAGCGTCACCCTGCTCATCGCGGCCGAGGGGGCGCAGCCCTACCGCACGCGGATCCTCATGCGCCTCCTGCCGGGTGACGAGGAGCGGTTCTGGCCGGGCAGCGTGCTGCTCGCGGCGCGCTTCACCGGCGAGGCCCCCGATATCGCACTGCTGCCGGAGACTATCTGCGCGACCCTCTCGCCCGAGGAGCGCGAGCGGGCCGACGTCGCCGTCGCGGCCGCCCTCACCCCGCGAGAGGCGCCACGGCTGCCGATCCGGGATTCGCGCACGTACCAGCACATCACCAGCAGTCACAACGTGTTCTGGGCGTTCTTCTACGAGCGACCGAACGCCGTGTGGCGGGACATCGCGACGCGCGGCGACTGGCTCCGCTACCTGAAGATGGTCGGCGTCTTCGCCGCCGCCTTCGCCGCGACGGCGCTCGCCGTCCTGCTGCTCGTGGTGCTCATGCTGCTCGTGCCGGGGCTGGACGGCAGCGGCCCGGGCGCCTACAACTGATCGCAGAGACCCCGCTGCGGCGGGAGCACGGAGGAGAAACATGCGCATCGCAGTCATCGGAGCCGGGATCGTCGGCCTCGTCGCCGCAGCGGGTCTGCAGCGGGACGGCCACGAAGTGCGGGTCTACGAGCGGCGGCGGGATCCGAGCCCGGTCGGCGCGGGTCTCACCCTGTTCGGCAACGCCTTCGAGGCGCTGGACCTCGTGGGTCTCGGCGACACGGTCAGGGGCGTCTCGAGCGACGCGATCGCGTCGCTGCGCTCGGGACAGCGCACCCCCTCCGGGTCGTGGCTGCTGACGGTGCCCACGAAGGCGATGTCCTCGATGCGCAGCGTGCACCGCGCCGAGCTGCACCGGGCGCTCACCGCCGCGCTCGCTCCGGGCACCCTCGTCGTCGGCGCCGAGGCGGGTGCGTCCGCGGACGGCAAGCCCGAGATCACCATCGACGGGCAGCCGGAGCGCTTCGACCTGGTCGTCGCGGCCGACGGCATCCGCAGCCGCAGCCGTCTGGCTCTGGGGCTCGACACCGGGATCCGGTACGCCGGCTGCACTGCCTGGCGCGGCGTGACCGCGGGCGCCGTCGATCTGGGCGGGGCCGCCGGGGAGACCTGGGGGCGCGGGCGGCTGTTCGGGATCGTGCCGCTGCCCGACGACCGGGTGTACTGGTTCGCCACGCTGACCGCTCCGGAGCGCACGGTGTTCCCCGACGAGCACGAGGCTCTGCGCGGGGCCTTCGCCGGCTGGCACGCGCAGATCGGCGAGTGCATCGCGGCGACGCCGCCCGACCGCGTGCTGCGCCACGACCTCTGCGATCTCGCGCACCCTCTCCGCTCGTTCGTACGGGGACGCACCGTACTGCTCGGCGACGCAGCGCACGCGATGACCCCCAACCTGGGGCAGGGCGCCGGGCAGGGAATCGAGGATGCGGCCACGCTCACCCTGCTGCTGCGCGGGGCCGACGCGAGCGAGCTATCCGCCCGTCTCTCCCGCTACGACGAGCTGCGCGTGAAGCGCACCACATCGGTCTGGCGGCGATCCCGCAGCACCGGCCGCAGCGCCCAGGCCTCGCACCCGGCCGCGGCGACCCTGCGCGATGCGCTGCTGCGGCTCACGCCGGGATCCGCGATGGGCGCGGCGAGCCGGCGCCTCCAGGCGTGGCCGCGTCCGGCGGAGGGCGCTCCCGCCGCCGTGGCGGGACGCTGCAACGGCATACTGCTGCCTCACAAAAACTAATTCAATTTGCTTAAGTGGGTACGGAACCTTCCCCCACGAGAAAGACCGTTCAGATGACACGATCGCCCGCGCGCAGACCGCTGCGCACGCTCCTGATCGCGGCCCTCGCCGCCGCGATCCTCATCCCCGCGACCGCAACCGCCGCCGCACCCGCACCCGCGGTCGCCATCGAGACCGGCTCCACGGGCCGCGTGATCGACGGCAACGGCGACGGCATCGTCACGCGCATGCACCTCTTCCCGGTCGACGAGCTGCACGCGCCCGTGGCGACCCTGTTCTCAGCGGCGGACGGCACCTTCGAGATCCCCGACGTCGACGCCGGCAGCTATCGGCTGCGCGCCGAGTCCCAGGACCTCCAGGGGCCGGCCCCGGTCTGGCTCGGCGATACGCGGGATCCGCAGCTGGCCGATTCCTTCGTCATCGACGGCGCACCGCAGGATCTCGGCGACATCGTGTACGACGCCTACCCGGTGACGCCTCCCGTCGCGGACCTCCGCGTCATCACCGGCTACTCCGACGGCACCGACGCCCCCTCCAGCGCCGAGCTCTACCGCGTCGGCGAAACCGTTCCCCGAGCCGCCGTGCAGCATCTCGCCGCCGATCACAAGCGCTTCTTCAACGTGCCGACCGGCCTCTGGGACGTGCGGGCGGTCCCGCACCCCCTCTCCGGCGATCTGCCCAGCTGGTTCGTGGCCAACTCGCCCGACAGCAGCGTGGACCGGCCCTCGACCCCGCAGGTGACGATGGGCGGCTCGTTCAGGACCGTGACGATCTACACGCAGGCCGACCCCTACTTCGGCCTCTTGCCCGGCGGCACCGTCGCCACCGAAGACGGCGAGCCGATCGCGGGAGCCCTCGTGACCCTGCACCACGAGGGCGGATCCGGCTACCCCCGCTACACCGACGCGAGCGGCGCCTTCACCTTCTCGGACCAGATGCCCGACGGCGACTACCGCATCGAGGTGTCGCATCCGGGCTTCATCGGCGAGTGGTGGGAGGACGCTCCCGACGAGGCCTCCAGCTCGGCCGTGCGCGTCGAGGACGGTCGCACCGCCGTGGCGATCGACGTGCGCCTGGCCGGTACCAGCGTGCTTCAGGGAGTCGTGACCGGCCCCAGCGATGAGCCCCTCGACGACGCCCCGGTGCATCTGCTCAGCGCACCTGAGCTCAACGCGGCGAACATCGTCGCGACCGCGCGCACCGACGAGCACGGCGTCTACCGCTTCACCGGGGTGCCCGCAGGCACCTACTACCTCTTCTTCCGCGCACCGTCCGGAACGGGGCTGCTGAGCGAGTGGTGGAACGACACCCGCGTCGCGGCGGAGGCCGAGGCGATCCAGATCACCGGCGTCAGCGCGGAGCTCTCCTTCGACGCCCGGCTCGCCGACGATCCGGACCGCGAGGAATCTGACGGCGTGTGCTCCGACCCCTTCGGCAACGTCATCCCGTGCCCGGATCCGGGCTGCGAGGAGGGCGACGAGGTCTGCCCCGCCGAGCCCGAGTGCACCGAGGGCGACACCGGCTGCCCCGCTGAGCCCGAGTGCGATGAGCACGACAGCCGCTGCCCGGGAGGGGCGCACGACTGCCCCGCCGCCGGCGAACAGCGGAGCGGGCACTGCCCCGGCACCGGCACGGTTCCCGGCTCCGGCTCCGGTTCGGGATCCGGTTCGGGATCCGGTTCGGGATCCGGCACCGGCGGCGCGCCCGGCCTCGCACGCACCGGCGGCGCGCCGGAGGGTGCCCTGCTCGCCTCCGCCGCGCTGCTGGCCGCCGGCCTCGTGTGCGCCGCCGCCTCTCTGCGCCGCCGCGCCGGCGCGGCCGAGCGGGCCTGACGGAGGGAGCGACCGTGAACGCATCGAACGCGGGGGCGCCCCGCACCGAGCGCCTCGTCCCGGCAGTCGTCTCCGACGACACCGGCCCCGGTCTCGTCGAGGTGCCCCTGCGGACGCGCAACTGGATCGGTTTCGCGGGATCCTGGTTCCTGCTCGCGGCCGGCACCGTCGCGCTGTTCGCCGGCTCGCTGGAGATCATGGGCGTCGGAGGGTTCTGCGCCGAGGGCGGCCCCTACGAGATCGCGGTGCACTGCCCGACCGGCAGCGGAGCGAGCATCACCCTCGGCATGTTCGCCGTCGCCGCCGGCGTGATCCTCGGCGTCTTCGGCGCGCAGGGCTTCGGCGCGCCAGCCCACGGGTTCTTCTGGAGCCTGCTCTTCGGGGTCGAGGGCGTCGCGTTCCTGATCGCGGCGATCCTCCTGGCCGACGGGATCTCGATCGCGTGGCTCGTCTGCGGCGTGCTGTTCCTCGCGGTCGCCATCCCTCCGCTCCTCATGGTGCGGATGGGGTGGCCGCGCTCCGTCTTCGGACGCCGCCGCCTCGACGGCCGCAGCCTCGCGAAGCACGGCCTGCCCGTGCGCGACGCGGCCATCATCGGAGCGGTCTGGGTCGCGGCCGTCGCGATCGGCGCGGGGGCGGTCCTGGTGCTGCTCGCGGGGTTCGCCGGCCTACCGGATCCCCCGCGGTAGTCGAGGCGCTCGGCCGCACGGAGCGCGATGCCGAGCATCGCCCGCCCCGCGTCATCCTGCGCGCAGGCGAGGAACGAGCCGGAGTCGCAGGATCCACACCCTGGGTCCTGCGACTCACTCCGCCCGCTCGACCGGCGGGAGTGCTCCCCTCAGCCGGCGTCCCGCCCCTCCGCGAGCTTCCGCGTGAGTCCTGCCTCGTCCTGCAGCCGGGGCTCCGTGCGGTACTCCGGGCGCACGCCCGTCTTGTCGCGGTAGAACTCGCGGATCCGGTCCATGTCGGCCACCACGTCACCGGTCAGAGACACGGTGATGCCGAGACCCGCCGTCTTCGTAGCCCCGTCGGCGAATCCGAGGGTGACCGGCAGCTGCGCGGCCTTCGCGATCCGGTAGAAGCCGCTGCGCCAGCCCTTCCCCTGCCGGGTGCCCTCCGGGGTCACCACGAGCAGGAAGCGATCGGACTGCCGCGCACGAGCCACGACCGCTTCGACCACACCGGCCGCGTTCGCTCGATCCACCGGGATGCCGCCCAGCCCCCGCATGATCGGACCGGCGATCCCCCGGAAGAGCTCGCGCTTGCCGAGCCAGTGGATGTGCATCCGCGCCTCCCAGGCGATGCCGAGCATCAGCAGGAAGTCGAAGTTCGAGGTGTGGGGCGCGCCGATCAGCAGCCGCGGTCCGACGACCGGCTCGGCCTCCCGCACCAGGCTCCACGGCGACAGGCGCCAGAACACTCGGGCGGCGGCGCGGAACGACTCCCAGATCATTCCCCCAGGGTACGGGTGAGCACCGCTCCGAGCGGGATACGTTCCCGCGCAGGGTCTGCGCCCATCCCTCGGCAAGCTTCTGCAACCCTGCGCCGCCCTGCACAACCCTGCCTCGCCCCACCCCGCCCTGCTCAGGCCCGGCCTGCCCTGCCCTGCCCTGCGCAACCCTGCCCTGCAGAACATATGCGATCCGCCGTAGATATGGCGGATGTCCTGCAAAACCTCATATCTTGTGCAGATCGCATATCTTCTGCGAGGGGAATCCGGCGCAAGAGAGGGGTACCGCGCAACGAAGATCCCACGCAACGAGGGCATCGCGCGACAAGAAGCGAGCCGGATCGCGGCCCTGCCGCGGAGAGGCGGGGCGGACAGGGCAGCTCAGCCCACCGGGGTCACACGCGCCAGGCCACCACCCGGGCCGGAGCGCCGTCGGCGCCCGCGAGCGGCAGCGGGAAGATCCCGATCCGCGCCCGTTCCCCGAGCTGCTCGAGCCCGCGCAGGTTCTCCACGATCACCCCGCCCCCGCCCAGCACGGCGGCGTGGACGGCGAAATCGACGGACTCGCCGGGGCGCGGTGTGCGGTCGGGGTTGAGGGCGTCCACAGCGAGCACTCTCATCCCGAGTTCCAGCAGCCTGGCGGCCGCCTCGGCGCCGAGGTACGGGTGCCGCAGGTAGCGCGGGGCGCCGAAGAAGCGGTCCCAGCCGGTGCGGATCGCCACGATCGGCGGTACCGAGCCGAAGCGGTCGAGTCCGAGCATCGCGGCGTCGATCAGCGTCTCCTCCCGCACCCGGTCGGCGACGTCGAGGATCAGAGCCTCGCCGCAGAGCTCGTCGAGCGCGATCCGGTCGATCGTGCGGCCGCCGGCGATCGTGTGGGCCGGCGCGTCCACGTGGGTGCCGGTGTGGGAGCCGAGGTCGAGCCGCGCCACCGCGACGCCGTCCGCCGCCACCGTGAGCGCGGGCTCCACCCGCACCTCGGGATCGCCGGGGTAGACCGTCATGCCGGAGGTGATGGGGTGGCTGAGGTCGAGCACACGCTCAGCCTACGTCACGGCGGTGCTCGGTCCCGGGTTTCCCGGCTTCCTCGAGGATGCGTCGTAGGCCGCCCGAGCGGCCTCGATCCTGCCGCGGTTCTCGACCGCCCAGATGCCGAGCCCGACGGCGAGCTCCATCAGCGTTCTGCCGAGATCGGTCAGCTCGTACTCGACTCGCGGCGGCACCTCGGCGTGCACGGTGCGCGAGAGCAGCCCGTCGCGCTCGAGGTGGCGGAGGGTGAGGGTGAGCATGCGCTGCGAGATGCCGGGAATGTGATTCTGCAACTCGGTGAAGCGGAGTCGCCCGTTCCGCAGCGTCGCGACGACGAGCAGCGACCACTTGTCGCCGATCCGCGCGAGCACCTCGCGGATCATGCGCCCGTCCTCGGGACCGTGCGCACCCTGGCACGATCCCTCGTAGTCGGTCAGCGGGGCCGGGGCCGTCTCATGCGCCGTCATTCCATGTCACCTACTCACACCGATGTGCCTTTTGCACGCCTCCCCTCCGTACTGCACGATGGGGTTGCTTACTTATCGTAAGCGACCACACTCGAGATCACCGGAGATTCCCATGCTCATCGCCCTCTGGGTCGTCAACGCCCTGCTCGCACTCGCCTTCCTCGGCGCCGGTGTCATGAAGCTCGCCCGCTCCCAGGAGACGCTCGCTGCGGGCGGCATGGAGTACGTCGAAGACTTCGCGCCGGCGACGATCAAGTTCATCGGAGCGATCGAACTGCTCGGCGCGCTCGGGCTGATCCTCCCCCTGGCCACCGGTGTCGCACCGATCCTCACCCCGATCGCCGCGATCGGGCTCGCGCTCACGATGGCGGGGGCAATCGTCGTCCACCTGCGGCGGCGAGAGAACACGATCGCGGCCGTGGTGCTCGGCGTGCTCTCCGCGGCGAGCGCGGCGCTCGGGTTCATCGTGCTGCTGTGAGGTCGGCGCTGTCCGCCGCGCGCTGTTCCACCGGCGGCAGGAAGAGCGCGGCCACCCAGGTGGTGAGCGGCACCGCGAGCACCAGCCCCACGCTGCCGCACAGCGTGCGCACGATCTCGGTGACGATGTCCTCGTGCGTGAGCAGGGAGAGCATCGGCCTGTTGTAGAGGAGCAGCAGGATCAGCACGCTCATCGCCGCCCCCACGTAGGCGAAGAACACCGTGTACACGGTCGAGGCGATGTGGTCTCGGCCGATCCGCATCGCCCGCGCGTAGACCTCGCGCCGCGGCATGCCGGGTGCTGCGGCCCGCAGCTCCCAGACCGCGGAGGCCTGCGTGATGGTGACGTCATTCAGCACCCCCAAGCCCGCGATGATGATCGCGCAGCTGAGCAGCCCGCGGAAGTCGATCTCGGCGGCCAGCCCCGCCAACCGCCCCGAGGCCTCGTCGCCGATCCCGCTCAGCCGGGTCATCTGCACCGCGACGAACGAGATGCCCGCCATGATGAGGATCCCGCACAGCGTGCCGATGAGCGCGGCCGTGGTGCGCATGTTCGGCCCGTGCACGAAGTACAGGGTGGCGAACATGATCGCGCTCGAACCGACGACGCCGATGAGCAGCCCCGGCCCGCCCGCCACGAGCGCGGGCAGCACGAACGCGAGCAGCACTCCGGCGGCCACTCCCAGGGCCACGAGCGCCAGCAGGCCGCGCCACCGTCCCACGGCGATCACCACCCCGGCGAACACGAGGGTGAGCAGCACGAGCTGCCAGCCTCGGAAGACGCCGGTGACGTCGTAGCCGCGCGCGATCTCGTACGTCGCAGTAGTACCGGATTCGCTCGCGTCGGGATCCGCACCCGCAGCGGGGCCCGCACCCGCAGCGGGGCCCGCGCTCGCAGCGGGGCCCGCGCTCGCGTCGGGATCCGCACCCGCATCGGGATCCGCGCCCGCAGCGGGGCCCGCGCTCGCCGCGACGGGGTACGCGAGCAGCTCGAGATGGTCGCCGGGCCGGATGCCCGCCGCCGCCAGTGCACCGCGCAACTGGATGTCGACGAACTGCCCGGCGTCGGGCCCCGTGCGCACGCCGACGCCGGCGAGCAGGCAGTTGTCGCCCGGCGTCCCGAGGCCCTGGGCACCCGCAGCACCCTCAGCACCCCCAGCACCTGCAGCGGCCTCGTCCCCCGTGGCCGCTGCAGCGCTCCCGGCCTCCGCCCCGTCCTCGACACCGGTGTCGCACCCCGCGTCGATCCGCAGCACCTCGCCGCGCTCGAAGGTCACGCCCTCGGCGGTGTACATCGCGCGATCCGCGACCCGCGCCACCTGGGAACCGTCCGGCCAGAGCGCCACCATTCCCCAGACCGTCGCGCCCGCTACGAGCACCAGCAGGCCGAGGGTGAGGTACCGCACGAGCGGAGACGCGGAGACCGCCCAGCCGGATCCTCGCCGCAGCGAATGCGAGTGCGAATGGGAGTGCGAGTGGGAACGCTCGGGCAGGTGCGCCCGCTCTCCGCCGGACTCGGCTCCCTCGAGCCCGCTGCGGTCCGGCCCCGCTGCCCCTGCGGGACCCCCCGCCCGCGATCTCCAGAAGTTGATAATGCATCTCATTATGGAAACGATCCTAGCCACTCCCCCTTCGCCCGCGGACCACCCCCTGCCCTCCCACGCCGAATCGACGTAGGCTCGGAGCGAGAGGGGGACGCCATGCGAGCCACGGCCCCGGCGAGACGGCCAGCAGGACTGATCGCGGGATCCGTCCTCGTCGCACTCGTGCTCGCCTCCTGCACGGGATCGCCGGGCGGTGCCGGATCGCCGGGCGGTGCCGAGCCGAGCGAGCCGAGCGCCGGGGGCCTCGCCTCGAACCCCAGGATCATCGCGAGCGACCTCGACGCACCCTGGTCGCTCGCGTTCCACGGGGAGACCCCGCTGATCAGCGAGCGCGACACCGCCCGCATCCTCACCTTCGACGCGAACGGAGCCGCCCGCGAGCTGGCGGTCATCGAGGGCGTCGCACCCCGCGGCGAGGGCGGGCTGCTCGGCATCGCGGTGCACGACGACGGCTATCTCTACGCCTACTTCACCGCCGATGACGAGAACCGCATCGAACGCTTCGAGCTGCGGGGCAGGTCGGAGCTGTCCGGCCTGGGCACCCCCGAGACGATCCTCGACGGAATCCCCGCCGCCGGCAATCACAACGGCGGCAGGATCGCCTTCGGGCCCGACGGGATGCTCTACGCGACGGCCGGCGACGCCGGGAGCCCCGGCAGTGCGCAGGATCCCGACTCGCTCGCCGGCAAGATCCTGCGCGTCACGCCGTCCGGCGAGATCCCCTCCGACAACCCGTTCCCCGGCTCGCCGGTCTACAGCCTCGGACACCGCAACCCGCAGGGTCTGGCCTGGGACGACGACGGCACCCTCTACTCGAGCGAGTTCGGCCAGAACACCTGGGACGAACTCAATACGATCGAGGCGGGCGGCAACTACGGCTGGCCCGACGTCGAGGGCATCGCCGGGGTGAGCGGGTTCATCGACCCGGTGCAGCAGTGGGCTCCAGCCGACGCGAGCCCCAGCGGGATCGCGGTTCTCGGCGACCACCTCTACATCGCGAACCTGCGCGGCGAGCGGCTGCGCAGCGTGCCGCTCGCCGATCCCTCGACCTCGACGGAACTCGTCGTGGGCGAGTACGGGCGCCTGCGCGACGCGGTCGCCGCCCCCGACGGCTCGCTGTGGGTGCTCACGAACAACACCGACGGGCGCGGCGAGCCGGGGCCGGAGGACGACCGGCTGCTCGCCTTCGGCGAACACCCTTAGCACTCTCACCATCAGAGTGCTAATCTGGGCACAGGTTGAGTCAACAGCACTCAACTTTCAACCGGCACTGATGCAGACCCGATGAAAGGTGAAGTGATGGCACACTACAGTCCGATTCGCGAGATGGAACGCCTCGCCGATGCGCTGCTCGACGGCCCGGCACGAGGTCCCCGGCAGATGCCCATGGATCTCTACCGCGACGGCGACCAGTACCTGCTCACGGCGGATCTCCCCGGCATGGATCCGGGTTCGGTCGATATCGACGTCGACGGCCAGCTGCTGACCATTCGCGCCGAGCGCACGCTGCCCGACTACGAGAACGTGAAGTGGATCACGCGCGAGCGCACCCCCGGCAGCTTCCTGCGCCAGCTCAGCCTGGGCCAGGGCATCGACACCGAGCGGATCTCCGCCGGCTACGACAACGGCGTGCTGAGCGTCACGATCCCGGTGAGCGAGCGGGCGAAGCCGCGCAAGGTCCAGGTCAAGAGCGGGCCGGTGATCGAGTCCGAGGCCGCATCGACCGAGGCGGGATCCGAGGCCCGTCTGCTCGAAGACGCGAAGGCATAGCCGCACGGCTGATCCGGACACGAGGCTCCGGCGAGGGGTTCCTCGCCGGAGCCTCATCGCTGCGCTGCATCACGGTCGCCGATCGAGCGGAGCACCCGGCCCCGATCGAGCGGAGCGCAGCGGAGTCGACGCCGACACCCTCGGGATCTTCTGGGTTTCGACTCGCTCCTTCGTCGCTCGCTCAACCGGCGACAGGCGGGCTGCTCCGACTCGCATGGCGCAGCGGCGCCATCGCGGATCGCACGAGACCGCTCAACCAGTGTTCAGCCGGATCGGGGCCACGAGCACGCGGCGATGATCCCACGTCCAGACCGCGCCGTGCTCCCCGCGCTCGGCGCGGGAGGAGAAGCGGTAGCGGTACGACACCACCCGCACCCATCGGGGCGGCTCGCCGCCGAAGGGATCGCGGCGCAGCAGTGCGAGGATCGGGGCGTCCGCCTCCAGCAGCCGCACCAGCAGGGTCGTGAACCACTCGTCGAGCGAACGCCCGAGCGGCAGGAACCACATCAGCCAGTCCAGCCGCAGGTGGTACGGGGCGAACTGCCGAGGGACGCGCCGCACATCGCCGGGCTTGCCCTTGAACTCGTACTCCCGCCAGTCGGCCGCCTCGGGGTCGTCATCCATCGTGCCCTCGATGACGTATTCGATCCGCTCCTTCGTGACCGTGCCGAAGGCCCCGTAGGCGTTCGCGAGCTGCCAGCGGTTGAAGCTCGCGTTCATCAGCTGGCGCCTCGCGAACAGGTTGCGCAGGGCGGGCATGCTCAGCACGAGGTACAACAGCGCCACGGCGCCCGTGATCCCGAACCAGTACCAGGGCAGGCCGTCGATCCCCGCGCCCGGCTCCGACGACCGGGTCGCCGCGGAACCCGGCGCCGGCATCGAGACCGCCGAGAACGCCAGCACGATGGTCGCCCAGTTGAGCCACGCGAAGTTGCCCGTGAGCACGAGCCACAGCTGCGTGGCGATCACGATGCCCGCCGCCACGGTGCCGACGAGCGCGGGCACCGGCCCCGGAACCCAGAGGCCGAGGATCGGCGCGAACAGGAAGAACGGCACGACCAGCTGCGCGAAGTGATTGCCGAGCACCTCTCCCCGGTGGAACCACCTCGGCAGCAGGTGCGCCTGCCGACTCAGCGGGCCCGGCATCGGCTGGGTCTCGTGGTGGTAGGTGAGCGCGGTCAGGTCGCGCCACTCGCGTCCGCCGCGGATCTTGATCATGCCCGCGCCGAACTCGAGACGGAACAGGAGCCACCAGAACAGCACGATCACCGCGGTCGGCGGCGGCTGATCCCGCGATCCCAGGAACGCGGCGAGGAACCCCGCCTCGAGCAGCAGCATCTCCCATCCGAAGCCGTAGAACGTCCGCCCGATGCTCGAGATCGACATGTACCCGAACCACAGGGCGAGGAAGCCCAGCATCGGTACCCAGGGCGGCGCGAGTTGCGGGATCCCGATCACCAGGATCGCCGCGACCGCGATGCCGGCCCAGCACAGCAGCGCCAGCCGGCGGTCGGTGTAGCGGACACGGCGGAACAGCGTGGGCCGGATCGCGCGCCCGCGATCCCGCGAGACGGACGCCCACTCGAGCAGCCGCGGTGCCGGCAGCAGCCCGCGCTCGCCGAGCAGCGGGCGGAACTGGTTCAGGCTGGAGACGAACGCGACGAGGTACAGCGCCGCGATCCCGCGCTGCAGGATCTCGCGCGCGAAGCCGAAATCGACAGCCGCGAAACCGTCCATATCGACAGGGTACGCCTCCGCTCCGAGCGCCGCAGCAGGGGTGCGCGATGCCTACCCGCGCGCTTCGCCGAGGCGCCAGTACCCCGAGAACACGATGCGGGATTTGGCCACGCCTCGGTCGTCGACGAGGTGCCGGCGAATGCCCTGCACGCCCCCGCGCTCCGCGCACACCCAGGCGTAGTCGATGCGGTCGGGAAGCTCGGCGGCCCGAACCGCGCGCTCCAGCGCGGCACCGGGACGCTCGTCCCGATCGACCCAGGCGATCTCGGCGCCGAGATCCTGGCGGTCGCGGGGGTCGGCGATCTCGATGAAAGCGTGCGTCCGCATCTCGCCCGGAGTACTCTCCAGGATCCGCGCGATGGCCGGGATCGCCGACTCGTCGCCGGCGATCACCTGCGTCCGCACGCCGGGCGGCGGGTCGTACAGGGCGGTGCACTCCCGGATGCCGAGCGCGGATCCGGGCCTCGCGCGCCGGGCGAAGCGCGTACCGGGCCCCTCGTCGCCGTGCACCACGAAGTCGACGTCGATCTCGGCATCGGCCGGACGGTGAGCGCGGAGCGTGTACCAGCGCAGCTCGGGCCGCACTTCCTCGGGCAGCTCGGCCACGGCGGCCCGGATGGCGTCGGCGCGCTCGGCCGGCGGCAGCACGAGCGGCGCGTGCTCGGTGCGGGGCAGCAGCAGCCCGAGGTACTCATCGGGCCCCATGGGCGCGTAGTCCGCGAGTTCGGGGGCCGCGATCGTGAGCCGGCGCATGCCCGGAGTCACCTGTTCGGCGACCGTCACCCGAGCGGCGAACACCCGCGGGCGGGCGCGCCGCGGGCGTCGCGGGCCGCGCGCGGCCGGGGTCTCGGGCGCGCTTTCCGATGCCGTTCCAGTCGCGGCCCCGGGTGCGGGATCGGGCGTGGCGCCCGCTGCGGGATCGGGCGCGGCACCCGGTGCGGGATCAGGCATGACGACGCCCCTCCCGCCACAGCAGCCACAGGAAGAACCCGCCGCCGAGCGTGATCGTGACGACTCCGACGGGAACGGGCGCGGCGAAGGCGTAGAGCGCCACGAGGTCGCTCGCGACGAGCAGAACGGCGCCGGCGAGCCCCGCGCAGAGGAGGCTCTCGGAGCGGCAGAGCCGACGGGCGACGTGCGGCGCCACGAGCGCCACGAACGAGATCGGGCCGGCCGTGGCCACCGCCACCGCGACGAGCAGCGTGGCGACCGCCAGCAGGATCCACCGCACCCGCGAGGTGCGCACGCCGAGCGCGATGGAGGCGCTGTCTCCGAGCACCATCATGCGCGCGTCGGCGGCCTTCCACCACAGGATCGGCACAGCCAGCGCGAGCATCGCCGCCGCGGGCACCAGATCCGGCCAGCTGCGTCCCTGGAGCGAGCCCACCAGCCAGGTCTGCGCGGTCGTGGCGCTGGCCACGAACACCTGCGAGAGCACGTACTCGACCGCGGCCATCGCGATGGCCGAGAGCGCGACTCCGGTGAGGATGAGCTGCACCCCGTGCAGCCCCGCGCGCGCCGTGAGTGCGACGATCACCCCGGCCATCGCGATCGCGCCGACCACGGCGCCCAGGCTCGCCTGCCCGGTCGAGCCGCCCAGCACGAGCATCACGAACACGGCGCCGACGGACGCCCCGCCGCTGATCCCGATGATGTCCGGGCTCGCGAGCGGGTTGCGCGTGAGGGTCTGGAACACCGCGCCGGCGACGGCGAGACAGGCCCCGACCGTCATGGCGATGAGCGCGCGCGGCAGACGCCGCCCGATCACGAAGAACTCCGTGCGCTGATCGGGCGCGTTCCCGAGCAGCGTCTCGACCACCGCGGCCGGCGTGACGACGAAGTCGCCGAGCATGAGGGCGGCGGTGAGCAGCAGCACGAGCGCGACGGCGAGCGCGGCGCAGACCCGGGCGGTGCGGCGACCGAAGCGCAGCGACCACCGGCCGCGTGCGGATCGGAGTACGCGGTCTTCGGCCGTCAGCGCGTGCTCGCGCACGCGCACGCTCACGACAGCCCCGCCTTCCGCCGCCCGGTGACGAACGCGATGAGCAGCGGTCCGCCGATGAACGCCGTCACCACGCCCACCTGTACCTCGGCGCCGTTGCCGATGACGCGTCCGAGCACGTCGGCGACGAGCAGCAGCGCGGGGGCCGCGAGCAGCGAGAGCGGCAGCACGAGCCGCAGGTCGGGCCCCACGGCGCGACGCAGCATGTGCGGCACCACGAGCCCCACGAACGAGATCGGGCCCGCGAGCGCGGTGGCGGTGCCGCAGAGCAGCGTGACGGCCACCAGCACGAGCGCGCGCACGGCACCCGGCCGCACCCCCAGCGCGATGGCGCTGTCGTCGCCGAGGGCCATCAGGTTCAGCGCGGGCCCGAGTGCGAGCGCGAGCAGGGTGCCCGCGACGAGGAAGACGAGCAGGGGCAGCGCCTCTTCCAGCGGCCGGGCGGTGAGCGAGCCGATCCGCCAGAAGCGGTACACGTCGAGCACTGACTCGCTCGTGAGCACGAGTGCCTGCGACACGCCGACGAGCACTGCCGAGAACGCCACCCCGGCGAGGGTGAGGCGCACCGGCGATCCGGCGGCGAAACGACTGACCGAGAACGTGAAGATCACGAAGGCCGCCAGCGCGGCACCCGCGAGCGCGAACCAGATCGCACCGACCGCGCCGATCGCACCGAAGAGGCTGAGCCCGGCGACGACTCCGAACGCCGCGCCGGCGTTGACGCCGAGGATGCCCGGATCCGCGATCGGGTTGCGGGTGAGCGACTGCATCAGCACGCCCGCCGCGCCGAGGGCCGCGCCGCAGAAGACCGCGTTGACGGTGCGGTTGACACGCAGGGTGCCCACGATGTTCAGCACATTCTCATCTCCGGTGCCGAACAGCGACCGCACCACCTGGTCGAACGGCACGAACCGCGCGCCGACGGCGAGGCTGAGCACCAGTGATACCGCCAGAAGTGCGGCGGCCAGCACCGCGATCCCCCACCCCCGCGTGGACCGTACTCTGTACGATCGAGGAGAGGGGTGTTCGGTGAGGATCGGATCGGCCACGTTTGGTAAGCCTAACCAAATCTTCATATGATGAACAATCGTGAACAGAGAATCCTCCTCCCCAGCCCGCAGACTGATCGCCGCCATCGCCGCCGTCGGCGGCCTCGCACTCCTCGCTGGATGCGCCGGCTCCGCCGCCGAGCAACCCGCCGCAGCCGGGAACGGGAGCTCCTACACCGTCGAACACGCCATGGGCGAGACCGAGTTCGACGCGGTTCCCGAGCGGATCGTCGTGCTCGACTCGCCGATGATCGACGCGCTGGTCGCGCTCGGCATCACCCCCGTCGGCGCCCCCGAGATCGGCGAGGGCCGGAGCTTCCCGGCCTACCTCGCCGACGAGCTCGACGGGACCGAGCCGGTCGGCTACATCGCCGAGCCCGACATCGACGCGATCGCCAACCTCGCCCCCGACCTGATCCTCGGCTCCAAGGTGCGCCACGAAGCGCTCTACAGCGAGCTCTCCTCGATAGCCCCCACGGTCTTCTCCGAGGACACCGGAACGAACTGGACCGAGCAGGCCGAGCTCACCGCCGCCGCGGTCGACCGCTCCGCCGACATGCAGGAGAAGATCGAGGAGGTCTCGGCCCGTGCCGCCGAGGTGGGCGAGACCGTGGGCGCCGAGGGCACCACCGCCTCCATCGTGCGCTTCCGCGCCGACAACTTCCGGCTCTACGGCCCCGAGACGTTCTCCGGCTCCCTCCTCACCGACATGGGCTTCGACCTCGGCGAGCGCGACTGGAACGAGTGGTCGATGATGGAGCTCAGCCCCGAGCTGTACGAGCAGATCGACGGCGACGTCGTGTTCTACATGAGCCCGGGCGGCGACCCGTCTGCGACCACCCAGGAGCAGATCACCGGTCTGTGGTCGGCGCTGCCCGGCGTCAGCGGCGACTCGGCCTACGAGGTCGAGGACGACACCTGGATGGTGGGCATCGGCGTGCTCGGAGCAAACCTCGTGATCGACCAGGTCGAGGAACTGCTCGCCTGATCCCGCGGCGGCTCCCGGTCACGCGGGAGCCGCCGTCCCGACTTCGACCGAACCCGTTCGATCCCGCCCGCCCCGGACCGGCGTTCGACCGGCCACCCCGCGCAACGGAGGCCTCCGCCCATGACCGCACCGCCCGCCGCACTCGAGGCCCGCCGACTCGTGGTGTCCTACGACCGGAGGGTCGTGGTGGACGGCATCGACCTCGCGCTTCCCGCGGGCTCGTTCACCGTGATCCTCGGCCCGAACGCGTCGGGCAAATCGACGGTGCTGCGCTCGCTCGCCCGGGTGCTGCGCCCCGAGTCGGGCACGATCCTCTTCGACGGCCGGGACCTCGCCGAGTACGGCTCCCGGGCCCTCGCGCGCCGCATGGGGCTGCTGCCCCAGGACGCGATCGTGCCGGAGGGGATGCGGGTCGCGGATCTCGTGTCGCGCGGGCGGCACCCGCACCACACGCCGCTCCAGCGCTGGACCGTCGCCGACGATGAGGCGACGCGCGAGGCGCTCCTCGCCACCGGGACCGCGGAACTCGCGGACCGCTTCGTCGATCAGCTCTCGGGAGGCCAGCGCCAGCGGGTCTGGATCGCGCTGCTGCTGGCGCAGCAGACCCCGGTGCTGCTGCTCGACGAGCCCACCACGTTTCTCGACATCGCCCACCAGTACGAGCTGCTCGACCTGCTGCGGCGCCTGAATGCGCAGGGCAAGACGATCGTGGCGGTGCTGCACGACCTCAATCAGGCGGCGCGCTACGCCGACCACCTCGTCCTCATGAAGGACGGCCGGGTCGTGGCCACGGGCAGCCCGGAATCGCTCATCACCGCCGACCGGGTCGGCGAGGTCTTCGGCATCGACGCCGTCATCCACCCGGACCCCGTGACCCGCACGCCCATGGTGCTGCGCAGATAGCCCGTGGCGGCCAGTGCCGGCTCGCGGCTGATTCAGTTCGGGATCCGGCTCGCGGCCGATCCGGCTCGGGATCGGGGCCCGGATCTCAGCCCGATCCCGGTTCGTCTCAGGCCGCCAGGCCGACGGCGAGCGCGAGAACGCCGAGCGCCGGGATCACGCCCTGCACGAGGGCGGCTCTCGCCTTGCCGGGGCTCGACAGCAGCAGAACGAGCGACGCCGCGACCATCGAACCCGCGCCCACGAAGACGAGCGTTGCGCCGATCGAGGTCTGCCCGGACACGGAGAACACGATGCCCAGGAACACGGCGACCGCGAGGAACAGGTTGTAGAAGCCCTGGTTGAAGGCCAGCTCCTTCGTCGCGGCGGCCCCGCTCTCGGAGGTGCCGAACGTGGCCCGTACTCGCGGGCTCGTCCAGGCGATCGACTCCATGTAGAAGATGTAGACGTGCAGCAGCGCGGCAAGGCCCGCGAGTACCAGTCCTGCGATGATCATCGTGCGGCTCCTCCCGCGCACCCGGCGGCCGGGTGCTCTGCCCCGACCCTATCCGACCTCTGGGCTCTCCCCGTGCGGCAACGGCGGGGTCCTGTGGCCGGCGCAGCCTCGCTCGGGATTACGGTCGCGTGTGCTGCACTATGTGCGGGATAGTGCAGCAGGCGCGTCTCGAAGTAGAACTCACCCGTTCCCGGAGGGGTCACGGCACGGTGTACCCCGCGACGCGGAACAGCTCGTACCACTCAGCGCGGGTGAGCGGCACCTCCGAGCCGAGCGCGGCCGCGGCCACCCGCTCGGGCGACGTCGTTCCGAGCACCACCTGCATCTGTGCGGGATGCCGCGTGATCCAGGCCACCGCGATCGCTTCACCCGGCACGTCGTACTTCGCGCTCAGCCGCTCGATCACGGCGTTCAGCTCCGGGAAGCGCAGCGAACCGAGGAACGGGCCGTCGAAGAAGCCGGCCTGGAACGGGGACCACGCCTGCACCGTGAGGTCGTGCAGACGGCAGTAGTCGATGATGCCGTCATCGCGCGAGACCGACTGGTCGAGTCCCTGCATGTTCGCGGCGATGCCCTGGGCGATCGACGGCGAGTGGGTGATGGAGAGCTGCAGCTGGTTGGCGACGAGCGGCTGCTCGACGTATCGGCGCAGCAGGTCGATCTGGCGGGGCGTGTGGTTGGACACGCCGAAGGCGCGCACCTTGCCGGCGGCCGACAGCTCGTCGAACGCGCGCGCCACCTCCTCCGGCTCCACGAGCGCGTCGGGCCGGTGCAGCAGCAGGATGTCGAGGTAGTCGGTGCCGAGCGCTTCGAGCGAGCCGTCGACCGACTCGACGATGTGCTCGTACGAGAAGTCGAAGTACGGCCCGTCCTTGACGATGCCGGCCTTCGACTGGATCACGAACTGCTCGCGCTCCGAAGGGGTGAGCCGCAGCGCCTCGGCGAAGCGGCGCTCGCAGCCGTGCACCTCGGAGCCGTAGATGTCGGCGTGGTCGAGGAACGCGATGCCGGCGTCACGGGCCGCGCCCACGAGTGTTCGCACCTCGTCGTCGCTCTTGTCCTGGATGCGCATCAGGCCGAGCACCACGTTGGGTACGACCAGGTCGGTGCCGGGCATCTGGAAGGTCTTCATGGTGCTCCCTCGGTCGATTCTGTCACTCTACTCGGCGCGATGCTCCGTCGAGAGCTCCGCGAGCCGGTCGACCGCCGGAGTCCCCGTCCCCTCCGAATCGCGCTTGCGGCGAGCGGATCGCGCGGCCTGCTTCGCGGTGCGAGCGATCGCGCCCGCCCCCGCGCCGGCGCCCGCAGCGATCGAGCCGCCCGCGGCACGGGCCCCGCGCAGGATCCTCCGCTCGAGCCGCTCGGCGCCCTCCCTCGGTGCGAGCTCGGGCGCGAACCACACGGGGGCCGGCCCGAACGCGAGACGCGAGGCCGCGACCACGCGGCGCCCGAGGATGTGGTTGCCTGCGCCGCCGACCGCGGCGCCGATCCCGAACGGCAGCGCCTTGCCCACGAACGAGCCGCCGCCGATCTTCGCGAAGTGCTTGACGAAGGATCGCTGCAGCCCGTCGAGCACCGGCCGCACGGCACCCCTGGGCAGCGTCTTCGTCACGACCTCGCCCCAGAACGCCGGGCGCCCGCCGCCCCGGCCGACGGTCTGGCGCGTGAGCTGGCTCAGCAGATCGGCGCCCTCCCGCCCGAGCATGAGGCTCATGACCAGCACGCGGGCGCGGTCGGGGTTCTCGACGGGGATGCCGTGCACCTCGGCGACCGACTGCGCGAACAGGGCGGTGCTCTCGAGGAAGCCGACCGTCTCGACGCCGGAGAGCGCGAGCGTGGCCGGCGTGCTGATGGCGGGGATCACCGCGGTCGCACCCACCGCGGCCCCGCCTCCGGTGATCGCGAGCAGGTAGCGGCGCTCGAGCATGCGCACGAGCTGGTCGGGATTCGCGTGCGGATGCCGCAGCCGCACGCTGCGGATGTGCGCGAGCACCACGGGCCGCTGCACCGCGAGCGCCCGGTCGAGCGCCCGCGCGAAGGCTGGGCGGTGAGGAGCGGCGGGCGCGCCCGGACCAGCCGGAACAGCCGGAGCGCCCGGAACACCCGGCGATCCGGGCGCGACCGGCCCGCCGATCGCCCCGGAGAGGCCCGGCGACGGGGTCGCCGGATGCTGCAGTTCGCTCATCGCCCCGATTCTACGAAGCCCGGGTGAGGGATACCGGTATACGACGATGTGCGCGACCGGTGGCACTCCGGCGTAAGCTGCACCTGTGCCTGACTCGGTGAAATCGGCCGCTCGCGCCGCGGAGCGGCATCCTGCGCTGCGCGCGCTGGCCCGCGGCGGATACGTCGCGACCGGCGTCGTGCACCTGCTCGTCGGCGTCATCGCCCTGGTGGTCGCGTGGAGCAGGCGCGGCGAGAGCGACCAGGCGGGCGCGCTCACGGCCATCGCCGACGTGCCCCTGGGGTTCCTGGGCCTGTGGGTGATCGCCGCCCTGCTGTGGGCGCTGGGCGCCTACCACGCGATCCACGGCATTGCGGTTCGCATCGACAGCCGCCCGAAGCGGTGGGGCCGCAGACTCGCCGAGTGGGGGCAGGCGGCCGTCTTCCTCGCGATGGGCTCCCTCGCCGCGGCCGTGGCGCTCGGCGCGCGACCGAACGCCGAGCAGAGCGCCGAAAACGCCGGGCGGGGTGTGCTCGCCTTCCCCGGCGGGCCGTTCCTGCTCACCACGGCGGGTCTCGCGATCGGGATCGGCGGCATCGTGTTCATCGTCATGGGCGCGCGGCGCAGCTTCCGGGCGCGGCTCGACCTCCCGTCAGGCGCGGCGGGGCACTGGATCTCGGGCCTCGGCGCGTTCGGCTTCATCGCCAAGGGAATCGCGCTGGTCGTGATCTGCGTGCTCGTCTGCGCAGCCGCCGTGCAGGACGAACCGCAGCTGGTGAGCGCGCTCGACGGGGCGATCCGCACGCTGCGGGAGCTGCCTGCGGGCCCCGCGCTGGTGGCGGCCGTCGGCGTCGGTTTCGTCTCGTACGGGGTGTTCTGCGGGTTCAGGGCGCGGTACGCCGAGCTGTAGCCGGGTGCGGCTCGAGCCGAGCCTCCGAACCGCCGAGCGCCCGAGCCTCCGAACCTCAGCGGTTCACGTCGACGACCGTGCGTCCGCGCACGCGGCCCGCGAGGATCTCGTCCGCGTAGGCGAGCGCATCGCCCAGACCGATGGTCTCGGTCATGCCGTCGAGCAGCTCACGATCGATCTCCGCGGCGAGCGCGTCCCACGCCCGCTGCCGCAGCGCTCGCGGCGCGTCGACCGAGTTCGCCCCGGTGAGCGTGACGCCGCGCAGGATGAACGGCAGCACGGTCACGGGCAGATCCGCGCCCTGGGCGAGGCCGCAGGCGGCGACGGCCCCGCCGTACGCGGTCTGGGCGAGCACGTTCGCGAGGGTGGTGGATCCGACCGAGTCGATCGCGCCGGCCCAGCGCTGCTCCTGCAGCGGCTTTCCGACCTCGTCGGAGAGCTCGCGGCGGTCGATCAGTCTCGCCGCGCCGAGCCCCGCGAGGTACTCCCCCTGCTCCTCCGCACGCCCCGTCGAGGCGACGACGCGGTACCCGCGGCCGGCCAGCAGCGAGATCGCCACCGATCCCACGCCGCCGGCGGCCCCCGTGACCAGGATCTCTCCCGCGTCGGGGGCGACACCCGCGTCCTCCAGAGCGAGCACCGAGAGCATCGCAGTGAAACCCGCGGTGCCGATCGCGGCCGCGTGCAGCGGGCTGATCGTCTCGGGCAGGCGCACGAGCGCGTCGGGGCGCACCCGGGCCCGGGTGGCGAAGCCGCCGTGCCGGTACTCGCCGAGTCCGTCGCCGTTCAGCACCACCTGATCGCCCTCGGCCCAGCCCTCGGCATGCGAGGCGGTGACACGTCCCACGAGGTCGATGCCGGGGACCAGCGGCCACGACCTCACGATGCCCCGGCCGGCGAGGGCGAGCCCGTCCTTGTAGTTGTAGGAGGAGTACAGCACGTCGAGCTCGACCGGCCCATCGAGCAGTCCGCCCTCCTCGAGCTCCTCCACGACCCGGGGCTCCGCACCCTGTTCTTCGACCACTATCGCGCGCATCGATCCCGCCTCTCCGTCGGTCTCAGCGTATCGAGCGGCCGCCGATGTCGCACCCGGGCACAGGCGACGTCTCTAAGCTGGGGGCATGACGCAGTCAGCCCTCCACGCCGCGGCCCGCACGTGAACCGACTGACCCGCGCCTTCATGCGCCTGTTCGCCGCGCCGCGGCTCAACATGCGCGAGGACTACGAGAAGGTGCGCCGCTTCCAGCGCCAGCTCGCCGCGCTGCCGGCGCCGCGCTACCAGGCCCTCGACCAGCAGATCACCTCCGACGACGGGAACCGGCAGATTCCGGTCCGCGTCTTCCAGCCGAAGGAGCAGCGACGCGACGAGGTGCTCCTCTTCTTCCACGGAGGCGGATGGGTCACCGGCGACATCGAGAGCTACACCCCCGCGTGCGCCACGATGGCCGATCTCACCGGCTGCGTCGTGGCCTCCGTCGACTACCGGCTGGCCCCGGAGCACCCGTTCCCGGCGGGCCTGGAGGACTGCACCCGCGTCACCCGGCTGCTGCTCGAGGATCCGGGGCGCGTGGGCGTCGCCGACACCGACCGCATCGTCCTCGTGGGCGATTCCGCCGGAGGGAATCTGGCCGCCGCCGTCTCGCTGCAGCTCCGTGAGGAGGGGCGTCGCGGCGCGGATCGGCAGATCCTGCTCTATCCGGTCACCCACTGGGATCACGACCCGCGCACTTCTCCGTTCGCCTCGGTGCGCCAGCACGGCGACGACTATCGACTCACCAACACCGAGGTGCAGGACTATTTCGACCTGTACGTACCCGACCCGGAGCGGCGCCGCGATCCGCTGGTCGCCCCGCTGACGGCGACGGACCTGGCCGGCCAGCCGCGGACCCTGCTGATCACGGCGGAGCTGGACCTGCTGCGGGACGAGGGCGAGGCCTACGGGCGCGCCCTCGAGGCGGCGGGCAACGAGGTGCGGATCCACCGCGTGGACGGGGCGCTGCACGGGTTCATCGCACTGCCCAGGTTCTCCCGCTCCCTCCGCGAGGGGTACGAGGTGATCAACGCGTTTCTCGACGGCACGGATGCGGATCCCGAATCGGATGCTCACCGCGCCGAACCGGAGGATCCGAGGTGAGCGGCCGAGCCTGGGTGCGGCTCGACAACGCCTCCAACATCTTCCTCGCGGCGCGCAGCGACGCGGATCCCAAGGTGTTCCGCGTCAGCGCCGAGATGGACCACGACGTGGATCCCGTGCTGCTGCAGCAGGCTCTGGATACGACCTACGACCGGTACCCGCTCTACCGCGCGGTGCTGCGACGCGGCGTGTTCTGGTACTACCTGCAGGACAGCGATCTGCGCCCGCTCGTGGCCGCCGAGCAGCAGCACACCTGCGCTCCGATCTATCAGGCTGACCGGCGCACCCTGCTGTTCCGCGTGGTGCACCATCGGCGTCGGGTGATCCTCGAGATCTTCCACGCGCTGTCGGACGGCACCGGAGCGCTGTGGTTCCTCACCGACCTCGTGACCGCCTACACGCGGCTGCGCTACCCCGCGCCCGGAGACCATCCGGCCGAGCCGGCCCACGAGCTGGCCGCCGACAGCTTCGGGCACTACTTCCGCAGACGCCGGAGCAGGCGGCGCGAGGATCCCGCCACCGAGGCGGCGTTCAGCCACGAGGCGTCGCCGGCCGCGCTCACCGTCGAGAACAGCCCCCGTGCATCGCCGCGCGAGACCGAGACCGCGGGCGCGAGACCGCGGCGGTTCCGCTCCGCGAAGCGGGCGCATCGGGTCAGGGGCACGCGCACGCCCGACAACCGCACCCGCGTCGTCGAGCTCACCTTGCCGGTCGCCGAGGTGCTCGGCCTCGCCCGCGCCGAGGGGGTGACGCTCACGATGTATCTGACCGCGCTGTTCTTCGAATCCATCCGGCTCTCTTCGGGCGGCCTGGGCGAACACCGCACGCTGGCGGCCTCGGTGCCCGTGAACCTGCGCCAGTTCTTCCCGTCGACGTCGGCGCGCAACTTCTTCGCGACCATCCGGGTGGAGCACAGCTACGGCGAGGGCCCGGACGATCTCGGCACGATCTGCCGGGGACTCGAGAGCCAGTTCCGCCCGAAGGCCACCCCGGAGGCGCTGGAGCGGAAGCTGCGGCGCCTCATCCGCTTCGAGCGGATGCCCGTGCTGAGGATCGTGCCGCGCCCGCTCAAGGACGTGATCCTCGGTCTCATCAACCGCGGCAGCAACCGCGGCCTGACCGTCGCGGTCTCGAATCTGGGCCGCGTGGTGCTGCCCGAGCCCGCCGACTCGCACGTGGGCCGGATGCTGTTCCACGTCTCCGCGGTGCGCCCGCAGTTCTGCGCCATGTCCCACGCCGGTCTGCTCACGATCAGCTTCACCTCTCCGTTCACCGAGACCGGGCACGTCAGGGAGTTCGCACGGATGCTCACCGCGCACGGGGTCGACGTGACGGTCGCGGCGACGCGCGTCACCGAGGCGGAGCTCGCGGATGCGGAACCGGCGGAGGGGGAACGATGAGGCGCTGCACCGCGTGCGCCGTCGACATCGAGGGCGACTGGACCGGCTGCCCGCTGTGCGCGGATCCGCTCACCGGCGACCCCGCCCCGAGCCCGCTGCCAGCAGTGCCCCTCGTGTTCTCCAGGCGACGGGTGCTGCAGGTGCTCTTCCTCACCTCGATCGCGTTGATCCTGGCGTCGTTCGCCGCCCAGCTGCTGTTCAGCCGCGAGTTCGACGACATCGGCGCGCTGCGCTCCGTGTGGCTCGGGGTGAGCGCGATGTGGCTCGTGGTGCTGATGGCCGTGCGCAAGCGGCGCAACGTCGCCAAGGGCACCGTGTACCTCGTGGTACTGGTCGGGCTGGTCTGCGTGTACTGGGACTACCTCACCGGGTGGCACGGGTGGTCGCTGACGTACGCCGTGCCGATCGTCTGCGCGTGCTCCATCGTGGCCGTGCTGATCACGGTGCGCGTGATGCGCATGGAGGTAGGCGAGCACGTCCTCTACAGCGGGCTGACGGTGCTGCTGGGGCTCGCCCCCATCGGGTTCCTGGCGTTCGGGTGGGTGAGGACCCCCGTGCCCTCGGCGATCTGCGGCGCGCTCAGCCTGGTCGCGCTGGTGCTGGTGCAGTTCGCATCGGGGCCGGAGGTGCGCCACGAGCTCGCCAAGCGCCTGCATCTGTGACGAGATGCCGCGCCCGGGGCGGTGGGACAGCCGGGTCAGGATCCCCGCGGCGTCTGCGGCCGCATCGCCCACTCGAAGGTGCCGAGACCCAGCGACCCGAGCCGGAGCGCTCGGTCGTGGAAGCCGCGCAGGTCGAAGTCGGCCCCCTCGCGCGCCTGCGCCTCACGTCGCAGGCGCAGCCACACGCGCTCACCGAGCGAGTAGGAGACGGCCTGGCCCGGCCAGCCGAGATAGCGGAGCACCTCGAAGCGAAGAGCGGCCGAGCTCATGGTGACGTTGCGGCCCATGAACGCCAGGGCGCTGTCGGCGTCCCAGCGCCCCGACCCGCCGGGGAGTCGCTTGCCGAGGTGCAGACCGATGTCGAGCACCACCCGGGCGGCGCGCATCCTCTGGGCGTCGAGCCGGCCCAGCCTGGCAGCCGGATCGTCGAGGAACCCGAGTTCGTCCATGAGCCCTTCCGCGTAGAGCGCCCAGCCCTCGAAGTGCCCCGAGGTGCCCGCTCGACCGCGCCGCCAGGCGTTGAGCTCGCGCCGGTTCACGACCGCGCCCCCCATCTGCAGATGATGCCCCGGCACCCCCTCGTGGTAGACGGTGGTGAGCTCTCGCCAGGTGCGGAACTCGGTGACGCCCCGGGGAACCGTCCACCACATGCGCCCCGGACGGGAGAGGTCGTCGCTCGGCGCCGTGTAGTAGATCCCGCCCTCGCGCGTCGGTGCGATCCGGCACTCCAGGCGACGCAGCGGCGCAGGGATATCGAACACCGCTCCCGCGAGCGCGTCGATCGCGCGATCGCTCTCCTCCTGAAGCCACTCCCGCAGCGCGGCCTCTCCCCGCACACGGCGGGCGGGATCCCCGTCGAGCGCCGCCACGGCCTCGGCGATGGAACCGCCCGGCACGATCTCGCGTGCGGTGCTCCGCTGCTCGCGCACGATGCGCTCGAGTTCTTCGAGCCCCCACTCGTAGCTCTCATCGGGGTCGATCTCGACGCCGAGGAACTCGCGGGTGGCGAGCACGTAGCGGTCCCGTCCGACGCCGTCGGCGTCGGACGCGCCGGGGGCTATCCGGTCGCGCAGGAACTGCGCCAGGCCGTCGTAGGCCGCGCCCGCCCGGTCGGCACCGGCCCCGAGACGCACTCCGAGTTCCGCGGGGAGCCGGCCCGACCGGCTCCCCCGATCCGCCAGGCCGCGGAAGAATCCGTTCGCGAAGCGCTCGGCCTGCTCGGCCACGGCGAGCACCTGCCGCCGCGCCGGCGCCGGCCCCTCCGCCGCGCCGCGCGCGAGCGTCTCCCGGTAGCCGGCGAGGGCGGCGGGCACCGCGTCGAGCCGGCGGGCGATGACCTCCCAGTCATGCGGAGTCTCCGCGGGCATCAGGTCGAAGGCCTGTCTGATGAGCTGCACCGGCGTCTCGAGCACGGTGAGGTCGCAGAACTCCAGCCGGGCCTCGGCACGGGCGAGCCGCAGCGCGAGCCGCTCGCCCAGATCCCGGGCGGTCGCCTCGTCGACGCGATCGCGCGGACGCGCCGTCCGCAGCTCGGCGAGCGCGCCGCGAGCCGCGTCGTTCCGGGCCGCGACCCCGTCGGGCGAGTAGTCGCCCAGCCGATCGTCGCCACCGCCTCGGCCGATCCGCGTACCGAGCACCGGATCGAGCCGCACCTCGGTGTCGAGCCACTGCTCTGCGACGCGGTCGACGGGTGAGAGGACTCGCTCGGCTCCCTCGGGGATCACCGGATCGCCCCGGTCTGCGACCTCGGGAACGGCGGAGTCGCGATGCTGCACGTCGTGCCTTTCTCTGCGGTGCGCGCGCCCGGCGACGGGCGGCATGATTAGTCTGAAGAGGTGAGCAAGGACAGGGATACCCCGAACCCGGACGTCGCCGGCCTCGGCCGCGAGCTCCGCCACGAGCGGCAGCGGCAGGGTCTGAGCCTCAGCGCGCTCAGCCAGCGCTCCGGAGTGAGCTTCGGACTCATCAGCCAGCTCGAGCGCGGTCTCGGCAACCCCTCGTACCTGGCGCTCAAACGGCTCGCCGAGGCCCTGGGCATTCCGATGGCGCGGCTGCTGGACGGCGGCAGCGTGCGCGACGAGCTCGTGGTGCGCGCCGACGAGCGCGAGCTGCTGCCCGCGCTCGAGGAGCAGCCGGCGAGCCAGCGAGTGGTGCGGGAGCTGCTGACCCCGGGGCTGCGCTCGTCGCTGCAGGTGATCCGCAGCACGCTGCCCCCGGGCTTCACGAACGAGGGCAAGGCATTCCGCCACCTCGGCACCGAGTGCATCGTGGTGGAGTCGGGCACGCTCACCGTGGTGCACGGAGAGCGGCGGGTGGAGCTCGCACCGGGCGACGCCATGACGTACCGCTGCTCCGTTCCCCACTGGTGGGCGAACACGGGCGCGGAGCCGAGCGTGGTGCTCGGGGCGGTGACCCCGTTCGAGCAGTAACGGGTCACGGCGCCGGCTCCGACACGGCCTTGCCGAGCAGGCGGCCGAGCTCGCGCACGGGCTGCTCGTGATCGTCGACGCGCAGGTCGAATGCGAGTGACCCGTCCGAACCCGCGGTCGCCGTCCCCGCGCCGACCAGGAGGGCCGCCGACTGCCGGCCGCGGAGGTCGCCCCCGGCGCCCTCCCCCGCCGAGAGCGCGGCGAGAAGCCTCCGGGCGAAGGCCGCGCCGTCTGCCGCGGCGCCCTCCCCGGAGCCCGTCCGAGGCCAGGCCCCGAACTCCGCTGCCATCGCGTCCAGCACGGCGGGGCCCGCGAGCAGGTTGCCGATCACAGCGAAACCGTCGCCCGTCGCGCTTCCCGCCCAGGCGGTGCACCCGCTCCCCGTGTGCACCGCGATGCGCCCCGCGGCGTCGATGACCGCCACCTGCCTGCGCGCGCTCCCGGTGTCGACCTCGGGCAGCTGCGCCACGACGTCGGCCGGAGCCCGCCCCGCGGCGAGCGCGTCGAGCACGAATCCGCGCAGCGCACGGTTGGTGTACGCCTGGCTGGCGACCGCACCGACTCCGACCCTCAGCGCGGGAACACCGGCGCCGACGGCGAGGGAGCGACTCGCCGTGGCGACCCCCAGGAGATGCCGGTCGGGATCGCTGGCCAGGATGGTGTAGGTCATGTCGCTGCTTCCTCGGGTTGACGCGAGCCGGTTTTCGATGTTGACTATCGCAATAATGATGATTCCATCATAAAAATGATAATTTTGCTCACTCGAACAGAGGAAAGTGCCGATGAAGCCACGCACACTGCTCCCGGGAATCGCCCTGCTCAGCGCACTTGCGCTGAGCGCCTGCTCGACCGGCACCGGCGTCGATCTGGACGGCACCGGAACCGCTCCCTCGGGCACCGTCCTCGCCGCGGCGATCGCCGGGGAGCCGGATCAGCTCGACCCCCACAAGACCACCTCCTACTTCTCGTTCGAGGTACTGGAGAACATCTTCGACACGCTGGTCGCCCCCGACGAGAACCTCGAGATGCAGCCGGCGCTCGCGGAGTCCTGGGATCTCAGCGACGATCAGCTCACGTGGACCTTCCACCTGCGCGAGGGCGTCTCGTTCCACGACGGCTCGCCGTTCACCTCCGCCGACGTCGCCTACTCCCTCAACCGCATCATCGACGAGGAGCTCGCGAACGCCTGGCGCCTCAGCGCGGTCACGGGCATCGCCACCCCGGACGACCGCACCGTGGAGATCACGGTCGCGCAGCCGACCCCCAACCTGCTCTCGAGCCTTGGCGGTTTCAAGGGCATGGCCATCGTGCAGCAGCAGAACGTCGAGAGCGGCGACATCACGACGAAGCCGGTGGGCACCGGTCCCTTCTCGCTCTCGGGCTACACCCCCGGAGACGCGATCCGGCTCGAGGCGAACCCCGACTACTGGGACGGTGCCCCCGGTGTCGGCGGGGTCACCTTCTCATTCCTGTCCGAGGGGAACACCGCGATCGCGGCGCTCAAGAGCGGCGAGATCCACTGGACCGACTCGATCCCCGCCCAGCAGCTCGAACAGCTGCAGCAGGACGATCAGGTCGAGATCGGCCTCGAGCCGAGCACCGACTACTGGTACCTCGCGCTCAACCAGCAGCGCGAGCCCTACGACGACGCGCGCGTGCGCCAGGCCATCGGGTACGCGATCGATCGCGATGCGATCGCGCAGGTCACGAGCTACGGCACCGCGGAGGTCAACCAGTTGGCGATCCCGCAGCAGAGCGCGTGGTTCACCGAGTTCGACGAGTACCGCACCGACCCCGATCGCGCGAACGAGCTCCTGAGCGAGGCCGGGGTCGACGGCAGCACCCTGAAGCTCGACCTGCTCGCGTCGTCCGACTACCCCGAGACCGTGACGGCCGCGCAGGTCATCGCCGACAACCTGAAGCCCCTCGGCATCGAGGTGTCGATCCGGCAGCCCGACTTCGCCACCTGGCTCGACGAGCAGAACACCGGCAACTTCGACATGCTCATGATGGCCTGGCTCGGCAACATCGATCCCGATGACTTCTACTACGCGCAGCACCACACCGACGGCGCGAGCAACGCGCAGGGCTACAGCAACCCGCGGGTCGACGAACTGCTCGACTCCGGCCGCGTCGAGACCGACACCGAGGCGCGCAAGCAGATCTACGCCGAGGCCGCGAAGCTGATCGCCGAGGATGCGAGCTACCTGTACCTCTACAACCCGTCCGTCATCCAGGCGTGGTCCCCCGGCCTCGAGGGCTACACGGCGCGCAGCGACCGGGCCGTGCGCTTCAAGGACGTGAGTCTCGCCGGATGAGCACCGCCATCGCCTCGCGCGTGACGGGATCCCCGACGCTGCGCTTCATCGCCAAGCGGCTCCTCCACACCGTGGTGGTGCTGCTGGGGGTGCTCGTCCTGGTGTTCACGCTGATCCATCTGGTGCCGGGCGACCCCGTGCGCATCGCGCTCGGCACCCGGTACACCCCGGAGGCGTACGAGGCGCTGCGCGCCGCGTCGGGCCTCGACCGCCCGCTGATCGAGCAGTTCTTCGGCTACGTCGGCCACGCGCTCACCGGCGATCTCGGCGTCAGCTTCCGCAACGGCCAGCCCGTCACCGAGGTGCTGCTGGCGCGGCTTCCCGCCACCTTCTCGCTCGCCGCGATGGGCATGCTCATCGCGCTGCTCATCTCGATACCCGCCGGCACCTACTCCGCTCTGCGGGAGGGCACCTTCGGCGACGGCATCGTGCGCGTGCTCAGCCAGTTCGGCGTCTCCATCCCCGATTTCTGGATGGGGATGCTGCTCATCACCCTCTTCTCCTCGATTCTCGGATGGCTCCCGTCCTCCGGCTACGTCGCGTTCGGCGACGATCCCGGCGAGTGGCTCAGACGCGTCTTCACGCCGGCCCTCACCATCGGCCTCGTCGCAGGATCGATCATGACGCGCTACATCCGCGGCGCGGTGCTCGAGGTCGCCGAGGCCGCCTACGTGCGCACGGCCCGCTCCAAGGGCCTGAAGCCCGCGATCGTCACCGGCGTGCACATCGCGCGCAACGCATTCATCCCGATCCTCACGATCACCGGGATCCAGCTCGCCACCATGCTCGGAGGCGTGCTCGTGGTCGAGGTCGTGTTCGCCTGGCCCGGCCTCGGCCGGCTCGTCTACGACTCGGTCGCCGCCCGCGACTACCCCGTCGTCCAGGGAGCCGTGCTGCTCATCGCAGTGGCCTTCCTCGCGGTGAACCTGCTGGTCGACGCCCTCTACGCCCTCATCGACCCGAGGATCCGACTGTCATGACCGCTCCGGACACCGTCGCACTCGCGACCGCACCGAAGACCTCCGGCGGAGGCCGCCCGTCCGCGTTCCGCCTCTTCTTGCGCAGCCCCGTCAGCCTGATCGGCAGCATCGTGCTGCTCGTCATGGTGCTCGCCGCGCTCGTCGGCCCCGTGCTCGTGCCGTACGGCGTGAACGAGACCGATGTGTCGAACGCCCTGCAGCCGCCGAGCGGCGCGCACTGGTTCGGCACGGACGACCTCGGCCGCGACGTCTTCTCCCGCGTGGTGATCGCCGCCCAGGTATCGCTTCGAGTCGCCGTCATCAGCGTCGCCATCGCGCTCACCGTCGGCGTGCTGCTCGGGATTGTCTCCGGCTACGCCGGCGGCTGGGCCGACGGCGTGCTCATGCGCATCGTCGACGTGCTCTTCGCCTTCCCCATGCTCATCCTGGCGCTCGCGATCGTCGCCGTGCTCGGACCGGGCGCGAACACCGCGACCATCGCGATCGGCATCGTCTACATCCCGATCTTCGCCCGCGTGGCGCGCGCGAGCACACTCAGCGTCAGGGCGGAGCCGTTCGTGCGGGCATCGCAGACGATGGGGACCGGCACCGCCCGGATCCTGCGCAGACACGTGCTGCCGAACATCTCCGGGCCGATCATCGTGCAGACCTCCCTCTCGCTCGCGTTCGCGATCCTCTCCGAGGCCGCGCTGTCGTTCCTCGGACTCGGGGTGCAGCCCCCGCAGCCGTCGTGGGGGCGCATGCTGTTCGAGGCGCAGTCCTTCCTCGGCACGGCCTGGTGGCTCGCCGTGTTCCCCGGCGCCGCGATCTTCCTCACCGTGCTGTCCTGCAATCTCGTCGGCGACGGACTCCGCGACGTCCTCGACCCGAAGCAGCGCAGCGTCATCGAATCAAGGAGTGCTCGCCGATGAGCGGAACCGATGCCCCCGTCCTCTCCGTCCGCGATCTGCGGGTCGCCATCGGCGCTGCCGATCTCGTGCACGGCGTCTCCTTCGACGTGCACGACGGCCGCACGGTCGGCATCGTCGGCGAGTCCGGATCCGGCAAGTCCCTGAGCGTGTTGAGCGCCACCCGACTGCTCGATCTCCCGCACCAGCGGGTCACCGGCCAGTCGCTCCTGCGCGGGCAGGATCTCGTGACCGCATCGAAATCCGGGCTGCGTCGCGTGCACGGGCCCGAGATCGGCTTCGTCTTCCAGGATCCCAGCACCTCGCTCAACCCGCTGCTCACCCTCGAGCGGCAGCTCACCGAGGGGCCCGAGGCGCACCTCCGACTGAGCCACCGGGCCGCGCGCACGCGCGCGATCGGACTGCTCGAGGCGGTGGGACTGCCCGATCCCGAGCAGCGGCTCTCGGCGTATCCGCATCAGCTCTCGGGCGGACAGCGCCAGCGCGTGATGATCGCCATCGCGCTCGCCTGCGACCCCGCCCTGCTCATCGCGGACGAGCCCACGACGGCGCTCGACGTCACCACGCAGGCGCAGATCATCGATCTCGTGCGCGAGATGCAGCGCGAGCGCGGCATGGCGGTGGTGTGGATCAGCCACGACCTCGGCGTGATCGGGCAGGTGGCCGACGAGGTGACCGTGCTCTATCGCGGCGACGTGGTCGAGCAGCGGCCCGTGCTCGACCTCTTCGATCGTCCCGAGCACGAGTACACGCGCCGGCTCCTGTCGAGCCGACCCTCGCTGCAGAGCCCGCCTCCCCCGCCGGCTCCGGCGAGCGAGCGCCCGGTGCTCGAGGTGAGCGGGCTCAACGTGCGCTTCCCGGTGAAGTCCAAGACCGTGACGACCTGGGTGCACGCGGTGCGGGACGTGTCGTTCACGATCTCGCGCGGGAGCACGCTCGGGCTCGTCGGCGAATCCGGCTCGGGCAAGTCGACGATCGCCGGAGCCCTCACGGGACAGGTGACGGCGGAGAGCGGCGAGGTGACACTCGGCGGCGCCGACGTCCTGCGCGCCCGAGGCGCCGCGCGGCGCAGTCTGCGGCGCCGGCTGTCGATGGTGTTCCAGGATCCGTTCTCGGCGCTGAACCCCCGCATGACGGTGGCCGAATCGATCGCGGAGCCGCTGCTGGTGCACCGGCTCCGCGCGGGCGCCGGCGCGCGCGGCGAGCGGGTGCACGAGCTGCTGCATCAGGTGCAGCTGCCCGAGGCCTTCGCCGAGCGCTATCCGCACGAGATGTCGGGCGGCCAGCGCCAGCGGGTCTGCATCGCCCGCGCGCTGGCCTGCGAACCCGAGCTGCTCATCCTCGACGAGTCCACCGCCTCGCTCGACGTCTCGATCCAGGCCGAGGTGATGACGCTGCTGAAGGACCTGCAGCACGAGCTGGGCCTCGCATATCTCTTCATCGCCCACGACCTCGCGGTGGTGCACGAGATGAGTCACGAGGTGATGGTGATGCGGCGCGGAGAGATCGTCGAGGCGCGGCCGAGTGCGGAGCTCTACGCTGCGCCGCAGCACGAGTACACGCGCACGCTGCTCGCCGCGATCCCGCCGGATCGCCCCCTCGCCGCGGCCCGCTGACGATCTCGGGAGGATCCCGGTCGCTCCGCGGCTGCGCGCGGAGCGACCGGGGCTGAGCGAGCGGGGCGGATCGGAGGCTGCGCCCCGCTAGAAGATCGACCAGCCGGTGCGCGAGGTGAGCTCGTCGAGCGCGGCCATGCCGACGAGGGAGTTGCCCGAGGCGTCGAGCCCGGGCGCCCAGACGCAGATCGCGCAGACGTCGGGCACGATCGCCAGGATGCCGCCGCCCACACCGGACTTCCCGGGCAGCCCCACGCGGTAGGCGAATTCTCCGGCAGCGTCGTAGAAGCCCGAGGTCAGCATCACGGCGTTCACGCGCTTCGCCTGGTTCGCGGTGAGCAGCCGGCTGCCGTCGGCCCGCACCCCGCGCCGGGCGAGGAACAGCCCCGCCGCCGCAAGGTCTTCGCAGGACATCGCGATCGAGCACTGCTGCACGTAGCGATCGAGCACCTCCGGGACCTCGTTGCGCAGGTTGCCGAAGCTGCGCAGCATATGCGCGATCGACGAGTTGAGGTCGGCGTGCGACAGCTCGGAGGCGGCGGTGAGGGCGTCGACCGCGATCGACGGATTGCCCGACTCGGCGCGCACGAAGTCGAGCACTGGGCTATCCTCGGATGCGGTGAGCGAGAGCAGATGGTCGGCCACGACCAGTGCGCCCGCGTTCATGAACGGGTTGCGCGGTATGCCCCGTTTGTACTCGAGCTGCGCGAGCGAGTTGAACGCGGCCCCAGAGGGCTCCCGGTCGATCCGCTGCCAGATCCCGTCGCCGTCGGCGGCCATCACGAGCGCGAGCGAGAAGACCTTCGAGATGCTCTGGATGGAGAACTCGACGTCGCCATCGCCCGCGGAGCAGAGATCTCCGTCCGTCGTCATCACCGCGATGCCGAACTGATCGGGGTTCACGGCCCCGAGGCGGGGAATGTAATCGGCCACGCTGCCGGAGCCGATGAGCGGCCCGACGGCCTCGTGCACCTCGTGCAGGACAGCCTGCAGATCACGGATCACCATCACCCGATTCTAGCACTGAACCCCAGCTCAGAGGCTTTTTCATACTTTCTCATCCGGCTGCCGTCGGAGCGAGCGGAGCACCGTGACGGCCTCCTCGAGGCTCACAAGATCAGCCATGGTGACGACGCCCACGGCGTCGGAGGAGGAGGCGACTCGCGTCGCCGCGAGAGCCGTGAGTCTGCCGGTCGCCTCGGACTGGCCGTTCCCGCTCGCCTGCCGTCTGTCTCCGGTGCGGCGGTTGCGGGCGATCACGTGCCAGGCGTCGCTGCCGAGGTGCGGGGCCTCGTTCAGCGCGCCGCGCAGGGCGGGGACGCGGCCCACGATCCCGAGCGCGGTCGTCATCGCCGCGGATCCGAGCGCGAGGTAGGAGCGGATGAGGGGGCGCTTCGCCCCGCCGAGGAGGATGTGGTCGGGGAAGTCGGCTCGGAGGTAGAGTCGGGTGCGCCCATCGGGACCCTGCTCGCGTATGCGCTCGCGGAGATTGCGCACGGGTCGCCCCTCGGGCGGCTGGTAGACGTCACGGCCGACGAGACCGGCCGTCCACGCGACGGCCGCCGGGCCGTGCCGCTCCCCGGTGCCGAGCATCACGAGGATGTCGACCTCATCGGCGGGCTCGCCGCCGAGCGCGTGGGCGAGAACGGTGCTGAGGCCCGGAGCGAGACCCGCGCCGAGCACGACCGGCCCGACCGCGGTCTTCCGCAGCTCGGCGAGATAGGCCCCGGTGGCCGAGATATCGACCAGCGGGGTGCGCCCCGCGGCGCCGGCGAGGTCGGCGCGCTCGATGCCCGAGGCGTTGATGACGACGTCATGGGTCACGGCGAGCCTGGTCAACGAGGCGAGATCGCCTCGGAGGTCGACACCGGCGTCGCCGGCAGCCGTGCGACTCGCCGCCGTCACGACGGCGCCACCGCACTCCAGCTCGCGGTGGACGACCGCCCCGACGGCGCCGCGCGCGCCGAGGAGAAGGGCTCTCATCGCGGGCTCCCCGCGTCAGGGGTCGGGACCGGCTGAACGCCGGACCGCGCGACCGGATCGGGTTCGGACACGACCGCGGCCGTCGCGAGTACCACGGCTCCGCAGACCACGACGAGGATCCAGCCGGGCAGACTCCCGAGAAACGACTCGGCCGGCGGCGAGCCCGCGGTGAGGCCACCCGTCAGACCCCCGGCGAGCGCGACACCGAGGGCGGTGCCGACCTGCCGCGCGGTCGAGGTGATCCCGCCTGCGACTCCCGCGCGATCCGGCGGCAGACTGCTGACCGCGGTGTTCGTGATCGGTGGGCCGGACACCCCCACGCCGGTGCCGATGAGGAGGGAGGCGCCGAGCAGCAGGGGCAGAGGATGCGTCCCCGCGGCGAACCCCATGAGCAGCGCTCCGCCGAGCAGCAGGCTTGTGCCCGCGAGCACGAGCGGCAGCCGTGCGCCGGTCCTCGCGACGAGGTATCCGCCGAGCGGAGCGCCCACGATCGCCCCGATCGCCATCGGCAGCATCGCGGCCCCGGCGGCGAGCGGGGCCCACCCGAGCGCGTTCTGCAGCAGGAGCGTGGTCAGCAGCAGGGTCGCGCTGCAGGCGACGAACACGGCCACCGCCGCGATGACGACGCCGCTGAACACCGGCCGGCGGAACAGTCCCGGATCGATCAGGGGCTGCCTGCGGCGCGATTCCACCAGTACGAACGCGGTCCCGGCCAGCAGGAGCACCCCTGCTGACGCGAACGAGGCCGGAGCAGCCCATCCGCGGCGGGGTGCCTCGATCAGCATGGAGACGGCGGAACCCAGCACGAGTACCAGAAGCACCTGTCCGGGGAGATCGAGCCTCCGGGGACGCGTCGCGCGCGATTCGGGCACGAGCGCCGACACGAGCACGAGGACGGCCAGCACGACGGGGCCGTTGAGCCAGAACACGGCCCGCCAGTCGAATGCGGCGATGAGGGCGCCGCCCGCCACCGGACCGACGGCCATGCTCAGGCCGAACATCGCGCCCCAGACTCCGATCGCCTGCGCCCGCTCCCGCGGATCTGGTATCGCATTCACCACGATCGCCAGCGCGACCGGCGTGAGCATCGATGCCCCGACGCCCTGCACGGCTCGAGAGACGAGGAACAACTCCAGCGTCGGAGCCGCGGCGCACACCAGCGATGACACTCCGAACACCGCGAGTCCGAACCGGAAGATACGGCGCCGGCCGAACCGGTCGGCCAACGATCCCGAGGTGATCAGCAGGCTCGCGAACGGTACGGTGTAGGCGTCGATCACCCAGGCGGTCCGATCTCCGGGGATCCCGATCCCCGCGCTGATCTCGGGGAGCCCCACCGTCACGATCGTCGTATCGAGGCCGACGAGGAAGAGCGCCGAGGCGCAGACGGTCAGCACCGCCCACCTGCGACGGGCGCTCAGCACCGGCGGTGCGGCGGAGACGGTGGCGATGGATCCGGTCACGGGGTCTGCTCTCTCTCGGCGATCGTCAGTCACCACCCATGCTCGCGCCGCGATTCCACAGGGCCCAGTGATTTTGCGGGATCTGCAAAGATGAGAGCATGCATGCGGACGTGGCCGAGATCCTGGGCGCAATCGGCCCGCGCCTGCGCAGGCTGCGGCAGGCACGGGGGCTCACGCTGACCGCGGTGGCCGAGCAATCGGGGCTGTCGGTGAGCGCCCTCTCACGAATCGAGACCGGGCGCCGGCAACCGACGCTCGACGTGCTGCTCCCGCTCGCGCGGACGTACGAGGTGTCGCTGGATCAGCTCGTGGCCGCACCGGCGACGGGCGATCCGCGTGTGCACCTGGAGCCCCAGCGGGCCGCCACCGGAGGCGTCGTCGTACCCCTGACGCAGTACCCGAGCCGCGTGCAGGTCTTCAAGCACGTGCTCGGGCCGCGGGATCCCCGGCTCGTCACGCACCCGGGCCACGCCTGGCTCTACGTGCTCGCCGGGAGGCTGCGACTGCTGCTCGGCGACGAGGATCATCTGCTCGACCCCGGCGAGACCGCGCAGTTCGACCCCATGACCCCGCACTGGTTCGGCCCCGCCGACGGTCTTTCGGTCGAGATCCTGCACCTCTTCGGGCCGCGCGGGGATCGGCCCATCACCCGCATCGATCGCGGCGGGGCCCGACGGGGCGCCGCCCGGGATGCACCCGCTGCCATCGACTGATGGACTCCTGCGCGCACGACGAAGCGGGCTCCGGAACGGAGAACCGCTCCGAAGCCCGCCGATCGCTCAGACCCTGCGGCGTCGCACGACGAGCCCCGCCCCGGCGAGCAGCAGCAGTGCTGCGAGCAGGCCGATCGGCGCAGCACCCGCGGCACCGGTTGCGGCGAGTCCGCCACCGGGCGTCGTGCTGGGGGCCTCGGGCTCCTCGCCCGGGCCGGGAGCCTCCGCAGCGGCACCCGCGACGGCCTGGGTGCCCGCGGCCGTGTCGGCGTTCGAGGCCGTCACCGTCAGCACCGCCTCCTGCCCCGGCTCCAGCCCGGTGACCACGATCAGCGCGCCGACGCGCTTCACCGTGCCGTGCGTCACGGTGACGGTGTACTCGAGCGACGGATCGTAGTCGAGGATCATCACCTCGAAGCCGTCCGCGGTCGGCTTCGGCTTCGAGAGCTTCGGCGCCGAGCCCGCCTGCTGCGCAGCCCCGGTCACCGATCCGGCGGCTTCGGTCGAGCCCGGGAGCTGCACCCGAGCATCGATCGTGGCGCTCTTGCCCGGAGCGAGGCCGGTCACGACGATGGTTGATCCGACCAGACGCACCGTCGTCCCGGGAGGCGCCGCGAGGAGGTACTCGGCGGTGGGATCGAAGTTGGTGATCTCGACGGTGAAGCCCTGCGCCGTGCGGGTCACCGGGCCGAAGGCTGGGGCGATGCCCGTCTCGAGCGCGGTGCCGGTCACGGGCGACGCGGCGTCGGTGTATCCGGTCTTCGACGCGGTCACACCCACCTCGCCGCTCGCGCCGGGCGCGAGCCCGGTCACGGTGATGGCGTCCCCGGCGCGGGAGGCGGCGGCGCCCGCGGGCAGCGCGGACGCGTCGAGCGCGTAGTCCGCGTCGGGATCGAAGTTCTCGATCCGCACCGTGTAGCCGTCGACCGTGCGCGTCGGCGTGCCGAACACCGGCGCCTCGCCGGTCTCCAGTGCCGCACCGCTCACCACGCGACTGCCGGACACGTAGCCCGTGCGGCTCGTCTCCGCGGTCACCGTCGCGGCGGCACCCGCGTCCAGGCCGGTCACGGTGACCACCCCCGAGGCGTCGATCGCGACGTCGCCGTGCGAAGCGGCGACCGACCAGTCGAAGGCGGGGTCGTGGTTCACGATCTCCACGGTGTAGCCGTCGGCGGTGCGGTTCACGGTCCCGAACTCCGGCACCAGCGCGGCCTCCAGGGCGGTGCCGGTCGCAGTCGCCGACGCGTCCGTGCGGTCGGCGCGGGACGCGGTCACCCCGACCGCACCCGTCGCACCGGCCTCCAGCCCGGTCACCGTGATAGTGTCCCCGCTCCGCGCGGCCGCGGCCCCCGCGGGCAGCGTCGACTCATCGAGCGCGTAGGCGGCATCGGGATCGAGGTTCGTGATGACGACGGTGTAGCCGTCGGCCGTGCGCACCGGCGCGCCGAACACCGGCGCGACACCGGTCTCCAGGGCAGCACCGGTCACCGAGGCCGAAGCATCGGTGAATCCGGACTTCGACACGGTCGCCTCCAGCGTCGCCTCCGCACCCGGCTCGACGCCGGTGACGGTCACGAGGCCCGAGCCGTCGACCGCGGCCGTCACGCCCGCCGGCACCGAGAACTCGTACTCGGCGTCCGCATCGAAATTCTCGATCAGCACCGTGTACCCGTCGGCCGTACGCGTCGGCGCGCCGAACACCGGCGCCACACCGGTCTCCAGGGCCGTACCCGCCACCGTCTCGGAGGCGTCGGTGGATCCGGACTTCGCGACCGTCATGCCCACCTCGCCGCGCTCACCTGGGGCCAGCCCGGTCACAGTGATCGTGTCACCGCTGCGAGCGGCATTCGCACCGGTCGGCAGCTCTGAGTCGTCGAGGGTGTACGCCGCGTCCGCGTCGTAGTTCTCGATCTGCACCGTGTAGCCGTCGGCCGTGCGCGTCGGCGTGCCGAACACCGGCGCCACCCCGGTCTCCAGGGCCGCGCCCGTCGCCGTGCCGGATGCTGGCATGAAGCCGGGCCGCGTGACCGTGACGCCGACTTCGCCGGCCGTTCCCGGGGCCAGCCCTGTCACGGTGACCGTGTCACCGGAGAGCGTCGCCGAGGCGCCCGTCGGCAGCGCCGCCGGGTCCAGCGCATACAGTGCCAGCGGCTGGTAGTTCGCGATGGTGACGGTGTAGCCGTCGGCCGTGCGCACCGGCGCGCCGAACACCGGCGCCACACCGGCGCCGAGTGCTTCGCTCGACGCGCTGCCGCTTCCGGGCACGTACCCCGAGCGACTGGTCTCGACCGTCACCGTCGCAGCGGCACCGGAGTCCAGTCCGGTCACCGTCACCAGTCCCGACGCACTCACCGTCGCCGCTCCGTCAGCGGCGTTCGCGGACCACGCGAACGCCGCGTCGTAGTTCTCGATCTGCACCGTGAACCCGTCGGCCGTACGCGTCGGCGTGCCGAGCACGGGCACGAGCGCCGCCTCGAGCGCCGATCCCGAGACGCTCTGCGACCCGTCCACGAATCCGATCCGGCTCGTTCCGACGGTCACGGAGGCCGCACCGCCAGGCACGAGGCCGGTGACGGTCACGAGGCCCGAGGAGTCAACCGTCGCCGATCCCGTGGAGGTCGCGGCCGTCCAGGCGAACGCCGCGTCGTAGTTGGTGATCTGCACGGTGAAACCGTCTGCAGTGCGCGTCGGCGTGCCGAAGATCGGCTGCAGCGCAGCGTCGAGCGCCGAGCCCTGCGTCGACCCGAGCGCGTCCACCGCCCCCGTCTTCGCGACCCGCACCGACACGCTCTCGGTGGCGCCGGGATCGACGCCGGTGACCGTGACCAGCCCGGTCGCGCTGACGACCGCCGTGACGCCGGGCGCCAGGCCGGAGGTCGAGTAGCTCGCCGTCGCGTCGAAGTTGGTGATCTGCACCGTGTAGCCGTCGGCCGTGGGCGCGGGCGCACCGAACTCGGGGGCCACGCCGGCGTTCAGCGCGGTGCCCATCACGGCGGCCGTGGCCGGCGTGAACCCGGATCGCGTCACCGTGACCCCGACCGTGCCGCCGGCGCCGGGAGCCAGGCCCGTCACCGTGATGGTGTCGCCGGATCGGGCCGCCGAGGCGCCCGCGGGCAGCCCCGCCTGGTCGAGGGCGTACGACGACGACGCGTGGTAGTTGGCAATGGTGACCGTGTACCCGTCGGCGGTGCGCGTCGGCGTGCCGAAGGTCGGCGGGGTGCCGGCCTGATTGGGCGTCACCGGAACGCGCGGATCGGAGCGCTCGGAGTACAGTGTGCCTCCGACGGGCGCCGTGGCCTCGGTCTGGATCGAGACGTAGTAGGTCGTGCCGTTCGCGAGCCCGGTGAAGTTGAGGCTGGTGCCCGTCGTGTAGAGGGGGCCCGAGACCACCGCGCCACCGCTCTGCGCGTTGAACAGCGTCACCGCGTACCGCGAGAGCGCGGTGCCGTTCAGGTCGGCCGGGCTCCAGCTCACCGAGGCGCCCCCGCTGCCGGGGGTCGCGACGATGCTCGTCGGCGCGAACGGATAGCCGTACGGGGTGCCGCTGCGCACGTTCGAGGCGAGGCCCGGGCCCGCCTCGCTCACCGCGCGCACCTGCGCGTGATACTGCGTGCCGTTGGTGAGGCCCGAGACGTTCGCCGGGCTGCCCGTGCCGAGCGAGAGCCAGGTCGCGCCGCCGTCGACGGTGTACTCGTAGCGCTGGATCGGCCGGTCCCCGGCGGTGCCCGCCGAGAAGGTCAAGGTCAGGCGCTGGTCTCCCGCGGTGGCAGCCGTGAGGTTCGGGGCTCCCGGTCGCACGAGCGGCATCGCCGAGGGGCGCCGCACCGACTCCGGTCCGGTACCGGCGGCGTTCTGCGCCGCTACGGCGACGAAGTAGGTGGAACCGTTGGCGAGGCCCTGGATGGTGCACGCCTCGTCGCCGGTGCTGGTGCACGAGGCCACGGGTGTGGTGGCGGCCGCACTCGCGTACGCGTAGGCCGTGTACCCGGTGACGGGCGATCCGCCGTCATCGGCCGGCGCCTGCCAGGCGACCTCGACCGAGGAGGTGTTCCCCACCGTGGTCACGTCCGTGGGCGGGCCGGGAACCGTGCGCGGGGTCGCTGTCTCGACCGCGACGGCGCCCGCGCCGATCGCGTTCACCCCGCGCACGCGCACCTCGACGGGAGTTCCGTTCGCGCGGCCGGTCAGCAGCAGGGCGCCGGAGAGGCTGCCCGTGTCCACCCAGGTGTCGCCGCCGTCGAGCGAGTACTCGATTCCGGTCAGCGGAGCACCCCCGTCGGAGGGGAAGGAGACCGCGACGGCGACAGTCGTGTCGCCGGCGGTCAGCGTGAGCGCCGGCTGCGGTGGGGCCGCTGACGGGCTGGCGCCGAGCGGGTTCGAGCCGCCGCTCACCCCGACCGCGTTGCGTGCGCGGAGCTGCACGGTGACGCTCTCGCCATTGTTCAGGCCGGAGATCGTCACCGGTCCTTCGATGCGGCCGGTGGAGTGCCAGTTCGCACCTCCGTCGAGCGTGTACTCGAGGTCGGCGATCGGGGATCCGCCGCTGGCTCCCAGTGCCGCTTCGACCGTGAGCTGTCCGTCGCCCCGCTGCAGCGCCGTGAGCGTCGGCGCCTCGGGCGCGGAGGCGGGGGTGCCGGAGACGGGGGCCGAGCTCGCGCCGTCGCCCGCATTCGTCACGGCGCGCACCAGCACCGGGTAGGAGGTGCCGTCGGTAAGACCGCCGATGACGAAGCGATCGGAGAGGGATCCGGTCGACGCCCAGCTGTCGCCGCCGTCGACGGAGTACTGGTACTCGGTCACCGTCGCGCCGCCGTTGTCGCCGGGCGTGAACTCGACGGCCAGGGCGCCCGGCTGCGAGACGACCGCGGTGATCGTCGGAGCACCGGCGAGCACCGGCGGCACCGGTCCGAGGGTGTTCAGCGCGGAGGAGGCGGGACCGGCGCCGACGGCGTTGACGGCGCGCAGCGCGATCGGATACACGGTCTCGGGATCGAGTTCTCCGCCGTCGCTCCCCTGCGCGATGGTGAACGGAGACGCGCCCCCTCCGGCAGCGGCGGCCCAGCTCAGGCCGCCGTCCGTCGAGTACTCGTAGCCGCTGATCGCGGATCCGCCGTTCTGCGCGGGCGGGGTGAACTCCACCTCAAGGGCGCCCGCCTCGTTGTCGCGCACCGAGGTGATGCTCGGCGCACCCGGCACCGTGGCCGGCGTCGCCGCGACGGTGCTCGCGGGCCCCGCCCCGACGGCGTTGACCGCACGCAGCTGCACGCTCTGCTCCACTCCGTTCGCAAGGCCCGGGATCGTGATCGGCCCAGACAGGCCGATCGGCGCCCAGCTCGCGCCGCCGTCGAGGCTCACCTCGACGCCGGTGATCGGCGATCCGCCGGTGGTGCCGAGCGCGAAGTCCACCGACACCGCGCGGTCGAGCCCGACCGCCGCGGCGTCGACGAGCGCCCCCGGCACGTCGGGAGTCGTCACGGTGACCGGCGCGCTGGGCGCTCCCGCCCCGAGCGCGTTCACCGCGCGGATTTCGACCCTCGCGGAGGCGCCGTCGTCGAGTCCGCTCAGTGCGAGCGGACTCGTGCCCGAGGCGATTGTCTGCCAGGAACCACCGTCGAGGCGGTACTCGTAGCCGGTGATGGGCGATCCGCCGTCGAATCCCGCGGCGAAGGAGACGGTGCCGGTGCCGACGCCTGCGGCGACCCCGGTGACGGTCGGCGCACCGGGAACCGCCCGCGGGGTGCCGCTCTCGGGGGCGCTCGCGGCGCCGGCCCCGACGCTGCTCGTCGCGCGGATCTCGATGCTGTAGGGCGTGCCGTTGCTCAGACCCGGGATCGTGATCGGCTGCCCGATACCGGCCACGGGCACCCAGGCGCCGCCGTCGACCCGGTACTGGTAGCCGGTCGGCGGGGCACCGGTGGCGGGCGCGGTGAAGCCGACCGAGAGCGCGCCGTCCAGCGGAGCGACATCCGTGATCGTCGGTGCGGACGGCAGCGCGAAGGGGGTGAGCGGCTGGGACTGCGGCGAGTAGTCGCCGATCCCCGCCGGCGTCACCGCGGCGACGCGGAAGACGTAGGCGGTCCCGTTGCTCAGCCCTGTGACCGTCTGCTCGGTGGCGGCGGATCCGACGGACGGGGCATCGTTCCAGCTCGTGCCGCCGTCGGCGCTGTACTGCACCCGGTAGTCGGTGACGGGCCCCTGGCCGATCTCGGTCGGCGCATTCCAGTAGAGATCGACCTCGCCGATGCCCGCGACGCCCTGCGGCGCGGCGGGTGCGGCCGCGACGCCGGTCACCCATCGGATCACGATCGATCCGTGACCCGTGTTCTGGGCGAGGTGCTCGTAGCCCGCGCTGAGCGCGGTGAACGACGCCGTGGAGTTCTGGCCGACCGAGCCGCCGTAGCCGAACCACTCGGTCGAGGTGCCCGCGCCGAATTCCACGCGCCCCTGGGCACCGCCGTGGGCACCGCCACCGCCGCCGCCGGATCCGCCGCCGTCGTTGTTGCCGCCCGTCGGCTGCAGCCCTGCCTGGCCGCTCGTGGAGACGGCATCGGTGCGCGGCACGAAGGTGCTGTCCGCGACACGGCCCTTGGTAGGCGCGTACTGGCCGGAGCCGCCGTTGCCGCCGCCGCCGCCCGCGACGATGTCGACGCCGTCGATGCGCAGCACGCTCGCCGCGCCGCCGGCGCCGCCCTGACCCGAGCTGCCGGCGGTGCCGACCCTGCCGCCCATGCCGCCGTCGTAGCCCGACAGCGGGTTGTTCCCGCCCGCCGGCCCGGCGGCAGTGCCCTGGGCGCTGCTCGCGCCGGTGGCCCCGCCGCTGCCGACGGCGACGGTGAGCGCCTGGCCCGGAGTCACGTCGATAGTGCCGGTGACCAGGCCTCGGTAGGTGCCGGTGGCCGGAGCACCGGCGGCGTCATCGCCGCCGTTGCCGCCCTGGCCGCCGCGGATCTCGACCTGCACCGAGTGCACGCCGCTCGGCACCGACCACACCGCGGTAGACCCGGTGTAGGCGAACGACTGCACGTGCTGTTGCGGCGCCGCCAACCCCGGCGATCCGGTGGCAAGCAGGCTGCCGCCCACGAGCGCCGCAACAGTTCCGAATGCGAGTGCGGTCCACAGCGAACGGCGCACGACTGACTTCTGCAAGGTACCCAACCTTCTGCGCACTGGGCTCCCCTTCGGCTGATGCGTTACTCCGACTCGCCAGCGCGTCGGCACCAATGCTATTTGTGCCCGGAGCCCTCGATGCGACGCGGCGGGAAACACTATCCCGGTTCTTCTCCCTCGCCGAGCACGCGCCGAGTACGCGCCGGGTGATCACCGGATGGCCCCGGGTGCTCGCTCAATGAGCCGTCCGCGGGTCGGCGCGGAGCACCCGCAATCCGACGTGCGGCAGGGGTCCGCGGTGATCTACGATCGCAGCGAACCCCTTTTTTTGCGAGCCTGGTTCCCTCGCCACGGATGAGGACGGGAGCGCGGGTGAACCTGATCGACGCTCTCGGAACCATCGGTGAGGTGCTCTCCTGGCTCGGACTGGGCATCGGCCTGCCCGCTCTGCTGTTCGGACTCCTGGTGAAGGCCGGCGACGGCCGCTGGGTGCCCGTCGAGATCGTGCTCGTCGCCGAGGGCTCGCGGATCCGCGCCCGATGGTACGCCGCGAACGGCTTCTGGGAGCGCCTGCTGACCGGAGACGAGACACTGCTCTGGCGCGGGCGCGAGACCGCAAACGCCTTCATCAGTGAACGCCGCCCCGACAGAATGCGGCCGGAGCCGCGCCGCCCGGTGGTGCACGCCGTCTACGTCGCGGGGATCACCCTCACCGCCATCGGGGTCGTGAGCCTGCTCCTCTCCTTCCTCCCACTGATCGCCTCCTGAGTGGGCGCCTCGAGCGCGTCCGCTGGGTGCGGACAAGCTATTACCCCCGCGGCGTTATCAGTTGAGCCGTCGCGCCAGGGGCTGCCCGCACCATTGGGGATACTGGGCAAGGCTTTTCACCGGACCAGGAATTCGCTCCACTGTCTCGCCGAGCTCGAGAACGGCAACGAGGATCCCTTGTGCGAGATGGTTCAGGCTGTCGTCACCATACTGAACATGAGCCTTGCGAAACCGACACTCGCCAACGCCCTGAGGATCAGCTCCGGTATCGCGTTCCGCCCTGTCCCCGGGCAGCGGGCCGACGCAATACGATCCAAAAGCGGGAATGCGGCCCACCGCGCCTTTGCGCCCACCACGGATTCCCAGGAATGCGGGTTCCCGCACCCGCGTTCGGGGAGGGCATGGCAGTTTTCTCAGCGCTCCCCCGGTCTCGGGCCCTCCTGATCGTCTCCGTCGTCATCGTGCTCGCCGCGATCGCGGGGATCGTGTGGGGCGTCATCGCCTCGTCGCGCTCGAGCGCGGAGGATGCCGCACCGTCGGCCGCGCTCCCCGACGACACGTCCATGGGGGTCGTGGAGCTGAACGCCCACGACCTCCCGAAGGTGCGGGCGTACTACGAGGACGCGGTCGGCCTCACGGTGCTGAGCGAGTCGGATGACGAGGTGGTGCTCGGGCTCGATGCCCCGCTGCTGCGGGTGACGTCGGGATCGGGCGGCGAGTCGGGCTCCACCCTCGCAGAGGCGGGCCTCTACCACTCGGCGATCCTCTATCCCGACGAAGCCGCTCTCGCGAGCGCCATCATGAACATCGCGACCGTCGCTCCCGAGACCTTCCAGGGCTCGGCCGACCACGCGGTGAGCCAGGCCTTCTACTTCCTCGACCCCGAGGGCAACGGCCTCGAGCTCTACGTCGACCGGCCGCGCAGCGAATGGCGCTGGGAGAACGGCGAGGTGCAGATGGGGTCTGCGGAGCTCGACCCCAACGCCTTCATCCAGGAGCACCTCGGAGCGGGTGCCGCCGATCCGGCCTCCGCGACCATGGGGCACGTGCACCTGAAGGTCGGCGACCTCGACGAGGCACGGGCCTTCTACGCCGACGCCCTCGGTTTCGCGGTGACCTCGCAGACCGACGGGGCTCTGTTCTACGCAGCCGGCGACTACCACCACCATCTCGCCACGAACACCTGGCAGAGCGCCGGCGCGGGCGCTCGGGAGAACGCCACCGGCCTCGGCTCCCTCACCATCACCGTGCCGGGGGCCGACGCCGTCGACGAGATCGCCGAGCGGCTCGACGCGGCCGGCCACGACTACGAGCGTTCGGTCGATGGCCTCACGACCGCGGATCCGTGGGGGAACTCGGTGCAGATCTCGACAACGGCGGGCTGAGCGTTCCTCGCTCAGCCCTCATCGAGGCCTCGGAGCTTCTGAGTGAGAACGGGATCCGTCCAGTAGTCGAGATGCCACCGAACCGGCATTCCCTCTCCGATCGGATCCACCGCATCCTCGTTGTCGATACGCGTCTCCAGCTTCCCCGCGTTCGCCGTCCGTACGTCCCGCCACAGCGGGCTGCCGTTCGGGGCATCCACCACCACCTTCGACTCAGCGGCTCCCACCGCCTCCGCCGGATCCGCGGGATCGCTGATGCACATATCGCTCACCCGCTCTCGCCGTCGGCGTCCTCGTGCATCAGTTCCGGATCGCGGCGCGCCCGCCGCCGCAGAACGAGGCCGAGCGGCACTGCGAGGGCGGCGAGGAGCCTCAGGAGCCGGTTCGCCGGATTCATCCGACTCGCCTGGCGCTCAGTCGCCTGCGTGTCGGAGCACGCCGCCGGGCTCAGTAGGGCGGCACACCTGCGCCGGATGCGGCGGAGGTGTGCCGACCCGGAGTGTGTTTCCAGCGCCCGGCGGTACCGGGAGGCGGAGAAGGGGCGACCCGCCACCGCTATTTGGGGTTGGCGGTGGCGGGTCTTGGGGAAGCGGTAACAGATCTCGCCTTGGGGGGGGGGGAGAGGGAGGGCGAGTCCAGCCAGGGAGGGCCGGGACGTTCTGTTACCGCCGTCTAACGGCTGCTCACGTCTCCGACGGCGCATCTCCTCGCTGGGCCGCCTGTCGGCGGCGGGTGAGCAGGAGCGCCGCGCCGGTGAGGAGCAGACCCAATGCCGACCAGAGCACACCGAGGAGCGGCGCGGCACCGGTGATCGGCATCGTCGGCGGAGGGGTCGATGTCTTCTGATCGAGGGTGAAAGTGTTCGTCACCTCGACGGTGTTCGCCGACCCGGTGACGCGGCTCAGCTCGCCATCGGCGGTGCCGCCCGCGGTCGCACCGTCGCTATCGACGATCGTGACCGTCGCCCCCTCGGGCACGTTCGTCTCGACCACCTTGCAGGTGACACCCGCGAGCACGGAGACGGTCTTGTTCTCACCGTCCCGCAGACCGAACGACGCATCGCCTTCGGCGAGCGGATACTCGACCGTCTGCTCGACCCCGTCCTCGCCGCGCACCGGGTAGGTGCATGCGAGCTCGAAATCGTACGCCTCGCCGGTGCCCGGCCCGACGACCTTCTTCGACACCGTCAGCTCGCTCCGATCGAAGGTATTGGTGGCCGCGAGTTCGAGGGTCTGCAACTCGTCGGGTGCTCCCGCGGTCACGACGGCCGCATCCTCGTAGGAGGTGAAGTTCACCGCGATATCGTCGGCCCCCTGGTCGGCGGTCTCCTGCATCCAGCAGTGAGCGCCGACGGGGAGCTTCACCGGCACTCCGCCGACCTCGGGAATCACGGCGGTACCGGGGGTGAGCCAGAGCTTGCCGCTGTACAGCGTGAGCAGCGCACCATCGCGTTCGATCGCGCAGTCGAGCTGCACCTCGTAGTCCAGTCCGGTGATGAACGTGTCGTCCTGCGCAGCGCCCGCGAGTTCCTTGAGCGCCTGCACGGCGCCCGCCGAGTACTCGTTGACGAACCCGGCGATCTGCTCGGTCTGCGGATCCTGCTCGATGACCAGCTGCACCGGGGCCGGCGTCTCGTCGGCGCCGCCGCTGTCGGTCTCGGTGATGGTGCAGCTCGCGCCGACGGGCAGGCCCGTGATCGGCTCAGAGGTCAGCACGCCCGATCCGTCGTCCGCGAGGGCGATGGTCGTCTCGAAGACGCCATCCTCCCCGTTGAACGAGCAGGTGACCGCGAAGGTGAACTCTCGCCCGTCGGTGCCCAGGTCTCCCCCGACGCCCCGGACCTCCTTGCGAATCTTGAACTGGCCCGCGTCGAACGTGTTGGTCACGGTGAGGGTGAATTCGCCGTCCTCCACATCGAGCGTGAGCCCGTCGCTCGGGTCGATGGCGACACTCGTCGCTCCGCCCATCCCCGTTTCGGCAGCAGTGCAATGCGAGCCGAGCGGAGCGAACAGCTCCTCGAACTCGCCGCCCTTCAGAGTGACGGTTCTGGGGTACCCGGGTACGGCTGCGTCATTGTTGGTGCATGCCACCTGGACGATGAAGTTGCCGGTGCCGTACTGCGCTGCGTCGCCGTCGACCGCCTTCGCGACCGTGAACTTCGCGGCGGGGGTGAGCGCCAGGTCGAGCGTCAGGTTCGTGAAGTCGTCGGTGGTGAGGGGCGAGGCCGAAAGCCCCGCGGCGTTCTCACCCGTCGGCTCGGCTCCGGTGATCGGGTCGGCTGCGGTATCGGCGCTCAGGGTAATGAGCCCGGAGGAGCGCACGCCAACACCATCTGCGATGGCGTGGTGGTCGCCGTCCTCGTTCACGTCGCCGTTCGGATCGGACACCGCGCCGGGGGCGGCAACTGCTCCGGCCAGCAGACCGCCGTCGGCGAACTCGGATGCCGGGATGGTGACGTAGTAGTCTCCGGCGGGCAGATCGTTGACGATCCAGCGTCCCTCCTGTGCTCCGCCGAGTGTCGCGGCGGTGTCCACCACCGTCCCCGCCGCGTCGCGCACCTGCACCGTGACGCCTTCCGGGGCCGGCCGATCCGTGCCCGCGGTGTAGGCCCCGTCGCCGTCGATATCGAACCAGATGAAGTCGCCCAGTGAGAATCCGAGCACCCGCACCGACACGGTGTTCGAGGTGAGCAGCTGATTGCCGCCGTCGAGTGTCGGGCTGATCGCAGTGAAGCGGTTGGTGTACACGTCTCCCGCTTCGTTCTCGGCCTGGTCGGTCTGGAACGCGATCTTGATCCCCGATCCCGAAGCGTCGGCGGTCGTCGCCAGCGGGGTCGCCGACACGAACTTGAAGCCGGTCGCATTCGGGGTGAAGGTCGTCGACCAGATCGAGGGGTCGGTGTCGTCCTGCTGCCGCTGGGGGATCTCTGATCCCGGGACTGTCGTGTAGTAGAAGACGCCGGCGCGCGGGGTGGCCCCGTCGAAGTCGGTCGCGACCGGAGCGGCGTTCAACCGATTCGTTCCCGCGTAGTCCGATGGGGGCGTGCGCTGCACATTCGCGTCGTTCGTCGCGTCGCCGCCGTAGGGCAGTGCATCGTAGATCGTCGGAGCCTGGATCATCAGGGTTTCGCTGAAGTTCTTGACCTCCAGCGTGTACCGTTGGTCGTCATCCTGCAGATCGAGCCGGCGATCCACACTCTTCTTCAACTGCACTTGGCCCGACTGCTCGATGCGGATGGTGTGGTCATCGAAGTGCCTCGACACCCGGGGCACGCCGTCTGCGGCGATCAGCACCTCGTTCACCGCGGTGGTGTTCGGGGGCGACATCGGATCGGTGCGTGTGGCGACCTTGAGCACGGGCAGATCCTCGTTCGGCGTACGGATACCGAGGCTCCATACGACGGTCGTGGTGCCGTCGGGGTTCACCGTCGCCGACGAGGGGGCGGGGAATCCGCCCGCTGTGGCGAGCGCCTGCGTCGCGGCTTCGTCGTACACGACATACTCCGGCAGGGTGTCGGTGACGGTGATGCCGGCCACCGGGGCCGGCTCGTCGGAGGCCGCGGTCAGTGTGGGCGTGAGCTCCCAGACCACCGGCCTCCCTGCGACCGCGGCACCGGTGACGCCGTAGTTCGAGACCCCCGATGAGGCCTCTCCGTCGACGGTCTCGTCGATCGTGCGTTTCTGGATGCGCAGGTCGGCCCGGGCAACGGTCCAACGATCTCCGTACGTGGAACCGTTCTCGCCGGTCTGGTGCGTGCCACCTGTCATGCCCGCCCCTGGCATATAGCCGTTGCCGGCCCAAGCTGTTGCGAAAGTCGAAGTCGACACATTACCGAAGTTGACGGCGACCGTGCCCGACGGGATCGTCTCGCCTGCGTGCGGCCCGCCGTTGTAGGTGTCGCGCTGCTCGAACGCGAGATACCAGTACTCGATGTCGCCGCCCTGCACCACGTAGCCCGGTGCGGTCTTCGCCCACACCACGTTGACCGCGTCGACGCCGCCCGGCACGTCCTCGGGCGAGTCGTACCAGGTGATGTCGGCGGAGCCGCAGGCGGTGCCGCTGCCGCTCGCCGCGGCCTTCTGGTTGCTCCAGTCCCCCTCGTACCGGTCGGTCGCTGTGTCGAAGACTCCGGTGTTCGGGTCATCGCCAGTCAGGTCGACGGTGCCGTACTTGATCTCCCAGTCGCCCTGCCGCGCCTGCTGTTCGGCGGGTGCTTCGGTCGTTCCGTTCCGATAGCGGAGCACTGCAGAGTAGCGGCCGGCATCAAACGGATTCGTCGCTGATACATCCTGCGCGAGCGGTGCGAGCTTGAGCATCGTGCGGTCGAAGACGTCGCACATCTCCGCGCGCGTCATGTCCGTGCCGGTGTTGTTGAGCACCTGCCGGGATGAGAAGGTCTGGCCCGGTTGTACTTGGCCGTCACCGCCGTGTGCAACCGAGAGATTCGGGAGCGAAGCCACTCCGTTCGCCCATCCGGTGGTGGCGTCGTTGAGGTACTTGCCCCATGATCCCGCCGAGATGCGCAGGGTGCTGGGACCGGCAACGTTATTGCTGCGACGGCCGTCTTCCATCACGTCGCAATTCGTGGCCTGGTCGCTCGAGGGACCGGCCAAGCAGGATCCGGGCTCGTTGCCCGAGCCGAAATTGCTGGCGCCCGAGACACTTTCGGGGTCGAAGTCGCCCACGCGGTTGAAGATGCTGAGCTCGCCGACGCCGTCGGTGGCGGCGCCCTGCATACGATCGATCTCGGTGAGCGGAACGAACACCCGCACGCGGTAGGACGCCACGTAGTAGGGGCCGGCGGCCAGGGACTGTCCCCCGATCGTCTGCGTGGGGTAGGAGATACCCGAGGTATCGATGCCCTGCAGCGTGAAGGTGTAGTTGCCGGTGTCGGCAGCACCTGTGCGCTCGTAGGCGCAATTGCCTGAGTGGCGGGCGCTGTTGGCCTCGGTGGCCAGCAGCGAGTAGCCGATCCGGCTGTAGACCGTGGTGCTCGGATTGATGCCGCTTCCAGGAAGCACACCATGATCACACAGGTCGATGTACCACTTGAGATCGGTCACCGGAGAACCTACCGGCTCACCGTCCGGGCCGGCCACGCTGCGAACACCCCAGAAGCTGTCTTCAAAGGTGAGCGGCTGCTCGAAGGCCTCGACGCCGACCTTCCGGTCGGTCGAGATCTTCAGGTTGTAGTACGTGAAGATGCCACGGACCGGTTCACCATCGATGCTCTTATAGCCGGTATATGTACGGTCGCCCGGAGTCTTCTCGAGGTCGTACCGAGGTGCCGCGGTGATCTCGATCGGCGGTACCTCGGGGCCGGGAGCGGGCTGCGCGGTGGCCGCACCGTTGCCGTCGACCGCGTAGAACCGGGACTCCGTCTCGAACGATGAACCGTTCGGTGAGGTGGCCGACGGCTGCACCAGGGTCGACAGAATGTAGGCCGACGGCGCCGGAGAGACTCCCATCTCGCCCAGCACGCAACTCAGTACCACACTCGTAGTGCCGGCAGGCGGGTCTGCTTTCGCGGCGATGGTGGTGCCGGAGGGCTGCGCGACGATCGTGCTCTGGGCCTGATCGCAGATCGCCGGGATCGACACGAAGTTCGCCACCGCTCCGTCGGAGAACAAGATCGTCTGCTCGAAGACCGCATCCGCGAAGGTGTCGCCGATCGAGCCGTCCTCGCTCTCGGCCGTCAGCGACCAGTTGAAGGCCACGATGTCGGCGGAGCGGACCCGCGTGTTGGAGGTGCTGTCGTCGAAGCCGTCCTCCGCCGAATTGGGGTCCCAGGTCGGCGCGCCGGTGAGGATCGACTTGCCGCCGACACCGTTCGGGTCGTCGGCGAGTTTCAGGTCCAGCTTCCACACCGGGTACACCAGGGCGTTCAGCTCGACGTCGGTGCCCGTGAGGTCGGCGACCGCGCGATTCGGTGCGCTGCTGCGCGCGAAGTGGTTCTCGGCGTTCGTCGTCGTGTAGGTCCCGTAGACATCGCCGTTCGCGTCAGCGGTGACGATCTCGATCCGCGCCGGAGTGCCCGTCACGGCGGACTCCGAGATCGCCCAAGTGCCGTCAGCGGCGGTCACCGTGCTCGCCAGCAGGTTGCCGTCCGCGTCGAGCACATTGACGGTCACCCCCTCGAGACCCACATCGGCATCGCCGGCTGCCCCGGCGTCCAACGCGCCGTTCTTGTTCGCATCCGAGTACACGGTGCCGTGCGCGAGATCGCCCGGCGCGGCCCACGCCCCTGCGGGAACGAGCAAGACGGCGAACAGCGCCAGCACAAGCCCGATCCCCATCAGGGCCTTGGTACCGCCTTCAGCTCGGCGCACCCCAAATCTCACCAGCATTCTGCCTCCCGCAGTTTCATCGCTCGTTCCCGGGCCCACGATCCGGAACACGGAACGGAGCGAACCGCTGATTCGCTCCATCGGGTCCGTCCCTCGATTCACGGCGGATGTCAGCCGGAATAGAGCTCACCAGCACAGTTGTGGCGGTCGGAACACGTAGGTATCTCGAGTAAAGCCGCGCACGCCTCCGCCCGACATACGTTTTGAGTCACGTCTTTGTCCTATTTGTGCCGCGTCGGCCCGCTCCACGACTTCGGAGGCCGGAGTTCGGGCACTATGCAAGCTGATGTAGGATCTTCGCAACTTGCTGCTGAGCGCACGCAGAGCATCCTCATGCCGTTCGACTCGAGTCAAGGTGGTTCTCAATGTCAGAGACGCGGGTGTTCCGCACAACCGACGTCGACCATGCAATTGAGATCGGCTCGCGCGCTTTTTACGACCACCGCCTGTCGCCGAAAAGATCTCGTACTCCCTTCGCCTACTCGCTGATCGCGAGTCCGCTCGGAGCTCTGACCTTCGGAGAGCTCCACTACGGGTGCGAAGTCAGCCTCACGGTGGGCGGCCAGGACCAGTTCTACAGCGTCAGCGCTCCCGATGTCGGAAATCTCGACCTGACCACCGGCAGGCGTACTTTCACCGCAACGCCGTTCGCAGCAGCAGTGTCCGGGCCGGTCGACGGCGTGGAGATCACCGGATGGGCGCTCGGCTCCGAGCGCCTGACCATGGTCCGGTTCGATAGACGCACCATGGAGGCTCAACTGGCCCGGCTGCTGGGAGCGGAGGCCACCAGCGAGATCCGTTTCCTCCGCTTGCTGGATCTGCGCACCGTTCGTGGCCGTCAGTGGTGGAGCCTCGTCACCATGATGCGCGAAGCGATGAAGAGTCCCTCCGGCCTGGTGTCGAATCCCTACTTCGTCACCCAGATCTCGGACACGCTGATGACCGGCCTGCTCCTCGCCGCCGAACACCAGTACCGCGAGGCCCTCGATTCGCCGCCGCGTCGCTCGAGTCCCGCAGTGGTGAGACGCGCTCAGGCCTTCATCGAGGAGAACGTCCGGCAGGCGATCACCGTTCCGGACATCGCAGCCGCGGTCGGGGCGAGCGTGCGCACGCTCCACCGCGGCTTCACCGAGCACCTGAGTGTCAGCCCTGGGGCGTATCTCACGCGCATGAGACTGGAAGGCGCGCACCACGACCTGGTCCGAGGCACCCCGGAGACGATCTCGGTCTCGGATATCGCCACGGAGTGGGGGTTCTACAACCACGGACGCTTTGCGAGCTCGTACCGCACCCGTTACGGCCAGCTCCCATCGCGCACCTTGCGCGGGCGCTGAGCGATCCTGCTCCGCGGAGATCGTGCCGAGCCGCCGGTGCGGGACGAGACCGATCGGTTCGACAACGATCAGGACAGGCTGTCGCCCGCGACCGACAGATCAGTGATATCGTCTCCGCAGGAAAAGCTCACTGCTGGGGGGGAACCTCAGGAGAGAAGCTCGACATGAACACCGATCCTTGTGTACTCGCCGCCACGGGAAACCCTGCGATGCCGCCCCTGCTGGGTGCGGTGGCCGCGCTGCTGCTCATCAGCACGGCGCTTCTGATGCTGAGGCGAAGATCCGGCTCGCGGACGGGCGCGGCGGTGATCGGCGCACTCGCGATCGCCGGCTTGCTCGTCTTCGCACCCGTGCTGCATGCGATGCCCGCCCATGCGGCCGCGCAGCAGTCGCAGACAGACCCGTGCGAGAAAACACCGGAGCCGGAGCCGGATCCGGTGGACGAGGAGGTTACCCCGGTCGCCCCGGAGTTGGGCGAGGCGGAGTGCGGGGAGGAGCCGGCTGTCGAGGTCCCCGACACCGAGGGGATCACCTACACCACCACCCGCGACGGCAGCAGCGTCACTGTCACCGCCACCGCCGACGATGGCTTCACCATCGCCGACGGCGCCACCACCGTCTGGGTCTTCGACGTCACCCCGGTCCCCTGCCCGGATTCACCGGTCACTCCGGTGGAGCCGCGCCTCGGAACCGCCGAGTGCGGGGAGGAGCCGGCCGTCGAGATCCCCGACACCGAGGGCATCACCTACACCACCACCCGCGACGGCAGCAGCGTCACTGTCACCGCCACCGCCGACGATGGCTTCACCATCGCCGACGGCGCCACCACCGTCTGGGTCTTCGACGTCACCCCGGTCCCCTGCCCGTGCACGCCCGACGAGCTGGTCTGGGGCGACGACGTCTCTGAGTTCTATCTGGATCCGGGTACCGGAACGCTCGCCAACCTCCCATCCGGGTGGGCGGCGAATCTCACGGACCAGGGTGCTACCTTCTCCGTCACCCGGATCCGAACCGAAGAGCTTCGCGGCCACTGGGTCGCCACGCTGGGTGAGCTTCCCGCGGATATCGAGAGCGGCGAGGTGACCTTTACTGGGACCTGGGAGCACTCCGGAACAGACGGGACGGCCGATACCGCCGGGAACCTCCAATTCGCGCTGAGCGAAACCGCCTACCGCTCCGCATGGGATGAGTATTACACCGCGGTCGCCGAACTTACTGCGCAGTATCCCGATCTCGGCATCGACTTCGCGTTCGAGTACATCAATGAGACCTACCTGACGAGACTATCGGTCGGAATCATCGACAGCTGCGGCGGGGAGAACACCCGCACCTTCGAGAGCACGCTGGGAGGCGGAGGAAGCGGCGGCAACAACTGAGTCGGACACACGGTCTTGGCCGGCGCGACAGTCGCACCGGCCAAGACGGTACCGGAGCCCTCCGTGCCGGCCGCCGCGGCGATCGACGCCACCGACATCGCGCAGGCGCGGGCGGCCGTCGCCCGGCTGCACGGCCGTCGCGGCGCCGTGCGGACTCTCGATAGACTCGACCCATGGCGACCTGGCGTGCGACCCAGAAGGCGAATCGGCGCGCCGCACTCATGCAGAGCTCTGCCCGGCTGTTCGCGGAGCGCGGCTTCAACTCCGTCTCCACCGTCGAGCTGGGAGAGGCCGTCGGCATGAGCGGGCCCGCGCTCTACAACTACTTCCCCAGCAAAGAGGCGCTGCTCGGCGAGCTCCTGGTCGATGTCAGTTCGCGACTGCTCGCGGGGTGCCTGCAGATCGTCGGCGATGACCGCACGCCCGAGGAGATCCTCGAAGAGCTGATCGCCTTCCACGTGGAGTTCGCGATCGCCGAGCCCGACATCATCGTGGTACAGAGCCGGGAGCTCGCGAACCTTCCCGAGGAGACGAACCGGAAGGTGCGCCGCCTGCAGCGGGAGTACCTGCGCGAGTGGGAGAGGGTGCTGACGGCGATCCGGCCCGAGTTCGGCTCGGAAGAGGCGCAGACCCGCCTGCTCGCCGTCGTGGGTCTGCTCAACTCCACCCCGCACAGCGCGGCCTCGAGCGGGCCGCGCGCGGCTCGCCTCCTCTCCGCGATGGCGCACGCGGCGCTGCTCTCGCCGGTGCGCGAGACCGAGGCGAGCGGGGCCGCCGGGGCGTAGCGCGACGCCCGAAGCGGGATCAGTCGGTTCCGAGGATCGCCCGCGCCTGGCGCAGCACCGGCTCGTCGATCATCCGGCCCTCGAAGCCGAAGACGCCGTGCTGCCCCTCGGCGGCGGCGATCACGCGCTGCGCCCACGCGCGCTGCTCGGCCGCGGGCGCATAGGCCTCGCGGATCACCGCGGCCTGGGAGGGGTGGATGCAGGCCGTGGCGTCGAAGCCGCACGCGACGGCGTCGAGGGCCTCCCGGCGCAGCCCCTCCGCGTCGGCGATCTCGAGGTGCACGGCGTCGATCGCGAGCCTGCCCGCGGCCTTTGCCGCGAGGAGCACCCGCGAGCGCGCGTATCGGGCGACATCGCGGTAGGAGCCGTCGGGGTGCCTGCTCGAGCGCCCGCCCATGCCGGCGACCAGATCCTCGGCCCCCCACATCACGCCGGCCACGGCCGAATGGCGGGCGATCTCCGCGCAGTTCTCGACGCCGAGCGCGGTCTCGCAGAGCGCGATGACCCGATATCCTGCGGCGGCGAGGCCGTCGAGCTGCGCGCCGCGCTCGGCCTTCGCCAGCATGACGGTGCGATAGGAGGTGCCGGCCAGCGCCTCGAGATCGGCTTCGTGATCGGCCCCGCCCGCCGGGTTGACGCGCACGATCGCACGGTCGGGATCGGCCTCGTGCGCCACGAGCGCGGCACGAGCCGACGCCTTGTCCGCCGGAGCCACGGCGTCCTCGAGATCGATGATGACCGTATCGGCGGCGGCGAGCGCCTTCGCATATCGCTCGGGCCGATCCGCGGGGCAGAAGAGCAGCGCGGGCCCCAGCATCATTCCCCCTCCCGGTCGGGCGCGCACCGCATCAGCGTCGACCGCGTGGCGAGCGCGACCACGGCATCGTGCTGATTGCGCATGGTGTGCTCGAGCGTCACGATGCCCTGCCCCGGACGGGACGCCGAGGGGCGCTTGCCCGCGATGCGGGTCTCGGCGTACAGCGTGTCGCCGATGCGCACGGGAGCCGGGAACGATACCTCGGTGAAGCCGAGATTGGCGACGATCGTGCCCATCGTGAGCTGGGAAACCGAGAGTCCCACCAGCGTCGACAGCGTCAGCATGCTGTTCACCAGCCGCTCGCCGAACTCGGTGTCCTCGCTCCACGCGGCGTCGAGGTGCAGCGACTGCGTGTTCATCGTGAGCGTGGTGAAGAGCACGTTGTCGGCCTCGGTGATCGTGCGGCCCGGGCGGTGCAGGTACACGGCGCCCTCCTCGAACTCCTCGAAGTAGAGCCCGCGCTGCTCGATGCGTCTTCCGCTCATGAGTCCTCCTCGGTCTCCGATGTCTCCGGTATCTCCGCTGTCTCCGCTGCGGTGATGACCGCGAGCGTCTGGCCCCGAGCCACGGTGTCTCCCGCCACCGTCCGCAGCGACACCACGCCCGCGACTCCCGCCCGCAGCACATGCTCCATCTTCATCGCCTCGACGACGACGATCGGGGTGCCGACCGCTACCGTCGCGCCGTCCTCGACCGGGGTCAGTACCACCGTGCCCGGCATCGGCGACTCGAGCCGCGGCTCGGCGCCCGCCTCGGCTTCGGCGCCGTGGTGCCGTCGTTCGGTGCGGATCTCGAGTTCGGCGCCGTCCCGCACGAGGCTCACCCGGCCCCGATCCACTCGGACGAACGAACTGCGGGTCGCACCGTCGAGACCGATGGTGCACCGGTGCGCGTCGTGGCGCATCAGCTGCACGGCGCGGGCCTCGGGTTCGTCGCCGACGCGCACCCGCAATCCGTCGGGCGCCGCCCCCGAGACGCGCACGGTGCGCCGCTCCTCGCCGCTGACCAGCGAGTAGACCCGGGGGCTCGGCTCGCCGAGGCGCCAGCCGTCGCGGCGTTCCCACGGTCCTCGCCCCGAGCGAGCCGCCGCGTCCGCGTCGAGCAGCAGCGCCGCCTCGGCGAAGGCGCGGTCATCCGGTCGCGCATGCGAGATGCGATCCTGCTGCCGCTCGATCAGGCCGGTGTCGAGTTCGCCTGCGCGAACCTCGGGAAGCTCCAGCAGCAACCGCATGAACTCGATGTTCGTGGGGAAGCCGATGACCGCCGTGTCGCTAAGTGCAGCGACGAGCCGCCGCCGAGCAGCCTCTCTCGTCTCGCCCCAGGCGATGATCTTGGCGAGCATCGGATCGTAGTCGACGGAGACCGTGAGGCCGGAGGAGATCGCGGTATCGACCCGGATCCCCGGTCCGCCGGGATGCGCGACGAACTCCACCCGTCCGCCGGTCGGCAGGAACCCGGCGGCGGGATCCTCCGCGTACACACGGGCCTCGATGCTGTGGCCGGTGAAACGGACGTCGTCCTGCGCGAGCCGGAGACGTTCGCCCGCTGCGATGCGCAGCTGCTGCTCCACCAGGTCGACGCCGGTGATCTGCTCCGTCACGGGGTGCTCCACCTGCAGCCGCGTGTTCATCTCCATGAAGAAGAACTCGTCGGGGCGGGAGGCCTCGACGATGAACTCGACGGTTCCCGCACCTCGGTAGTCGACGCTCCGCGCGGTCTGGCATGCGGCCTCGCCGATCGCGGCGCGGGTCGCCTCGTCGAGCAGCGGGGACGGGGCCTCCTCGATCACCTTCTGATGGCGGCGCTGCAGCGAGCACTCGCGCTCCCCCAGGTGGATGACGCCGCCGTGCTGGTCGGCGAGGATCTGCACCTCGATGTGCCGGGGAGTCGAGAGGTAGCGCTCGATGAAGAGGGCGTCGTCTCCGAAGGCGGCCTCGGCCTCGCGCCGCGCCGCGGCGATCGCGGGCGCGAGCCCGGACTCGTGCTCGACGACGTGCATGCCCTTGCCGCCGCCGCCCGCGGAGGGCTTGATCAGCAGCGGATAGCCGATGGCGGGTGACGCGTCGATCAGCTCCTGGTCCGTGAGCCCCGGCCTCGCGACGCCCGGCACCGTCGGCACGCCGCGCTGCTCGACGGTGAGCTTCGCGGTGATCTTGTCCCCCATCGCCTCGATCGCCTCCGGCGTCGGGCCGATGAACACGATCCCGGCGGCCGCGCAGGCCCGCGCGAAGCCGGCGTTCTCGGCGAGGAAGCCGTAGCCGGGGTGGATGGCCTGGGCGCCGCTCTCGAGTGCCGCGGCGATCACGGCATCGATGTTCAGGTAGCTCTGCGAGGCGGGGGCGGGCCCGAGCCGCCTGGCGCTGTCGGCGAGCACGACGTGGTCTGCGGCCGCATCGGCATCGCTGTACACCGCGACGGAGCGGATCCCGAGACGCCGCAGCGTCTCGATGATGCGGCAGGCGATCTCGCCCCGATTGGCGATCAGTACCGTCTCGAACATCTCGCTCACATCCTGAATACGCCGTAGCCGGCATCGTCGAGGGGCGCCCGCATGACCACGTCGAGCGCGAGCCCGAGCACGTCGCGGGTCTGACCGGGCTCGATGATCCCGTCGTCCCACAGGCGCGCGGTGGAGTAGTAGGGGCTGCCCTGGGCCTCGTACTGCGCCCGGATCGGAGCCTCGAACTCCGCCTGCTCCTCGGCCGACCAGGAGCCGCCGCCCGCCTCGATCTGCTCCCGGCGCACGGTCGAGAGCACGGAGGCCGCCTGCGGCCCGCCCATCACCGACACCCGGGCGCCGGGCCAGAGCCAGAGGAATCGGGGCGAGTACGCGCGGCCGCACATCGAATAGGTGCCGGCGCCGAAGGAGCCGCCGACCACCACCGTGAGTTTCGGCACCGAGGCCGTGGCGACCGCGTTCACCATCTTGGCGCCGTGCTTGGCGATGCCGGCCGACTCGTACTCGCGCCCGACCATGAATCCGGCGATGTTCTGCAGGAACACGAGCGGGATGCGCCGCTGATCGCAGAGCTGGATGAAGTGCGCGCCCTTCAGCGCCGACTCGCCGAAGAGCACGCCGTTGTTGGCGAGGATCCCGACCCGGTTCCCGTGGATCGTGGCGAAGGCCGTGACGAGCGTCTCGCCGTACTCGCGTTTGAACTCCGAGTACTCGCCGCCGTCCACGACCCGGCTGATGATCTCGCGGACGTCGTAGGGCGTCGTGAGTTCCACCGGCACCACGTCGAGCAGGTCGCCGGGTGCGGGATCGGCCGCCCGCTCCGGCATCACGGCTTCGAGGAGCGGGGGGTGCGGCGGGAGGGTGGCGACGATGTCGCGCACGATCTGCAGCGCGTGCTCGTCGTTCTCGGCGAGGTGATCGGCGACACCCGAGACGCGCGTGTGCACCTCCCCGCCGCCGAGCTCCTCCGCGGTGACGACCTCGCCGGTCGCCGCCCTCACCAGCGGCGGGCCGCCGAGGAAGATGGTGCCCTGGTTCCTGACGATCACGGTCTCATCGCTCATCGCGGGCACGTAGGCTCCGCCGGCCGTGCTCGAGCCCATCACCGCGGCGATCTGCGGGATCCCGTCGCGCGACATGCGCGCCTGGTTGAAGAAGATCCTTCCGAAGTGGTCCCGGTCGGGGAAGACCTCGTCCTGCATCGGCAGGAACGCCCCGCCGGAGTCGACGAGGGAGACGCAGGGCAGACGGTTCTCGGCGGCGATCTCCTGCGCACGCAGGTGCTTCTTCACGGTGATCGGGTAGTACGTGCCGCCCTTCACCGTGGCGTCGTTGGCGACGACCATGACGTGCCTGCCGTGGATCAGGCCGATGCCGGCGATCAGGCCGCCGCTCGGGCAGTCACCGCCGTACAGTTCGAACCCGGCGAGCGGTGCGATCTCGAGAAACGGGCTCCCCTCGTCGAGCAGCTGGTCGATCCGGTCGCGCGCCAGCAGCTTGCCTCGAGACACGTGCCGCTCGCGGGACCGCTCGGGGCCTCCCCGCGCGGCTTCGCCCAGCCGCGCGCGCAGTTCCTCGACCAGCCCGCGGTACGTCGGAGACTGCTGTGTCGGAGCCATGTCAGTCGCTCTCCACTCCCGCATCGCGCCACGCCGCGCGATGCAATCCGCTGCCACAAGGATTACTAACCAGTAATTGAACACTACCTAAAAATCAGAAATATTGCTATCCTCATCACGAAGTGAGTTACTCATTAGTAATCGAAGCAATGCAGCTTGGAGCACTCCCATGACCCACCCCGATCTCACCGATGAGGAGAACGCGCTCGCAGAGATGGTGCGCGAATTCGCCGAGAACGTCGTCGCACCGCAGGCCTACGAGGCCGATCGCACGCACACCCTCAACATGGACGTCGTCGCGCAGATGGGCGAGCTGGGCCTGTTCGGCCTCCCCTTCCCCGAAGAGCACGGCGGACAGGGCGGCGACTACTTCGCACTGTGCCTCGCGATCGAGGGACTGGCGCGCGTGGATCAGTCGATCGCCATCACGCTCGAGGCCGGCGTCAGTCTGGGCGCCATGCCCATCCACCGCTACGGCACCGACGAGCAGCGACGCGAGTACCTCCCCCAGTTGCTGGCGGGGCGGGCGCTCGCGGGCTTCGGACTCACGGAGCCCGACGCGGGATCCGACGCGGGCGCGACCAAGACCACCGCGCGCCTCGAGGGCGACGAGTGGGTGATCAACGGCACGAAGCAGTTCATCACCAACTCCGGCACCCCGATCACGCGCTTCGTCACGGTCACCGCCGTGACGGGCGAGACCGACGGCAAGAAGGAGATCTCCACGATCATCGTGCCGAACGGCACACCCGGCTTCACCGTGGAACCGGCCTACGACAAGCTCGGCTGGCACGCCTCCGACACCCACCCCCTCACCTTCCAGGACGCCAGGGTTCCCGCCTCCAACCTCCTCGGGCAGCGCGGTCGCGGCTTCGCGAACTTCCTCGACGCGCTCGACGAGGGGCGCATCGCGATCGCCGCCCTCTCCACCGGCGCCGCCGAGGGCTGCCTCGAGGCCTCCGTCGAGTACGCGCGGGCGCGCACCGTGTTCGGCGCTCCGCTCTCGACGCGACAGGGCATCCAGTTCATGATCGCCCGCATGCAGCAGCGCGTCCATCTCGCACGCCTCGCCTGGCACCACGCGGCTCGACTGCGCGACGCGGGGAAACCGTTCAAGACCGCGGCCGCCCTGGCGAAGCTCACCGCGAGCGATGCCGCGATGGACAACGCCCGCGACGCGACGCAGATCCACGGCGGAAACGGATTCATGAACGAGTATCCGGTCGCACGCCACTTCCGCGACTCGAAGATCCTGGAGATCGGCGAGGGCACGAGCGAGGTGCAGCTGCTCCTCATCAGCCGTTCGCTCGGACTCGCGTAACCCCATCCGCTGGGCCGAGCGGGCCGTTCCGGCGCCGCCCGGCTCCGACCGAGGAGGTCGACCGTGAAGATCATCGTTCTCGTGAAGGCGGTGCTCGACACCGCGGAGAGCCGCCGGCTGAGTCGCGAGACCGGTCTCGCCGAGCGCACGGAATCGGGGTACGTGCTCGATGGGATGTCGGATCGTGCGCTCGAGGCCGCCGTCGCGTACGCCGAATCGGCGGACGGTGTCGAGGTCGTCACGCTGATGGTCGCTCCCGAGGAGGCGCTCGCGACGCTTCGGAAGACCCTGGCCGTCGGGGCCGATCGGGCTCTCCACATCGTCGATCCGGATCTGGTCGGCGCGGATATCGTGCTCACGGCCCAGGCGATCGCCGCGGCCGTCGGCCGCGAGTCGTGCGATCTGGTGATCGGCGGCGAGACCTCCACCGACGGCGCGAGCGGGATGGTGCCCGCCGCGGTCGCCGAGTGGGCCGGCCTGGCCTTCGCCTCCGGCCTCGACGAGATCGAGATATCGCCGGGCCTCGTGAGCGGCGTCCGCTCCGACGGCGGCGGCGTGCAGACCCTCGAGGTCGATCTGCCCGCGATCGTCTCGGTCACCGAGGCGCTCCCCGCCACCCGGTTCCCCAACTTCAAGGGGATCATGGCGGCCAAGAAGAAGCCGCTCGAGACCCTGTCGCTGGCCGATCTGGGGCTGCGGGACGACCCGGCCCTGGTGGCACGATCGATCGTGCTCTCCGCGGAGCCGTCCCCGCCGAAGCCGAGCGGGATCAAGCTCGTCGACGACGGCACGGCGGCCGATCAGCTCGCCGAGTACCTGATCGAGAGCGGAGCGATCCGATGAGCGGAGCAGCAGCGGCGTATCCGGAGGACGCGGTGCTCGCCGTGCTCGAGCTCGGACCCGACGGCGCACTCGCGGGGTCGGCTGCCGAACTGCTCGGGGCGGCCTCATCGATCGGTTCGCCGGTGGCGCTGCTGCTCGACACGGACGAGGAGAGCCCCGCCGTCGACGAAGCCGCGCGGCTCGGCGCGGCAACGGTGCTCACCGCAGAGGGTGCCGCGAGCGGCATCCACGCCGTCGACGCGCTCACCGCGGCGGTCGCGCTCGTCGCTCCGGATGCGGTGCTGCTCTCGCACTCGCGGCTCGGACGCGAGATCGCCGCTCGCTACGCGGTGCGGGCCGAGGCCGCCATCGCGGCCGACGCCGTCGGCGTCTCCCGCGACGAGCTGGGCGTCGTCGCCCACCACTCCGCGTTCGGCGGCGACTATCGGGTCACCGCCACGGCGTCGCTCGGCGCCCCGGTCATCACCCTCCGCCCCGGAGCCGTGGCGGCACGAGCCGAGGGCCGGGCGCGCGACGCGCACGCGCTCGAGTTCCAGCCCTCGGAGGGTCCCGGATCGCGCGTCACCGGCTTCACCGAGGCTGCTGCCACGGCCGTCCGGCCGGCGCTCGCCGGCGCCGACATCGTGGTCTCCGGCGGGCGGGGCCTCGGATCGGCCGATCGCTTCGCGCTCGTCGAAGAGCTGGCGGATGCGCTCGGCGCCGCGGTCGGCGCGTCGCGGGCCGCCGTGGACGCGGGGTTCGTGCCGGCGACGCTGCAGGTCGGGCAGACCGGTGTCACGGTCGCACCTCGCCTCTACATCGCCCTCGGCATCTCCGGGGCGATCCAGCACCGTGCCGGAATGCAGACCGCGAAGACGATCGTCGCGATCAACACCGACGAGAACGCACCCATCTTCGAGGTGTCGGACTTCGGCATCGTGGGTGACCTGTTCACGATCGTGCCGCAGCTGATCTCGGCCCTCGAACGGAAGCGGCGGTGACGGCGCCATGACCGGGTCGCCGCAGATGCGCCGCGGACTCCCTCGAACGCCCGGCGGCGAACCGTGGCCGCCGCTCGCACGGTCCGCACCGCCGACGGACGCGTCCCCGGCGGCGCAGGCCGTCCCCGCCGGCGTGCGTGAGACGCCACCAGCCGGAGCACCCGGACGAGACGCCGCTCTTCGCAGCCCCGAGGGTGCGGGATCGGGCGCCCGGCTCGGATCGGGTCTGCCGCAGGCCCGGCCGGCAGCACCGCGGCAAGGGCTTCCGAGGATCCCGGGGGGCGAACCCTGGCCCCCGAGCATCGGGATGGCGCTCCCCGCGCCCGTCGACGGCCCACCGGCGGAACCGGCGGAACCGGGACTGCCGGCGGAACCGGCGGAACCGGGACTGCCGGCGGAACCGGGAGTACCGGCGGAACCGGCGACCGCCGAGGCACCCCGGGAGACGTTCCGGGAGGCGCCGGCGGAACGGTCGCTCCCACTGGCCGAGCAGCAGCAGGCCGGAACGCGCCCGGCGCCCCGGACGGCCCGGCCGCGCGGCGTGCGCCTCGCCGGGCCCGTCCTCGCCCTCGTGCTCGCGGCGGGGGTCGTGGTGCTCGCCGCCCGCGGCGTCACGACGCTCCCGGGGGTGCCCGAGTTCCTGCAGCGCTACCCCGGCTCCTCAGAACCGCCCGACACCGTCGAGCCCGGTTTCCCGGGCTGGGTGCGGTGGACGCACTTCCTCAACGCCTTCTTCATGATCCTGATCATCCGCACCGGCTGGCAGGTGAGAACCCAGCAGAAGCCTCCGGCCTACTGGTCCTCGCGCCGATCGGGGCGCCGGTTCAGCCTCACGCTGTGGGCGCACCTCCTCGTGGACGCGCTGTGGCTGCTCAACGGCGTCGCCTTCGTCGTGCTCCTCTTCGCGAGCGGGCGCTGGGCGCGGATCGTGCCCACGAGCTGGGACGCGCTTCCCAACGCGGCCTCGGCGCTGCTGCAGTACCTGACCCTCGAGTGGCCGGTCGAGGACGGCTGGGCGAACTACAACTCGCTGCAGCAGATCATGTACTTCCTGGTCGTGTTCGTCGCGGCCCCGCTCGCCCTGCTCACGGGGCTCCGCATGAGCGCCTGGTGGCCGCGCCGGTTCGAGTCGCTGGGCCGCGTCTTCCCGGTGGAGGCGGCGCGCGTGCTCCACTTCCTCACGATGTCCTTCTTCGTGGTCTTCATCGTCGTTCACGTCTTCCTGGTCTTCGCGACCGGTGCGCTGCGGAACCTGAACCACATGTTCTGGGGCGCCGACAGCCCGGGCTGGGCCGGGTTCATCTGGTTCGCGATGGCCGTGCTGGCGACGGCGGGGGCGGTCGCGGCGATGCGGCCGGTGCTCATCGCACCCCTCGCCGGCCGCTTCGGCACGGTAAGCACGAAGTAAGCCCGGCGGGCTACTGCTCGACCAGCCCCAGCACGCGGTACGGCACGAGCTCGCGCATCACGAACGCGGTCTCGGTGCGCTCGACGCCGTCGATGCCGAGGATGCTCGCGTCGAGGTCGAACAGATGCGAGGTGTCGCGACACGCGACCAGGGCCATCAGGTCGACACGACCGCTCAACCCGTGCACCTGCAGCACCTCCGGGATCTCGCCGAGCAGTTCGACGATCTGCGGCAGCCGGGCCTGCCGCACCCCGATGCTGAGGAACGCCTGCAGCGGGTACCCCCAGGGGCCGGGAGAGAACGCGCGCTCGTAGCCGAGAATCGCCCCGCTGCTCTCGAGCTTCACCATGCGCGCCTGCACCGTGTTGCGGGAGACGTTCAGCTGATCGGCGAGCGCGACGACCGTCGCTCGCGGGTCCTTCGCGAGTGCGGCCAGCAGCGCCCGATCGACTCGATCCATCTTGATCATAGTGCTTCATTCTAGCGGTCATGACAAGGAGATATTGAGCAGAGTGTTGAGATTTTTGCGCATAACTTGTGCAGACTGATGAAGGCGACTTATCTTCGAAAGAACACTGCGGTCGCGAAGGTGGGAGCGTGTGAGCCCCCGGGATTCGGCCCAGTGCACTTCCTGGAGGAACGACGATGGCGCCGTTGCATGAAGCTCACCCGTACGACCACGTGCTGGAGGACTGCGAGGTGCTGCTCGACGCAGCAGGCGCGCGCGTCGCCGGCAGCAGGCTCGACTCCTATGTCGAGGAGCTCGACGGGGACCGGTTGCGCGGGCTCTACCGCGACATGTCGATTCTGCGGCGGATCGACACGGAAGGCGTGTCCCTGCAGCGGCAGGGGCAGCTGGGACTCTGGCCCCCGTGCAGGGGCCAGGAGGCGGCGCAGATCGGCACCGTCCGCGCTCTGCGCGATGACGACTTCCTCTTCACCAGCTACCGCGAACTCGGACTCGTCTACGCTCGCGGTGGGGCTCCGGGCGATTTCGTGCGCATGTGGCGCGGAGAGTCGGGATCCGGTCACGACCCGGCCGAACTCTCCATCGCCCCGATGCAGATCGTCATCGGCGCGCAGACCCTGCACGCGGTCGGCTACGCGCTGGGCATCAGCATCGACGGCGGCGAGCAGATCTCCGCCGCCTACTTCGGCGACGGCGCGACCAGCGAGGGCGACGTGAACGAAGCACTCGTCTTCGCCGCGAGCTACGAGGTGCCTGCCGTCTTCATGTGCCAGAACAACCAGTGGGCGATCTCGGAGCCCGTGGCGCTCCAGTCGAAGTACTCCCTCGCGCAGCGCGCAGCGGGCTTCGGCGTGCCGAGCATCCGCATCGACGGCAACGACGTGCTCGCCTGCTTCGCCGCGATGCGCTGGGCCGCCGATCATGCGCGCTCCGGCCGGGGGCCGGCCTTCATCGAGGCCGTCACGTATCGGCTCGGACCGCACACGACGGCGGACGACCCCACCCGATACCGATCGGCCGACGAGCTCGAGGCCTGGACCCGCCGCGACCCCCTGCTCCGGCTCGAGACGCACCTGCGCGAGATCGACGCGCTAGACGACGATCAGCACCGGCAGATCCTCGCCGACGGCGAGCAGCTGGCCATGGACATGCGCGCCGCCTGCATCTCGATGGAGACCCCGCCGCCCCTGTCGCTCTTCGACCACGTCTACGCGGAGCCCCACCGCGAGCTCGCCCGGCAGCGCGATGCCTACGCCGCCTATCTCTCGAGTTTCGAACCGGAGGATGACCAATGACGGAGACGACGACCGTCGCGAAGGCGCTCACCGCCGCCCTGCGCGACGCGCTGCGGGAAGACGACCGGGTGGTGCTGCTCGGCGAGGACATCGGCAAGCTCGGCGGCGTATTCAGGATCACGGACGGCCTGCTCGAGGAGTTCGGTGAGCGGCGGGTCATCGACACCCCGCTCGCCGAGTCCGGCATCGTCGGCACCGCGATCGGGCTCGCGTTCCGCGGGTTCCGGCCGGTCGTCGAGATCCAGTTCGACGGTTTCGTGTACCCGGCCTTCGACCAGATCGTGTCGCAGCTCGCGAAGCTGCACGCGCGCACCCGCGGGCGTGTGAAGATGCCGGTGACCGTGCGGATCCCCTGGGCGGGCGGCATCGGAGCCGCGGAGCATCACTCCGAGTCTCCCGAGGCGTACTTCATGCACACCGCCGGTCTGCGGGTGGTGGTGGTCTCGAACGGGCAGGACGCCTACGATGCACTGCGCCGGGCGATCGCCTCGGACGACCCGGTCGTCTTCCTCGAGCCGAAGCGCCTCTACCACTCGAAGAGTCCCGCGACGACGCATCGCAGCATCGCGGAGCTCCCCGCGACGGACACGGCGAGGGTGCTGCGAACAGGCGGCGACGTCACGCTGCTCGCGTACGGCGCGCTCGTCCCCACCGCCCTCGACGCCGCGGTGGCGGCTGCCGATGAGGGGATCTCGATCGAGGTCATCGACCTCCGTTCGCTCTCCCCGGTGGATTACGACACCATCTCGGATTCCGTCTCGCGCACCGGCCGTGTGGTAGTCGTGCACGAGGCCTCTCGAGAGGCGGGCCCCGCCGCAGAACTCATCGCCTCCATCGTCGAACGCGACTTCGAATACCTCGAGGCGGCGCCGCGCCGAGTGACGGGTCACGATATCCCGTACCCGCCGGCGAAGCTCGAGAAGCACCACCTGCCCGACCTCGACCGCATTCTGCACGCGGTGGATCAGGTCATGGTGCCGCTGGGCGAGCAGACGGGAGCGGACCGATGAGCACCGTCTTCCTGCTCCCCGACCTCGGCGAAGGGCTCGTCGAGGCGAGGGTCGTGCAGTGGTTCGTCGAGGCGGGCGACGCGGTCGCCCTGAATCAGCCGCTGGCCGAGATGGAGACCGCGAAGGCGATCGTCGAGATCCCGTCTCCCCACGCCGGCATCGCGGCGCGGCTGCACGCCCAGGTCGGCGACACCGTGGAGGTCGGTTCGCCACTGATCTCGTTCGAGGTCGAGGGCGCGGATGACGGGGCGGTCGGCACCGGGCCGGAGGGCTCATCCCCGCGTGCGGCGGACTCGGGGGACGGCACGGCGGACGGCACCGCGGACGCGGCACCCGAGCCCACGCTCGTCGGGTACGGGGCGGCCGCCACGACGTCGGTGCGCCCCGCTCGGCGCAGACGCATCCGGAGTGCCGCACCGGCGCCTGCGCACGCCCCGGCCGGCGAGCCCGAACGGCGGCGCCGCCCGCGGGCCACACCGCCGGTTCGCGTCTACGCGCGCCGCAGCGGGGTCGATCTCGCAGCGATCGCGGACTCCGTCGGCGATCGGCTCATCACCCGCGATGATGTGGACCGCCACGTCGGCGCGGGCGCCCCGCCTCGCTCCGACCACGAGGACTCCACGCCGTCGACCGCGACCGCGCAGCCGGACGGGACGATCCGGATCCCGGTGACAGGAGTGCGCAAGCACACCGCGGAAGCCATGGTGCAGAGCGCGTTCACGGCCCCGCAGGCGACGGTGTTCTACACGGTCGACGCGACCGGGTCCACGGAGTTCATCTCCTCGCTCGGCGCCGACCGAACGGTCTCCGAGCATCGGATCGGGCTGCTCGCCGTGGTCGCCAGGGCGGTGTGCCTCGCGCTGCGGGAGGTTCCCGAGGTCAACGCGCGGTGGGACGGCGACGCGGGTGAGATCCTGCAGTTCGACTCCGTGGACCTCGGCATCGCGGCGGCGACCGACCGCGGGCTGCTGCTGCCGAACATCCACGGCGCGGACCGCTTGTCGCTCACGGAGCTGGCCGACGAGCTGCGGGATCTGACCGCAGCGGCGCGATCCGGGAAGACGACCCCGCAGAGCCTCGCCGGCGGCACGTTCTCGATCACGAACGTCGGCGTGTTCGGCGTCGATACCGGCACGCCAATCCTGCCTCCCGGCCAGGCGGGCATCCTCGCGGTGGGCGCGGTTCGGCGTCGGCCGTGGGAGCATCGTGGCGGCATCGAGCTGCGCGATGTGCTGACGCTCAGCCTGTCGTTCGATCACCGCGTCATCGACGGCGCCGAGAGCTCGCGCTTCCTGAAGATCGTCGGCGATCTCCTCGAGTCTCCGGCGCGAGCCATGCTGCTCGCGTGAGCGCTCTCGCGACGGGCCGGCTCCCGTAGCGCCGCGTCGCTGCCGGAGCCCGCCCGATCCTCTCCGGCCTCGTCCTTGCAGGACCCGGCCCGCGCGGCCCTGCCGGATCCGGCCTGCGCTGCCCGGCCCTGCCTCACCCGGCCTGGCCCGGCCCTGCCGGATGCCGCCCGGCTCCGCCCGACCCAACCCGGCCCTGCCTGACCTCGATGCCGAGACCGCTCCGAGAAAACTCGAGACGCACCTGCATTTCTCGCGCGCAATGAGTTAGTCTATGTAATTGACTACAAAGCTTGTTATCAGGGAGGGTCGATGACGATCACCGCGGATTTCGAACCGCTCCGCTTCTACCACGATGATCTGGCGATCACGGCGACGGTCGGAGGGTCGGGGTCTCCCCTGCTGCTCCTGCACGGGTACCCGCAGACCAGACGCATGTGGCACCTGGTCGCCCCGCGGCTCGCGGAGCATCACACCGTCGTGCTCGCGGACCTCCGCGGATACGGAGATTCCGGCAAGCCGCAGCCCGCGTCCGACGGCAGCACCTACTCCAAGCGCAGCATGGCCGCGGATCAGCTCGCGCTCATGCGGTCGCTCGGTTTCGAACGCTTCGGGGTCGCCGGCCACGACCGGGGCGGACGGGTGGCTCACCGCATGGCCCTCGACGCACCCGAGGCGGTCGAGCGCATCGCGGTGCTCGATATCGTGCCGACTCTGCACATGTTCGAGCACGTCGATCGCGCCATGGCGTCCTCCTACTTCCACTGGTTCTTCCTCGCGCTGCGCAACGGGGTACCCGAGCGCCTGCTCGCCGCGGATCCGACCACCTGGCTGCGGAGCCGATTCGACGGTCGGAACGCCGGAGGCCGGCCGATCGACGACAACGCCTACGCCGAGTACGAGCGCTGCTTCCTGAGCCCGGGGGCGATCGAGGCCTCCACGGCGGACTACCAGTCGGCGGCGTCGATCGACCTCGAGCACGACCGCGAGGATCGCGACCGCGGTCGGCTCGTCGAGGCGCCGCTGCTCGCGCTCTGGGGCTCGGAGGGGTACGTCGGCAAGAACTTCGACGTGCTGGAGGTGTGGCGACGGTGCGCGGCCTCCGTGCGCGGACGCGCCCTCCACTCGGATCACTACCTCGCCGAGGAGGTCCCCGACGAGGTCGCGGACGAGCTCGCCGCCTTCTTCTCGGGAGCCGCCGACGGCGCTCCCCGACCCGCCGCCGACCGAGGAGCACCCGAATGAGCGCAGACGTCATCCTCGCCGAGTCGCGGCTGCGCGAACTCGTCGAGACCGAGTCCCCGACGGGGCACCGCGCCGGGATCGCCGCGTGCTTCCGCCTGATCGACGCCTGGGCTTCGCCGCTGTTCGGCCGGTCCGGCGAGCTGCGGAAGATCGACGGCGTCAGCCACCTCTACTGGCCCGCCGTCCGGGAGGGGGGCGTGCTGATTCTCGGTCATCTCGATACGGTCTGGCCGCTCGGCACCCTGGACGCCATGCCGTTCCGGGTGAGCGACGGCCGGGCGTCCGGTCCCGGAACCTTCGACATGAAGGCGGGCACGGTCGCCGCGATCGGCGCGCTCGAGCGGCTCGAATCGCTCGACGACGTCGCACTGCTCCTCACCGCGGACGAGGAGACCGGCTCGACCACCTCGCGCGCGCTGATCGAGGAGGCCGCCCTGCGCTCGCGCGCCGTGCTGATTTTCGAGCCGAGCCTCGACGGAGCGCTCAAGGTGGCGAGACGGGGCGCGAGCATCTATCGGCTTCGCGCGCACGGCCGCGCCGCCCATGCGGGCCTCGAGCCGGAGCTCGGTGCGAACGCGCTCATCGAGATGTCGCGCCAGGTGCTGGAGATCATCAAGGCCCCGGATCCCGAGCTCGGAACGAACGTCACGCCGACGGTGCTGCACTCCGGCACCACAGTGAACACCGTGCCGGATCTCGCCGAGGCCGGGGTCGATGTTCGCGCGTGGAGCCTCGAAGAGCTGCATCGCGTCGACGACTTCATGCGGGCCCTCGCACCCGTCGACCCGAGCGTGACACTCTCGCTCACAGGGGGGATCAATCGGCCCCCGATGCAGCGGGAGTACGCGCAGCCGCTCTTCGAGCTCGCGGCCGCGGTCGCCGACGAGCTGGGGCTTCCTCCGCTCGAGGCCGCAGCCGTGGGCGGCGGCTCGGACGGCAACTTCACGGCCGGTCTCGGGGTCGCCACGCTCGACGGCCTCGGTCCGCTCGGCGACGGGGCGCACGCACCGCACGAGTGGGTGCGGCTGGAGTCGATCGTCGAGCGCTCGAAACTCGCCGCAGGACTCATCGAGCGCCTCAGAACCGTGGGCGAGGCGACCTACACACGCCACGGAGCCGTGGCAGATTGGAGCACACAGTGACTGAAGAGACCTCCGAGACGACGCGCGCAGCGGGCGAACCCGACTGGGTGCTGCGGTTCCGCACACCGCAGCTGATGACGGTGCGTCCGGTGGCCGGCGACGCCGACACCGCGCTCGTCATCGAGAACCAGCCCGCGGACTCGCGCGGTCGGATCTGGCGGTCGGATCCCGCCGGCGGCGAGGCCCGCTGGTCGCCCGAGCTGCCCTACGAACTCGGCTACGACGCGCTGCTCACCCGCGACGGCGAGTGGGTCGTCACCCTGAGCGACGACGGCGGTTCCGAGGTGGGCGGGCTCGTCGCCCTGTCGACGACGGGCGAGGAGCTCGTCGAGCTGACGCCCGGATACGCGCCCTACGTCGTTCGCGGCATGGATCTGTCGGCGGACGGCTTGGCCTTCCTCGCGACGACCGTCGACGACGACGGCTTCCACCTGGTGGTCGTACCCGCCTCGCCCTGGGGCGCGCCTCGCACGATCTGGAGCTCGAGGAACGAGAGCTGGTGGGGCCGCATCTCGGCCGACGGCGCGGTGGCGACCGTCGACACGACCGACCACAATCCCGGCTGGCGCCGCACCGCGGTCACCTGCATCGATACCTCGACCGGAGCGGTCATCGCGGTGTGCGACGACACCGAAGCCGGCGGGCCGGTGCGCGCGGTGAGGTTCTCCCCGCTCGCCCACGATCAGCGGGTGCTGCTCTCGACCGAGCGGAGCGGCTACGCACGACCGGCGATCTGGTCTCCCCTCGACGGCGACCGGGTCGACTTCGCGCTGCCCGAGTTCCCCGGAGACCTGCATCCGCTCGACTGGTCCCCGCAGGCCTCTCGCGTGCTCCTCCTGCACACCCACGAGGGGATCCAGCGCCTCCTGGTGCTCGATACCGACACGGGCGAGGCTCGCGTCGCGCGCGAGGGATCCGGCAGCTACGCCCAGCCGGATGTCGCCTCGGAGCTCAGCTACTACTCGCAGTCGTACCTCGGCCAGGACGGCCGCGTGCTCTCGGTGGAGCAGGCCTGGCACCGACCCGCCTCGGTCGTGGAGATCGCGATCGACGGCGCAGTCCGCACCGTCATCGAGCCGGCGGACGTGCCCGAGGGGATCCCCTTCACCTCGGAGATGGTGACGAGCGAGGACGGCACCCCGGTGCAGCTGTGGTGGGCGTTGCCGAGGGGCGAGGCCCGCGGAACCGTGCTGATCATCCACGGCGGGCCGAATCTCGTGACCAGCGACGGCTACGATCCCGCAGCGCAGGCCTGGCTCGCGGAGGGCTTCGCCGTGGCCGCGATCAACTACCGCGGCTCGGTGCTGTTCGGCCGGGACTTCCGCGAGGGCTTCTGGGTCGGGCACGGCGACCGCGAGATCGCCGATCTGCGGGCGGGCGTGCTCCGCCTTCGCGAGCTGGGCGTCGCCGCACCCGAGTCGACGTTCATCTCCGGGCCTTCCTACGGAGGGCACCTCACGCTGCTCTCGCTCGGACGGCTGCCCGAGATGTTCGCGGGCGGTTTCGCCTTCGTCGCGATGGCCGACTGGGAGGCGGCGTTCGCCGACATGAATGCCGCACTCCGGCCGGTGTGGCAGAACGTGCTCTCGAACAGCGAACTCACCTTCGAGGAGGCCTGCGCCAAGATCTCGGCGATCAGCTACGTCTCCGAGGTACGAGGATCGGCCTGGCTCTGCCAGGGTGCTCGCGACACCCGCACCCCGCCCGTGCAGGCGCAGAACTACGCCGACCGCTTGCGGGAGGCCGGCGGGGATGTGCTGCTCGATTGGTTCGACGCGGGTCACGAGCCCAGCGGGCTCGCAGTCGAGGAGGCCTGGCAGCATCGGATGCTCGAGCTGGCCGATCTGGCGCTCGCCGGGAGGCGCTGGTCGACCGAGGCATAGCCTGGATTCACCGGTACCGGGGATGGTCGCGGGCGCGCGTCTCACCGCGGGGCTCCCCGCTCACCCCGCTCTCGAATTCGAGGCCGCTGCGCTGCACTATTGCGGTGATAGTGCAGCGCAGCGGCCTCGAATTCCCCGAGAGAGATGGTGGGCGCCCCGGCGCCACCGTCATCCGGTCGCGCGCTGCGCTCTCGCCGCCTCGGCTCGCGCCTCCAGCCCCTCGAGCAGCAGCTCGAGACCGAGGTCGAAGGTGCCCGCGTCGCCGATCCGGAGCGGCGGTCCGCCCGCCGAGGTGATCGCCGGGAACTCCTCGGGATCGAGCTGCTCGTAGCGCAGGCGCCAGGCCAGGTCGTCCTCTCGCTGCACCTCCTCCGGCAGCGCGTGGGCCGCGGACTCGATGCTCGACAGGGCTCGCACGTAGTTGCCGAACACGCGCTGATAGCGCAGCGCCTCCTCCGGCTCGAAGCCGGCCTCGAGCAGCGCCCGCATGATGTACTCCATGTTGGCGAACTCTCGCGGGCGCCGGGTCGTGCGCGCTGCCATGAGCTGCGCGAAGAGCGGGTACCGGAGGTAGTGCTCGTGCACGACTCTCGCCGCGAGACGCAGGTCGTCGCGCCAGTCGCCGGTCGGCACGAGCGCCCCAAGGTAGGAGCGATCCCGCAGCGAGTCGATGAGGGCGAGCATGAGCTCGTCCTTGTCGCGGAAGTGGCGGTACATCGAAGTCGGGTGCGCGCTGAGTTCTGCGCCGAGCGCTTGGAAGGTCAGGCTCTCCACGCCGTCGCGCACGGCGATCTTCTCGGCGGCTTCGAGGATCACCTCGCGATTGAGCGAGTCGCGCTTTCTTCGGGTCCTGACGGGCGCGACAGGCTCGGCGGTCGCCTCTGTCGCGTCCGGTGCGTTCTGCTTGGTCACTTGACTCCTCGCCTGTGGTAGAGGTCGTGGAATACACCCTATCTCGCAACTCAACATTTCAAGTCGATTACATAGTCACGGAGATTGACGATAAGTATTGCTATCGTGGCCGAGTGGCGCTACCGTGAGATCTGCGAGCCTGCAAAGCGGCCTGCTCGTAGATTCCGAAGCGCACTGTCTTCACCGAAGGAAGGAACTGCAATGACGAGTTTCACCCGGACACCGGGCTCCTCTCTCGCCCGATGGAAGCGAGCATTGCTGCCTGCGGCAGCCGTACTCGCACTCGGAATCAGCGGCTGCGCCGGCCAGCCCGCTTCCGACGGCGGTAGCGGCAGTGGCAGTGGCGGCCAGATCGTGATCGGCGCCGAGCAGGAGCCGGACTGCGCCGACTGGATCGCCACCTGTGCTGGCAACATCTGGGGTTCGTACACCATGCGCACGCCGACACTGCCGAGCGCGTTCGACACGAGGGAGACGGCCGAGGGCTGGCAGCTCGTCGCCTCCGACGTGCTCGCCGGCGAACCGGAGGTCGAACTCACCGACGGCAAGCAGATCATCACGTATCGCATCAACCCCGAGGCCGTGTGGTCGGACGGGGAACCGATCTCCGGTGAGGACTTCGTCTACACCGCGCTGCAGATCCGCGACGGCGACGATATCTTCGACAAGACCGGATACTCGCTCATCGAATCCGTCGAGGCGCCCGACGAGAAGACGGCGGTGGTCACGATGAGTTCGGAGTACGGGCTGTGGCGCAGCCTGTTCAGCGGCGACTACTCCCTGCTGCCCAGCCATATCCTCGACGGCGAGGACCGCGCCGCGATCATGAGCGACGGATACGAGTTCTCGGGCGGTCCGTGGAAGATCGACTCGTGGGTGCGCGGCACCTCCGTCACGCTCGTGCCGAACGAGAACTACTGGGGCGAGAAGCCGCAGCTCGAGAAGGTCACCTTCCAGTTCATCACCGACACCGCGGCCGCTTTCCAGGCGCTCAAGAGCGGCCAGGTGCAGGCACTGTATCCGACGCCGCAGCTCGACGCGCTCAGCCAGATCGAGGCCGGCGTGCCCAACACGAACATCGAAGTCGACCCGGATACGGGCAACCTCGAGGCGATCTGGATCAACAACGAGGCGTTCCCGTTCGACAGCGTCGTCACGCGTCAGGCGCTGGCCTACTCGATCGACCGTCCGGCGATCGTCGAACGGCTCTACGGCAAGCTCGGCGTCACCGAGGCGCAGCAGAGCTTCCTGTCGCCGCTCAACTCCTCGTTCGCCTCGGACGACTTCTCCCGCTACACGCGGGATCTCGACAAGGTCGACGAGCTCATGACGGGCGACGGCTGGGCCAAGAACGGCTCCGGCGTCTGGGAGAAGGCCGGTCAGGCCGCCGAGTTCCGCATCACCTCGCACGCGGGCAACAAGCGCCGTGAGCTCACCGAGCAGGTGCTGCAGGCGCAGCTCGAAGAGGCCGGTTTCAAGATGACGATCGCGAACTCCACCGGTGCGGAGATCTTCTCGACGCTCGCGCCTCAGGGCGACTTCGAGCTGGGCCTCTGGACGATCATCGACACGATCCCCGAGCCCACGCTCGCGGCCTCCTTCACCTCCACCGCGATTCCGAGCGAGCAGAACGGCTACTCGGGCATCAACTTCGTGCGCACCGACATCCCCGGCCTGGACGAGCTCCTCGCCACCGTCGAGCAGAGCGTCGATCGGGACACCCGCGTGGAGGCCTCGCTCGCCGCGGAGAAGCTGATCGCCGAGAACATTCCCGGCATCCCCGTCGCCACCGTGCCGAATATCCTCATGACCAATGACAGGATCGGCGGCCCCCTCCAGATCAACCCGTCTGAGGGACCGTTCTGGAACCTGGAGAAATGGACCGTTGGCTGACTCGCAGCCGAGCGGTGCAGAGCCGAGGAGGTGACGCAGAGCCATGATCGCATACGCACTGCGTCGCCTCCTCTACTCGGTCCCGGTCGTCCTCGTCGGTTCGTTCCTGCTCTTCTGGGCCGTGCGCCTCGCATTCGACCCGCTCGCCAAGCTGCGTCAATCGCAGGATCCGACGGTGGTCGCGCGGGAGATCGAACGGCTGGGACTCGACCGCTCCATCCCCGAGCAGTACTTCCTCTGGCTGGGCGGCCTCGTCTCCGGCAGCTGGGGCGTCAGCACCCGCACCGGCGGCGACGTCATGCAGATGATCGGCAATGCCGCCTGGCCCACGGTGCAGCTCATATTCTGGGGCATCCTGATCGGATCGCTCATCGCGCTCGCGGTGGGCACCTACTCGGCGGTGAACCAGTACCGGCTGGGCGACTACGTGCTCACCGGAGCCTCCTACCTCGGCATCGCGCTTCCAGCATTCTGGTTCGGCCTGCTGCTGATCCAGATCTTCGGCGTCTGGCCGGTGCAGTCGCTGGGCGCGAGCGAACCACCGCTCTACTTCGTCGGCCTGCACTCGGTCGGAGAATCCGGATTGAATCTCGACTACCTGAGACACCTCGTGCTGCCGGTGGCCACCCTGTCGATCACGCTCATCGCCAGCTGGAGTCGCTTCGGCCGTGCATCCATGCTCGACGCGCTCTCGAGCGACTACGTGCGCACCGCACGCGCGAAGGGCGTCCCGCGCAGGCAGGTGATCATGCGTCATGCGCTGCGCAACTCGCTCGCTCCGTTCATCACCGTCGTGCTGCTCGACGCCGGTGTGCTCTTCGGCGGCCTCGTGGTGACGGAGCAGATCTTCTCCATCCCCGGCATGGGAAAGCTGCTGCTCGACTCGCTCCTCGCGGGTGACGTGTACGTGCTGCTCCCCTGGATGGCGGTGGTCGCGCTCGCCATCATCCTGTTCAATCTGCTGGCCGACCTCAGCTACGCATTCCTCGACCCGAGAGTGAAGCTCCGATGATCAGACCGCGCACCACAGTGATTCCCATCGCCGCCGAGACCTCGCGGTCCCAGTGGGCGCTCACCCGCCGGCGCTTCTTCAGGCACCGCCTCGCCGTCACCGGGCTCGTCGTGATCGCGCTCCTCGCCGTGCTCTGCTACGGCGCTCCCTGGATCGCCCCGTACAGCGACAACCAGCAGGACCTGCTGCTCGGCGCCACCGGGCCGAGCGCAGAGCACTGGCTCGGCACCGACGATCTCGGGCGGGACTTCCTGAGCCGCCTGCTGTTCGCCGGGCGGGTGTCGCTTTCGGTCGGGCTCGGCGTCGGCGTCCTGTCGACCCTCGTCGGCGTGGTGCTCGGTTCGCTCGCCGGCTACCTCGGCGGTTGGGCGGACGAGGTCATCATGCGACTGGTCGATCTCTTCCTGATCGTGCCCGCGATCGCCGTGCTCGCGCTCGCGCTGCGCGGCCTCGGATCCTCGCCCATCACGATCGTCTTCGTGTTGAGCGCGCTCGGATGGACGGTGATCGCCCGCGTCGCGCGTTCGCAGGTGCTCTCGCTCCGGGAGAAGGAGTTCGTCGATGCCGCCATCGTGCTCGGCGCGTCGACCCCGCGCATCCTGATCAAGCACATGGTGCCGAATCTCGCGGGCGTGATCGCCGTCAACGTCTCGCTCGCGGTGGCCGCGGCGATCATCACCGAATCCACGCTGAGCTTCCTCGGGTTCGGGGTGCAGCCGCCCGAGTCGAGCTGGGGCAACATGCTGAGCCAGGCCTCGGGCCTCCTGGGCACTCCGGCGATGCACCTGCTGATCTTCCCCGGCGTGTTCATCCTGGTGACCGTGCTCGCCGTGAACTTCATCGGCGACGGTCTTCGCGACGCCTTCGACCCCCACGCGAAGCACTGAGGAAGGACGATTCGCATGTCAGATACCCCGGCTCCCGTGCTCGAGGTCGAAGACCTCCGTGTGCGGTTCCGCAGCGACTCGGGCCTCGTCACCTCCGTCGACGGCCTGAGCTTCCAGCTGCTGCCCGGCGAGACCCTCGGCGTCGTCGGGGAATCCGGATCCGGCAAGAGCGTCACCTCGATGGCGGTCATGGGCCTGCTGCCCAAAGCCGCCCAGGTCTCCGGCTCCATCCGCCTGCGGGGCGAGGAGCTGCTCGGCAAGAGCGAGCACGATCTGCAGACGCTTCGCGGCCGACGCATCGCCATGATTTTCCAGGACGCGCTCGCCGCGCTCAACCCGGTGCACACCGTCGGCGAGCAGCTGATGGAGGCGGTGCGCGTGCACGACGGACGCGCGAGCAGATCCCGGCTCCGGGCACGCGCCGTCGAGTTGCTCGACACCGTCGGCATCCCCTCCCCCGAGCAGCGCGTCGACCAGTTCCCGCACGAGTTCTCGGGCGGCATGCGCCAGCGCATCATGATCGCGATGAGCATCGCGAACGACCCCGACGTGCTGATCGCCGACGAACCCACGACGGCTCTCGACGTCACGGTGCAGGCCCAGGTGCTCGATGTGCTGCGGCGCATCCAGGAGCGCACGGGATCGGCCATGCTCTTGATCACGCACGACCTCGGAGTCGTGGCCGGACTCGCCGACCGGGTGCTCGTGATGTACGCGGGCAAGATGGTGGAGCAGGCGCCGGTCGAACCGATCTTCTACGAGACGGCCCATCCCTACACGATCGGGCTGCTCGACTCCATGCCGCGCGTCGACCAGCAGACCGGCTCGGAGCTGTTCTCGATCCCGGGGATGCCGCCCAAACCCACGGATCTCCCCGCCGGCTGCCGCTTCTCACCCCGCTGCGCCTGGGCCGTCGCCGGCCTCTGCGACGTGGATGACATTCCCGTCTCCGAGATCTCGCCACTCCACTCCGCCGCCTGCCTCCGGCTCGAGGCGGTACGCGAGGCACGTCACGGAGGTGCATCATGAGCTACGCACTCGAAGTCTCAGATCTGGTGAAGGAGTATCCGGTGCGCACCGGCGTGTTCCGCCGGCGCACGGGAACCGTGCACGCGATCTCCGAGGTGAGCCTGAAGCTGGAGCGGGGCACGACGCTCGGGATCGTCGGCGAGTCCGGCTGCGGGAAGAGCACGCTGGGACGGTCGCTCGTGCGGCTGCACGACATCGACAGCGGCACCATCCTCCTCGACGGCGAGCCCATCGAGGAGGCGACCGGATCGAAGCTGCGCGAGACCCGTCGCAAGATCCAGATGGTCTTCCAGGATCCCTACGCCTCGCTCGATCCTCGAATGACGATCCGGTCGATCCTCAGCGAACCGCTGGAGATCCACGGGCTCCACCGCGAGAGGCGGGAGGAGCGCGTCCGCGAGCTGCTCGAGATCGTCGGGCTCCGTCCGGAGTACGCGAGCCGGTACCCGCACGAGTTCTCGGGCGGTCAGCGCCAGCGCATCGGGATCGCGCGCGCACTCGCGGTGGAGCCGGAGGTGCTCGTGCTCGACGAGCCCGTCAGCGCCCTCGACGTGAGTGTGCAGGCGGGGGTGCTCAACATGCTCCGAGAGCTGCAGCGGAGGCTCGGCTTGAGCTACGTGTTCATCGCGCACGATCTCTCGGTCGTGCGCCACCTCAGCGACCACGTCGCCGTGATGTACCTCGGCCGCATCGTCGAATCGGCCCCGGTGAACGAGCTGTTCTCACGCCCGAGGCACCCGTACACGCAGGCGCTGCTCTCCGCGGTGCCGATCCCCGATCCTCGACTCGAGCGCAGCCGCGAGCGGATCATGCTGCAGGGGGACGTGCCGAGCCCGGTCCACCCGCCCAGCGGCTGCCGCTTCAGGACCCGCTGCTGGAAGGCGACGGAGCTGTGCGCGACGGAGACGCCGGCGCTGCTCGGCGACACCGACGGCGACGGCGCAGTCGCCTGCCACTACCCGGAGGTGCGGGACATGCTGCAGCCCTGACTGCCGCGCTCACGGCGGGATCGCCCCGCCTCCGATCCAGCACTCACCCCTCGTGCGCCGCCGCCGGAGGCGCATCGGAGACGCACGGACGCATCAGAGAAGGAAGACACGAATGACCACGTTCACACGCATCGCCGTGATCGCCGGAGACGGCATCGGCAAGGAGGTCATGCCCGAGGGCCTGCGCGCCCTGGAGGCCGCGGCAGCGCGCTTCGACCTCGCGCTCGAGTTCACGCACTTCGACTTCGCCAGCGCGGACTACTACCTCGAGCACGGCACGATGCTCCCGGAGGACTGGTTCGAGCAGCTCCGCCCGTTCGACGCGATCTTCTTCGGCGCGGTCGGCTGGCCGGAGGTGGTGCCGGATCACGTGTCGCTCTGGGGCAGTCTGCTGCAGTTCCGGCGCTCGTTCGACCAGTACATCAATCTGCGCCCCTGCCGCCTGCTTCCCGGCGTCAAGAGCCCCCTCGCGGGCCGCGAGCCCGGCGACGTCGACTTCTACGTCGTGCGCGAGAACACCGAGGGCGAGTACTCGTCGATCGGCGGCCGCATGTTCGAGGGGACCGACCGGGAGCTGGTGCTCCAGGAGACCGTGATGACCCGGGTGGGCGTCGATCGTGTGCTGAACTACGCGTTCGAGCTCGCGGCCAGACGACCCGGGAAGCACCTCACCTCGGCGACGAAGAGCAACGGCATCTCGATCTCGATGCCGTACTGGGACGAGCGGGTGAGAGTAGCGGCCGAGCGCTTCCCCGAGGTGCGGCAGGACCAGTTCCACATCGACATCCTCACGGCCAACTTCGTGCTGCACCCCGACTGGTTCGACGTGGTCGTCGCGAGCAACCTGTTCGGCGACATCCTGTCCGACCTCGGACCGGCCTGCACCGGCACGATCGGCGTGGCCCCGAGCGCGAACATCAACCCCGAGGGCGATTTCCCGAGCCTCTTCGAACCGGTGCACGGATCGGCGCCCGACATCGCGGGGCAGGGTATCGCGAACCCGATCGGCCAGATCTGGTCGGGCGCGATGATGCTCGAGCATTTCGGCGAGGCCGAGGCGGGAGCCGCGATCCTCGCCGCCATCGAGCACGTGCTCGAGACCGGGGCCGAGCGCGGGACGCTAACCCCCGATCTCGGCGGCCAGGCCACGACCGCAGAGCTCGGAGCGGCGATCGCGGCGCGCATCGCGCAGGCCTGATCGCGGAATGGCCGTCGGTGCGCTGACCGGTGAGACCCTGCGTCGGCCGGGACCCTGGATCGCGGTGTTCCTACTCGGAACCGCCGCCCTGCTCAACCTCTACTCCACCCAGCCCATCCTGACCGAGCTGTCCGGATGGGCTCGGGTGGACGGCGCTTCGGCCGCGTGGACGATCAGCGCCACGACGCTGGGCGTCGCGATCCTCGCCCCCGTGGCGGGTTCGATATCGGATCGGCTCGGGCGGAAGCGGGTGATGCTCGCGGCCATCGCCGCCATGGCCGTCGCCACGCTGTGCTGCGCGATCGCACCCGGATTCGCGTGGCTGCTCGCCTTCCGCGTGGTGCAGGGCCTCGCGACGCCGTTCGTGTTCGCCGTCGCCATCGCCTACGTCGCGGAGGAGACAGAGCCCGCGAAGACCTCAGCTCTGAACGGGGTCTACGTCGCCGGCACCGCCTTCGGCGGCTTCGCGGGACGTCTCCTCTCGGGTGCGGTGCTCGACGCCTTCGGGAGCTGGCGCCTCACCTTCGTCTTCGCCTCGGCGCTGCTCGCCGCCGTGCTGATCGCGACCTGGCTGTGGCTCCCCCGCGAGTCCCGCTTCACGCCGTCGGACTCGCTGCTGTCGGGATTGCGCGGGGCCGGGGCCCACCTGCGCGATTGGCGGATGCTCGCCACGTGCTTCGTCGGCGCCGCACTGCTGTTCCAGCAGGTCGTCTCCTTCACCTTCGGATCCCTCCATCTGATGGAGGATCCCTTCGGCCTCTCGGCGATGCAGGTGGGCCTGGTGTTCGTCGTCTTCCTGGCCCCCGCCGTGCTGACGCCCTTCGTCGGCGCCGCGGTGCAGCGGTTCGGAACGCTGACCGCCTTCTGGCTCGCCGCGATCCTCGGCGCGGCCGGCATCGCTCTGACGCTCATCCCCTCGACCGCGGCGGTCGTCGCCGGGCTGGCCTGCTCGTGCATCGCGGTGTTCGCCGGGCAGTCCTGCGCCACGGGATTCACGGGACGCCACGCGCGCCGATTCACATCGGCCGCGGTCGGCATCTACCTCACGTCCTACTACCTGGGCGGCACGGTCGCCGGGGTCGCCGGGGCTCCGGTCTACAGCTCGTTCGGCTGGCCGGGAAGCGCGGTGCTGATCCTGGTCGTCATCGGCGCGAGCTCGCTCGCCGCCACGGCGGCGTGGCGGGGTCCCGCGAGCACACCGGCCAGCTGAGCCGCGGCCTCTTCGAGCAGCCCTACGGCTCCGGCCTGCAGCTCGGACAACTCGGCGGGTCCCTGCGCGAGCGAGAACGCCGCGGCGACTCCGGCCTCGCGGCACTCGGCCGCGGTGAGGCCGACCGATCCCGCGATCACGAAGACCGGGGTGCCGGGCTCGGCGTCCGCGAGCACCTGGGACACCACCTTGCCGTCGACCGACTGCGAGTCGAGCCGCCCCTCCCCCGTGATCGCGAAGGCTGCGCCCCGGAGCGCGTCGCGCAGCCCGATCGCCTCGCTCACGAGCCGGGCGCCCGGCATCAGCTGCGCGCCGAAGATGCTGAGCGGCCCGAGCGAGAGACCGCCCGCCGCGCCGAGGCCCTCCTGCGCCCGGAGCGCGTCGGCCGGTGCGCCCGTCGCCCCGGCCAGCGCGAGCAGCAGACGTTCGAGCCCCCGGTCGATGCGCTCGACGTCGTCGGGTGTCGCGCCCTTCTGGGGGCCGAACACCGCGGCCGCACCGCGAGCCCCGAGCAGCGGGTTGTCCACGTCGCACGCGATGCGCCAGGTGAGGCGCTCCGCTCGAGGATCGAGTCCGCTCAGCTCGACCTCGTGGAGCCGGGCGAGCCCTCTTGCCCCGGGCTCGATCGCTCGCCCCTCGGCGTCGAGAAGCCGCGCCCCGAGCGCACGGAGCATCCCCGCCCCGCCGTCGTTCGTCGCCGAGCCGCCGAGGCAGAGCAGGAGCTCCTCGGCTCCGGCGTCGAGCGCCGCGACGATCAGCGTGCCGACGCCGTACGAATCCGCGTCGAGCGGCTGCAGGGGCCGATCCGACACCGCCGGCAGGCCGTTCGCGTCGGCGGTCTCGATGATGGCGCTGACGGTGGCTGCCGAGCTGGCGCCGAACCCGATCCTGCCCGTGCACGGCCTGCCCAGGGCGTCGGTGGTGGCGACGGTTTCGACGCGACCGCCCCAGGCTGCGACGAGCGCGTCGAGGGTGCCCTCTCCCCCGTCCGCCATCGGCAGTTCGCGGATCTCGACGGCCTCGCCGAACACCGAGGACACGCCTCGGGCGAGGGCACTCGCGGCCTCCGGAGAGGAGCAGCTCCCCTTCAACGAATCCGGCGCGACGACGATCGGGGCGGTTCCACTCACCCCTTCAGACTAGTACGCGGACCGCCGCTTCGCCCGGTGGAATCGGGGAGATCTCGACGGGCGCGCAGCACGGTCCGGCAGGGCTCGGTCTGCCCCCGCCCCTGCGCTCCCGCCCCGAGGAGCCTCGTCAGGACCGAGCGTACTCCGCGAGGATCACGCCCGAGCCGAAGGCCTGCGTGCCGGTGCGCTGCCACGGCTGCGGCGCGTACGCTCTCGGCCCGAACAGCGGAACCCCGTCGCCGAGCATGACCGGATTGATCTTCAGCGCGAGCCGATCGATCTCGTCGGCGAGCACTGCCGCCAGCGCACCCCCGCCGCACAGCCAGATCCCCTTCCCCTCCTCCTGCTTCAATGCCCGCACGGTTTCCACCGGATCGGAGTCCGTGAAGCGCACGCCCCCGCTCCCGGCCGGAGCCTCGTGCGAGCGGGAGAAGACGATCTGCCGCAGATGCTCGTAGGGGTTCGGCAGATGATGATCGGGGAGGCCGACCGCGTAGGTGTTCCACCCCATGAGCACGGTGTCGAACGGACCGTCTGCGACCGAGAAGCCGACCGCCTCCGCGAGTCGCGTCGGAGCGGTGCCGCGATAGCGCTCCCAGATCGGCTCCATGTGGTCGCCCTCGGCGAGAAAGGCATCGAATTCGCCGTTCGGGCCCGCGATGTATCCGTCGAGACTGACGGCGACGTAGTAGGTGAGCTCTCGCATCGTTTCTCCAATCACTACAGGTGAAGCAGTTGCAGACTACAACAGATGCAGTGGTTGCGCTAGTCTTGATGCATGGCAAGGAATGACGCACGCCGCAGCGCGCTGGCCGATGCGGGCATCGCGGTGCTCGCCCGCGAGGGGTCACGGGGCCTGACTCACCGCGCGATCGATGACGAGGCCGGGGCGCCGAGAGGCACCACGTCGAACTACTTCCGGAGCCGGGACGCGCTCATCACGGGGCTGTTCGAGCGAATCGGGGAGCGGCTCGCACCGACACCGGAGGATCTCGCCCGGCGAGCCGATCAGCAGCCCAGCCGCGCCCTGTTCGCCGACTACATCCGCGACATCGTGCGTCGCCTCTCCGCTGAAGCGAATGTCGCCCGAGCCCTGTTCGAGTTGCGACTCGACTCCGGCAGGCGGCCCGAGCTCGCAGCCGCACTCGGCCCTTGGCTGCGCGCAGGATTCGACGCCGATGTCGCGTTCAACGAGTCGGCCGGGCTGCCGGGCGGGCGCCGGGAGATCGCCCTGTTCCACTACGCGATCGACGGCTTGCTCTTCGACCGGCTGACCACCCCGATCGACCCCGACACCCCGACCGACGACGTGATCGATGCGCTCGTGGCGGGTCTGCTGCCGGAGAAGTAACTGCCCTGCTTCGGGATCTCGTCACGAGCAGGGAGGAACTCGTGACGGCGCCCGCCCGGCCTCACCGGAGGTCGGCGGCGGCCCGGGGACTCGTCCCCGCGGGATGGGAGCAGGTCGGTGCGCTACGGGCGCACGACGACCTTGACGGTTTCGGGATCCTTGGCCGCCTCGAGCGCCTCGGAGACCTGGTCGAGCGGGAACTCGGCCGAGATGAAGTCCTCGGCCGCGACCGCTCCGCTCGCGATGATCCGCGTGGCCGTCGTATAGTCCTCGGGCACGTAGGTCGCGGCACCCTGGATGCGGATCTGCCGATCCTGCACGAGCTGCAGCGGCACCACGACATCACGTGCCGGCACGCCCACGATCACGACGGTGCCGGCCCGGCCGACAAGGCGCACTCCCTGTTCGACTGTGGCCTCGATCGCGACGCAGTCGAACACGACATCCACGGTCTCGCCGAAGTGCTCGAGCACGGTCTCCACCAGGTCTCCCGCGGCGGGGTCGAACGCCGCGGCCGCACCCCGTCGTCGGGCGAGCTCGCGCTTGGAGGCCATCGGATCGATGACGACCACGCGATCGGCCCCACGATCGAGCACCGCTGCAAGAGTGAGCTGCCCGATGGTTCCGCCGCCGACCACCGCAACCGGACGACCGGCGAGCGATCCGTCGCCAACGGCCAGGCGCACCGCGTGACAGGGTGTGGCGAGCGGCTCGATCAGCACGGCGTCGAGGTCGCTCATCGACTCGTCGAGCACATGCAGGCGGTTCGCCGGCACCGTGAACGAGTCGGCGATCGCTCCCTGGGCATACCCGCAGCCGAGGAACCGCAGGTTCTCGCAGATGTTCTCATTGCTCGCCAGACACTGCTTGCAGTCCCAGCAGGGCAGCGTCGGCTCGACGGTCACGCGCGCGCCGACCGCCACGGAGGTCACACCCGCGCCGAGCGCATCGACAACGCCGACGACCTCGTGCCCCGGCGGAAAGGGGATCCGCATCCAGGGGTGATGCCCCGCGACGGCATGCAGGTCGCTGCCGCAGATCCCCGCGACGCTCGTGCGGACCGAGACCTCTCCGGCTCCCGGCTGCGGGGCCGGGACCTCGACAAGCTCGATCGCGTCGACGGCCGTCACCATCGCCCTCCTGATGATCGGGGTCTCGGTCATTCCTCTGCTCCTCCTCGGGAGTCATTCAGCGGTCGACGGATCGACCAGGTCAGCAGCCGACGCGGATTGTCCTCCAGGAAGGTGCGGACCGCGTCCCCTCCGACCCGTCCGGCCAATCGCGGTATGAACCGCGACGCGAGGTACGACAGGCCGGGCATACCGCCGTAAGCGAGATAGCGCGAGCGGCGAGCGACGTCTCCGCCGAGCAGCACGCGGCCCGCGTGCCCCGCCGAGCAGGCCCCGGCGATCGCTTCGATGAGCGTCGACTCCGGCCAGTCCTTGAGCCGCGCCGCACCGTCGCAGCCGAGGAAGGCGCCGCGGGAGGCGAGCTCCGAATAGAGGATCGAGTCTGGGCTGCGGTCGATATGCGCGAGCACCACTCGTTCCTCCGCGACGCCCTGCTCCGCGAGCATGTCGAGCGCCTCGTGCGCGCACGTGCCGTGCTCGAGGTGCACCATGATCGGGGCGCCGGTCGCACGATGGGCCGCGGCGACGGCCTCGAGGACGCGTCGTTCGAACGCGGCGATCGACCAGTACCCGATGCCCGCCTTCAGCATTCCCGCCCGCACCGGGAGTCCGTCGGGGCCGACGGCGATCCGCTGGGGTCCGCCGGCTCTCTCGTCAGCTGCTGGTTGCCCTTCGAGCAGCTCGGACACGCACTGACGCGTCATCGTCTCGACCGCCAGCCCGAGCACATCGGGCCGTCCCGCATAGTGCGCCTCGCGGTGGAACCCCGCGGTGGCGACGACGCCGAGGCCGGTCCTCTGCGAGATGCGCGCGATCCCCTCCGGGTCTCGGCCGAGCCCCCACGGCGTGGCGTCGACCATGGCGTCGATGCCGGCTCCGCGCATCGACGCGGCCTCCTCGGCGCTCAGCCGCTCGTCGTCGAGTTCATCTCCGGGCAGCAGCGGCGTCGTCTGGAAGAGATGCTCATGGTAGTTCACCCGACCCAGGCGCTCGGGATCGACATCGCCGAGCACCGTGCGGACGAAGCGATTCTCCTGCGGATTCATACTCGGTCGAACCACCCTTCGAGGCGCCGGTACGCGTCCATGAAGGTGTCGTACCGCTTCGCATTCTCTCCCGCGTCGAGGGTCGGATCCATCCCCGTGCCCGCCGGCTTGCCGACGAACGCGGGGACGTCGGCCCGTTCGAGCAGGCCCGCACCCATCGCCGCGACGGCGGCGGCGCCGAGACTCGTCGCGTGATCGCCGATCGAGCTCGGGCGCACCTGAAGCTGCCAGATGTCGGCGAGGATCCGGGCCACGAGCGGCGACTTCGCCGCTCCCCCGATCGCGTCGATCCGGTCGAATTCGTGCCCCGCCTCCGCGAAGGCCACGAGCCCCGTGCGCAGGTTGTACGCGACCCCTTCGATCACGGCTCGTACCATGTTGCCGCGATCGTGCGGCATTTTGAGCCCGGCGAACACCGCGCGGGCGTTCGGATTCCAGTACGGCGATCGCTCGCCCAACAGGTGCGGCAGGAAGAAGAGGCCGTCCGCGCTCGCCTCCGACCGCGCCGCATCGGCGAGCGCCTCCTCAAACCGGCCTTCCGCCCCCGGGCGCAGCACCGAGACGATCCAGTCGAGTGATGCCCCGCCGGCCTGCATCGTCGCGGTCGGTACGAAATGCCCCGGGATGACGTGATTGAAGGTCATCGACCGCATGAGCGGGTCGTGAAGCGGAGAGTCATCGGCGAACGACACCCAGGACGACGAGCCGAGGTAGGTGTAGACGCCGCTCGCGCGGTCGACGATCCCCGCACCGAGAGCACCCATCGGGCCGTCTCCGCCGCCAGCGATCACGCGAGTGCTCGTCGAGAGTCCGGCTTCGGCTGCGACTTCCGGACGCACGGCCCCCAGATCGGTCGTCGAGGCCACGATCTCGGGAAACAGCTCGGGATCGAGTTCGGACGCCGAGAGCATCTCGGCGCTCCACGCTCCGCGGGCCTGGTCGTACGCGTTCGTGCCGGACGCGTCGGACGGTTCGGTCACGTGCTCGCCGGTGAGCCTCAGGAGGATGACGTCCTTCGCGGTGAGGAACCGGCGGGATCGGGCGAACACCTCCGGCTCGGTGTCGCGCACCCACATGAGCTTCGAGAGCGAGTAGGTAGGGTTCGCGCGATGTCCGGTGATCCGGTAGGTCTGCTCCATGCCGACCCGCTCGACCAGACGCGCGCACTGCGCTTTCGCCCGCGTGTCGGCCCAGATGATCCCGGGCCTGGCCGGACGGTCGTCGGCGTCCAGCAGCACAGCGCCCATCATCTGCCCCGAGAACGAGACGGCCGCGATCCTCGACGGATCGATGCTGTGCTCGCCCAGCAGGCGATGGTTCGCCTCGCAGAACGCGGCCCACCAGTCGTCGGGGTGCTGCTCGGCCTTCCCGTCCGGTCCGAAGTCGACCGGATAGGCCGCAGTGACCGAGGCGACGACCGTGCCGTCCGGCGCGACGAGGGTCGCCTTGTCGCCGGTCGTGCCGAGGTCGTGCGCGAGCACCAGCGGCTCGCCGGTCCGATGGGTCGAGGCGCTCATCGCAGTGAGAACCCGCCGTCCATGAGCAGCTCGGCGCCGAGGAAGTACCCCGAACGGTCGCTCAAAAGGAACTCGACGGCATTCGCGACCTCGAGCGGCGTGCCCATGCGCCCGATCACCGTGCCCTCGTTCCAACTCGCGTGCATGTGCTTCTTGAGCCCGTTGAGCGGGGTGTCGATGTACCCGGGCGAAAGCGTATTGACTCGCACGCCGCGGGATCCCCACTCGACCGCGAGCGATTTCGTGAGCGCGGTGACGGCGGCCTTGGAGGAGTTGTAGATGCACTGGCGCTGCGGGAAGTTGACGACGTGGTTGCCCGACATCGAGGCGATGTTGACGATCGCGCCTCCGCCGCGTACGAGCAGTTCCCTGCCGAACGCCTGGTTGGTGAGGAAGACGCCGCGGAAGTTGACGCCCATGACCCGGTCGACCAGGTCGATGTCGAGATCCTCGGCGGCGACATCGTCCTCCACGATGCCGGCGCTGGTCACGAGCGAGACCGGGCTGTCGTCCTCCGCGTAGAGCGCCGCCACCGCGCGGTCGATGCTCGCGGCGTCGAGCAGGTCGCACTCGATGAACTCTCCCGCTGCGCCGTCGACAGAGGCTCGATCGAGCGCGTAGGTCTTCCAGCCGCGCTCCGAGAGCACTCGGCAGATCTCGTCGCCGATGCCGCCGTTGCCGCCGGTCACTGCGACGCGCCTGGTCCGTGCCGATGCCGCGAGTCCCATCGCACTCCAATCCTCTTCGAATGTCCAGGATCCTCGCGGACCCAATTTCGTAGTTAAACTACTGTATACCGCAACTCGACCCGCCGAAAGATCCCCTTCTTCCCAATTTTCCCGACTAGGGTTACGATAATTCGTAGTATTACTACGAAATGTATTCGCGAACGAAAGGAACTCCCGTGCCCGAACTCGACTTCCCCGCCAAGCTCGACATCTCTCCCGAGGGCGTCCTCGCGGGCAATACCGGTATCTACACCAAGCATCTCGCCGACATGCGCGGCGTATACCGGGACGACTCGGCCTACGAGGCGGCGGTCGCAGCTCAGGGCGAGGAGACCCTCGTCTACCGCGTGGAGTCGCAGGACTACGGCCCGCACTCGGGTGCGCTGACCGTCGGCACCTCTCGGCTGCTGCCCGGCCGCTACGGAGACGAGTTCGCGGTGACCCGTGGACACCTCCACGAGGTCTCCGACCGCGCGGAGCTCTACTACTGCCTCTCGGGACACGGGATCATGCTGCTCGAAACCCTCGACGGCAGGAGCGAGGCGGTCGAGCTCACCCCGGGGAAGGCGGTGAACGTCCCTGGAGAATGGGTGCACCGCAGCGTCAACGTCGGCGACGAGCCCTTCGTGACCCTGTTCACCTACGCGACCGATGCGGGGCAGGACTACCAGCTCATCGCCGACGCGGGCGGAATGAAGCAGCTCGTCGTCGACGACGGCGCAGGCGGCTGGACGCTCCGCGAGAATCCGGACCACACCGGATATCGGGCGGCCTGACGCATGACGGCGCAAATCGCAGCGCAGGCCGAGCTGTCTTCGGCCGCAGGAACGCTCCTCGGGGGCAATCGCATCGTCCCCGTCATCGAGATCGACGACCCGACTCAGGCGGTGCCCCTGACTCGTGCCCTCGCCGAGGGTGGGATCACCGTCGTCGAGATCACGTTCCGCACCCCGGCGGGAGTCGAGGCCGTACGCGCCGCAGCCGCGGGCACTGACAGCGCAGTGGGGGCGGGAACGCTCCTCACTCCTGCTGACGTCGATGCGGCAGCCGACGCGGGTGCCGCATTCGGCGTCAGCCCGGGGTGGGATCCGTCCACCGCGGCCCGCGCGGTGGAACGCGGTCTGCTCGTGATCCCGGGCGTCGCCGGCGCGAGCGATATCCAGCAGCGCCTCGCCGAGGGACACTCGACCGTGAAGTTCTTTCCCGCGGAGGCGAACGGCGGAGTCGCTGCGCTGCGGCAGCTGTCGGCGCCCTTTGCGCACACCGGTCTCGCCTTCATGCCCACCGGCGGCATCGGCGCCGGGAACGCCGCCGACTACCTCGCTCTTCCCACCGTCACCGCGGTCGGAGGAAGCTGGGTCGCCCCTCGCGCACTCATCGCCGAGGGCGACTGGGCGCGTATCACCGCAATCGCCGTGGAAGCGACCGCGGCCCTCTCGACCGCAGGAGCGTAACACCATGACCGACCAGTACCCGACGTTCACCGCCGCGACCCTGCAGCCGGCGAAGCGCCGCACCTTCTACTTCATCGGCGTGAGCACCGCGAAGTCCTCGATCCGCCAGGTCTTCCCGCTGTGGGCGGAGGAACTCGGGCTCGGCGAGGTGGACTTCGTCGGCATCGATCTGCCCCTGCACGCGCCCGCGGAGGATTACCGGAGGGTCGTGCAGTTCTTCCGGGACGACGAGCTCAGCATCGGGGCTCTCGTGACGACCCACAAGCTCGACCTGTACCAGGCGGCGTCCGACCTGTTCGACTACGCCGACCCGCTGACGGTGCTCATGGACGAGATCAGCTGCATCTCGAAGCGCGACGGCGAGCTGCGCGCGCACGCGAAGGACCCGATCACTGCAGGCTTCGCGGTCGACGCGATCCTGCCCGCGGGCTCCTGGTCGGATCGCTCGGCCTTCATCATGGGTGCCGGCGGATCCGCTATCGCGATGGCCTGGCACCTCACGCGCCCCGACCGCGGTTCCGATGTTCCCGCCGAGATCGTCGTGAGCAATCGCAGCCGAAGACGTCTCGACTCGCTGGCCGAGGTGTATACGCAGTTCGAGACCACGGTACCGCTGCGCTGCGAGCTCAGCCCCATGCCCTCTGACAATGATGCGGTGCTCGCGTCGATGCCCGCCGAGAGCTTCGTCGTCAACGCCACGGGCCTCGGCAAGGACGCGCCGGGTTCCCCGCTCACCGACGAGTGCGTCTTCCCCGAGCGGGCGCACGTCTGGGAGCTGAACTACCGTGGCGACCTCGTTTTCCTCGAACAGGCGCGCGCGCAGGAGACGGCGCAGAACCTCGACGTGCACGACGGCTGGGTCTATTTCATCCACGGCTGGACCCGCGTCATCGCCGAGGTCTTCGAGGTCGATATCCCGACCTCCGGGCCGGGCTTCGATCGGCTCGGCGAGATCGCCCGCGGCGCGAGGAAGGCCTGAGCACGATGGTCGGCGCACGAGAACGCATCCTGGTCACTCCGCGTTCCCTGACCTCCGCCGGGCTCGAGAACGTGCCCGAGCTGGCTCCGCTGGTCGCGGCCGGGTACGATCTCGTCCCCGGCCCCGTCGGTCGCGCCCCGACCGAGGAGGAACTGCGCGGGCTGCTCGCCGGGAATGTCGTCGGTTACCTCGCCGGCGTGGAGACGATCTCGGCCGAGGTGCTGCGCGCCGCTCCTCGCCTGCGGGTGATCTCGCGCAACGGCGTCGGCACCGACGCGGTCGATGTCGCCGCGGCCGGAGAAGCCGGGATCGCCATCGAGATCGCGCGCGCGGCGAACGCGCAGGGCGTCGCGGAGATAGCGGTGCTGCACATGCTCGCTGCGCTCCGCGATTTCGACGGATCGGTCGCCACCGTGCGCGCCGGCGGGTGGAATCGCACGCGCGGCGGAGAACTGGGGCACCGCACCGTCGGCATCGTCGGGCTTGGCGCGATCGGCCGCACCGTCGCCGCCGTCGCGACCGCGTTCGGAGCCGAGGTGCTGGCGAGCGATCCGTTCGTCGAGCGGAGCGACCTCGCTCGCATGGTCGAACCGGCCGAGCTCTTCTCCTCGGCCGACGTGATCACGCTGCACAGTCCGCCCGGAGACCGCCCCCTCGTCGACGCCGAGGTGCTCGCCGCCATGCGGGCCGGTGCGATCCTCATCAACACGGCGCGCTCCGCACTCGTCGATGACACGGCGGTGCTGGAAGCGCTCGAGACCGGCAGGCTCGCGGCCTATGCAGTCGATGCCTATGACGCCGAACCGCCGGAGCTCACCCCGCTCCTCCGCCACCCGAGGTGCCGGCCCACGCCCCACATCGGCGGCTTCACCGACGAGAGCGTGCACCGTGCGAGCAGCCTTGCCGTCGACAATCTGCTGCGCGTTCTCGGCCCCGCAGCGCCGTGATCGACGCGGGAGGGCGCCGTCGGCTCGCCCTCCCGCACGAGCCTGACGCTACAGTGTTCCCTGTGTCCACCTCCTTGCTGCAGCTGATCTCGGATCGCGCGCCCGCTCTGAGTAGATCGGAGCGCCGGGTCGCGGAGTACGTGCTCGGTCACCGCGATGAGGTCACCCAGATGACGCTCGCAGCCCTCGCCGACGCCGCAGGAGTCAGCGAGCCCACCATCATCCGGTTCTGCGCGAGCATGGGATTCTCCGGTTTCCAGAGCTTCCGCCTCGAGATGGCCCGGTTCCTCGCGCTCGGCGTGCCGGCGACGCACTCGGCCATCGAGGAGAGCGACGCCCTGCCGACGATCATCACCAAGATCTTCGATCACACCATCTCGAGTCTCGACCACACCAGACGCTCGTTCGATCCGGAATCGATCGCGCGCGCCATCGACCTCATCGGCGCTGCGAAGCGTCTGCATTTCTTCGGGTTCGGGGCCTCGTCGATCATCGCCGAGGACGCGCAGCAGAAAGCCGCCCTCTTCGGGAAACCGTGCTCGGCGCTCGCCGATCCGCACCAGCAGTTCATGGCCGCGGCCACCGCTGACGAGGGGGATCTCTTCGTACTCATCTCGCACACCGGCCGCACGGTGCCGCTCTCCACGCTCGCGGACGAGGCGCACGCGAACGGGGCGCGCGTGATCGCGATCACCGGATCGAGCACCGGCCCGATCGCGGAGGCCTCGGACGTCGTGATCGTCACCGCGACGCTCGAGGACACGGACGTCTACACTCCGACGATCAGCCGTATCGCCGCGCTCGTCGTGATCGATATCCTCGCCACGTCCACCGCGATGAAGGGCGGCGACGTCGATCTCGCGCGACTGCGGGGTATGAAGCAGAAGCTCGCCGCGTTCCGTTCGACCCTCGACCCGTCGAGCGAGATCGAGTAGTCGGACGACCTCGCCGGGTGCGGGCACGGGCCACGAACCGGCTCGCGACCACCGCCGCTAGGCCGCTGCCGCGCGGGCTCCCCCGAGTTCCTCCTGCACGACCTCGACGAGCCCCGGGCCATCGAGCCGGTAGTGCGCGTAGAGGCGGGTCGGAGCGGCGATAAGGCTGTACTCATCCCTGATGCCGTGGCGAACGAGCCTCGCCCCGCCCGGATTCTCCGCGAGCACTTCGGCCACGGCGGCGCCAAGGCCGCCGATGATGTTGTGCTCCTCGGCCGTGATGATGACCCCGGTACGGCCCGCCACGTCGAGCACGAGCTCCTCGTCGAGCGGTTTGACCGTCGGCATGTCGATGACCCCGACCGAGACGCCGGCCGCGGCCAGCTCCCCGGCCGCCTCGAGCGCCGCGTGCACGAGGATGCCGCACGCGATGATCGTGACATCGGTGCCGCGCAGGTGCTCGATGCCCTTGCCGAACTCGAACTCGACATCGTCGGCGTACACCTGCGGATCGCGGCCGCGGCTGATACGGAAGTAGATCGGTTCGGGCCAGTCGGCCGACGCCCGGATCGCTGCTCGCAGCTGGGGACCGTCGGCGGGCGAGACGACCGTGAGTCCCGCGATCGCGCGCATCGTCGAGATGTCCTCGGTCGCGTGATGGCTCGTGCCGTAGAACCCGAGAGAGATGCCCGTGTGGTGCCCGATGAGGCGCACGGGGAGCTTCGTGTAGGCCACGTCCATCCGGATCTGCTCGCAGCACAGCAGTCCGAGGAAGGAGGCGAACGTCGCGACGAACGGCATCTTGCCCGCCGTCGCCATGCCCGCGGCCGCCGACACCATGTGCTGCTCCGAGATGCCGAACTGGACGAAGCGGTCTGGATGCGCAGCCTGGAAGCGGTTGAGCCCGTTCGAATAGGTCAGGTCGGCGGTGCCCGCGACGACGGGCGCTCCCGCCTCGACGAGGTCTTCGAGCCCCAGCGACAGGTAGTCGAGTCCGGGATTGAGCTCGTTCAGCGCTCGGTACTGCCAGGATCCTGCGTCAAGCGTCGACGACATTACTCGTCCGCTCCTTCCGTGTTGGTGTTCATGATCTCTGCGACGGCGCGCTCGGCGTCGCCGGGCGTGAGGTATCCCAGGTGCCACCCGGGTTCCTCTTCCATGTAGGCCACGCCTTTGCCCTTGCTGGTCTTCGCAATGATGCAGGTCGGGATCCCGTCGGGCTCGCGGTTCTTCGCCTCGTGCAGCACCTCGCGCAGCGCCTCGACGTCGTGCCCATCGACCTCGACCACCCGCCAGCCGAACGCGCGCCACTTGTCGGCGATCGGCTCGATGCCGATGATGTCATCGACCTCGCCGTCGAGCTGGAAGCCGTTGCGGTCGACGATCGCGATCACCCGGTCGAGCTTGTGGTGCGCCGCCGACATCGCGGCCTCCCAGACCTGGCCTTCCTGCATCTCGCCGTCGCCGAGCATCACGAACACGGAGAAGTCTCGACCGTCCATACGGCCGGCGAGCGCCATGCCGATGCCGTTCGAGAGCGCGTGCCCGATCGAGCCCGAGCTGAAGTCGATGCCCCTGATCTTGGTCATGTCGGGGTGGTCTCCGAAGGCGCTGCCGAGATGCGCGTAGTCGTCGAGATCGCTCATCGGGTAGTAGCCGAGATCGGCGAGGATCGGGTATATCCCCACCGCCGCATGACCCTTGCCGATGGTGAATCGGTCCCGATCCGGGTTGTCGGGATCCTGCGGGGTGAGGTGCATGACGTCGTAGTAGAGCGTCGAGAGCAATTCGGCCGCCGAGAACACCGAGCTGTAGTGCCCGACCTTCGCGATCTCGATCAGGCGCACGGTCTCGGTGCGGATGAACGCAGCACGATCGCGAAGCCGGTCGGCTATCTCGGCCGGATCGGATCCGGCGCCGCGCTGCAGCATGTCAGTCATTACGTTGATCTCCCAACTTCGTCGGTGTGGCGGGACAATACTAACTCAATTTCTCGAAAATCGGCAACGCTGTCCGATTAACGATAATAACAAGGCCCCGTGGGGCGCGAAAATGCCCGCACCGCCACGGCGGCACGGGCATCTCGCGACGTGCTCGCGCGCTCAGAACTCGAGCAGCACCTTCGTGGACTGTCGGGAATCGGCTGCGGTCTCGAACGCGGCGAGGGCGTCCTTCGCCGGAAACACGTGCGAGACGACGGCATCGATCTCGGGCGCCTCGGCGAGCACCCGGACCGATTCATCGAGCTCGATGTCGAATCGCTGCGACCCGCGCAGGGTCACTTCGCGGCTCACGAGCGATGCGAGAGGCACCGGCAGATCCCCGTCGGGAAGCATGCCGAGCTGCACGATGGTCCCGCCCCGTCGCACGAGGCGAAGCGCCGAGACCGTTGCGGCAGGAGCGCCCGAGGCCTCGATCACCACGTCGAACGAATCCTCCTCGAGCGGCTGATCGTACCCCAGCCGCCGAGTGTCGTCGGCGCCGACCTCCCGCGCAATGCGCAAGGGGTGCTCCCACATGTCGGTCGCCACGATCTCGGCCGCGCCGCGGCGCCGGAGAGCCGCGATCGCGAGACAGCCGATCGGGCCGGCCCCGCTCACCAGGACGCGCTTCTCAGCGTAGTCGCCGTCATAACGGTCGACACCGTGCAGCGCGACCGCGAGAGGCTCGGCCAGGGCCGCGCGTCGAAGCGGCAACCCGTCGGGCAGCGGTCGCAGCTGATCGGGCATCACACGCACGAAGTCGGCGAACCCGCCCTGCGTGTGCGGTCGAGTCGATGCACTGCCGAGATAGCTTCCTCCGTAGGCGAGGTGCAGGCCCTGCCCGGCCGCACCTCCAGGAGGAGGGGTGGGCGTCGCCGGGTGGATCGCCACGGGCGTTCCCACCCGCAGATCCCCGCCGACGTCGGCCCCCACGGCCTCGACCCGCCCCACGATCTCGTGCCCCAGCACGAGGGGCGCTTGCAGCTCGTAGATGCCGTTCCGGCCGTGCTGGTAGTAGTGCAGGTCGCTTCCGCAGATCCCCCCGAAGGCGACCCTCACCAGTACCCCGTCGGTTCCGACCTCAGGCCGGTCCACTCGATCGACTCGCAGTTTCCCGGCGCCGTGCACCACGACCGCACGCATGACCTCACCCACTCCGTCTCGCACGCTGCTCAGAACAGGCTGTCCGGGCTGTAGTACTCGGCGGCGTTGTCGCAGTTGATACCGACGGCCTTGGTGTGGATGACCGGCTCGAAGTCCTCGGCCTGCGCCTCACCGGTCGCGATCGCCAGCGCGATGCTGAACGCCTCGTCGGCCGCGAGCTCCGGCGAGTTCAGACCGGTCGAAACGTACTGTGCATCGCAGCCCTCGTCCTGCATGATCTTGATGGCCTCCTTCTGACCGTCGGCCGACGCGGCGACGAGCGTCGTCGTGTTGCCCTGGTCCTTGAGCACCGTGAGCGCTCCCAGCGCCATCGAATCGTTCAGCCCGAGGATCAGATCGACGTCGGGGTGCGCGGAGAGGATGTTCTCGGTCGCGGGCACGGCCCGGTCCTGAGAGTACACGGCGGGCTGCTCGGCGACGATCTCATATGAGACGCCACCCTCTTCGAGCCCGTCCAAGAAGCCCTGCTGACGCTGCGGCCCGACGACCTCGTCATCAGGTCCGCCGTTCAGCACGGCCACCGTGATCTTCTTGCCGCTGCCGACGCGCTCTGCGGTGAGGCCGCCCGAGAGCTTGCCGATCGCGTAGTTGTCGGACTGCACCGTCGTCACGCCCACCTCGTCGATGCCGGTGTCCACGAAGACGAGCGGCACCTCATTGGCGATATCGGCGAACTGCACCTTCTGGCTCGCGGGGCTCATGGCGTCGACGACGAGCACGTCGATGCCCTGGCTCACGAGGGTCTGGGCCTGGTCGATCTGCGTCACGGCGTCACCGTCGGCGTTCTGCACCCGCACCTCCCAGCCCTCCGCCGCGGCCCGATCCTCGGCGATCTGCACCATGGCGGCGAAGTACGGCGCATCGACCTGGCGCTGGGCGAAGCCGATGACGACCTCCTTCAGGTCCTTCTCGACCGGGTCCTTCTCGGCAGCGTCAGCCGCACCGCCGATGGTGGTGCAGCCGGAGAGAACCAGAGCGAGCGATCCTGCGATGGCCGCGATCTTCGCGGTTCGACGGAAGAGCTTCATGATGTTTCCAATCTGATATTCGACTTGGTGAGGTGCCGGCTCGCGCCGGCGGAGGATGTTTCGGAGACGGAGGACTACGCCGCCGCGCGCTTCTTCGCGCGGAGGTGGACCGTCGTGAGCAGCACGGCCACGAGGATCAGGCCGCCGCGGAAGGCGTCCTGGAGGAACGTCGAGACGTTCAGCAGCACGAGCAGGTTGGAGATCACGCCGAAGATGAGCACGCCGACCACGGTGCCGAAGACGCGGCCGCGACCGCCGACAAGGCTCGCACCGCCGATTACGACGGCCGCGATCGTGTCGAGCTCGTAGTTCAGACCGCCGGTGGGAGTCGCCGACCCCACCCGGGAGGCCAGCAGGAAGCCCGCGAATCCGACGAGCAGGCCGGCGATCATGTAGACCCACAGGATGGTGCTGCGCACGGGGATGCCCGAGGCCTCTGCGGCCTGGCGGCTGCTGCCGAGCGCATAGACGCGACGGCCGAAGACGGTACGGCTCACGAGGAACCAGATCGCAACGGCGATCGCGATCCAGATGATGCCGAGGAGCGGCACCGGACCGATCGCCGTCGTCGCGATCGCGCGGAAGTTCTCGGCTCCGGGGCTCACGGGCACCCCCTCGGTCTGCGCGTAGACGAGCCCTCTGGCCAGAGCCATCATGCCGAGCGTCACGATGAAGGCCTCGAGTCCGCGGAAGGCCACCAGATACCCGTTGATCAGACCGATCACCAGGCCGACGGCCAGGGCCACCATGATGGCGACGAAGACGCTCTCGCCCCCGAACCAGCCGGCCGCGAGCACCCCCGAGAGGCCCACCACGGAACCCACGCTGATGTCGATGCCACCCGTGAGGACGATGATGAACTGCGCGAGCGCCACGATGCCCACGACCGATACCTGCAGGATCACATTCGTCAGGTTGCGCGGAGTGAAGAAGGCGCTCGTCGAGAACCCTGCGATGATGAGCAGGACGACGAGGATCCCCAGGGCGTACTGTCCTTTGAGCCAGCCCAGAAACGCGACTCCGGGTCGTTCCCGGTACTCCGTGGGCTGGGAACGGGTCATGTCTGAAACAGTGGCACTCATGCGGTCTCTCCCCCGAGCGAGGCTCGGATCAAATCATCGGTCGTGGCATCGGCCGTCGAGTATTCGGCGACCAGTTCTCCGTCTCGCAGCACAGCGACCCGGTTGCAGAGCATCAGCGCCTCCTCGGCCTCGCTGGTGATCACCAGCACTGACTTTCCCTGCGCTGCGAGATCGCGGATGATCTCGTAGATGTTCATACGGGCGCCCACGTCGATGCCCTTCGTGGGTTCGTCGAGCACCACCAGGTCGGGCTCCGCCTCCATCCATTTGGCGATGCAGACCTTCTGCTGGTTACCGCCGGAGAGGGAGCGCGTGTATGTCGCGGCTCCACCCTTGACCTGGTACTTCGAGATCAGATCGCGAACGCGGGCGCGCTCCTTGGCGAGGCTCAGCACGCCCCCTCGGCTGTTCTTGCCCAGCGTTGCGAGTGTGAGGTTCTGACCGTTCGAGAAGTCGGGGATGAACCCCTCCTTCTTCCGGTCCTCCGGTACGTACACGATGCCCGCGCGAAGCGCGCGCTTTACGGTGTCGGGCGCCAGCACCTCGCCGTCGAGCTGCAGCGTCCCTCCGGACGAAGCCTGGTGCCCGGTGAGGGAACGCGCGACCGAGCTTCGGCCGCTGCCGACCAGTCCGTAGACTCCGAGCACCTCGCCCGCTCCGATATCGAAGGAGATGTTACGAGCCGATCCAGCGCTCCATCCCGACACCTGCACCCGGGGAACCGCACCCGACGGAGCGTCGTAGCTCGGCGGCTCGAGGGCCGCGACGGCCTCGCCGATCATCAGCGAGAGCACCTCGTCCTTGTCGGTCGACTTCGCGTCGACGACTTCGATGAGCCGCCCGCCTCGGAGCACTGCGATGTCGTCGGCGAGCGCGAACACCTCGGGCATGCGATGCGACACGAACACGACTGCGACCCCCGCGGCCTTCTCCCGTTCGACGAGGGCCTGCACGTCCTTGAAGTGCTCCTCGGTACTCGAGGCGGTGGTCTCATCGAGCAGCAGTACCCGGTGCGGTTGGAGCAGGGCCCGACTCAGAGCGAGCATCTGCCGTTGGCCCGGACCCAGAGTGCCCGCCCGTCGCGTCAGCGACACGTCGCCCATACCCACCGCAGCGAGCGCCTCACGCACCTTCGCGCGGTCCGGCTTCGGCACGGTGCGCCACGGCCGATTGCCGTCGGCACCCGATAGGCCTCTGAGCATCACGTTCTCCTCGACGGTGAACGTGTAGATGAGCACGGGCTCCTGATGCATGAGCAGCACACCCGCATCGAATGCCGACGCCGGGGAGTCGATCTCGACCTCGGAGTCCACGACACGGACGCTGCCGGAGCTCGGGGACTCGATGCCCGCGAGGATCTTGGCGAGCGTCGATTTGCCGGCGCCGTTGGCCCCGCAGATCGCGAGCACCCTGCCTCCTCGGCCGCTCAGCGTGACGCCGTCGAGCGCCTGCACTCCGGGGTAGCTCCGGCTGACCTCGCGAGCCTCGAACACGATCCGACCGTCCGATCCCGGTGCGCCATCGACCGTTCCCGGATGGTTACTCTGCGCCATTGCATCCCGCCCCTTCGCGGCTCAAACGAACTGTTACAAGAACAATTAATCACAACACGGACGAAATGTCCATTTAACAATAATTACGATTCGATCTCGCGAAGATCGCCATCCCTCATCGGCGAGGGCCCTTGGAAACACGAAATTGCCGGTGCCCGAGCGAAACGGTGTTCGCGGGCACCGGCAATCCAGCCGACGAGGATCAGAGCAGCGACTTCACCGGATCCTCGATCTCGATCGGACTCACGTCCCAGACGTCCGCGGGCTCGGCGAGCAGCGGCGTGAGCGCGGCGTTGAGCTCAGCGTTCTCCGGCTGTGCCAGATGCTCCTCCCAGATCTCGCGACTCCCCCAGCGCTCGACGACCATCCAGGCCTCATCGCCGCGATGGAGGGCGAACTTCTCGCACCCGCGCTCGCGGAAGACTCCTGGAGAGAAGTGCCGGAAGACCTCGAGCAGCGCTTCCTCAGCGCCCGCGCGCGGTTTCAATCGCACGACGACGATCAGCGGTTTCGACATGTCGGATACTTCCTTTCGGTCAGGACTTCGCGCCCTTGCGGCGCAGCGTGTCGATGAGCACGGCGAGCAGGATGACAGCGCCCTTGATGATCTGCTGGTAGAAGGACTCCACGTTCAGGAGGGTCATGCCATTCGACAGCACCGCGATGAACAGCGCGCCGATGAGCGTGCCCACGAGCGAACCCCGGCCACCCATCAGAGAGGTGCCGCCGAGTACGATCGCAGCGATCGCGTCGAGCTCGTAGCCGGTGCCGAGATCAGGAACCGCGCTCTCGAGGCGTGCGGACACGATCAGCCCGGCGATGCCCGCGCAGAGACCGGCGATCACGTACACCGTGAAGATCACGCGACGCACCGGTATGCCGCTCAGTCGCGCTGCCTCCTCATTCCCGCCGATCGTGTAGACGTGGCGCCCGAAGACCGTGCGCTCGAGCAGGAACCAGCCGATGATGTAGACGACCACCATCACGATCGCCGCGACGGGAATCCCGAACAGCTGTCCCTGTCCGATCCAGGCGAAATCGACCGACGGCGGCACGAGCGTCGTGCCACCGGTACCGACGTACACGATCCCTCTGAGATAGGTCAGCGCGGCGAGCGTGACGATGAAGGCCGGGAGCGCGAACCTGGCGATGAACACGCCGTTGATCGCACCGATGACGGCTCCGACGAGCAGTGCGGCGAGGATCGAGACGATCCACGGAGCACCGCTGTTCGCCATCACGATCGCGGCCATCGCCGTCACGCCGAGCGCCGAGCCCACGGACAGGTCGATGCCCGCCGTCAGGATGACGAAGGTGCCGCCCGCCGCCAGGATCGCGATGGCCGAGACCTGGCGGACGACCTCGAGCAGGTTGCGCGTGGTGCCGAAATAGGGGGCGATGATCGCCATCACCACGATCAGCACCACCAGTGCGACCAGGATGCCCAGTACGCCGCTGCGGGTGAGCGAGCCGAATCTCGACGGAGTCTTCTCCGCCGGCCGCTGAGCGGCCCGAGGTGCGTGTTCGATGATACTCATGGTGTAACTCCGTGGTTATGGGGTCGTCTCGGGCGCGAGGCCGAAGGCGTGCGCCATGATGGTTTCTTCGCCGAGGTTCTCGACGGGCAGTTCGGCGACGAGCTTGCCGTCGCGCATGACGTGCACGCGGTCGCTCAGACCGATCAGCTCCGGGAGCTCGGAGGATACGACCAGCACGGCGACGCCCTCCTGCGCGCACTGGTTGATGATCTGGTAGATATCGGCCTTCGCGCCGACGTCGACGCCTCGCGTCGGCTCGTCGAGGATGAGCACGCGCGGTTTCGTCTCGAGCCACTTCGCGAACAGCACCTTCTGCTGGTTGCCACCCGACAGCGCGACGACGTTCTGGTTCAGCGATGCGTTCTTGATCTTGAGCCGGTCCCGGGCCTTCGCCGCGACCTTGCGCATGGTCGCCGGCAGGATGATACCGCCGGTGGCCATGTCGGGAAGGTCCGCGAGAACCACGTTCGACGTGATCGACTGCTCCAGTACGAGGCCCTGGGTCTTGCGACTCTCGGGGAGCATGGCGATCCCCATGCGGATGGACGCGCCCGGCGAGTGCTTCTTCAGCGGCACCCCGTCGACCGTGACCGTTCCACCGGTCGCGCGATCCGCGCCGAAGATCAGGCGCAGGAACTCGCTGCGCCCCGACCCGATGAGGCCACCGATCCCGACGACCTCGCCGGCACGCACCTCGAGATCGATCGGGCCGATGCCGTTGCCGCCCTCCAGGCCTTCTACTCTCAGCACCGTCTCCCCCGGTTCGGGCCGATCGGTCGCGAACAGGGATTCGATCTTGCGACCGACCATGCGCAGGACGATCGTCTCGGGGGTGGCCTCGGCCCGGTCCAACGTGGCGATGTGCTCGCCGTCGCGCATCACCGTCACCACGTCGGCGATCTGCTCGATCTCGTCCATGCGATGCGTGATGTAGATGATCGCGGTGCCGGCGTCCCTCAGCTCCTTCACGATCCGCAGCAGGCGCTCCGTCTCGGTGGCCGAGAGGGCCGACGTGGGCTCGTCGAGGATCAGGATCTTCGGCTTCTGCGCGAGCGCACGGGCGATCTCGATCAGCTGATGCTCCGCGACCGTGAGTTCGTCGGCCCGGGCGTGCACCGAGAACTCGGCTCCGACCAGGTCGAGCTGCTCGCGCGCCCGCTCGGCGGTGACCGCCCGGTCGAGCAGCCCGAGTGCGGTGCGATGCTCGCGCCCCATGGCCAGGTTGTCGGCGACGGTGAGGTTCGGAGCGATCAGGAGCTCCTGATGCACGATCGTCACCCCGGCTGCGTTCGCGGATTTGACATCGTACGGGCCTCGCCGGCCGCCGATCTCCACCCAACCGCTGTCGGGCTGGTGGATCCCCGCGAGCAGTTTCGTGAGCGTCGACTTCCCGGCGCCGTTCTCGCCGGCGAGGATGTGCACCTCGCCGGCTCGAAAGTCCAGGTCGACGTCGCGCACGACCGTCGTCCCCTCGAAGGATTTGGTCACCGACCTCAGCGAGGCGACAACGGGGTGCGACTCATTCGATGTCATGGTCGGTTCAGCCCCAAGGCGTGTACTCTGCGACGTTCGACGCGTCGACGAGGGTGGTGGGAACGAGGATCAGGGTCTCTGCGGGCTTCCCGCCCTTCGCGAGTTCCATGCCGGTATCGATCGCCCGGCGCATGAGCTCTGCGGGATCCTGGGCCGACGTCGCGGTGATCATGCCGTTGTCGGCGATCACGTCGGTGGCGGAGGCAGCACCGTCGACCGAGGTGATGATGATGTCCGAGCCCTTCTGCTTCGCGGCGAGCATCACGCCCACGGCGGAGGGGTCGTTGATCGCGAAGAATCCGTCGAGGTCCGGGTTGGCCGTGAGGATGTCGGTCGCGAGCGGCAGTGCCGCGTCGCGGCTGTTCTCTCCTCGTTGGTCGGCGACGATCTCGATGCCGGGGAAGGCCTTGAGCGCTTCCTTGCATCCGGCGACCCGGTCGTCGACTGCAGAGACCGGGGTGCCGTTGAGGATCGCGATCTTGCCCGTGCCGTCGAGCTGCTCGGCGAGCGACTGGCAGGAGATCTCCCCGGCCTGGGTGTTGTCGGTCGTGATGTTGACCGATGCGTTCTTCGACTGGTTGTCCACGCCGATCACGGGGATACCGGCCTCGATGGCGCGCTTCACGGCCGGGCCGACGCCGTCGGTGTCGGCGGCGTCGATCACGATGAAGTCGACGCCCGAGGTCACGAACTGGTCGATCTGGTTCGACTGCGTCTGCACATCCTCATTCGCGACCTGAGAGAGCACCTTGAGGCCCTGCTCGGCGCCGTATTCCTTGGCGGTCTCCGACTCGGCCACGAAGAAGGGGTTGGTGCTGTTGGCCACGGTCACGCCGACGGTGAGCTGGCCGTCGTCGCCGGACCCGCCGCCGTCCGCACACGCGGTGAGGCTGAACGCGCCGAGGAGGACGACGCCCGTGAGCGCCGCTGAGGCAAGAGTCTTGTTTCGCATGGTGTGTCCTAAATGTGTTGAGGTGGAAGGACGAGCGGCAGTGCTCGCCCCGGTGTGTCGTGAGTGGTCTATGCGGGAGTGAACACCGATTTGATCTGCTCGGAGTCGTGCAGGTTTCCGAGCGCGGCGCCGAAGTCGTCGAGGCCGACCTCGGCCGTCACGATGCCATCGGTGCGCACGCTGCCCGACTGCAGCGCGAACAGCGCGCGCCCGATGCAATTCGCCTGCGCGAACGAGCCCCGGATCGTCAGTTCGCGGCTGAAGATCTCGTACGGCCGGATCGCCGCGATCGCCGCTTCCTGCGCCAGACCGTAGACGAGCACCGTGCCGCCGGTGCGCGTCGTCCTGACGGCGAGTTCGAGCACCGAGATGCTGCCAGTGGCTTCCACGACCGCGTCGAACCCTTCGGGAGCGATCTCTCGCAGCTGCGCTTCCGCCGCAGCCGGATCCGAGCGGTCCATGAGCACGGTGTGCGCGGCGCCGTGAGCGCGTGCGACCTCGAGCTTCGCGGCCGTCGGCGCGGCCACCGTGACGCGTGCCGCACCCGCGACGCGCAGCAGCTGCGCGAGGATCAGGCCGGTGGGACCCGCGCCGAACACCAGCACGTCGGATGCGGGCTCGAGGTCGAGCACGTCGACGCCGTGCATGGCGCACGCGGTCGGTTCGGTCAGCACGGCGATCTCGGGGGCGAGGTCTCCGATCGGGAAGAGCTTCTCGATCCCGGCAGCGAGGTACTCCGCAAAGCCGCCGGCGCGATCGCATCCGAGCGATCCGAAGCCCGTGCAGTACCCGGGGCGTCCGCGCTTGCAGGCCGAGCAGGTGCCGCAGAAGATCGTCGGGTCGACGACGACTCGAGTACCGGTGTCGGGCCCGTCCGTATCGGGGCCGTATCCGATGACCTCCGCGACGATCTCGTGACCGGGGACGAGAGGGAACTTCGCGATGAACCCGCCGTGGAGCAGGTGCTCATCAGTGCCGCAGACACCGACGCGCAGGACGCGAAGGAGGGCCTCTCCGCGCTGGGGAACAGGACGGGGCATGGTCTCGAGACCCCATGCGCCTCCCCCGGTGAACACGACAGCCCGCATGGCTTCCTCAGCGGATGTTGCAGTCATCAACTTGCTCCTTTGCAAAATATGTCTTCCTGATTTTCGCACTAAACAGACAACATGTCCACTTTATGCGAATATAGCCTGAACCAGCGCGGCGCGGCAAGCCGCCGCCCGAATTCGTGACCGAGCGCTAGTGCTCGAGCCAGTCGCGTGATCGCTCGACGGCGCGCAGCCACCCGCGGTACCGAGCATCGCGCTCTTCCGCTGGCATCATCGGCTCGTACTCGCGCTCGGTGTCGACGAACCCGCGAAGCTCGTCGACCGTCTGCCAGACGCCGACGGCGAGGCCCGCCAGGAACGCAGCACCGCGCGCCGTCGCCTCCATCACCGATGAACAGCGCACCGGCACACCGAGCTGATCGGCCTGGAACTGCAGGTGCAGCGAGTTGACCGCCGCGCCCCCGTCGACGCGCAGATCCGGGAGGGATCCGCCCGACTCCTTCGCCATGACCTCGATCACATCGCGGTAGGAATAGCTCATCGATTCAATGGCAGCGCGCACGATCTGAGCGCGCCCGGTACCTTGCGACATGCCGATGATCAGCGCGCGGGCATACGGATCCCATTGCGGCGACGACAGCCCCGAGAACGCCGGCACGAAGTAGACGCCCCCGCTGTCGGGCACCGCGGCCGCCACCCGCTCGCTCTCAGCCGCATCGCCGATCACTCCGAGCTCGTCGCGCAACCAGCGGATAGGAGCGCCTGCGGCGAACAACAGTCCCTCCAGCGCATAGGTCACCCGATCGCCGATCTTCCACCCGATCGTCGTCAGCAGCCCGCTCTCCGAGGGCGTCGGGACGTCGCCGGTATTCATCACCACGGAGCCACCGGTGCCGTACGTCGCCTTGACGGACCCGGTGTCGAAGCATGCCTGGCCGAAGAGCGCCCCTTGCTGGTCGCCCACGAGCGCCGCGAGCGGGATCTCGGTGTCGAAGCCGGCCTCATCACCGGTAGCGCCGTACACCTCGCTGGTGCTGCGCACTTCTGGCAGCACGGTTCGCGGGATGGCGAACAGCTCGAGCAGCTCCTCGCTCCATGCGCACTCGTTGATATCGAAGAGCAGCGTCCGCGAAGCGTTCGAGGCATCAGTGACGTGCGCCCGGCCGTCCGTCAGCTTCCAGGCGAGCCAGGTGTCGATCGTCCCGGCCGCGAGTTCACCCGCCTCGGCGCGCGCACGGGCACCCTCGACGTTGTCGAGGATCCAACGGAGCTTGGAGGCGCTGAAGTACTTGTCGATCGGCAGTCCGGTCAGCTGCCGCACGCGTTCTCCAAGCCCGGCTTGCAGCAGCGCGGCGCATTCAGCAGCCGTGCGACCGTCCTGCCACACGAGCGCACGGTGGATCGGCTCGCCTGTCGCGCGATCCCACACCACGATCGTCTCGCGCTGGTTGGCCACGCCGATCGCGGCGATCGCCGAGGCGGGAATACCGGAGTCCGCGAGCACCTGGTGAGCGACTTCCCTCTGGCGCTCCCAGATCTCGACGGCATCCTGCTCCACCCACCCCGATCGCGGGTAGTACTGGGTGATCTCCTGCTGCGCGATCCCGGCGATCTCGCCGCGCTCATCGACGATCACGGCGCGAACACTGCTCGTGCCCGCGTCGAAGGCGATGACGTAAGGACCAGTCATGGTGCATCCACTCCCTCGTGTGTCACATATGCCCATCGGGCTCGCGATCAACAATGACGGATATTATTTCGATTTGCAATACACAATCGAAGAAAGTTCGCCGATGTGATTGCTTCCAGGGGAACGTTCTCCACCCGAAACTCCGGCCGAGTCCCGGGCATCGGTGTCAGTTCTGTTGGTTTCATGCGGAAGAATCGCCCCTTGCGAAAGTTCATCGATTTGTGCTTTGCTGTAGAAAATTCTTCGAAAGCTTCCTCTGAAGCCTTCGACTTGAAAGGAGAAAGATTTTGGAACCCGACTACCTCCCCAAGGGCGGCACCGCGCTGACTGGCAAAGTCGCTATCATCACGGGCGCAGCATCCGGAATCGGTGAAGCCGTCGCTCGCGAGTACGCCGCCAACGGCGCGCACGTCGCCATGATCGACACCGACGCCGCCCGCCTCTCCGAGGTTGTGGCCGATATCCAGGAGCGCGGCGGAGACGTGATCGGCACCGTCGCCGACGTCGTCGACGAGGACGCCGTCCGGGCGTTCTTCGCAGCGACCTTCGACCGCTGGGGCCGCCTCGACCTGCTCGTCAACAGCGCCGGCCGCGACTCGCTCTCGCCCCCCGTCACGCAGGTCACCCTCGAGGAATGGCACAAGACCATCGGGCCGAACCTGACCGGCGTCTTCCTCTGCTGCCGCGAGGCCTTCCTCTTCATGGAGAAGCAGGAGTCGGGCGGACGGATCATCAACATGGGCTCCTCATCGACCAGAATCGCCTCCGGTCCGGGACACAGCCCCTACCGCGCCTCGAAGCACGGAATGCTCGGTTTCAGCAAGAACATCCTGCTCGAGGGCGTGGAGAAGAACATCGGGGTCACCGTGCTGAACCCGTCGCACGTGCGCACCCCGATGACCGAGATCATCGACCAGGGTCTCTACGACGGAGACCTCCCGGCTTACACCGACGGCTGGCTCGACGAGAAGGAGATCGAGGAGGGCATCGCCGCGAGTTGCATCGACGTCTCGAACGTCGCCGAGGCCGCGCTCTACATCGCGACGCGCACGCCCGATGTCACCATCCCGACATTCGCGCTCTACCCGACGCACAAGGCCCACCGCTACGGGATGGGAGTCTGACGTGCGTGCAGCAGTTCTGCGCGGCGTCGGCGAGATCGAGGTCGCCGACGTACCGCAGCCGGAGAGCACCTCTCCCGATTCGATTCGAGTCCGGATCGGCGCGGTCGGCGTCTGCGGCTCGGATGTACTGCGCTTCGCCGTGGGCAAGGGTTACGGGTTCCCCCTCGTGCTGGGACACGAGATGTCGGGAATCGTCGCCGAGGACGCACCGGAGCACGGGTACCGCGCGGGCGACCGCGTGGCCGTCTTCCCCTGCCTGCCCCGCGACGACGACCCGATGTCGGAGATCGGCGAGTATGCGCTCGGCGAGGAGTACGACTACTTCGGTTCGCGCCGCGACGGAGGCCTGCAGGAGGAACTGAGCGTGCCGCCGCGGAATCTGTTCCGCCTCCCCGATCACGTGTCCCTCATCGAGGGCGCGATGGTCGAGCCGGCGGGCGTGGCCCTGCACGCCGTCCGCCGTGCGACGGTTCCGGCGAACGCGACCGCACTGGTCATCGGCGCGGGCCCGATCGGTCTGCTCGCCGCCCAGTGGCTGCGGGTGCTCGGCGCAGTCCGCGTCGTCGTCGCCGACCTTGATGCACGCAAGCGCGAGATCGCCGAGCGCATGGGGTTCGAGACCCTCGCCCCGGGAGAGCGCGGCTCCGACGAGCTGATGCTCGAACTCACCGACGGTCGCGGGGCCGACATCTCGGTGGAGGCCAGCGGCCGGGCCGTCACACTGCGCCAGGCCATCACCGCGACCGCGCATCGCGGCCAGGTCGTGCTGCTCGGAGACCTGGCCGACGACTTCGCCATGCCGAAGGAACTGGTATCGCGGATCCTGCGGCGAGAGCTCACGCTGCTCGGCACATGGAACGCGAAGATCGCACCTCGCGGTCAGAGCGACTGGGACATGGTCATCGCATCGATCGGGCGCGGCGTCAACGTCCGCGACCTCGTCAGCAGCGTCTCGATCCTCGACGACGCGCCGGCCGTCTTCGCCGACCTCGCCGAGCGCCAGAGCTGGTCGAACAAGACGATCTTCGCCATCGCGCCCGAGGCGCAGGAGGAGACCCCGGAGTTCCGATCCTCGGCATCGTGGCGGGGAGACGCATGATGCGGGCCGCGGTTTTCTCCAGTCCAGGTCACCTGGCGATCGAGGATCGACCGGTCCCGGAAATGGGGGACGGGGATCTGCTGCTGCGCGTACGCGCCGCAAGCATCTGCGGCACCGACCTCCGCATCCTGCAGCACGGGCATTTCAAGCTGCCGGAGCGCACTCCCCGAGTCCTCGGCCACGAGATCTCCGGAGAAGTCGCCGCGATCGGCGGGCGGGTGACGGAGTTCGCAGTCGGCGACCGTCTCGCCGTCGCGCCGAATATCGGCTGCGGCGCGTGCGAGCTGTGCGCGCAGGGCCGCAATCAGCTCTGCCCCGACTACGAGGCGTTCGGAGTCACGCTCGACGGAGGCTTCGAGGAGTACATGCTGGTCCCCGCGCGAGCGATGGAACGCGGCAACGTCTTCCGCGTGCCCGACGCCATGCCGATCGACATCGCACCGCTCATGGAGCCCGCGGCCTGCTGCCTGCACGGTCAGCGTGCGGTCGGCATCGGCCCCGGAGACGACGTGCTGATCATCGGCGCCGGACCGATCGGCTGCTTGCACGCGCTGCTCGCGAAGCGCGCCGGAGCCGCTCGGGTCATCATCGCGAATCGCCGCCAGTCGCGCCTCGACATCGCGGGCGCGCTCGGGGCCGATGTGCTCGTCAACGTGACCGACGCGGATCTCCTCGAGGAAGTCATGCGGCTGACCGACCGCCGCGGCGTCGATGTCGTGCTCACCTGTGTCTCCTCTCCCGAGGTGATCGCCGGCGCCACCGACATGCTCGCGCGAGCCGGGCGGCTCAACGTGTTCTCGGGTCTCGGCGGAGCGGCTCGCCCGCAGATCGACGTCAACGCGCTGCACTACCGGGAGATCCTCATGACCGGCACCACGGGTGCGCGCAACCAGGACTTCGCGGACGCGCTCGAAACACTCGCCGGCGATGCCGTCCTGCTCGAGGAGCTGGTCTCAAAACGCTTCGAGCTCGACGGCATCGCCGACGCCGTGGCGCACGCCAGATCCGGGACGGGCATGAAACCCATGATCACGATGCCGGGCGCGTGAGCTCGCCCGCGACTCGCGCATAGACTCGAAGAGTGGAAGACATGGCGAATGAGACGAATCTCCTGCATCGCGTTTCACACGCGTCGGGTTCTCTGAGCCCCGCGCTCCAGCGCGTGGCCGAGGTCATCCTCGCTTCGCCCGAGCAGACGCAGGCGAGTTCGCTGAGCGAACTCGCCGCCCGGGCCGGCGTCGCGGACTCCACGGTGTCCCGATTCCTCCGCGAGCTCGGCATGGACGGGTTCAACCAGCTCCGCCTGGGCATCGCCCAGGCCATCTACTCGCGCGGCCCCGAGCTCGACGACCTCGGCCCGCAGCACGTCTACGAGGGAGTGCTGCGCTCGGATCCCGTCGAGCAGGTTCTGGGGAAGGTCGCCTACAGCAGCATGGAGTCGCTGCGCCGCACGGCGGAGCTGGTCTCCCCCGACGCGATCGCGCAGATCATCGACCTGATCCACGGCGCATCCGTGGTCCAGTTCTCCGCAATGGGGGCCTCGGCGACCGCCGCGGAAAGCGCCGTGATGCGCTTCGTGCGCGCCGGAAAGCGATGCCAGTTCTTCCGCGACCAAGCCGTCCAGTCGATGGGGGCCGCCTCGCTGAAGGCCGGGGACGTGCTGATCGCGATCTCGGATTCGGGAGAGTCGGATCCGATCGTCTCATCGGCGGATATCGCCCGGCACCATGGATCCGCTACCGTGGCCATCACGTCGAACGTCTCGTCGAGCCTGGCGCGAGTGTGCGATCTCGTGCTCCCCACGGCTTCCTCGTCCGCGAGCAGCGCCGTCTACGGCGAGAGCGTCACCTCCAAGTGGGGTCAGCTCCTCGTCGTCGATGCGCTGTACGCCTCGTATGCCACCCGGTTCTACGACGAGACCGCCGTCTTTCTCGAGGAGGGCTATCGCTCGGTGATCCGGCCGACCCGCACGGGGGCGCGGCCCGAGGGCGACCCTGCGGAGTCTCGGTAGGAACGTCCTCCCCGAGCCGACGGCTCGACTCTCGGCGCTCGCGGAGTCTCCGGGAGCACCATGGATCGGAAATATTCATCATAAAATAGACTGATTGTCCACCTTATAAGAAGTAGAATGGGTGGAGCGGTCGATTTTCACGCGGTGAATCCGGCTGCTCATGCACGTCACGCAATTCAAGGAGGAAGACAGTGAGCGGTTCCACGCGCGCACAGGCGCTGCGGTTCACCGACAGGCATCGCGTCGACATCGTCGAGGTCGACGTCGACGCGCCCGCCACGGGCGAGGTGCTGATCGAGGTCAAGGCAGCGGGTCTCTGCGGCAGCGACATGCACTACTACCACATGACCCAGGAGGAGATGCAGCAGGGCGCGCAGCCCCGCGACCCGAGCATCAGCCCCGGGCACGAGATCGCCGGCGTCGTCACCGAGGTGGGCCCGGGAGTGGACTTCCCCAGCGTCGGAGATCGCGTCTTCGTCATGCACTACTCGGGGTGCGGATCCTGCGATTTCTGCCGCGTCGGCCTCCACCAGCACTGCAAGGTCGACATGGGCGTCTACTCGCGCACCCGCAACGGCGGCATGCAGGAGCGTGTGATCGCCGATGCCGCGGACTGCGTGGCCCTGCCCGACGAGATCGATTTCGCGACCGGCTCCTTCTTGGCCTGCGGCGCATCCACCGCCTACTGCGCGCTGAAGCACGCGAATGCCAAGCCCGGCGACACCGTGCTCGTCGTCGGCGCAGGCCCGGTGGGTCTGGCGATCCTGGCCTGGGCGAAGGCGCTCGGCCTGCGCGGAGTGGCGACCGACATGAGCCTCGAGCGCATCGCGTTCGCCAAGTCGCTCGGATACGACGAGGTCTTCCTCGGTTCGGCGTTCGACATCGAAGAGGTGCTGCCCGGTGGCGCCGACGTCACCATCGACACGTCCGGCAATCGCTTCGGGCGCGACGCCGCGATCGCCTACGCTCGCGACTTCGGCACGGTCGTGCTCGTCGGCCTCGGCGGCACCCTCGAACTCGACCCGGTGCCCGACATCATCCTGCGCCAACTCACGATCCGGGGCCTCTTCGTCTTCAGCGTGCCCGAGCTCATGGAGGCATCGCAGAAGGCCGTCGCGCACGATGTGGAGCTGTCGAAGATCATCACGCGCATCGCACCGCTGAGCGAGGGCCCCCGCGCGTTCGCCGACTTCGCCGACGACGCCGTCGGCAAGTTCGTGCTGCAGCCGCAGTAGCCGACCGCGGTCGCGCCGGCTGCGGTCGCGACTGCCGCAGTCGCCCGGGCCGCAGACCAAGGGCTCGGACGGAAAGCCGATCGCTTTCCGTCCGAGCCCTGCTTCGTGCCCGTGCCGGCGGGTCAGCCTCGGATGCCGCGCAGCACGATGCTCTTCACCTGCGTGTACTCCTCGAGCGAGGACAGGTAGCCCTCGCGGCCGAGCCCGCTCTGCTTGTACCCTCCGAACGAGCTGCCGTCGGGGCGGTAGTTGTTCGAGCCGTTGATCGAGACGATCGCGGCCTCGAGGCGATCGGCGATCCGGTAGGCGCGGTAGATGTCGCGCGAGAACACCGCGCCGGTCAGCCCGTAGGAGGAGCCGTTCGACACGCGCACCGCGGCCTCATCGTCCTCCACGACGATCACCGAGAAGACCGGGCCGAAGACCTCCTCGTCGCTCGCGATGCCGCAGGTCTCGGGGACGCGCAGGATCGTCGGGGCGTAGTGCGCCCCGCGGCGCTCACCGCCGGAGAGGATCTCCGCGCCCTGCTCGAGTGCCGCGGCGACCTGAGCCTCGACGCCGGCAGCGGCCTCCTCGCTGATCAGCGGGCCGACCTTGACCTCGGGCGCGGGGCTCTCTCCCGTGATCCCGACCTCGGCCAGACGCACCTGCAGCCGCGCGATGAACTCATCGGCGATGTCGCGGTGCAGCACGATCCGCTTCGTGGCACAGCACACCTGGCCGTTCGCCAGCAGGCGGCCGTTCAGCGATTCCTCGACGGCGTGATCCACGTCGGCGTCATCGAGCACCAGGAGAGCATCGTTGGCGCTGAGCTCCATGAAGGTGCGGGTCATGTTGCGCGCGGCGGCCTCCGCGATCATGACGCCCACTCGGCTGCTTCCGGTGAAGCTGATCGCCCGGATCAGCGGGCTGCCCGAGAGCGCCGAGCCGATGACCGAGCCGCTGCCGTTGAGCACGATGAGCGCATTCTCGGGCACGCCTGCCTCGTGCAGCAACCGGGTCATCCGATTTCCGACGAGGGGGTTCTTGTCGGCGGGCTTCACGACGACGGCGTTGCCGCCGGCCAGGCCCGCAGCGACCTTGTGCGCATAGAGCTCGGCCGGGAAGTTGAAGGCGACGATCGCTGCCACGACGCCGAGCGGCTCGTGCTTCGTGATCATCAGGTCGCCTTCGAGACCGGGCTGACGATCGAGCGGGATGGCATCGCCGAAGTGGCGCAGCGATTCGCGCGCGAACCCTCGGAAGATGCGGGCGGCAGCCGCGATCTCGCCGCGGGAGTCGGAGAGGATCTTGCCGGTTTCGCGGGTCAGCAGGGTCGCGAGCTCTTCGTTCTTCTCATCGAGCGAATCCGCGAAGCGCTCGAGCACCTCGGCCCGGCGGTGGGCCGGCAGTCCCGACCACTCGGAGAATCCCTGCTGCGCGGCCTCGAGCGCCGCCCGTGTGCTCTCCGCATCGTCCGCCGGCACGCGCTCGATGACCTCGCCGGTCCATTTGTCGAGAACCTCGAAGGTTTCCCGCATCGCGCCAGTCTCGATTCCCGTCATTTCCTCGACTCCTTTGTTGTGCTGGAAAGGTCGTGCCCGGCGGATCGCGCGAACACCGACTCGATCATTTTCTCACACAATAGGCACTTTGTCCGACTATTCGCAAAAACGCGACATCGCTCGAGGAGTCGCCCTCCGGCGCGGGAACCGGCGGCAACGAGCGTTGAGGCGGATCGAACGAGTCAGCCGACGAGGCGCTCTGCGGCGAGCGCCGTGCGCCGTGCGAGCGCCTCGCGCTCACCGCGGATGACCTCGGCCAGACCTCCGAGCGACAGGCAGCCGACGAGTTGCCCGCCCCGGATCAACGGCACGCCGAGCGCCCCGACACCCACGGTGACATCCTCGTCCGACAGCACGTAGCCCTGCGCACGATTCGCCTCGGCGTCCTTCCGCAGCGACGCCGCATCGGCGAGAGTCCGGTCGGTGAAGACCGGCCAGTCGCCGCGCTCGAACGACCGCTCCGCGAGGGACTCGTTGAAGGCCAGGAAGCAGCGGCCGGCCGCACCCGCGTTGAGCGGCAGCGATCGACCGGGCCGCAGCTCGAGCAGATCGATGCCACTGCCCCGCGCCCACGCGACGCAGGTGGCCATCCCCCCGTCGGGCACGGTGAGATAAGCCGTGAGCCCGGTATCGCTCGCCACCTCCTCGAGCACCGCTTGCGCTCCCGACCACTCGGTCAACCCGAGCGCAGCCGCGTCGGCCAGACGCAACCATCGGCGGTGCAGCCGCACGCGCGAGCCCGCCGCAGCCGCGGCAGGCTCCACCAGCTGGATCGAGATCAGCGCATCGACCAGCCGGTAGACACTCGACCGGGCGATCCCGGTCTCCGCCGCGATCTCAGCGGGCGACATCGCGCCCTCGCGCGAGAGCAGGTCGATGACGATGGTGGCGTTCGCGAGTACCTTGTTCGGCTTGGCTGCACTCATTCTGCTTCTCCCTCGGCCCAGTCGGCCTCGCCGTATCCGAGCGATGCGCTGATCTCCTGCGCGGTGGCGCGCACCTGCCGCACCGCCGCACCACCGTCTTCGACGATCCACTTGCGCAGGCCGCTGATCGACACGGCCACCTCGAGCTCTCCCCGATGGTTGAACACGGGTGCGCTGATCGAGACCACCCCGGGCGTGGAGCTGCTCTCGGCGAGGCAGTAGCCCGCCTCGCGGATCTCAGCGAGTTCCTCGGCCAGGTTCTTCCCGCCTCGGTCGCCGAGCTCGAAGCGCGAGATGACGACCCTGGCCTCGGAGACCGGCAGATGCGCCAGGAGCACCCGACCCGCGGCTCCGCCCCACAGCGGCATGGAGTCACCGAGACGCGATACGGCGGTCTGCACGTCCGAGCGCGAGATCCGTTCGATGCACACCGCGGAGTCGCCGCGGCGCACCCAGAGCAGCACGGTCGCTCCGGTATTGCGAGAGAGCTCGTAGAGCATCGGACCGGCGAGTTCGCGCACGTCGAGCTGCGATTCGAGCATGCCCCCCACTCGCAGGGGAAGGAATCCCAGGCGGTAGAGCCCCCGCTTCGCTCCACGCGAGGCGAGCCCCACGGCGGTCAGGCTCGAGAGCAGGCGATAGGTCGAACTGACCGGTTCATCCACGGCATCGGCGAGCCGCTGCACGGAGCACTCCCGCTCCCGCTCGAGCACGCTGAGGATCGCATCCGCCTTCAGCAGGATCTCCATCGAGGGGGCAGCAGCACTGTTCGCCATTGCTCGATCTTCCCACAAGCACCGCCCGTAGGAGGGATCGCGGCCTTCGAGTCGAGAAGAACTCAATGTAACATCCCACAAGCTAGACATTATGTCCATTTAAAGATATTTTTACCTTACGCAAACTCAGAGAACCCGCGCTTCGGACGACGCGGTCGGCGAGGAGAGTACAGACTGCCCATGACACCCGAGAAACCGGCACGACCCTCAGAGGGCGAACTCGAGGCGCTGGCGCAGGAGGGCCGCTGGCTGGTCATCAGCACCGTCGCAGCGAGCCGCGCCGGCCATATCGGCGGGCCGCTGTCCGCGATGGACATGCTCGTCGCCCTCTACTTCAGCGAACTGCGCATCGACCCGACCCGACCGCGCGACCCCGACCGCGATCGCTTCATCCTGTCCAAGGGCCACAATGCGATCGGCCTCTACAGCGTGCTCGCCATGCGCGGCTACTTCCCGATCGAGGAGCTCGCGACCTTCGATCACGGCGACTCCCGGCTCCAGGGTCACCCCGACATGAAGCTGACCCCGGGGATCGACGCTTCGAGCGGATCGCTCGGCCAGGGCCTCTCGGCCGGAGCAGGAATGGCGCTCGCCGCCCGGCGCCTCGGCAAGAACTTTCACACCTGGGTCATGCTCGGGGACGGCGAGATCGAAGAGGGCATGGTGTGGGAGAGCGTCATCTCCGCTCCCAGATACGGGCTCGACAACCTCACCGCGATCATCGATCTCAACGGCCTCCAGCAGTTCGGCTGGCCCCGAGACGAGCACGATCGCTTCGACCGCAGCGAGCCGATGGGCCACGTCGACCTCGAAGCCGTGTTCACCGGTTTCGGCTGGCGCACGATCCGCATCGACGGCCACGATTTCGGCGCCATCCTCCGCGCCTTCGACACGGTCGCCGGCAGTCGCGGATCAGACGGGCGCCCGACCGCGATCCTCGCCGACACGACCAAGGGCCACGGCGTCTCCTTCACCGCGGGCACCTATCGCTGGCACAACGGCGTCGCTACTGACGAGCAGCTCGCCATCGCTCACGCCGAGCTCGGCCATCCCGCCCCGCGCACGAGCTCACCGAAGGAGTCGACACGATGAGATCCCAACGGCAGGTCTGGGGCGAGACGCTCGTCGACCTCTCCCGCGAGGACGAGTTCGTCGTCGTCATCGACGGCGATCTCGCGACCTCCACCATGGCGAGCATGGTCGCCGAGCACAACCCCGAGGCATTCATCCAGGCCGGCATCGCCGAGCAGAGCATGGTCGGCATGGCGTTCGGCATGAGCACGCTCGGGTACCGCCCCTGGCTCTCGAGCTTCGGCGTCTTCCTCACGCACCGCGCGCTCGACCAGATCCGCATGCTCGTGGCGCAGACCGGAGCGCAGGTGCGCATCGCGGCCGCGTATGCCGGCCTGCTCAACGGCTCGAGCGGCAAGACGCACCAGGACATCGAGGATCTCGCGATCATGCGGGCGATGCCCGGCATGACCGTCGTCGCACCCGCCGACGAGTTCGAGGCGGCGGCAGCGATCCGGTGGGCCGACACCTTCGACGGGCCGGTCTATCTGCGGCTCGCCCGCGACGCGGTCGCCCCGGTCTTCGATGCAGGCTGCGAGTTCGTACTCGGCGCGGTGCACACCGTGCGCGAGGGCACCGATGTCACGCTGATCTCGACCGGGGTGCAGACCTCCCGCACGCTTCAGGCCGCCGAGTTGCTCGCCGCGCGCGGCGTATCGGCCCGCGTCGTGCACGCACCGAGCATCAAACCGCTCGATGCCGCCGGGCTGCTCGCCGCGGTCGTCGGCACTCCGTCCGCCATCACCGTCGAAGAGCACACCGTGCTGGGCGGCCTCGGGTCGCTCGTCTCCGAGCTCTTCGCCGAGCACGGTGCGGCGATCCCGCTCTCCCGGATCGGCCTCGCCGACGAATGGTCGGAATCGGCCCCCAACGACTTCCTGCTGGACAAGCACGGCCTCTCCCCCGAGCGGGTCTGCGAGCAGGTGCTCGCGCGCGTGCAGTAAGGCACCCACCCGCACGATCTCGAGAGAGGATCTCACACGCATGGAAACGAAGACCGTACTCATCACCGGTGCAGCCCAGGGCATCGGCAGCGCCACGGCGGCGCTGCTCGCCGAACGCGGCCACCGCATCGCGATCGCCGACCTGCAGGAGCCGTCCGCCGTAGCGGCGGCCGCCGAACTGAACGAGCGGTATCCGCTCGCGGAACCGCATCTCGGTCTCGGCGTCGACGTCGCCGACGAAGCGAGTGTCGAGGCGCTCTTCGCCGCCCTCGCAGAGCAGACGCCCTCGCTCCACGGGTTGGTGAACGGCGCCGGCAACCTGATCCGCGACGACGCCGAAACATATCGCACCGAGGCCTGGCGCCTGCAGCTCGAGATCCACCTCACCGGCGCCTTCATGCTGAGCCGCGGCGCGTTCCCGATGCTCGCGACCGGGGCCGGCGGCAGCATCGTCAACATCGCGTCGGTGGGATCGACGTTCGGCCTGCCCGGCAGGGTCGCCTATTCGACGGCCAAGAGCGGCATCCTCGGCCTCACCCGCACGCTCGCAGTCGAGTGGGGTGGCAAAGGCGTGCGCGTCAACGCCGTCGCTCCGGGCTACGTGGCGACCGAGATGGTCCAGTCGGGCATCCGCAACGGCACGCTGAGTACCGACAAGCTGTTCGCTCGCACTCCCCTCGGCCGTCTGGCCGAGCCGCGCGAGGTCGCGACCGCCATCGCCTTCCTACTCTCCGACGATGCGTCGTTCGTGCACGGCGAGGTACTCAGAGTCGACGGCGGCATCACGATCGACGGAACCTTCTGACTCGCTCCCGCAGAAACGGCACCCTCATACTCGAATGCCGGCCTCCTGCAGCGCGTGCACGACGGGGGCCAGCTCGGGACGCTCCTCCGCCTCGGCGAGCGTGCGCTCGAGTGTCTCGTCGTGGATCGGGTGGGCCTGCTCGTAGAGCTCTCGCCCGGCCGGGGTGAGCTCGGTGTAGATGCCGCGCCGGTCGTCGGCGCAGAGGACCCGGGTGAGCAACCCGCGATCCTCGAGCCGGGTCACGAGACGCGTCGTCGCACTCGCGCTCAGCGCAGTCGCACGCGAGAGCTGCTGCATGCGCATGTGCCATCCGTCCTGGCGGCTGAGTGCATCGAGCACCGTGTACTCCACCACCGAGAGCTGCGCCGAGGCGGCGAGCGCCCGCTCCAGTTCCGCTTCGATGAGCGCGTGCAGGGCGGCGAGGGTACGCCATCCGCGTGCGCGGATCTCAACGGCGTCGTCTGCGATTCCCATGATTCCCGGCCTTCCGGCACCCGTTCGATCGAGCGCTCCAAAATAGTTGCTTGCGCAGACTAATTGCGTGTGCAATGATTATGCGCACCGGCGCAATATCCCGCGCCTGCAACTACTTTACCAGGGAAATCGGAAACACCATATGCCTGCAGGACTCATCGCACTCGCCCTCGGGGCATTCGGCATCGGACTCACCGAGTTCGTCATCATGGGACTGCTGCCCGAGGTCGCAACGGACTTCGGCGTCACCGAGGCCGCGGCAGGGTGGCTCATCTCCGGCTACGCACTCGGTGTCGTCGTCGGAGCGCTCGGCCTCACGGCAGCGACGACACGCCTGCCCCGCAAGCCCGTGCTGCTCGGGCTGATCGCGCTCTTCATCGTCGGCAACCTGCTCACCGCGACGGCCTCCGGGTACGAGCTCGCGATGATCGGTCGCGTCGTAGCCGCGCTCAGCCACGGCGCCTACTTCGGCATCGGGTCGGTCGTCGCCTCGAGCCTCGTCGCTCCGCGGAAGCAGGCCGCTGCCATCGCGATCATGTTCACCGGCCTCACCGCGGCGAACGTCTTCGGCGTGCCGTTCGGCACCTTCCTCGGCCAACAGCTCGGCTGGCGCTCGACCTTCTGGGTGATCTCGGGCATCGGAGTCCTCGCGTTCGCCGGCATCGCCGTGCTGGTGCGAGCCCCGCGGCGAGCCGGCGAGCAGGTGAGCCTGCGCAGCGAGCTCGGCGCCTTCCGATCGGGCCAGGTCTGGCTCTCCCTCATCGTCACCGCACTCGCCTTCGGCGGCATGTTCGGCGCCTTCACCTACATCGCCTACACGCTCACGGCCGTCACCGGCTTCGCGAGCACCACCGTGCCGTGGCTGCTGGTGCTCTTCGGCGCCGGACTCGTCGTGGGCAACTGGGCGGGCGGGCGCCTCGCGGACCGCTCGATCGACGGCACCCTCGTCGCCTTCATCGCCGCGCTCGTCGTCGTGCTCGTCGCGTTCGGACTGCTCGCCGAGTCGAAGCCGGCAGTCATCGCAATCCTCGTCCTGATGGGCGGTTTCGGCTTCGGCACGGTGCCGGGCCTGCAGAGCCGAGTCATGCAGTACGCGGGCGGCGCACCGACCCTCGCCTCGGGAGCGAACATCGGCGCGTTCAACATCGGCAACGCCCTCGGTGCCTGGGCGGGAGGAGTCGGGATCAGCGCCGGCCTCGGCTACACCTCACCCGTCTGGATCGGGGCTGCGCTCACCGCCGTCGCCCTCGTGATCATGGGGATCGCCGCGGCGCTCGCGTCCAAGCATCGCGCAGCAGACGAGGCCGGTGCGGAGGTGCGCACGCCGGTCGCGGTCTGATCCCACCCCCGCACAGCCTCCAGCCTCGATCCCGCATTCGCCCCCGGCGAACCCGGATCCCGCAATCCGTTTCACCCATCGACCCACCAACCCACCATCCGCAGCAGCAGAAGGAGCCGCCATGGCCACCACCATTCCCACGATCACCCTGAGCAACGGCCTCGAGATGCCGCAACTCGGATTCGGTGTCTTCCAGGTGCCGGACGCCCAGACCACGGCGGCCGTATCGGCCGCGCTCGAGGCCGGCTACCGCAGCATCGACACCGCAGCCGTCTACGGCAACGAGTCGGGTGTCGGTCGTGCCATCGCCGAGTCCGGGATCGCCCGCGACGAGCTCTTCATCACGTCGAAGCTGTGGATCGATTCGCTCGACTACGATTCCGCGCTGCGCGGCTACGAGGCCTCACTCGATAGGCTCGGCCTCGACAAGCTCGATCTGTACCTGATCCACTGGCCGGCACCCGCCACCGACACCTACCTCGACGCCTGGCGCGCGCTGACCGAGATCGCTGCCGAAGGGCGCGTCGGCGCGGTCGGCGTCTCGAACTTCCTCCCCGAGCACCTCGAGCGTCTCGCCGAGGTGAGCGACCTCGTGCCCGCCGTGAACCAGGTCGAGCTGCACCCGGCGCTGCAGAACCGCGCCGTCGCCGCCGCCAACGCCGCACGTGGGATCGTGACCGAGGCCTGGAGCCCGCTCGCGCAGGGCGCCGTGCTCGGCGAGGATGCCGTCGTCGCGATCGCCGAGCGCCACGGCAAGACACCCGCGCAGGTGGTGCTCCACTGGCACCTGCAGCAGGGTCGCGTCGTGATCCCGAAGTCGGTCACGCCCGCGCGCATCGCCGAGAACCTCGACGTCTTCGACTTCGAGCTGACCACCGACGAGCTCGCCGCGCTCGACGGCCTCGAGCGGGACGGCCGCACCGGCCCCCACCCGGCGACCTTCAACGGGTGATCGGGCGACGCGGGTAGACGGGGCAGGGCGGGCAGACGGGGCAGCTCGGATAGACCGGGGACGCGGCGCGACGGGACTGCTCGATTGCCGAGCAATGCGACGGCAGCGGGGTCCGCGTGCCGGCTCAGAACAGGGCGGCGGGGAGGGCACCCTCGTGCTCGAGCAGCCAGCGCTTGGTGACCAGCCCCTCGCCCGCGTTTCCGCCGGAGTACCCGCCGAGGCCGTCGCTCGCCACGACCCGGTGGCAGGGCACGAGGATCGGGATCGGGTTGGCGCCCATGATGGAGCCGATCCCGCGGGCGGGCACACCGCTGCCGCTGCGCGCGGCGAGCTCGCCGTAGGTGACGGTCTCGCCGAAGCCCACCGTCTCGTGCAGCGCGGTGAGCACCGCGCCGGTCGCGGCGGACTGCGGGCCGAGGTCGAACGGGAGGTCGAAGGCGGTCAGCCGCCCCGCGAAGTAGGCGTCCAGCTGGCCGAGCGCCTCGCCGAGCAGTGGGTCGGCGTCCGCTCCCCCGGCTGTGCTCGTCGGCGGCCTCAGCCCCCACCCGACGGTCGTGATCGCGGTGCCGGTGCTGACCACCCCGAGGACACCCACGGGTGACGCCAGCGTCTCGAAGAAGGTCATGGGTCGATGGTAGTCGGAGCCACCGACAGGCACGCGGCGGGTTCGGGATCCCGCGTCACGCGATCGTCTTGATCACGGCGGCGGGCACTCCCGCGACCACCGTGCGCGCCGGCACGTCGCGGGTCACCACGGCGCCGGCTGCCCCGTGAGTTCGCTCCACGCGTCGCGGATCGCCTCCTGCTCGGCATACCGGAGCGTGTTCAGGTCCTCGGTCAGCCGGATCGCCCGCTGCACCCTCTCGACGAAACTCACGGTGTTGCTCCTTACTCACTGCTCTCTGCATCGCTCACTGCACTGCTGCGCGACGTGATGCCAGTGAATCAGCGCGGGATCCCGCCGCACAAACTACCGGTACCCCGGCGCGCCACAATCGCCAGTTGTGCGGCGAGACTCGCGGCGTGGAGCTCAGGGACGTTCGCACCTTCTCACCGTCGTCGACGCGGGACGATTCCAAGCCGCCGCCGATGAGCTGGGGATCACACAGCAGGCGGTGTCGAAACGCATCGCTGTGCTCGAGCGCGGTCTCGGGGTCGCGCTCGCGGCGGCGCTCGACGGCAGCATCGACCCCGCCTTCCGCGGGCTCATCGCGTCTGGCGCGCGCCTCCCCGACGCTCTCCGGGCCGAGCGAGTCATCGATGATCGCCACCAGTTGCTCGTCGGGCCGAGGCACCCGCTGGCCGACGCGGCAAGCGTCGCTCTCGCCGAGCTCTGCGCATACCCGGTCTGGATGCCGGGCATGCGAGAGGACACGGAGTGGGGGGCCTACTACGCCGCGCTGAGCGAGGCGTTCGGGATCAGGATCGACGCGGAGGATCCCGGCTTCGGCTCGGAGGTACTGCTCGACGAACTCGCCGAGTCTGCCGAACTCGCCACCTTCGTGGGCGAGGGGTCGCGCTACCTTTGGCCGGAGTCGTACGACCTGCGCCGCATTCCCGTCGTCGATCCCAGGCCGGTCTACCCCCACTCCATCATCTGGCGCGCCGACAACGAGCACCCCGCGCTGCTCGGATTTCTCGAGCACCTGCGCGAGGTGCGGGCGGGTGAGGCTGAGGTGTGGAGTTGGGCGCCGTCATGATCCTGCGCAGGAGGACGTGGAGTTGCGGGGCCTCTTGCTCAGGATGGACGCGACTGGGGCCCGATCGTGCGCGCACGATCGGGCCCCAGCAAGGCTTTCTCACTCAGGGGATGTTCGGCGCTTCGCCGATCCGATCCAGATCGAAGTCTTTCGTTTCACGAGCAGTCAGCACAGCAGCCGCAGCGATGAGCGTCGTCACCACGATCACAAGGACCAGCGGCCAGGTGCCGCCGGTGATCTGCACGAGCCAGGCAGCGATCGCCGGGGTGAAGCCGGCGAGCAGGATCGCGGCCGTCTGGTACCCGACGGACATACCGGTGTATCGCACCGCGGTCGGGAAGAGCTCGCTGTAGAACGCGGGAAGCACGGAGTACACCGCGGCGTGGCCGACCGTGAGGAAGATCGCGACACCGATGACGATCGCCCACAGCTCCCCGACCTTGACGAGTTCGAAGATCGGCCAGGCGCTCAGAATGATGACCGCCGCTCCGAACAGGAACGTCTTCTTTCGGCCGATCCTGTCAGAGAGGTTCCCGAAGAACGGGATCGCAACGATGTTCAACGCAGAACCGATCATCACCGCGATCGGACCGTAGTGCCCCGGCAGTTCGAGCGTCGTCGCGACGTAGGAGAGCAGGAAGACCGTGAAGAGGTAGTAGTTGCCGGCCTCTGCGAACCGGGAGAACAGGGCGATCAGGAGCGGCCTGCGATGATACTTGAACAGCTCCGGGATCGGAGCCTTCATCTTCTCCTGACGGCGCTCGGCCTCCTCCTTCGCCGCGCTGAACGCTGGGCTCTCCATCGCGTTCAGGCGGATGTAGAGTCCGACGGCGGCGAGCACGATGCTGATGAGGAACGGCATCCGCCAGCCCCACTCCGAGAAGGCGTCCCCCGAGACCCACTGCGAGAGCGCGACCGCCGCCGTGCCCAGCAGGAATCCGCATGAGACGCCGATCTGCGGCCAGGAGCCGAAGTAGCCGCGACGTCCCTTGTCCGCGCTCTCCACCGCGATGATCGCCGCGCCGCCCCACTCACCGCCGATCGCGAAGCCCTGGGCGAGACGGAGCACGCAGAGCAGGACGGGGGCCCAGATCCCGATCGCGGCGTAGGTTGGCAGCAAGCCGATCGCGGCCGTCGCGCCGGTCATGATGAGGAAGGTGAGGATCAGCGTCGCCTTGCGGCCGACACGATCGCCCAGGTGCCCCGCGACGAAGGCCCCGATGGGGCGGGCGATGAAGCCGACGCCGAAGCTCGCGAGCGCCGCGACCTGGGAGACGCCGGGCTGCTCGCTGGGGAAGAACAGGGTGCCGAATACGAGCGCGGCGGCCGTGGCGTAGACGGTGTACTCGTACCACTCGATCACGGCGCCGATCGTGCCGGAGAAGAGGCTCTTGCGACGGGCGGCGTTCAGCTCGTGCTCGCTGAACTGCGCCTTCGTCGGAGACGACAGGGTCTGGGACATCATTGTTCCTTTGCAGAGGGGATGGGGTCAGTGCAGCACGACGGCTGCGCGGGTTACGGTGCGCGCCAGGGACTGGTCGAGCGCCTCTTGGATCTGGTCGAAGCCGAACTCGGCATCGACCAGGTGGTCGAAGGGATAGGTGTCGAGATTGGCGACGACGAAGTCGAGCGCCCGAGCGAGGAATCGGGCCTCGTAGCGATCGACGTGCCGGATCGTGAGTGCCTTTCGGGTGACGAAACCCGGGTCGAACGGGACCGTCGCGCCGGGCGAGAGGTTGCCCATCACCAGATAGGTGCCGCCGCGACGCACGTGCTGCAGCCCTTCGCCGAATGCTGCGGGAACACCCGTCACCTCGAGCGCCACGTCGGGGCCGCGCCCCTCGGTCAGGGACTGTACCAACGCGACCCTCTCATCGAGGTCGGCCACTTCCGACATGTCGATCACGTGATCCGCTCCGAACGCCGAGGCCTGCTCCAGTCGAGCGCTGACGCCGTCGATCACGATGACCCGCGCCCCGAGTTCCTTCGCGACCGGGATCGCGTTCAGCCCGAGACCTCCGGCCCCCTGGATGAGGAAGGTCGATCCGTATCCCAGCGGGGTCTTCGATATCCCGAACATCACCTGGGACAGCGCGCAGTTGATTCCGGCTGCGACGCCGTCGGGGATCGCGTCGGGCACCTTGAAGACGTGCTGCTTCGGATGCACGACATAGTGCGTCGAGAACGCCGAGTGGAAATGCGGAGGCTCCTCGGGCTGCTTCGCGAAGAACTCGTAGGCACGGTCGCAGAGATTGCGGTCGCCCTGCAGGCACTGGAAGCACTCCTCGCAGGTCTGGAAGTAGGTGACCACGACGCGGTCGCCCACGGAGAGCCGCTGCCCTCGGCTGTCGACTCGGCGCCGCTTCCCGATCTCTGCGACTCTGCCGAGCATCTCGTGGCCGAGACCGCCGCGCTTCTTCACGGGGTGCCTGCCGTTCCAGATGTGCAGCTCGCTGCCGCAGACGTTCGCGCGAGCGATCTCGAGCACCAGCTCGTCGAGTCCCGCGCTCGGCACGGGGTACTCCTGATAGGCGAGTTCTCCCGGCGCGGTCATCACCGCGACACGTCCGATCCCGGTCATCGTTCTCCCTCCGCCCTCTGGGCGTCTGCGCGTCCGAGCAGCTCGTACATGCGGGTGTGATCCTCGGCACCGGAACCGGCGGCCGCTGACTCCCAGATCCGCGCCACGTGCGCACCCAACTCGATCTCGGTCCCCAGCTGGGCGGCCGTCTCGACCGCGATCGACACGTCCTTGCTCATCAGACCGATCGGGAAGCCCGAGTCGAATCGGCCGGAGAGCATGAACCGCTCCGCTTTCTGCTCGCTCGTGACGCTGCGCCCCGAGGAGCGATTGAGCACCTCGACGAACCGCGCGGGCTCGATCCCGAAGGATTCCGCCGCGCGCAACGCCTCGACCGTCGCCACCACGGAGGCCGCTGAGACCAGGTTGTTGAGCGCTTTGGCCGCGTGGCCCGCACCGTACTCGCCGACGTGCACCACGCTCCCTCCCATCGCCTGCAGCAGCGGCATCGCTTCCTCGATATCGGCGGCGTCTCCGCCAGCCATGATCGCGAGGGTCCCCGCCTCGGCTCCGCGAACGCCGCCGGAGACCGGGGCGTCGAGATAGCGCAGTCCCCGAGCGCGCAGGCGTGCGGCGAGCGCGCGGGATCGGGCCGGCTCGGCCGAGGACATATCGATGACGAGCGTCCCCGGGGGCAGTGCTTCGACGAGCCCGCCGGCTTCGAGCGCTGCTTCGACGACCGCCGAAGTCGGCAGCATGGTGATCACGACCTCGGCGCGCGCTCGGTCGTCCTGCGTCGCAGGATGAGCGCGTTCGCTCTCGTCCGCCAGCGCTGCGACCCGGGCGGGGTCGAGATCCTGCAGCGCGACGTCGTGACCGGCGGCCGCGAGCCTGCGGGCCATGGGGGTCCCCATGTTCCCCAGTCCGATGAAGAGGATCCGGCTCATGCGTCTGCCGCCTCGCGTTCCATGTCGGCGAAGACCTCGCGGGCGAGACGGAACGACTCCAGTGCCGCGGGCGCCCCGCAGTAGATCGCGACCTGCAGGAACACCTCCTGGATCTCCTCCCGGGTGACGCCGTTGTTGATGGCGCCGCGCACATGCACTTTCAGCTCGTGCGGGCGGTTCAGCGCGGAGATCATCGCGAGGTTGATGAGGCTGCGCTGCGCGCGCTCCAGGCCCGGTCGGTTCCAGACATCGCCCCAGCAGTTCCGTGTGACCATCTCCTGCATCGGCATCGAGAATTCGTCGGCTGCGGCGAGGCTGCGTTCGACGTACGCCTCACCCAGTACGGCTTTTCGGATCTTCAGCCCCTGCTCGAACAGTTCGTCGCTCATGTTCATCGTCCTTCCTCGACCTCGACGACCCACACCGTCTGCGGGTTCGTGAACTCCTTCACTCCGTGCGCTGCGAGCTCTCGGCCGAACCCGCTCGCCTTCACGCCGCCGATGGGCACGCGCACGTCGGACACGGTGCCCTTGTTGACGAACACGCTCCCGACCTCGAGCTGCGCCGCGATCTCTCGCGCAGCCGCAGCATCTGCCGTCCACAGCGACGCGCTCAGCCCCCACGGAGACCGGTTCGCGAGGGCGATCGCCTCCCCCTGGTTCGCGGCCTCGACGACTGCGACGACGGGCCCGAAGATCTCCTCGTCGAAGGCGACGTTCCCCGGTCGCACGTCGCCGAGCACGGTCGGTTCGACGTAGTTCTCACCGTGCGGGCTCCGGGTTGACCCCGTGAGCAGCCGCGCACCGCCGGCGAGCGAGCGCTCGATCTGGTCGACCACCTCGTCTCGGAGGTCGCGTCGCGCGAGCGGTCCGATCTCGGTATCGGGATCGCGCGGGTCGCCGACGACGAGCGCTTCCACGAGGGGCAGGAACTCGGCGAGGAAGGCGGCCGAGATGCTGCGGTGCAGAATGATGCGCTTCGTCGCGATGCAGACCTGGCCCGTGTTGCTGTACCGGCTCTGCACGGCGGCGCGGGCTGCCGCCTGGATATCGGCGTCCGGAAGCACGATGAGGGCATCGTTGCCCCCGAGTTCGAGAGTGACCCGCTTGAGATTGCGGCCGGCGGACTCGGCGACGGCGGCTCCCGCCGCCCCGCCGCCGGTGAGGGTGACGCCCGCGATCCGCGGATCCGCGATGATGCGATGCGTCTGCGGCGAGGCGATGTGCAGCACGACGAAGGCGCCGTCGGGAAGACCCGCCTCCTCCCAGAGTCGCGCGAGATGCTCCGCAGTACCGACCGTCGAGTGAGCGGGCTTGAGGGCCTGTGCGTTCCCGGCCAGCAGAATGCCCGCGCCACCGCGCAGCACCTGCCAGACGGGGAAGTTCCAGGGTTCGACCGCCAGCACCACCCCGATCGGACGGTGCTCGATCACGGCCTCGGCCACCTCGGTGGCTTCCGGCGCGAGCAGCCGCTGCGCGCGTTCCGCATACCATTCCAGCGCCGCAGCCGCCTTGGCCACCTCGGCGCGGGACTGCGTGATCGGCTTGCCGACCTCCGTGGTGATCGTCCCCGCCAGCACCTCGGTGTCCCGCCGCATGAGCGCCGCCATACGGCCGAACACTCGTGCCCGCTCCTCGACCGGGGTCGACGCCCAGGCCCGCTGGCCTGCGACGGCGCAGTCGAGCCGGGCATCGAGCATGCTGTCGTCGAGTTGCGCGCGCTCGGGCAGGGCGCTGCCGGTCGCGGGATTGATCAGGGCGCGCTCAGCGCGAGAGGTGGTCGTCGTCGGGGCCATGGATCCTACCGTAGAGTGAGAGCATTGTTCGATGAAGTAGCAGCTTTGAAACAAACAATTCACGAGGGGAGAACAATGGAGATCTCGCAACTCAAGATGTTCGTCGCGGTCGCCGACCACGGAGGCGTGCTCAAGGCTTCGGAGGCGATGCTCCGCGCCCCCTCGAACGTCTCCACGAGGATCCGGCAGCTCGAGAGCGAGCTCGGCGTGCAGCTGCTCGTGCGCGACAAGCGGCAGTCTTCGATCTCGGCCGACGGCATCGAGTTCCTCGATTACGCACGGCGCATCCTCGCACTCGTCGACGAATCACGCAACATCGGTCGCGGATACTCTCCTCGCGGCCGCTTCCGCGTCGGTGCGCTCGAGAGCACCGCGGCTGTGCGCATCCCGTCGATCCTCGCCGATTTCCACCTCGCCTATCCCGAGGTGGAGGTCGAGCTCGAAGCAGGCGCTTCGGGTCGCATGTTCGACCAGGTGATGTCCGGCAATCTCAGCGCGGTCTTCACCGACGGGCCGCCTGCCAGTCCCGCCCTCACCGGCATGCTGGCCTTCGAGGAACATCTGGTCGTCATCTCTCCGCCGAGCACCCACGGTCTCGACGACGACTACTGGGCGAGCAATCCGACAGCCTTCGTCTTCGGTTTCCAGTGCTCCTACCGGCAACGGTTCGAGGACTGGATGGCCTCTGCCGGAGTTGTCCCATCGCGGTCGGTGGAGATCTCCTCGTACTACTCGATGGTCGCCTGTGTCGCGTCCGGGGCCGGGATCGCCATGATTCCCCGGTCGCTGCTCGAGTCGCTGCCGGGGGCCTCGGGGGTCAGAACCCACGAACTCGGAGCGTTCGGCAGCGCCGAGACATGGCTGACCTGGCGTCGCGATGCCGGGTCGGTCAACCTGCGCGCATTCGTCGCGCATGTCCGCGAAGCGGTGGACGCCTCGTCGCCGTCCTGACGTTCCGGTACCCGCACCCCGACGGGTCCGCGGCCGCCCGACGCCGCTCTGATACGGGCGGGTCCGTCTATCCCCCCACCGGCATTCGGGTCGCGGCGGCGCTCTGCTCCAGCACGTGTATGAGCGTCGGGCGATCCGCGGTCAATGCACGGGCGACCACCTCGCCGAGTTCCGAGTCCGCGTCGAGCTGCTCCGCCTCGCAGCCCATCGCCCGTGCGATGGAGACGAAGTCGGGAGAGCCCAGAGCAACCGAGTGCACAGCGTCCGCCCGGTCGACCATCTCGTTGAGGATCTCGCCGTAGCCGCCATTGTCGAAGACGATCACCGGGAGCGCGATCCTCGCCTCGGCGGCCGATGCGAGCTCGGCGATCGTGAACATCAGACCGCCGTCGCCCTGGATCACCACGACCGGCGAATCGGGGTTCGCGAGCTTGGCGCCGATTCCTGCAGGCAGGGCATACCCGAGAGTGCCGAACCCGGTCGGGAACAGGAAGGACCGCGGACGCCGCATGCTGAGCGTCGTGAGTGCACCGTAGTAGGAGACCATCGCGTTGTCGGCCGCGACGATGGCATTCGGCGGAAGCACGCCGTCGAGCGCCCGCAAGGACTCCAGCCACGGCCCGGCCGACCGCCGCTGAGCGGCCCCGATCTTCCTCAGGTGCTCGTGCGCCCACGCTGATCGATGCATGCGCGAGGCGTCGATCCGGGGTATCAGCGCCCGCAGCACCTGGGCGGCAGTACCGACCAGCGGGTGGCTCGGCCGATAGTTGGCGTAGACGCCCACGGGGTCCACGTCTACTCGGAGGAGCGTGCACGGCATCCTCACCGTCCGTCCCCACCAATCGGATGACGCGAGCTCCGTGCCGACTGCGATCACCGCGTCAGCCGAAGCGATGAGGTCGTCGAACACCGGGAGCTGCAGCCCGGCTCCGGCCGCGAGCGGGTGGTCCTCGGGGACGGTGCCCTTCCCGTTCGCCGTCGTCACGACCGGCGCCTGGAGCATCTCCGCGAGCTCCGTCACCTCGGACGAGGCCTCGGCGGCCCCGCCGCCGGCAATGATGACGACGCGCTGCGCCTCGCTGATCCGTTCGGCTGCATCTTGGAGAAGCGATTCAGGCGGATCCGCGTGCTGCGGACGAGGCGCCGGTCTCGGCTGCGTCGCTTCCGCATGAGCGGCGAGCAGATCCATCGGCACCTCGAGGTACTCCGCACGGCGGCGGCCGGAGGAGAGCCGGCCGAATGCCCTCGACACGGCGGTGGGTATCTCCGACGCGTTCGCCACCCGATGACTGTGATCGACGATGCCCGCGAACACCAGCCGCTGATCGCGGAGCTCGTGGAGCATCCCGGTGCCGAGCCCCTGCAGCGCGGTGGGCATTCCGGGCGCGACGAGCAGCACCGGGACCGAGTCGGAGAACGACTGGGCGAGCGCAGTCGCGGCGTTCAGCGCCCCGGGGCCGGTGGTCGCGATGACCACCGCCACGTCTCCGGTCGACCGGGCCCACCCGTCCGCGGCGTAGCCGGACCCCTGCTCATGACGCATCGAGACGTTGCGGATGCCGTGCTCGGGCATGGCCGCGAAGATCTCGAGATTGTGAGTGCCCGGGATCCCGAACACGGTGCGGATCCCGTGCGCCGAGAGGGATTCGACGAGCAGTTCCCCGCCCGATCGCGTGCGAACCTCCGCTACCCGCTCCACTGGCATGCCATCGGCTCCTTTCACGGTGGTCGACGCTCGGCGCGCGTCCTCGCCCGCCATCCGATCGCTCACCCTCGTGAACCGATCGTCTGAGCGTCCTCCCACTCCGACGGAGCGCTCATCGTGGCGATGCGCCCGTTCCCGATGCTGACGTAGACGCCGAACTGGTCCTTCACCCGCTCCCTGAAGTACCGCCGCAGCACCACCTCGCTCGACCGCGTCCGCACGAGGGACCAGGGCAGTTCCGCCTCCCGATACCACATCACGTCCTGGGCATCGGTGCCGCCTCCGAGCCGGCGACCGCGGTACACCAGGCAGGTGTGACGGTCGCTGACGTCGACGATGGAGTAGAGGAAATCGATCTCGATCTCCTCCTGGAAGATCCTCTGCGCCGCTCGCGACACGGCCTCGCTCGTGCTGCTCCCGCCCACGAGCCGCGCCATCGGGATGACGAGATCCCCCGATGCATACGTATCGGCCATGAGCGCCACACGGTCGTCATCCTCGACGATGAACCCGACCATCGTCGCCCGTTGTCGTCGAGATTCGACTTCGTTGTCGGCCTGCTGCGCGGTTTCGAAGAAGGTGCCGCGATGATAGATCAGTGGAGGGTTCTCCCGCACCGCCGTCTTCACCACTCGAGCGATCAGCAGGGTGTGATCGCCGACCTCGAAGGTCTGCTGGGTCTCGCAGACCATCGAGGCGACACCGTCGCGGATGATGGGCGGCACACCGGTCTCGACCTCCTCCAGCGGCACACCCGCGAACTTGTCGTCATGGGGCATCGCGAAGTGGCGCGCGAGGTCGCTCTGCCTCTCGTTGAGGATAGAAATGGAGATCATCGAGCTCCGCACGAAGCTGTCGTAGTTCGGCGATCCGTGAGTGAGCGCCACCGATACGAGTGGGGGATCCAACGAGATCGGGTTGAGCGAACTCGCCGTCATTCCACAGGGTCTTCCGGCACCGTCGAAGGCCGTGACGACTGTGACACCGGTGGCGAAGCTCGTGTAGGCGGCACGCACCTGCTGGCGGGTGAGCTCATTCATTCTCGTACCTCGAAACGGCGATAATCGGTGGCCAGTGAAACTCTGCTTCCAGCACGGTCGTGTCCCCGGCGAGCAGTGCGATGTGTTTGAAACCGATGCCATCGCCTGCACCGTGCACGTGCGGCATACCGGCGGGAATTCTCACGATGTCACCCTTCTGCACCAGTTCCGGATGCTCGGGGTCGCCCACGTATCCTTGGCCTCCCACGATGATCAGCACCTGATCGGCCGAGTGGGTGTGCAGCCGGGTGTACGCACCCGGCAGGAAGCTCACCAGGTATCCCGGCACCCCGAGCCCGACGGCCGACGCCTCGAGCGCCGTCGACTGCACACGCCCTTCGAAGATCGTGGCGGCCGAATCGCGAAGATGGTCGAGCGGACGTTCTACAGAGACTTCATGCGACAAGACGCATCCTCACTTTCGCCTCGATTGCTGTTGCGCTCCAGGTCAGAGGAATCGTCAGCACCAGGTAGATGCACACGACCACCAGGGAGACGCCCAGGATGTCGCCCGTCACCACCATCTGCTCGCGCGCGGCGTGCAGCAGTTCGGTCGCTCCGATCGCCACCGCGAGCGTCGCGGTCTTCAGCAGCGCGACGAACCCGTTCACCGCGGGAGGGATGGAGAACGGGACGGCCTGTGGAAGCACGATGTGCAAGAAGACCTGCGACTTCGACATCCCGAGAGACGTTGCCGCGGCGCGCTGTCGCGGAGAAACGGTGAGGATGGCGCCGCGGAAGTACTCGGACATGAACGCCCCCTCGATCACGCCCAGCGCGACGATCGCCGCCGTGACGTTGTCGAGCCGGATCCCCACATACGCCAGACCGAAGAACACGATGTAGAGCATCACGAGTTCGGGGATCGCGCGAAGCAGGGTTATGGCGCCGCCGAGCACGCGTTCCAGCGCCGGGGAGCCGGCTTCGCGCAGCAGCGCGATGACGAGGCCGATCGCAATCGAGACCAGCCAAGCGCCGATCGCGATCTGCAGCGTCACCCAGAGTGCCGGGATGAAAACTCCGAGGTCCATCACTTGTCCCCCCTCGCTCCGGCGAGCGCTGCGCTCTTGCTCACGTCCTCGTACGACAGCGAGGCAAGGCCTCGATTGACCGGAGCCGACACCAGACCGAACCGACGCTGCACCCACCGTTCGAGCCAACGGCTGAAGTAGATCAGCGGCAGAATCAGGGCCGCGTAGAACAGCCCCACCAGCACGTAGACGTAGAGCGGATAGAAGCTGATCGACACCGCTTGGGTGGCGGAGAGCGTGAGCTCGTTGACGGTGATCAGCGAAGCGAGCGAGCTGAACTTGATGACGCCGATCACGATGTTGACGGCCGGCGGCACGAGCGGGGCGAGCACCTGCGGGATGATGATCCAGCGCAGCGTCTGGGAGTGGCTCATCCCGATGCTGCTCGCTGCGTCCCACTGCTTCCTGCTCACCCCGCTCACCGCGCCGCGGAACACCTCGGCCACGTAGGAGGACATGCTCAGGGTCAGCGAGATGACGGCGATCGTGAACGCGTTCATGCCGATCTTCGCCACGAGCGGCCCCATGCCGAAGTAGAACAGGATCATCATCGCGAGCAGAGGGATGCTGCGGAACACCTCGATCCAGGTTCGGGCGGCGAACCGCACCAATCTCGACGGCGCCACGGCGAGAAGCGCCAGCACCGCGCCGAACATCAGTGTCGTCACCGAACTGATGGCGCTGAGCGCGAACGTGAACCGGAGCCCTCCCCACATGAGTTCGAGCCACTGGCTCCATACGTCCCAACTCGGCATGATGCGCGTTCCTTTCCGAACCTGCGTGGACCCTCGGCCAGGGGCCGGCCCGGTCAGCTACCGCAACCCTGAGTGGGCTGCACGATGTCGGCCGCATCGAGGAGGCGCGACTCCTCGGGGAAGTCGTTCGCATCGTAGAGACCGATCCAGTCCCCCGATTCGACCAGACCCCTCTGGTACTCGTCCATGGCGTCTGCAAGGTCCGGGTTGCTGCACGAGACGACGTTGTAGGAATAGGTGTTGATCACCTCGGTCGGCATGTCCAGGTCGCCCTCCTCGAGTTCGTGGAACACCACGTCATCGCGATCGCTGAAGGGTGCGACGAGCATCTGGAAGTTGCTGTTCACATACGCGTCGATCTGCCCGTTGACGAGGGCGGTCTCCGCGTCGACCGCCGTCTGGAAGAGCACGCCGTCGTCGCCGAACGCATCTCTGATGTACGGTTCCCATACCTGCCCGACCACGGCTCCGACCTTCGTGCCGGTGAGGCTTTCCACAGCGGAGTAGTCGAAGCCCTCCATCGTGTATACGCCGCTCGGGAGCACGAAGTTCGGTGCGGTGAAGAAGACCGTCTTCGAGCGCTCGGGGGTGTAGTAGATGTACGGAGTGATGTCCGCGCGCCCCTGCTGCGTGGCGGCGAGCGATCCCGAGAAGTCCGCCTTGAGTATTTCAACCGTCAAGCCGTTCTCCTCGGCGAAACCGTTGATGAAGTCGCCGGTGAGCCCTCCGAGCGATCCGCTGTCGCGGGTCACGACCGGCGCCGACTCGCTGTAGGGGGCGACGGTCAGCACTCCCTCCTTCACCGTGCGGAAGGCCGGTTCCTCACCGTTCGCGGGGGCACCCGCCCCGCCGCTGCACGCCGACAGAAGCAGCGCCGCCGCCGCGGCTGGGACAAGGAGTTTCAGGACCGTTGAGCGCTTCTTCATGATTTCCTCCATTGGCTTGATCAGTTCAGTGCTGGGTGTTCTCGTGCAGGTTCCGCCGGATCGGGCGTTCAGAACGGGCTGTTGCACCGAGCCGCAACGGGCCGGGTACGAGCCCGTCTGGTACAGCGTAGAAAGCGCTGACTGCGCATGCATCGCACTGTTCGCAGGATAAAGCGGGCGCCGGTTCACATCTTTCGTTCGTCCGACGCGCTTCCGCGCTGCAAACGGGCGAATCGCATGGCAAGGGTGAGATCGAATCGGGTGTCCGGGTCTTCGAGATCCTTGCCGAGGAGCTCGGAGATCTTGCTGAGTCGGTATCGCAGCGTGCTCACATGCACGTTCAGCTGCCGGGCCGTCTCCTGATAGCGACCGTGCGCGTTCATGAAGGCCTCTGCCGTCAGAAAGAGGTCCCCGTGCCGCTCACCCTGGTGCACCATCAGTGGACCGATGGTCTCGCTGATGAACTCGGCGATCTCGGAGCCTCGCATGGCCGAGAGCAGAAATCGGCTGGATCCGAACTCATGAGCGCCGACGAGACCGGTTCGACCGATCTTCTGCGCGAGGTCGAGAATCTGCAAACAGCTCTTCCACGACTCGGGCATCTCGTCAAGCAGAAGCGCCTTCGGCGAGGAGGTGATCACGGCGCTGGGGTGCTTCGCGTGCACCCTGCTCATCTCGCGATGCAGGAGTTCCTCTCCCCGGCCTTGAGCCAGCCTGGCGGGCACGAAGAAGACGTGCAGTCCCTCGAGGAACTGCAGGCAGGCTCCGGGCCAGCGCCGCAGCAGCTCCCGCAGATCGGCGTCGAGATCTCTGTCGATCGCGTCCGCCGATGAGTCGCGCGCCACGACCAGGAAGTATTCGTGATCCGTCGCGAGCCCGACGAGCCCCGCGCGAGTCGTGAACTCGTAGGTGTTCGCAAGCGTACCCTCGAGAATCTGACGGAACACGTCCTTCTGCAAGAGGGACTCCGACTCCGCCGCGATTCGATCTCGGAGCAGGACCATCGCCGTCGCAGCGTTGACGGACGCGAATCCGTGCGCATCCGCGGACGTCGACCACGGGAGCACGATGCCAGTGGCCGCCCACTCCCGGGTGCCGCCGAAACCGACCACCTCGCCCGCCGGCACATTCCCGCCGAACGAGACCGGCATTGACGCGGCCGGCGAATCCCGCAGAGCTCTGGCCCGGCGGTAGAGCTCGGACCTCCTCGCATGGATCTCCTCTTCCCAGGCCTCCTGCGCAAGGCCCAGCGACGGAGGCGCAGTCCCTGCGAACTGCAGATTTCCGGCCCGGTCGAACAGGATGACCGAGTGCTCGCTCTCCTGCTCGATGACGCGCAGCTGCTCATCCGACTGACAGCCGCTCGCGACCGCATCGGTCGTGGCGGCGAGCAGCGACGCTGCACGAGCCGTCGACACCGCCGAGCGGCGCGTCTCGTCGAGCAACGCGGCGTTCGAGGCTGCAAGGGAGATCAATGAAGCGGCGGCCTTGATGTAGGAGAGCTGGAACGGATCACGCAGGAGATCGTTCCTGGACCGCAGCGAGAGCACCATTCTGCGACCCAAGGGGTCGGTGCCGCGGAGCGGGACGGTCACCGCGGCGACGATGTCCTCGCTCCGCGCCCACTCCTGGCTCGTGGGGAAATCCGCTGCTTCGCGAAGGTCGGGAATGATGATGATCTCTTCGCGGCGAAGCGCCTCGGAGGAGACGGAGCCGTCGAGATCCCACCGGGGAACACGGCTCTTCTCCGTATAGTGCAGTCGATCCTGGCGCGCGATGATCTCGCCGAAGCCCCCTCCGAGGTCCATCGCGTAGATCCAGCAGATCTGCCAGGATGCATGGTCGCATATGGAATCCGCGATCGATTGGAGCACCTCGGTCAGCTCCATGGACCCGCTGACGTTGAGCGCCATTCGCCGGATGCTCTCGAAGTAATCCGAGACCTGCTCGAACCTGAATTCACCTGACTGCAAGAACCACTACCTCCTCGTAGCCGTACCGCTCCCTCCCGCGGCCCCTAGAGATGCACGACGGCTTCCAGGAACTTCCGCGTGCGCGGATTCTGCGGGTTGCTCAGCACTGCCGCGGGATCACCGGACTCCACCTCGGCGCCTTCATCCATCACGACGAGCCGGTCTGCGACCTGCCGTGCGAAACCCATCTCGTGCGTCACCGTCACCATCGTAAGTCCGCCGGCCGCAAGCTCCGTCATGAGTCCCAGCACTTCGCCCACCATCTCGGGATCCAGGGCAGAGGTCGGCTCGTCGAACAGCACGAGTTCGGGCTCCATCGCCAGCGCTCTGGCGATGGCGATGCGCTGCTGCTGTCCGCCGGAGAGCGTACGGGGGTGGGCCTCGAGAAAGTCGCCGAGTCCCACGCTCGCGATGAGTTCCGCCGCTTTTTCGCGCGCTTCCCTCCTCGGCGTCCCGAGCACGCGCTGCGGGCCGATCGCGACGTTGTCGAGAGCTGTGAGGTGCGGAAACAGATCGAACTGCTGGAACACCATCGTCATCTTCGCCCTGGCGCGGTTCTTCTGAGCAGCCGAGAGTTGCACCGCGGGTTCGTCGAGACCGCGGGAGAATATCTTCTCGCCGTTGAACTCGATGCTGCCGGAGGTCGGCTCTTCGAGCAGATCGCAGCACCTCAAGAAGGTTGACTTGCCGGAGCCGCTCGGGCCGATGATGCAGATGCGTTCACCGCGCTGCACGTCGAGGCTCACGCCCTTGAGCACTTGTTTGTCGCCGAAGGTCTTCGTGATGTTCTTCAGGGAGAGCATCGGAGAGCCGGGCTGCTGGTCGTTCATGGCTACATGTATCACTTTCCGGGTCTACCCCGATCTGGTTCGAGCGGAACTCCCTCTTTGGAGCCCCGCGTCTCGTGCGCGTCTCAGAGTGATGAGGTGTGCGGCAGTCTATGGGTCAAGCGTTACGGTTATCGACATCGTCGGGTGAGTTCCCCCCGCGGACCGGCCAATCCTCGGAGAGCACCGCCCACTCCTCCGCCACCGGACGACCGTCGAGTGCGTAGATGTCGTCCGATTCGGCGATCACGTCCTGCAGCACTCCGCTTGCGACGAAGTCCCGGTAGTGCTCCTCCGTCTCCCATACGGAGAAGGTCATCCGATCCCGGGTTCCGGGAATACCCAGCACATGGGCGTGCAGCAGCCCGGGCTGCGAATACCACGTCTCTCGGACCCCCTCGTACCAACGCCGCTTGTGATCGATGTCCTCCAGTCCCGGACGCACTGACCATCTGCTCATTCTGATCCACATACGGTCCCCGTTCCTTTCTCCGTCAGAGGATCGACGATGGAGATGGACGCCTCGGACACGTACTTCGGTTTCCCCTCGAAAATGCTGTGCCGCGCTTCGGACTCGATCCAGCTCTCCTCCGCCGCGCGGATCTCCTGGACCGTGCCCCGATAGGAGAGAATCCACGTGAACTCCCCCTGATGCTCATCGACCCAGGTCTGCTCGATGGTGAAACCACTCGCGGTTCGGGAAGCGACGACCTGCGGGAAGATCTCCGTGAGGAACTCCGTCGCGTATTCCGGCACCAGCGTGTATCTGCGGAGCATGAAGGTCCGACTCTCGCTCACGTCGCACTCCCTTCCGGCTTACGAACCGATTCCGGCTCGGGACGCCGGAGCGACACCAGTCTTCGGTTCGCGAACTCGTAGATGCCCAGATCCCCGAGCTCCCGCCCGAACCCAGATCGTTTCACACCGCCGAACGGGAGATCCGGGCCACCGCTGTCTGCAGCGTTGATGTGCACCATACCGACCTGAATACGTGCGGCCACCTGCAGCGCCTCATCCTGGTCGGTGGAGAACACCGCGCCGGACAGCCCGTACGGAGAACTGTTCGCGAGTTCGATGCCCTGTTCTGAGTCCGAGATCGGGTAGACGACGAGCACCGGCCCGAATATCTCTTCCGTGTATGCGTCCATCTCCGAAGTGACCCCGGTGAGGACAGCCGGCGTCACCCAGGCGCCGGGTCGGTCGAGTCGTTCGCCGCCGATGCGCAGCACCGCCCCCTGCTCGACCGCGCGTTCGATCTGGCGAGCCACCTCGTCAGCCGCCTGTTCGGACGATAGCGGATAGTACGATCCGGGTGTCGGCGAGGACGGATCGCCGGGAGTCAGCTCCGCGACCGCGGCGACGAGCTCGGCGACGAAACGGTCGTACAGCCGCTCGGCCACGAGGATCCTCTTGTTCGATGTGCACACCTGACCGCTGTTGACCAGCCGCTTCCGCAGGGCGCCGCGAGCCGCCTGAGCGACATCATCCGTGCTCAGATACATGTGGGCATCGGACCCGCCGAGTTCGAGGACGACCTTCTTGAGGTGTCTGCCCGCCACCTCTGCGACCCGAGAACCGGCGCGCTCCGAACCGGTCAGCGAGACACCCACGATCCGGTCGTCCGCGATGATCTCCTCCACCTGACGATGATCGACGAAGAGGTTCTGGTACACACCGTCGGGCAGACCCGCTTCGCGCATCACTTGTTCGATCGCGAGTGCCGACTGCGGACAGGTCGCCGCGTGCTTGACGAGTACCGCGTTGCCGAGCACGAGGTTGGGCGCGGCGAAGCGCACCACCTGATAGAACGGGAAGTTCCACGGCATGATGCCGAGCACCGGACCGAGCGATCGCGTCTCGAGTACCGCTCTCATCCCTGCCTCGTCCTTGAGCGTCTGGTCGGCGAGCAGGCGCTCACCTTCGGCGGCGTAATGCCGCAGGATGCTGGCGCAGAACGCTACCTCGCCGGACGCTTCGTTCAGCGGTTTACCCATCTCCCTCGATGCGAGCGCCGCGAGTTCGTCGGTCCGCTCCTCGAAGAGGTCGGCGGCGCGTGCGACGACTTCGCTCCGATCGCTGAGGGGACGCTCCGACCACTCGGCATACGCCGCTGCGGCCTGCGCCAGGGCCGCCTCGACCTCCGAGTCGCTCAGAGAGTCGAAACGCTTCTCGACCTCCCCCGTCATGGGATTCTCCGTCCTGAATCCCGACTCTGTTCTTCTCTGCTGCATCACCGTCGTTGCACCTCCGCCGTCTTCACTGATCGGTTCATCTCTGATGGACCACGTCGCCGTGCATGTAGACCTCATTCGGCACCAGCTCGGCAAGGTCTCCCGCGCAGGTAAGCGGGTCCTCTTCGTAGAGGATGAAGTCGGCCTCTTTGCCCGCGGTCAAGCTCCCCAGTGTCTGGTCGAGCGACAGCGCCTTCGCCGCCTCGATGCCGTGGAGCGGGAGCGCTTCGGCGAGACTGATCGATTCCCAGGGCTCGATCGCATCTCCCCAGAACCCCTGGCGACGCACGGCGACACCACAGTTGAACAACGGGTTCACGTGCGACCCGTCCGACGCGAAGACCGGCACGATGCCGTCGTCCAGAATGGTGCGCGTGGGCATACGGCCTGTCCGCGCGACATCCCCCAGCACGACCGGCACGAAGTCCCCGATGAAAACGTAGAGGAATCCGGGATTCATCACCGGTATCGCGTTGGAGCGCTTGATGTCGTCGAGCATCGAGAGTTCCGGCACGAAATTTCCCAGATGCTCGATGCGAATGCGCCGATGCAGGAACGGATCACCCGAGTCGATGATGGCGTTCAGCACCTCCTTCTGCGCACGCGCACCGTTCGCGTGAATCGCGAGTTGAACATCCTGCTCACGTGCGAGCCCGATGAGACGACGCAGCTCGCCGTACGAGAGATTGATCCTGCCGCGATCGTGCGGTCGAACGGCCTCTGTCGCCAGGTACTCCGTCAGCGTCGCCGCATTGCGAGAGGAGTAGCCGCCGTCCGAGAACATCTTCACCCCGCTGATCGCGAACTGCGCGGCGCTTCTCGATCGTTCGGCGTCCTCGGCCGCCATCGCGATGACCTGCTCCTCGGGCGCGATCGCCCGAGCCACGAGCATCGACCGCACTCGGAGCTTCAATCGGTCATCCGCGGTGAGCTCCTCGAGGAGTTCGAGGGAGAGCCGGCTCTCGGTCATCTCCCCGATGGTCGTGACCCCTCGAGCCAGATATTTTCGTCCTTCTTCGACGAGCGCCGCCGCGTGCTCCTCGCGAGTGGGCTCGGGGATCGGCAGATGCCCGGTGATCTCTGCGAACCGCCCGTTCAACTCTCCATTCTCGTCGCGCTCGACCCTCGGCGCGCCCCAGAGTCCTGCAAGACCCGCGTCGAAGACCTGCTCCGGGATGAGCGCGATCGCCGCGCTGTTCAGCACCGAGATGTGACCACCGCAGTGCAAGATGATGGGAGTCGTCTGGCTCACCCGATCGAGATCCCGTCTGTCGGGCAGGCGGTGATCGGCGATCTTCTGGTCGAGGAACAGATTCGCATGACCGATGATCCAGCCGCGATGCGGTTCGGCCTCGCTCAGCGTCTGCAGGATCTCGTCGATCGACTTGCAGCGGGGGTAGCCGCAATCCACGCTGTTCTGCGAGCGTCTCGCAGCGTACATGTCGAAGTGGAGATGGGAGTCGACGAATCCAGGGAGCGCGACGCTCTCCCGTCGATCGATGTACGGGATGCCGTTCCGCTCAGCCGACTCCGCGAGATCGCGATGTCCCGTTCGCAGAATCTTCCCGTCCCTGACGTGCATCGCTGAGATGGTCGGGTCTCCCTCGTACGGGATCGCCCTCCCGAACTCGATGATGTACTCGCGCATGGTACGTATCCTTCCGGGGTCCGGGGAGCACTCCGCCTGGAGGGCGCCCCTGCTGCTGCTGCTTCGGTTATCGGCGATCGGCGTCGGCTGCCGCCGGCGCGGCAATGGCGGCGAACCTCTCGAGCGAAGCCTTGGCTTTCTCGTGGTCGCGCGCGAACGGGGATACGTTGATCATCGAGATCCCCATCGCCTCGTAGCGGGCGAGCTTCTCCCTGATCCAGGCTTCGGTACCGATCAGCAGGTTCTCCCGGATCTCCTCGCGCGTCGGCTCGTTCTCCTGCACCCGCGCGCGGATGATCCCTCGAGGGTTCTCGTCGTGGGAGAAGTCGTGGAGCTGCTGATGGATCCGCCAGTGCTCGAGCAGTTCGTCGATCCTGGCCTCGGCGTCCGCTTCGTCCTCGGCGCAGTACATGAACTTCGTGATCGCGAACTTCTGGTCGGCGCGGTCACTCTCGGCCGCGCCGCGATAGAACGCCGCCGCCATCTCCGCAACGTGTTCGTCGCTCCACAGGAAGGTGGAGTGCATGACGTCGTATCCGCGCCGCGCACCGTCCTCGATCGCCCGCGGCGTCTGCGAGGCCATCCAGAAACGCGGGCGGGGGCGCTGCAGCGGGCGCGGCCACACGTAGACGTCCTCGAAGTTCACGAACTTGCCCGCGAAGCTCGACTCGGTCTCCTCGTTCTCGAGCAGAAGTTTGATCGATTCCAGGTTCTCGATGAAGCGGTCCAGACTCTCCTCGAACGGGATGTGGAGCTTCTTGAACTCGTACGCATACGCGCCGCGCGCCAGGCCGACCTCCAGGCGGCCGCCGACCAGGTTGTCGGCCTGCGCGATCTCCCCCGCGGTGCGGATCGGCTGATGATGGTAGGGCAGCACGATGACTGCGGCCCCCACTCGCACGTGCTGCGTGTGCTGTGCGATCTGCACCAGCGGCAACAGAGCCGACGGAGACTGGTTGAAATAGATCAGATGGTGCTCGGGCACCCACACATAGCCGTATCCATTCGCATCGGCTACCTGAGCGAGTTCGAGCATCCGCTCATAGACGGACATACCTCCGTTCTCGATCTCATCGGGAAACGCACCGTACGGGAGAAACACGCCATATTCCATGTGAGACAGGCTAGGAATTGGAAGAGGGTGGCTGCTTCGACGAAACATACGAGGTCTGAGCGCCGTGTTCCTACCTTCCCGCGAGGCGGGTGCGGCTGGAGCGGATGGCGCGATCAAGCCACGCGATCTGTTCTGATCCCCTCACTTCCGGTGACGGTCGCGAAGGTTTCGACGGGGCACTACCGTTCGACGATGCCGTCGAAGAGGTTGCTGATGAGGGCGTCGGCGAAGGTTTCATCGACGGGTTGGTCGGGAATGAGGAGGCGGTGGTAGACAGCGCCCCAGAGCTGGTCGACGAGAACTTCGGCATTCACGTCCGGGCGGATCTGTCCGGCCTCCTGTGCGCGCTGGAACCGGGCTGCGGCCAGCTCCCGTCGCTGAGACGAATACAGGCGCCGGTACTCGGCGGCGAGGTCGTGGTCGGTCTGAGATTGGCCGATGAGCTCGACCAGAAGGCGCCCGGCCGGGGTGGTGGTCATGAGTTCGATGAAGTGGTGCAGCTGCGTGGTGATGTCGGCTCGGATGCTCCCGGTATCGGGGAACGCCAGCGTGTCCTCGACGGCGTGGAAGTAGCCGTCGAGGGCGAGCGCGCCGACCGAGGGCCACCACTTGTACAGCGTGGTCTTGCTCACGCCCGACTCGCGGGCGATGCGTTCGAAGGTCAGGCCGGGGAGGCCATCGCGCAGGAGCAAGTCGCCGACGGCGTACAGTACATCAGCACGCACCTCGTCGGCAGGTCGTCGGCCACGGCCGCGTCGGGCCGTCACGGTGTCAGTGGTGGTGGTCTCTGTCATACGTGCTCCTGTGCAATGATAACCAGCCGGGCGATACGCCCGCCGCGCAGCTCAAAGCGCATAGGGCCGGTGCCGTTGTACCCATTGCCCGACACGGTGAGCGTCACGATGAAGGTCTCGGTCGCGTCGGCGGCTTGCGCGTCGACGAGTTCGAAGCGGGTTTGGACGCCGATGTTGTCGGTGCGGTCCCAAGACCGGACGCCCTCGTGTCCGCGGAATTCTCTTCCCCAGTCGTTGAGGTAAGCGTCGTCAGTGAAGGCGTCGACGAAGGCGTCGGAGTCTCCGGCGTTGGTGGCGTCGATGAAGGCACGGATCGGCGCGGGAAGATGGGTCTCGGTCATGATGTCTCCTGTTCTGATTGTCGATGGTGATACGTGCGGTGCGCGGATGTGACGCGCGTGGCGTCGCGGGGAGCTGCGTGCCGGGGCGTGTCCGCCCCCGGCACGCAGGGTTGTTACTGGGTGACTGTGAGGAGGTCGGTCAGGTCGACCCGGGCGTAGAACTCGCGGCGGATGCGGTCGGCGACCTCCGAGACTTCTTCGGAGCCGTCGTTCGCCGGGTCGATGTGCACCCTGTAGGGGCGCTCACCGGCGGGAAGGGCGACGATGCGGGCGATCTCGTCGGAGACCAGCGAGGCGTCCGCGCCTTCGGGGGCGAGGGCGGCGAGCTTGCCGGCGACCTGCTCGATCAGGCCGGGGTACTTCGTCTCGTACTCGGTCTCGATCGCGGTGTCGGCGGGGTGTCCGGAGTGCGCGAAGTGGTTGGTGCCGCTGGTGAACGATCCGGGGACGACGATCGAGGTCTCCACGCCCCAGCGGGCCAGCTCGGCGGCGTACGAGACCGCGAGGGAATCCATACCGGCCTTCGCGGCGAAGTACGGGGCGAGGTAGGGCGGGGTGCCGCCCTTGACCGAGGAGCTGGACACCCATAGCACGAGGCCCTTGCCGGCCTTGCGCAGGTGCGGAAGGGCTGCACGGTTGACCCGCTGGGTGGAGAGCACGTTCACGTTGTACAGCTCGGCGAGCTGCTCAGGCGTGAACGCCTCAGCGGGGCCTGTGACCATGTGCCCGGCGTTGTGGACCAGCACGTCGATGCGTCCGTGCTCGGCGATGATCTGCGCGATGGCGGCGTCGACGGATCCCTGGGAGTTGACGTCGAGCTCGATGGCGCGCAGATCCACCGCATGCTCGGCGGCGTAGCCGGCCACGGCCTGCACCTGGGGCGCGTTGCGCCCCTCGGTCTCGCGCATGCCGGCGTAGACGGTGTTGCCCGCATCGGCGAGGGAGCGCGCGGTGAGGGCGCCGAAGCCGCTGGAGGCTCCGGTGATGACGACGATGTTCTTACTCATGGTGGTGTTCTCCTTCCGTGATTTGTCTTGGCCGGCCATTGGTTGAGAGCTCAGGCGAGCCCGCCATTGGTGAAGATGACCTGGCCGTTGACCCAGCGGGCGGGGCCAGCGAGGAAGGCGACGGTCTCGGCGATGTCCTGGGGCTGGCCGAGACGCTCGAGCGGGACGGCCTTGGACAGGTTCTGGATGGTCTGCTCGTCCTTGCCGTCGAGGAACAGGGGCGTGGCGGTGGGGCCGGGCGCGACGGCGTTGACAGTGATGTCCTTGCCCCGCAGCTCGCGGGCGAGGATCAGTGTCAGGGTCTCCACCGCCGCCTTCGACGCCGCGTAGGCGGCGTAGGACGGGAACTTCGTCCGGGTGACGGACGTGGAGAAGTTGATGATCGCGCCACCCGAGCGGACGCGGTTCGCAGCCTGCTGCGAGATCACGAAGCTGCCACGGATGTTGGTGCGGTGCATCCGGTCGAGATCGTCGAGGTTCAGCGTCGCGATCGGCGAGAGCAGCATGATGCCGGCCGTGTTCACGACGACATCGATGCCGCCGAACGCGGCCTCGACCTGGTCGAACACTGCCTGCATGGCCTGCTCGTCAGCGACGTCGCCGCCGACCGCGATTGCGGAGCCGCCGGTCGCGGCGATCTTCTCCACAAGGGTCTCGGCCTTCGCGCGGTTGCCTGCGTAGTGGACGGCGACGGCGTAACCGTCGGCGATCAGACGCTCGACGACGGCCTCCCCGATGCCTCCGCTTCCGCCGGTGACGAGCGCGACACGGGGCTGAGTGGTGCTGGTGGTACTCATGACTGGTCTCCTTGGTTGATCTGGATCGTCCATGTTCCGAAATGAACGATGCGTACATATAATCATGAAATGAACAGCTTGTCTACATCGAGTCTTCGATCTACACTGAACTAGTCGTTCAGTTCACTTAGCTGCCGAGGCGCAGCCCCTAAGGAGAGGAAGCCCCGATATGAGCGTGTGGTTCATCACCGGCGCGAACCGCGGTTTCGGCGCGGAGATCGTCGAGAAGGCGCTCGCGGCCGGCCACCAGGTCGTCGCGACAGCTCGCAAGCCCGAGCAGATCACCGAGCGGTTCCCCGAGGCGGGCGACAAGTTGCTCGCCGTCGCTCTCGACGTGACCGACGAGGTGCAGGCGCAGGCTGCGACGGCTGCGGCCATCGAGCGGTTCGGGCGCATCGACGTGCTGGTCAACAACGCCGGCCGCGGCGTGCTCGGCGCGGTCGAGGAGATCAGCGACGCGGACGTGCGCGCCGTCTACGAGACCAACGTGTTCGGACTGCTCAACGTCACCCGAGCCGTCGCTCCCGTACTGCGGGCGCAGCGTGCCGGGCACATCGTCAACCTGTCCTCTGTCGGAGGCTTCGTCGGCGCACAGGGCTGGGGCATCTACGCCTCCACCAAGTTCGCGGTCGAGGGCTTCTCCGAAGCGCTCGCCACCGAGCTGAAGCCCCTGGGCGTGCAGGTGACGCTGATCGAGCCGGGCTACTTCCGCACCGACTTCCTCGACGACTCCAGCCTGCACACGGTCGAGTCCACAATCGACGACTACGCCGACGGCCCCGCGGGGCAGATGCGTGAGATCGCGACTCAGGTCAACCACGACCAGCCCGGGGACCCGGTCAAGGCCGCGCAGGTGATCGTCGAGACCATCGACTCCGGCATGGCGCCGCTGCGACTGCAGCTCGGCGCCGACTGCGTCGCCGCGGTCGAGGAGAAGCTCGCCTTCGTCCGTCAGGAACTGGACACCTGGCGGGACGTGTCCGTCTCCACCGGCTTCGACGAGCCCACCGCCGCCTGACACCCGACTCGCCGGGCGGGCGATGACGACCCGCCCGCCCGGCAACCACCCGTCCACCCCGACGACATCGCGACAACAAGGAGACGTGACCATGAGCAAGAACACGACGGACACCCCCGCCGGCCAGAGCAGCACCTTCACCCTTGGCGGCGACCTCACCGTCACCCGTCTCGGGTTCGGCACCATGCAGCTGACCGGCCCAGGCGTGTGGGGGCCGCCGAAGGACGTCGACGAGGCGGTGCGCGTGCTACGCCGCGCCGTTGAACTCGGCGTCGACTTCATCGACACCGCCGACTCCTACGGCCCCGACGTCGCCGAGGAACTCGTCAAGCGCGCGCTGCGACCCTACTCAGGCGACCTGGTCATCGCGACCAAGGCGGGCTTCACCCGCCAGGGCCCGAACCAGTGGACCATCAACGGCGACCCCGCCTACCTGCGCCGGCAGGCCGAGGGCAGCCTGCGACGGCTCGGCGTCGACCGGATCGACCTGTTCCAGCTGCATCGCATCGACCCGTCGGTGCCGCTAGAGGACCAGCTCGGCGTGCTCAAGGCGCTGCAGGACGAGGGCAAGATCCGCCACATCGGCCTGTCCGAGGTCTCCATCGCTGATGTCGAGGCGGCATCTCGGATCGTCCCGATCGTGTCGGTGCAGAACGAGTACAACCTCGCGAACCGCTCGTCGGAGACGCTGCTGGACTACTCGACCCGCAACGGCATCGGATTCATCCCCTGGTTCCCGCTCGCGACCGGAGCGCTCGCACAGGGTGACGGCCCGCTCGCCGCGATCGCCCGCGACAAGGGCGTCTCGCCCTCGCAACTGGCTCTGGCATGGCTGCTGCGCCGTTCGCCCGCAATGCTGCCGATCCCCGGCACCTCGAAGGTCGCCCACCTCGAGGACAACCTCGCCGCCGCCACGATCGAGCTGACCGACGCGGAGTTCACGGATCTGACGAAGGCCGTCTGATGACCGATGACGCCGAAGCGCCACCCGCGACGCTCGCAACAACCCAACGCGTGAACACGGGTGCGACCGACAACGAGACCGACGAACGCAGGGAGGCGAACCGATGACGGAGAGCATAGACGGTGATGGGATCGTCAACCGTCCCCGTGGCGCGCGCAGCGACCGCATCCACGCGGAGGTGATCGCTGCGACCCAGGAACTGCTGCGCGAGGGCGGACTCCCAGCCGCGACGGTGGATGCGATCGCGCAGCGGTCAGGCGTGAGCAAGGCCACGATCTACAAGCACTGGCCTTCGCGCACAGCAGTCGCCGCGAAGGCGTTCGGGCGGATGATGGCCGAGTCGTTACCACTGCCCGACACCGGGAGCACCCGTGGCGACCTCACTGAGCAGGTGCGACGGGTCAGCGCGTTCTACGCCAGTGGCCTCGGTACCGTGTTCGCCCAGCTCATCGCGGCGTGCGTCGACGATGACGCCGGCGCGGCGTACTTTCGCAGGTACTTCCTCGACGGCCGCCGCGCAGCGATCACAGAGTTGTGGCAGCGCGGCATCGACCGCGGCGACGCCGACCCAGCGATCCCGATCGACGACGTCATCGACGTCCTCTTCGGGCCGCTGATCTTCCGCCGCCTCACCGGCCACTACGCGCTGACCGACGAGCACGCTGCGAGCCTCGCGAAGACCGCCCTCGCCGGCCTGCTGCCCGAGACCGAGTAAGACCGAATCCCACAAGGAATAAGAGAAGGAAAACGACCATGAAGACCTGGTTCATCACCGGCGCCTCCCGCGGCTTCGGCCGCGAATGGACCGAAGCCGCTCTCGAGCGCGGCGACCGCGTTGCGGCCACGGCGCGCAACACCGCCGCCCTCGATGCGCTCGTCGCGCAGTACGACGGCGCCGTGCTGCCACTGCAGCTCGACGTCACCGACAAGGCCGCCGTTGACGCGGCGGTCGCTCGTGCGATCGAGCGCTTCGGGCACCTCGACGTCGTCGTCAACAACGCCGGCTACGGCCTGTTCGGCGCGATCGAGGAGGTCTCCGAGGAGGAGGCCCGCGACCAGATCGAGGCCAACCTGTTCGGCGCGCTCTGGGTCACCAAGGCCGTCATCCCGCACATGCGCGAGCGCGGCTCCGGCCACATCGTCCAGGTGTCTTCCATCGGCGGCATCAACGCCTACGCCAATCTCGGCCTCTACCACGCCTCCAAGTGGGGCCTGGAGGGCTTCAGCCAGGCGGCCGCCCTCGAGCTCGCGCCGTTCGGCGTGCATGTGACCCTCATCGAGCCTGCGAACTACTCCACAGACTGGTCCGGAGCCTCGGCCGTGCACTCCACCCCGTTGGACTTCTACCAGCCTGCTCGCGATGCTCGCGCCGCCCGGGTCCGTCCCGGCGCTGTCGGCGTGCCGTCCGCGACCCGTGAGGCGATCCTCGCCGTAGTCGATGCCGAACAGCCCCCACTGCGGATATTCTTCGGCCGCAACATGATCGAGCAGGCCACAGGCGAGTACCGCCAGCGCATTGCCGGCTGGGAGGCCTGGCGGCCGGTCTCCGAAGCCGCACACGGTACCGGCGCCGAATGACGCAGGAGAGCGGCCGCCACCAGGCGCGGTGACGCCCTCCGCAGCGCGGTCACCCCGCGGATGATCAAGAACGAAAGGAGAGGACTCAATGCCCACAGGCACCATACCGGTTCCCTCAGTAGAGCCCGCCAGAGTCGGGGCATCGCCCAGAGCGAATCACGCAGTGCTCCTCGCGCTGGCGTTCGGGACCTTCGCGATCGGGTCCGGCGAGTTCGCCAGCATGGGCATCATCCAGCTGTTCGCCTCCGACATGGGGCTCAGTATTCCGACCGCGAGCTGGGCGATCACCGCCTACGCCCTCGGGGTGGTCATCGGCGCCCCCGCGATCACGATCCTCACGGCACGCTGGAACCGCCGCCGCCTGCTGCTCTCCATCACCGCTCTGTTCGTGGTCGGCAATCTGCTCTCGTCTGTCGCGAATGATCTCGGGGTCCTGATGGTTGCGCGCTTCCTCGCGGGGATGCCGCAGGGCGCGTACTTCGGAGCGGGCGCGGTAGTCGCCACCTACGTCATGGGGAAGGAACGATCCGGGCAGGCGTTCTCCCGGGTAGCGATGGGCCTCACTGTCGCAATGATCGTCGGCGCCCCGCTGGGCACGGCGATCGGTCAGCTCGGCGGATGGCGCGGCACATATCTCGCGATCGCCGCCCTGGGCTTGATCTCGCTCGTAGCGCTGCACGTGCGACTGCCCCGAACCGAGGCCCTCGCAGGAGGATCGATCGCCCGCGAACTCAGCGCGCTTCGTCGACCCGCCGTCTGGGCCACCGCGTGCGTTGCGGCCCTGGGCATCTCCAGCATCTTCGCGGTCTACACCTACATCGGCCCCATGATCACCGACGTCGTTCGGCTGGACCCGTCCGTCATCCCGTTCGCATTGGCCGCGTTCGGTCTGGGCATGACCGTGGGCAACATCATCGGCGGCAGGATCGCCGATCGCTCCCGGTGGCAGGGCCTCGTGGGCGGGTACGCCGCAACGCTGGCGATCCTCGTGGTTCTCGCCCTGACCGGCAGCGCCGCCTGGATGCTGCTCCTGTGCTTGTTCGGCATTGGAGTGGCGATGATGGGGTCCATACCGACGATCCAGGTGCGCATGATCAGCGCCGCACCCGAGGCGCCCACCCTCATGGGAGCCCTCAACATGGGCGCGCTGAACCTCGCCAACGCGCTGGGAGCCTGGGCTGGGAGCGTCGTGATCGCCGCCGGCTATGGGTTCCTTGCCAGCGCCTGGGCCGGTTTCGCTCTCACGGCAGCAGGTTTGGCTCTCTTCGCCATGACGTGGACGATCGATCGTGGCACGAAGCCGCCGGATACGGCCGCATGACAAAACGAACATCATGCAGACTCCACAGAACAGCTCAGGGATTCAGAGCCGCGATGTGAGGGCTGACGGGACCGCCGATTCACCCAGTCCCCGCATTGCTCGGGAAGCAGGGAGGAGCGCATCCGCGGCCTCCGGCAGCGCCCTGGTCTGAGCCTGACCAATGAATCCCGCCTGAAACGATCGCGGTCCCGGCAGCGTCATTGCTGGTGGCTTCACAGAAAGAGTCGAGGCGGAGACAGAAACCCCTCTGGAGCCTTACGTCAACCTTCGAGAACGACGAGGCTTTGGTGAGACCGTCTTCTCATCAAGGCTCATCAGTTGACTGGCGGAATTTGAACCTGCGACCCCTTGACCCCCAGTCAGGTGCGCTACCAAGCTGCGCCACAGCCCGTGGCATCGATTTTCAGTTGTTTTGGGCCGTCCGGGAGGGGTAAACCCCTTAACCCCCAGGCAGACGGATCGGCCGCTTTCCCCTACTTGACTAGGGTTTTGACGTTCCATACGTTGCAGAGCGCGTCACGTTTTGCATGTTTTGCGGGGCGTTGACCACTAGATTGACCCACTAGATTTGGAGACCTCCGCATCGCTCCGAGCCGAGTTTATGGTGAGATCGTGGTGCCTGACTCCAGCAACTAGATTCTGGCGGTACAGTAGCTACGCTCGCCACGAGCTCTCTCCTTGCATGCGGTCGCTACTCCTCGCCCGCCTCCTCATCGGACGCCTGACTTCCCGGCTCGAGCCAGTCAGACGGGATGAGCTTCTCCCCGTTCCTCCAGTTGTGCACGACGGAGTCCTTGAACCAGTCGTCGTCATAGTCCGCGTGATCGATAACGATGATCTGGACGTTGCCACTCAGGGAGTTCGTGTATTCGACGAACAGCTTGAACATATTGCGAACGGACTCACGATCTGGATCCAGAAAGCTATCGTCAGCGTCGCGCGGCCGGTCCGACTGGAAATGGGCTTTGCTTGGTTGATCCAGCATCAGGAACCTAGGCACCGGACGCCGCTGTCTCAAGAAATACTCGTGGAGGGCGAGGTGAGCTGCCACGTGGTACCCCACCCAGTTCTCGCCACTTCCGATGTTGGGGAGCGGCAGCGGGCCTTCCTCTGTGTCGACAACGATCGTCAACTGATTCACGTCGAGCCTGATGGGTTGATCAGCCTGTTCCAGATGAAGTTTCTTGCTGTACTTCCCGAGTATCTGGCTCAGCGCGTTAAGTCGGGAAGTTAGCTGCTCGCGGGCCTCGCCGCCGTCAAGTTCCGATTCGAGGGCCTCCACAAGCGCCTTGGCACGGTCGCGAGAGCTCCGCAAGTTCGCAATTGCGGATTCATCTCTGCCCTGCAACTTGCTGAGGATCGCATCGATGCGGCCCCGCACAAACTGTTGTGCTTCACGAAGGGCACTCGGATCGGTGTCGAGGTCAGATACTGCATTCCCAGACATTGCAGTATCAATTGCGCTGAGTTCCTGCCTAACTCGCTCTATCTCTCCATTCACCTGCTTCAGTGCCTGCTGTCGTTTGGGTCGCCTAGCTGTCACAACGGCCAGTTCCTCGCGTAGCTCGTGGAGCCTAGTGTTGAGAACATCAACAGTTGCGTCAGGATGAGGCATGTCCTGCTCACAAACTGGGCACACATCACCGCTTTGAGCCTTCTCCGGTATGAAGTCAAGCACGCTCAGACGGTCGATCTGAAGCGACAATGACCCGTCATAGTCGCCTTCACCGTCGCGAACGTCGAGCAAAAGCTCACGATTGTTCATGAGCAAGTTCAGTTCTTGCGCCAGCTCTGAGCGCTTCGCCTCGTTCTTTCGTCGCTCATCCTGGGCGGCTAGGTCCACGGTTGGTGCCAACGGTTCGGAAGTTCGCATGAACCGCACCGTGTTGAGCACGTCAACCAGCTCAGCGTTAGGGTCATCGACTCGCGTGGTGATCAGACCGACAGCTCGCGCTTCACGGTGGAGTTCGCGTAGTTCTTGGTGTTCTCCCGCGAGTTCTTCTTCAGCGGAAGCGAGTGAGTTCTCCAACCGCCTGAGTGCTTGGCGTGCCTCCCGCAACCGAGCACGTTTTGCGGCTTGCTCTCCATCCACTGCCCCCAGGAAGTATGGGAGCGAATCTTTGAGGCTCTGCGCGATGCCAACTTCATTTTGCCGATGGAACAAGGCCACTTTGTTGTCGATCTCGTGCTGTTCCTGCAGGGTGAACGGAACTGCGCTTCCGAGGCCAACAGTTATTGGGCCTCGAGTCGAATGATCACTGGACTCTAGTTGCACACCTTCGAGTCCGATGCGCGCACCCAGCTGCGCCCGCAACCCATCGGTGTCTGTATTGAGTCGAAGGTTCGACATGGGCGGGGCAACCATTTCGGAACTTCCAAATTCCAGCATTGCACGATGGCTCGACACGCCCGCTGCATGGGGCTGACGGGCTACAAGGGCACGACTGCCGCCTGGTAGACGAAAAACTACCGCGAACCACGCAATTGTCTTAAACCACTTGGTGTGAGGAATCGAAGATTTGCTTCTCCCTAGGGCGTAGTCCACGATACTCAGCAGTGAACTCTTACCGGTTTTCGAGTCGCCGGTGATGATATTCAGGGAATCTAGGCGGAAATTGACATTCCTCTGACGACCGTCATGGTGGTAAATAGTGATGCTGACGATCTGCATTAGGGAGATACTCCAAACTGTGTGAAGATGTTAATTGAGCTGCCCGATTTGGAGAGGATCCCTCCGACCGTAGCCGCTGACGAAAGAATGCTACGCAGTTCCGTTCCTTCAGGAAGTTTTATCCCGGATCTCATCGTCGCATTGAAAGCGCCGTCAGCGTCAAGCACAAGCTGTCCACTCCGAAGCCCGTACCGGATGCCCTCGCGTACATGGGGCGCAAACTTCCTTGCTCGCTGAGGAAACCCGGCGAGGGCTTCCTGGTTTCTGTTGATCCATGTAGGGAGATGGGTCGTTGACTTCTGAGGGAGCATCTGACGCGTGCGTTGGTGGAACACGAGAGGTACCACGAGGAATGAATACTCCCAGGGCATAGACCGTTTATTCCTTGCCCGGTATCGATACGCCGCCCACTGTATCGATGCGGCGATGATCGCGGGATTGAGAATCGTGGCGGACAGCGCAGGTTGGTGGTCGACACCCGACGACGTCATACCGGAACTCCCAGAAGCTCTCGGACACGTTCTTGGAAATCTGGGTGCCACCCGATAACTCCTCGATTCGCGATTACGTGTCTGGTTCCGCCAGTCAGGAAGCGTTCGGTGAAGCCCGATCGGATAACCACGTTGTTCATCTCATAGAGTTTTTCAAAGAGCGTTCGGCCCACTTCAATCTTCGCTTCATCGCCACCCTCTCCGGAGCGATCAAGTCGATCACACGCGTTTTCGAACTGAATCTCCCACTCATCAATGAGTTGCTTCTCATAAAAGCTAAGGTCGTCGGCTACTAGGTCTCCATCATGAAGCCACTTTGTAGTTTGCGCGTAGGCACGGTGATAGTCGATAAGCGCACGCTGCATGTTGCGTCCATGAATTCCGATCCACTCGAGCTGCTTCACAAACGGCTTACCGAAATGTTCCTCAGCGACTTCCTCCGCAGTGATTTCCGCCAAAGTGTCGTCGACAGGAAGAGAGCCTTCGAGATAGTGATCACGAAGAGAGTGCAGTTTTGATCGCAGCTTCTCAGCTGAGATCGTGGCCACACCAGGGGTGTTGAGAACCTTTAGGCACTGCTCGTTCCACCAGCCCCATAGCCTTTCAACGAAGTGATCCATATGTTCGTCACGAACCGTTTGTGAAAGTTCCTGCCGGATAAGCCTGTCGACTTCTCCAACCTTCGGGTTGTTGTCGACGATATGAATTCGAGCAACAAGCGCGAGCCGAACTGATTCTTCCGCATTTGTCCATGCGTTTCGTCCCGCTTTTGTCGACCCCGCTGTGTAGCTCGTAGCAGCCTGCGTAAGAAGCTCACAAGCTTGCTTTTCATCGCGCTGATCGTTCCGCAGAAGCGCTGCGGCAGAGCCTTCCGGGACAGTCGATGTGGTGATCAAGTAGAGGAGCGGCCCGTTATCTATTCTCAACGCCGGAGTTTCCAACCATACGCGCAGCGTCTTCCAGAGGTCTGGGCTTGCGTCTGTGATCGGAGATACTCCATCGTGATGTTTTAGTTGCGATGCCGAAAGCACTTGACCATCGGAGTTGAGTTGCGCGATGTCGTCGTAGTCTTCGATCGAAAGGCACCTGGTCGCGTCGCTCCTCATCGCGCGGAGGAGGTCGAGCAGTCCCCAGCGGAACTGGTAGATGAATCCAAGTGCGGTTGCCGATGCATCGAACTGGCTCATGGCCGCACCGCCTCACATCAGTGTGAACGAACACACGCTAATCAAAGTTGACACTCGCTCAAGTTTAAGTGAAACGCAACATTGCCAGAACCCTCCCCCTTGGCATTCCTGGTTTTGGAGGCAGGCGGACGCAGAATGGGACGACCTTGCCTTCTAGCCGGTTTCTCGCCAGCAACCAGGTAAGGGCATCGACCTCGCATCTATGCGAGCATGATCGACATGACGACAGATGAGTTCGAGACCTACTTTCAGCGCCTGCTCCAAGCAATGGCTGAACCCACCGTTGCCGATTGGATGACCGCATGGGCCGCAATCGCCACCTGTGGGATTGCCGTTGTCGCGTTGGGCTATGCCGGCTGGCAAGTCAGCGAGGCGAAGAAATCGAGGTTGCAGGCTCGAGACTTGGAGCTAGAGCGATCGCAGCCCAACGTCGTGGTCTTCTGCGAACCCTCGAAGGCAACACCGTTCGTCATTGACTTCGTGGTGAAGAACTACGGCCTCACGGCTGCCACTGAAGTGACCTTCGATATTCATCCTTGGCCGGAACGAACGAACCAGGGGGCGGGCAGCGAGCGCGTGGAGCTGCCATCGGTAATCCCGGTTCTAGCGCCGGGACAGGAATGGCGCACGATGTGGGACATTTCCAAGGATCGACTGACGAGCACCCTTCCAGATCGCCACACTGGAACAGTTAGCTACAAGGGAGTAAACGGGTCTGACCGGAGCTCCGGCATAGACCTCGATTGGTCCATCTACAAGTCGCGGCGGTGGATGGAGGTCTACAGCATGTATGACGCCGCAAAGGCGCTCCGGGAGATCAAGTCAACTATAAAAAAATGGACCGAGAGCCCACAAGGCGCGCTATCGGTCTATACGCGCGACGGCCATGCGCGAGACAGCGAGAAGCGTGCAGCGTTCGAGGCCTATCAAGCAGGAGTTGCCAATCAGGCTGCCAGCAATGGAGCCGCAGCGACTTCTTCAGAGAACTCCTCACAGAAGCAATCAGGCATTGATGTCGAAGGCAGTTCCACTGCGGACGAGACACCGTGACGCCTGACCGCGCCGCCAGCCGCTCCATGCCACCATATTCCTCCGCACCTCTGACATCTCTGCACTCTTCCAGAAGACCAGATCATAGTGAGTTTAGTGACAGACCTCTAGCCCTTTTCGAAGCGACTCGCGCTTCCATCTGAGTCGACATGACGACACAGTGTCGGCGACCCCCGGTACGGTGGTCATAGCTCAAGCACTAGTTAGTTGCGCATGCACGCGAAGGAGGCACACAGCACGAGCAGGTCGCTCCATGAAGAAGTCTCCAATAAGAGACTGGCTTGAGCCCGATCCAAGGCGCTTCTCGATGACCACCGGATTGATTGCCAGACTTCCCGGCACCAGTTACGCTGCCGGGCAAAAGACTAAGGAAGTTTGAATGGCCTCCGTTGATGCCCAAATCCGCAGTGTCGCGGAGAACATCTCCCGGAATATCGATGCGCTGGGTCACGACAGAGCGCTCCTCGCGCAGAACCTGCTGGCCCAGCTTCGTAATCTAGTCGAGGCGGTAGCTGTTCGCCTTCAAAGTAACAGCGGAGATACGGAGTTCCATTACCACGCGACCGGTAGCGCCGTTGATTGGCTTGGCTCCCAGGGAAAAGAAATCAACTTTCTCTACCGACTCCACAAGCTGCTTCAAATGAGTACATCTCACTACACCTTTGAAGGTGACGCCTCTGAACGCCTGATGCTCAAGTACTATGAGTATCTCTTGCGGACTCGCACGATTCTGCATTCACGTTGCAGCATTGAAGTTCTGGGAAATCTCGAGAAGTTTCCGGTGGACCTCGATGAGTCCCTCAAGGAATATCACCAGAAGATCGCCGAGCGAATTGACGCGATTCGCGACCTTCACGGATCCGATGGCGCCCGGAGTCGTTACTACATTCACAAGGTTCGCCCTTTCTTCGTAAGAGAACGCATCCTCTATGAGGTGACGTTCTCGAACGCGGTAAATAAGTCAAGCAAGTTTGATCGAATTATCGCGTTCACCGACATCGACATGACAGATAAGTATGCGGCGAATCTGACGCTGATTAGCGATGCGATCCAAGTACTTGATCAGACCATGCCCATTCTGGTCGTCCAAAATTGGGAAGTCTCAATCCGCCCGTGCGAACTCGACAACTTCGCTCGCCTTGTCGGTCACGACATAAAAGTCAACTCTGGCAATAGTGAGTATCGCCTACTGATGCAATTTCTGACGGATACGTCATCAAGCTTGCTTGATCTGATGGACATGCCCGAAACTAGCTACCTGCACATACGTTCTCTCGTCACGCAGCGTGCGAAGAAACCGCAGATCTTTCCAGCCCTAGATGCAGCGCGCGCAATCATTTCAGCCAAGAATCCAGGTGCCAATGTCTTGCGTTACTTGATGCTCCGAATGAACAACCAGCTGGTCAAGCCGCAGTATGAATATGGTGGATGCGGGCTGCTCTCCAACCTGAATCTACCCTACGGGTGCAAACCGTTTGACGATATGCCGTTTTGTACCTCACTACCCGGCCATAACCCGCGGATCAATGACTTGCTCGAAAGCATCGACTCTTTGGGCAGAACCCACGAACTCCTGGCCCGCAAAGTCAAGACGAATGTCGAGAGACATGGGAGGCTCTACACTCCCCTGGAAGAGCTTGAACTCCTAGGCAACGTAGATGATCTCATGGCTGCCTATAACACGCAGGTTTATTACAAGCACACGGGCCGCAAGCTTGTCCAGGACAAGGGACACGTTTTCCAGCGTGAGTATGAGGACGGCACCGTCAGCATCATTGAGAAGATTCAGGAGTTCGCGAGAGCTGGAGTTGATGGATACGAGTCAGCTGTCACCCGATGGTTGAATGAGACCCAACTGGAGTTCGATGATGATGCCAAAGTTGAGGCGATGAAACGTCTCTTCGCGCACTCAGGCGTGGCGCTCATCTACGGTGCCGCAGGAACTGGCAAGTCAACCATGATCAATTACATCGCGAACTATTTTGCTGGGAATAGGAAGCTCTTCCTTGCCCACACCAACCCCGCAAAAGACAATCTGCAACGACGGGTTTCCGCACAGAATGCCGAGTTCAGAACCATCAGCAGCCAAATATATCGGACAGGGATTCAACCAGAGTACGACGTTCTTGTCATCGATGAGTGCAGCACTGTAAGCAACTCGGATCTCCTCAAAATCCTGGAAAGAACTTCTTTCAAGCTACTCGTACTGGTTGGGGACGTGTACCAGATCGAATCGATTCAGTTCGGAAACTGGTTCAGCATCATCCGTTCGTTCATTCCGAAAGAATCTGTCTTCGAGCTTGAGACTCCATATCGCACCAAGAGCCCCGAGCTCCTCGACTTCTGGTCGAAAGTACGCGCAATGGACGATGGCGTAGAAGAGTCGATCGCGCAAAATCAGTTTTCGACAGTGCTCGATCAATCCCTCTTTGAACCTCAACGCGAAGACGAGATTGTTCTGTGCCTAAACTATGACGGCCTCTACGGAATCAACAATGTCAACAGGTTCTTGCAGAGCAGCAACCCTGGGGAAGCGGTGTCCTGGGGCGTAAATACATACAAGGTGGGTGACCCAGTCCTCTTCAACGAGATCGACCGATTCAAGCCCGTGATCTTCAACAACCTCAAAGGCCGGATTGTCGATATCGCAACCTTTCCGGATCACATTCGGTTTGACGTCTGGCTCGATCGGAGCGTAACCGCAATTGACGTAGACGGCCAGGATCTCCGCTTCGTCGATGATTCAACTGTTCGCTTCGATGTTTATCTCCCAGGCAACTCCGACGAAGACGACGACTCCGACAACACGACAGTGCCGTTTCAAGTAGCGTATGCCGTTTCGATTCATAAGGCGCAAGGCCTCGAATATGACTCTGTGAAAGTTGTTGTGACCGATGCGAACGAGGATGACATCAGCCACAGCATCTTCTATACCGCAGTGACTCGCGCACGAGAACGCTTAAAGGTGTTCTGGACTCCTGAAACCCAACAAGCAGTCATCAGTCGCCTCGTAGCTCCAACGTCTGGAAAATCAAAGGATATTGGTCTCCTAAGAGCTAGACGAGGCGTGGTGCCGGTGCGTTAGCTTGGTTGATCCTTCGGTGCTCACGAACAAGGTCTCGCTACTGAGCTGCTACCGAAGTCGTGATGTGACTGAAGCCCGGTACTGGATTCAACATATTGCTGCGAGAGCCTAATCGCAATGTAACGAATGGACTGAAATGGATGCAGAGGAATTCTTTAGCCCTTGGGAGCACACCGTCACTGGGTGGGATGAAACTCTGACTGAGATTGGCAATTTACAGAGCCTGACAACACCGAGCCGAGAACTTGCCTGGCGAGGAGTTGCGAACTCGTCTCACGCATTGCATAGTTCGGTCTATAGGCGGTTCATTGCACGTATGGGAGCGCCGCCAGACGAGAATGATGTAGTCGAATTTGAGCGGGCCTTGCTAACAGAAGCGAGGCGACGTTGGCGTTTCGACAACCTTTCCGCTTTAGAAATTCTTGCTCATGTGCAGCACTACGGTGGCCCCACCCGCCTCCTCGATGTCTCGTTCAACCCGCTGGTGGCGCTGTGGTTCGCGGTAGAAAAGAAGTTCGACACAAAGGGCGACCCACGCCCGGATACCGATGGTCGCCTCTTCATTTTTGATGCAACCGACCGGCAGATCAACCTCGACGCAAAATGGGGAGGTTACGAACTTCCTTGGGAAACGGCCCCAACAGACAACTGGCGGCGCGGTCTTCCGCTCGTATGGCGGCCCCCAAGCTACAACGACCGCATCCCCGCGCAGAACTCCGCTTTCCTCCTTGGAGGTGTGCCGCAGGTATATGCCGGACAGAACGCGAAGTATCGCAAAGCTCCGGGAGACGGGAGTTCAGCCGGCCTCTGGAACATCGAGGAAGTCCGCCGAGCAACCTCGGTGACTCTTTCGATGAATAGTCTGGACCGCGCGCCTCGCAAGGACGCGAAGCCCACCTACACCCTCCGCATAGCAGCGTCCGGGAAGCCCGACATACGAGCGGCGTTGGAGAACCACTATGGCTTCAACGCAGCCTCGATCTATCCCGACCTCTATGGCCTTGCAAAATACGCTGCAGACGGTATCGCTATCTAGGAGATAAAGCCAGATACCCAATGCTCATTTTGAGCCGCAGCAGGTCTGGCGGAGGGCAGTCACAACAGGGCGAGGAGCGCATAGCCGAGGCTAGAGAAGTCTATGGCTCTCCATCCTGGAGGTCATCATCCCTCTTTTCGCCATGCGGGTCTGAGTGCTCATAGAGCACACTGCCAACCAGCCCTTCGACAGAGATCGCCGCAGGATCCGGTTCAGGGCGGCCCTCGACCTCAGCCAGCCGCACGGCGGAGAGGTAGGCGAGCCTCACTGCCTGGATCACAAGCACGCGGCGCAGGCCGTCAGAGACCTCTCCGCGTTCATGGGCAACGGCAGCGAGGCGCGCGATTGTCTCAGCTCGTCTCGCGATGCGCACATCAGCGTGTCCTCGCTCCCTCCGCGTCTGCTCCGAGATCAGCGGGAAAGTGTAGGACTGAGGCAGTTCCACCGGTGTGGAGATCGGCGGAATCTTCTCGTTGAGGATCGCCCCGAACTTGCTGTCTTCGATCGCAGCAAGATACGCCGAATACTCATAGGCGTCGAGCAGCCTGAGCGCGTCCTTGTCCTTGGCGGAGACTCCTTGGAGCTCCCATACGGGCCACATTCTCACTTCCGCGACCTCGAAAATATCAAGGATTCGCATCGCAACGGCGTCAGTGCGCTGGTTCGTCAAGTGACGGTTCAGGCGGGTGGCAAGCTGCTCATGCGTCTGGCCGACGTAGATCGGCTCTCCGTCGTAGTCGAAGAAGGCATAAACGCCCCACTTCGCTGATGAAATCTTCCTGCCTTGATCGTCCTTGGCCTTCTTCGCCTCATCAAAAAGCTGCCGGAACTCTTGAACAAGCGGTGCCGGAAGATCCTTTTTCCGAGGCTTGGAAAGGCCTCCGCCTTGTGGTGACGCTGTGCCCCGGCTAGCCATTCGCGACAGCCTCCTGGACTTCACTCACAGAAGCGAGCTTCCCGCGGATCAGCGGCATCAAGTAGTTCTTCGCGAGCCAGGACACCGCGGGCACTGCCACAGCGTCCCCGAATCCGAACAGTGCCTGGTTGTTCCTCGCGGCGCTCAGATCGTAGTCGCCCGCACCCATGAGCCGCGCATACTCGCGAGGAGTCATCCAGCGAACCTGCAGTCGCTTATTCCCGAGACGGACAACGGCCTGCTTCGATGAGCCGCCGCGCGCGGTGCGCAGGCACCCTGAGATGTCGTCCGGGCGAACTTCCCAGACAGCGACGCCATTGCGTGTGCGTCGGTATGCCGTTCGATACTTCACGCCAGGGCTTCGCTTCAACGCCATCACGCGATCGCGCTGCGTGGGGGAAAGCGATGAAGTGAACGCCTCAGTGCGGTCCGCATCCCACCAACGCTCATCATTCAATGACATGTCTTCCACTACCTCGCCCAGGCCTTCTGTCTTGGGTGCTGGAGGAGTTGGGAGCTTCGCGCGATGGGTACGGAGGGTCTTATCGCCGTAGACCCATTGGAGCCAGTCTGGTCGCAGCTCGGAGTTTGGCTCCGCAACGTCTTCCGGCGGGTTCTGTGCGCCGACGAGGAACAGTCTCGGCCGTGACTGCGGCAGGAAGCGTCGTGCGTCAATAGCAAGCACGTCCACCGAGTAGCCCAGGTCGTTGAACTCTCGAATTGCAGCGGTGAGATCGTCTCCGCCGTGCGATGTCGCGAGACCGACGACGTTTTCCAGAACCACTACCTCAGGCCGGCCGTCGTCAAGCTCTCTGAGCAGCTTCGTAAAGTGCCAGAACGTCCCTGACTGCACGCCCGCGAGTCCCGCTCGAGTGCCGGCGAGCGAGAGGTCAGTGCAAGGAGAGGAGGCCCAAGCCAGTTCGGCATCTCGCGGGAGGTCTTTCACCTTGACCTTGCCGATGTCTCCGAGGGCGAATGAGTGATCGGGCGACTCGGCGAACTGTGCGTCGTACATGGCCTTTTTGTCGGGCTCGTAGTCGTTCGCCCATGCAATGTGGAAGCCGGCTTCTTCGAGTCCCATACGAGCTAGGCCGATGCCTGCGAAGAACTCAAGCACCCGAGGTCGGGCTGCGCTGATCGGCGTGACATTTCCCATGCGGCTATCGTACTGGCCGCCACTGTCATTCACGTCGAGACACATCGTCTCCGGCTTCCAGCGGCCGCGATCAGCGATCCTCCTCTGCGAGCGATGCGGGCCTTCCCCCTCGTCATGGACAGCGGGCCCCGCTTCTTCGGCGGAGGCGGATCTAGAGCGGCTGCCTGAGTGCGTGAGCTCGACGCTTGACCGTGACGGCGGTTGTGATCGCAGCCGCGATCTCCTCCGGGCTCTGGTGCTCCCAGTACCGCAGCACGGTCCAACCCTCCGCTTCGAGCAGGCGGTTCGTCTCGGCGTCGCGGTCTCGGTTGCGAGTGATCTTGCCCTCCCAATAGGCTGCGTTGGCCTTCGGCATTACGAAGTGGAGTTCACAGCCATGCCAAAAGCAGCCGTCGAGGAAGACGGCGACGCGAAACCGGGTGAAGACGATGTCCGCTTTTCTCCTGAGTGCGCTGATCGGTCGGAAGTCGACTCGATAGCGAAGCCCTTGCGCGTGCAGAATTCGGCGGACGGCAAGTTCAAGCTCCGTGTCTCGGGAGCGGTTTGCCTGCATCGCGCGTCGAGCCTGTTTGCTGGACGCCCAGGACTCTGCCATGCCCTAAGAGTAGGTCTAATCTGCGCTCATCGGTAGGCGATCTGAGCCAATGCCCTTGTCACATTGGTTCCCATTTCGGAACTGAAATGGCATCAGCCTGCGTAGTAGCCGCGGTGGGTGTTCTCCTTGATGAAGTTCATGAGCGATTCTCGGGAGACGTACTTTCGTGAGCCGATGCGGGTATGTTCCAGCTCGCCTCGGTTCGTGAGCTCGTACACGGCAGAGTACGGGATGCCAAGGGCTGCGCCGGCGTCTTTCAGGGAGAGCAGCATCGGCCCGGTCTCTGAGAGGAGATTCGGGCGGATCACCGTGGTCTGCTCCGCTTCGACGATCTCGACTTCGGAGGCGGTGGTTTTCCAGGCGCCGAAGTAGCCGTAGGGGCGTTCGAATTCTTCTTGCACTTTCTGCGCTGCGTGTTCTTCATCGGTTGCGCGCACCCATCGTTCGGCGACTTGCACCCGGGTCACGACGACTTTGTACTTCATGTAGGTCTCCTGCTTGCTCACTTGCCGCGTCGGAATCTTGCGTGGTTTCGCTGGCTTGGGTTTGCTGATTCTCCGCATGGCTTTCACGGTTGCCTCGGCTCGTTCTTCCGGCCCTGCATACAGCGTGACCTGCAGTTCAGCGCTTGCGGCCGGCCCCCGTGACTTTGCCTGGGTTCGAAGTTTTCTCGCCTCGATGTCTGCGGGGACTGCAGCGGGCCAGGCCTTGCCTCGGTCAGTGAGCTGAGCGCGCCACTGAGCGCCGTGGCCCGAGATCTGCACGAGCCCGCGGTTTTGCAGCGCGCGGGCGGAAATGCGGTGTCTGAAGTCGCCGTCCGGGTAGACCCCGTCGGGGCTTCCTGCTTTGATCCATTCGAGCACCGCGATCTGAGCAGCGTTCAGCATGATCGTGCTGCGTGCCTCTGGATCGTTCATCAGCTGCCCGAGGAGTTCAGGTCCCTAGGGCTTGTCCGCGAACGGGTCGACGATGCTGTGTACTCCGTGCTCGGGGCAGACAAACATGATGCGCATGCCGTACCCGTCTGCGCCGCTCGGCTCGGGAACGCAATCGCCGCCGCATACCGTGCAGGTGCGGTATCCGCTGTCCGGATCCCATACGCGGATCTCTAGATCATCCGGGATCTCGATGCCGTTGTCCTCCATGTTCCGACCCTACGTGAAGACCTGGGTTCTGGGAACCGCGCCCGGATCATCGTGATCGGGCGCGGTTCCCGTGCGTGCTGGGGCGGCTATCCGCCGAATCGCTGTTCGAGCATTGATGCGGTAGCCGGGTCTACGAGGTCGTTTCGGGCGATGTAGTGCTGCTGGGTGATCCTCGGATCGGTGTGCCCGAGGAGCCCGGCCGCGAGATCGAGCCCGCCTGCCTGATAGATCGTGGTGGCCCCGGTCCTGCGGAACCGGTGCGGCGTGACGCCTTCGAGCCCGGTCTTGTCCATGATCAAGCGAAGCTGCCGGCGGACGTTGTTCGTGGTCATCGGGCCGCCCTTGCGGTTGCAGAACAGCAGAGCGTCCGGGTCGATCGAAAGCCGCTTCTTCAGCCGGGCCTTAATCGCTTTCACCGCGAACGCCGGGAGCGCGATCCTCCGCACCGACCGCGAAGTCTTCGGGTGATCCTGCCGGTGGGTCGGCTCGCCTTTCCGGCTCACGATCGTGCCAGCGATCTTCACCGTCGGGATCAGGCTGCGCAGATCGAGATCGCGCAGCCGGATCGCGAGCACCTCCCCAATCCGGACGGAAGTGCCGAGGAGCACTTCGATGATCTGGCCGAGCTGCCCGTCTGGTTTCGGCCCGGCAGTGATCTTCCGTTCTTCCCAGGCCTGTACGGCCTCCCGGATTAGCTCGATGTCGGAATCCTCGAACGCATCCGGGGTGCTGACGGGGCGGCGTAGCCGGGAGACGTGATCCATCGGGTTGCGCGGAATCACTTCGTGCCGTACGGCGAGGCCGAGGGCGAGTCTGAGGACGACGCGGGCCTGCCTGGCCCGGTTGTAGCTCTGTTTCGCGAGCTGCTTCAGGAAGTAGTCGCAGCGCGCGACCCCGATCTCACGCAGGGTGAGCTCGGCGAATACCGGCGCAACGAGGGTGCGCATGTTGCGTTCGTAGAGCTGCCGGGTGGTTTTCGAGAGGCGGTCTTCGATCTCCATGTCTTCGAGCCAGTAGTCCACGAGGGCGGAGAAGCGGCTGTCGGCGCTGATGCCGATGAAGCCGGGTTGGAAGAGCGAGCGTTCAGCGAGCTTGCGTTTGAGCGCGAGTTCCGCCGCGGTGCGGGTGGGGCCGGTGCATTGGACGGCGCGTAGCTTGCCGTCCCAGTCTCGGTATCTTGCGCGAGCTTCGCAGCGTCCTTTGCCAAGACGGCGGTGGCTGATCTTTCCGAAGGTACCGATGGGCGTGCGGGGCCTAGCCACGGTGGCCCCCATTCAGGTGAGCGGGATATGAGCGATTGGAATGGGCTGGTCGGGGGTGCTGCTGGGAATTGTGCATCTTTCCAGCCTGGCTTTACTCGGGCGGCGAGTTGACGCCGAAGATGCGTGAGGAGTTCAGAGCACGCCGAGTTCCTGGGCGACGAGTGTCAGCAGCAGATCACCTGGACGTTCCGCTGGCATCTCGGGATGATCGTTCGAATAGCGCATGGATTCGATCAGGGCGATGGCGGCTGCGTCGGCTCCAATTCGAGAGATGAGCTTGTCGAAACTCGCCCCAAATTGTCTCGCGAGATCTGGCTGACAGTCGTGGATGCATCCCGGCGTGCACGGTTCAAAGGTCCGGTTCTCGATCTCGGAGAGAGCTCGGCGGAACTGGGCACCATGCCAGTTGCGAGAGGCCGCGAACAGGGCGTCTCGGGCTTGTTCTCCGTCGGGGACGCTGAGGCGGCAGAGCTCTCGGGCATAGGTGTCGCTGGGTGCCGGAAGTGACCGCTCAAGTTCCGGCAGGGAATAGGTTAGGGGGTCTGCGTGGACGACCTCGTAGTACAGGGCGCGGGTGAGTGCGGACAGCGGGAGCCTGGTGTCGGCCCGGTACGGATCTAGAAGCTGGTGCCCGGGAGCTAGGTAGTCGTGGAGTTTTACTTCGAGCTGGCTGACGGTGTAGTCCGCGATGCGCTGCTTGGGTATGTAGGGTTTGGAGGCTTTCAGGTTCGTCGCGCCGCTGGTGACGGTCCAGATTGCCCGCATGAGATGCCCAAGTGAGAGCTGGCGGGCTGCGAACGTCAGGAGATCGAGTGCGCGCGGGCGAAGCTCATTGGAGATGTCTGGGAGCCGGTACTCGTCGTTGAGCTTGAACTTGAGGTAGCGGAGTGCTTCACTTCCAATGAGCTCCGCCGCGAAGGTCACTAGATCTTGTTGCTCAACTGCAGTGAGTGCATCGAGCTGTACGGATGCAACAACGTGTTCACGCGCGTTTTTCCACCGTGCCGGTTCATGCTGGCCGAGCCCAAGATGAAATCGCGTGAGGAGTGGGAAATAGCCCGTCCAATTTGGCTGTTCGCTATCCTCCACTGGCGCCCAGGCAAACGCCCGAGTAGGCGTTGAAGGATGAGTGACCAGTAGAGCTCCGTTTGCCTCATGAATGAGGTCTGCCCCCTGCTGGGGAGACGGCGCAAGCACGAGGTCTTGATGCTCAACCGGCTCAACGAGCCCGTCTCGTGCTGCGTAGTCCATCAGCGCGAGCGTCGTCAGCCGAGCGCGGAGACCAATGGAACGCGGATCTGGGAGATTCTGGCGATACTGCAGCGGATACTGTGCGGCAACCGCGCTACGCCGCTCGGCTTCGAGCGCGTCCAGCTGTCTTTGCTGCTCAGCTTTCGATTCCGCCTCCGCCTGCGCCGCGGCGAGTCGCCTGGCTGCTCGCTGCTGCTGCCGCAGACGCAGATCTTCAAGACCGGAGCCGCCGACACGGAGCACACTGTCCGCATATGCTGGGGTGCAGTCACAGCAAACGGTGTCCCGCCCGTTTCGTCCGGACTCGAACGCGGTGCGAGAGGTGAGCGTCAATGGTTCTCCGCACTCGACGCAATTTACGGCGGGGAGCACTGCGATTGCACCAGCACCGGCCACATGGTGGACCGATCCGCGCCACCCAGTGACCGAGATCGATTTCGTAGGCCTCACCCAGACGACCTTGTCGTAGGCATCGACACCTGAATGCTCCCAATACAGGCGAGCAATCTCCCATAGTTCCTCCGGCGCACCATCGCGCCGAGTCAATTCAAAGTCTGGCTCCACGCCCCCATTCTCCTACGCAAAAAGGGCGCCCCGAGTCCTGTGGCCGGTTCTCAAGCGTTCATGCTGCAATGCGCTCGTCTACGTCGAGTCATCGCCTCGCGAACGCGGGCGGCGAACAGCAAAACCAAGCTGATGGGGCCGAGCGTGAGGAACACGGTCCCCATAACGAGGCACCACAGGAGCGGGACGCTGAACAGGGCGTGGCCTCCGTCTTCGAGAATGCCTTTGAAGAGGTTCGCTACGAGGAAGTAGGGCACCGCGATCAGCATCGCGGGGACGCCCCACTTGTGGCTGTCGCGGCGGTGGACGATCCGCTGAATGAGCCGGAGGCTGGGAAGGTAGCGGTTCAGCGTGGCGACCACGCTCGCGACTCCCGAGACGATGAAGCCCAACATGATGATTCCTCTCAATAGCACACTGCTGTAGGTAGCGGCGCTATTGGAGGTGGCCCGAAGGCCCGGCCCGGAGGCGAAATATGTAGTGCAGATTTCTGCCGCTGCCCTTCTACTGTATGCCGAGCCGCTGAGAAGCGGAACCCTCGGGTCGTCTACAACGACCGTCCGCCCCGGCGGGTCAGTGCGTTCGCCGCAGCCTTTGGTCGTGCCCGCTGAGTCGCGAGGGCCCGGGCTCGTTGGATCGCTTGCGCGGCACGGGCGTGGTCGATCTTCTGCGCGATCCCGTCCGCTTCCGGGCCGAGGGCATCGTCACTGGTGATGCCGTAGCGGTCGCGGTACGCGGCGATCGTGCGCGCATATCGCGTCCAGGCTTCCTGCTTCCGCGGATCATGAGGCCGCGCCCCGAGCGCCCGCACCCACGGCACCCCTTCGGCGGTGGCTTGTTCGGCGATGGTGGTGGCGCGTTGTTCGATGAGGTGGTGCCGTTCCGCGAGCGCCTGCCGCATGTCCGGCTCGGTGATTCCGCCGGCGACCGGGATCAGGCCCGCGATCAACCGGGGCACCTGAGCGGCGTACCCGCCGGCGGCGGGGTGCTCGGTGGCGGTCGCGAGGCGCCAGTGCAAGACGGAGGCGATGTCGTCGGCGTCATCGAAGCCGCGGGCTTTGACGAGGCGCGGGAAGAGCCGGTCAACATCGTGATGGTTCGCTTCGGCACGGCGGAGCTCCGCGGCGAGGGCGCCAAAGGCATCTGAGTCGAGCACGGCATCTGCCTGCGCCGGGGTGAGGCTGGATGCTCGGATGAGGGTGACCCAGCGGTCGTGCTGGGCTTCGGTAGCGATGGTCTCGTACTCGGCGGCGAGCTGACAGATCGACCCCCACTTTTCCTGTTCTCGCTCGATCGTCTCGTGCACCGACAACTCCGCACCCGAATGGTTCAGCACCCCGAAGAGCACGCGCCGTGCGGCTTCTTCTGGGTCTTCGACTTCGTGCGGGTGCTGGTGCGCATCGTCGGGTGCATCGACGGCGACATAGGCATGGTTCCCGTCTCTTCCGCGTGTGAACGCGACGTACAAGTTCTCTCGCGTCATCGAGGGATCGATCAGCACATGCGACGTATCGACCGTGACGCCCTGGGCGCGGTAGGCGGTGACGGCGTAGCCCAGATCAAGATGTTCGGAAACGTAGTCGGCGGGCAGCACGATCGACCCGCCGCGATCCCGGTGTGTGGGCCGGATCGTCACGGAGCCGTCGGACCGTACCTTCGTGATTGTCCACCGGTTGCCGTTCTGCACCCACGTCGAGCCCGAGCGAAGATCCCGCCGATTCTTCCGAGTGATGACGACATCTCCGACCGCAGCGGTCGTCCCGCCGTCGAGGGTAACTTCACCGCGGATCGGTTTCACGATACCGGCGAGGATGAGTTCGGCTCGGGCCCGGAGGTTCAGCGCGGTCATGGACTCGGCGGCGTCGGTGACGAGGATCGACGCGATCCCCGCCTCCCGGTCAGCTCGCCACGCCTCATACGCACGCGCGGTCATATCCCCGGTATAGCCACCGATAATGCGGCCGGCATCTTGGTAGGTGTCGATCACGTCGGTGTGGCCGAGGCGGAGCCCGAGCGACGCTCGCTTCTCCCATTCATTCGTGAACCGGTGAATCGTGAAGAGTTCCGGGGCGTCATCGCGGTCGCTGGCGAGGAGCCCGAACGCTCCGGCGGCTTCGACGGCCTGCAACTGGGAGTAGTCGCCGACCAGCAAGAGTTTCGCACCGGCATCTGCGGCGAGGCGCGTGATGCGGTCGAGCGAAAGAGTACCGGCGAGGCTCGCTTCATCGATGACAACCAGCTGCCCCGCCCGGAACGCGGCTCTCCCCATGAGGTGCAGCGTCCACCATCTCGCGGTGTTCTCCGTCTGAATGCCGAGGTCATCAGCGAGGACTTCCGCCGCAACCACCGACGGCGCGAGCCCCACCACCGAGCCTTTCCCGTGCTGCTGTTCCCAGGCCTGCCGGAGGGCGTTCATCGCGGTGGTCTTCCCGGTCCCGGCCGGGCCGACGAGCAGGTCGAGCATCCTGCCCGAGACCGCGATCTTGGTGAGCGCGTCGGCTTGGTCGGGGCCGAGCATCCGCCCGTCCCGATCCGGCGTACCAGTTGCCCGCTCGATCACCGAGAGCGGCACGGTCGGGCCGGTCATCGTGCGGGAACGCTCCAAGAGCCGAGCTTCCGCATCCAGCAACTCGGTTGAAGAGAACACGGCCGAGTGGCGGGGCCGGAACGCGCTCGTGCCGTCGGCACGCTGGAACCGGGCCGGCGTCGAAGCCAACTCCGGCGGCGTGAGGCGCAGCGACGCACGCTCGGCGGCATCGACGACCAGGCCGGTCACGGCCTCCCGGTCGCGGGTCGTCGCGAATCGGTACTCCATCGTCTGCCGTGCCGCCTCCGCGGTGAGGTTCCATCGATGCCACGTCGAACGCTTCGCACCGACCGCCTCGACCACGCTGTGCGCGATCGCTTCGATCAGATCGAGCGGCACATCATCCGCCCGCAGCACCCGCACTTCACCGGCGGGGACCGCCTCGCGCGCCCAAACGCCGGCATCCCGACCCAGCTTCACCGACGCGCGTTTCCGCCATTCGGTGGTGAGGACAGCGAGGGAACGGACTTTCTTCTCAGGCCTGGTTTCGAGGGTCGCTTGGGCGCGGAGCCTGATGACCGTCGCGGCGGACGGCTGGCGGCCGTGCTTCGTGACGTAGTCGGCGATGAGGCGATCCTTCGCAGCGTCGATCTGATGCGCGCGGGTCGAGAACTCGAGCACGAGGTCTTCCGGGACCGTCTTGATTGCCCATGTCGGGTTTCGATCCCTGCCGCGTTCCCTGGCTTCCCATTCGACGCCGAAGAGCCGGGTGAGGTGGTCGGCGATGATCGCCTCGTGCAGTTCGGACAGCGCGACGGTCGCGGCGTGCATGGGTCGGCCGTCGAGCGACCGCCACCGCCCGTCGAGCACGGTCTTCACCTTGTTCGATACCACGACGTGCGTGTGCAGGTGCGGGTCGGAGGCGCGGGAGTCGTAGTGGTCGTAGGCGGTCGCCGCGATGCCGAAGGTATCGACCTGGGCGACCGCGCCGCCGTCGGTGCCGGTCGATCCGACACGGGTGGCGGCGACCTCGCGTTCCATGAACTCGATCGCTTCGGCGATTGCCGCGTGATGCGCGTTAGCGATCAGGGCTTGCGTGCCCGCATCCGCGACCGCCCACAGCACCGACGCGCTCTTGGGCAGGGAGAACGTGTAGTCATAGCCCGCGACGGCCTTCCGTGTGCCGCGCCGTCGTTCCTCGTCCTCGATCAGCGCGACGGCCCCCGCGCGGGAGGCAGGGCCGAGCTCGGGGTCGAGGGCTTCGATCCGGGCTTCGATGCGCTCGGCCGGGTTCGAGTAGACCGGGTAGGCGTGTCCGAGCGGATCACCCGTCACGGGGTCGCGGCCCATGCCGATGAGCAGTTGCAGTTGCTCCTCCGACACCTCATCCCCGGCCACGACCTGCCCGCCTGCGAGCTGCGTGACACCGGCGCCGAGCCACCGGCCGGGCGGGTTGCCGACTTCGGCGTAGTACCGCGTGAGCGGCGTCGACAGAGAGCGGTCTCCGTCGCCGGTGACGACGGAACGCAGGAGGTACTTGTAGCCATCACCAGCGCTCATCACCCGCATCGAGACCGTCACGGTTGCGGCTCCCCTCCATCTTGCAATCTGGGTTTGCGTGAGGGGTTGCGGCCTCGCAGTTGCGCAACCCCGGCAAAGGTCAGAACAGTGTCGGACCCGCAGTCTTCTTCGGCGTCCCGCGCCGGGGTTGGGGCGTCGGCAACCGGCGGGCTTGCGTCTGCAACTCCTGGGGTTGCAGACGTTCGGCGAGCACGCGCTTCACGTCGCTCCACAGCTCGGGCCGGTCACGGTTGGCGTCGCGTTCGTAGTCTTGGCGAAGGTCGCGGAGGAAGCGGGCACGCCGTTCCGGGTTGGAGAGCTGAGCTTCGTAGAAGCCGCCGCGGTCGTAATGCGCGATGAACCCGAAGTAGCCGTGAGTAGACAGGCCTTCGTACAGGGGTCGGGTGAAGCGCTCGCGCGGGCAGTCGGCGGCTATGAACCGCAGCAGGGCGTTCACGAATCGGGCTTTACGCTCCGGCGTGCCCGACTCCCAACCCGAGGCTACGAACTGGGCTGGCTGGTATCTCGGTGCTTTCGTGCTCATGGCGTGCGTCCCTTCCTCCGTGGGGTCTCGGTCAGAAGGAAGGTGCACGCAGTCAGCTACAGCACGAAGAGCAGATCAGCACGAGCGGCGTGTGACTTCTGGGGCGCATAATGCTCGCTTCAAACCGCAGATGCAAGACGCGTGAGAGCTCGGGAGCAGGGCGAGCGACGAGCGGTGCGGACCGGAGGACCGTGCTGGGCGGCGCAGGCGGGGTGGGGCTCGGTGGTGCGGGATATGCGCGATGGGCGAAGCGGCGGATGCGAGCGGAGTGCACCTGAGAGGTGACCATCCGGCGGCGCTGAACGCGCGGGCCGGGATCGCCGATCTCCCGGAGTTCCGATGCGAGAAGCCCCAGCTCTGCCGTCCGACCCTGCGCCACCGCGCATCGGGTCGCTGTTCTCCGGCTACGGCGGCCTCGATCTCGCTGTCGAGCACGTCTTCCACGCACAGACGATCTGGTTTTCAGAGATCAGCCCCGTGCAGCACGTCTTCGCTCACCACTGGCCCGACGCCCCGAACCTCGGCGACATCACCGATGTCAGGTGGGCTGAGGTCGAGCCAGTGGACATCCTATGCGGCGGGTTCCCCTGCCAGGATGTCTCCACCGTCGGGAAGATGGCAGGCCTCGCCCCCGGCACGAGATCCGGTCTCTGGTCGTACATGGCCGAGGCCATTGACCAGCTCCGCCCCGAGTTCGTCGTCATCGAGAACGTGCGCGGTTTGCTCTCTGCATCCGCGATCCGCGCAATCCCTGAAGGAGGCAATCGTGCAACCCGTGAATCCGCAACCCTTCGCAATCTGGAACCCGGCTTCTGGAATGTGGCAGACGACACAGCTCGACCTCTCCGCGCAGCCGGCGCCGTTCTCGGAGACCTGGCCGACATCGGGTATGACGCGCAATGGATCGGCCTACCCGCTTCCACCATCGGTGCTCCGCACCCGAGGTTTCGCGTTTTCATCGTCGCGCACGCCCCTGTTCCGAACGCCACTCGCTTCCGACGCCGCGAGAGGTGGAGAGAACCTGGATCAGGTGAGAGCGCGTCGCGGCACGATCGCGCTCTCGCATCAGATCATCGACATCGCGCTGAATGGGCCAGCTGGCTCGGAGGAATGGAAGCCCGAACCCGAGACCTTGTGGTGGCTGATCGACGGCATACTCGGCGATGGGGCCGATATGCTGATGCCATCGCCAGATGGGAGCACATCACCGGGCGCGAAGCACCCGCGCCAACAATTCTGAACGACACACCTCGCCCCAGGCCAGCACCAGAGTTCGTCGAATGGATCATGGGCCTTCTTCCAGGCTGGGTGACCCTCCTCGATCATCCACTGACCCCAAACCAGCGCCTTGCCGCACTTGGAAACGGGGTGCAACCGTTGCAGGCCGCCACCGCGATCTCGTGGATGCTCGAGAATGCCACCAGGTAGATATCCACGTTGTGCCATCGCAGTTGTCATCAACCAAAGTTGAGACCGGCTGCCGACGACCTCCGGAACCGGAAACGCTTGTCGACGAATCAATCGGCCTTTGGCGACAAGCGAATGGGCACGGGCACGGGCAGAGTAGAAAATGCAGCAATATACTGACTATATAGTCTCGCTAATGACGTAGTACGCGTGCGCGATGTTCCGCGAGGAGGCAGGGGATTCGCAGGTCACCCAAGGCAAGAGACTTGGCAAAATCTCTAGACGCGGTTTTCGCTGAGTTGAGAACGTATCCCTATAGCGAATCAGTATTGTGCAACAGTTCCATCGAGTTACTTCCTAATCGAACGAAACTCCGAGCTCATATTGCTTCATCCCCAGAACGGTTCGCTTACTTCCAGATGCACTGGGTTTTCTGAGCGCCTCACGGTTTCAGAGCGTTTCGAAGGCCTAGGCCATGCGCTCAACCGAGAGTAGACCTTCTCGGAATAAGCGCCGGCGGAAACAGTAGGTTCTGGCTCGTGCCTGGCTCCTCGAGGATAAGGTTCGCTGCTGCCATACCCATATCGAATGTCGGTTGAGTGATCACGGAGAGAGGTGTGGATAGATGTTCGGCCCACTGGAAGTCATCGACCCCCAAAACCGCCACATCTTCGGGAATGCGGAGCCCGGTTCGTGCAAGGGCCTCGTAGGCACGGAACGTTGCGACGCCGGTCGTCGCAAAGATCGCGTTGATCTTGCCCCTCTCGTAACTCTCTAGAATCCTTGCAGACAGCTTGAGGCTCGGTTCTGAAAGCGATTGCAGCTGAAAGGTTTCCATCTCCCGATGGGTCACGCCCGATCGTCTCATCGCTTCCCTGAACCCCTCGGTGCGTTCCTTCGCTGTGAGACGCAACGGTGCCTGGTTGACGACAAGCACGCGAGTGCGGCCGGTGTCCGCCAAATGCGACCAGGCGAGTGCTCCCGCGGCAGCATTATCAAGCCTGATACTGTGCACCCGTGGATGATCGAAACTTGGCACTCTTGTGATGTACACGCACTCAGTGCCCGATTCTGCCATTCGCAAGATGACATCGTCGTTGTCGTGTGCGGCGGTGATGAGTCCACGCACCCGGTGCGAGTCAAGCAAGGACAGAATCTGGCGTTCTTGATCAACGTCACGATTGCCAGCAGCGAGGTAGGCAAGAGATCCCTGACTGTTGGCGACCTGCGAAATGCCTTCTATGAGGCCAACATAGTAAGGGCTCCTCATGTCTGCGAAGAGAACGCCTATCGTGTTCGTGCGGCCTGCGAACACCGCTCGTGTGAGATCACTGGGTCGGTATCTCAGGTCGTCGACTACATCTTGCACCCGTTGGCGGGTCGTCTCACTCACGGAAGGCGACCCGTTGAGCACGCGGGAAACCGTCGCCGTCGATACCCCGGCCTCTTGTGCCACCTTGGCGATAGTTGCTCTTTGGGAATTGCTCACGCTATGACAATACCTCGGCTCTACCGCTCTTGAGGATGGGCGAGGACGAGATGTCTCGACCACGGGCTCAGAAGCAAACTTGTACTTGTACTTGCGCTAGGAGCGCTTTGAAGGCATGATGTAACTAGTTACATTACGGAGCAAAGCTGTTCCGGGAAGGATTTGCCATCAACGATGAAGGCTCGAGCCGTCCCGCATACGCGCCCCTCGCGTTTCAATTCGTCCGACGCGCTCTTCTTCACGACCTGCAGTCTCATGCCAATCGTATGAGTGTCAGTTCAGTCCTTGTAGCCCATCGAAAGAAAGCGGAAGTAAATGTCTCCAGCTGATAACTCGCCGATCGACTCCGTATCGGTCGATATTCTCGGCAATCACCTACTCGCAACTGCGGAGGAGATGGGAGTTGCCTTGATTAGGGCCGCCTACTCTCCGAACATTAAGGAACGTCGCGATTGCTCGACCTCTCTCCTTGACAGTTCGGGTCGGACTATTGCGCAGGCTGAACACATCCCACTCCATATGGGATCTATGTTCGGCTTCATTCCGCGCCTGCTCGAACAGTTCGGGGACGACATTCATCCCGGTGATGTCTTCCTCTCAAACGATCCATATGTTGGAGGCAGCACTCACCTCCCCGATGTCTCAGTCGTTGCTCCACTGTTCGCGGACGGCCAGCTAGCCGGGTTCGCCGCGAGCGTCGCGCATCACGCCGAAATGGGAGGGTCGCTCGGAGGAGCACCCGACATTTTCTCCGAGGGGCTCCGAATTCCTCCGGTGAAGATCATTGCCCAGGGCAAAATGGATGACCAGGTTATGCGGTTCATTCTGAACAACTGCAGAGCACCACGCGACCGACGAGGAGATCTTCGAGCACAGTTCGCGGCGGTCAGTCTCGGCGTTCAACGCTACGCGGAACTGGTGGACAAGTACGAAGCCTCCTACGTGCTGAAAGCCACTGAGCTCTGGCTCGATAAAGCGGAACAGCAAGTCCGTGCCGCTCTTGAACATGTCGAGCCGGGAACGTACACCTTCGTTGACCACCTCGACTATGACGGTGCAGGCACGGAAGATATCCGCATTGAGGTCGCTGTCGAGGTAACTCGTGAATCCATCAGTGTCGATTTCACTGGTTCCTCTGCACAGGTTCCGGGACAGATCAACGTTGTCCCCTCGGCCCTCGACGCTACGGTCTACTACGCGATCAAGGCGGCCCTCGATCCCGAACTCCCCGCAAACTCTGGCTTCTACCGTGTCATCAACGTTCATGCCGAGCGCGGATCGATTCTGAACCCGATCGACCCGGCACCCGTCTGGTCGCGCTCGGACACCTGTCAACGAGTTGCCGAGGCGATACTCGGAGCGCTCGCTCCGGCACTGCCGGACCGGATCCCCGCAGCGTCGCACGGTTCTATCCCTAGCATCCATCTCCATGGGCACTACCCCGACTCGGGGGAGTTCTTCAGCTACGTCGAGAGCTATGGCGGCGGCTTTGGTGCCTCGCCTGCGGGTGACGGCCCGTCCGGCGTGCACTCTCATCTGACCAACACGGCCAACACGCCGAACGAAGTCATGGAGATCGCATACCCACTTCGTATCCGACGCTACGGATTGCGCTCAGGATCAGGAGGCGCAGGTCGCTTTGCAGGAGGCGAAGGGATCATCCGAGAAATTGAAACGCTCGTTCCTGGTGTTCGACTCCGCACTAAAGGTGATCGGGTGAAGACCGGCCCTTGGGGATTGCAGGGTGGCGGCGAAGGCCTGCCGTTGCAAGTCACCATCGACCCAGGGACGAGCCAAGAACGAATCTACCGGCGCGAGGACAACGGCACCGCGCTTCCACAGGGCACCATCATCAGGATCGAAACCGCCGGCGGCGGCGGATACGGCGAGCAGAACGACGAGGCAACCGCCTCCCAAGACTCAAACAACACGGCAGGAGCAAAGAATTGACTCGGATCGGTATCGATATTGGCGGCACCTTCACAGATGTCGTGGCCGAAGTCGACGGACGCTTCTACAGCGCGAAAGTGCCTTCGACCCGCCCGAATCCCGATGAAGCCGTATCATCAGCGCTCGACGTGATCCTCAGCAGGTCTGGCGCTCAGCCCGAAGACGTTGTCGCGGTCAGTCACGGCACGACTGTGGCTACCAACGCTGCGATCGAAGGAAACTTTGCCACCGTCGGCCTGCTCACAACTGCAGGATTCGCGGACGTTCTCGCTGTCGGACGCCAGACGAGAGAAGGGCTGTACGACCTACTCTTCCGCACAAGACGAGTGCTTGTTCCAAGCGAGATGCGTGCTGAGATTAACGAACGCACAAGCGCCTCTGGGGAGTCCTTGATCCTACCGCAGCGCCAAGAAGTGCAGAAAACGGCACAACGCCTTCTCGAATCTGGTGCGGAAGTCCTGTGCGTCGGTTTCTTGCATTCTTACATCAACGATGCCCACGAGAAACTCGCAGCATCCTGGATTCGTGAGGACTTCCCAGATGTACCGGTATGGACTTCGGCTGCGGTCGCACCTGAATTCCGTGAGTATGAGCGGTTCTCTACCGCTGTGCTGGATGCCGCGCTCGGCCCGCTCATGGCGCGCTATCTGGAGCGTTTCTCCACTCGCGTTGAAGATGCTTCCATCCATGTTCACCCCTTGCTCATGCATTCTGCGGGCGGACTTGCCACCTTGTCAGATGCGGGAGAGCACCCGACGATGACGTTGCTCTCCGGGCCTGCTGCCGGAGTGCTCGGAACGATCGACATCGGCGAGAAGCTGAATCGTTCAGAGCTCCTCACCTTCGACATGGGAGGCACGAGCGCCGATCTCAGCCTCATCCACAACGGACAACCCACCATGCTGAGGCTTCGCGAAGTCGAACGCATCCCAGTACTGGGCAACAGCCTGGACATCAGCACGATCGGAGCCGGTGGAGGAAGCATCGCTTGGGTCGACCCCGGCGGACGGCTTCGTGTTGGACCAAAGTCTGCGGGTGCACGACCCGGGCCCGCTGCGTACGGACATGGTGGCACTGAGCCCACTGTCACCGACGCCCTCGTGCTTGCAGGGTTGATACCAGCAAGTCTTGAGTTGGGCTCAAGCGTGAAGATCGACTACGACGCGGCGCTCGCTGCTATGACCCCTGTTGCGCAGCGTCTGGGGCTGGAACCGATTGACGCGGCCCGAGCAGTGCTTGATGTGGTGAACACCAACATGTCCCTGACCGCGCGCAAGATCATCCTCGAACGTGGTTTGGACCCGCGAGACTTCAGCCTCGTGGCTTTTGGTGGCGCTGGACCGATGCATGCAGTCGATGTTGCCCGTGAGCTGGGGATCTCTGAAGTGATTATCCCCGCGACCCCCGGGACTATGTGTGCTCTGGGGCTCCTTGTCTCCGACCAGGAATCCGAGTTTGTCGCCTCCCAGATCATTGAACTCCAAGAGGAAAGCCTGGACCTGCTCAACCGGATCGCTGCCGACCTTCTCGAAGAAGGAACGGCATGGGTCAAGGATCAAGCTGTACAGGGTGGCCGTCCGGTCTATTCCCTTCGTGGCGATATGCGGTACAAGGGCCAGCACCATGCGCTCAGCATTCAGATGCCTGGCTTGTCCCTCACCGCCGCCGATATCGAAGTTACGCGTAAAGCCTTCATCCAGGCCCATCGCTCACAGAACGGCTACGCCGCGGAAGACGAGCCGATTGAGCTCGTGAACCTTCGTCTGCAAGCAGTCGTCATCCTGCCGGGGAAGAGCGAGAACGACGCGAAGCAGGACGAGTTCAAGGCAGGTGTCAACGACTCCGCGCCGCAGCTGGGGAGTGTTGACGTGTGGTGGGACCGTGAACAGAGCGTCCCGACTCCGGTCGTGCAGCGTGCTCAATTGCCAGTTGGTAGGGAGCTTGCCGGCCCCGCCTTGGTGCTTCAGGAAGACACCACCATTGCGATTCCTCCGGGGGCGACCTTCTCCCCGATGCCGGATGGGTCCGCTCTCGTCCACATGATGGCACCCAGTCTGCATGATGATCAACCTCAGCTGGATACCGTACAGGTCTAGAGGGTCTGACCTTTTGGGAGGAAGAAACTATGGATGTAAGAATCTCTGATCTATCGCTTTCCTATGGAGATTTTCAGGCGGTCAAGAATCTCAGCCTAGACATCGGCGAAGGTGAATCCCTCGTTCTGTTGGGCCAATCAGGTTGTGGCAAGACCAGCACCATGAGATGCATCGCTGGCCTAGAAGAACCAAGCACGGGATCCATCAGTATCGGTGGTTCGCCAGTCTTCGACTCTCTTGCCGGAACGAATGTGCCGCCCAACAAGCGGAATGTCGGCATGGTGTTCCAGTCGTATGCGATCTGGCCACACATGACGGTGCTTGAAAATGTGTCGTTCCCGCTTCAAATGAAACGCATGAACAAGACGGCCATCCGTCGCAAGGCGTTGGAAACACTCGAACTGGTGGGTCTCGACCACCTTGCGGAGAAGGGGGCAAGCCTTCTCTCTGGCGGACAGATGCAGCGGGTAGCGCTCGCACGAAGCCTCGCAATGGGGCCAAGCGTCATGCTCCTCGACGAGCCCCTCTCAAACTTGGATGCGAGGCTTCGCGAGGACCTTCGTGCTGAGCTGCGCAGAATTCAGCTCGAGCTCGGCCTGACTTCCGTCTACGTGACACACGATCAAGGAGAAGCGCTCGCACTAGCCGACCAGATTGCGATTATGCAGCACGGCAGGATCAGTCAGCTCTCCTCGCCGACAGAGATCTATCGTTCTCCAGCTTCAGCGTCCATCGCGCTGTTCTTGGGAATGTCCAATGTCTTCAAGCTGGGCCACTCGAATGCTGGACGCGCAGAGCTGGCTGACTATGCGATCGAAGTGGCACTCGAACAAGCCATCTCGTCGCAGCAGCACAACATGAGTGTCTGCATCCGCCCCGAAGACATCAGCATCTCGCGTGAATCGAGTCGCAACGTTGCGAATTCGTGGCCAGGCACCGTAACAGTGAAGCTGTTCCAGGGGTCCCACACGCGATGGTCTATCGAACTCGATGGGGGCCCGACCATTGAAGTAGAGACCCGCACTGCAGTCTCAAGCGAATTGCATCCGAATGATCGGGTATTCGTCGAGGTGCAGCCTTCTCGCGTACTTGTGTTGCCCGACGAAGTCGCAGTTCCTTCCGATGCCGAGTTCGTCGGTCCCGGCACCGAAACTGAAGGGCTTGATACTCAAAGTATTGGTGCGCTCTCAACGAAGCCCAAGCGGAGAAGAATCGGTAAGAGGGAAGTGAAATGACGTCTGCAGGAAGCGTCGCTCTGAAGTCTCCTGAGCTGAAGCATCGACCGGGGTTGCCACGCAGAAACTCGTTCGGAAAGATCCGACGGCGTTGGTTGCTGAGCGCGGTCACTCTTTTGGTGCTTGCAGTTCTCATCGTGCTCCCGGCTGGCCTGGTGCTGCTCTCGGCGTTCAGTACAGATGTTCCTCGTCCTGGAAATATCACCTGGGATCTGACGCTTGAGAACTTCTCCGTGCTTGCAACACCGGAGGTCCTCGTTGCGTTCGGGAACTCGCTACTGATCGGTTTTGCATCCACGGTGCTGGCGTGCGCGATCGGCGCTGCACTTGCATTTCTTGCTGCACGTTCAGACATCCCCCTTCGCAGATTCGTGTACCTCGTAGGGCTGATGCCTATGTTCCTACCTTCGTACGTGGGGGCACTTGCGTGGTCTACGCTCGGTAGCCCAGCTGCGGGACTTCTGAACATCGCGCAGAGGGATCTCGGCACTTCCATTCCTCTCGACATGTACACCATCCCGGGAATGGTCTTTGTCTTTGCGATCTACTATTCGCCATACACCTTCCTGCTCGTTCATGGTGCGATGTCCATGATGAGTCCCGACTTGGAAGAGGCCGCGCGAGTGCATGGGGCGACGCAGAGCCGCATGCAGCGACTGATCTCCTTCCCGCTCGCACTGCCCGCAATCCTTGGCGCAGCTCTGCTCACGTTCATTCTCGTGTTCGAGAACTTCCCTGTTGCACAGTCACTTGGGACTCCGGGCGGAGTAAACACTCTGCCCACGTTGATCTTCAGATTGATGAACACAAGCCCATCACGGGGTAACGAGAGCGCGGCTATCGCGGTCGTCCTTGTCGGGGTCGTGCTTCTTGTGACATGGTTCCAACGACGCATGGTCTCGAAACGTTCTTATACGACGGTCACCGGCAAAGGCGTTCGCCCCAAGAAGGTGGCTCTCGGCGCTGCGAGGATCCCCGCGTTCATTGGGGTGCTCGTATTCTTCCTTCTGTCGATCGTGCTCCCTGTCGGTGCGCTGGTGGTGGTTGCCGGGCAAAGCTCGCCCTACCTGACCTCGCTCGCACAGCTCGCGCAGCCCGGCGGATTGGACTTCAGTTCGTTTGCCGATGTCTTCACGTCCTCACGATTCCTCGACGCCTCATGGAACAGCCTCATCGTCAGCGTCTTAGCTTCGATCATCGGTGTGATCCTCGCTTTCGTGTCCGGATATCTCGTCTATCGGTCAAAGGCCTCCGGCCGCGGCCTGATCGAAAGCATCACTATGGTGCCACTTGCAATTCCTGCAGTGGTCCTTGGTATGGGTCTGCTCTGGACCTGGCTGATCATGCCCGTGCCTCTATACGGGACCGTGGCGGTTCTGATCATTGCGTTCGTTGCAGTCCAAGCACCCCAAGGGTTCAGAGGTATCGCTTCGTCCATGCTCGCGACTGACAGAGACCTCGAAGATTCAGCCGTGATGTTGGGAGCCTCCCGAAGCCGAGCAATCACGAAAGTGACTGTGCCCCTTATGAAGATGGGACTGCTCTCTACCTTCCTCCTGCTGCTCATGCTCAGCATGCGAGAACTGACGGTCCCGATGTTCCTCTACACGGGCAACACCGAGATTCTCTCCATCGCGATCTACGACGCGTTTGAGACCGGCGGCGCACTCCGAGAAGCGGCGGCAATGAGCGTGATCTACATCGGGATCATGGTCGTGCTGTCATACATCCCACGCCGCCTTGCCAAAGAGTGACATCCACACCTCATCACCTACAAAGACCCACGTTAAAGCAAAGGAGCTCACACATGAAAACCTCAAGAAGATTCACCCTCACGCCGACTATCGCGCTCGTCTCCGTACTCGCGCTCTCTGCTTGCGGGAGCGCGAGCGGAGATACTCCAACCTCTCAGGATCAGGACGACCCCACGTCGAGCGTGTTGGCGATGCCGAAGATCGAAGACTCCGATGGCTTGGTCATCGACGGAGAAACTGTCGCTGATGCTGCCCTCCTTGAAGCCGCACGAGAGGGATCGGTCAACTGGGTAACCTCGTCGGGGAGCGATACTGCTGAGCTGACCGCGGCTCGGTTCACGGCAGAAACAGGTGTGCCTGTAGAAGTGAGCCGACTCGCAGCGACGAAGCTCAACGAGCGACTGCTCAGTGAGGCAGGGGTAGGACGTCTGAGTAACGATGTCGTGACTATCGGCGATCCGGTGTACGCGGAAGGCCTGGCGGAAAAGGGAATCTTCGTTCCCTACACTGACATGCCCTCGTTCGACGAACTTGCCGGCACCGAGGATGTCGTGTGGTCAGACGGGGCCTACTACACCGCATTCAACACAGTTTCAGCAATCGCTTACAACAACGCAGCGGTAGAGCCAGGCGAAGCCCCCACCAGTTGGGCGGACCTGCTCGATGATCGCTGGACTGGCAAGATCGGTGTCGTTAGTGCGGGAGCCGGCGGCGCAGCGCAGGGGCAAGCTGCGTTCCAGGAGAAGGTGCTGGGAAGTGACTACTGGACCGACCTGGCTGCGCAGAAGCCGAGGCTCTTTGATGTGACCTCTGTGGCGATGGAAGCACTGGCGCGTGGTGAAGTCGAAGTTGCTCCGGCCGTCGTGAACACTGCCTTTGCAACAGCTCAAGCAGGTGCCCCGATCTCCATCGTGATTCCCTCTGATGGAGTTTCCGGCGCGTACAACATGCAGGGCCTGACTTCCGCTGGCGCAGACAATCCCGCAGCCCAGCTCTTCATGAACTGGATGATGTCCTCAAGCGGGCAGCGCTTTGCGCAGGCTCAAGGCTTCGTGAGCGCCCGGACTGACTTCGAACCCGTTCCGACCGGGGACATTCAGCTACCCCTGGCAAGTGATGAAGTGTTCCACCCCTACACCCCGGAGGACGCCCAGAACAACGGGGCGGACGTTGTGCGACGCTGGAACGCTGCCTTTGGAATTACTGGCTAAGCATTCGTAAGCGGCTTCTGGATCTCCATATTGGCGACAACAGAAGACAATGTCCAGATCTTGAAGCAGGAAGAAGGAACAATGAAGGCTATCGTGATTGGGGCCGGGATACTCGGCTCGACCGTTGCGTTTCAGCTCGCTCAACGTGGTGTCGACACCACGATCATCGATGGCAACATCCCTGGCGAAGCCGCAAGTGCCGCCAGCCTTGCCTGGACCAACTCGAACAACAAGAAGCTCCGGCCGTACCACGATCTCAGCACAATGTCGATTATGGAGTGGAGTCTGCTTGCACGAGAACTCGGTACCTCCGCATGGCTGAGGCCCGTGGGAAATCTCCATATTTCCGATTCGACAACCGGTGCGGAGATGCTCAAAGATCGTGTGGAGCGTCTCAACTCCTATGGGTATGCTGCTATACCGTATCCAACTTCGCGATTGGACCGGCTCGATCCATGCATCCGTCTGAAGGACGAGTATACCTATGCGGCTTTCTTTCCCTTCGAAGGCTTCATCTCGACGCATCTGCTCATTAGTGATCTCCTTGCGGCAAGTCGCTCGCTCGGAGCGCGTGCTAACTTCGGTCGCAGAGTCACAGGGTTGGCCGTAAAGGGTAGTCAAGTCTGCGGCATCGTGTTGGAAGACGGTGAGCGGATTGAGGCGGACATCGTCATCGCAGCGGCTGGTGCTGGGCTTGAATCGCTACTTAGCCATCATGGTGTTGACGTTCGAACCGCGGGTAGTCCTGGTGTGTCTCTTACCACCTCACCGGGTGCTTCTGCGCTCTCGACAGTGCTGCATCTTCCCAAGCTCAGCGCCCGCCCGGACAGCGACGGCCGACTTCTAGTCCGTTCAAAACGTACCGACCAACAAATCGATCTGTCACGCAGTGAGCTACCCGAATCAGCGATCAAAGAGCTGATGCTGCTCGTCGGAGAGCACCTAGACGATTTTGATCCACGACTGGTGACTGCGGAGCGCATCAAGATCGCGGCACGCCCGTATCTCTTTGACGGCCTCCCCGTTGTGGGTCACTGGGACGGTCTCGATGGCCTCTATGTGACTACGATGCATAGCGGAGTGACACTCGCAGCAATTGTTTCGCGACTTGCCGCTGAAGAGATCACGACAGGCACACCGTCATCTCTACTCGAGGATTTCCGTCCTCAGCGAGTTATCGATGCCGCCAAACTGGGGGTTGGATACTTCGATCCATATGCGCTCGAGGGAGAGACCTCGAAGTAGGATTATGGATGAGATGTGCTCACACTCTGTCGAGAGTCTGACTTACCCTGTTTCTGGGTCACGGTTGACGTAAACGGACCTATCCGTTTTGTAGCAGGAGACACGGCAAGCGGTCAAAGTACTACGAGATCGTCTGACAGATTCCTCCGCACCTCTCCGGGTGGCCGTTTATCAGAATACGGCCACCCGGTACTGGCATCTCATCTACAGCATTCTGCTCGAGGACGGGACGTGGCATGTCTCTTTTTCAGGTCTCGGTCTATTACGCGTGCACTGATGAGCCAGATCGAGAAGCAACCAACTGCCGCGCTGCACTTCTTAGAAGTCGAAGAAGAGCGACAGTAGGCGATCTGATTTTACAGATACATCCTATTGATGATGGTTGGCAGCACGTCTACGAGCCTCGTAGTCGCCATCGCCAACTGGGAAACTGTCAAAAATACGAAGGATATGCCGTCGATTTCTATAAGCGCCTGATACGCGAAGCGCACCGCAGTGAAGAGGCCTCTGCCCCTGGTCATCTTCATCACATGGTCAGAGTTCGGCGTCTGAACGCCTTTGCTCGGTTGTTCAGTCCATGAAACACAAGGAACGCCAAACCATACGTCTTGGAGCTTCCTTTTTCAGACTGCGGTGAATTCGAATGCCCGCGCCCCCAACAACCACAAACGGGCTGTTTACGCCGATTCTCGCTCGCACCCTCACAAGTCACGCGAACGTTGATCCAGTCGCTTTTGACTGCGTAAAGTTGGTCATCGTCCGAGCCGGGAATGCGTTGCTCTTCGGCGAGTGTGGTACCCACCACATCGGCGTCGGTGATGTGGCCGTACTAGCACCCAATACCCTTTGCGGGGCTAGACCCGAGAAATGGGTTACGACAACGACCCTGTACCTTGACCCTGACTACATGGTTGATCTGGTTTTTTGGCAGCACTCTGCGCAGTTCAACGACCGTCGCGATGCCACTGAGTATCTCGATATCAACTACGCAGAGCCGGCGCAAGTCGTCCGGATTGGCATAGACCGAGCAAGATTGCTAGCACCTTGGCTGGACGATCTCGCGAAATTGAGCGAAGAGGGCTTGCAGCCTGCATGCTTCTACCGTGCGCAGTCGCTGCTCTCCTCAATCCTCGACGTCGTGGTCCCGCACATAGTCGTTACTGGTCAACGGGTCACTTCAACACAAAGGCATACGGTTGTGCCGTCTGCGCCCCGCCATCGTGACTTTCAACCGCTACGCAGCGAAGCCCGGAAAATTGCCGAAATCCTCGCCAGTGAGCTGCATCGCCGATGGTCGGTACCGGAATTGGCCAGTGTCGTGCATCTGTCACCGTCGCAGCTCCGGCGCGTGTTCTCAGATGCGTATGGGAAGGCACCCATAGCGTATTTAACGATGCTTCGTGCAGAACAGATGGCTCGCCTACTAAAAGGTACCGACTTGCCGATCTCCGCCATAGCGGCGTCTGTGGGGTGGGGAGATGCTGATTTTGCAGCGCGCCAGTTTCGTCGTGCTGTCGGGGTCTCTCCGCGCGAGTTCCGACGGATCACCCGCAGCACTACACTCTCGAGGTATCCCGACTGAACGCGCGTGTGTCCGGGTGAATCGACCATGATATCGAGCTCGGATCACCATACTTCCTGTTTCTGAGGTACTTGTGAACTGACCAAGTTGGGTTCAGTTGTGCATCTCACGGTCGCTTGCTCTTTTGTCAGTCGTCCTTTTCGATCGCGCTCTTTGTGTATCCCTTAGCGCACCTGCTGGTCGCAGAAGTTACCTGCCGTGGGCGGGCACCTGCGGAAGGAAGGAAGGACGATGATGGCATCCCCCGAAAAAGCAAGTGTGGCGCGGCATGCGAAGCTCGATGAGGTGCGCGAGCAGCTCATCGAGCAGGTCGAGAAGCTGGTCACGGGCGAGGACTGGAAGCGGGCGCTGTCGTTCGCTGCGAAGTTCCGGTCGCGTTCGGTGAACAACTCGTGGTTGATCTTCGCGCAGCATCAGGTCGCGTGGGAGGCCGGCCGGGTGCCCGATCCTATGCCGACGTATGTGGCGGGGTTCCGGCAGTGGGAGCAGCTCGATCGTCGCGTCGAGAAGGGCCAGAAGGGGTACGCGATCCTCGCCCCGGTGATCGGGAAGTTCGCGTCGAAGACCCCGGCGAATCCGATGTCGTGGCGCAGGCTCGCTCCCCGCGAGGCACCGCAGCCGGGCGAGAAGGTGAAGTCGGAGATGGTCGGCGCGAAGGTCGCCTACGTCTTCGACATCTCCCAGACCACCGGCCCCGACGTGCCTCTCCCGCCGTCACCGCAGCTCCTCGCAGGAGAGGCGCCGGCCGGCCTGCGCGAGGGCCTGATCCGGCAGGTCGAGGAGGCTGGGTTCACGTTCATGCCGGTGCCGCACGAGGGTATGATCCATGGCGCGAATGGCATTACGAAGTTCGATGATCGTCAGGTCGCGGTGCGCACGAACATGGATGATGCCGCCCAGGTGAAGACGCTCGTGCACGAGCTGGCGCATGTGAAGATGCACGGCCCTGACCAAGTGGAGGAGCGGCAGCATCGCGGGATCGGCGAGGTGGAGGCCGAGTCGGTCGCGCTGATGGTCGGTGCCGCTCACGGCATGGATACGAGCGCTTACACGATCCCGTATGTTTCGGGGTGGGCGATGGCCGCCGACGGGAAGAACCCGATTCAGATCGTGCAGGCTACGGCCGAGCGCGTGCGGAAGGTCGCGCTCGAGATCCTGGACCAGCTCGACACCGTGCAGATCAGCGACGGCACCCCGCCCGGTCTCACCCGAGACGGCCCCGAACGCACGACTACGAAGCAGGCCGAACGGAAACCCCCGGCACGCCCCGCTGCACGGAAACCGGCGCAGCCGGCGCGGCCCTTGGCCTCGGTTCGGGGGCTGTGATGGATGCCGAACAGCTCCTCGCCCCAGCCGCCGCACTGTCGCTGGCGGATGCCGCGCAGCACTATGCGAGTCTCGGGGTGCCGGTGTTCCCGTGCGTGCCCGGTGAGAAGCGGCCGCTCGTGGCGCACGGCTTCAAAGACGCGACCACTGACCCCGTTCAGGTGAGTGCGTGGTGGCAGCGCTGGCCGGAGGCGAACATCGGCATCCCGACCGGCCCCGCCTCCGGGATCGAAGTCGTCGATGTCGACGTGAAGGGCGACGAACCGCGCGGGCCCGTCTCCTGGCAGCGGGCCACGCAGGCCGGCTTCCTTGGCGGGTGGGCGGCGCACGTGGTCACTCCGTCAGGTGGGCTGCACGCCTATTATCCGGCGGCGGACATCGAGCAGCGCTCGTGGGCGTCGGGGAACGCGCAGCTCGATTTCCGGGGCACCGCCGGCTACATCGTTGCCCCGCCCTCGCGCACCCTCATCGATGGGCAGGTGGCCGCGTATCAGCTCCTCGATCTCGCCACCGGCGAAGTGCAGCCGGTAGATGCGGCCACGTTGCGGGAGTTCCTCGCTCCTCGCCCGGTGCGGCCGGCGTGGCAGGGGCAGCCATTCCGGGGCACCCTCGAAGAGCACACCCAGCGCATTGCAGCATGGCTTGGCGGGCGGGAGCAGAGCGAACGGAACCAGGGCCTCTACTGGGCTTCCTGCCGTCTGGCCGAGAACGGTGCCACCCTTGCGGAGGCGTTCTCGGCGCTCGGCCCGGTCGCTGAGCAGATCGGGCTCGCCCCTCCGGAAATCGCACGAACGATCCGCTCCGCATACCGCGGCCCCGTCATGTCTTCCTCGCCGTCGCCTGCGCAAGCGCAGCCGGCCGCTCAGCGGAGGCCGGTGGATCGAGGGCGGGTGCTCGCATGAACGGCTCGAACACTCGGCGGGGTGGCCGTCTGGCGGTGATGACCGCGGTCGCGGGAACAGTGCTCATCGCGGCGGGAGCGTTCTGGCTCAGCTTCACCTCCCTCGCGGATCTCGCCCGCCGGTCCGGGATTGATGCCGGGCAGGCGTGGGCGTGGCCGCTGATCGTGGACGGCATCATCGTCGTCGCGACCATCGCCGTGGTCGCGCTCGCAGGTACCCGGGTCGCATGGTATCCGTGGCTGCTGCTGATCCTCGGGGCGGGCCTGTCGGTGGCGGCGAACTCGATCCACGCTATCGTTGCCGCCGACGCCGACGTGCCCGCAGTGCTCGCCGCCTCGGTCGCCGCCGTGCCGCCGCTCGTGCTGCTCGCGATCACGCACCTCACCGTGATCCTCACCCCGCACCAGCCCGCCACCGACGAAGCCACATCGGCCGACGCCGCCACCGAGGCACCGATGCTCGGGGCACCCGCGATCGTCACGCCGCAGGAGCCCGCGCCGCTCGTGCTTCCGGCACAGGATCCGAGCGAAGCGAGAGGACCTGTGCCGGATGGCTGGACCGGCCGCGAGGTCGCCGGGGCGCTGCGGGCGGGCGGCTGGTCGAACAAGAAGATCGCCCGCTATCTCGAAGTCCACCCCTCGACCGTCGGCAGATGGTTCGCCCACGACAGCGACCAGCCAGACGAAACGACGGGCGGCAGCCCTGAACCGGAATCGATGTCGCCTCACGCTGATGCGACACCCATTGAGAACGAGGAGGAACCCTCATGAACCCCGAACACGAGCCCGCTGGCGGGCCAGAGGCGGCGCGGTCGCGCCTGCACCCCGCGCTCGCGGCGGCCATGCAGACCGAAGCCGCCCGTCCGGCAGACCCGGTGGCGGCAGAGGTCGCGGAGGCGGAGCGGTCAATGCTCGCCGTACACCGCGACCCCACACTGAACGCTCCGGAGCCAGAGACCGACACCCCAGAGCCGGAGGAGAAACGGCGCACGCAAGTGCGGTGGGTACGGCCGACCGAGCTGGCGATGCAGGGCGGAGCGCGGGCGACAGGCTGGGGTCTCGATCTTCGAGCCGAGCTCGGGCAGCGGATTCGCGACGCGCGTGCCGAGCGGAAGCAGGACCGCGCTGAACGCCACAGCGCACGGGCCGAGCGTCTGCCCGATCTGTCGTTCTCGGGCCGCCGTGCTCGCCGCGCTTCGGCGCAGGAGCGTTCGGGGATGGGGCTGAGGTGATCCGCCATGAACGCGACCAGCCGCGTCTTCGCGCAGGACCTGCCCGGTCCCATGCAGGCCGGGTGCACCTGCCCCGTAGGAGGTGCCACGACCATGAAGAGAACCCGCAGCACGAGAACCCCTGCCGCGCAGCCCGAAACACAGCGCGTGCGGCGGGGGTTCGAGCATTCCGAGGGGCTGCGCGCCCTGCTCATCCGCCTGCACGAGGGAGGCCAGTGGGCGTGGAGGCACGATCCCGAGGTCGCCGCGCTCATGCGACACGCCGCCGACAAGTACGCCGCCCTCGCGCGCCGGCACGGCCTCGACCCCTGGGAGGCCGCCGCGGCCGCATTCGACGCGATGCGCACCGGCGCCGTCCGCCGGGCCGACGACCCCTGGGCGGTCATCACCCGCGCCGTCAAGGTCACCTGCATCGCCGAGGAGCGCGCGAACGGCCTACTGTGCTCAGTGCACCAGGCACGAAGGCCGAAGTTCTCCGCACACCACGACGCCGAACGGTTCTCGGACCGGGAGAACCCGCTCACCGACTACCACCCGAACCTCCGCGTGCACGCCCCCGACTTCGGAGAGAACGACCCCGACGAACCGGAGACCTCGAGGCTCGTGGTGCAAGCCGTGGAGGACACCGTGGTGTTGTTCCATCTGCTCGGCTGGCCGACGGAGACGGCGCGTGCGGGGATCGACTACATCGTGACGAGGCTGGCCGAGTCCACCTCTCGGGCGCAGGCGTTTGAGTCACTGCGCCGCGACTACCACGCCCGCGCACTGCTCGACCTGCCCGCCTCCTCGTGGCTGGCGATGCTGCGCATCGTGCTCGGCACGCAGGACCCCAACCAATCCCACACCCGGGCAGCCCGCGGCGTGCTGTACCGGCTCGTCTCCGGCGAACCGCTCCGCGCACTCCTCGCCGACGACACGGTGCTCGCCGAGATCGTGCGTTCCTCACCTGACGGAGGTGGATGACGTGACTGCGAGTAGCCCCGGGCATATCGAGCTGGAACGATCCCTCGAATCCATCGTCGTCGGCAAGCGGCATCGCACTGACCTCGGCGACATTGCCGCGCTGGCCGAGTCCATCCGCAGCGAGGGCCTCTTGCAGCCGATCACGGTCACCCCAGATGGGGCGCTGGTCTGCGGGCGTCGCAGGCTCGAGGCACTCCGCCTCCTCGGGCACCGCTCCACGAACGTGTGGGTGCGCTCGAACCTCTCGAACCGGCTCAGCCAGCTTCTCGCAGAGCAGAACGACAACGCCCTACACAAGCCCCTCTCCCTGATCGAGGCCGAGTCCCTGTACCGGGAACTCAAAGTCGTGCTCGCCGAGGAAGCAACGCACCGGCAGGCAGCCACCCGCTTCGGTGCAGAGGCGGGAGCACCGCAAGATGCTGCGGAAGTCTCCGGTGGAGTCGATTCGACTCCACCGGGCAACGGTGAAGGACGCACACGCGAGCAGGCCGCGCTGATGGTCACCGGCAAGAAATCTCAGAACATGCTCGAACAACTCGGTCGGCTGAAGGATCTGGCACACGACGATCGTCAGCCCGCGCATATCCGTTCCCAGGCTGCGGAGGAGATCGCGCGAATCGAGACTGGCGGGAAAGTGCATGGTGCGCATCTACGCATGAACGCGGCGCTCTCGCTCGACGAACTCAACCGCATCGCCGCCGACACCGCACAGCCTGAGTCCGTGCGGGCGCAGGCTGCCGCTTCTGCGACTCAGGTGCGGGCCGCCGCGAACGCCGAGACTCGCACCGCGGAACTCGCCGCCCTCGCTGCCGACGCGATCGCCCGAGTCACCGCCGAAGGTCGGGACAAGGGCAAGGGCAAGAAGCGGTCGGCGAAGGCGCCCGGCAGACCGGCGCTGACGCTGGTCATTCTGCCGCCGCGTGCCTTCGTCGCGCTCTGGACGGACATGGATGGCTGGACGAAGAAATACGACCCCACCGAGATTGCCGCGGCCCTCACCGTCACGGAGTGGGAGCGCGCCGAGACAGTGATCGCAGAGACCGTCTCATTCTTTGCCACGATCCGCACCGCCCGCGAAACCGCCAGACCAGTGGTTCCCGACTCTGCTGTGGAAGTCCGGTCGCGGGCGGGCTGACCCTACCCCGGGTGCAGCTTGCGCACCTCCCGAGTGACAATCTCACTTCGGCTTCGGGAGGAACCCATGCGCACGCCCACGGCACCGGGCCAGCAGTCCAGCCGCTTCCAGATCGCCCTCATCACCGGCGGCCTCGTACTCATAGTGCTCGTCGGCATCGGCATCTACGGCCTCCTCCACGGGCCCGCCACAGACACGAACCCCAGCACTGACTCCTCAGCCTCCGAGACGCCGTCACCCGAGCCGGAGCGTGATCTCGCCCCGAGCCAGCTGACTGCAGCATCGGACGGGGAGCGGTTCGCGCGCACGATCGCGGTGCGACTGTTCGCGTGGGATACCCGGCTCGGCCACGGCACATCCGAGTACATGCAGCCCCTCATCGACATCGCCGACCCGGCCGAAGCGCCGGGTCTCGCTGCAGACCTCCGCAGCTACTACCCAGACGACGCCGCCTGGCGCGCCTTGCAGGGCTACTCGACGAGGCAGTGGCTCGACCTCGACACCGCCACCGTGCCCGACACCTGGGCGCGCGTCACCGACGAGGCCCGGCCGGGCACGCTTCCGCCGGGCGCGGTCGCCTACACGATCACCGGCACCCGGCACCGCGCAGGCTCCTGGGAAGGGCAGGACGTCTCGGATGCGCGCCCGGTGTCGTTCACGATCTTCGCCGCCTGCACGACCGGTGATTCCTGCCGGCTGCTGCGGCTCTCGACCATCGATACCCCCATGCCGTAGCCCATGGCAAAGAAGCTGCTCGTCATCCTGCTGGTGCTGTTCTGCATCGGCCCCTCGTCCGCGCTGGTCGGCCTTGGCGCGTTCATGGGGCCGGCCGGATTCTGCCTGAACAACTCCCTGGTCGTCGGCCCGATCCCCGACAGCCTCACCGCCACGACCGCCGGCGGAACCCCGGTCACGCTTGACAAGCGGCAGCTCACCCACGCGGCGACGATCATCACCACCGGGGCCGGCATCCCCGGTGTCGGGCAAGCAGGCGTGCGCATTGCCCTGATGGCGGCGCTCACCGAATCTCGGCTGCGGATGCTCGCCAACACGAGCGCCTACCCCGAATCGGCCGGCTTCCCGAACGACGGTGACGCTTCAGATCACGACAGCTTGGGCCTGTTCCAGATGCGCCCCGCCGCAGGCTGGGGCACGGTCGCCGAGCTCATGAACCCGAGCTATCAGGCTCAAGCGTTCTATGGCGGGAAGAACGGACCGAACTACCCCTCGCCGCGCGGCCTGCTCGACATTCCCGGCTGGCAGTCCATGGACCCGGGAGCTGCGGCGCAGGCAGTCGAGGTCAGCGCCTATCCCGACCGGTACCGGAACTGGCAGCCCGTCGCCGAGGCGATCCTCACCGCCCTCACCACCACCGCACCCGGCAGTACCGGCGGTGGCAGCGGGGGTGGCGGGCAGCTGCCGGAGACCTCGCGGATCGTGTTCCCGCTCCCGGACGGCAGCTACACGAGCACCGACAGCTTCGGGTGGCGCACCGACCCCTTCACCGGGGAGAGCGAGTTCCATTCCGGCTCGGATCTCGCCGCAGCCGACGGCACCCCGATCTTCGCCGTCGCCGACGGCCGCGTCGCGGTAGCCGAGTTCGGAGGCTGGGGCGGGCTCATCATCATCGAGCACACCGTCAAGGGTGCCCGCGTCGCCTCTTATTACGTGCATATGTGGCGCGACGGCATCTACGTCACGGCCGGCGAGACGGTCGCTGCAGGGCAGCACATCGGCGATGTCGGCTCGTCTGGCCGTTCGACCGGCCCGCACCTGCATCTCGAAATCCACCCCGGCGGGCAGGGCCAGCCTCCCGTGAATGCGATGGAATGGCTCGCCGGGCACGGCGCCGTCCCGAGCGACGGCACGACCACCGCGGTCGGGTGCCGCGCGAGCTTCGGGAGCGCCGCATGAACGTGTTTCCCGACTTCGGCGGCGTCGGCGCATCCGACGAGCTCGCCTCGGTGATCGGCGCGCTCCTCACGATCATCCTCATCGGCGCCGTGCTCACCCTCATCGTCTCCGCGATCGTGTGGGCGGTGTCGTCATCAGCCGGGAACCCGTACACGGCGCAGAAAGCACGCGTCGGCGTATTCGTCGCAATCGGAGCTGCCGCGCTCGCGGGAGCCGGGGTTGCATGGGTGAACTTCCTCCTCACCATCGGCGACACCCTCTGATTCCGTCGCTGTCGTCACTCGCTGGTGCACCTGTCTGTCGGACGATTCGCGTCCATCCACCGACCGGCAAGGAGCAGCACCTCATGATCGATATCGACCCGAATAGCGACGGGCTTCCGGGGATCGCGCAACTGCGCGACATCGTCGGCGCCGTCATGACCATGGGCCTCATCCTCAGCGTCTTGGCGCTCATCGTCTCCGCGATCGTGTGGGGTTTCGGCGCGAACTCCTCCAATCCGCACCTTGCCTCGCGGGGTAAGACGGGCGTGCTGGTGTCCTGTGGTGCGGCGGTGCTGTGCGGTGCTGCGGTCACGCTGATCAACTTCTTCTGGACTGTCGGCCAGGCCGTCAACTAACGGGCGGTGATCCCGGTGAGTATCTGTGACGTCCCCGGTATCTCCACCGTCTGCACGACGATCGGTGACGGACCTGCCGGGCTCTTCTTCGGGTGGATCGCGTCGGCGATGGGCCTCGGCGTCTCCACCCTGTTCCAGGGCATGTGGGAGGTGTTTTCCACCACTACCTCGGTCGATGTCACCAGCGACGGGTACGTGAAGGTCTACAACATCCTGTTCGGCATCGCCGTGCTCGTGACGCTGCTGTTCTTCTGCTTCCAGCTCATCGCAGGGCTCGCCCGCCGCGACCCCTCCGCACTCACCCGCGCCGCCACCGGGGTTGCTAAATCGGTGCTGGGGTCGTTTGTGCTCATTACTTGCACCGCGCTTCTGCTCGAGATCACCGACCAGCTGTGCGTCGGTATCATCCAGGCCACCGGGCAGACCATCGAGAGCATGGGCGACCGGCTCGCGCTCCTCATCGGCGCCGTCACCATCACCTCGGTCGCTGGCGGCGCAGGCGCATTGCTCACGATCTTCCTTGCTGGCCTGATGATCGCGGCGATCTTCATCCTGTGGTTCTCCCTCCTCATCCGCAAGGCCTTGCTGCTGGTGGCGATCGTGTTCGGACCGATCGCACTGTCGGGCCTCACCTGGGAGGCCTCGCGCGGCTGGTTCGGGAAGTGGGCGACCTTCGTCGTCGCGCTCATCGCGTCGAAGCTCGTGATCGTGGTGATCTTCCTGATCGCCACCGCCCAGGTCGCCGCTCCCATCAGCCTCGACCTGAAATCGCTATCGGAGCCGATTGCCGGGATCGTGCTGCTGTTCGTCGCAGCCTTCGCACCGTACATGGCGTATAAGTTCCTGAGCTTCGTCGGCTTCGATATGTACCAGGCCGCGTCTATGGAGCAGGAAGCGAAAAGCGCCCTTAACCGGCCGGTCCCGCTCCCGTCGAAACCATCCGGTCCCGCACCGAAGCAAGTCCTCGACGGCGCAGACCCAGGCACGACCGCACCGAAGACCGCCCCTGCATCAGCCTCAGTACCGGCTCATGCGGCTCCTGCGGCTGGCGGCAGCGCCGCCGCAAGCAGCGGGAGTGCTGCCAGTGCTGGCGGAGCTGCCGGTGGTGCGGCCGCAGGCGGCGGTGCCGCGGGGGGTGCTGCCGCAGCCGGGCCCGCTGCTGCGGTGGTGGCCGGGGCGATCGTCGTGAAGGAGACCGCGACTGCGGGGCCGAAGCTCGGCGGAGCGATCGGGAATGCCGCAGACTCTCACGCTGGCAGCGCGTCTGAGCAGGCGACCCCGCCACCGACGAGCTCGCCGGTGCAGCAGCCGCCCGCAGTGCTCCCACCGGCAACGCCGAAGACCCCGCCCGCGCCAAGCGGGAAGGAATGACCCCATGACCTCGCACGCGTCCACGGCCTCCGCGTCGGAGAGGTTCGAGCTGCGGCCGGTGCAGTTCTCCCGGCTCACGCGCCGCGGCATCCTCCTCGGCCTCTCCCTTCCGCAGCTCATCGTCCTCGCTGTCGCGTTGCTCATTGTCGTCGCGGGCCTCTACACGAACGGAGGTGCGGGCCTTGCATGGTCGTCGCCCGCGTGGGCGTCGCTCATCGCGGTCGCCTGGGTGCCTATTGGCGGGCGGAAGCTCATCGAATGGGCTCCCATCGTCACCCGGTGGATGCTCCGCACCCGGGCAAAGCAGACCCGCTACCGCAGACGCGTCGTGAAGCCCCGCCCCGCAGGCACGCTCGCGCTCCCCGGAGACATGGCGGCACTCCGGGAATGGGTAGACCCCGAAACGGGAGCGGCGATGATCCACGACCCGCACGCGCAGACCCTCACCGCGGTGTGCGGGGTGCAGCACCCGGCATTCGTGCTCCTCGACCCCGCCGAGCAGCAGCGCCGCGTCACCGGCTGGGGTCGCGTGCTCGCCGCCGCCTGCCGCTCAGGTCGCATCGCCCGTATTCAGGTCATGGAGCGCACCCTCCCCGATTCCGGGTCCGGGCTCACCGAATGGTGGCGGCAGCATGGCACCGACGACGGCTCCTGGGCGGCGACCACCTACCGCGAACTCATCGAGCGGGCCGGCCCCGCAGGCGAGCGCCACGCCACCACCGTGTCGCTGTCGATAGACATGCGCGCCGCCGCCAGACAGATCCGTTCCGCAGGCGGCGGCATGAAGGGCGCGGCCGCGGTGCTGCGTCAGGAGATGCAGTCGTTCCAGACCGCGCTCCGCAGCGCCGAGCTGCACATGAACGGCTGGCTCACCCCGGGCGACGTCGCCTTGATCCTCCGCACCGCTTACGATCCCGCTGCGGGCCCTGCCTTGGAACGGCATGGCGCTCTGGGCCGGGATCTCGCGATCGCTGGCCCGGTCGCGGTGAACGAGTCGTGGGATCGGTTGCGCTCCGACAGCGCACATCACGCGGTGCTGTGGATCAGCGAGTGGCCCCGTGCGCAGACCTTTCCCGGGTTCCTTGCCCCGCTCGTTCTTACTGGCGGCGTCCTCCGTTCCCTTTCCCTGCATTACCTCCCGGTGCGGGCGGATCAGGCAGCGCGGGATCTGCGGAAGAAGAAGACCGAGATGATCGCCGACGCAGCGCAACGGCGGAAGATCGGCCAGGTCGAAGACACGCAAGCCTCCGCCGAGTACAGCGACGTCCTGCAACAGGAATCGGAACTCACCGCAGGGCACGGCGTCTTGCGCGTCGTCGGTCTCGTCTCCATTTCGGCGCCGACCGCGAGCGAGCTCGATGCTGCCGCGTCGCAGATCGAACAGGCCGCGATCCAGGCCTCGTGCGAAACGAGAAGGCTCGTCGGGCAGCAGGCCCAGGCCTTTACCGCAGCGGCACTGCCACTGTGCCGATCCATCTGACCGCTTCACCCTTTCGAATGGAGTCCCGATCATGCCAACTTTCACCGACCCTGCCGCCGACGCGGCCGAGATGTACGAAGCGATGCGCGGCCTCGCCCACGCGAGCATCGTTCTCGACCAGCCCGAGAGCATGTACGGGATGCTCGGCAACCTGCTCGGCGCGGTGCGATCCCTCGAACAGGTGCTCAACCAGTTCGCAAAAGGCCACACCGACCCCCGCGGGCGCGCAGCGAATGACGCCGGCGATCGTGCCGCCGGCAGACAAGATGCGCTCACCGCAGCGGCCGAACTTCGCCAGGCCGCCGCCCTCATCGGCGAGGCAGAGCGGCGGCTCGACGCGGGCATGGCGGCGGCCGGCCGGATCGCCTGGCAGCCCACCGTTCAGGCGAGCGAAGCTCCTTCGCGGCTCATCAACGTGGTGTTCCTGCAGAGCGGCGAAGCCGACCATGCGCTCGACCTGATCGAATCCAGGGGCGCGGATGCCGCGATCCACGAACTTGCAAGCTACGACTACGGTGACGAGACCGTCGAAGCCGCGCTCGAGAATGGATACGTCTACGACTTAGCGCCCATCGCGCAGCTCGACCGCGTGACTACGCTCGACGCTTACACCCTGGTCTATAACCATGACCACCGGCACGTCGCCCTCTACCGTGCCGAAGATAGCCTGCCCAGCCCCGTTCTGCTCGGCATCGCAGACGCCCGTCACGCCGCACTAGCCGATACCCCCGAGCGCGACGGTGCTGCTGCGGACTCACGGCAGGCGCGGCGGGAACGTCTCGGCACCCCGACGATCAACCGACAAAACTATGTGAACCACCCCGCCGCGTGGGGCCTCAGACGATGAGACACGAACCAGGCGAGGCCGAGCCCAGGCGGCTCCATACATCGGTGCTCGTCGGCCCGGAAGGGGAACTGCGCAAGCACCGCCGCGCCCGCGCGCAAGCCGCAGCCCGCCTCCAAGCCGAAGCAAGAGCCGCAGCTATCGCCGCCGCCCGAGCCCAAGCAGACGAGGAACGCGAAGCTCGCCGCGCAACCCGTTACCTGCCGAAGGCCGGCGAGGACGGGCCCGCAGCGTTGCGCACGCCTGGCCGGTTCCGCCTCCCGCGCCACCAGGACACCTCAGCCACTCTGTCGGGGCACTACCCGTTCCTCGCCGAAGGCGGGCTCGGCTCAGCCGGAACTTTCATCGGGCAAGACCTCTACTCGGGCGGCTCCTTCGTATACGACCCATGGCAGCTCTATAAGCAAGGGGTCATCACCGCCCCGAACATCATCCTCGCCGGCATCGTCGGGAGCGGAAAATCCTCACTCGCCAAGAGCCTCTACACGCGGGCGATCCCGTTCGGACGCCGGGTCTACGTCCCTGGCGACCCCAAAGGCGAACACACCGCCGTCGCCCGCGCCGTTGGCGGCCGCGCCATCGTCCTCGGTCCCTCGCTCCAGACTCGTCTGAATCCCTTAGATGAGGGCTACCGGGCGGCCGGCATCCCGGATGAGGACTGGGCAGCACAGGTCGCAGCCCGTCGTCGGGGTCTCATCGGGGCGCTCGCGGAGACCGTGCTCGACCGCCGCCTCACGCCAGTAGAGCACACCGCGATCGACGTTGCCCTCGCCGATGCGGTGCGATGCGCGGAAGTGCCGATCCTGCCAATGGTCGTCGACCGCATCCTCGCACCCGCGAAAGCCGATGACCCCGACGGCCGGCTCGCCGAAGACGGCCGCATGGTCGGGCACGCACTCCGCAGGCTCGTCGCCGGCGACCTATCCGGGATGTTCGACGGCCCCAGCACCGAGAAGTTCGATCCCACCCTCCCGATGCTCTCGCTCGATCTCTCAAGAGTGGCCGAAAACTCGGCACTGCTCGCGGTGCTGATGACTTGCGCGGCCGCGTGGATGGAAGCCGCGCTCCAGGACCCGGCCGGCGGGCAACGCTTCGTCGTCTACGACGAGGCGTGGCGCCTCATGTCCTACCCGAGTCTTCTCGCCCGCATGGATGCGCAATGGCGGCTCGCCAGGCACTACGGGCTCGCGAACCTGCTGGTCTTCCACAAGCTCTCGGACCTCGAGAACGTCGGTGACCAGGGATCGCGGATGCGGGGCCTTGCGTCGTCGCTCCTCGCGAACGCGGAGACTCGCATCGTCTACCGGCAGGAATCCGACCAACTCGGCGTCACCGCACAAACCCTCGGCCTCACCGGCACCGAGCGATCCCTGCTCCCAGGCCTCGGCATCGGGCAGGGCCTCTGGAAGATCAAAGACCGCAGCTTCGTCGTGCAGCACCAGCTTCACCCCGCCGAACTGGATCTCTTCGACACTCGTGCACGGATGCTTTAAAACATCTGCACACGGACAGAATTCATCTCAACGGCTGGACACTCGCTTGCCACAGCGTTCGGGTAGCAAGAACGAACGGCCCGAGAAGCGTGAGTGCACCTAGTATGCATATCGTCGCCAGGCCAAAGACGAATCCAACCGACCTTTGTCCAGCGTTACTCCCACTTGCCGCGCCAAACGCATAGACCAGTGCTGCGCAAACCAAAACTGCTAATAGTGCGACCACGGTTCCAGTGAATGCCGAAAACGTAACGAGGATCGTAAATCTCAGCATCAGATTCAACGGAGCAAGCTCTTCGATCGTCATGTGAGGCAGACGCGCTCCGTCCTTTCCAAACGAGACGAGCACACCAGATGCCAGGATGACGAGCATCAGGAGCGCACTGATCCAGATCCATTCGTAGCCCAGAAGCGCCCTTAGGGTTTGCGCGCTGCCATTGATCACTGGTTCGAGAAGGTTCCAGCCAAGGTCACGCACAAGTACTTCACTAGAGATGACCTGAAGACTGCGTCCGGTCAAAATAGCGCTTAGCTCTCCGATCAGGAGAATCCACAGCAGTAGGTTGAGTAGCCATTCCTGCTTAAGGGTGTCGAGAACCGTATTCACGGTAGCACCTGTTTTGGTTGCGATATCGAGTGGATCCATATGCCCTTCTTAGCCGAGACCACCGTCAAGGAAGGTTATGAGCTGCGCACCTGACTGTTGGCTGCCGTCATTCCTGGCGGTGGTCTTCCATCGTCCAGTCAGGAGTCCCCATGTCGAATACCGTGCTCGTGCCGCCCGGCGTAGCGAGACCGCCCAGCCGTTCCGCCGCCCGTGCGGGGGCGCTTCTCACGATTCTGCTCATGCTCTTCGGAGGCCTGTTCTTCGGTCCAACCCCGGCTCAAGCCGCAACACTCGGCATTGGTTACGGCAACGAGGATCTGTGGCTAGGGTCGTTCTCGGCGCATGGTCGGCAGGCCTACTGCATGGACCTCGACGCTGTTCCTCCGTGGGGGAACACGCAGCATCCCGAACTGAAGACAACCCTCGACAGTCTCACATCGACTGAGCTGGCCCGTCTCAACTACGTCATGGGCCGCTGGGGCGAGTCACAGGACCCGAATGTGACGGCTGCGGTGCAGATGTATGTTTGGGATGTCGCCGATCACGGCAACTACGCCGGCCGTGGTGGGGATGCGCACTTCATCACCCGCGTGCCAGCGGCCGCGCAGGGCACCGTGCTCGCGAACCTGAATGGGATGCGTGATGCTGCGGCAGCGAACGCGGTTGAGAACCCGTCGGTGTCGCTGTCAATCAGCATGAGCGACCAGTACCAGGGGCAGGTCACGGTCAGCACGAACCCGGCGTCTGCGACGGGCACGGTGACGCTCACCAATGCCACCTTCGCGAACGGGTCGGCCACCGCGACGCTCGGCGCGGGCACGCATCAGATCGTTGGCACCCCGCCCGTGTCGGCCCCCGACTACCAGATCACGGCTGCCATGCAGGCGCCCGCGATCGGCTACGGGGCGGGCGTTGATCTCTTCTACACCCCCGGCGAGCAGCGCATTCTCGCGGCCGCCTCCTTTGAACCTCTGTCGGCGACCGCGAAGTCCCCGGTGATCCCGCTCGACTTCCAGCCGGTCATCGAGACGGTCGTCTCGGCGAAGTTCGTGCAGGCCGGTGACGTGTTCACCGACAAGCTCGCCGTGTCTGTGACGAAGCATTCCTGGATCAAGGTGAACGGGAACCCGGTGCCGGTGCTCGCCGAGGGCACCCTGTACGGGCCGTTCGATGCGCAGCCTGCCGAAGCGAACGCGCCCCCGCAGGGCGCACCCGTGCTCGGCACCGAGACGCTGACGCTCACCCATCCCGGCAGCTACGTCTCGCCCGGCACCCTCACCGCCCCAGAGTCGGGCTTCTACACGTGGGTGTGGAAGATCGACAAGCAGCAGCAAGGCGGCAACGCGAAGTACCTCACCGATTCGTTCACCGACCGCTTCGGCCGGGTCGCGGAGACCTCGATCACCCCGTTCCAGCCCGAAGCAGTGTCGAAGGCGAACGGCCGGCTCGTGAAACCCGGCGATGCCGTGACCGACACCATCACCGTCGAGTCAAGCAATGGCCGGTGGCTGCAGCACAACGGCGATCTGATCCCAGTGGTCTTCGAGGGCACCGCCTATCAGGTGCCCGGCACCCTTCCGCCCGCGCAGGGGGCTCAGATTCCGGCGGGTGCGGCGCCGATCGGCACGGTGCAGGTCACCGCGACGGGGCCGGGCACCTACGAGTCGCCCGAGGTGATCCTCCCGGATGCGGGCTTCGTAACCTGGGTGTGGCAGGTAAAGAAGGCGTCGCAGCCCGAGTGGGTGCGCCCCTACATCGCTTCCGATTGGCAGGACGACTACGGCATCAACATCGAGTCGCACTCGGTGCGCTGGCCGCTGACGATCACCTCCGAGGTGCGCGAGTACAACGTGCACGCCGGAGGCCGAGCCTTCGACCGCATCACCGTCTCCGGGTTCCCCGACAATCACCCCGACTTCGAGGGCGACGGCTACTGGGGCCCCGATGAGAAGGAGCTCACACACACCGTCTACGGCCCGTTCAAGACCGACGCGGAACTCACCGACGATCTCGACCTCGAGACCGCGCCGGTACTGACGACGATCAGCACGCCTGCGAAGAACGGCGTCTACGACATCGGCTACACCGACGACGATCGCATCCAGCCGGAAAACCCCGGCTACTACGTCGTGGTGACCACCTTCGCGGGCGACGACCGGGTACAGCCCTTCCAGAGTTCCCCGGCTGACATCTGGGAGCGGTTCTACGTTCCCGACGACCAGCAGCCGCTGTCGGTCATCACGCAGGCCACCCCGGTCGCGGGCGTCGGCGAGGAGTTCGACGATGCCGCGCTCGTCCAGGGATCGAAGATCCCCGACGACTCGTATCTCGTGTTCCGCGCCTACGGCCCTCACGACCCGGACGCTGAGCCGGTGTGCGATGTCCCGTTCTTCACCTCCGAGAAGATCCCGGTCACCCAGGCCGGCATCTACCGTTCCGGGAAGACGAGCGTCGACCGGGCAGGTCACGTCTACTGGGTCGAGACCCTCTACGGGAAGGACGGCAAGGTGCTCGCCGAAGGGCGCTGCGGCGCACCGGGCGAGACCACGGTCGTGACCGACACCCCGCCGAAAGCACCGCCAACGCCTGAGACGCCGGAACTGCCGAAGCTCCCGCCTGAGCTCCCGGTCACCGGCGGGTCCGGGTTCCCGTGGCTCATCGCCGCAGGCGGGGCCGTTGCGCTGCTCGCGGCCGGGTTCACGCTGTGGTTCGGGCGCCGACTCGCGCTCTCCCGAGAGCAGGGCGGCTACGTCAGAGAGGAGGACGAAGGCATCGAAGAACTCATGAACAACTAAGACACCTCCCACTGAGCGGGCGGAACCGGCAGACCCTAACCCCAGGTCTTGCAGTTCCGCCCGCTTCGTCATGCCTGCCCGGCGCACCTGCCCTCTGACAGCAACACGGTTCAGGAGGCGACGGTGACCGACTACACGGAAGACACGATCACGCGCATGACGCTCACAGCGCTCACCGACCCGGGAGACCCGGTCACCGGGAAACTCGTCCAGGCCATCGGCCTCACCGAGACCCTCGCGCTGATCCGAGACCCGGGCGCGGCGATCCCCGCTCAGGTCGACCCGCTCGAAGGCATCCGCTGGCGGCAGGAAGCCGCAGCACGGCAGAAAGACGCCCTCGCAGACGAACTCATCGCCCTCACCGAGCGAAGCGGACTCAGGCTGCTCACGCCCGGGCGCGCAGGCTGGCCCGCCGACCTCACCGACCTCGGATCTTCGGCACCGCTGGTGCTGTGGGCGAAGGGGAACCCGGAACTGCTCACCTCGTCACTCACCTCCCGGGTGACGATCACCGGCGCACGCGCAGCCACCGCCTACGGCGTGCACGTCACCCACGAACTCGCCGAGCAACTGGCCGAGTCCCCGCGCATCCTCGTCTCCGGCGGAGCCTACGGCATCGACGCCGAAACGCACCGTGCTGCGACCGCAGTCCGGTCCGGGTCGACGATCGCGGTACTCGCAGGCGGCGTCGACCGCCCCTACCCAGCCGCGCACGCCTCGCTGTTCCAGCGCATCACCGACGGCGGCGGGCTCCTGCTCTCTGAAGTGCCACCCGGACTCGCCCCGACCAAGGACCGTTTCGTAGCTCGCGCCCGCCTCATGGCTGCGCTCAGCGGGGCGACCGTGGTTCCCGAGGCAGGCCCGCGTTCGGGAAGCCTGCGGGTCGCAGTCAGCGCCTACGATCTCGGTCGCCGCGTCGGCGCGGTGCCAGGCCCGATCACCTCGGCAGCATCGTCTGGATGCCACCTGCTCCTTGCCGAGGGATTCGCCGAAGTCGTCACGAATACCGGAGACGTCGAGGCGATGCTCGACCCGGACCCAGCGGCGTTCCGTCTCCCGCCCGCCTATCAGCAGGCCGCCCGCCGAGCCGCCCCGGATGCCGGCCGCTCGACGGGCAGGGCCGCGCTCTGAACCCCTTTCCGCCCTTGGTCCTGGCGTGCGGCGCGTCAGGGCCGAGCTCTGCCCTCAAGCCCTCCCGAAGGAGATCCCCGCATGTCGAAACGCGATCACTCAAAGCACACCGACCCGACGGCCGTGATGGTGCGGATCGTCGTCGCAGACGACGGCAACATGACCGTCACCGTCGATGGGGCACCGTACCTGCCGCCCGAGTTCTCGCCGCCCTGGCGTCGTGCGTCGTTCCCCGCGATCGTCGACGCGATCAGCCAGCAGACCGGCCGCACCCTCCGCGTCGACGTGATCGAGACCGACGGCCGCACCATCACCGACTTCTACACCCCACGCACACCCCGCAAGGCTGAACCGCAAACGCCAGCCGCTGAATCCTCCGTGCAGGCCGCGCCCCCAGCGGAGCCAGCCCCGCCGCCGCGTCTGATGCAGTTCGCCGGGTCCGGGATGATCCCCGGCGAAGAGGTCGCGGTGGCGATCATCATCGCGCACGCCGAATCGGGGCCGGACGGGATCGCACGGGCACTGATCGACTCCCGCTACCTTGAGCATTCGCCCACGGGCGAAGCGGTGCTGCTGGGCCGCATTTCGGCGACGGTCTGCGTTGGGCAACCGCAGTGAGTTCCCCGATCCGTCCGACAGGCAGTCTCGGCGACGAGCTCACGAACGCCGCACTCGTCGGGCTTGCCGCGCTCGCGATCCTGGCGGCGATCCTCCGGGGCGCGGGAAGCGTCGCCGCGTTCCTCACCGGATCAATGCAGCCCAACGGAGGGATCGGTTCTGGTGCCGGGGTGCTCCTGCACCCCGCCGACCCCGCCACCGCACTCGATGCGCCAGGCCTGAACCCCATCGTCTACTGGCTCGTCGCGGGCGTGCTGATCCTCGCCGCCGCAGCGGCCGGCTGGTGGATGTGGTCGGCGATCCGGCATCACGGCCGGCGCCAGGAGATGGACCCGTACCGCATCGCAGGAATCGCCACCCGCGCCGAAGTCGCCAGAGCCGGATCTCCGCGCGCCCTACTCGCACGCGCAGGCAACCTGCGCCCCTCCCTCGACCACCCGGAACCGGCCGACGTGGGGTACCGGGTAGGGGCGTCGCGCGGAGTCGAGGTGTGGGCCTCGGTCGAAGACTCGATCCTGCTCATCGGGCCGCCCAGAAGCGGCAAAGGTGTGCATATCGTCATCAACTCGATCCTCTCCGCCCCAGGCGCCGTGGTGACCACCTCGACGCGGCCTGACAATGCGACCGCGACCATCCGTGCGCGCGAACGCATCGGCCCAGTCGCGGTGTTCGACCCGCAAGGCCTCGCAGCAGGCATCCCAGCCGGACTGCGCTGGTCGCCCGTCCGTGGATGCGACGCGCCACTGACGGCAATGATCCGGGCTGCGGGCCTTGCCTCGGCTACTGAGCTCGGGAAAGGGGGCGTCGAGGGCGGTGACTTCTGGGAGGCGAAGACTCGCGTCGCGCTCCAATGCCTGCTGCACGCTGCAGCGCTCGATGGTCGGCAACCAGCGGATCTGTTCCGGTGGACGCTCGACCCTGCCTCCGCGGGCGATGCCGTCTCCATTCTCGGCACGCACCCGCGCGCTGCCGGTGGGTGGGCCGAGGCGTTGCAGGCCATGCTCGAAGCCGACCCGCGCACCAGGGACTCGATCTGGCAGGGCGTCTCACTTGCCCTCTCCGCCCTTGCCGACCCGCGCGTGCTCGATGCCGTCACCCCGGGCCCTGATGAGATGTTCGACCCCGAATCATTCCTCGAGCAGAAGGGCACCCTCTATTTGCTGGCGACTGCCGCCGGCGCGAACAACAGTGCCCCGCTGGTTGCGGCGCTCATCGAAGATGTCGTAGAAGCAGCCCGCCGCCTGGCCGCTCGCAGCCCGGGGGCGAGGCTCGACCCGTCCTTGTTGCTCGCTCTCGATGAGGTGGCGAACCTCAGCCCGCTGCCATCGCTGCCGACGCTCATGGCCGAGGGAGGCGGCACCGGGATCACGACGATGCCCGTCTTGCAGTCGCTTGCGCAAGCGCGGGAGCAATGGTCGGACAACGCGGCATCCGCGATCTGGGATGCCGCGATCGTGAAGATCATCCTCGGCGGCGCCTCCAACAGTCGCGACCTCCAAGACCTCTCGACGCTCATCGGCGAGCGAGACGAGATCACCGACTCCACGACGGTCGGCGACCACGGCTCACGATCGGCACAGCGCTCGATCCGCCGGGTGCCGGTCATGCCACCCGACGCGATCCGCCGCCTCCCGTTTGGTACGGGTCTTGTGCTGCTGCGCGCGGCGCCCCCGATCGTCTCACGGCTGCGCCGCTGGACCCAGCGTGCCGACGGCAAGCAGCTCGTCGCTGACCGGCGCACGGTCGAGGCGCAACTCCGCTACCGGGATGCCGCGACCGGTTCAGGTACGCCGTCTGCAGATGATCCGGCAGGCACGGGGAGCGCACCTGGCCCGTAGAGATGTCGCGCAGCAAGCGGGACCGTGAAATGAGAAGGACGAAGCGATGGAACTGCGTACCAAGACGGCTCTCCCGGGCTACCTCTCCCGGGCTCCTCAGCTCAAGCGTCTCTCCGATGGGCTCGCACTGTTCATCGGCCAGCTTGGACAGAAGCAGTATCGAGACGAGGCAGATGGCAGTCTCACGCTCCTCGGCACGAGGTATATCAAGCTCGTCTTGCTCGGAGAGAAAGCTGAGGAGGCGATCGTTGACTTCGTGGAGGGCGACGACGTGGTGGCCATCGGTGGCTTCAAGACGCGGAACTACGAGCACCGCGGGCAGAGTGTCGAGGAACGCCAGTTCCAGGCCGTCAAGCTCCTGTTCGACACCACACGCGATCGTTATCAGGTGGAACGGAAGCCACGGCGCCGCACGAATATGGTGAAGGAAACACGGCACGCTGCGGCACCGGTCGAGTTCCGGGCAGCTCAGCCCACCCCTGCTCAGACGCTGGGGCGGTGAGCGAGATGAACGACGCTCCTCGCGCTGAGGATAGTCTCGGCGACGACCTCGATGCCGAACTCGAAGAAGACGACCTCTACGACCTGGTCATGGCCAGCACTGCGCTGCCGGAGCCACCTCGACCGATCAACTGGAATCTGCTCTCGTCCGGTGACGCAGAGGCAGAATGGCTGGCACTGAACCAGTGGGTCGACCAGATCCGCCGCACCTATGGCCTGCCCGCTTCGGTGATCCCGCCCTTCTGGTATCGGCATCCCGAACTCGTGTGGGAGCTCTCCGCTCTGCATCTGCACTGGATCGCGAGCTACGACCCGGAGCAGGACGCTTCGGGTCCGATTGCCTGGCACACCGACTTCGCACTCGCCCGCGAACGCCTCCGCGAATGGGTAGCGACCTGCGGTACCCGCATCGACCGTGACCGCCCGACCCGGCAGACCATCTGGCCAGGAGAAGCACCACAAGCGCCCATCGAGGATGAGGTGATCGCGAATCGGATGGAAGATTTCATCGCGTTCGTCGCAGCCGATGTGCAGTCGCGCCAGGACATCGAGGATGACTTCATTCGTGCCAAGCAGGCGGCTGATCGTGCCCGCGACAACGAACCAGGTTGAGCCGCTGTGGAACTCGCGTGAGGCATCCGAGTTCCTCAACGTATCCCAGGCGACGCTGTCCCGGTGGCGACGCGAACGGGAAGGCCCGCCCTTCGTGCAGGTCGGGACGATCGCACGCTACAACCCGCCCACCGTACGTGCCTGGGTCCTCGAACGCGAGACCCGCGATGGCTGACCCGCACAATCACCAGGTTCCCCCGATCGGCGCGAAACTCGCGACCAGCATCGAGAACCGAGGCAGGGGCTACCTCGCACGCGTCAGATGGACAGACCCCCACACGAGGAAACGCCCCAGCCGGTCGGTCTTCGTCGAAACCACGCAGCAAGCGGAGGAGTTTTTCGAACGGATGCAGCAGGCAACCGAGACAGGCACCGATGCGCTCATCACCTTCGCCGACTACGTGAAGTCGATCGGAGACCGGTGGCAGCGGGGCCTCGATCCCACCTCCACCGCTTCCTACTACGACGCAGGGCTCAGGCTCCGCGTGCTTCCCGCGCTCGGACACCTGAAAGTCAGCAAGATCACCACTGGCCTTATCGACCGCACCATCGACAGATGGGAAAACGAGTACAGTCCCTCGACGATCAAGAACACCATCGGGCCGCTCGTCAGGGTGCTCGATGTCGCCGTGCGCGACGAACTCATCACGTCGAACCCTGCGAAGAACCGCTCCCGACGCACATTCCACAAAGACTCAGTCCTAGCACCAGGCTCGCTCCGTGCGTACGCGATCTCCGACCTCGACACGCTCAACCGGCTCGCAGAGGCGTGCGCTGCGGTGCACCAGAGCTACTCGGACCATGTGATGCTCTGCGCCATGCTCGCCGCAAGAGGCTCGGAAGTCGCAGGGCTCGAAGTCGGCGACATCGACTGGAAGAACCGGATCGTGACGATCGAACGCCAGGTATACCCCGGCAAAGGCGGTCTCGTCACGAAGCAGACCAAAGGTCGAAGGGAACGCTACGTCCCCATTCTCGATCCGCTCGAACCCATCCTCATCCGCCTCTCCGCAGGCAAGAAGCCCGACGAGCCGCTGCTGCGCGGCCCCCGAGGCGGGATCCTGACCACGGCCACGGTACGCGACGCGACGAAATGGGAAGAACTCGTCGCCGGGCTCGGAATGCCGGGCCTGACTCGGCACGGACTTAGACACACCGGCGCGACGTGGCTTGCGGACGCCGGCGTGCCGCTCCACGTTCTGCAGCGCATCCTGGGTCACGCGTCAATCGAGACGACCAAGGGATATCTGCACCCCGACCACCGGCACCTGGGAGAAGCAGCGAAACTCGCCAACCGCTTCCTCGCGAACTCAGCCAAACGGAAGGAGAGTGTCAAGCCCACAAGACCCCAGTTATAGCGAGCAGTCACCCGATCCCTGGCTGCGAAAGGGATCGGGGCATCGCCGTGCCCCGAGATTTGGCCCACTAGCGGCCACTAGATGGCCCACTAGATCCTTCACCAGCAGAATCGGCGAGAGCCGCCGGGCTCTTGCTCGCGCACCGCTCCGCGTCGGCTGAAGCGCGCCGGAGCCCACCAGAAACGAGAGAAGCCCTGACGAGAAATGGCTTCTCATCAGGGCTTTTTCGTCGGGTTGACAGGATTTGAACCTGCGACCCCCTGACCCCCAGTCAGGTGCGCTACCAAGCTGCGCCACAACCCGTTGTTTAGTTATTTTGGGCTGGCGAGAGGCTACTGCACTTAACCCCCAGTCAAGTGCGCTACCAAGCTGCGCCACAGCCCGTTGCCACCACGCCTTCGCGAAGCAACCCCTCTATCTTACCCATACTCCGGCCGCGCAAATGACCATGTCGCGAAAGTGGCCGGGGTCACCGCGAGACCCCGCCGATCTCCTCCAGCGAGGCGGCCAGGAAGCCGTCCTCGGCCTCGTTGCCCGGCAGTTCCAGCGCACACCGGTACGCCACAGCGGCCGAAGCGAACTCCCCCAGTTCCTCCAGCGTCACGGCACGCGCTATATGGAACGGTCGGAACCGAGCCAACACAGCATCGGCGGCGAGCGCGTCGAGCAGCCGCAAGCCCACGGCCGGTCCGCGGGCCCGCCCCAGCGCCACCGCGCGCCCCAGCCGCACCACCGGCCCCGGCTCGTGCGCCTCGAGCATCCCGTAGAGCACCGCGATCTGATCCCAGTCGGTGACGCCGAACGAAACAGCCTCGGCGTGCACCGCCGCGATCGCCGCCTGGATCGCATAGGACCCTGCTCCGGGAGATCCCGCGGCCGCCTCAGCCAACACAAGACCCTCCGCGATCAGCTCGCGATCCCACAGCTCGCGATCCTGCTCCGCGAGCGGCACCGGCCGCCCATCGACCGCATCAACGCGCGCCGGCCGCCGCGCCTCCGTGAGCAGCAGCAGCGCGAGCAACCCCGTGGTCTCGGCCGAGGCGAGCTCGGGCACCAGATCCCGCAGCACCCGGGCCAACCGGATCGCCTCGGCGGTCAGATCGTCGCGCACGTGCCCGGCCCCACCAGATCGGGCGAAACCCTCCGCGTACATGAGGTAGACGACCTTCTGCACCCCGGCGAGCCGCGCCGGCAGCTCCGCACGCGGCGGCTCCCCGAACGGCACCCCGAGCGTGCGGATCCGCTTCTTCGCCCGCACGATCCGCTGCTGCATCGTCGCCACGGGCACGAGCAGCGCGTGCGCCACCTCCGCGGTGCTGAGCCCGCCGACGAAGCGCAGCGTGAGCGCCACCCGATCCTCGGGGCTCATCACCGGGTGACAGCAGGCGAAGAACAGCCCCAGGCGGTCATCGGGTACGGTATCGAGCTCCCGCGAAGCAGCAAGAGCAGCGGGATCCTCGAGGCCCGCGGGCACGGGCGCGCGCTCCTCCTCGATGCGCAGCCGCGCCAGCTTCTGCGCCAGCACGCTCTCGCGCCGCACGAGGTCGAGCGCCTTGCGCTTGGCCGTCGTCTTCAGCCAGGCCTCGGGAGACTCGGGAACCCCCGTCTTCGGCCACGTCAGCAGCGCCTGCGCCAGCGCCTCCTGCGTGACGTCCTCGGCGAGGTCGAGGTCGCCGAAGCGCCGCGCCAGCGTCGCGAGGATGCGGGCGCGGGCGTCGCGGTCGATCTCCGCGAGCGCCCGGCGCACCTCATCCGACGTCATGCGTCACCGCCGAAACAGACGACCGGCCGAACATCCCGGGCTCAATACGGCGCGAGCGGACGGATCTCCACGTGCCCGCCCGGCGCCGAGGCCGGGCTCTTGCGCGCCCACGCGATCGCCTCGTCGATGTCGGCCACCTCGATGATGTAGCCGCCGCCCACGAACTCCCGCACCTCGGCGAAGGGTCCGGAGGAGACGACCCGCTCCCCCTGCGCATCGCTGCCGACGCTCACCCCCTGGTCGGGATCCTCGAGCGCGAACGAGGTCACCACGACCCCCGCCTCGGTGATCTCCTGGTCGAAGGCGAAGAACTCCTCGGGGCTCGCGCCCCCGTCCTCGCCGCACGCCGGATCATCGACGTGTCCCATGAGCAGCAGTGCGTACTTCATGATTCCTCCTGGGCTTCACTCCGCCGCCTGCGCGGTGCAGATCGGGCGGGATCGGAACGCCGGACCGAGCGGTCCGACATGAGAGTGACGAACGGGATCGGCCGGGATCGACAGCGCGCAGAAAAATCTTTCGCGCGGGATGCACGAGTTACGCAAGATGCACGAGATGTATGAGACGCACGGGGCGCGTGGGATCGGCCGCACCCGCCCGCCAGGCGGTCACCGCCGCACACGCGCTATCCCTCCTGCTGATCCTCGCGCCGGGGCTCGGGGCCGAATTCGTAGGCGCGCCCCGTGAGACTCTCGATGTCGATGCGCACGAAGGTCGGCTTGAGCGTGGACACGAACGGCCGCAGCGGAAGCCGCTCAGCGGCCAGGACCTCGTCCTCCTGCTCGAGCGCCCGCGCGGTACCCCGCGCCACCACGCTCCAGCCTTCGGTCTCGCCGACCTCATCGACCTCGAAGAGCACCGAGCTGTTGATCGTGAGCTCCACCAGCTTGCTGCCGGCCGCCGTACGGAAGACGATGGACCGCCCGTCGAGCACGAAGTTGATCGGCACGACGTCGATCACCTCGCCCACGCTGGTCACGAGGCGCCCCACCTCCTGCGTACCGAGCCGCACCCAGCACTCGTTCTCCGACAGCACCGCGCTCGACTTCTCGTTCTCGCTCATGCCTTCATTCTTGCGCGATCGTGCAGCAGAGGGAAGAGCGCGGGATCGGGGGCCGGCGCCGGCGTTCCCGTACGGGCCCAGGCACTGGTACGCCCCGATCCATGGTTTCGACTCCTTCGTCGCTCAACCGGCGAGCCAGCGCGCAACCCCGCGGTTTCGACTCCTCCGTCGCTCAACCAGCTCCTCCGTCGCTCGACCAGCTCCTTCGTCGCTCGACCGGCGGATCCAGCACTCAACCGGCGGGCACCTGCACGCGCAACCCCACGCAATGCCCAGGCACGGCGACCCCCCGCCCCGCTACGCTGAAACCATGAGCGACCTCCGCAATCCCGGCGACGCCTGGGTCACCGCAGCCGATGGCGGACGCTACTGGGGGCGCTTCGGCGCGGCCGGCCTGCTCGCGCACGACCGCGCGCTCGACGCCATCCTGCTGCAGCACCGCGTCACCTGGAGCGACCACGGCGACACCTGGGGCATCCCCGGCGGAGCCCGGCACGAGGGCGAAGCCGCGATCGACGGCGCGATCCGCGAGTCGCAGGAGGAGGCCGGGGTTCCCGATCACGCGGTGGCTCCCCGCTACACGCACGTGCTGGATCGCGGCGGCTGGACCTACACCACGCTCGTCGCCGAAGTCGCGACGCCCTTCATCCCGAGGATCACCGACCCCGAGAGCCACGCGCTCGAGTGGGTGCACGTCGACGAGGTCGAGGAGCGCCCGCTGCACCCGGCCTTCGCCGCGAGCTGGCGGCTGCTGCGTCCGCTGCTCACCGCGTCCCCCACGGTGGTGGTCGACGCGGCGAACGTGATCGGCAGCGTGCCCGACGGCTGGTGGAAGGATCGTCGCGCCGCCGCCGAGCGCCTGCGCGACCGCCTCGAGGTGCTCGCGGTGCAGGAGGGCGGGATCCGCGCCGGCTTCGTCGGCCTTCCCGACTCCCTCGTCTCGGGCATCGACCGCGCCTATCCGGAGTGGGTGATGGTGGCCGAGGGCGTCGCCCGCGGCATCGACAGCAGCCCGCACGTGCGTGTGGTCGACGCGCCCGAACTCGGTGACGACACCATCGTCGCCGAGGCCTCAGCAGCCGCCACCGCGGGCCGCGCCGTGGCCGTGGTGACGAGCGACGCCGAGCTTCGCACGCGCGCGCACGCCGCGGGCGCCACCACGCGCGGCGTCAAGAAGCTGCTGAAGCTGCTGCCGGAGTGACCGCGGCCGCGCGACGCCGGCGCAGCGCCGCGACGATGCCCGCGACGATGAGCCCCTGCCCCAGCGTGTAGGTGAGCATCACCGCGCCGCTCGTCCACGCCGGCATCACCTCCGGCACGAAGATGCGGAACGCGAGGATCGCGTCCGACACCAGGAACCAGGCCCCGCCCCACGCGATCACCGCTCCGCAGCGCGAGGCCACTGCCGCGGTCGCCACGAGCAGCAGGCCGTAGATCATCACCGGCACGGTGAGCGACCCGGTGTGCGGCACGAGCAGCGCCATCAGCGCCGCGTAAGCCCCGACGTAGACGAGCGCCCAGGCGGGGAAGCGCCGCACGGCGACCCCGTCCGCCCGCCACATCAGCAGCACGTAGCCCACGTGCGCAAGGCCGAAGCAGAGCAGCATCATGGGCAGCTCGTCGTCGAACATCGGGAAGAACGTAGCCGCGCCGTCACCGAGCCACGAGAACGCGATCGCGGCGACGAGCAGCACGATCGCGCCCCGCGTCCCGCGCTCGCCGAGCAGCCCCGGCACCGGCCGCGCCGCGGCCCAGAGCGCGCCGAGCGCGAGCGCCGGCATGAGCAGCAGCTTGGTGGGCGCGTGGATCGGGAGCTCCAGGAAGAGCGCAACCACGTGCACCGCCGACACGACAGCGTAGGGCGCGAACGGCAGCAGCGCGCGGGAGCGGGGCGTCATCGGGAGCGGTCCGTCAGGGCTCGACGAGGATCCCGTCGTCGTCGCACCACACGGCCGCACCGGGCCGGAACACCACGCCGCCGATCTCCACGGGCACATCGACCTCACCCTCGCCGGTCTTGCTCGACTTGGCGGGGTTCGACCCGAGCGCCTTCACGCCGAAGGGCAGCGTGCCGAGCGCCACGCGATCCCGGATCGCGCCGTTGACGATGAGCCCGGCCCAGCCGTTGTCGACCGCGAGGCTCGCGATCACGTCGCCCACGAGCGCGCTCTCGAGGGATCCACCGCCGTCGATCACCAGCACGGCGCCGTCGCCCGGGCCGCTCAGCAGCTCCTTGAGCAGCGCGTTGTCACGGAAGCATCGCACCGTGCGCACGGGGCCGCTGAAGCCGCTCATGCCGCCGATGTTCTGAAACTGCAGCGATACCGACTGCAGCTTCTCCCCCCGCTCGTCGTACAGGTCTGCAGTGCTGATCTGCGACATCGTCGATTCTCCCTCCGAACCCGGGCGCTGGGGCCCTGGTGGGAACAACGCTACCCGGATCCTCGGACAAACGGGCCAGGCGAGCCACGGGAGGAAAACTTGCCTTCCACGCACCTTTACTGTACAAAAGTACATGTACACATGTCCATTCGCGTGCGATCGACAGACGGGAGCGCACCATGTCGGATTCCACCGACCTCACGGCCAAGCCGGCACGCAGGCGACGCGATCCCGAGGGCCGTCGCCGCGCGATCCTAGCCGCAGCCACCGAGCTGATCGTCGAGCACGGCGCCGCGGCCCTCACGCATCGCGCCATCGCCGCCCGCGCGCAGGTGCCCCTCGGCTCGACCACGCAGTACTTCAGCTCGATCGACGAGCTGCGCGAGGCGGCCCTGCAGCAGCTCTCCGACGAGATCGACGAGGAGCTCGAGCGCATGGAGCCGCATCTCGCCGACTTCGTGACGCGCCCCGATCTCGCCGTCGATCAGTTCCTGGAGTACCTGCGCGACACCCGCGTGCTCCAGGCCGATATCGCGCTCATGACCACCGCGGTCACCGACCCTCGGCTGCGCCCCCTGGCCCTCCGCTGGACCGACCGGCTCACCGACATGCTCACCCCGCACATCGGCCGGGAGCGCGCCTCCGCGATCGCCGTCTACCTCGACGGCGTCACGATGCACGCGGGCCTGCACGAGCACCCGCTCGAGCACCACGAGATCACCGGGGTGCTGCGCGCCCTCGCCACGATGCCCGTCGAGGATCCCGCCGCCGAGCACACCGCTGCCGGTCCTGGCGAGGATCCGGATCCGGATCCCGGCCCCGCAGCCGACGCACCCCGAACAGACCCGACCCCCACCGACTCACCACAGGAAAGATCATGACCGCCCCCATCGACACCGCAGCCACCCCAGCGCAGACGACCCTCAGCCGCAGCCGGCGCTGGGCAGCCGTGGCCGTGCTCACCGCGAGCCTGCTCGTCATCACGATGGACATGACGATCCTCAACATCGCACTGCCCGAGATGGCGGCCGAGCTGCATCCCTCATCCGATCAGCAGCTGTGGATCATCGACGTCTACTCGCTCGTGCTCGCGGGCCTGCTCGTCTCGTTCGCCGCGATCGCCGACCGCTGGGGCCGCAAGCGCATGCTGCTGCTCGGCTACGCGATCTTCGGCGCCGCATCGCTGCTCGTGCTGTTCGCGAACAGCGCCGAGGGCGTCATCGCGATCCGGGCGCTGCTCGGCGTGGGCGGCGCGATGATCATGCCGATCACGCTGTCGCTCATCCGCGTCATCTTCACCGATCCGAAGGAGCGCGCCACCGCGCTCAGCATCTGGGCCGCGGTCTCGGGCCTCGGCGCCGCCGTGGGCCCGCTCATCGGCGGCGTGCTGCTCGAGCACTTCTCGTGGCACGCGGCGTTCCTCATCAACGTGCCGCTGATGATCGTCGGCATCATCGCGGGCATCATCATCCTGCCCGAGTCGCGCGTCGCCAACCCCGGCCGCTGGGATGCCCTGGCCGCGCTGCTCTCCCTCGTCGGCATGACGCTGCTCGTGTGGGCCATCAAGACCTTCGGCAAGGAGGCGAGCTTCCTCGTCCCCGAGGCGCTCGCGGCCTTCACCGCGGGTGCCGCCCTGCTCGGGTGGTTCATCGTCCGCTGCGTGCGCAGCAGTTCCCCGCTGCTCGATCTGCGGCTCTTCCGCAACCGGGAGTTCTCCGCCGGCATCGTCGCGGCCCTCGGGTCGATGTTCGCCATGGCGGCCGCGCTGCTGCTCATCGCGCAGTGGATGCAGCTCGTCGACGGCGCCTCGCCCGTCGAGGCCGGCGTGCGTCTGTTCCCGATCGCGATCGCGGGCGCCGTGGCATCGCTCTCGGCTCCCCCGCTCGCCCGGCTCATCGGCGCGCGCACCGTGCTGGCCGGCGGCGTGGGCCTCGCGGGCGTCGGCATGCTGATCATCGCACTGCAGCCGGGCACGCTGAGCACCCTCACCGTGCTCATCGCGCTCACCCTGGTGGGCGCCGGCACGGGATCCCTCGCGATCGGATCGGCAATGATCATGCACGGCTCCCCCGAGGAGAAGGCCGGCAACGCGGGCGCCCTCGAGGAGACCTCGTACGAGCTGGGAGCGGTGCTGGGCGTCGCGATCCTCGGCAGCATCTCGGCGCTGCTCTACCGCGCCGAGCTGATCGCCTCGGGTGCGCTCGCCGGGCTCGACGCGAAACTGGCCGGACAGGCCGAGGCGTCGCTGGGGGCCGCGGTGGCGATCTCGGCCGAAGCGCAGCTGCCCGCGCTCGCACACGAGGCCGGCGTGGCGTTCACCCACTCGCTGCAGGCGACGGGGATCGCGGGCGGCATCATCATGCTCGCGGTCGCGGCGCTCGTGTTCTTCATGACGCCGCGCGGTACCGACGTGTCCGGGGTGTCGCACTAGGCGCGGGATCGGTTCGCGCCGGCTCCGCCGGCCGCACCCCGGCTCCCCTGCTGCCCGGTCTGCTCCCTACCCGACCGCCCTGCGCCCTTGCCCGCTCGCCCTCCGCTCGCCCGGCCTGCTCCCTGCCCACCCCGACGCTTCGGCTCTCACCGTTCTTTCGGATCGAATCGGGCGCTCTGATCCGAAAGAACGGTGAGAGCCGAGCGAAGTGTCGGAGTCCAGACCGACATCGGGGGCCGGGATCGGGGCAGCCGGCGCACGAGGCCCGGCCCCCGGGGTCCAGAACCGGGGTACCCCATCATCGAGTGAGCGCGAACGGTTCGGATCCTCGGGTTTCTCGAACCATTCGCGCTCACTCGTGGCACGAACGGATTCCAAAGTAGTACCCCGGTACGAGGATCCCGATACCTGGGCAGGACGCGGGCGGCAGGGCTGCGAGCGTAGCGTTGAGGCATCACGAAGGAACACCCCGATCCTCAATCGAAAGGACACCGCTCATGACCACCGCAGCCCTCACCCCCGAGACCACCACCGCCCTCGCAGCCCAGGCCGACGGCACCACGCAGATCCCCCGCGTCGAGCAGCCCGGCGCGAACGGCGCCGCAGCAGACTTCGCCGCAGGCAACGCGTCGGGTCCCGGCCAGCCGATGCAGTTCGCTCAGCCCGCTGCCGAGGACTCGCGCGGCTTCGCCATCACGAGCTTCGTGCTCGGCATAGCCTCGGTGGTCAGCGGCTGGACCTTCATCGCCCCCATCACCGGCCTGATCCTCGGCATCATCGCCCTGCGCCGCCGCACCACCGAGCGCACCCTCGCGCTCTGGGGCGTCTGGCTCAACGGCGTCATGCTGGCCCTCACCGTGCTCGTCGCGCTGGTGGTGCTGTCGCTGCTCGCCTTCGGACTCTTCACGATCCCGTTCATCGCCTGATCCTCGCCACTGCGCCCGCTCCGGCAGGCGCGCTCTGCGCCCGCTCCGGCCGGCGCCCCCTACGCCCGCTCCGCGGATCCCTCGGGAACCTCGGGCGGGCGCGGCTGGTACACCCAGGTCACCATGACCACCGAGATGATCATCAGCAGGAACCAGGCCACGAGTTTCTGCGGCGAGACGAGCTCCCAGCCGCCCTCCTGGTGCGGGTAGAGCCAGGCCCCGGCCCAGGTGCCGATGTTCTCGGCCAGCCAGATGAAGACGGCGACCCCCGCGAACACCAGCAGCAGCGGCACCCGCAGCGTGACCCGCCACACGCGGAAGTGCATGACCGTGCGCCACCACAGCAGCACGACGAGCGCGAGCAGCACCCAGCGCAGGTCCCAGATGTAGTGGTGACTGAAGAAGTTGACGTAGATGCCCACGGCGACGAGGGTCGTGGCCCAGACCCTCGGATACCGGTCGAAGCGCAGATCGTGCAGCCGGTACACGCGCACCATGTACGATCCCACGGCCGCGTACATGAACCCGCTGAAGAGCGGCACGGCCCCGATGCGCAGCACCCCCTCGGCCTCGTAGGCCCACGATCCGACGTCGGTCTTGAAGAGCTCCATCGCCGTGCCCGTGATGTGGAACAGCACGATCACCCAGAGCTCGCGCCCGCTCTCGAGACGGAACACCAGCATGCCGATCTGGATCAGGATCGCCGCGATCGTCAGCGCGTCGTTGCGGGCCAGCGGGGCGTCGTCGGGGTACCAGAGCCGCGCGGCCACGATCACCGCGAGCAGCAGCGCGCCGAACACGCACGCCCACGCCTGCTTGAGCACGAACACCGCGCACTCGACGAAGACGTGCCGCGGTCCGCGCTCCGGCCGCCCCTGCAGCAGGCGATGCGCAGCGCGGTCGATCGCCGCCTCGGGGCGGGTCAGGCCGCGGCGCGGGTCCGCAGCGGGGTCGGAGGTCTCGGAAGGCGCCACCCTCCGAGGCTAGCCGGTGCTGTCTGAGGGCATTCCGAGGCCGGCACCAGGGCCGGGCGGCCGCGGCTCGCACTTCTGGTGAAACGCGGAGTCCCGAACGGCCGCTTCATCGGAAGTGAAGCAGCCGTTCGGGACTCCGCGTTACTCGTGCGCGCCCGTCAGCGTTCAGCGCGGTAGAGGAACGCCGCCATCGCCTCGCGCGTGACGTTGTTCTTCGCCGCGTAGATCGGCTTCCTGCCCATGCCCTGCGAGATGCCCGTCGAAAGGCCGCTCTGCGACATCCACGCGATCTCCCGGTAGAACTTCTGACCGGGCCTCACGTCGGCGAACGGCGAAGCCTTCGGCGCCGCCGGCTTCTTCTCGGTGTCGATCCGGTACATGAAGGCCGCCATCGCCTCGCGGGTGATCCCCGACTTCGGCTGGAACTTCGGCTTCCCGGACGCCTGCGTGATGCCCGTCGAGGTCTTCGACTGGTACATCCAGGAGATCTCCTTGTAGAACTTCTGGCCCGGCTTCACGTCGGCGAACGGCGAAGCCTTCGGCGCGACGTAGTTCTTCGGGGCGTACAGGCGGTAGAGGAACGCCGCCATCGCCTCGCGCGTGACCTGGTTCTTCGGCTGGTACGCGAAGGTGCCGTTCGGCTGCTTCACACCCGTCGAGATGCCCTCGGATGCCATCCAGGCGATCTCGGTGTAGAACTTGTCGCCCTTCTGCATGTCCGAGAACTTCACCGCCGCGGGCTTGCCCGGCACTTCGGGCTCCGGCTCGGGCTCCGGCTCGCCCGTCGCGAGGGCGAAGCTCAGGTCGAGCACCGTGGGCGGCTTCAAACGATCGAGCGAGGCGCCGCTCTCGAACCACCACGCGCGGATGTCGGGATCCAGGAAGTCGATGAACTCCTGCGGGAACGAACTCGCGTGCGTCTTGCCCGTCGCCTCGTTGACGTACTCGCGTCCCGCGTAGTCGGGCGTCACCGAAATGGTGGCCTTGCCGCCGGCGGTCTTCACCGCTGCGTCGAAGGTCGCGACCTCGACCCGCTCGAACTCCGAGGTCTTGCCCGCGCCGTTGTTCCAGCGCACGTCGAAGCTCAACGAACCTCTCCCCTCGGCCGAGACCGTGAGCTCGGGATTGGCGAACACGAACTCGACGGGCGCGATCGAGCCGTACGGCTTGTACTGCACGCTTCCGCCCCACTGCGCGTAGAGGCGCCCGCTCTTCTCGTCGTACCAGCCCTCGCCGTCGGCGAAGGTGAAGGTGCCGTCGCCCGCGAAGGTGGCGGGCTTGAACGCGAAGCGGGTCGAGAAGGTCTTCGTGTACTCCGAGATGGCCCAGCTCAGGGTGCCCGCATCGGCCTGCACCGCGGTCTTCGGCGCCTCCGCCGGGTCGCCGGTCTCGGGAGCCTCGGGCTCCTCGCCGGTCGACTCCTCGGGAGCGGGGATCGGCCAGCCCTCGGGGTCCTGGATGTCGCCGATGTCGGGCACCTCGCCCACGCGGTCGAGAATGGTGATCTGGTCGGAGTAGGGGTGGCTCACGAAGACCTGGTTGGTGTTCGGATCCACCTGCACGCCGGCGGTGTTCGCGCAACGGCCGTTGCTGGTCGTTCCGTCCTCGGTGATCCCCGCCTTGGTGAAGTCGACCAGCTGCGTGGTGCGGTAGTTGATCGGATCGATCACGATGAGCGCGTTCCGGTCGGAGTGCGTCATGTAGATCTCGTGCGTGGTCGGGTTGAGCACCACCCGGCTCGAGGTGCCGATGCCCGTGTTCCACTGCTCGAAGAAGTTGTTCGTGTCGAGGTTGATCACCGTGACGTTGCCGTTGAACGAGTAGAGGCGGTTCAACTCGGGGTCGACCACCAGCGCGCCGCCGATGTGGATGATCTCCGGCGTCAGCTCGCCGGTCACGGTGTCGATCACGTGCGTGGTCTCCACGAGCTTGTCGCCCTGCCTGACCGTGTTCACCACGTAGAGCTTGCCGGTGGTGGGGTTGAGTGCGGCTTCCTCCGGGCTCGTCAGGATGGGGGCGTCGACCTTGGTGACCTCGTTGGTGGCGATGTCGATGCGGTACACGCCCGCGCCGAGACGGGGCGGGGCGGAGGTCGCGGTGCCCGAGACCACCCAGATGGCGTTGTTGGCCTCGTCGAGGATCGTGGAGTACGGATTCCACGGTGTGCCGTAGTGGTTCTCGACCTCGCCGGTGGCGGGATCGATCACCGAGAAGTGGCTCTCGAGCCCGGCCCGGTCGGCGGCGCCGCGGCCGTGGATGGCGTAGGTCTTGCCGCTGCGCGGATCCGTCACCATGTTCTCGATCGGCATCGGCGCGTGGCGCGCGACGTACTCGAGGGAGATCGCGCAGTAGCTGCTGCTGTAGTTCGGGTTGAAGGTGTCCGGCAGATCCTCGAGCAGGTACTTGTTCGAGGAGACCTCACCGGTCGCCGTGTCGAGGTAGCCGACGGCTCCCGGAGCCTGCTGTTGCGCGCTCCAGTTGAAGGGGAACCACACGCGCTGGTTGGCGGGATCGATCGAACCGGTGAGCAGGTTGTATCCGCCCCGCACCGTCTTGCCGATCTTCAGCACCGTCTCCGCCTCGGGCAGGTCGGGGTTCTCCGGCTCGGGCTCGGGCTCGGGCTCTGGCTCGGGCTCCGGAGCGACCGGCGGGTTCAGCTCGCCGTCGCGACGCTCGAGCACCGTGATCTTCTGCGACACCGGGTTGGCGACGAACGCGGTGACGCCGCCTTCGCCCTCGGAGACGGCGAGCGCTCCGATGTCCTGAGTGCCCTCGCTCGTCACGCCCAGCGCATCGAGATCGATGACGTGCGTGACGGCCATCGGGGTCTTGTTCTGGATCTCGTGAGCGGGGATCACCGACACCGAGTTGTCGGAGGCGGTGGAGGCGAGGGCGAGCTGCTCGCCGTTCACCTGCGCGAGCCCGCGCGGGTCGGCCGCGACCGGCGCGATGGCGCCGGTCGACACCGATCCTCCGACGAGCACGTTGTAGAAGTAGACGCCGTTCATCTCCTGGCCGTGGAGCTGCTGGGAGGACAGGCCCGCGAGACGGTAGGTGCCCTCGCCGCCCGTGGCGAAGAAGCCCGGCACGGAGAACCGGCTGGGCGTCGCGGCGACAGGGCCGGCGTCCGACAGCGCCGCCGGCGTCGTGAGCCTGCGCGTCGTCTCGACGCGGGTGTTCGTCTCCACGTTCACGGTGGTCAGGTACTCGCCGTAGGCCGCGTAGACGAAGCCGCTCGAGGAGGTGTTCGCGCCGCTTCCGGTCGAGAACGAGTTGGTGAAGATGGCCCTCTGGCCCGCCTTGTAGGCGACATCGCCATCGCCGCGCGGAGCGATGGTGTCCAGCTGGGTGCCATCCGCGAGGTTCACCGGCACGACACCGGACGTGCCGTAGACGTACGCGAATTCCTTCGCGGGCACGGTGGCGACGCCGTGCGCCTCCGTGCCCGCGACGGCGATCGGTTCGCCGATCGCGGTGCCATCGGATACGGCGTAGCGCTGCACCTGCGCGTCGGCGCCGTTCTGCGAGACGACGGTGATCTGCGGCGTCTCGCCGGCCGCGTCGACCTGCCAGCCGCGGGGGTCCGCGGCGAGGTCGGCCGACCACAGTTCGGGGCAGTCGACAGCCGCGAACTCGGCCCCGCTGAAGTCGCAACTCGAGACGTCGAAGGCCACGATCTTCGCCTCGGGCTCCGAGTAGACGAGCACCGTGCCCCCGTCGGCGCTCACCTGCAGATCGGTCGGGGCGACGCCGGTGCCGAACGAGGCGACCGCGGTGTACGGCTGCTCCGCGGGCGTTCCGGGATCCTCGCCCTCGGCGAATGCGGGCTGGGCCGCGATCTGCAGCAGCGACCCGGCCATCAGCGCGGCGAGGGCGCCGGCGGTCCAGCGCCGGAGTCCTCGCCGCGATGCGGCGGACGGGGGCGCCGCTGCGGCGCTCGGAGCTGCAGCGTACCTGGAATGAGACATGGTGTCCTCTCTGATCTCTTCGAACAGGACCGCGCGCATGCGAAAGCCGGCCCATCTCCGCGGCGGCGAGTGCACGATCGGATAGGCTGGAGAGCGGGCGCAGTCAGCAGACAAAGGTTAGCATAACCTTAGTATGATGAGGATTCGCAGGATCGACCCTCCCGCCGACCCCGCCCCGGACGCCGCGCAACCGCGCCCGGCGTCCCTCCCCACCCTCGACCCGAAGTGATCGATGCGTTTTCCCCTGAGATGTGCCCTGACAGCCACGATTTCGATAGCGGCGGTGGCGACCGCGGTCGTACCGGCCCACGCCGAGGAGTTCCCGGCCCCTGATGCCCCCGAACGGTACATCGTGGAGCTGGCCGCACCGCCGGTATCGGTACTGGGGGCCGCCGCGGACGCCGGGCCGATGTTCGACGACGGCTCCGTCGACCGGCCGAATGGACAACTGGCCGAGACCTACGAGCGGGTACATGAACAGCTCGCGGAGGAGGTCGGCAGCGAACCGGAGCAGAGCTTCACACGCGTCTTCAACGGCTTCACTGCCGAACTCACCGCGGGCCAGCTGGCAGAGCTCGAGGGCAGCGACCTGGTGCGCAGCATCACCCCGGACGGCTTCGACGTGCTGCACACGGCGACCCAGGCGCTCGGGATCGACGCCGAGGGCGGCCTCTGGCAGCAGGTCGGCGGCGAGGCCGGAGCCGGTCGGGGCGTGGTCGTCGGAGTGATCGACAGCGGCTTCGCACCTGAGAACCCCATGTTCCAGGGAGACCCGATCCCGCAGCTCGGCAGCGACCCGACGCAGCCGCACTACTCCGCCCCCGGCAGGATCAGCATGCGCAAGGCCGACGGTCAGACCTTCACCGGCGAGTGCGTGGCGGGCACCGATTTCACCGCCGACATGTGCTCGACGAAGGTGATCACCGCGCGCTACTTCGATTCCTCGGGCGCCGCGAGCGTTCGCTCGCCGCGGGACACGCTCGGGCACGGCTCGCACACCGCCTCGACGGTGGCGGGCAACCGCGTGCAGGCCGCGATCTCGGGCGAGACGAGGGAGCTCGTCGGGGTCGCGCCCGCCGCCAAGCTGGCGATCTACAAGGCCTGCTGGCCGGGGCTCTTCGGCCTGCCCACGTGCGCCGAGAGCAATCAGCTCGCCGCGATCGAGGCCGCGGTCGCCGACGGCGTCGACGTGCTCAACTACTCGCTGGGCCGGGGGTCCGGCCAGGACGACACGGTGAGCGGCCCGGTCGATCGCGCGCTGCTGGGAGCCGCCGCGGCCGGGGTCGCCGTGGTCGCCTCCGCGAGCAACAACGGACCCTCGCCGTCCACCGTCGACCACACCGAGCCCTGGCTCACCACGGTCGCGGCCGACACGCTGATGCGGGATCCCGAGGCGCCCGCCGTCTCCGAGACCTCGGGGCGCGGGCCCGCCGTCTCGGCCGGCGGCAACGTGCTCAAGCCCGACATCTCCGCCCCTGGGACCGAGATCTGGGCTGCCACTCGCAACGACACCGGGGGCGCGTCGAGCGGCGCGCCGGCGTACCGCCGCGACAGCGGTACCTCGATGGCGGCGCCTCACGTCGCCGGGCTCACCGCCCTCTATCTCTCCGAACGCCCGCACGCGACACCGTCCGAGGTGAAGTCGGCGATCATGGGCACCGCGCTCCCCACCCGCACCGAGAGCGGCGAGGAGAATCTCGACCACTTCACCGACGGCGCGGGCCGCATCTCCCCGAACACGGCGCTCGACGCACCCTTCGTCTACGAATCGGGCGTCGAGGACTGGTACGGGTTCCTCAACGGCCTCGGGGTCGACACGGGCAGTCGTGCCACCCCGATTCACGGCAGTGACATCAACCAGCCGAGCCTCGCGGTCGCGCAGCTCGTCGGTTCCCGCACCGTGACGCGCACCGTCACCTCGACCTCGGCCGGCGACTACATCGCCGCTGCGCGCCTGCCCGGCTTCGACGCGACGGTCTCCCCCGCATCGCTGAGCTTCACCGCGGCCGGGCAGACCCGCAGCTACACGCTGACGCTCACACGCACGGACGCTCCGCTCGACACCTGGCAGCACGGCGAGATCGTCTGGCAGGGCGAGGCCCGCTCCTCACGGCTCCCGATCTCGGCGCGCGCCGTCGCGCAGTCGACCGAGCCTCCGCTCGCCGAGCTGCCGCCGGAACCGGAACCCGTGCCGGAACCGGAGCCTACCCCCGAGCCTCCGTCGAAACCCGATGATGACACGAAGCCGGACCGGACCCGGCCGATCTCCTTCATCGACGTGCCGCCGGGCGCCAAGTTCTCCCGGGAGATCTCCTGGATGGCGACGGCGGGCATCTCCACCGGTGTACGCACGCCCGCCGGGCTCGCGTACCAGCCGAAGCGGGCCACCACGCGCGAGGCCATGGCCGCGTTCCTCTACCGCGTGTATGTGCCGAAGAACGACTACACGCCGCCGAAGCGCAGCTCCTTCGCCGATGTCCCGCCGACGCACCAGTTCTACAAGGAGATCTCCTGGATGCGCGAGCGGGGGATCTCGACCGGTGTGAAACAGGGGTCGCTGCTGCTGTACCAGCCCAAGAAAGCCACCACACGCGAGGCCATGGCCGCGTTCCTGTACCGAGCCGAGGGCGCGAAGCGGTTCACCGCCCCGAAACGCAGCGCATTCGTCGACGTCGAGACCTCGCACAAGTTCTATCGCGAGATCGCCTGGATGGGCTCGACGGGCATCTCCACCGGGGTACGGACCTCGTCGGGGCGGCAGTACCAGCCTCTCCGCTCGACCAGTCGCGAGGCGATGTCGGCCTTCCTCTACCGCATCGCCCGTTAGCGGGACTCGGGCCGGGGTTCGCACCGCACACGGCACCCAGTCGAAAACGGAGGAACGCGGTTTCGACTCGCTCCGCTCGCTCAACCCGCGGCGCGCTCGACCGGTCGACACCCCACCCGTCATCCTGCGCGGAGAGAGCCCAGCGAACGCAGTCGCAGGAGCCGCAGCTCTGGATTCTGCGACTCGCTGCGCTCGCGCAGAATGACGGAACCCGGCGCGGGGACCGGCGAGCGCCGGGCCCTGCGCTCACGGAAGTGTTTGAGGAATGCCTTCGGCATGCTCACCGCAGTCGAGACGACTGCGGCGCATCCTCGAAACAGCCAGAAATGGCTGTTTCGGAGCGACGACCCTAGCTCCTAACGTCGCTGTCGTCGCTCACGGATGCGCATGTTGAGGATGATGGGGGTGCCCTCGAAGCCGTAGCGCTCGCGCAGGCGGCGCTGGATGAAGCGGCGGTACTGCGGGTCGAGGAAGCCCGAGGTGAAGAGCACGAACGTCGGCGGGCGGTTCTGCACCTGCGTGCCGAACAGGATGCGCGGCTGCTTGCCGCCGCGCAGCGGGTGCGGGTGCTCCTGCACGAGCTCGGCCACGAAGGCGTTGAACTTGCCCGTCGGGATGCGGGTGTCCCACGATTCGAGCGCGGTCTCGAGCGCCGGCACGAGCTTCTCCAGGTGGCGGCCGGTGCGCGCCGAGATGTTGACGCGCGGCGCCCAGTCCACGTGCGCCAGATCCTGCTCGATCTCGCGCTCGAGGTAGCGACGGCGATCGTCGTCGAGCATGTCCCACTTGTTGAACGCGAGCACGAGCGCGCGGCCCGACTCGAGCACCAGGTCGATGATGCGCAGATCCTGATCGCTGATCTCCTGCGTCACGTCGAGGAGCACGACCGCGACCTCGGCCTTCTCCAGCGCCGCCGCGGTGCGCAGCGAGGCGTAGAAGTCGGCGCCCTTCTGCAGGTGCACACGACGACGGATGCCCGCGGTGTCGACGAAGGTCCACACGCGGCCCGCGATCTCGACCTGCTCGTCCACGGGATCGCGAGTGGTGCCTGCGAGGTCGCTGACGACCGCCCGCTCCTCGCCGGCGGCCTTGTTCAGCAGGCTCGACTTGCCCACGTTCGGGCGGCCGAGCAGCGCGACACGGCGCGGCCCCAGCAGCTTCGGCTGCGCCACCGCGGACTCCTCGGGCAGCGCCTCGACGACCTGATCGAGCAGGTCGGCGACCCCGCGGCCGTGCAGTGCGGAGACGGCGTGCGGCTCGCCGAGGCCGAGCGACCACAGCTGCGCGGCCTCCGCCTCGAGCACCGCGTCGTCCACCTTGTTGGCGACGAGGAAGACGGGCTTGTCGGTGCGGCGCAGCAGCTGCACGACGCGCTCATCGGTCGCGGTGGGGCCCACGCGGGAATCGACCACGAACATGACGACGTCGCAGAGCTCGATCGCCACCTCGGCCTGCAGAGCCACCGACGCGTCGATGCCCTTGGCGTCGGGCTCCCAGCCGCCGGTGTCGACGAGGCTGAAGCGGGTGCCGCCCCACTCCGCCGCGTAGGTCACGCGGTCGCGCGTGACACCGGGGACGTCCTCGACCACGGCCTCGCGGCGACCCAGGATGCGGTTCACGAGCGCCGACTTGCCGACGTTCGGGCGGCCGACGATCGCGACCACCGGCAGGGTCTCGGCGACGGGCTCGCGGAAGCCGAGGAACTCGCCGTCCTCGCCGATGATCGCGAGGTCGTCCTCCTCCAGCTCGAAGCTGTCGAGGTTCGAGCGCATGGCGCGCAGGCGCTCCTCCTCGGTGACCTCGTCGCCCTCGGCGAAGGTGATGCCGTCGTCGTCGAAGTCGTCGCCGACGATGATCTCATCCTCGGAGACCGCGGCCACGTCGAAGACCTCGGGCCCGTCCTGCTCGGCGCCCGTCCCGGGATTCTGCTCGCTCATCATTTGCTCTCTTCCGCGACGTTCTGCGCCGCTCGTACGATATCGACCACAGCCTGTACCGACTGCTCGAAGTCCAGTTCGCTCGTATCGACGAGCGTCACCCCCGGTGCGGGGTTGATGAAGTCCACCACGAGCGCATCCTTCGCGTCGCGCGCGGCGATGTCCGCGAGCACCTGCTCGTGCGACAGCCCCTCGAGTTCGCCCGCACGGCGCTGCGCCCGTACGTCGGGCGACGCCGTCATGAGGATGCGCACGGGTGCGTCCGGCGCAACGACCGTCGTGATGTCGCGCCCCTCGATGACCACGCCGGGCAACCCCGACTCGGCGACGATCTCGCGAAACATCGCGTTGAGCCGGTCGCGCACCCCCGGGTGCTTCGAGACGCGGCTGACCTGCCCGCTGACCGCGTGGTCGCGGATCGCGGCGGTGACGTCGATAGGGGCCGCGGGCTGCGACTCGCTGCGCTCGCTCACCCGGCGGCCCAGGACGACGCCGATGCGCTGCTCGCCGAGCAGCGTCGTCGAGTACTCCCACGCGTCGAGCAGCCCCAGCACCGCCGCCTCGTCGTCGAGATCGACCCCCGTCTCGAGTGCGGCCCACGCCAGCGAACGATAGGCGGCACCCGTGTCGAGGATCCCGAACCCCAGCCGCGTCGCGGCCGCGCGGGACACGCTCGATTTGCCGCTGCCGGCCGGCCCGTCGATCGCCACGAGGATCGGATCCGTCGCCGAAGCGGCGCCGGCGGTGCTCAGCGCCTCGGGTGCAGCATCGTTCACAGCGTCCTCCATCCGCGTTCGACGAGATCGGAGACCGCGCGCTCCGCCACCTCGGGCAGCACCGCGATCTCCGCGAAACCGATCTGCGCGCCCGGCGAGTGCTCGAGGCGCAAGTCTTCCATGTTAATGCCCAGTTCTCCGAGTTCGGTGAGCAGCCGCGCGAGCTCGCCCGGCCGGTCGTCGACGAGCACGTTGATCGTCGCGAAGCGCTCGGACGATCCGTGCTTGCCGGGGATGCGCGCGACGCCCCGGTTGCCGGCGGCGAGCAGATCGGCGATGCGCCGTTTGGCGCCGGTCTGCTCGGGGTCGCGCAGCGCGTCGGCGAACGCCGCGAGGTCCGCGCTGAAGCCGTCGAGCAGCTCCACCACGGGCTCCCGGTTGGCGCCGAGGATCTGCACCCAGAGCTCGGGATCGCTCGCCGCGATGCGGGTCGTGTCGCGCAGCCCGGCCCCCGCGAGCCCGATCGCCTGCTCGGTCGCGGGCACGAGGCGCGCGGCGAGCAGGGTCGACACCACCTGCGGCAGATGCGAGACGAGCCCCACCGAGCGGTCGTGCTCCTCCGGCGTCATCTCGATGAGCACTCCGCCCAGGTCGAGCGCCACGGCCTCGACGAGCGCGAGCGCATCGGCGGGCGTCTCCTCGTCGCGGCAGATGATCCAGGGCCGCGCCTTGAAGAGGTCAGCGCGCGCCATGATCGCACCGCCCCGCTCCCGCCCGGCCATGGGGTGCGAGCCGACGTAGTGGGTGAGGTCGACGCCCCGCCGCGTGAGCTCGACGAAGGGGGCGAGCTTCACGCTCACGACATCGGTGACGACCGCGTCGGGGTACGTGGTGAGGGCGCGCTCGATCACGTCGGCGGCGACGTCGGGCGGCGTCGCCACGACCACAAGCGCCGGAGCCGCGTCCTCGGCCGTGCGCACCCGCCCGGCACCGTAGTCGGCGGCGAGCGCCACCGTGGTCGGCGAGAGATCCTCGAGGGTCACCTCGACGCCGCGCTCGCGCAGCCCCAGGCCCACGCTCGCGCCGAGCAGGCCCGCGCCGATCACGTGCACGGAGCCGCGAGTGCGTGCGGCGAGCGCCCCGCGCCCGCCATCGCTCTGGCGGGCGATCCCGGGGGTCGAGATCCTCAACTCGTTCATCTGCCGTTCCGTTTCCGTCCGTCGGTGCGGGGTTTCCGAGAACCCTGCTGCCCATTCTGCCCGCGTCCGCCGGCCTCGCCGCCCGTGTCGCCCGAACTCCCGGGTTTCGCGCGGCCGCCGCCCGTCGCGCCGGGCCCGCCGCGACCGTGCGGATTGCCCTTGGCGGCCACGCCGCGCATGCCGCGCGCGCCCTTGCCGTCGCCCGGCCGGCCGGCGGTCACGGCGCCCCGGTTCTTCGAGTCCCGGCCGTTCGAATCCCGGCTCTTCGAGTCCCGGCTCTTCGAGTCGTCGCGCTTCGAACCTGCGCCCGATCCGGAGCGACCCGATCCCGCACCGCGCTTCGCGCTCGATCCGGAACCGCGCCCGCCGGCCCCCGCGTCGCCGTCCTCGGCGGCCGACAGCAGCGCCCCGCGCTCGGCTGCCGACAGCTCGCGCATCTCGCCGCTCCGCAGCGTGCCGAGGTGCAGCGGCCCGAACTGCCGCCGCACGAGCTCCTCGACCGGGTGCCCCACCTCGGCGAGCATGCGGCGCACGATGCGGTTGCGCCCGGAGTGCAGCGTGATCTCGACGAGCGAGTGCGAGCTGCCGGATCCCCCGGGCAGCAGCTTGGCGCGATCGGCGTGGATCGGCCCGTCGCTCAGTTCCACGCCGTCTTTGAGGCGCTGGATCACGGCCGCCGTCATCCGTCCGCGCACCTTGGCGATGTAGGTCTTGCTCACCCCGAAGCTGGGGTGCGCGAGCTTGTGCGCGAGCTCGCCGTCATTGGTGAGGATCAGCAGCCCGCTCGTATCGGTGTCGAGACGCCCCACGTTGTACAGGCGGTCAGCCCAGCGCTGCGCTCCTTGGGCTGCCGCTGTAGCGGCACCGGTCGGGCCGTCGATCGCTTCGCGATCTTGGGGCCCGCCCGCAACCTGATCCGTGAACTCGCGCAGATCGGGGCGCCCGTTCTCGTCGCTCATGGTGGAGACGACGCCCCGCGGCTTGTTGAGCACGAAGTAGCGCTTGGACACGTCGAGCTGCACGACGACGCCGTCGACGCGCACATCGTCCTGATCGGGATCGATGCGGGATCCCAGCTCGCGCTGCACTCGGCCGTTCACGGTGACGCGGCCGCCCGTGATGAGCGCCTCGCACGCGCGGCGCGACGCGACGCCGGCGTGGGCGAGCGCCTTCTGCAGGCGCACGCGGCCGTCGTCCTCGGGCGCGGAGTCCTGCTCCCCGCTCTCAGCGGCGCGATCCGCGGGCCATCCGAACTCGGCGAGATCGATCTCGATGTTCTCGCCGTCGACGGAGAAGGATCCGCCGAGGCCCTCGTCGTCAGAGCGCTTCATGGTCGAATCCTTCCGAGCCGTCGTCGAGCAGCGGCGCGATCGGCGGCAGCTCGGAGATGTCGCCGATGCCGAGGTGGCCGAGCAGGGAATCCGTGGTGCCGTAGAGCGTGGCCGTGGTCTCGGGATCCTGCCCCACCTCGGTGATGAGGCCGCGGGCCAACAGGGTGCGCACCACCGAATCGACGTTGACGGCGCGGATCGAGGCGATCGCGCCGCGCGAGATCGGCTGCCGGTACGCGATCACGGCGAGGGTCTCGAGCGCCGCCTGCGACAGCTTGGCCGGGGTCTGCTGCTGCACGAAGTCGGCCACCACCGGGTCGAGGCTCTCGCGCACGTAGAAGCGGTGTCCGCCCGCGACCTCGCGCAGCTCGAACCCGCGCGGCGATCCCGCGCCCTCCGCGGTGCCCGCAGCCTCGCCGTTGAACTCGGCGACGAGCTCGCCGAGCACGGCGCGCACCTCGCGCACGGGCCGGTCGGTCGCGGTGGCGAGCGCCATCGCGCTGAGCGGCTCATCGGCCACGATCAGCAGCGCCTCGAGCTGCTGCGCGAGCGAGTGCGCGGCACGGGCGCGGGCGAGCCGGCCCCCCTCGTCCCCCGCATCTGCCCCCACGCCCTGCGCCGGAATCGGGGACGGCTCGGCCCCCTTCGCGGGTCCAGAAGGAGCCTTTTGCGTCCCCGATTCGGGCGCCTGCGGCCCGGACCCCCGGGGCTCGGTGTGCTGCGTCATGTTCTCCGTCGCTTCAGTCATAGTCATTGCCCAACGTCGAGAGCTCCTCGTCCGACCAGCTCTCGCCCGTCCACTGCACGTGCAGCTCTCCCAGCGGCTCCGCTTGCTCGAATGTCACGGCGGCCCGCCGATAGAGCTCGAGGATCGCGAGGAACCGCGCCACGATCACCCCGCGCTCCGCCACGCCCGCGATCAGCTCGCGGAAGCTGTGGGCGCCGCCACGGCCATCGACGGGACGCAGCAGCGAGACCACCACGGCCGCCTGCTCGCGGATCGAGACGAGCGGCGCGTGCAGGTGGTCGAGCCCGACGGTGGGGATCTCCCGGGGCGCGAAGGCGAGCATGGCGATGGCCGCGAAGTCCTCGGCGGACAGCTGCCACACGAGCTCCGGGGTGCGCTCGCGGTACTTCGCGTCGAGCGGCACCAGGCGCGGATGCCGCGCCTCCTCCGCGGCGAGCCGCCCCTTGAACCAGGCGCTCGCCTGCTTGAACGCCCGGTACTGCAGCAGCCGCGCGAAGAGCAGGTCGCGGGCCTCGAGCAGCGCGATGTCCTCGGCGTCGACGACCTCGCCCTGCGGCAGCAGACTCGCGATCTTGAGATCGAGCAGCGTCGCCGCCACCACCAGGAACTCCGAGGCGCGATCGAGCTCGACGAGCCCCTGCCCCTCGAGCGAGGCGAGGTACGCGATGAACTCGTCGGTCACGAGGCTGAGCGAGACCTCGGTGATGTCGAGCTCGTGCTTGCCGATGAGGTTCAGCAGCAGATCGAAGGGGCCGTCGAACACCTCGAGGGTGACTCGGAAATCGGAGGCGCCGGGTGCCCCGGCTTCACCGGCGGCGTCAGGCCCGCCGGACGTGTCAGACGCACCGGCTTCACCGGGCGCACCGTCAGCCGTCTCCCCCGATGCCGCTGCAGCGGCATCACCCGGACGGTCGAACGCTTCGCGTTCTCGGCGTCCGCCTGCAAGCGCGACCATGACGGTTTCGATCCCTAGGCGACGACGCCGCGCTGCACCAGTTCGCGCGCCAGCTTCAGGTAGGCCTCGGAGGCCGCGTTCGACGGCGCGTAGTCGAGGATCGGCTTCGCCGCGATCTGCGCGTCGGGCAGCTTGACGGTGCGGCCGATGACGGTGTCGAAGACCTTGTCGCCGAAGGTGTCGACGACGCGCTCGAGCACCTCGCGCGCGTGCAGGGTGCGCGGGTCGTACATGGTGGCGAGGATGCCGTCGAGCTCGAGGGCGGGGTTGAGGCGATCCCGCACCTTGTCGACGGTCTCGACCAGCAGCGCGACGCCGCGCAGAGCGAAGTACTCGCAGGCGAGCGGGATCAGCACGCCGTGGCTCGCGGTGAGCGCGTTCACGGTGAGCAGGCCGAGCGAGGGCTGGCAGTCGATGAGGATCACGTCGTAGTCGCTCGCGACCTTGCGCAGCACACCGGCGAGGATCTGTTCGCGGGCCACCTCGGTGACGAGATGCACCTCGGCGGCGGAGAGGTCGATGTTGGCGGGGATGACGTCGAGGCCGGCGGTGTCGGTGGGCTGGATCGCCTCGTGCGGATCCTTCACCTTGCTCAGCATGAGGTCGTAAATGGTGGGCACGTCGTGCGCCGGCACGCCGAGGCCGGCCGAGAGCGCCCCCTGCGGGTCGAAGTCGACCGCGAGCACCCTGCGGCCGTAGCGGGCGAGGGCCGCAGCCAGGTTGATGGTGCTGGTCGTCTTGCCGACGCCGCCCTTCTGATTGCACATCGCGATGATGCGCGCGGGGCCGTGCCGCTCGAGCTTCTGGGGTGCGGGGATGACGCGGTCGGGACGGCCGGTGGGTCCCAGCTCGACCTTCTGCTTCACCATGCCCGGCCCTCCTCTCGCTCGCTAACGCTCCATCCTATCGCGCGCCCGACTGGAGCTGCGCGATCTCGACGATCCGCGAGATCACGGCCCGGGTGCCCGCGCGCGCCATCGCCTCCGGCCGGGCGAGCACGTCGATGTGCCGGGTGATGGGCAGATCCCGGATCGGCCGCAGCACGAGCTCGCTGCGCAGCGCCGACGGCAGCCCCGTGTAGCGGGGCAGCAGCCCGATCGTGCGGGTTCTGGCGATGATCGCGGCGACGACGTTGAACTCGTTCACCCGGTGCGTGATCTCGATCGGCCGGCCCGCGCTCGCGGCGAGCGCCTGCACGATCAGCGGCTCGAGCGCGAAGCCCTCGTGCGCCGCCAGCCAGGTCTCGCCGGCGAGGTCGGCCAGTTCGACGGTCTGCTGCCCGGCCAGCGGGTGGTCGCGGTGCAGGGCGAGGTCGATCGGCTCCTCGATCACCGGGGTGACCCGCACGCGGTGCTCGGGCCAGGGCCGCGACACCGGGGGCCGGTGAGCGATCACCACGTCGTGATCCGCCGCGAGCCGCACGAACTCCTCGATCGAGACGTCCTCATCGCGGCAGCGCACCTGCGGGCCCTCCGGGTCGGCGAGCGAGCGCTCGATCAACGCCGGGAACCACGCCAGCGCGGCGCTGTGGAACGCCGTCACGGTCACGGGCTCGCCGCGTGCACGCAGGTATCCGGCCACCGACTGCTCTGCCCGGGCCATCGCGGCGAGCACCTCCCCGCCGGCGTCGGCGAGCCGCTCCCCCGCCGCGGTGAGGCCGAGCACCCGGCCCCGCGGCTCCGTGAGGGGCACCTCGAAGGATCGCTGCAGTGCGGCCAGCTGTTGCGACACCGCGGAGGGCGAGAGGTGGAGCGCCTCGGCCACGGCGGTGACGGAGCCGCGGTCGCGCAGTTCGCGCAGCGTACGGAGATGGTGCACATCCATGAAGCAGATCTTACAGAAGGATGAAGACAATGCCCGTTGATCTTCACGTTTGACCGATCCATCGTGGACATCATGAAACGCAGAGTGCGGGCGCATCACGCGCTGTTCCCCGACCTGGCGCTGCTGGGCATCGCCGCGATCTGGGGCGGCAGCTACCTGGCGACGCAGGAGCTCGCCGCGTCCTCGAGCGCGGCGGCGGTGCTGTGCGCGCGGTTCCTCCCCGCGGCCGCACTGCTGCTGGTGATGCACCGCCTGCGCCGGGCCGGGAGTCTGCGCGGTTCGCTCCGGGCCGGATCGCTGCTCGGCGTGCTGCGCGCGGCGACGATCACCCTGGAGACGATCGGCGTCACGCTGACGAGCGCGACCAACGCGGGCCTCATCATCGGACTGTCGATCCTGCTCACCCCGCTCCTCGAGTCCCTGGCCACCCGGCGACGCCTCACCGCGTCGCTGCTGGGCAGTGTCGTGCTCGCGCTCGGCGGGATCGCGCTGCTCGTGGGCGGCGACGGCCTCGCGCGGATGAACCCGGGCGACGGGCTCATCCTGCTGGCCGCGGTCACGCGGGCGCTGCTGGGGGTCGCCGAGGCGCGCGTCACCGCGCACGACAGCGCGGACGTCACGGCGCTGACCACTGTCGAGATCGTCTTCGGCGCAGTGCTCTTCACCCTGTGGGGCGGCGGCTCCCTGTTCGCGCACGCCCCCGCGTTCAGACCGACGGACTGGGCCCTGCTCATCTACCTCAGCCTCGGCTGCACCGTGCTCGCCTTCCTCGGCCAGCTCTGGGCGACCCGGCGCACGTCCGCCTCGCGCGCCGGCATGCTGCTGGGCTCCGAGCCGGGCTGGGCCCTGCTGATCGGCGTGGCGATCGGCGGCGAGCGCATCGGAGTCACCGGGTTCATCGGCGCCGGAGTGCTCATCGTCGCCCTGCTGTGGGGACGCCGCGCGGAGCAGCGCTGGCGGGACGGCGCTGCGGAGCTCGAGCGGAGTCGCACCGCGGCGTGAACGCAGTCGCACCGCGGCGTGAACGGCGCTCCCTCCGCCGGTTGAGCGAGCGCAGCGAGTCGAAACCAGGGTGTCTCCGGTTTCGACTCGTCACTGCGCTCCTCGCTCAACCAGCGGGGACCGAATCCGGTCGAGCGAGCCGGAGCCCCCTCGGTTTCGACTCGTCACTGCGCTCCTCGCTCAACCGGCGGGGCCCGCGGAGCGCCCCTACCGCGCGCGCGGGTGCGCCAGGATGTAGTGCTCGCGCAGCGTGTCGGCCGTCACCTGCGTGTAGATCTGGGTCGTGGTGACCGAGGCGTGGCCCAGCAATTCCTGCACGGTGCGCACGTCGGCACCGCCCGCCAGCAGATGCGTGGCGAAGGAGTGCCGCAGGGTGTGGGGCGAGACCTCGCTCGTGATGCCCGCGCGCTCCGCCGCGGCGCGGATCACGAGCCACGCGCTCTGCCGCGACAGCCGGCCGCCGCGGGGCCCGACGAAGAGCGCGGGGGTGCCGCGCCCGCGCTCGACCATCTGCGGCCGGGCGCGCACGAGGTAGGCGGCGAGCGCACGACCGGCGTAGCTGCCGTAGGGCACGATCCGCTGCTTCGCGCCCTTGCCGGTGACCTGCAGCAGTCCGCCCTCGCCCAGCGCGCCCTCCGGGTCGCCCCACACGTCGCCCCGGCCGGAGACCGCGAGCAGGTCGTCGATGTCGAGCGCGGTGACCTCGCTCACGCGCGCGCCCGTCGCGTACAGCAGCTCGAGCAGCGCGCGGTCGCGCAGCCCGACGGGGTCGTCGCCGCCGGCGCCGTCCTCCCCCGCCGATCCGCCGGCCGCGGCGAGCAGCGCCTCCACGTCCTCGACGGCGAGCGCCTTGGGCAGCCGCTGCGCGCGCTTGGGGGTGCGCACACCGCTGCCGGCGTGGCTCTCGAGCAGCCCCTCCTCGAAGAGGAAGCGGTGCATCCCGCGCACGGTGGAGAGGCGCCGGGTGATGGAGGCCGGGGCGAGGGGCTTGGGGTGCTCCCGACCGGGCCTGTCTCCGGGGGTCCCTCGATCCCGAGTGCTTCGATCTGCGGAGGGATCCGGATCCCGACCCGCGCCGTCGACGGGCATCGGCCGCCCCAGATCGACGACGTACTCCGAGAGCGTCTCGGGCGCCACCTCGGCGAGATCCCGGATCCCGCGCGCCTCGAGCCACGCCGCATAGGCCTCGAGATCGCGCCGGTAGGCCGCCCGGCTGTTGGCGGAGAGCCCGCGCTCCAGGGCGACGTGCCGCAGGTAGCGCTCGATGCCCTGCGCGGCGGTCGGCGCCATCAGCTCGAGCGCTCTCCCCGCGACGCCTCGCGGGCGGTCCAGGGCAGTTCGGGATCCCGCAGCGTCTCCCAGCCGCGCCCGCGAGCGGCCCAGGCGGCCAGCACCGCGCTCACCGTGACGGCGTTCTGCACGCGTCCGTCGAGCGCGGCCTCGACGGCCTCGGCGAGCGGCACCCAGCGCGGCACCAGCTCGGCCTCCTCCTCCGCGCGCACGTAGTCGTGCTCGACGGGGTGCAGATCCCGCGCGAGGAAGACGCGCATGGCCTCGCTCGTGCCGCCGGGCGAGAGGAACAGGTCGAGCAGCAGATCCCAGCGCTCGGCGCGCAGATCGGCCTCCTCGGCCAGCTCCCGCTGCGCGGCCCCGAGACCCGGTTCGCCCGGGGCGTCCATGAGCCCCGCCGGGATCTCCCAGTCGCGGTGCGCGATCGCGTGCCGGTACTGCCGGATCAGCAGCACCCGCTCCTCGGCGTCGAGCGCCAGCACGGCGACCGCACCCGTGTGGTCCAGGTAGTCCCGCACCAATTCGGTGCCGCCGAACTCGAAGCGGTCGCGGCGCACATCCCAGACGTGCCCGCGCACGAGCAGCTCGCTGTCGATCACGCGCACCTCGGCGCGCTCGTCTGCGAGCTGCTCGGGGACGTCGCTCACCGCGCTCAGCCTATTCGCCGAGCTCCGAGCCCGTCTCGCCGTCGACCTCGAAGAGACGCGCGGCTTCGCGACGATCGATGGCGGCGGAGACGAGACCCGCGAAGAGCGGGTGCGGGATGCCCGGACGGGATCGCAACTCGGGGTGCGCCTGGGTGGCGATGTAGAAGGGGTGGGACTCGGCGGGCAGCTCGACGTACTCGACCAGCTCGCCGTCGGGGCTGGTGCCCGAGAACGAGAGCCCGGCCGCGGCGATCTGATCGCGGTAGCGGTTGTTGACCTCGTAGCGGTGACGGTGGCGCTCGCTCGCCACGGGCGCACCGTACAGCGTCGCCGCGAGGGATCCCTCGGCGAGCGCCGCCTCGTAGAGGCCCAGGCGCATGGTGCCGCCGAGGTCGCCGCCGTCGATGATGTCGACCTGCTCGGCCATGGTCGCGATGACCGGCACGGGGGTCTCGGGGTCGAACTCCGTGGAGGAGGCGCCCTCGAGGCCGGCCACGTTGCGCGCGTACTCGATCACCATGCACTGCAGGCCCAGGCAGAGGCCGAGGGTGGGGATGCCGTTCTCGCGGGCGAAGCGCAGCGCGCCGAGCTTGCCCTCGATGCCGCGGATGCCGAAGCCGCCCGGCACGCAGATGCCGTCGACGTCGCCGAGCGCCTCGCGCGCCCCCTCGGGGGTCTCGCAGTCGTCGGAGGGCACCCACTTGATGTTGACCTTGGTGGAGTGCGCGAATCCGCCGGCGCGCAGCGCCTCGGTGACCGACAGGTAGGCGTCGGGCAGATCGATGTACTTGCCGACGAGCGCGAGCGTGACCTCGCCCTTCGGGTGGTGCACCGCGTCGAGCACGGGCTGCCAGTCGGTCCAGTCGACGTCGCCGGCACGATCGGTGAGCCCGAGGTTCTCGACGATGGTCCGGTCGAGGCCCTGATCGTTGAGCAGGCGGGGCAGGTCGTAGATGCTCGGCACGTCGATCGCGTTGACCACGGCGCTCTCGTCGACGTCGCACATGAGCGCGATCTTGCGCAGGTTGTCGTCGGTGACCGGGCGGTCGCTGCGCAGCACGAGCGCGTCGGGCTGGATGCCGATGGAGCGGAGAGCCGCGACGGAGTGCTGGGTGGGCTTGGTCTTCTGCTCGCCCGAGGCGCCCATGAAGGGCACGAGCGAGACGTGCACGAAGAAGACGTTGTTGCGGCCGAGCTCGTGACGCACCTGGCGGGCCGACTCGAGGAACGGCTGCGACTCGATGTCGCCCACCGTGCCGCCGACCTCGGTGATGATGACGTCGGGGCGCGGATCCTCCTCGGCCTGGAGGCGCATGCGGCGCTTGATCTCGTTGGTGATGTGCGGGATCACCTGCACCGTGTCGCCGAGGTACTCGCCGCGGCGCTCCTTCGCGATGACCGTCGAGTAGATCTGACCCGTGGTGACGTTGGCGGCCTGCGACAGGTCGATGCCCAGGAAGCGCTCGTAGTGGCCGATATCGAGGTCGGTCTCGGCGCCGTCGTCGGTCACGAAGACCTCGCCGTGCTGGAACGGGTTCATGGTGCCGGGATCGACGTTGAGATACGGATCCAGCTTCTGCATGACCACGCGCAGACCGCGCGCGGTGAGCAGATTACCCAGACTCGCGGCGGTCAGGCCCTTGCCCAGAGAGGAGACCACACCCCCGGTGACGAAGATGTGCTTGGTGATGCCGGTCCGGTCCGCGCGCTGCTCTGTTCCCACGGGCTTCGATCCTATCACTTGAAGGGTACTTGCGAACAGCGGTCGACGCCCGCCCGCTCGGATCGCGCTCTCCCGCTCGCGCGGGATCGGCTCACCTCAGCCAGAATACGCGCCGGGGCCCGGTCCAGCGCACCGCACCGCCGTCATCCTGCGCGCAGCGAGCGCAGCGACCCGGCCCGCCCACGTCATCCTGCGCGGAGGCGAGCTCGCGATCCGGCCCACCCGCGTCATCCTGCGCGGAACGAGCTCGCGAGCCGACCCATCCACGTCATCCTGCGCGGAGGCGAGGAACGAGCCGGAGTCGCAGGATGCAATGCTGGGGATCCTGCGACTCACTACGCTCGCGCAGGATGACGGGGTGAAAGACTCCGCGAATTCGCGCGGGATGACGGGGTGAAGGGCTCCGCGACTGCGCGCGGGATGACGGGGTGGGGCGACTCCACGACCGCGCGCGGCATGACGTCTGTCAGGTCGCGCCTCGGCGCGGCGCATAGGCTGGGGTGCGCCCGCAGAGCACGGGCACGGACTGGGAGACGGGATGCAGCGGGCGGGCACGGAGACGACGGGGATCGCCGTAGCAGTCGAGGAGTCGGCGGCTGCGCGGGGCATCGTTCTCGACGCGGAGCAGCGCGCGCTGCTGGACGAGGTCGCAGCCTTCCTCGAGGGGCGGGTGGAGAGCGGCGGCGAGACCGCCGGCTTCTACGTGCACGGCCCGGCCGGCCGGGGCAAGACCTGGCTGATGTCGGAGATCTTCAGGGCCGCTCCGCTGCCCGAGTCCCGGAAGCGCCGCGTGCACTTCCACACCTTCTTCCAGGAGCTGCAGCGCCGCTTCGGCGCCCGGATGAGCGCCCGCGCTGCGATCGAGGAGACCGTCGAGGAGCTGCTGAGCGGGGCGCAGCTGTTCTTCTTCGACGAGCTGCACGTGCACGACCCCGGCGGGGCCAGCCTGCTGAACCGCCTGCTCGACGAGCTCACCCGCCGCGGTGTGCCGACCCTGCTCACCTCGAACTACGAGCCGGAGGGGCTGCTGCCCAACCCCGTCTACCATCACGTCTTCGTGCCCGGCATCCGCATCATCCGCGAGCGCTTCGCCGTGCGCGTGCTCGACGGGGGCGCGGACTACCGGCGCGCGGGCGGATCCCGCAGCGAGGCGGGCTTCGGATCCGGTCGCTGGCTGCTGTCGTCCGACGAGAGCGCGATCCGCGAGGCCGGGCTCGCACTGCCCGATGCCGGCGAGCGGACGACGGTGCTCCACGGACACCGTGCGCTGCACGCGCTCGCGGCGCGCGGCAGCGAGATCTGGTTCGACTTCTCCGATCTGCTCGAGGCGACCTCGATCGCGGAGGACTACCTGGATCTCACCGCGAACTTCGACTCGTGGGTGCTGAGCGGAGTTCCCCCGCTCTCCCGGGCGAGCCGGGAGGCCCGTCAGCGCTTCGTCGCCCTCCTCGACGTGCTGGTCCACGCCGACCTGCCGCTGACGGTACTCGCCGAGACCGACCGCGCCGGCCTGGTGGACATCGAGGATCCCCCGGCGGATCTCTTCCGCGCCGAGAGCCGGCTCGCGCTGCTGCGCGGCGCGTAGCCACACCCGGCGAGCGGCTGCACAGGTATCGAGCAGCTCCGGGGCTGGCACCTCAGAGCCGGGCTGCTCAGGGGCGCTGCGCGCCGATCACCCGGACGTTGCGAGCCGCGCGCAGGGCATCGGCCTCGCGCATGGCTTCGGCCTCGGGGTCGGGCAGATCGATCTCGGCCCACACCGCGTCGAGTGATAGACCGAGCACCGCGGCGATCGCGGCGATCGTCGAGAACGCCGGTGTAGCGATGCGGCCGGACTCGATCTTGCGCAGGGTCTCGGGCGAGATCCCCGCGCCGAGCGCGGTCTCGAGCATCGAGCGCTCTCCCCTGGCGCGGCGCAGCAGAGCGCCGAGTCGCTGCCCGCGCGCGATCTCGGCGGGGGTGAGCGGCAATCTGACCATGGCACCGATTCTAGTACCGGGATACTATTACCGGTATAGTTATTGCAGATTCAGTCCCCGAGAGAGGCGGCGCATGATCGAGATCCTGAACCCGGACGAGCTCTCCCGAGCCAGGACGGCCGGCGCGCTGGTCGCCGACATCCTGCAGGCGCTCCGAAGCCGCAGCACGGTCGGCGCGAACCTGCTCGACCTCGACCGCCTGGCCCGCACCATGATCACCGAGGCCGGGGCGCGATCCTGCTACGTCGACTACGCCCCGTCCTTCGGGCGGGGACCGTTCGGCCACTACGTCTGCACGGCCGTCAACGACGCGGTGCTCCACGGAAGACCCCGTGACTACCCGCTCGCCGACGGCGACCTGCTCACCCTCGATCTCGCCGTCTCCCACGACGGAGTCGCCGCGGACGCGGCCATCAGCTTCATCGTGGGCGCCTCCAGACCGCCGGAGAGCGTCAGGATGATCGAGACGACCGAGCGCGCGCTGGCCGCGGGCATCGCCGCCGCCCGGCCCGGCGCCCGCATCGGCGACCTCTCCCACGCCATCGGCACGGTCCTCGGCGACGCCGGCTACTCGGTCAACACCGAGTTCGGCGGGCACGGCATCGGTTCGACGATGCACCAGGACCCGCACGTCTCGAACACCGGGCGACCCGGCCGCGGCTACCGGTTGCGCCCCGGCCTGCTACTCGCGCTGGAGCCCTGGGTCATGGCGGACACCGCTGAGCTCGTCACCGATGCCGACGGGTGGACGCTCCGAAGCGCGACCGGCTGCCGGACGGCTCACAGCGAGCACACGATCGCCATCACCGACGACGGGGCCGAGATCCTCACCCTGCCGCGGAAGACCCGGCCGTGAGGGACGCGGCCGTGAGGCCCGGGGAACGAGGAGCCCGGGCCCTCGACGCCTAGCGCAGTTCCTGTCGCGGCACCCAGACCTGCTTGATGATCATCAGCACCATCGCCGTGACCGGGATGGAGATGAGCGCGCCGAGCAAGCCGAGCAGCGTGCCGCCCGCGAGCGCGCCGATCACCACGAGCGATCCGGGAACCGACACCACGCGGTTCATGACGCGCGGAGTGAGCAGGTACGACTCGATCTGCATGTAGATGAGGTAGTAGGCGGCCGCGATGATCGCGGTGGTGGGCGAGTTGAAGAGCGCCACGATCGAGACCAGCACCGTGGCGGCGACCGAGCCGATGAGCGGGATGAGCGCGAGCAGGAAGACGCCGACCGCGACCAGGCCGGCGAACGGCACACCCACGATCGTCATCATGACGAAGCCGAGCACCGAGTTGATGAAGGCGAGCACCACCATGCCGTTGACGTAACCGCCGACCGACTTGGTCACCTGCTCGGTGATGTCCATCACCTTCGCTCGGCCCGAGCGCGGCACGAGCGAGTAGAAGGCCCGCTTGATCGTGCGCAGCGATGCGAGGAAGTAGAGCGTGAGGATCAGCACGATCAACCCGGCCGTGAGGCCGTTGGCGATGCCGATGCCCGCCTGCCACACGCCTCCCGCGACCTGCGCCCAGTTGCTCGGGTCGCCCACCAGATCCTGCCCCATCGTCAGCAGGCCGTCGAAGTCGATGAACTGGCCGAAGCGCTCCTGCAGGTCGAGGAACCACTGCTGCTGGGTGACATCGCGGAACAGCGTCGGAGCGCTGCGCATGAGGAGCGAGATCTGATTCGCGATCATCGGGATGATGATCGCGAGGAGCCCGGCGATCACCAGCACGAAGCCGCCGAACACGACGCCGATGCCGAGCGGCCGGTTCAGGCCCTTTCGCTCGAGCCAGCGCACCGCCGGGTCGAGGCCTAGGGCGACGAAGAGCGCCGCAGCCACATACATGATGATGGTGCTGAGCTGATCGACCATCGCACCGAACAGCAGCGCCACGAGCACACCCAGCGTGACCGTGAAGCCCAGCTGGAACGGGCTGCGCACGACGAACTCGCGGATGTGCTCCTTCGCCCGCTCCTCCCGCGCGTCCGCCGCAGCCTCGCGGGCATCGCGGTACATCTCCCGGGTGTCGGAGTCCATCTGCTCGATGTCCGCGTGCACCACGTCGGGATGATTGTCGATGTACGCCGCCTTCGCCGCCGCGTCATCGCCGAGAGCGGGCTTCGCGGCGCGGCGCGTGCTTCGTCCGAACAACTTCACCATGTTGGCGAGCGTAGCACTCGGCGGCGACATTCACGCATCGCGCAGCGCCAGCAGTTCGGCGGCGTGCTCGAGCGCGCTCCCCGAGTCGCTGAGGCCGGACAGCAGTCGGGCCATCTCCGCCAGCCGTTCGTCGCCGTCGAGCCTGCGGCAGCTGCTCTCGGTGAACCCGCCGGAGGAGTCCTTGACCACCTGGAGGTGGTTGTTCGCGAACGCGGCCACCTGCGCCAGGTGCGTCACCACGATCACCTGAGAGGTCCGCGCGAGGCGCGACAGACGGCGGCCGATCTCGATGGCCGCAGCGCCGCCGACGCCCGCGTCGACCTCGTCGAACACGAAGGTCGGCACGGGATCGGCGCCCGCGAGCACCACCTCGAGCGCCAGCATGACGCGTGACAGCTCGCCGCCCGAGGCGCTCTTGGCGATGGGGCGGGGTGCCGAGCCGGGATGCGGGCTCAGCAGCAGCTGCACCTCGTCTCCCCCCGAGGCGCCCAGCGCATCGAGCGGCGCCACACGCGCCACGAACTCGGCGTCCGGCAGGGCGAGCTGGCGCAGCTCCACCGTGACGAGTTCGGAGAGGCGCGCCGCTGCGGCCCCGCGCAGCTCGGAGAGGCGCGCCGCGAGCGAGCGCTCGCGCTCCGTCGTCGCCTCCAGGCGCGCGGCGAGCTCGTCGATGAGGTCGTCGTCGCCGTCGAGCTCGGTCAGGCGCCGCGCCGCGCCGGCCGCGTACTCGATCACCGCGACCGAGTCGGCTCCGTAGACCCGGAACAGGGCGTTCAGGGCCGCGAGCCGTTCGTTCGCGGCCGCGAGCTCGCCCGGTCCCTCCTGATCGAGGTCGGAGGCGTAGGCCGCGAGTTCGCGGGCCGCGTCGGCCACCTGGAAGCTGACGCCGCGCAGCGTCTCGAGCACCGCGGCGAGCCGCTGGTCGTGGTCGGCGACCCGCTCGACCTCGCGCACGGCCTCGTCCACGAGGCCGCCGGCATCACGGCTCATCGGGTCGTCCGAGTCGCTCGAGAGCGCCTCGTGCGCGGACTGAGTCGCCGAGCGCAGAGCCTCGACGTTGCTCAGCAGGTCGATGCGCTGGGCGAGCTCCGCCTCCTCGCCCGGCTGGGGATCCACCGCGGCGATCTCATCCAGCTCTCCGCGCAGTCGCGCCGCCTCCGCGGCCCGCTCGTCGCGGGCGTCGGTCAGCTCGGTGACGCGCTCGGTGAGCTCCTGCCGCTCACGGTGCGCTCCGCGGTACTCCTTCAGCACGGCGGCGAGCTCCTCGCCGCCGAAGCGGTCGAGCGTGTCGCGCTGCGCCGCGAGCGACTTCAGCCGAAGCTGCTCCGACTGCCCGTGCACGGCGAACAGCCGCTCCGCGAGCCGCCCGAGCGAGCCGACCGGCGCGCTCGCCCCGCCGACGCTCGCCCGGCTGCGCCCCTCGGCGCTCACCGCGCGGCTCAGCACCAGCTCGCCGTCCTCCACATCGCCGCCGATGTCCTCGACGATCCCCGTCACGACCGGGTCCTCGGTGCGCAGGACCCCGCCCACCCGGGCCTGCGCCGCCCCGCCGCGCACGGCGCCCGCATCGCTGCGCTCGCCCATGAGCAGGCCCAGCGCGCTCACCACCATGGTCTTGCCCGCGCCGGTCTCACCCGTGATCGCGGTGAAGCCGGGGCCGAGCGGCAGCGTCGCATCGGCGATGACCCCGAGATCCCGAATCCGCAGCTCCTCGATCACGCGACGCCCTCGCCCTCGCGCCGCGAACCGCGCCAGCCCGAGACCGGCAGGTGGAACTTGCGCACGAGACGGTCGGAGAACACGCCCTCGTTGAGTCGCGCCAGGCGCACCGAATGCTCGGAACGGGACACCTGCACGATGGAACCGGCCGGCAGCTCCGTGCGACGGCGCCCGTCGCACCACATGACCCCCGGCCCGATGTTCTCGGGCAGGATGCGCACGCTCAGCACCGAGTCCGTTCCCGTCACCAGCGGCCGATCGAACAGCGCGTGGGCCGCGATCGGCACCATCAGCATCGCCTGCACGCTCGGCCACACCACGGGGCCGCCGGCCGAGAACGCGTACGCCGTCGAGCCCGTGGGGGTCGCGAGCACCACGCCGTCGCACGCGAACGACGAGACGGGCAGCCCGTCCACCCCGATCTCGACCTCGAGCATGCGGCGTCGCTTCTCGACGCTCGCCTCGTTGAGCGCCCAGGTGTCGGCGATCACCTCCCCGTCGCAGGTGGCGCGCACGTCGATCGTCAGACGCTCCTCGACCGTGTAATCGCGCCGCAGCACCCGGTCGATCGTGGACGTGAGGTCGTAGCTCTCCATCTCCGCGAGGAACCCGACGTGGCCCAGATTCACCCCGACGATGGGGCACTCGGATCCGCGCAGCAGCTCGGCCGCGCGCAGGATCGTGCCGTCGCCCCCGAGCACGATGGCGACCTCGAGCTCGTCCACCGCGACGTCGCGGCCGAGCTGAGCGATCTGCTCGATCTCGATGTGCGGCGCGAACTCCTCGCGATCCTGCGCATCGAGCACCGGGAGCACCCCCGCCTCGTGCAGGGCCGACACCGCCTCGACCGTCGCGGCTACCGCCTCGTCCCGGTGCGTGTGCGAGACGATGAGGAATCGTCGCACGCCGCTGCCCTGGGTAGTGGTCATGATCCTCCCTCCGTCCGCGTACTCGACTGCGCGTTTCGCGCCGGAGCTCCGCAGAGCAGCACGATCCGCTCTTCCCATTCTGTCGGATCGAGCGTCTGAGCGCCCGCGCGTTCTCCTCGCGCGAAGTGCACGAGGAACTCGCGGTTGCCGCTGCCGCCGGCGATCGGCGACGCGGCGAGACCGTGCACGACGAGATCGAGCTCGAGCGCCGCCCGCAACACGATCCGGATCGCCTCGGCCCACTGCCCGGGATCGGTGACCACCCCGTCTCGCACCCGGCCCACCTCGAACTGGGGTTTGATGAGCAGCACCAGATCGGCCTCGGATGCCACGCTGCGCGCGATCGCGGGCAGCACGAGCGTGAGCGAGATGAACGACAGGTCGGCGACGACGAGGCTCGGCCGCTCCGCGATGCCGGTGTCGGCGGCAAGCCCCTCCGGCGTGAGCTCCCGCGCGTTGCACCCCTCGACGAGGCGCACGCGCGGGTCGTCGCGGAGTTCCGGAGCGAGCTGATCGCGGCCCACATCGATCGCCTGCACGGCGACCGCGCCGCGCTCGAGCAGCACCTGGGTGAAACCGCCCGTCGATGCGCCGACGTCGAGTGCGATCCTGCCCGCGGGCGAGACGCCGAACCCGTCGAGCCCCGCGATGAGCTTGTGCGCGGCCCGGCTCACATAGCGGTCCGCAGCGGTGACCTCGACGCGGGATCCGGAGTCCACGCGCACCCCGGCCTTCGCCGCGGGAACCCCGTCGAGCAGCACACCGCCGCTCGCGATGAGCTCGGCGGCGCGGCTGCGGGATCGGGCGAGGCCCAGCTGCGGCAGCACGCGGTCGAGCCGCTCGGGCTCGCCACCCCAGACGGCCTCTCGAGGATCCCGTTCCGGGTCACCGGGACCGGCTGCCGCGTCAGGAACCACCGTGATCGCCTCGCTGCAGCTCGGCGAGCAGTTCGTCGTGCAACTGCTCGAAGCCGGCCGCGCGCTGCGTCAGGGGCTGCGCCTCGATGAGTTCGATGCGCCCGAGCAGGCCGTCTTCGTCGCGCGCCGCGGACGGCTCGGCCGACTCAGCCGGTTGCACCGCGCGACCCTCGTTTCCGCTCATGAGAACAGCCTATCCGCCGCATCCGACGTCGGCCGTCTCAGGAGCGCCAGTGATCCTCGTAGAGGATCTCGGGAACCTTCAGCCCGTAGATCGCGAGGCCCGAGGCCCAGATCGCCGCGCAGCCTGCGCGCAGCAGGTCGAGCGGCGAGTCGCCCTCGGCGACGACCTGGGCGACGTGGCCGTCCATCCGCACCTTCGCCGCGCCGACCCGCATCGTGCCGTCCTTCAGGCGCTCGGTCGTGGGATACGGCTCGTGCAGTTCGGCGAGCGACGCGACGATGTAGTCGGGGCGCATGTCCTGCGACGCGGCGACGAGCTGCTTCGGGCGGTCGACGCCGGTGAGCACGTGCAGCGAGGGGATCTCGGCCGCACGGGCGCCCTTGATGTCGGTGTCGAGACGATCCCCGATCATGAGCGCGTTGCGGGTGCCGAAGCGCTCGAATGCCGCCTCGAAGATGGGGGTCTCCGGTTTGCCCGCGAACACCGGCAGGCGCTGCACCGCGGTGTGCACCGCCGATACGAGCGTGCCGTTGCCCGGCGCGAGCCCGCGCTCGACGGGGATCGTCCAGTCGGTATTGGTGGCGATCCAGGGCAGCGGATCGCGGCCCGGCTGCTCGGCGAGAGCGAAGGCCGCCTCGGCGAGGTGCTCCCACCCCACATGCGGTGCGAAGCCCTGCACCACCGCGGCGGGCTCATCGTCGGCGCTCCGGGTCACCTCGAAACCCGCTTTGCCGAGTTCGTCAACCAGTCCGTCACCGCCCACCACCAGCACGCGCGAGCCGGCGGGAACGGTGCGTGCGAGCAGCGCCACAGCCGCCTGCGGGGAAGTCACGACATCGCGCGGCTCCGCACGCAGCCCCAGTTCCCTGAGGTGCTCCGCGACGGTGCGGTCGGTGCGCGAGGCGTTGTTGGTGACATACGCGAGCTGCGCCGTCTCGCTCGCCCGGTTGAGCTGCTCGATCGCGCCCGGGATCGCGCCGGGCCCGCGATAGACGACCCCGTCGAGATCGGCGAGCAGCAGCTCCCGCTCGGCGATCGGGGCGGGACCGAGCTCCGAGGTCTTCTTCCCGAACAGTCCCACTACGCGTCCTTCCCGGTCTTCCGCTCCTCCGGATCCTCGATGATGCCGGCCTCGGCCAGCAGCTCGTCGACCTCCGCGGCGATGTCGTCCTCGATGCCGGGGGCCGCCTCAGCCGTGATGTCGGCTTCGGCATCGGCATCGGTCTCGGCATCGGCATCGGCATCGGCATCGGCATCGGCGACATCGTTCGCGGATGCGTCGTCGAGCTCCTCGTCGGCGTCCCCGGCCTCAGGGGTTGCGGGCTGCGGTTCCTCCGGGGCGTCCGCCTCGCGATCCTCCTCGAGCTCCTCTCGGGACTCGTGGATCTCGAGCACCTCGAGTTCGTCGAGCGCACCGAGATGATCCTGCAGCGCGGCTGCGGCGCGGTTCGTGTGCTGCTGCCAGGTCCGGGCCTCGGAATCGCGGCCCAGATCCTCGAGCACGGCTGCGTAGGCCGCGAACAGGTCCGGGCTCCACGAGAAGGCCTTCTTGGGGTTGAGCTCGGGAATCTCGAGCTCGAACAGGGCCTGCTGAGTCTGGCCGAGATCGAGACGGGCGCCGGACATCGCGATGGCGAGGTGCACGCGCTGCTCGGTGTCGAGCTGCTTCTTGTCGATCTCGAGGCCGGTCTCGATCGCCTTCTCGGGGCGCCCGAGCCCGCGCTCGCAGTCCACCATCAGCGCGACGTGACCGTCCAGGCCGCTCAGACGGCGGTAGGTGCGCAGCTCGCGCAGTGCGAGCGCGAAATCGCCCATCCGGTACGCAGTGATCGCGAGCGTCTCGCGCGTCACGGGGATGCGCCCCGCGCGACGGCTGGCGGAGAGCGCGTGCTGGTGCGCGAGCTCCACGTCGTCGTCGATCAGCAGGGCGACCATGGCCAGATGGCGCGCCACGCGATCCTGGATATCGGCCTGCAGGGTCTTCAGCTCGTTGCGCGCCGCCGGGTGCAGATCCTTCGCCTGCACCTCGTCGGGGATGACCGGATCCTGGTGCTCGGCGCGCACGGGTCGCAGCTCGTGCTGCAGACGCTCGGCCTCAGTGTACTCGCGGTTGCTCCCGCCGCGGTCGCTCCGGCCACCGCCACGGGTACCCCCGCGACCGTACTGCTGCCGGTCATCGCGACGCGGACGATCGAAACCGCGAGCGCCTCCCTGCCGTTCGCCCTCACGGCGGGGCCGGCGATCGTCGCGGTCGCCGTACTCGCGACGCGGACGCCGATCGTCGCGGTTCCCGGAGTCGCTGCGCGGACGGCGATCGTCACGGTTCCCATCGCCGCTGCGCGGACGACGGTCGTCACCCTCACGCCGGGGACGGTTGTTATCCCGGTCCCCGTAATCGCGACGGGGCCGGTTGTTGTCGCGGTCGCCGTACTCCCGGCGGGGGCGCCGATCATCCCGGTTCCCGGAGTCGCTGCGCGGACGACGGTCATCGCCCTCACGCCGGGAGCGGTTGCTGTCCCGAGCCTCGTACTCGCGGCGAGGCCGACGGTCGTCACGGTTCCCCGAGTCGTTGCGGGGCTGGCGATCGTCTCGATCCCCGTATTCCCGGCGGAACCGACGATCCTCGTATCCGCCACCGCCGCGGGAGTATCCGTCGCGTCCGCCGTCGCTCCGCTCGTTCTGCGGCCGCGGACGCCCCTTGCCATCGCCGCTGCCGCCGCGGCGATCGTCCCGGCCTCGATCGCCCTGGGGGCGGGAGGAACCGGGACGCTTCGAGCCGTCGTACTTCTTCCGGGGGCCGCGATCCGCGGATTCGTCCCGCTGGGGTCGATCATTCATGGGTGCCTCCGGAAGTGCGCTATTGAGCTATTCGAGTCTACAAATGAAAAGAGGGCCGCACAGTGAGCGCCAGCTCTGGCGTTCACTGTACGACCCTCGAAAAGGTGTCCGGCGGTGTC
>NZ_JHEI01000132.1 GCF_001273835.1 Leucobacter celer subsp. astrifaciens | reverse complement strand
ACCTAAACGTGCATCAGACCCAGATGACCGGTTCCGGACGCATGGGATGACACCATCGACCGATCCTGACGAGCGCCGCGAGATGACAGCGGCGCTGCGGCGGATACGGGAGCTGGAGATGGAGAACGAGGTGCTCAGGCGGGCGGCGGCGTATCTCTCGCAGGCGCATATCCTGCCCCCAAAATGATCTACCCGCTCGTTCGTGAGATGGCCGCGGCCGGTGCCCTTGTGCGGGTGCCGGTCGCGGTGGCGTGCCGGGTGCTCGGGTTCACCGAGCAGGCGTACTACAAGTGGCTGAAGCAGCCTGCCAGCGCGCGTGAGGTCGAGGAGGCGCATCTGATCGGGGTGCTCCGGGAACTGCACGAGGACGACCCTGAGGGCGGGTACCGGGTTCTGTCCGACGATATCGCCGACCTCGGTTACCAGCTCAGCGAGCGGCGCGTGTGGCGGCTGTGTCATGTCGCGGGGATCCGCTCGACGATCACGACCCGCAAACGCCGGTATCGGAAAGCGGGCCCGCCCGTGCACGACGATCTCGTCAACCGCGACTTCACCGCCGCGGGCCCGAACCAGCTGTGGCTGACGGATATAACGGAGCATTGGACGGGGGAAGGGAAGCTGTATCTCTGCGCGATCAAGGACGTGTGGAACAACAAGATCGTCGGCTACTCGATCGACTCTCGGATGAAGGCTCGTCTGGCAGTGAACGCCCTGGAGATGGCCGTCACCCACCAGGGGAACCCGGCAGGCGTCGTGGTGCACTCCGATCGCGGAAGTCAATTCAGATCGAGGAAATTCCGTAAGGCACTCAAGCGTCACGAGCTCGTCGGCTCGATGGGCCGCGTCGGCGCGTGTGGTGACAACGCCGCCATGGAGAGCTTCTTCAGTCTGTTGCAGAAGAACGTCCTCGACCGCCAGCGGTGGAACACTCGTCTCGAGCTCCGTCTCGCGATCGTCAGCTGGATCGAGGGCATCTATCACCGCAAGAGACGGCAACGCCGACTCGGGAAACTGACCCCCATCGAATTCGAGACCATAATGAAAGACGCCGTCACCCTGGCGGCATAAACCCCGGACTCAACCAAAGCCTCAGCAGACCCGAAACGGCGGAACTTCTTGGAGGGCCAGGTGGGACTCGAACCCACGACATCCTGCTTAAGAGGCAGGCCTGGAACCCCTACAACGATCTCCCGACCTCGGTAATCAGGGCTCTTCAGAGTCGTTCAGCGCTGTGCCTAGTGGGGGCCGTTGTGGTCAAGAAGTGCGGTCAAGACGTCGGATCACCCGTCTTGTCGGACTCCAGGATCTCTGACCTGGTCTGGCGACGCAGTCAACTCCATGGCGCAACAACCGAGCAGCTCCGTCGCGCCTCCTTCCCATTGAATTTGCTCCCTACAGCCCCAACCGATTCGTTCTAAGGAGTCACCTTGCTCAACGCAGACATGTTTGACCCGACAAGCATTCTCGGGCTCACTTCGAAATCCCAGCCACCGCCTTTCATTTCCGGTGAAGCCGAGGAACAGGCCTACACCGGCTACGCAGACACGAGCGAGGTCCCGGAAGGAAGCCGCGCACTGCTCTACCTCCGCGTCTCGAGCGAAGGCCAAGTCAAGACCGACTACGATCCCCAGGGCAATTCCATCCCGACCCAACGCACTTCTTGTTTCAGCGCAGCCGAATCACTCAACCTCACCGTCGTCGGCGAGTACGTAGAGCCAGGCCGCTCAGCAACAGAGATCACCAAGCGAAAAGCCTTCCGCGACATGATCGCGCGCATTCAAACCCACCGGGACGTCGACTACGTCATCGTCTACAAGTTCAGCCGAGCAGCACGCAACCAGTGGGAAGACGCCGTCTTCGGGATCCTCCTGCAGAAGCTTGGCGTCAAGCTCATCTCTGCCACGGAGCCAATATCGGACTCCGCCGCAGGTAAAGCAATGCGCGGCATGATCTCCGTCTTCAACGAGTACCAATCAACCGCGTCTGGCGAAGACATCAAGTACAAGATGGCGGAGAAGGCAAAGCGCGGCGGCACCATCGGCAAGGCTCCGCTCGGCTATCTGAACGCCATTGATCACTTCGAGGACAGGGAGATCCGCACCGTCATAGTGGACCAGGAACGAGCTCCCTACATCAGGTTGGCCTTCGAGCTCTATGCAACGGGCGAGTACACACTCGAGAACATCGCTGATGAGCTGACAGACCGTGGGCTACTCACGAAACCCACCCCCAAACGGCCAGCGGTTCCGATCTCCATCAACAAGGTCGTGCTCATGCTGCGAGACCCGTATTACATCGGAATGGTGCGCTACAAAGGCGACCTGTATCCAGGGCGCCACGAGCCAATCATTGACCCCGAACTCTTCGACGCAGTACAGCGCCTGGCGGATTCGCGAGGGAAATCTGGTGAGCGCAGGCGACAGCACCATCACTTCCTGAAAGGCACCGTCTACTGCGGCAGGTGCCGTGCAGAACGGGTCGTGGATCGGCGACTCATTATTCAGCGCAGTGTCGGACGACATGGCAACGAGTACTTCTACTTCTTCTGTCCGGGCACCAAGGACGGCACGTGTGCAAGCCCCCATCACAGCGTCCATCGGGTGGAAGAAGCGGTGGAGCGAGAGTATCTCAAGCGCCGACTCGAACCTGAGTTCCTCGCTGAGGCTCGCTCCCTCATGTCTGAAACGCTCACAGACCAGGATCACGCCCAGAAGGTACTCAAGAAACAGATCGACACTCAGCTCCAGACCTTGCGGAAGCAAGAAGAGAATCTACTGGACCTTGCCCAGGACGGCGCATTGGATACGGCGCAAATCAAGAGTCGGCTGTTTCGCATCAAGCAGGAACGCGGACGCCTCACGAGCCAGCGAGACGCCGTAGTCCTGGACCTAACTGCAGGAGCCCGGGAGCTCGACGCGGAACTGCAACTGCTGGAGCGCCCATACGAGCTCTACATGAATGCGTCTCACGAGGTGCGCAGACGACTGAACCAGGCGCTCTTCGGCCGGATCTACATTTCGGACAACGAGACTGTCAGTGCCGGCTTCAACGAACCCTACAACGCCCTCATGGCTGCGCAGACGACCCGAAAGGCAGCTGAGACGGGGATGAACGAGGAGAGGCTGCGTGACCTGTTCGCACGAGCATTGGAAGACGCTTGGCGACTCAAGGCAGGAAACGAAAGAGAGGCCACCCAAGCGGGCGGCCTCCCCGACAAACTCTCACAGCGCGTGATGCAACACCTATCCGAACTCTTCACCACCCCAAGAGTGGCTGGTGTTTCGAATAGTGACCCAATGGTGGAGCCGCGGGGAATCGAACCCCGGTCCACTTCGACGATTCCGTGCCTTCTACGAGCGTAGTTCGTGCAGACATTCTACTCGGCCCCATCCTTTGTCACGAACACCTAGGATGACAGGCCCAGCCTCAGTGAAAGTCCCGATGCGCCCTGAGACACGACGCACCAGCAAGCCTCCTAGATGACGCCAGGAAACCGGGGCGGAGGCCCACCCGACCTGACGGACTCGGTCTTACTGCTTAGGCAGCGAGAGCGAAGTCGGTGCGCTTAGCGTTGGCACCTATGGTTTGCGAAGGGCGTTTACGAGATAACTCCGCGTCCTCGGCCCGCTTCTCACAGTCTCAAATCGACGTGTCGAAACCGATCGGCCCCGTGTGTTGCGCCTGGTCGGCACAGTTCGGGGCGTTCGCATCACGCGCTGTGGAATTGTCAAACCGGGATTCATCCCGGCCTTACAGAATACCAGTTCCAGAGCCCGAAGTGAAGGGCCAGCCGAACAGCGCACCCCCACCCGGGCAGGCGGCGAGATCCCGATTCTTACCGTCGAGCCACTGCGCGAGCGACGGAAACTGGGATCTCGACGAGGTAGTGGTGGGTGGGTGCAGGTGCAGGTGCAGGGGCAGAGTCAGCCCCGCACGGCGGTGCGCAGCACCCCCCGCTCGAGCCCGAGCGCCCACTCGCAGACGTCGACGACGTAGTGGTCGTAGGCATCGTGCTCGAACGGCGTCTGGTTGTTGGCGTACGAGCCGAAGCCGTCGACCGCCATGAAGATGCGCACACAGGCGCCGAGCACGTCGGCGACGTTGAACTCCCCCTCGGCGATCCCGCCCTCGATCAACTCGATCAGGCACGCACGATCGAGAGCCTCCTGCCGCTCGATGGCGACGACGAGCGCAGGCATGAAGCGCGCGAGATGACGGGCGTTGAGCCAGAGCCGTGCCAGCTCGACGGCCTCGTTCGACTCCACTCGCCTCACGAATCCGATCAGGCGCTCGAGCGCTGTGCCCCGAGCACCGAAGAGCCACTCCCGCTCAGTCGCGATGGCGAGCTCGAAGGCTGCGATGACCAGGTCTTCCGCTGCTGGAAAATAGTGACTGATCAGCCCCGGCCGCACCCCCAGCTGCTCAGCCACCGCGCGCAGCGTGATGCGCTCGAGCCCGCTCTCGAGAGCGATCCGAGCAGCCTCGGAGAGTATCTCCGCGCGCCGCTCCTCGGGCTGCTTCCGCACCCTCGGAGCCTTTCCGCTTGACACCGTATCCATCTTCATATTGTATAGGTGACCAATAGCCCATTGGTCCCATGACCAATAGCAGAGTTGCTCCGGTCGACCGGCAACGACGCTCGAGGCTTCGCGAGAGGAACTCCCCCGTGCGCAAGATCCCCGCCGTCAGCGCCGACGCCGGCTTCGTCGACGTCGCCACGCACCCCGAAACCCGTGGCATCGAGCTCATCGCCGATTCCGAGCGCCACGGGCGCCCGCGCGAACTCTTCGGCGTATGGGCGGCGCCCATGGTCAGCGTGCTCAATTTCACGATCGGCGCCTCCCTCACCGTGCTCCTCGGGCTCGAGATCTGGCAGGCGATCCTCGTCATCGCGGCCTCGAACCTGCTCTGGGTGTTCCCGGGGATCGTCGCGATCAGCGGCCCCGCGGCCGGCACCTCGGGCTCGGTGATCACCCGCGCGATCTACGGCATCATCGGCAACAAGATCTACATCGCCTTCTACGGCTGGTTCATCTCCGGCGTCTTCCTCGCCCTCAACTGGGTGGCCTCCTCGTTCATGGGCGCCGAGCTCCTCGCACAGATGGGCGTCGACAAGGATCTGGCGCTCATCGTCGTCACGATCGGCGTCGCGGCGATCACGGTGCTCGTCGCCGTGTACGGCCACGCGCTGATCCTGAAGGCCTACGCGGCCCTCACCATCGCGCTCCTGGTCATCTTCCTGACCGTCACCGCGTTCATCCTGCCGACCGTCGACTGGTCCTTTCAGCAGCCCGAGCCGCTCGGCGGCATCGAGCTGTGGTCGAGCCTCACCATCAGCTTCGCCATCCTCGCCTCCACCCCGCTCTCCTTCTCGAACAGCGCGGATATGGCCCGCTACCTGCCCGAAGACACCAGGCCATCCCGCATCATCGCTGCCACGGCGCTCGGCGGCGCGCTGCCGACGTTCTTCTTCACCTCGATCGGAGCGCTGCTCGGAAGTGTCGTCTCGGCCGACGCGCTCGAGTTCGGCATCGAGTTCGCCCTGCTCGACATGCTCCCGATCTGGCTCGTCCCCGTCTTCGTGATCGGCGTCATCGTCAACACCGTCGCTCTCAACGGCATGACCACCTACACCGCCAGCATGGCGTTCCAGTCGATCGGCATCCCGATCCGACGCATTCCCTCGGCCATCATCATCGGCGTGCTCGGCACCTTCTTCACCATCTACCTGGTCATGTCGACGAGCCTGCTCGACGCGGTGAACATCATGCTGCAGGTGCTGATCCTCATCTCGGCACCCGGGATCACCGTCTACTGCGCCGACATCCTGCTGCGCCGCAACCGATACGATGGCCTCGATCTCTTCGACGAGCGCCCGGGGGCGAAGTACTGGTACACCGGTGGCTTCGGCGTTCCCGGCCTCGCCGCGGGGATCATCGGCGGCGCAGCCGCTTCCTTCTTCCTCACCACCGACTTCTGGAGCGGCGCGATCGCCGAGGCCATGGGCTACATCGATCTCTCCGCTCCCGTTGCGATGATCGTCAGCGGCGGACTGTACTACCTCTTCACCCGTCGCGGCTACACCTTCGGAGACGCTCGATGAACACGCCCACCACCGGCTCGCACCCCGCCCGATACCCCGGCGCCGCCGCGGGTGAACCGACGCTCGACAGCTGGCAGGAGCCCCCGCACAACCGCTGGGCCTTCGCCCATCTGGGCGAGATGGTGCCCTCGGCAGCGGTCTCGCGGCGCCCGGTGAACGCGCCCGGTCATGCCCTCGCGCGGCTCGACGCGATCGCGGTGCAGCTTCCCGATCTCGAACAGCGCCTCGAACAGACGTACACCGACGCCTTCCTCGTGCTGCGCGGAACGGAGGTCGTGGCCGAGTACTACCGCGCCGGCTTCGAGCCCGACGACCGGCACCTGCTGATGAGCGTCTCGAAGTCGCTGTGCAGCACGGTCGTCGGAGCACTGGTCGACGAGCGCCGGATCGATCCCGCGATGCCCGTGACTCGCTACGTACCCGAGCTCGCCGGCTCCGTCTACGACGGCCCGACGGTGCAGCAGGTACTCGACATGCAGATCTCGATCGACTACAACGAGGACTACGTCGACCCCGCATCCGAGGTGCAGACCCACGATCGTTCGGCCGGCTGGCGCACGCGCCGCCACGGCGACCACGCCGACACGTACGAGTTCCTCACCGCACTGCGCGGCGACGGCAGCACCGGGGAGTTCCAGTACTGCTCGGCGAACACCGACGTGCTCGCCTGGATCGTCGAACGGGTCACCGGCATGCGCTACGCCGAGGCACTCTCCGCCTCCCTGTGGGCGAAGCTCGGCGCCGACCGTGACGCCACCATCACCGTCGACACGACGGGCTTCGGCTTCGCGAACGGCGGCGTCTCGTGCACGGCGCGGGATCTCGCGCGCGTGGGGCGCATGATGCTCGACGGCGGCGTCGCCCCCGGCGGCCGCGTGGTCTCCGAGGACTGGGTGCGCCGTGTGCTCGACGGCGGATCGCGCGAGGCGATGACCTACAAGGGCTTCACGGATGCCTTCCCCGACGGCAGCTACACCCGCCAGTGGTGGTGCACGGGCAACGAGCGCGGCAACGTGAGCGGCATCGGCATCCACGGGCAGAATCTGTGGCTCGATCCGCCCACCGACTCCGTGATCGTCAAGCTGTCGTCGTGGCCCGATCCCGACACCGAGCACTGGCACCGGCTGCAGAACGGGATCCTGCTCGACGTCAGCCGCGCACTCGACACGGTGTAGCTCACCGAGACCTCTCTCCCCGTCAGCCAGTGTGGCGCGAGCCCGCCCCTCCCCGTCATCCTGCGCGGAGCGAGCCCGCGAGCGGAGTCGCAGGATCCCACCCGGAGATTCTGCGACTCGCAGGCTCGCGCAGAATGACGCAACGGTCCTCGGGGAAACGAGCGAACCGCCCGACGCGACGGGCGCTACTCCCCCAGCCGGTTCTTGCTGCGCATGGCCCGCTCGGCCTCGCGCTTGTCCTGCCGTTCGCGCAGCGTCTGCCGCTTATCGTATTCCTTCTTGCCCTTCGCGAGGGCGATCTCGACCTTGGCGCGACCGTCGAGGAAGTACAGGCGCAGCGGCACGATCGTCATGCCGCCCTCGCGGGTCTTCTGGTAGAGCTTGTCGATCTGCTGGCGGTGCAGCAGCAGCTTGCGCTTGCGGCGCGGCGCGTGGTTGGTCCACGACCCGTTGAGGTACTCGGGGATGTACGCCGCATCGAGCCAGGCCTCGCCGTGCTCGATGAAGACGTAACCATCGACGAGCGACGCGCGCCCCATGCGCAGCGATTTCACCTCGCTGCCGGTGAGCACCAGACCCGCCTCGTAGGTGTCGAGGATGTTGTACTCGTGCCGGGCCTTCTTATTGGAGGCGATCAGCTTCTCGCCGGTCTCCTTGGGCATGTCACATCCTTTCTGCCGTCGCGTTGGTGCGGGATCCGCGCTCACGCGCGAAGATCCAGCCTACCGCAACCGGTGCTACACCCGCAGGTACCGCGTGATCGCGATCTTCGCCGCGATCGCCGAGAGGATCACGCCCACGAGCACGAGGATCGGTGGCACCACGAGCGCCTGCTCCACGGTGATGTAGCTCGTGAACGGCACCTCTCTCGCGAGGAACCCCTGCACGAAGAAGCGCACGATCCCCACGGAGGCGGCACTCGCCAGCACGGCCCCGAAGAGCGCGGCGATGATCCCCTCCAGGATGAACGGCGTCTGGATGAAGCGGTTCGATGCCCCCACCAGGCGCATGATCCCGATCTCACGCCGACGGGAGAACGCCGAGAGCCTGATCGTCGTCGAGATCAGCAGCATGGCCGCCACGAGCATGAGGCCCGCGATGACGATGGCCGTGTAGCTGGCCACCCCCAGGAACAGGAAGATGCGGTCGAGCAGGCTGCGCTGATCCGAGACGCTCTGCACGCCCGGAATGCCCGAGAAGGTCTCCGTGATGATGTCGGAGCGCGAGGGATCCTTGAGCTTGACCCAGAACGTCTGGTTGAGCTGCTCCGGCTTCGTGATGTCGACGATCGGGTTGCCCTCGAACTGCTGCACGAACTCCTTGTAGGCCTGCTCGTGCGTCACGAAGAAGAAGTCGTCGACGTAGGGGCTCAGGGTGTCCGATTGCAGCGCCTCCTCGACCGCCGCGATCTCGTCCTCGCCCGCGTCTTCGCCGGAGCAGGTCGAACTCTGGTCGTAGTCGGTGCAGAGGTAGACGGCCACCTGAGCCCGGTCGTACCAGAAGGTCTTCATCTGCTGGATCTGCAGCTGCATCAGGATCGCCGCCCCCACGAAGGTGAGCGACACGAAGGTCACCAGCACCACGGAGATGACCACCGACATGTTGCGGCGCAGGCCGTTCCAGACCTCGCCGATCACCAGTCCAGCCCTCATCGCACCGGCCCCACATCCGTCTGATCGTCGTTCTTCCGGTGCAACCCGAGGTGCTCCGCGAGATTGCCCGTCTCGGACATCCGCACAGGATCCATCGGGCGGTCGGGGTCGAGGAAGCTCGGGATCCGGCGAGCCTGCGGCCCGCCGGAGCGCACCGTATCGTCATCACCGTCGATGTCCGCGTCGTCTTCGCCGAACGGGTGCGGCTGCTCGAACACGGATGCCTCCCGCGACGACTCCTCGTCCCCGGGCGGCTCGGACGGCGCTTCGGGATCGGGGCTCGCCCCGGGATCCGGATCCGGCGCCGCGCTCACGATCCCCACGGGAGCGGTGTCCGGATCCGGTTCGCCGCCGGCCGAGGCCTCGGCCGCAGCCTCGACGGTCTCGGCGTGCTCGGTCTCGGGGACGTCCTCCGGAGCGAGGGCGGCGCGTACGACGGCCTCGGTGGTGCGCAGCACCTGCATTCCCTCGGCGGAGAGATCCGTCACCGGGATCGACGCGGTCTCCCCGTAGCCTCCGCCGACCTCGTCGCGCACCACGACACCCTGCGAGAGCTCCACGACGCGCTGCTGCATGATGTCGACGAAGGCCGCCTCGTGCGTGGCCATGACGACCGTCGTGCCCGCCGCGTTGATGGCGCGCAGCAGCTGCATGATGCCGAGGCTGGTCGCGGGGTCGAGGTTGCCCGTGGGCTCGTCGGCGAGCAGGATCGCGGGTTTGTTGACGATGGCGCGGGCGATCGCCACGCGCTGCTGCTCACCGCCCGAGAGCTCGTGCGGGTAGCGCTTCGCCTTGCCCGCGAGCCCCACCATCTCGAGCGTGTCGGGCACGGCCTCCTGGATGAAGCCGCGCGACTTGCCGATCACCTGCAGCGAGAAGGCGACGTTGTCGTAGACGGTCTTGTTGGTGAGCAGGCGGAAGTCCTGGAACACGGTTCCGAGGTTGCGGCGGAAGTACGGGACCTTGCGCGATGAGATCTTGCTGAGGTCCTGGCCGAGCACGTGGATCTTGCCCGCGCTCGGTTGATCCTCACGCAGGATCAGACGCAGGCAGCTCGATTTGCCCGACCCGGAGGCGCCCACGATGAATACGAACTCGCCGCGGTCGACCTTGAGGTCGATGCCGTCGAGCGCGGGTTTCGCGGTGCCCCGGTACTTCTTGGTGACGTTCTCGAAGAGGATCATGACGCCTCGACAATACGCCCTGCGTCCTGAAACCGAACCCAGGCGCGCTGTGCAGCGCTCGTCATTCTGCGCGAAGTCGCAGGATCCGGTCACGTGGATCCTGCGACTCCGGCCGCAGGCGGCCTCCGCGCAGGATGACGAGGTCAGGCCCCCTCAGGCGGCCTCCGCGCAGGATGACGGGTGGCGTCAGTCGTTCTTCGAGAGCGAGCGCCAGCGAATGCCGGCGGCGATGAAACCGTCGAGGTCGCCGTCGAACACCGCGTCGGGCTGCGACGACTCGTGCCCGGTGCGCAGATCCTTCACGAGCTGCTGGCCGTAGAGGAAGTAGGAGCGGATCTGGTCGCCCCAGCTCGCCGTGATCGAGCCGGCGAGCTCCTTCTTCTTCGCGGCCTCCTGCTCCTTCTGCAGCAGCAGCAGGCGGGTCTGCAGCAGGCGCATCGCGGCGGCGCGGTTCTGGATCTGCGACTTCTCGTTCTGCATCGAGATGACGATGCCCGTGGGGATGTGCGTGATGCGCACCGCGGAGTCGGTGGTGTTGACCGACTGGCCGCCGGGGCCCGACGAGCGGAACACGTCGACGCGGATGTCGGCCTCGGGAATGTCGACCTCGGTCGCCTCCTCGAGCAGCGGGATCACCTCGACGCCCGCGAAACTGGTCTGCCGCTTGTCGGCCGATCCGAAGGGGCTGATGCGCGCGAGACGGTGCGTGCCCGCCTCGACGGAGATCGTGCCGAACGCGTAGGGCGCGTCGATCTCGAATGTGGCCGATTTGATACCGGCGCCCTCGGCATAGGAGGTGTCGAGCACCTTCGCCGGGTAGTCGTGCTGCTCAGCCCAGCGCAGGTACATGCGCAGCAGCATCTCGGCGAAGTCGGTGGCGTCGTCGCCGCCTGCGCCCGAACGGATCGTGACGACCGCGGCGCGCTCGTCGTACTCGCCCGACAGCATCGTCTGCACCTCGAGATCCTGCACCACCGCCTCGATCGCGGTCAGTTCCTCGGCCGCCTCGGCTGCGGAGTCGGCGTCGTCCATCTCCTGCGCCAGCTCGATCAGCACCTCGAGGTCGTCGATGCGCTGCTCCACGGCGCGCAGGCGCTTCACCCGCGCCTGACGGTGCGACAGACCGCTCGTCACCTTCTGGGCCGCTGCGGGGTCGTCCCACAGATCCGGAGCAGCGGCCTGCTGCTCGAGTTCGATGATCTCGCGATCGAGCTTCGGCAGGTCCGTCACCGCCGCGATGTCGGCATAGGTCGAACGGACGGCGCGGATGCGTGCACTGAAATCAAGATCGAGCATGATCCTTCTAGCTTACCGGTCGGGTCGTACACTCCCCCGCCACATCGTGACGCTCAGATCACCGCCTCGGCGAACACCTCCGCCGGGAACGCGTCGCCCTCACTCCGCCAGGCCTCCGCGAGCCTCCCCACGGCGTCGGAGAGCACCTCCTCCGTCTCCGAGAACGGCAGCCGGACGAAACGCTCGAAGGTGCCGGGGCTGCCGAATCGCGGGCCCGAGGGCAGCCGCACCCCGAGCCCGGCCGCGGCCCGGCTGAGCCGAGTGCTGACCCGGGCGCCGAGGTCGGCCCAGACGCACACCCCGCCGACGGCGGGCGTGAGTCGCCACTCGGGCAGTTCCTCAGCAACGCGCGAGGCGAGCAGCCGATGCCGCGCGGTCAGCACGTGCGCACGCTCGACGAGGATCGTGTCGTACTGCTCGAGCGCGATGAGCGCGAGCACCTGCTCCCACGTGCCCGTGCCCAGATCCCCCACGCGGCGCGCGGCCTCGAGCCGCACGATGAGGTCCGGGGCCGCGCGGATCCAGCCCACGCGCATGCCGCCCCACACGGTCTTGCCCATCGACCCGACCGTAATGATCGCATCCTGCTGGTGCTCCTGCTCGGCGAAGGCGGCGAACGGCACGACGCGACGGGGTTCACCCAGCACGAGCTCCGCGGTGGTCTCGTCCGCAATGACGTGGGCGCCCTGGGATGCGAGCGTCGAGATGAGGCGCGCCTTCAGCTCATCGGGCATGCTCAGCCCGGTCGGATTGTGATGATCCGGGATCAGATAGGCCAGGCGGGGCGAGGTGCGCTCCGCGATCTCGAGCATGCTCACGGCATCGTACCCGCCCGGGCCGCCGACGGGAAGCTCGGCGACGAGAGCGCCGGTCGCGGCGAGCGCCTCGCGGGCGTGCGGGTAGCTGGGCGACTCGACGAGCGTGCGGTCTCCGCGGCGCAGCAGCGTGCGGGCGATCAGGAAGATGGCGTGCTGCGCACCGAGCGTCACCATGATCTGCTCGGGTGCCGTCGGGATCCCGCGCGCCGCATACCGCTCGGCGATCGCAGCGCGGAGCGCCGGGAGCCCCAGCGTGTCGTAGCCGACGAGTCGGAACGCGTCGGGGTGTTCGGCCATTGCCCGCGCGTTGAGCTCGGCGAGCCCGCTCCACGGCTCCGGACAGGCGCTCGAGAGGTCGATCCCTCCGTCCGATCCCGACCAGAGCGCCGAGCGCTCCCCACCGCTGCCGCGCACCACCGTGCCGGATCCTCGGCGAGACACGACCGCTCCGGTGTCGCGAAGGCGCTGGTATGCGGCGGCCACCGTGGTGCGGCTGACGCCGAGCGCATCCGACAGCGGGCGCTCGGCGGGAAGCGTGGTGCCCGGCACAATGCGTCCGTCGCGCACCAGCAGCGCCGCGCTCTCCGCGAGCTCGAGATAGCCGTGGCCGCTGCCGCGCCAGTCCCCGAGCATCTCGGTGAAGCGGCGCGCGCTCAGGCGCTGAGAGGTCCACGACTCGTTCATCAGGCCACTGTATGCAGGTTGGCATCTTGAACACAAGGCCAATCTGAGGTGGACTCTTCTTCATGCTCCCACGACTCGCGCGACTCATCCCCGGCCTGCTGCTGTACGGGATCGCCGACGCCTTCATGATCCGCGCCGTGATCGGCGTCGACCCGTGGACCGTGTTCGCACAGGGGCTCTCGGTGCACAGCGGGCTCGGCATCGGGCTGCTCACCAACATCATCGGACTGCTCGTGCTGCTGCTGTGGATCCCTCTGCGCCAGAAGCCCGGCATCGGAACGATCCTGAACATCCTGCTCGTCGGTCCGGGCATCGAACTGGGGCTGTGGCTGCTTCCCGCGCCCGAACCGCTTTGGCTGCGCGTGCTCTTCTTCGCCATCGGCCTGGTGCTGCTCGCCGTCGCGAGCGGCATCTACATCGGGGCGCGTCTCGGCCCGGGCCCGCGCGACGGACTCATGACCGGTATCCATGCCCGATTCGGCACGCCCATCTGGGTCGGGCGCACCGCGGTGGAGGTGACGGTGCTGGCGATCGGATGGGTGCTCGGCGGCAACGTCGGACTCGGCACCGTCGCCTTCGCGCTGCTCATCGGCCCGCTGTGCTCGGTGACGCTGCCGCTCTTCGACCCGAGCCGACGGACCGGGCGGCGTGCCGCCGCCGGCGACCGGAACAGCGAACGGCCCGCCGCGCCCGCCGCGGAGGAATCCCTTCCGGCGTGATGCGACGAGCCGCTCTGCGCGCGCCCGCGGGCTACTGATCCGCAGGCACCTTGTTGAATCCGGTGACCGGCTGGTTCTCGTCGAACGAGGCGACCGGTCGGCGGAATCCCTTGGTGAGGACGAGCAGGTAGACGAAGCCGATCGCGGTCCAGGTCAGACCGCCGATGAGCGAGTAACCCGACAGGAACGCCCACAGGATACCGGTCATCACCGTGCCGATGAGCGGCATCACGATGTAGTTGAAGATGTCCTTCGGCGTCTTGCGCAGGCCCTTCCGGATCGCGAACCAGGCGATCACCGAGAGGTTGACGAAGGTGAACGCGATGAGCGCGCCGAAGTTGATGAAATCGGCGATCTGCTCAAGGGTGAACGCCGCGGCCAGCAGCGAGATAGCTCCCGTCAGCACGATGTTGAAGGTCGGGGTGTGCGTCTTGGGATTGATGTATCCGAAGAATCGCTTGGGCAGCACGCTGTTGCGACCCATCACCAGCAGCATGCGCGACACCGAGGCGTGGGAGGCAAGGCCGGAGGCGAGCGTGGCGCAGAATCCCGCGGCGGTGAGCACGGCCATGAGCACACTGCCGCCGACACCCTGGCCGATGAGCGGCAGCGTCGAGTCGTCGAGGAACTGCCGCTGTTCGGCCACGGTCTCGCCTTCGATGAGGAAGACCTCCCAGTCGGGGAATCGCAGCTGCGTGAAGTACGCCGTCACCAGGAAGATGCCGCCGCCGATGAGCACGGTGAGCAGGATCGCCTTCGGCATGATCTTCGGCGTCTTCGCCTCCTCCGCGTACATGGTGACCGCGTCGAACCCGATGAACGAGAAGCACACCACGGTGGCGGCCGACAGCACCGCCGTAGCCTGCACCTCGGAGTGGAAGAACGGATTCATCGAGGCGACGGTGCCGAGCCCCTCCCCTCGGTTGAGCTGGAAGACCACGAGGAAGATGAACACGACCATCACCACGAGCGAGAACACCAGCAGCAGCATGTTGAGGTTCGAGGTGCCGCGCATCGTGAGGTAGATGAGGCCCGTCACCCCCGCGACGTAGACGGCCACCCAGACGAAACCGGGAATACCGGGGAACAGCGCCTCCAGGTAGCTGCGGATGATGAGCGCGTTGACCAGCGGCAGTAGCATGTAGTCGATGAGGGCGACCCAGCCGACCATGAAGCCGGCATTCGGGTGCATCGACTCGCGCACATAGGTGTAGGCGGAACCGGCGCTCGGGATCGCGCCCGAGATCTTGCCGTAGCTGATGGCGGTGAACGTCATGACGACGAGCGCGACGAGATACCCGAGAGGCACCACGTTGTTCGACTCCTCCGCCACCATGCCGAAGGTGTCGAAGATGACGGTCGGGGTCATATAGCCGAGGCCGAGGCCGACGATCGCCCACAGGCCGAGGCTGCGCTTGAGGGTCGCGCCCCTGGCGACGGCGGGCGCGGAAGTATTCGCCATGTTCTCTCCTTCAAGAACGTGAAAATCCCGCGCCGGTCGCCGGCGCGGGTGGGTGTTGCGGGGAGGTATTACGGGGCCGGCGGGGTCGCCGGACAGAGCAACATTACACCCGTCGGCAATCGACGGCGTCCCTCATAGAGGGGTCATTTTCACCGCCGGATAGCCCGTCCCGGGCGCACGTCCTCGGGCGAGTCCGTCGATCCGCCACCGCTTCGCTCCGCGTTCTGTGCCGTTGCCCAACGAGCGCTGCCCGAGAGTAGAGTTTCGGCGCTGAAATCGTGATTTCAGCGCCGAAACTCTACTCTCGATACGGCCGCGTCGCGGAGCAGGCCTCCTCTATCGCTGGTTGAGCGAGCGAAGCGAGTCGAAACCGAGCTCTCGGCTCGTAGGTTTCGACTCGCTTCGCTCGCTCAACCGACGGAGGTCGCACTTCGGTCACGCCCTGCGGCGGTGGCCGCAACGCGGGCGAAAAGCGATGCTTTTCGCTCTGGTCACGCCCGCGCCAGCCGCTTCCGCTTGTTGATGTTGATCATCTGCACGATGATCACGAGCAGCAGCGCTCCGATGAACACGATCGACGCCAGCACGTTCGCCTGCGCCGGAACTCCCTTGAGCGCCGAGATGTAGATGAACTTGGGGAACGTCGTCGCGGTGCCCGAGTTGAAGTTCGTGATGATGAAGTCATCGAACGACAGCGCGAAGCTCAGCAGCGCGGCCCCGATGATGCCGGGCAGCAGCATCGGGAACGTGATCCGCCAGAACACCTGTCCGGGCGACGCGTAGAGATCCCGCCCCGCCTCCTCGATCGCGGGGTTCAGGCTCGCCACGCGCGCCTTGACCGCGACCACCACGTACGAGATGCAGAACATCGTGTGCGCGAGGATGATGGTGCCGATGCCCTTCTCGACGCCCGCGAGCAGGAACTGCGCGGCGAGGCCCGCACCGAGCACGACCTCAGGCGTGGCCATGGGCGTGAACAGCAGCAGGCTGACCGTCGAGCGACCCTTGAAGCGGTAACGCACCAGAGCGATCGCGATCATCGTGCCGAGCGTCGTCGCGATGACCGTGGCGATCACCCCGACCAGGATGCTGTTGCCGAAGGCGGTGCACACCTGCGGAGCGCCGCACGGGTTCTGCCAGTTGTCGAGCGTGAAACCGCGCCAGATGATGTTGTTGCGGCCGGAGTCGTTGAACGAGAACAGGATGACGTGCGCGATCGGCAGCAGCAGGTAGATGAGAGCGATCGTTCCGACGACGGGGACGAACGCCTTTCCGAGGCTGAAATTCTTCACAGCAGATCCTCCGCACCGCTCTTGCGCACATAGGTCGCGACGATCACCAGGATGATCACCATGAGGATGATCGACAGAGTCGCCGCCATCGGATAGTTCTGCGTCTGCAGGAAGTTCGACTCGATGACGTTACCGATCATGGTCGTCGATGTGCCACCCAGGAACTCTCTCGACGCGTTCACGTAGTCGCCCGACATCGGGATGAAGCTGAGCAGCGTACCCGACACGATGCCGGGGATCGACAGCGGGAGCGTGATCTTGCGGAACGTGGTCACGGGAGAGGCGTACAGGTCGGATCCCGCCTCGATCAGCCGCAGATCGAGCGCCTGCAGCGACGAGAACATGGGCAGCACCATGAACGGGATGAAGTTGTACACCAGACCGAAGATCACCGAGAAGTGCGTGCCGATCAACTCGCTCGGCAGGATCGACTTCCAGGCCAGCGTGCGCAGCAGGAAGCTGATGAAGAACGGCGCCACGACGAGGATCAGCAGGATCCCCTGCAGCATCGGCTTCGACCGCACCTTCACCCCGATGAGGTAGGCCAGCGGATAGCTGATGATGAGGCCGATGATCGTCGCGCTCAGGGCGTAGATGAAGGATCGCAGCAGGTGCGGCCAGTACTCCTGCATGGCCGTCCAGTAATTCGAGAACTGCATCGCGGCGACGTACTGCCCGATGCCGCCGGTCTCGGCGGGTGCCTGCAGCGAGGTGATCGCCAGCTGGATGAACGGCGCCACGAAGAACAGCAGCATGTACGCGATGCCCGGCGCCAGCAGGAGCAGGACGATCCAGCCCTTCTTGCGGGGCGCCTGCTCGACGACTTTCGCGGTAGCGGAGAAGGCGGTGAATGCCATGATCGTCCCCTACTCGGCGTGAGCCGCCTGGGTCGCGATCGCCCTGGTCGAGAAGTCGGCGGTGAGCGCCCCCGTCTCGAGTCGGTCGTCCGCGAGCCCGAAGGTGTGCTCGATATGCCAGCTCAGCCAGACCTCGTCGCCGAGGGCGGCCGTGGGACCGGCCTGCAGGTTCTGGGCGAACACCTCGACGGCGCCCGAGCCCGGTACCTCGACGGTGTACTGCGTGCTCACGCCGATGAACGAGACGTCGACGACCCGGCCGGGCCCGATCGCGTTCGTCACGGCGTCCGCCTCCGGGGCGGTCTTCGAGAGGGTCAGCTTCTCGGGGCGAACGCCGATCGTGATCGCGCCGCTGTCGCGCACGCTGCGCGCACGCGGCACCGAGACGCGCGTGCCGTTCAGGTCGGTGTGCAGCACCTGATCGGTGCCGCCCGCGACATCGACCTGGAACAGGTTCGACTGCCCGAGGAAGTTGGCCACGAACACCGTGCGCGGCAGTTCGTACAGCTCTTCAGGGGCACCCATCTGCTCGATGCGGCCCTTGTTCATCACGGCGACCGTGTCGGCCATCGTCATGGCCTCCTCCTGATCGTGCGTGACGTGGAGGAAGGTGAGGCCCACCTCCTGCTGGATCTGCTTCAGCTCCTGCTGCATCTGACGGCGCAGCTTGAGATCGAGTGCGCCGAGCGGCTCGTCGAGCAGCAGCAGCGCCGGGCGGTTCACCACGGCGCGGGCCAGAGCGACGCGCTGCTGCTGACCGCCCGAGAGCTGAGCCGGCTTGCGGTCGGCCATGTGATCGAGCTCGACCAGGCGCAGCGCCTCGTGCGCCTTGCCCACCGGGTCGTCGATCTTGCGGCGGCGCAGGCCGAACGCCACGTTCTCGAGGATCGTCATGTGCGGGAAGAGCGCGTACGACTGGAACACGGTATTGACCGGACGCTTGTGCGGCTTGAGTCCGCTCACGTCCTTGCCGCCGATGAGGATCTTGCCCTGGGTGGGGTCTTCGAGTCCCGCCACCAATCGCAGCGTCGTCGTCTTGCCGCAGCCCGACGGTCCCAGCAGAGCGAAGAACGATCCTGCGGGAATGGTGAGGTCGAGGTTCTCGACCGCGGTGAATCCGGGGAAGCGCTTTTCGATGCCGACCAGCTCGAGGTCCGCACCCGAGGAGGCGAAGGAGTTATCTGCCATGATCTACAGCCCCAGCGCGTTCTGGAATGCGGTGGAGTAGCGGTTGTCCTCCTCGGCGGTGAGCGTGCGGAACGGATGCAGATGCGCCCAATCCGCTTCGCTCGGGAAGATCAGCGGGTTGTCGACGTTCTCCGGGTTCACTTCCTGCATCGCCTCCTGCGTGCCCTTCACCGGCGGGATGAAGGTGACGTAGTCGGCGACCTGCGCCATCACGGCCGGGTCGTAGTAGTAGTTGATCATCTCCTCGACCTTCGCCTTCGCCTCGGCCGAGGTGCCGTTCGGAACGGTGAAGGAGTCCGCGGCGATCATGCCTCCCGACTCCGGGATCTCGAGGGTCCACTGATCGCCGTTCTCGTAGTTGAGCGCGATCACGTCACCCGTCCACGCCATCGCCGCGAGCGCGTCGCCGGTGATCAGATCCTGCGTGTAGCTGTTGCCCTTGACGTTGCCGATCTGACCGCTCTGCAGACCGTCGTCGAGCCACGCCAGAGCCTCGTCGAACTCCTTGTCGCCCCAGTCCCCGCCCGGATCGTGTCCGAGGCCCGCGAGGATCATGCCCATGGTGTCGCGCATCTCGCTCAGCACCACGACCTTGCCCTTCAGCTCGGGGCGCATGAAGTCGTCGAGAGTCTTGATGCCCTGCGGCACCGCCTCCGTGTTCCACACCCAGCCGGAGGCGGGCAGCTGCCACGGGACGGAGAACTTGCGGCCGGGATCCACGTCGAGCGCGTCCCACTGGGCGTCGACGAGATTCGCCGTGACGTTCGGCAGGTTCGCGTAGTCGTACTCCTGCACCTGCTCGGCCTCGATGATCCTCGCGTTCATCCAGTCGGTGAAGGTGATCACGTCGTAGCCGGTGTGCTGACCCAGCTGTAGCTGGTCCTTGATCTTGCCGTAGAAGGTGTTGTTGTCGTCGATGTCCTCGAGGTAGTCGACTTTGTAGCCGACCTCATCCATGAACGCATCGAGGGTGGGGTAGCCGCCGGTCGACTCGTCGAAGTCGAGGTAGTAGGTCCAGTTCCCCCAGACGACACCGGTTCCGCCGCCTCCGCCACCGCCGCTGCCGCCACCGGCGCACGATGCGAGACCGAGCGTGCCCGCGCCTGCCGCGCCCACTGCCGCACCGCGGAGCAGCTGCCGGCGGTTGAACTGAGCGCCGCGAATCATGTCGACGATATTGCGGACGATCGGATCTTCGGGCTGACGTGCCATGAGATATCTCCTTCAGTTCTCACTGGTCCGGTAACCGACATGCGCACGTACGGCAACATCGCCGGAGTCTGTGCCTCGAATATGGCACAGAGTAGGAACCGACGCCAACAGCACACCCCCGATGATACGAATTCTTCACGAAACAGTTATTTTTTTGCGCTCGGCGCGACGGAAACTGTGGCCCCTCTCGACAACCCCCTACGCTTTGCGTTCTTTTTCGCGCCCCTTGCAACGGGAACCGTGGGCGGGGCGCCACAGATGCCTCGACCTGCTCGGATAACGTGGATATTGACCGGATTGCATCCTGCTATCTTCGGATTCCTTTGCTTTTTCGGAGTTTCACTGCAAGAATCAGTGGCGTGAGCAGCAAACGCACAACACCGGCGCTCGACGCCACGTCGAAAGCGATCATCGAGCAACTCCAGCGCGATGGCCGCCGTTCGTACGCGGAGATCGGCAAGGCGGTCGGCCTCAGCGAGGCCGCCGTGCGCCAGCGCGTGCAAAAGCTCACGGATGCCGGGGTCATGCAGATCGTTGCCGTGACCGACCCGATGCGACTCGGCTTCAGCCGACAAGCAATGCTCGGCATCCGCGTTTCCGGCGACACCAGGGTTGTCGCCGATCGCCTCGCAGAAATGCCGGAGATCAGCTACGTCGTGCTCAGCGCGGGCTCCTTCGACATCCTTGTGGAGGTCGTCTGCGAGGACGACGACGGGCTCATCGAACTGCTGAACGAAAAGATCCGCGGAATCGACGGTGTCGCCTCGACCGAGACCTTCGTCTACCTCCAACTCACCAAACAGAAATATGACTGGGGAACACGATAACCATGTCTTTTGATCCCACTGCCGCGGTAGACACCGCCGCGCTCCAGGCCTCGGCCAAGCGTCACATGTGGCCGCACTTCACCAACCGCAAGGTGCTCGACGACGGCATCCCCGTCATCACGCGCGCCGAGGGCCACCACATCTACGACGCCGCGGGCAAGCAGTACATCGACGGCCTCGCGGGCCTGTTCGTCGTGAACGCCGGCCACGGCCGCGATCGCATCGTCGAGGCGGCGGCCAAGCAGATGAAGCAGCTCGACTTCATGCCGATCTGGTCGTACGGCCACCCGGCTGCGATCGAGCTGTCGGAGCGCCTCTCGTCCTACGCGCCGGGCCAGATGAACAAGGTCTTCTTCACGACCGGTGGCGGCGAGGCCGTCGAGTCGGCCTTCAAGCTGGCCAAGCACTTCTGGAAGATCCAGGGCAAGCCGATGAAGCACAAGGTCATCTCGCGCTCGGTCGCCTACCACGGCACCCCGCAGGGCGCGCTGGCGATCACCGGTATCCCCGACATGAAGAAGTTCTACGAGCCGCTGACCCCGGGCGGCCACCGCGTGCCCAACACGAACTTCTACCGCGCTGAGGAGATGGGCGCGCCGAGCGACGACCTCGAGGCCTTCGGCCAGTGGGCCGCGAACCGCATCGAGGAGGCGATCCTCTTCGAGGGTCCCGACACCGTTGCAGCCGTGTTCCTCGAGCCCGTGCAGAACTCGGGCGGCTGCTTCCCGCCGCCCCCCGGCTACTTCAAGCGCGTACGCGAGATCTGCGACCAGTACGATGTGCTGCTCGTCTCGGACGAGGTCATCTGCGCCTACGGCCGCATCGGCGACTTCTTCGCGTCGAAGGCGCTCGGCTACGAGCCCGACATCATCACCTCGGCCAAGGGCATCACCTCGGGCTACGTGCCCCTCGGTGCGATGATCGTCTCGGATAAGGTGTCGGAGCCCTTCAACTCGGTCGACAACACCTTCTACCACGGCTTCACCTTCGCCGGCCACCCGGCGGCGGCGGCGGCGGCGCTCGCCAACTTCGACATCTTCGAAGAGGAGGACCTCAACGGTCGCGTGCGCGAGAACAGCCCGCTGTTCCGCGCCGAGCTCGAGAAGCTGCTCGACATCGACATCGTCGGCGACGTGCGCGGCGAGGGCTACTTCTTCGGCATCGAGCTGGTCAAGGACAAGGCGACCAAGGAGACCTTCAACGAGGAGGAGTCGGATCGACTCCTGCGCGACTACCTTTCCCCCGCGCTGTGGGAGGCCGGTCTCTACTGCCGCGCCGACGACCGCGGAGACCCCGTCATCCAGCTCGCTCCCCCGCTGACCATCGGTCCGGCTGAGTTCGCCGAGATCGGCGGCATCCTCCGCAGCGTGCTCAAGGACGCGTCCTCGAAGATCTGAGCGCACTGATCTCCGCGTCGCGGGATCCCGAACGGCCCTCTCGCTCCGGCGAGGGGGCCGTTCCGCGTTCCCGGGCGGCGCACCCGCACCGGCGCTATCCTGGATCCGTGTCTGCTCCCCGTCGCTCTCGACTGCGCCGCGTGATCTTCTGGGTCGCCGCTTCGATCGGCGCGATCCTCGTCATCTCGATCGGCGCCTTCATCGTCTGGGCCGGCATCGGGAAGATGGACGCGGATCCGACGGCGATCGCCGCGCTCGAAGCCGATCCCGCGATCAGCGTCGTCCACGAGGACGGCGCCTGGGTCATGACACCGGCCGAGGGCGCCGACGGCACCGGGCTGGCCTTCCTGCCGGGAGCGAAGGTCGACGCGATCGCCTACGCACCCACCTTCCGAGACCTGGCGGCCGCGGGGACCACGGTCGTGATCCCGGACCTGCCCTTGCGCTTCGCGATCCTCGAGGCGCGCCGCATGGAGGACTTCGCGGCCTACGCTCCCGATGTCACCCGCTGGGCGATCGGCGGGCACTCGCTCGGAGGCGTGCGCGCCTGCCAGGAGGCGTCGGGGCGCCCCGACGTCGCGCTGATCCTGCTCGCGAGCTACTGCGCGACCGACCTCAGCGATAGCGGCGCGGACGTGCTCAGCATCTCCGGAACGAACGACGGGCTGTCCACCCCGGCGGACATCGACACCGCCTCGGGCCTGCTGCCGGCGACCGCCAGGATGCTCGTGATCGACGGCGCGAATCACGCCGCCTTCGGATGGTACGGAGCGCAGCCGGGGGACGGCGAGGCGACGGTCTCGCGGGAGCAGGTCGCTCGCGAGGTGAGCGCACGCTCGCGAGAGCTCCTCACGGGCGATTGATCCTTCGAGTCGGTGAGCTCCCCACTCCGATCGGATCGCGGGTGTTCCCGGCAACGCAGAAGCGCCCCGTCTCCACGAAGGAGGCGGGGCGCTTCGCAGCGGTTATCCGGCGATCACCGGATCCTGCATCGACTAGCGGCGCAGGCCCAGACGCTCGATGAGCGAGCGGTAGCGGGTGATGTCGACGTCCTGGAGGTAGCCCAGGAGACGACGACGCTGACCGACGAGCAGCAGCAGACCGCGGCGCGAGTGGTGATCGTGCTTGTGGGTCTTGAGGTGCTCGGTCAGATCCTTGATCCGCTGGGTGAGCATGGCAACCTGCACCTCGGGGGAACCGGTGTCGCCGGGCTTGGTCGCGTACTCATCGATGATCGCCTTCTTGACCTCTGCTTCCAGTGCCATAGGGATCCCCTCTCTCTTGCTGCGCGGCGCCGTCAGCGGGATGCTGGGGCTCTCTTTCTCCGCGGCCGTTCTAACGGCAACCTGTACATCTTAGCACCTCTCGGGCGATCCCGCCCGCGCGCCCACAGCCTCGCCGAAACACGACCGTGACACACATGTGACGCTCGGGAAACCCGGACGAGACGACGGTGAAACACCCTCGGCGCACACTGGTCACACGACAGCGATCTCGGCCGACCCGAGAGAAAGGCGGCAAGACATGGAACTCACTCCGCAGGATGTGTGGACACTCGCGAGCACCGCACTCGTACTCATCATGACCCCGGGCCTGGCCCTCTTCTACGGAGGCCTCGTGCGCGTGCGCTCGGTGGTCAACATGATGCTCTTCAGCGTCAGCGCGATGGGCGTCGTCGGGGTGCTGTGGATCCTCTTCGGGTACAGCATGAACTACTTCGCCGATGGAGAGAGCGGCTTCGCCGGCAGCCCCTTCAAGGACTTCGGCCTGTTCAACACGGCCCCGGCCGACTTCATCGGCGTCGGCTTCGGAGCCGTCTTTGCGATGATCACGACCGCGCTCATCTCGGGCGCGATCGCAGACCGCGTGGGCCTCGGGTCGTGGGTGCTCTTCGCGGGCGTCTGGGCCACGGTCGTGTACTTCCCCGTGGCGGCATGGGTCTGGGGCGGCGGCTGGATCCAGAACCTCGGCGCGACCCTCGGCACCGCCGAGGTGATCGACCTCGCGGGCGGCACGGTGATCCACATCAACGCGGGCGCCGCGGCCCTGGCCCTCGCACTCGTGGCCGGCAAGCGCATCGGCTTCGCCCCCGGATCGCACAAGCCGCACAGCGTTCCGCTCGTCACGATCGGCGCCGCGCTGCTGTGGTTCGGCTGGATCGGCTTCAACTCGGGCCTCGCGACCGAGACCGGCGAGGCCGGCCTCATCCTGGTGAACACCCTCGGCGCACCGGCAGCCGGCATCGTCGGGTGGATCCTCGTCGACGTGTTGCGCGGCAAGAAGCCCGGTGTCATCGGCGCGGCCTCCGGCGCGGTAGGCGGCCTCGTGGCGATCACCCCCTCGGCGGCCAACCTCTCGCCGCTGTGGGCGCTGCTGCTCGGCCTCATCGCGGGCATCGCCTGCGCCTTCGCCATCGACTGGAAGTACCGCCTGGGCTACGACGACTCGCTCGACGTCGTGGGTCTGCACCTGGTCGCCGGTGTGATCGGCTCGCTCTACCTCGGCTTCTTCGCCTTCGACGACGGTCTCTTCACCGGCGGCGACGCGGGCCTGCTGCTGGTGCAGACGATCTCGGTGGTCGCGGTGATGGTGTACTCCTTCACGGTCTCGCTCATCATCGCGCTCGGCGTGAAGGCGGTCACGGGGCTCCGCGTACCCCAGACGGTCGAGGAGGAGGGCATCGACGCCTTCGCGCACGGCGAGGAGGCCTACGCGATCGATCCCACGACGGCCGGCGTGTCCGTCCGCTGATCGGGAATCATCCATCCCCGGGCGGGGCTCGCGCAAGCGGGCCCCGCCCTTCTTCCCGTTAGGCTCGGACCATGACGCATCCGCTCGACATCGCTCCCGAGTCCCTCGTCCGCATCGCCGCGGACATCGCCGTGCAGGCCGGTGAACTGATCGTGACGCTGCGGGATCGCGGGGTGTCGGTCGCCGCGAGCAAGTCGAGCGCGGTCGATGTCGTCACCGAGGCGGATCGCGAGGCGGAGCGTCTGATCGTCTCGGAGCTGCGCGCCGCCCGCCCCGACGACGGCATCCTCGGCGAGGAGGGTACCGGGATCGACGGCACGAGCGCCGTCACCTGGGTCATCGACCCCATCGACGGAACGGTGAACTACCTGTACGACATCCCCGCGTTCGCGGTGAGCATCGCCGCCACCGTGCGCGACGAGACGGCATACGCCGACGGGCGACGATCCATCGCCGGCGCGGTGTTCAACCCACGCACGGGCGAGCTCTTCGACGCGTGGGAGGGCGGCGGCGCGCGCCTGAACGGCTCCCCCATCGCAGGGTCGGGCAAGTCCGATCTCGCCACCGCGCTGGTCGGCACCGGCTTCGGGTACACGGCGGAGCGTCGCAGCGAGCAGGCCGAGATGGTGTCCCGCCTGCTGCCGCTCGCACGGGACATCCGCCGCATCGGATCCGCGGCCCTCGATCTCTGCAACCTCGCGACGGGCCGCCTCGACGCCTACTACGAGCTGGGCCTGCAGCCGTGGGACTACGCGGCCGGCGCGCTCATCGCCGAGGAGGCGGGCGCCGCGATCATCGGACGCGACGACACGACGCGGCCGGGAACTCCGTTCGTCTTCGCGGGTGCGCCCGCGATCGTCGAAGAGCTTCGCTCGGTCGTGCTGGGGGCGTGATCGAGGAGGCGTGATCCTCCGATGTAAACGTTATTGACACTCACGTTTACATCGGGAGCCGACTGTGTGAGGATAGACGCAGAGTCACGCCGCCCGAGCGGAACCGTTTCCAAAGGAGGAGACATGCCCCGTCAGTCGACCGACCCCATCGTCCAGGAACTCGTACGCCGAGCCCGTGCCGCGCAGATGAACCGCCGTCAGCTGCTGCGGGGAGCCTCGTTCGGAGCCGCGCTGCTGGGCGCCGGCTCCCTCGCGGCGTGCGCCGGTCCCAGCGGGCCGGGTGACGGCTCCGGCGGAACCGTGCGCTGGGCGAACTGGACCTACTACCTCGACTACGACGAGGAGACCGGGGACTGGCCGTCGCTGAACGACTTCATGGAGCAGACGAACATCCGCGTCGAGTACTTCGAGGACATCGACGACAACAAGACCTTCGTCGCCAAGATCAAGGATCAGCTCAAGCTGGAGCAGGACACCGGCTACGACGTCTTCGTGCCGTCCGACACCACGATCGTGCGCCTGCTCGAGCAGGAGCAGCTGCGGGAGTTCGATCGCGGTCTGCTGCCCAACGTCGATGCGCAGATGATCGACATGGTGCAGCACGCCTCCTTCGATCCCGACCGCACGTGGACGATCCCGTACCAGGCGGGCATGACCGGCCTGGTCTACAACACGCAGCTCTATCCGAAGGGGGTGCGCGAGGTCTCCGACCTGTGGTCGCCCGATCTCAAGGGCAAGGTCAACCTGCTGACGGAGCAGGACGACACCCTCGCCCTCGTCATGCTCGAGCAGGGCGTCGATATCGAGGGCGACTGGGGCGACGACGAGTTCGAGGCGGCCCTCGACGTCGTCAGGGAGCAGATCAACAACGGCCAGGTCGCCACGGTGAAGGGCAACTCCTACACGCAGGATCTCGAGCAGGAGACCGTCTGGGCCGGCATGGCGTGGTCGGGCGACATCGCGATCCTCAACGAGGAGGCCGGTGAGGAGATCTGGGAGTTCGTGGTGCCCGACTCGGGAGCCTCCGTCTTCATCGACTCCTTCTCGATGCCCCTCGCGACGAAGTCCTTCGAGCAGGTGCACGAGCTCATCGACTACTACTACGAGCCCGAGGTCGCCGCACAGGTGGCCGCGTACGTGCAGTACGTGACCCCGGTCGCCGGAGCGCAGGAGGCCATGGCGAACAGCGACACCCCCGAGCTGGCGGAGAACCCGCTCATCTTCCCGGACGCCGAGATGTCGAAGCGCATCTTCGATATGCGGTCGCTGACGGCGCAGGAGGACAACCGCTATTCGCAGGCCTACCAGAAGGTGCTCGGCAACTAGGGCCTCACCCCGTCATCCTGCGCAGCCCCACCCCGTCGTCCTGGGCAGCCCCACCCCGTCATCCTGCGCGAGCGGAGCGAGTCGCAGGATCCAGGCGTGTGGATCCTGCGACTCGTTCCTCGCGCAGGATGACGAGAGAGTCATACGACCCGCAAACTCGCACAGGATGACCTCGCTCAACCGGCGGAGTCTCCGCCCGCGGCGGTCTTCCACTCGGCCGCCCGGGCGGTGATCCGCGCCGCCAGCGCCTGCAGCGCCTCCGGGTCTCCCGAGCGCCCGACCGCCAGGCCGAGCAGGAAGGTCGACAGCGGTGCCGCGGGACGGGCGACGTCGTGCGCCACGTCGCGCGCCACATCGAGCACGGTGGCGATCGACACCGCCTCGGGATCGAGGCCGAGCTCGGCTGCCGCCGCGGCCAGCCACTGATCCAGCGCTTCGGGGGGCAGGTGCTTCGGAGTGCTCATGGGGGTCTCCTTCGTTCGTTCTGGGGGCTGAAGGGCATCGGCCGGCCGGGTTTCGACTCCGCGCTCCGCGCTCCGCTCAACCGGCGGGGCGGCCGCCGCCCCGACCGCGCGTTCGAGGTCGGCCGGTTCGTCGATGTCGGTGGTCGTCCCGCGCGGCGCGTCGATCCGCTGCAACCGCAGCCCGCCGAGCAGCGCCCGCAGCGGTGCGTTCTCGAGATCGTCCCCGGTCGCCCGCAGGCCCCCGCGCAGCGCCGCGACCCGATAGGCCCCCGCCAACCACTGATCCCGGCCGTCCTCGTCCTGCAGCACGACGCCGTCGAGGCTCTCGTTCTCGTTCTCGAATCGGCTCAGCTGTTCGAGCAGCAGCGCGCACACGGCGTCGGGGTGCACCAGATCGCAGGAGAGCAGCAGCAGCCAGTCGGCGCGCAGGTGCGGGAGCGCTGCGGCGAGCGCGGCCAGCGGGCCGGCGAACGGCGGCTCCTCTCGCACGACCAGGGCCCCCTCCGATCCGGTGTGCTCGGGCCCGACCACCACGATGCGCCCGGCCCCGGACACTCTCGCGGACGCTACGGCGCGATCCACCAGCCGCTCGCCGCGCAGCGCGATCACGGCCTTGTCCGCTCCGCCCAGCCGGCTGCCGCGCCCTCCGGCGAGCACCACGGCGTCGAGCCCCGAGATCATCACGACGCCACCAGGATCACGGACACGGTCTCCCCCGCGGCCACGTCGCCACGATCGGCCGCGACAAGCGCGTAGCCGTTCGCGCCGCCGTGGCCGCCGACGGCGTGGGAGACGCCGCTCGGGTCGACCGCGGGGGCGCAGAGCAGCCCCGCGGCATCCTCGGTCACCACCACGGGCAGCACCTGCAAGCGTCCGACAGCTCCGCGCCAGGGTGCCGCGGCACGAGCCGGCAGGCGGAGCCGGTGCACCTCGCTGCGCCCCTGAACCGCGAGCAGCGCCGGGCGCACGAAGAGCTCGAAACTGACGGCGGCGCTCACCGGGTTTCCCGGCAGGGCGAAGACGAACGCACCGCTCGAGAGCCGGCCCGCGCACTGCGGCTGACCCGGCCGCACCGCGACGCGCACGGCCCGTACCCCGGGCTCCGCCTCGAGCGCGATCCGCACGACGTCGTGCCGCCCCGGCCCCACCCCGCCGGTCGTCACGATGACGTCGCAGTGGGATCCGAGATCCCGCAGCTGCTGCGCGAGGCTCGCCGCATCGTCGGCGCTGCGCCGCACTTCGACGGGTTCGATCCCCAGCTCGCGCAGCAGACCCGCGATGAGCAACGAGTTCGACTCGGGGATCTGCCCCCTCTCCAATTCCTCACCGGCGCCGCGCAGCTCCGATCCCGTCGCGAGCACCGCGACGCGCGGCCGCTCCCGCACCACCACCCGATCGGCACCGGCTGCGGCGAGCGCGGCGAGCCTCGCCGCCCCGAGCGATTGCCCCGTCCGGGCGATGACGCCCCCCTCCGCGACGTCTTCACCGCGGCGCCGGATGTTCGCCCCGGCTGGCGCCGGCACCAAGACCCGCACGGTGCGGTCCGCCCACGGATTCTCAGGGCGCTCTCCGCGTGTGGATTCCACGGGCACCACGGTGTCGGCGTCGCTCGGCACCGGCGCGCCCGTCATGATCCGCACCGCAGAGCCCGGAGCGATCGCCGGGTCGGCGGCGCTGCCCGCGGCCACCTCCCCGATCACCCGCAGCTCGACGGGCGTCGCGTCGGAGGCCGCGGCGACGTCGGCTGAACGCAGCGCGTAGCCGTCCATGGCCGAGTTGTGCCAGAGCGGCAGCGCGTAGCGGGCGCGCACCGTCTCGGCCAAGGTCAGACCGTACGCGTCGCGCACGGGAACCTCGCGCTCGGGCAGCGGTTCGATGGCCGCGAGGATCCACGCGAGATGCTCCTCCACCGTGATCCGCATCCGGGCCGCCCCTTCGTCGCGCCTGAGCCTGTGAGTCCGGCCGATGCCGGCCTTGCCCCGGCCGCCATTCAATGCTATCCAAGGAGTGTGTCCCGTATCGCCGCTCGTCGCAGGGTGACCCGCCTCACCGCAGGCGGATCCCGAATCGAGCGAGCGGATTTCCTCGCGGTCGAGGAACCGCTCGAGATCCGGGTCTTCGGCCGCTCGCTCGCCGTGACGATGCGCACCCCGGGAAACGACATCGATCTCGCAGCCGGGTTCCTCGTCTCCGAGGGCGTGATCCATCGCAGCGGCGACTTCATGGCGGCGATCCACTGCTCGAGCGACGGCGAGCCCAACACCTACAACGTGCTCGACGTGACGCTCGGGCCCGGCGTGCCGCCGCCTGATCCGAGCCTCCAGCGCAACTTCACCACGACGAGCGCGTGCGGGCTCTGCGGCAAGGCGAGCATCGAGGCCGTGCACACGGCGACGCGCTACGCCGTCGACGACGATCCGCTCGTCATCGACGCGACGATGCTCACCGGCTTCCCCGATGCGCTGCGCGCCCAACAGGCGGTGTTCGAGCGCACCGGCGGCCTGCACGCGGCAGCCCTCTTCGACGGACGCACCGGCGAGATGCTCGTGCTGCGCGAGGATGTCGGACGCCACAACGCCGTCGACAAGGTGATCGGCTGGGCGCTGCGGCACGACCGGCTCCCCGGCAGGGGATGCGTGCTCATGGTCTCGGGCCGCGCGAGCTTCGAGCTGACCCAGAAGGCCCTCATGGCCGGCATCCCGATGCTCGCCGCCGTCTCGGCGCCCTCGTCGCTCGCCGTGGAACTCGCGGCCGATGCCGGGCTCACCCTGGCCGGTTTTCTGCGCGGCCCCTCGATGGTGCTCTACAGTCGGCCGGATCGTGTGACGGACGAAGCCGCGATCCGGGACCCCGACCCTCCCGCTCCCCCGCGCGCCGAAGATCGCGCGCCCCACCTCCAGAAGGCAGATCGCTCATGACTCCCAGGGCCCCGGAAGACGATTTCTCGGACGCCGACATCGAGGTGTCGGCGCCGAAGACGTACGCCGCCGGTCTCGGCGGCGTCTTCCACTCGATGGAACCCGCCCTCACGCACATGGGCCTCGCCCGCACCGCAAAGCTCATGACGAAGATCAACCACAAGGACGGCTTTGACTGCATGAGCTGCGCGTGGCCGGATCCCGACCATCGCAAGATCGCGGAGTTCTGCGAGAACGGCGGCAAGGCGGTGACCTGGGAGGCGACGCCGCTGAAGGTGGAGCGCTCGTTCTGGCGGGAGCATCCGATCAGCTCCCTGGAGGACAAGACCGAGTACTGGCTCGGCATGCAGGGCCGCCTGATCGAGCCCGTCTACAAGGCCAAGGGGTCGGATCACTACGAGCCGATCGGGTGGGACGCCGCGTTCAAGCTGATCGCCGACCACTTGCACGCCCTCGACGACCCGAACGAGGCCGCCTTCTACACGAGCGGCCGCGCTTCCAACGAGGCGGCGTTCATCTACCAGCTCTTCGCGCGCGTGCTCGGCACCAACAACCTCCCCGACTGCTCGAACATGTGCCACGAGTCGACCGGCACCGCCATGAGCCACACCGTCGGGATCGGCAAGTCGACAATCGCCTACAAGGATTTCGGCGAATCCGACCTGATCATCATCATGGGCCAGAACCCCGGCACCAACCACCCCCGCATGCTCACCGCACTGCAGGAGGCGAAGGAGAACGGCGCGAGGATCGTCGCGATCAACCCGTTGCCCGAAGCGGGGCTGATCGGGTACAAGGATCCGCAGCGGATCCGCGGCTACCTCGGCAAGGCGACGCAGATCGCCGATCAATTCATCAAGATCCGCTCCGGCGGCGACATGGCGCTGCTGCAGGCCGTCTCGAAGCGTGTGCTCGACGCCGAGCGCGCGAACCCCGGCACGGTGCTCGACCACGACTTCCTCGATCGCCACTGCGACGGCTTCGAGGCCTTCCAGGAGCACATCGACCGCCTCGACGAGCAGGAGGTGGCGCGCGCGACCGGCGTGCCCGTTTCGGAGATCGACGAGCTGGCGGCGCGCTATCTGAATTCGGATCGGGTCATCATCTGCTGGGCGATGGGCATCACGCAGCACCGCAAGGGCGTCGACACCATCCGGGAGATCATCAACCTGCTGCTGCTGCGCGGCAACATCGGCAAGCCCGGGGCGGGCGCCTCCCCGATCCGCGGGCACAGCAACGTGCAGGGAGACCGCACCATGGGCGTCTGGGAGCAGATGCCCGACTCCTTCCTCGACGCGCTCGGCGAGGAATTCGGGTTCGAACCGCCGCGGGATCACGGCGTCGACGCGGTGCACGGGATCCGCGCCCTGGATCAGGGGAAGATCAAGGTGTGGATGGGGCTCGGCGGCAACCTGCTCGGCGCGATCTCCGACACCAACCTCGCGGAGTCGGCGATGCGCAAGACCCGCCTCAGCGTGCAGATGTCGACGAAGCTTAACCGCTCCCACGTCATCACCGGCGAGGAGGCGCTGATCCTGCCCGTGCTCGGCCGCACCGAGATCGACATGCAGGTCTCGGGTCCGCAGTACGTCACGGTGGAGGACTCGGTCTGCGCGGTGCACGCCTCGCACGGCCAGATCCCCCCGATCTCGGATCAGGTGCGATCGGAGACCGCGATCGTCGCCGGCCTCGGCCATGCCGTCTTCGGGGACCGTCACGGCATCGACTGGCTCTCGATGATCCGCGACTACGACGTGATCCGGGATCACATCTCCCGGGTCGTCCCGGGCTGCGAGAGCTACAACGAGAAGACGCGCACCCGGGACGGTTTCGTGCTGCCGAACGGCCCGCGCGACTCGCGGACCTTCAACACCGACACCGGCAAGGCCCGCATCACGGTCAACGAGCTCGAGCACGTCGATTGCCCGCCGGGACGACTGCTGCTGCAGACGGTGCGCTCGCACGACCAGTTCAACACGACCATCTACAGCCTGAACGATCGCTACCGCGGCATCAAGAAGGGCCGCTACGTGATCTTCGTCCACCCGGACGATCTCGCCGAACTCGGGCTCGAGGACGGCCAGAGCGTCGACATCTTCAGCGAGTGGAAGGACGAGCCCGACCGGGTGCTCCGCGGTTTCCGGGCCGTCGCGTTCCCGACCGCGCGCGGCTGCGCGGCCGCCTACTTCCCGGAGGCCAACGTGCTCGTGCCGCTCGACAGCACCGCCCTCGAGAGCAACACCCCGGTGTCGAAGGCCATCGTCATCCGGCTCGAGCCGTCGCACGCACCGGCCGGCGTCGGCCGCCCCGCCGTGGTGTGATCGGAGCACGCCCCGCCGGTTGAGCGAGCGAAGCAAGTCGAAACCAAGGTCCCTCTTGACGCGCCTCAATCGCCCAGATCTACGATTCGAGCAGGATGACGGTGAGGCAGCGAACACAGCGGAGCCCGGGGCGGATGCCCCGGGCTCGACCGTCGCACGGCTCCTACTTGTTCGCCGCAGTGGGGGCTCCGATCCCCGGGTCGATCTGGAACGGCCCGGCGGAGGAGGGCCGCGGGTCGAAGTCGAAGATCTCCACCGGTATGTACACCGTCGAACACGAGTTGGGAATGTCGACCACACCCGAGAGCCTGCCCTCGATCGGAGCGGCGCCGAGCAGCAGGTACGCCTGCTCCGGGCTGTATCCGAACTTGGTCAGGTAGTCGATGGCGTGCAGACACGCCCGCTGGTAGGACAGGTGCGAATCGAGATACTTCTGCTCGCCGTCGAGCGTCACCGAGGTGCCCGAGAACGCCAGCCAGTGGCTGTACTGCGGGTCGACGTTGCCCGGCACGAAGATGGCGTTCTCACTCACGCCGTAGGTCTCCATGCCCCCGCGGATGATGTCGACGCGCAGGTCGATGAACCCGCCCATCTCGATCGCTCCGCAGAAGGTGATCTCGCCGTCGCCCTGCGAGAAGTGCAGGTCGCCCATCGACAGGTTGGCCCCGTCGACGAACACCGGGTAGAAGACTCGCGTTCCCTTCGTGAAGTTCTTGATGTCCTGGTTGCCTCCGTTCTCGCGCGGCGGTGCGGTGCGTGCGGCCTCCGATCCCACGCGCCCCCACTCGTCCCTCGGCACGCCGCCGAGAACCGCGTGCTCCGCCTCGGGCGGCAGCGCGAGCGGCGGCACCCGGTCGGGATCGGTCGCGATCAGCGCGCCCTCACGCGCGTTCCACTTCGCGAGCAGCTCCGCTGAGGGTGCGGTTCCCATGAGCCCCGGGTGGATGATCCCGGTGAACGAGACGCCGGGCACGTGCCGGGAAGTGGCCGTCTGTCCGGAGAAGTCCCAGATCGCCTTGTAGGCGTCGGGGAACTGCTCCGTGAGGAACCCGCCTCCGTTGTTCGTGGAGAAAATGCCGGTGTATCCCCAGCCCTGCCCCGCGAGCGGTCCGGAGTCCTCCTGCGGGATCGGGCCGACATCCAGGATGTCGACGACCAGCAGGTCGCCCGGCTTCGCCCCCTCGACACGGAAGGGTCCGCTGAGCGTGTGCACGGTCAGCAGCGGAGCATCGAGGATATCCTGCGCCGAGTCGTCGTTGACGATCGCCCCGTCGAACCACTCGCGGCAGTCGACGCGGAAGCTGTCGCCCGGCTTGACCGTCGCGACCGGCGGGATCTCCGGGTGCCAGCGGTTGTGCCCGAGTTTCTCCTGGTCGGTGAATCTCTTCGACGAGTCGAGTTTGAATATGTGTTCTGGCATCGTTACCTCTCCTTGTTTCCTCAGGATCGGCACCTTCGCCGACCCGTATTCGTTGGTCTCGGCGGTTCAGGACCTCGGCAGCTTGGCGTGCAGCGGATTGGTGGTGACGGGCTGGGATCTGCCCGGTCCGCGGGCGGGTAATCGGTCCACGACGGCCGGCTCGTGCGCGCTGCGAGCCGCATCGTCGATGAGCCTGTAGGCCGATCCTCCCGCCACCGAGAGGTGGGGAGCCGTGATCGCGCGCTTGGCCGATCCGCCGCACACTCGGCAGCTCGTCTCCCTCGGAACCTCGGACATCGGGTACAGGGCATCGAAGCGGCACCCCTCCGAGCACTGGAACGAGTAACTGGGCAATGCGGTCGACCTTTCTCTGCGGGACGGGTGGGGATCGGATCTCGTGCTCAGACCTCGACGGCCTCCTCCTGCGGTCGCGACACCGCGACGGGCCGACCCAGCACCCAGGCGATCCCGAAGAGCACGACGCCGATGATCGCGGCGACGATCCCCTCCACGGGTCCTGTGACATACCCTCCGGTCAGCAGCAGCATCGCGGGGATCGCGCCCGTGAAGATGCCGAGGAGCAGCGTGAACCACCCGGTGCGTCGCGTGAGTGCCTCCTTGCCGCGCGCCAGCACGAGGAAGAACAGGAACCAGAGCACCGCCCACGAGAACCAGATCATCCCGAAGACGGGGTCGCTGAACATCGTGAACTGCAGAGTGCCGTAGACGACGGCGCAGGCGGCGACGAAGAGGGAGAACCATCCGAGGCCCTCACCGGTGGCGCCAGTGAGTTGATTCCACGCCACATAGAGATACGTGAATCCGAAGAGGTAGAGGCCAGAGGCGCCCAGTACCGCCGCGGGATCTCCTCCCGACTGCAGGATGATCAGCGTGGGGAAGACCACCTGCATTCCGCCCACGAACAGATTCATCGCCGCGGCGGCCTTGCCCGGTATGAGGCCGAGCAGCATGAGCCCGTTCACGAACAGAACGGCTCCGACGTACAGCAAACCGACATGACCCATGGTCTTCCACCCTCGCTCCATTGCGTTGAAGAGGTTCGGAGGACGCCTGAGGGGTCATCCCCCTGGTGCTGTACCAACCCCTTCCCTGACGCACGGGTCGGTCTCTCATTCGGACGGTACGCCTGTTTTCTTGTGAAGTCAACGCTCGCCCGGTTCCATCTCCGCAGATGCGGATCTAGACTGCGTATCATGACGCATTTCCGGATCAGCGAGGCCGCCGCTCTGATCGGAGTGAGCGATGACACCATCCGCAGATGGGCTGCGGATGGGAACCTGAAATCCTCCGTCGACGCCTCCGGCCGCCAGGTGGTATCGGGGCGATCCCTCGCCGCAAGAGCCCTCGCGATCGCCCCGGCGGCGCACGAGGATTCCTCTGTGCGCCGCAGCGCGCGGAACCGCTTCACCGGCATCGTCACCGCGGTCGAGAGCTCGGGCCTGGTCGCTCAGGTCGAGCTGCAGTGCGGCCCCAATCGTGTGGTCTCCCTAATGACGGCCGAGGCGCTCAGAGAGCTCGACCTCAAGGTGGGCTCCCGGGCCACCGCGATCGTCAAGGCGACCACCGTCATCATCGAGACCGAGAAGAGGTAGGAATCATGCCTGTACGTTCACGACACGGTCGCTTCGCCGCGACGGCGATCTTGGGAGCGGCAACGCTCCTCCTGCTCGGCTGCTCCCCGCAGGCGGCACAGATCCCGGTCGAGAGTGAAGCCCCGGCGATCGACGAGCTGCAGGGCGAGCTCTCGGTCTACGCCGCCGCGTCGCTGCAGCCCGCGTTCGAGCAACTGGCCGAGGCCTTCACCGAACAGCATCCGGGCGTGGCGTTCACCCTCACCTTCGACGGCTCATCGGTGCTCGCGACCCAGATCATGGGCGGAGCGGGCGCCGACGTGTTCGCCTCGGCCGACGAGGCGAACATGCAGAAGATCGTCGACGGCGACCTCGCCGACGGAGAGCCGGTCGTCTTCGCCACGAGCGAGCTGGTGATCGCCGTCGCGCCGGGCAATCCGCTCGGCATCGAGACCCTGGCGGATCTCGCGAGGCCCGCGGCGGACGGCGCTGACCCGGTGGTCGTGGTCTGCGCCGCCGAGGTCCCGTGCGGCACCGCCTCGAAGACCCTGCTCGACCGCGACGGCGTGCCCCTCACGCCCGCGAGCGAGGAGCAGAACGTGACCGCGGTGCTCACCAAGGTGCGCGGCGGCGAGGCCGACGCCGGCCTCGTGTACCACTCCGACGTGCTGCGCTCCGAGGGCGAGGTCGAGGGCATCCCCATCGCGGGATCCGAGGACGTGGCCGGAAGCTACGTGATCGCTCCCGTCGTCGGGTCCGCGTCACCCGAGGCCGCCGCGGCGTTCGTCGAGTTCATGGGCTCTGAGGAAGCACAGCGCCTCTTCGAGGAGCTCGGGTTCCGAGCGGCGTGAGTCGCTCGGCGCAACGGGCGGGCTCTGGATCGGGCGCGGGATCGGGATTCGAAGTGATGGGGTGATGGGGTCTTGATTTCGACTCGCTCCGCTCGCTCAATCGGCGACGGCTCCGAACGCTCGAGCAGCAGCCGCTCGGCCCGCTCGGCCGACGACCGCACGGTGCTGCCTCCGGCGGTGCTCATACCGGCCGGGCTGGCGGCCGCGGTGCTCCTGCTGCCGCTCGCAGCGCTGTTCATCCGGGTCGACTGGGCCCTGGTGCCCGCCACCATCGTCTCTCCGGAGGCCCTCAGCGCGCTCGGCCTCTCGCTCGTCACCGCGACGATCGCCACGGCGCTGTGCATCGTGCTCGGGCTCCCACTCGCGCTGGTGATCGCCCGCGCAGAGGGCACGCTCGCGACAGTGCTCCGCGCGCTCACCACACTCCCGCTCGTGCTGCCGCCGCTCGTCGGCGGGCTGGCGCTGCTCTCGCTGCTCGGCAGGGGCGGGGTGGCCGGCGAGGCCCTCGAGAGCATCGGGGTGCGGATCCCGTTCACCACCGCGGCCGTGATCATCGCGCAGACCTTCGTCGCGCTCCCCTTCCTGGTGATCGCGGTCGAGGGGGCGCTGCGCAGCATCGACAGCGGTTACGAACGCGCTGCGGAGAGCCTCGGAGCGAAGCCGTGGACGGTGCTGCGGCGAGTGACGCTGCCGCTGCTCGCGCCCAGCCTGACGGCCGGAGCGATCCTCTGCTTCACCCGAGCGCTCGGTGAGTTCGGGGCGACCGCCCTGTTCGCGGGCAACGCCGCCGGCACCACACGCACCATGCCGCTCGCCATCTACACCGCGTTCAACGGCGCCGGCGTGACCCAGGACACGGCGCTGACGCTCTCGCTGCTCCTGGTGTTCGTCGCGATCATCGCGCTGCTCTTCATGCGCTCGCGCCCGTCGAGGGCAGAGCTGTGACCGGCGGGCTCTCGTTCGAGGTGCTCGTGCAGCGCGGCCGTTTCGCGCTGCACGCGGCCGCGCGGGTCGATCCGGGCGAGGTGCTCGGAGTGATCGGGGCGAACGGCTCCGGAAAATCGACGCTGGTCGGATCGATCGCGGGAACGCACCGCATCGCCGCCGGGCGGGTGTCGCTCGGCGAACGAGTACTGTGCGCGCGCGAGCCCGGCTCGCCCGAGGTCAGGATCCCCCGGGCCGATCGTCGCATCGGGCACCTGGATCAGCGCGCCCGGCTCTTCCCGCACCTCGACGCCCGCTCCAACATCGCGTTCGGGCCTCGCGCCCAGGGCACACGTCGACGTTCCGCCGACGCGGCGGCCGAGCAGTGGCTGGAGCGCATCGGCCTGCCGGGACGGGGATCCGCGCACGAGCACCAGCTCTCGGGCGGTCAGCAGCAGCGCGTCGCGATCGCCCGCGCACTCGCCGCCGGACCCGAGGCGCTGCTGCTCGACGAGCCGTTCGCCGCGCTCGACGTCGTGAGCAGCGACGACCTCCGCGGGCTCGTCGCGACGGAGAAGCATCGGCTGGGGATCCCCGTGGTGCTGGTGACGCACGACCCGGTCGATCTCATCGCGCTCGCCGACCGCGTGCTGGTGCTCGAGCATGGCGGAATCGGCCAATCGGGAACGGTCGCCGAGGTGCTCGGCGCCCCGGCCAGCCCATTCGCCGCCGAGTTCACCGGCAGAGTGCTGGTCGAGGGCGTCGCTTCCCCGAACGGGGCGCTGCGGCTCGCGACCGCCCCGCTGTCGGAGCTCCGCGGAAGCGGGGAGCTGCCGGCCGCGGGCGAGCGCGCGGTCGCGAGCTTCGCACCGTCGGCGGTGCGCATCGCTCCGGAGGATCAACCCCGCGCGCCCGAGCCGGACGACGCGGCTCGCACGATCAATTCGTGGAGCGACACGATCCGAGCCGTCTCGGCGAGCCCCGCCGGCTTCCGCGTCGAGTGCTCGGGCTGGGCCGGGTTCGCGGCGGAACTCCCCCTCTCCGGCGCGCTCGAGCCCTGGCTCTCCTCCGGGTCGCGGGTGCGCCTCGAGATCTCGGCGGAGGACGTACGCTTCGCGATCCCGAGACCGGCGACGGATCCTGACTGAACAACGGGCCTCCTCAGGGCGCGGTGTTAGGGTCTGGATACGGGTGCGGATCGCACTCGGGCACGGAGTGCGCGTTCGAGGATCGAGGTGATGCGGCGATGTCGTCAGATCCGGCATCGGGTCCCCCTGTTCGACGCCTGCCCTCGACCGGGCTCCTCGACGCGCGGCATCGGCCGCTCCGGGATCTGCGGATCTCGGTGACCGATCGTTGCAACTTCCGCTGCGTCTACTGCATGCCGAAGGAGATCTTCGGCCGGGACTACCGGTTCCTCGAGCACGACCAGCTGCTGAGCTTCCCCGAGATCGTCCGTGTCGCGCGGATCGCCGTCGGGCTCGGCGTGCGCAAGCTCCGGTTGACGGGCGGTGAGCCGCTGCTGCGGAAGGGCATCGAGGAGCTCATCGCGGAGCTCGCGGAACTGCGGACGCCGGAGGGCGCTCCGCTCGACCTGGCACTCACGACGAACGGCTCGGCGCTTCCCGTGAAGGCGGAGGCGCTCCGTCGAGCCGGACTGCAACGGGTGACGGTCTCGGTCGACTCGCTCATCGAGTCACGCTTCCAGGCGATCAACGACGTTCGCTTTCCGCTGTCCCGCGTGTTCGACGGGATCGCCGCCGCCGAGGCGGCCGGCCTCGGTCCGATCAAGGTCAACGCGGTGATCAAGCGCGGGGTCAACGACGACGAGATCCTGATCCTGGCGGAGCACTTCAAGGGCACGGGGCGCACGCTGCGGTTCATCGAGTACATGGACGTGGGATCATCGAACGGCTGGGCGCTCGACGACGTGGTGCCCTCGGCGGAGATCGTCCGCCGCATCGACGAGGCGCACCCGCTGGACCCGCTTCCCGCTTCGCATCCCGGGGAGACCGCGAAGCGCTGGCGATATCGCGATGGATCGGGTGAGATCGGCGTGATCTCGAGCGTCACCGGGGCCTTCTGCGGCTCCTGCACCCGCGCCAGGATCTCCGCCGAGGGCAAGCTCTACACCTGCCTCTTCGCGACCTCGGGGACGGATCTGCGCGCGCTGCTGCGGGAGGGCACCGACGATACGCTGATCGCCGAGACCCTCGCCGGGGTGTGGCGCGGGCGGGACGACCACTACTCCGAGCTGCGCGCCCGCGGTGCGCAGGCGGATGCCGGACCCCGCATCGAGATGTCCTACATCGGCGGTTGAGGCACCCCGCCGGTTGAGCGAGCCGCAGCCGAGTCGAAACCCTGCGCACTCGGTTTCGACTCGCTCCGCTCGCTCAACCGGCGGAGATCCTGCGGCTCGCACTGGCGCGGTAGCGCCACCGTGGAATGCGCGGAACGCTGGCGCGTTCCGCCTCAGCATTCCGCGCACGCAGGATGACGGGAACAGCGAGCCCCGGAACCCGCTACAGTCCGACCCACTCCGAGGCGCCGTCGGCGAAGTGCTGCCGCTTCCAGATCGGCACCTCGTGCTTGATCCGATCGACCAGGCGCTCGATCGCTGCGAAGGCCTCACCGCGATGGGGAGCCGATGCCGCCGCGATCAGGGCGGCGTCGCCGATCCCGAGCGAGCCGATGCGGTGCGCCGCGGCGAGGCGCAGGCCGGTGCGTTCGGCTTCGTCGCGCATCAGCTCGCCCAGCAGGCGTTCGGCGTCGGGGTGCGCGCTGTAGTCGAGCGAGCGCACCTGCGCTCCGCCGTCGTGGTTGCGGATCACGCCGTGGAAGAGCACGAGTGCACCGCACTCCGGCGATTCGACGGCGGCGCGCACCGCCGCCTCGTCGATCGGTTGCGCGGTGACACGGGCATAGGACTGGGGCATGGATTCTTTCCGATCGGAGCGAGCGCTCACTTCACCATAGACGCGACGGGCGTGTGACGCGCCCCCAGCGCCGCAGCGAATCCGGCCCCGCGCGAACGCGGGTCGATCAGCCGCTCTCGCGATGTTACCGTGAGGTATGACGACGATTCACGCGACGGGCACCAGCGAGGAGCACTTCCCAGCGGAGCGAGCAACCATCACCGCACGTGTCACAGCGACCTCGCGCGACCGGTCGGCGAGCATCGCCGACGCGACGCGCGTGCACAACTGGACCGTGCAGCGCGCCGAGCAGCTGCGGGCGAACGGGGACGCCACCTGGCACGCGGCGGATCCCGTCAGCACCTGGGCGCACAAGACGTACGCCCAGGGAAGCCAGCAGCAGGTCGTCATCGAGCACACGACGTCGAGCCGGGTGCGCATCAAGCTGTCGAACCTCGCCCTCGTGAGCGAGCTCGTCACCGAATTCGCCGAGGCCGGGCTCACGACCGACGTCGACTGGACGCTCACCGAGGCGTCCCGTCGCGCGCACGAGCGGCGCGCACGCGCAGCCGCTGTGGGCGAGGCGCGCATGATCGCCGAGGACTACGCGACCGCACTGGGCAGGCGGATCGGCACCGTCGTCAGCGTCTCAGATGCGCCTTCGACGCCCTTCCCGGCACAAGCTCGGTTCGCCGCGGCCGGCGCGTTCGGCGATGCCCCGGCGGAGGTCACGATCGCGGAGATCACGGTCAGCGCAACGGTCTCCGGCGTGTACGAGACCGACTGAGGATCCGGCCTCAGAGCCGATCGGTCTCCTCGCGGGCGCTTCCCTCCAGGAGCTGCGGCGCGAGCTGCGCGAGCGCGCGGATCCCGCCGCGCAGGAATCGTGCATCGATGCCGTCGCGTTCGGTGAGGATCCTCACCGCCCGGATCGAGCGCGGATCGCGCTCGCAGTAGACGATGACCGGGCCCGTGACCGGCGTGCCCCCCGCTTCGAGTGCGGCGAGGGGCAGCGCGTCGGAACCGCTGATGCGCAGCCGCCGCCGTTCGTCAGGGGTCCTGACGTCGAGCAGGCGAGGAGTCTCGCCCGCTTCGAGCATGTCGACGAGATCGGCGGCCTCGAGCGCGGGCGGCTCGGTGGCCGGCCCGGCGCAGAACCGCTCGTAATCGATCAGTCCGGTCACGGGCTCCGCGGCCGGGTCCCGGCCGAACGAGAGCTCCCGAGTGCGGGCCGCGAGCGCGTCGTAGACGAGCACGCGCCCGATCATCGGCTCTCCGATGCCGGCGATGAGCTTCAGCGCCTCCGTCGCGAGCAGGGACCCCACCGTGCCGCAGAGGCCGGGGAGCACACCCCCAGTTCCGCAGTCGACCACGTCCTCCGGAGGAGGGGGCGTCGGGAAGAGATCGCGATACCCCGGATGCCGGGGGCGCCAGGACATCCCGACCTGTCCGTGATACTGCAGGATCGACCCCCAGACGAGGGGGAGGTCGAGGAGTTCGGCCGCGTCGGCCACGAGATAGCGGGTCGGGAAGTTGTCGCTCCCGTCGATGACGAGGTCGTAGCCGCGCAGCACGTCCAGGGCGTTCTCCGCCGTGAGCCGGATCTCGTGGGGCTCGACCCGCACCCCGGGATCCAGCGCGCGCACCGTCTCCGCCAGCGAGGCGACCTTCGACCGGCCGATATCCGCGGTGCCGTGCGACACCTGCCGGTGCAGATTCGAGAGTTCCACTCGGTCATCGTCGACGATGCCGATCGTGCCGACCCCCGCTCCCGCCAGGTAGGGCACGCAGCCGCTCCCCAGCCCGCCCGCACCGATCACCAGCACCCTCGCGGCGCTGAGCCGGCGCTGAGCGAGCTCGCCGAAGCCGGGCAGCAGGATCTGCCGCTGCGCCCGTGCCCGCCGATCCTCGCTCAGCTCGTCGACCGGCCCGACGAGTGGCACCGGCCGTGCCTGCTGCTCCGCACCCATGCGGCCATTGTAGGACCGCTGGTCGAGCGAGCCGATGATTGAGCGGAGCGCAGCGGCACCCGCCCCGCTGATCGAGCGAAGCGGAGCGCACCCCACCCCGCTGATTGAGCGGAGCGCAGCGGAGTCGAAATCAAGGGCCAGCGGTTTCGACTCCGCGCTGCGCGCTCCGCTCAACCGGCGGCTCCGCCCGACCGGATAGCATGGCGGTATGCCGCAGATCACCGTCCGTTACTTCGCCGCGGCGGCCGACGCCGCGGGCCGGGACGAGGAGCGCTGGGACGCCCAGGCCCCCACCCTCGACGCATTGCGCAGCGAGCTCGGGCAGCGCTACGGCGAGCCCATGCGCAAGGTGCTGCGATCGGGATCCTTCCTCGTCGACGGCACCGTGCGCCGCGACGGTGGCGAGATCCGCGGCTCCCTCGTCGACGTGCTGCCGCCCTTCGCGGGAGGGTGAGCGAGATGCGCCGCCTGGTCGAAGAGCACCTGCTGGAGGTGCGTGCGCTGCTCGCGCCCATCGTCGAGCGCCTGGAGGCCGCCCCGCCCGAGATGATCGAGGTCGACTCCCCCGATCTGCTCGGGCGCGTGACGGCACGCCCGCTGCACACCGAGACTCCGCTGCCGCCGTTCGACAACTCCCAGATGGACGGCTACGCGGTGCGCGCGGCCGATCTCGCGGCCGCCGGCCCGGAGCACCACGTCGCTCTCCGTCTCGCGCGCGCGACCGCAGCGGGCGATCCTCCCGGCGTGCACGAGGCCGGCACGGCCTCGCCCATCATGACGGGGGCGGCGATCCCGAGCGGCGCCGACGCCGTGGTGCCGATCGAGCACACCCTCCCGCCGCGATTCCCGCGGCTCAGCCGGGCCGGCGACCCCGAGCCGGAGGGCACGGTGGCCTTCACCGGCCCGACCGCCGCCGGCCGTTTCGTCAGGAGGGCCGGCGAGGACGTGGCTGCGGGCACGCAGCTCCTGCCGGCCGGCACTCGCCTGTCCCCCGCCAGAATCGGCCTGATCGCGTTCTCCGGCACCGCGACCGTCGCGGTGCGCCCGAGACTGCGCGTGCTGCTCTGCTCGACGGGCGATGAGCTCGCCCCTCGCGAGCACGAACTCGCCCCGGGTCGGATCCACGACGCGAACACGCCGATGCTCGCCGCCGCGCTCCGGGCGGTCGGGGCCTCCGTACGCACCGTGCGCAGCCGCGACAGCGCCGAGCAGTTGCTTGCGGCGCTCGAGGCGGAGGGGCCCGCGACCGATCTCATCGTGACCTCCGGCGGCATCAGCGCGGGGGCGTTCGAGGTGGTCCGCGACGCCCTCGAGCCGTCGGGCGTGGAATTCGTCACCCTCGCGATGCAACCCGGGGGACCGCAGGGTCTCGGCGCACTCGATCTCTCGGGCCGGTCGGTGCCCGTCGTCTGCTTCCCCGGCAACCCGGTCAGTGCGCTCATCTCCGCCGAGGTGTTCCTGCTGCCGACGCTTCGCGCGCTCGCGGGGCTTCCCGAGCACCGGCCGCGCGAGGAGCGCAGACTCGCCCACGCGGTGGAATCTCCCCCGGAGAAGCATCAGGTTCGGCGCGGCCGCATCGAGGCCGACGGGCGCGTCTCGCTGACCGCGCCGGGATCGCATCTGCTCGGCGACCTCGCCGACGCCGAGCTGCTCGCGCACCTGCCGCTCGGCACCGCTGCTCTCCCCGAGAACGCACCGGTCGAAATATGGAGGATCGATGGCTGAAGAGACACCGGAGCAGCGGCTCACGCACCTGCGCGGCGACGGCAGCGCGCATATGGTCGACGTCACGGAGAAGGCCGTCACCAAGCGCACGGCCCGCGCGGAGGCCACGCTCGTCACCCGCGCAGACGTCGTCGAGCTGCTCGTGGCTGGGGCTCTGCCCAAGGGCGAGGCCCTGGGCACCGCGCGGATCGCCGGCATCATGGCCGCCAAGCGTACCTCCGAGCTGATCCCGCTGTGCCACCCGCTGCCGCTGACGAGACTCTCCGTCGACTTCGAGACGGCCGATGACCGCGTACGGATCCTCGCCACGGTGACGACGCGCGGGGTCACCGGCGTCGAGATGGAGGCCCTCACGGCTGCGAGCGTCGCCGCGCTGACCCTCTACGACATGATCAAGGCCGTCGACAAGCACGCGACGATCACCGATACGCGAGTGCTCGCGAAATCAGGCGGCAAGAGCGGCGATTGGTCGCTCGAGTGAGGCGTGCGATTGTCATCGTCGTGTCGACCCGGGCCGCCGCCGGGACGGCGGAGGACCTGACCGGCCCGGTGATCTCGGCATGGCTCGCCCAGCGCGGCTTCGCCGTCGACCCGCCCGTGATCGTGCCGGACGGCGCCGCTGTCGCGGAAGCGCTGCGCGATGCACTCGCGACCGCCCCCGCCGTCATCGTCACCACCGGCGGCACCGGCGTCTCCCCCGATGACCAGACGCCCGAGCAGGTGGCTCCGCTGCTCGATCTGCAGATCCCCGGCCTCATCGAGGAGCTGCGACGACGCGGCGCGGCAACCGTGCCCGCGGCCCTGCTGACGCGCGGCGTCGCGGGGTTCGCCGGCGACAGCTTCGTCATCACCCTCCCGGGATCACCGGGAGGGGTGCGCGACGGCCTCGATGTGCTGGATCCCGTGCTCGATCACCTGCTGGGGCAGCGCACCGGGGCGGCGAGCGGCCGTCACGAGCACTCGCGGGAGCCGCGCTAACGCGGGCGCCGCTACACTCCGAACAGCGCCTCGATGGGTCCGCGCGCGAAGAAGATGACGAAGCCCGCGGCCACCACCCACAGCAGCCAGTGCACCTGCTTCGCCCGGCCGCTGAGCGCGTGCACCAGCACCCAGGCCACGAAGCCCGCTCCGATGCCGTTGGCGATCGAGTAGGTCATGGGCATCACCGCTGCCGTCAGGAAGACCGGCAGCAGCACGCGGAAGTCGCTGAGATCGATGTGCTTGATCTGCGCCATCATGAGGGCGCCGACGATCACGAGCGCCGCGGCCGCGACCTCCGTCGGCACGATCTGCGTGAGCGGCGTGAAGAACATGGCCAGCAGGAACATGAGGCCCGTGATGATGTTGGCGAAACCCGTGCGGGCGCCCTCGCCGATGCCCGCACCCGACTCGATGAACACGGTGTTCGACGACGAGGAGGTCACACCGCCCGCGATGGCGCCGACGCCTTCGACGACGAGCGCCGACTTCAGGCGCGGGAAGTTGCCCTTCTCATCGGCCAGACCGGCCTCGCGCGAGAGGCCCGTCATGGTGCCCATCGCGTCGAAGAAGTTGGTGAACAGCAGCGTGAACACGAGCATCACGATGGTGACGGCGCCGACGCGGCCCAGGTCGAAGCTGACCGCGCCGATCAGGCTGAGATCGGGCAGACCGAACGGCGCGCCGCCGAGCTCGGGCACGGTGAGGCCCCAGCCGCCCTCGTTCGCGATCTCGCCGTCGGCGCCCACACGCGGCCCGAGGTGGATGACCGACTCGACGATGACCGAGATGACGGTGCCCGCGACGAGGCCGATGAGCAGGCCGCCCTTCACCTTGGCGGCGAGCAGCACGCCGGTGAGCACGAGCGTCACGACGAAGATGAGCGTCGGGATCGTGACGACCGATCCGCCGATGCCGAGGCCGACTGGCGGTGATCCCTGGCCGGTGGCCGTCACGAAGCCCGCGTTGACGAAGCCGATGAATGCGATGAAGAGGCCGATGCCGACGGTGATCGCGAGCTTCAGCTCCACCGGGACGGCGTCGAAGATCATGCGGCGCAGCCCCGTGGCCGCGAGCAGCACGATGAGCGCACCGTTGATCACCACGAGCGCCATCGCTTCGGGCCAGGTCACCTGGCCCACGACGGAGAACGCCAGGAACGCGTTGATCCCGAGCCCCGCGGCGAATCCGAAGGGCAGCCGGGAGACGACGCCGAAGAGGATCGTCATCACTCCGGCGGTGAGGGCGGTCACGGCGCTCACGGCCGGGAATGCGAGAGTGTTGCCCTCGACGTCCACCCCGCTCGTGAGGATGATCGGGTTGAGGATCACGATGTAGGCCATCGTGACGAAGGTCACGAGACCGCCCCGGATCTCCGCGGCGAACGTGGATCCCCGCTCCGTGATCTGGAAGTACCGGTCGATGCCGCCGATCCTGCGCTTCGTCTCCTGCTGGCTGGTCTCCTGCCGCGCCTCTGCCACCGGCCGCTCCGTTCCCTTGCTCTGGGTCTTGCTGAACAGCAGTACGCTACCACCCCTCGTGACGTCCCATCGATCCCGTCGCTGCGGGAGAGACCGACCCGCTCGCCGCGGTGGATCTGGGATCTGCGGAACATATGCCCGCCCTCCGGGCGCACGGCATATCTTCCGCCGATCCCAGACCCACGGCGGCTGATCCCGAGCACGGTCTCGAGACGCTGCACCCGGGCCGAGCCCGGGCACTCAGGTGTTCGGATTTTCGGATATTCCGGATCCGGTCCGAACACCGCCCGCGCGCCCGCGCCCCGAATATCATCGGCGTCAGGTGACGCATAGGGCGCGCCTATGTTAGAGCATGGAGCAGCGATGGCAACCCCCTCTTCTCGAAGACTCTTCGGACTCAGGCTTCCGGCGATCGCCGCCGCTGTCGCCCTGGTGATCTCCGGACTCATGCTCAGTCCGGCAGCCTATGCGGACGAGGATCCCCCGGCGCCGTCGGTCGCGCAGGAGGAGAGCGTTCCGGGAGTCGGCGCGACCCCCGACGAAGCGGTCGAGGATTCGACCGCTCCGGGGCGGGAGACTCCCCCGACCGGCGGAACGGACGTTTCCGCACCCGACGAGGAGGTCGGAGAAGAGATCGGGGTGCCCGACACCGCGGACGAGCCCACCGCCGATGATCCGGACCGGACGGTCCCCGTCGATCCGAACGCGGACGGGCGGGATCCCCGAGCGGGGACGCCGGAGACGCCGGCCACTTCCGACGGCGGGCTGCTGACCGATGCGGGGGCGACGCTCACCGAGAAAGAGCCGAACAACTCGACCGCGCAAGCGCAGACGCTCCCGCTCGGTGACACGGTCAACGCGAAGTTCGGGCCGGCGGGGACCTGCGACAACGATTTCTACGACTGCGATGTCTACCGGATCAGCACGCCCCAAGCCGGTCGGCTCCGCCTGGATCTGCGCTTCGCGAGCACTCTCGGCACCGACGGGTCCTTCGGGCTCTCCGTGCTCAACGCAGCCGGCCAGCGCACCCATGAGGTGGACATTCGCGCCTCCGATTACAACGGATCGCGCCTGCGCGGCCTGTTCATCTCGGTGGACAAGGGGACGAGCTACATCTCGATCAAAGCTCGCGTTCAGTCGTTCGGCGGAACCCCGATCTGGAGCGGCCAGGGATACACGCTCAAGGCCACGGTCGAGCCGCTGAACGTCGAGACCGAGCGGAACTCGAGTACCGCGACCGCGGATCTCATCGGGCTCGGCACTCGCGTGTACGGGGCCACCTTCGACGGCGACTGCAACAACGATTTCTATGATTGCGACTACTACCGGGTATCGCTGCCGTCTTCGGCTCGACTGGCGGTGGATTTCCGGGCGTCTTGCTCACTCGCGACGGAACGCCCCTACCGGGTCTCCGTGTACGACAACGCGGGTCGCGAGCTGCGGACCGCCGAGCTCGGGGGCCCGGACTGCTCCGGAGCACCGTTCACCGTCACCGCCCCCGCCGGAAACGTGTACCTGCTGGTGTATGCGCGGGCGCAGTCCTTCGCCGGCCAGACGGTGGCCTTCGGAAAGCCGTACAGCTTCACCATCGGCAGAAAGCTGTCGACCGCCACGCCGACGATCTCGGGCACGCCGAAGGTCGGATCGACGCTCGCCGCGAAACCGGGCAAGTGGGGGCCGGGCTCCGTCACGTTCAAGTACCAGTGGAAGCGCGACGGGAAGGCGATCACGGGTGCCACGAAGTCGAAGTACCGGCTCAGCGCGGCCGACGCGGGGCGCAGCGTCACCGTGACCGTCACCGGCTCCCGCTCGGGGTACAACGCAGAATCGCGCACCTCGGCGAAGAAGTACGTGCCGACCGCGTTCGTCGACGTACCGCGCTCCCACAGGTTCTACACGGAGATCCAGTGGATGTACGACTCCGGCGCGACCACGGGCGTCAAGACCTCGCAGGGTCTGAAGTATCAGCCCAAGGGGAAGGTGACGCGCGAGGCGATGGCCGCGTTCCTCTACCGCCAGAATGCGCCGAAGGGCTACCAGCCGAAGAAGCAGCACTTCGCCGACGTGCCGAAGAGCCACAAGTTCTACCGGGAGATCGAGTGGATGTACGACTCCGGCCTCTCGACGGGCATCAAGCAGGGCGGTGCACGCGTGTACAAGCCCAAGGACGGCGTCTCACGCGAGGCGATGGCCGCGTTCATGTACCGCTTGCTGAGCCCCGAGAACGGCAAGGCCCCGACGAAGGCGCCCTTCATCGACGTGCCGAAGAATCACAAGTTCGGCAAGGAGATCGCCTGGATGAAGGCGAGCGGCCTCTCCACCGGCACCCGCACCGCTCGCGGGGCGGCGTACAAGCCGAAGGACACCGTCAGCCGCGAGGCGATGGCCGCGTTCCTCTACCGTGCGAAGTAGGCGGGACCGCAAACCCGGCTCCTGAGCGCAGCGAGCGAGCCGGAGAACGACACGAGGCCCACCCCGAACTCGCGGGATGGGCCTCGTGTCGCCGGTCGGGACGAGGAAGACGGTTCAGCTGACCTGAAGAGGCTGCGCCTCCGCCGTCGACTGAACCGAGTCCGAGACGGACTCGGGGCGAGCTGGAACAGGCGAGAAATCGCCTCTTCTGATCAGCTCACCCCCTGCAGATCGATGACGAAGATGAGGGTCTTGCCCGACAGGGGGTGACCGCCGGAGGTGCCGTAGGCCTGCGCCGGCGGCACGGTGAGCTTGCGGCGTCCCCCGACCTTCATGCCGGGGATGCCCACCTGCCAGCCCTGGATCAGTGCGCGCAGCGGGAAGTTGATCGACTCGCCACGGCTCCACGACGAATCGAACTCCTCGCCCGATTCGTACTCGACGCCCAGGTAGTGCACATCGACCGTGGAGCTCGCGAGCGCCTCCTCGCCGGTGCCCTCCACGATGTCCACGATCTGCAGCTCAGTCGGGGCGGGGCCCTCCGGGAACTCGATCTCCGGCTTCGTCTTCGATGTTTCACTCATGCGTTCATTCTCTCGGATCCCCGCCGGTAGGCGCATCCGAGTTCGCTCAGAGGGAACCCCCGGAACTGATGTCCAGTGCATACCGCACAAAGAATCGAGGCCGACACGTGAGATACCCGCACGAAGCACGGCTCGGGGACGACGTCGGATACCCTTGAACGTGTGAGATTCGCGCATTTGACCCTCTCCCCCGATTCCGCACCCGAGCTCGTGATCGTCCGGGGCGAGCAGTACGCACCCGTGAGCGCTCTCGGAGCCTCCTACACGACGCTGCAGCGGCTCATCGAGGCGGGATCCGAGGCGCTGGACGAGCTGCGCACCGCAGCGGAGCAGCTGCCCGAGAGCGCATGGAGCAGCATCGCCGGCGCCGCGTACGCCCCCGCGGTGATCGGCGCCCCCATCGTGCTGGCCGTCGGCCTCAACTACGACGAGCACGCGAGCGAGCTCAGCCTCGACAACGACTCGGGCCCGGTGCTCTTCTCGCTCTTCCCCAATTCGCTCGGCGCTCACGAGGGCGAGGTGCCCCTCACCGAGAGCATCAGCGACGAGGTCGACTACGAGGGCGAGCTCGGCGTGATCATCGGCAAGCCCGCCAAGAACGTCACCCCGGAAGAGGCGCTCGACTACGTCTTCGGCTACACCGTCATCAACGACGTCACGGCGCGCAACATCCAGTTCCAGGAGCCGCAGTGGTCGCGCTGCAAGTCGTTCGACGGTTTCACGCCGATCGGCCCGGTGGTGGTGACGGCGGATCAGATCCCCGACCCGCAGGCCCTGCGCCTCACGACCGACGTCGACGGCCTGCGCGTGCAGGACTCGACCACGGGCTTCATGATCCGCACCGTCGCCCAGCTGATCTCATCGATCTCGCAGTCATCCACGCTGCTGCCCGGCACCGTCATCTCCACGGGATCGCCCGGCGGCGCAGGCCGCTCGCGGAAGCCGCCGCTCTACCTGCGCCCCGGCACCGAGGTCACCGTGACGATCGAGCACATCGGCGCGCTCACCTCGCACTGCACCACGGCGTAGACGAGTGTTCGCCGGTTGAGCGAGCGGAGCGAGTCGAAACCCGAGGATCCTCGATTTCGACTCGCTCCGCTCGCTCAATCAGCGGAGGCCGAGCCTACTCCTCGCCGTCCTCGAGCTTCTCGGGTGCGCTGCCCTCGATGATCTCGATCGCACCGGTCTCCGGAGCGAGACCGGCCAGCTTCTGCGGCTGCAGGATGTCGTCGAGTTGCGTCTGATCGAGCAGCCCGTGCGACACCACCAGTTCGGAGACCTTCTCGTTGGTGGCCAGCGCCTCCTTGGCCAGCTTCGCGGCCGCTGCGTACCCGATGACGGGGGCGAGCGCCGTGATCACGGTCACCGAGCGCGACACGGTGTCGGCCAGGCGCTGCTCATTGGCGGTGATGCCGTCGACGCAGTTGACGCGCAGCGTCTGGCAGGCGCGCTCGAGCCAGGTGATCGACTGGAACAGCGAGTGCGCGATGATCGGCTCGAAGGCGTTGAGCTGCAGCTGACCGGCCTCGACCGCCATCGAGACGGTCACGTCGGCGCCGGCGACCGAGTACGCCACCTGCGAGACGGCCTCGGGGATCACTGGGTTGACCTTTCCGGGCATGATCGAGGATCCCGCCTGGCGCGCAGGCAGGTTGATCTCGCCCAGGCCGGCCTGCGGGCCGGAGGAGAGCAGGCGCAGGTCGTTCGAGATCTTCGAGAGCTTGAGCGCGCTGCGCTTGAGGGCGCCGGAGAACGTGATGAAGACGCCCGTGTCGCTCGTGGACTCCACGAGGTCGCCCGCGGTGACGAGCTCGAGACCCGTGATGTCGCGCAGGTGCCGGATCACGGTCTCCTTGTAGCCGCGCGGCGCGTTGATGCCGGTGCCGATCGCCGTGGCCCCCATGTTGACCTCGCCGAGCAGTGTCACGGCCTCGCGCAGCCGCTCGATGTCCTCACGCAGTGTCACCGCGAAGGCGTTGAACTCCTGGCCCAGGGTCATCGGCACGGCGTCCTGCAACTGGGTGCGGCCCACCTTGATGATGTGCGAGAACTCGCGCCCCTTCGCGGAGAACGAGTCGGCGAGCAGCGCCAGCTCCTCAAGCAGGCTGCTCAGCGAGAACGCGAGCGCGATCTTGATCGCGGTCGGATAGGTGTCGTTGGTCGACTGGCTGCGATTGGTGTGGTCGTTGGGGTTGATGAAGGCGTAGTCGCCCTTCGCGTGGCCCGCGAGCTCGAGCGCCCGGTTGGTGATGACCTCGTTGGCGTTCATGTTGGTCGAGGTGCCCGCACCGCCCTGCACGACACCCACCACGAACTGGTCGTGCAGCATGCCGGTCTTGATCTCTTCGCAGGCCCGGTCGATGAGCGTGGCGCGCTGCTCGTCGAGCGCACCGATCTCGAGGTTGGCACGCGCTGCCGCCTGCTTCACGCAGGCGAAGGCGCGGATGAAGTCGGGATACACCGAGATGGGGCGTCGGGCGATCGGGAAGTTCTCGTGAGCGCGGGCCGTGTGCACCCCCCAGTAGGCGGATGCGGGGATCTCGACACTGCCGATCGAGTCCGTCTCGGTACGAGTCTGTGCTGACAAGAAGTCACTCACCGGTATCTAGGCTCCATTACTCGAAGAAAAGCGGCTTCAGCCGCACGACGAGATCAAGCCTACTCGGGATCGCGCAGAGATTCGGGCCCGCGGGGGCTCTTTCCGAAGGATCCTCCGTGCGGGGCGTCCGGATCCTCGATATCGTCGACTCGAATGGCGCCCGTGGCCGAGACCCCGGGGCCCTCGACCGGGGCCGATTCGCCGGCTCCCATCGCCGCTCCGCCCCGGCGCAGCACCGAGATCGGGGCGGTGAGCGTCTCGGTCTGGCGCCCCGGGTCGTCCGAAACCCCCGGCCGACCGGCGTGAGTGACGGTGAAGCGCAGGCCCCGGTCGCGGTGGAAGCGCAGCTCGCGCTCCGTGAACAGCCAGGCCAGACCGATCCCGAAGGCCAGCAGACCCGCCGCTCCGCTGATGACGAGGGTGGACCGCGGCCCCAGCGCGTCGGCGGCCGCGCCGACGAGCGGTGCTCCGACGGGCGTTCCCCCCATGAGGATCGCCATGTAGAGCGCGAGCACTCGCCCCCGCACGGCGGGATCCGCGGTCGTCTGCACGAATCCGTTGGCAGTGGTGAGCATCGTGGAGATCGCGAGGCCGAAGAACACGAGCGTGGCCGCGAAGGTCCAGAACGACGGCATCAGCGCCGCGACAAGACTCACCACCCCGATCCCGCCCACCGAGATGACGACCACGCGCATACGCGCACTCGGACGCCGCGCCGCGAGCAGCGCACCCGAGAGGGATCCGATGGCGAGGATCGAGGAGAGCAGACCGTAGTCGCTCGCCCCGCGGCCGAACTCGACCGCCATCGTCGACGAGATCACCGGGAAGTTCATGCTGAACGCGCCGACCAGGAAGACCATCACGAAGATCACGAGCAGGTCGTGCCTGCCCCGGACGTATCGGAACCCCGCGGAGAGCTGCCGCAGCTGCGACTCGCGCACCGCCCCCGCGGGCCGCGCCGGAGGCCGCGCGTCGATGAGCAGCAGCGCGCCGAGCACGGCGAGGAAGGAGACGGCGTTGATGAGGAACACCCAGCCCGATCCGACCACCGCGATGAGCACGCCCGCCACGGCCGGGCCGATGAGCCGGGCCGAATTGAAGGAGGCCGAGTTGAGCGCCACCGCGTTGGAGAGCTGCTTCGTGCCGACGAGATCCGAGACGAAGGCCTGGCGCGAAGTCGTGTCGAACGCGTTGACGATGCCGAGCGCGAGCGCGAAGCCGTAGAGGTGCCAGAGGTGCGCCTGGCCCGTGATGAGCAGCACCCCGAGCCCGGCCGCGAGCAGCATGAGCAGCGACTGCGTGACGAGCAGCACCCGCCGCCGGTCGAAGCGATCCGCCACGGCGCCGCTGAACGGCACGAGCAGCAGCTGCGGCCCGAACTGCAGCGCCATCGTCAGGCCGACGGCCGCGGCGTTGTTGTCGGTGAGTTCGGTCAGCACCACCCAGTTCTGGGTGGTCGCCTGCATCCACGCGCCGATGTTCGAGACGAGCGCTCCTGCGAACCAGATACGGTAGTTGCGCACGGCGAGCGATCGGAACATGTTCGACACGAAGTGGGCGACCTCCTTGGATTGGTGCTGTACTGAGACCCTATCGGGCACCGGGAAGTGCAACGTATTCCGGGCGACGAATATTCCGGGACGCCCCGTCGATCTGCGCGAGGTGCGCAGCCCGGAGTCGCAGGACGACAACCGCCGGTTGAGCGGGCGGAGCGAGTCGAAACCAGGCCCCGGTCGCACAGGACGAGGGCCGCTGCCGGTTGAGCGAGCGGAGCGAGTCGAAACCAGGCCCCGGTCGCACAGGACGGCGGTAACGGCGAGAACTCCCCTCCCAGGCCAGGCGCTCAAGCGCCGGCGTTTCGCGCCAATGCCGCTTGCTCTGCCACAGGGCGAGTCAACGGGCGGTCAGAACTTCCCGCCCATGTCCAGCAGCCGCCGGATGCGATCCGGGATCGGCGGGTGCGTCGCGAAGAGCCGCTGCATCACTCCGGGCTTGAGCGGATCGGCGATCCACAGGTGCGCCATGCTCGACTGCTGCTTCTGCAGCGGCCGGCCGTACTCGGAGAGCTTGTGGAGCGCGCTGGCCAGCGCCTCCGGGTGCCGGGTGGTGAGGGCGCCGGTCGCGTCGGCCAGGTACTCGCGCTGTCGCGAGACGGCGAGCTGTACCATCGACGCGACCAGCGGGGCGACCAGCATCGCCACGAGCCCGAAGATCATCACCACCGGGTTGCTGTTGTTGTTGCGCCCGAAGAACGCCATGCGCACGAGCACGTCGGCGATCATGCCGACCGCGACGACGAGGCCGTAGACGATCATCGAGACGCGGATGTCGTAGTTGCGCACGTGCCCGAGCTCGTGCGCCATGACCCCCTCCAGCTCGGAGTCGGTCATGATGTCGAGCAGCCCGGTCGTCGCTGCGACCATCGCGTGCTCGGGATCCCGACCCGTCGCGAACGCGTTGGGGGCGGGGTCGTGCACGATGTAGACCTCGGGCATGGGCGTTCCCGTGGTGATCGCCAGATTCTCGACGACGCGGTAGAGGCGCGGATTGTCGGCCTCGGTGATGCGCTGCGCGCCGCTCATGGAGATGGCCTGACGACCTGCCGCGAAGTACTGGATCGCCGCGTAGCCGAGGGCCACGGCAACCACCGTGATCACGATGCCCGGCGAGTCGTAGATCGCCGACGCGAGCCACCCGAGTCCACCGACGATGCCGATGAACAGCAGGATGATGAGGAAGCTGTTGACCTTGTTGCGGCGTATCGCGCTGTACACGGGCTTCCTAGAACTGGATGCGCGGCGGCTCCGAGATCGAGGCGACGTCGTCGACCTCGAAGAACTCGCGCTCCGTGAAGCCCATCGCACGCACGAAGATGGTGTTGGGGAACACCTGGATCTTGGTGTTGTACTCGCGCACACCGCCGTTGTAGAAGCGGCGCGCCGCCTGGATCTTGTTCTCGGTGTCGACCAGCTCGCCCTGCAGCTGCAGGAAGTTCTGGCTGGCCTGCAGCTGCGGATACGCCTCGGCGACCGCGAAGATGCTCTTGAGCGCCTGCTGCATGTGGTTCTCGGCCACCGATGCCTCGGCGGGACCCTGCGCCGAGATGGTCTCGGCGCGCGCCTTGGTCACGGAGTCGAAGACGCCCTTCTCATGGGCGGCGTAGCCCTTGACCGTCTCGACGAGCGCCGGAATGAGATCGGCTCTCCGCTTGAGCTGTACGGTGATGTCGCTCCACGCCTCGTCGACCCGCACGCGCAGCGTGACGAGGGAGTTGTACGTGATCCAGACATAACCGATCAGCAGGACGAGAACACCGACCGCGATCAGCGCGGCAATCAATCCACCAGACATGGGTGCATCCTATCCGGCTCGGCCCTGAATGCGCTGGAAGCGTTCGGCTCCGCCGCCGCGCAGAGCCATGCGCTGCTTCGTGCGGTCAGGCGCCCAGCACCCGCTCGAGGTACGGGTTCGCGAAGATCCGTTCGGGATCGAGGCGGTCCCTGATCCCGGTGAAGCTCTCGAAGGCCGGGTAGCGCTCGCGCAGCGTCTCGGCGCTCTGCGTGTGCAGCTTGCCCCAGTGGGGCCGTCCGTCGTAGGCGGCGAGGATCGCCTCGGCGTCGCGCAGGTATCCGCGATCCCGATCCCGCCAGTACCGGTGCACGGCGATGTAGCCCGAGTCGCGGCCGTGCGCGGTGGAGAGCAACAGCCCATCGGCACCGGCCGATCGCACCTCGATCGGGAAGGAGACGCGGTAGCCCCGGCGCTCGATCATGGCGCGCAGCTCCCGCACCGCTTCGGGCACGGCGTCGAGCGGCACGCTGTACTCCATCTCGTGGAAGCGCACGCGGCGGTGCGTGACGTACACCCGATGCGACTCGTCGGTGTAGCGCCGGCGGCTCGAAAGCTGCTCGATGATCCGGTTGACGCGCGGTGTCGCCCGGGGCATCACGCTGCCGAGCGCGGTGCAGGCTCCGAAGGCGACGTTGTTCGCCAGTTCCTCGTCGGCGAAGCGCGCGAACCGGGTGAGCGGCTCGCGCGGGTCTGCTGCGGGAAGCCGCGTGTTGGTCTTCGTACGGGTACCGCGCGTGTGCGGGAACCAGTAGAACTCGAAGTGATCGACCCCTCGGGTGCGAGCGACGAAGGTGTCGAGCACCTGTTCGAGCGGTTCGGGCGCCTCCTCGGCACGCAGCAGATAGCGCGGCACGCACTGCAGGGTGACCGTCACCAGCACCCCGAGCGCGCCGAGCCCGAGCGCGACCGCCGGCAGCAGCTCGGAGTGATGATCCTCGTCGATCGTCAGAACCTCGCCCGTGCCGGTCACGATCTGGGCACCCACCACGCCCGTCGACAGCCCGCCGAGCCGCACGCCGGTGCCGTGCGTACCGGTCTGCGTGGCGCCGGTGATGGTCTGCCGATCGATGTCGCCCATGTTGGCGAGGGCCAGGCCCAGCGGCTCGAGGATCGCGGGCAGTTCCCAGAGATGCGTGCCGCCCCACAGCGTGACGCGGCCCCGTGCGGTATCGGCCGAGACCAGACCCCGCATCCGGCTCATGTCGAGCCGGATGCCATCGGTGGCGCCGATCGCCGTGAAGCTGTGCGACGCGCCGATCGGCTTGAGCGTGTGACCCGTTTCACGGGCCCGCTGCACGGCGAGCACGACCTGCTCCGCGGAGCGCGGCGCGATCTCGAGCTCTGGCTGCGACGACTCCGTGCGCGCCCAGTTGTTCCAGCGTGCCGTCACAGGAAGCACCGCCCCTCTCCCCGATAGCTCGGGATCGCCGGCAACACCGATCCGTCTCCACCGATCGGCACGACCTCGTTGGTGTGCTCCATCACTTCACCGGCCTTCGTGTGGCGCAGCCACACGCGATCCCCGGGGAGCAGCCTCCGCGCCGCCGCGCCGCGCACCGGCGTCTGCACCTCGCCCGCACCCTCTCTGGGCTCGAAGCCCAGCCCGGCCGGCCACACGGGCTGCGGCAGGCGATCCGCCGCCGCGGGACCCGAGGCGATCCACCCGCCGCCCAGCAGCGTCGCCCGATCGGGCGACGGCTTGCGCACCACATCGAGGGCGAATGCCACCGCGGGAGCCGCGTCGAAGGTGCTGTAGTGGTCGAAGAGGTGCGGCCCGAAGAGCCCGCTGCCCGCGGCCACCTCGGTCACCGCGGCTTCGGAGGCCGTGCGCTCGACGGAGCCGGTACCTCCACCGTTGACGAACTCGAGCTGCGCTTCCTGCCGCACGGCCGCGATTGCCGCTGCTCGTCGTTCCACCAGCTCGGCGCCGCTGGCCCGCTGCACCGCGCGCAGCAGCATCCCCTCGGCGGTCCGCCCCGCCGGACGGTCTCCCACCCCGGCGATCTGCGCCTCGTAGGCCATCACCCCGACGAGCGTGAATCCCGGGCGCGCAGCCACGCGGGCCGCCAGCGCCCGCAGTTCGTCGGGTGCGTGCAGGGGCGACCGCCGCACGCCGAGATGCCCGAGAGCCCTGCTGCGCCAGGACGCGTCGAGCTCGAGACAGACCCGGATCGGAGCACGCGATGCCGGTGGCATCACCGAATCGATGAGATCGAGCTGTTCCACACCGTCGATCATCACCGTGACCCGCGCGGCACTGCGCTCGTCGGAGCCGAGCCGAGCGAGGGCACGCCGATCGGCCGTCGGGTATCCCACCACCACGTCGTCAACGGTCTCGGCGAGCCACAACGCCTCGTCGAGGGTATAGGCCAGCACGCCCCGGAACCCGGGCAGCGCGAGCACCGCATCGAGCACGCCGCGTACCCGCACCGACTTGCTGGCCACCCGGATGGGGATCCCGCCGGCCCTCCGGGTGAGGTCATAGGCGTTGCGACTCAGTGCCGCGAGACTCAGCGCGACGACGGGAGCCGGCAGGTCGCGCGTCGCCTCGGTGAACGCGGACCAGTACTCCTCCGGTCTCTCCCAGGGCTGCTCCGCCGCCGCAGCCCGAACTTCGGGGGCGCTGAGATCGAGTGTCATGGATGCAGTGTAGAGCCTGCGGGTCTCGGACGCACCTCCCCCGGTGGACTCGAATCCGGTCCCCGCTGTCCGAGTCTCGAGCCCCGCCCGTGCCCCGCGTGCCATGGTTCCGCGCTGCCCAGCGCCCCGCGAATCACGCCGAGATCCCGATTTCGGTCGCTCAGCAGCGGCGGAGAGGACCGAAATCGGGATCTCGGCGGCCACGGAAGGGTGTTCGGGTGTTCGGGTGCCCGGCTGCTCGGGCATTCGGGGTTCGCGGCCCCGGGCCCGGGATCGGGGCTCGGAATCGCGGCGGTGCGGGTCAGCAGCGGTGCGGAATCGCAGCAGTGCAGACTCGTGACAGTGCAGCCTCGTAACTCGAGGCTGCGCCGCATCGCACCGCGATCCCTCAGTCTCCGCGGAGATCCCGCTCGAGCTCCGCCTGCCAGGCGGCCCGCTCCGCATCGCGGCGAACCCGCCAGGCCCGCACGCGCAGGTACGCGGCGAGCAGGATCGCAATCACGATCAGCACAATGAGCAGGACCTTGGCGAAGAGCACGGAACCAGCTTACGCGGCGCCGGTCGCGGGATCCGCCGACGAGCTTGTACGCTGACCGCATGACCACTCGAGACCTCCCCGAGCAAATCGGCGATCTGCCGCGGATCGGCCGTCCGGCGAACAGCGCGCTGCTCGCCATCGGCGTCACCACGCTGCGCGAGATCTCCAGGATGCGCCGAAAGGAGCTTCTCGCACTGCACGGTGTCGGCCCCAAGGCCGTGCGGATCCTCGAAGAGGCGCTCAGCGACGCGGGCCTGAGCTTCGCCGAGTAGCCGATCCTGCGCGTGCGGCCCGCTCATGGGAGGATGGTCGCTGCCCCCATAGCCCAATTGGCAGAGGCAGCCGACTTAAAATCGGCGCAGTCTGGGTTCGAGTCCCAGTGGGGGGACTCCGCTCCGCTCCGTCCCGCCTTGTTCTCGAACCCTGGACGCGGCTGATCCGCTCTACAGGGCGCGGGCGCTCGGGGAGAACGCCGGGGCGCGGCGGTCGAGTTTCCGTGCGCGCTTGTGCGCGTACATGCGGGCATCGGCAGCGGTGATCGCGTCGGTCACCGGGACGACACCGGGCTCGGCCGCGGCGATCCCGATCGACGCTCTCACGCCGGCCTCGGAGAGGGCGCGTGCAAACGCGCTGAACCCGGCCTCGATCTGGGACGGCGCGGTCCCGTTGCAGAGGATCATGAACTCGTCGCCCCCGTAGCGCGCGACGTGACTCACCTGGGTGGGAGCGGCGCGAAGGGCTTCCGCGGCGCGCACGATCATGGCATCCCCCGCGGCGTGCCCGTGCGAGTCGTTGAGCGCTTTGAGGTCGTCGAGATCGACCACCGCAACTGCGACGGGATCTCCGAATGCGTCGAGACGCTCCTGCGCGTCCGCAACCACTCGGTCCCACCCGCGTCTGTTCAGCGCGCCGGTGAGCGCATCGGTCTGCGCGAGGGCTTCGGCGAGTTCCAGGCGATGACGCTCGTGATCCACGTGTCGCGAGAGTCTGAGCTGGGTCGTGAGCATCTCGCTCAGCAGAGACAGGAGCTGCTCATCGACGGTCTCGCCCTCGAGCAGCGGTTCGGATCGCACACCGCAGAGCACACCGAAGACGCCGCCTCGAACGTCACCGATGGTGTAGCCAGCGTACGCACCGACCGTCGCGGCGATCTCGAGATCCGAGTACTCCGGATCGATTCGTGAGTTCCTGACGACGTGCGTGTCCCCCGCAGCCATCCGGCTGCAGAAGGACTCCGTCCACGCGACACGATCACCCACGTCCAGTATCTGGTCGTGGTGAACGTGCAGGTGGACCTGATCGCCTCCGCCCACACGGGACACCGACCAATCGGTGAGCGGGGTGTGCAGGTTCAGATAGGCGACTACGCGCTCGGAGGATTCGGTGAAGAGCCGGGCGCCGTTCAGGCTCGGCGACTCCCACGATCTGGAATTCTGCGCGCTGCTCACTCTTCACTGGGCCAAACCCGGCCTGCCTCCCTCGTGCTCCCTCATCAGGATAGCGCCCGGCGCGGCAGGCCACGCGATCCTCCGTCGCTGAGCGCCCTGCTCAGCTCATAAAAAGCAGGCCCCGCCGTCGGGCAGGACGGCGGGGCCTACGAGTGGTCCGGCGATTGCGCAGAACCGCGAAGCGATGGAGGCGAGGCCGGTTTCCCGATTTCGACTCCGCGCTTCGCGCTCCGCTCAATCAGCGGAAACCTCCGCGCTTCGCGCTCCGCTCAATCAGCGGAAACCTCCGCGCACGGCACGAGCGGCGGAAACTTATGCGTTCAGGCGCTCGCGCAGGCCGTCGAGCTGACCGCGCAGGGCAGCCGGCACACGATCGCCGAACTGGGCGAAGAACTCCTCGGTGAGGTCGGCCTCGGCGAGCCAGGACGCGGGGTCGATCGCGAACAGCTCCGCCATGTCGGCCTCAGGCACCTCGATGCCGTCGAGGTTCAGCTCGCCGGCGACGGGCACCGTGCCGATCGCGGTCTCTCGGCCCTCGACCTCGCCCTCGACTCGGCGGATGACCCAGTCGATCACACGCGAGTTGTCGCCGAACCCGGGCCACAGGAAGCGGCCGTCGGCGCCCTTACGGAACCAGTTGACCTGGAAGATCTTGGGCGCCTTGTCACCCAGCTGCTCGCCCACCTCGAGCCAGTGGCCCCAGTAATCGGCCATGTTGTAGCCGCAGAAGGGCAGCATGGCGAAGGGGTCGCGGCGCAGTTCGCCGACGGTGCCCTCCTGCGCGGCGGTCTTCTCGGACGAGACGGTCGCGCCCACGAACACGCCGTGCTCCCACGACAACGACTGCGCGACGAGCGGCACGTTGGTGGCACGACGTCCGCCGAAGAGGATCGCGTCGAGCGGCACGCCGTTCTGCTCGTACCAGTCCTGCGCGAGCGTGGGGGTCTGCTGGATCGGCACGGTGAAGCGCGAGTTGGGGTGAGCGGCCGGGCGGTCCGCATCGGGCGTCCAGTCGTTGCCCTGCCAGTCGACGAGGTGCGCGGGCACCTCATCGGTCTTGCCCTCCCACCACACGTCGCCGTCATCCGTCAGCGCGACGTTGGTGAAGATGGTGTTGCCCCAGAGCGTCTCCATCGCCACCGGGTTGGTCGACTCTCCGGTGCCGGGCGCGACGCCGAAGAAGCCGGCCTCGGGGTTGATGGCGTAGAGGCGTCCGTCGGTACCGGGGCGCAGCCAGGCGATGTCGTCGCCGATCGTCTCGACCTTCCAGCCGGGGATCGTGGGCTGGAGCATCGCGAGGTTGGTCTTGCCGCACGCCGAGGGGAACGCGGCTGAGAGGTGGTAGGACTTGTCGGTCTCGGTGTTGGTGAGCTTGAGCAGCAGCATGTGCTCGGCGAGCCACCCCTCGTCGCGACCCATCACCGAGGCGATGCGCAAGGCGAAGCACTTCTTCGAGAGCAGCGCGTTGCCGCCGTAGCCGGAGCCGTACGACCACACCTCGAGGGTCTCGGGGAAGTGGGTGATGTACTTGGTGTCGCTGCAGGGCCAGGCCTCGTCCTCCTGGCCGTCGGCGAGAGGCGCTCCGACGGAGTGCACGGTGCGCACCCACTCGCTGCCCGGGGTGATGCCGTCGAGGGCCGTCTGGCCCATGCGGGTCATGATCCGCATGTTCAGCACCGCGTAGGGCGAGTCAGTGATCTCGATCCCGAGCTGCGTGATGGCGCCGCCGACCGGGCCCATCGAGAACGGCACGACGTACATGATGCGTCCGCGCATGACACCGTCGAAGAGCGGCATGAGCTCCGCCTTCATCTCGGCAGGTGCCACCCAGTTGTTCGTGGGGCCGGCGTCCTCCTGCTTCTCCGAGCAGATGAAGGTGCGGTCCTCCACACGGGCCACGTCGCCGGGGTGGGAACGGGCGAGGAAGCTGCCGGGACGCAGATCCTTGTTGAGCGGAATGAGCGAACCGGCCTCGACCATCTCAGTCGTGATGCGGTTCCACTCGTCCTGGGAGCCGTCGCACCAGATCACGTCAGCGGGTTTGGTCAGCTCAGCGACCTCGGTCACCCACTGCAGCACTTCCTCGTTGGCGGTGGTCGCGTTGGCGCGGACGAGATCGGTGATCGTGATCTCCTCGTCGATGACCTGGGTTGCGCTCATGACGTTTCGTTCTCCTCGGGTTCACACCGTGTCGGTGAAGAATCGGTGACATCTCCATTCTCGGCAAGCGATTTACCCTGCGTGCACCATTTCGCCCGGAAATTTTCGCGATTTTTGCCGTATAGTCAAAACATGACGCCTGAAGTAACCCCCACCCAGAGCGAAGCCGAGTTCGATCGGATGCTGCTCGGCAAACGACTGCGGCACTTCCGCACCCGGGCGGGACTCACCCTCGACCAGCTCGGCGAGCGGGTGGGCGTCGTGGCCAGTCAGCTCTCGCTCATCGAGAACGGTCGCCGAGAGCCGAAGCTCGGCCTGCTGCAGAGCGCGGCTCGCGAGCTCGGGATCGATCCCTCCGAACTGCTGAAACGCGAGGCCCCGGATCGCCGCAGCGAACTCGAGATCGAGCTCGAGCGCGCGCAGACCGCCCCCAGCTACCTGCGACTCGGACTCCCCCACGTGCGGGCTCCGCGCACGCTCGGGGACGACACCCTCGAGTCCCTCGTCGGCCTGCACCGCGAACTCGCCCGGCGATCCCGAGCCGCCGCCACGACCTCGGAAGAGGCCCGCCGCGCCAACACGGCCATCCGCATGCAGATGCGCGAGTGCGACAACTACATCCACGAGATCGAACTCGTCGCCTCCGATCTGATGCGCCGCATCGGCCACACCACGGGCGCCGTCACCCACCGCGAGGTCGCGATGTCTGCGGAGCTGCTGGGGTTCACCCTCATCTTCGTCGACGAGCTACCATCGAACACCCGCAGCATCACCGACCTCGAGAACGGCCGCATCTACCTGCCTCCGGCGTCGATCCCCGGCGGCCACGGGCTGCGCTCGCTCGCCCTGCAGGCCATGGCTCACCGGGTGCTGGGGCACACCGAACCGTCGAGCTACGGGGAGTTCCTCGAACAGCGTCTGCAGATCAACTACTTCGCCGCCGCTTGCCTGATGCCCGAGGCCAGGGCGGTCGATCTGCTGCAGCAGGCCAAGCGCAACCGCAATCTGGCGATCGAGGATCTGCGCGACGCCTTCGGGGTGACTCACGAGGCTGCCGCGCACCGCTTCACCAACCTCGCCACCCGCCACCTCGATCTGCGCGTGCACCACTACCGTGCCGACGGGGCGGGCGCGCTGGTGCGCGGCTACGAGAACGACGGGCTGCCCTTCCCCAGCGATGATTCCGGGTCGATCGAGGGCGAGATGCTGTGCCACAAGTGGGGCGGCCGCACGGCGTTCAATCGCACGAACCGCACCAGCGAGTTCTACCAGTACACCGACACGCCCGCCGGCACCTTCTGGTCGAGCGTGCAGACCGGCGACGCCGAGCTGGGGCCCTTCGCCATCGCCTGTGGCGTGCCCTTCGACGACGCCAAGTGGTTCCGGGGGCGCGATACGCACGAGCGCAGGGTCTCGACGTGCCCCGACGAGAACTGCTGCCGCACTCCCCGTCCAGATCTGCTGACGCGATGGCAGGGCAAGGCGTGGCCCAGCGCCCGCATGCACGCGCACGTGCTCTCGCCACTGCCCACGGGCACCTTCCCGGGAGTCGATGACACGGAGATGTACGAGTTCCTCTCCCGGCATGCGCCGGAGGCTTAGGGAGAAAGGCGTCAGCCTTTCTCCGCCGGAGGCGCTGAGCCCACAGGCTCAGGAGAATTAAGCGGAGAGCGGAGCTCTTCGCTTCTCCGGCGCGGGCCCACAGGCCCGGCAAGGAGCTCTCGGCAAAGCGAAGCTTTGCGCTCCGAGCCCGATCTCCGCGGGCAGAAACGCGAGAACCCCCGCAGCGCCGGGCTGCGGGGGTTCTGAACGGGAGATCCGGGATCGCGGATCCCGAACCGGCTACGCCTTGGGGCGCGACGCGAACTCCTCGAAGATCGCGCGGGGCTCCTGCGTCGCCTCGATGTTGACGACATCGCGTCCCAGGAAGAAGTGGCCGACCCAGCCGCCGAACACGCGCCACTTGCGCTCCCACGAGGGGATCGCGAGGCCGTGGTAGAAGCGGTGCGCGAGCCACGCGAAGTAGCCCTTCAGCGCGAACTTGCCCGACTGGAACACGCCGGTGTTGACGCCGAGGCCGGCAACCGCACCCGCGTTCTTGTGGTTGTACTCGTGCACGCCCTCGCCGCGCAGGTCCGCGACGATGTTCTTCGCGAGCAGCTTGCCCTGACGCACGGCATGCTGCGCGTTGGGCACGCAGAATCCGCCGGGCCCGGGGGTCGACGAGATGTCGGGCGTCTGCGACGTGTCGCCCGCGGTCCATGCGCCCTCGAGCGCCTCGCCCTCCTCCGTGGTGATGCGGAGGGTGGGGCTGCCCACGACGTGACCGCGGGGGCCGATCGGCAGGTCGGTGCCGCGCAGGAACGGACGGGGCATGACGCCCGCGGTCCACACGATGAGGTCGGACTCGTACTGCTCGCCGGTCGAGAGTTCGATCTTGCCGTCGACGGCGGAGGAGAGCTGCGTGTCGAGATGGATCTCGACGCCGCGACGGGTCTGATCCTTGACCACCCAGTTCGCCGTCTCCTGCGAGACCTCGGGCATGATGCGACCCATGGCCTCGACCAGGTGGAATACGGTCTCGTCGAAGGAGATCTCGGGGTAGCGGCGCAGCAGCGAGGTCGCGAAGGAGCGCAGCTCGGAGATGGTCTCGATGCCCGCGAAGCCGCCGCCGACGACGGTCACGGTGAGCAGGCGCGCGCGCTCGGCCGAGTCCTTGGGCAGCGAGGCCGCGCGCTCGAAGTTGCCGACGAGGCGATCGCGCACCGCGACGGCCTCCTCGATGGTCTTCATGCCGATCGCGTTGTCGGCGATGCCCGCGATCGGGAAGGTGCGCGACACCGAGCCCGTGGTGACGACGATGTGGTCGTACTGGAACTCGAAGGGCTCGCCCACGTTCGGGGTGACGGTGGCGGTCTTGGCGGCGTGCGAGATGCCCGTCACCTTGCCCGCGATGTTCGCGGTGCGGCTCAGGTGGCGACGACGCGCCACGACCGCGTGCCGCGGCTCGATCGATCCCGAAGCGACCTCGGGCAGGAAGGGCAGATAAGCCATGTAGGGCAGCGGGTCGACGATCGTCACCTCTGCCTCACCCGCACGGAGCAGCTTCTCGAGCTTCCATGCGGTGTAGAAGCCGGCGTAGCCACCACCAACGATCAGAATCTTCTTCGCCACGAAGCGGTCTCCTTGATGCAATGAGCGTAGTGTGCGCCCGCCTCGCGGGCACAGAAAAAAGCGGGCGCTTCGCGCCCACGGCCTCAACTCTACCCCGTTTTCACCGGGGCCACGGCCGTTTCAGCGGAAAGCCGACGAAAAACGCGAGATTCGGTCGAGAAAAATTACCAGGACCGCGTCTCCTGCGGCTTCAACCGTTCCAATCGCACCGTTCGAGCGCAAGATCACCGATCGGGTTCACACCCGGTCCTGCGGCCAGTGCGTGCCCGATGAGGGCGTGCAGGCACTTGACTCTCGTCGGCATGCCACCCGCGCTGACACCGGCCAGTTCCGGCACCTCCCCCACGCTGTCGCGATCCGCGATGTACTGCTCGTGCGCGCGCGCATACTGCGCGCGCACCTCCTCGTCGTCGGCCAGCAGCTCGTTGAACTCGTTCATCACCCCGGCTGCTTCGAGCCGCGAGGCGGCCGCCACCGCTTCCGGGTGGCACAGGTAGTAGAAGGTGGGGAACGGCGACCCGTCGGGCAGGCGCGGCGCTGTGGCCACGACGGCAGGGCTGCCGTCGGAGGCGCGCGCAGCGATGCCGACGACGCCGCGCGCCTCTCGGCCCAGCTGCTCGCTCACCGCCGCGATATCGGCTGCGGCGGGCTGGTCGTACGGCGGACGTGTCATGCGGGGTCTTCCTTCTCGTCGTCCCGAGCCGGTCGGATCTCGCTGCAGTATGCGGCGGTGCTCGGCATGGACGTGTGCGGTTACTCGCCGGTCTCGGCGTCGGTGGTGTCGGTGGCGTCAGTGGCGTCGGAGGCATCCTCCGGAGCGGCGGGGTCGACCCCCTCCAGCTCTTCGGGCGGCGCGTCGGTCAATCCCGCGCTCAGGAAGGACGCAGCGAGACCGCGCGCCCAGGTGCTCTCGATGCGGGAGAGCTCGGCGTTGGTCTCCTCCTCGGACTCGGCCGGCAGCACGATGTCGTCGATCACGTTGAGCTGGGTCTCCCCCGGCATCACGTAGAACAGCCGGTCCCTCGCCTGAGCTCGCACGTAGACGGGATCCTTCCACTTCGCACGCTCGGCATCGATCTCGTTCACGGCCTCCTGATGCTGACGCACGCTCTCGCGCAGCTCAGCGATCTCCCGCCGCTGCTGCACGTAGGTGGAGATGCTCGGGCTCACGATCACGGCACCGGCGATCACCAGCACCACGACGAGCGCGGTGAAGCCGCTGAACCGCAGGCTCGACGCCCACGCGCCGAGGTCTTCGGTCCAACGCTTCACCGTGCCGTGCCTGTCCGCCATCTCAGGATCCTTGATTTCGACTCGCTGCGCTCACGCGATCGGCGTGAGCGGCGCGCGGCCGACCGAGGTCGGCCGCATCAGCTCACTCAACAGGACCTCGGGATCGGCAGCGCTCAGGCCGAGAAGCGCGGGAACGCGCCCCGTCCGGCGTACTTGGCCGCAGCGCCCAGCTCTTCCTCGATGCGGAGCAGCTGGTTGTACTTGGCGACGCGGTCGGAGCGCGCGGGGGCTCCGGTCTTGATCTGACCGCAGTCGGTGGCCACCGCGAGGTCGGCGATCGTCACGTCCTCGGTCTCACCCGAGCGGTGCGACATCACGGCGGTGTAGCCGGCGCGCTGCGCGAGCTGCACGGCGTCGAAGGTCTCGGTGAGCGTGCCGATCTGGTTGACCTTCACGAGCAGCGAGTTGGCGACGCCCTTCGCGATGCCGTCGGCAAGACGCTCCGGGTTGGTGACGAAGAGGTCGTCGCCGACGAGCTGCACTCGAGTGCCGAGCTCGTCGGTGAGGTGCTTCCAGCCGTCCCAGTCGCTCTCGTCGAGCGGGTCCTCGATCGACACGAGCGGGTAGCGGTCGAGCAGATCCGCGTAGTACGCGGTCATCTCGGCCGCGGTGCGATCCTGGCCCTCGAACTTGTAGACGCCGTTCTCGTAGAACTCCGAGGAGGCCACGTCGAGCGCCACGGCCACGTCGCGACCCGGCTCGAGACCGGCGCGCTGAATAGCCTCGACGATGAGGTCGAGCGCCTCCGCATTGGTCGGCAGGTCGGGAGCGAAGCCGCCCTCATCGCCGAGACCGGTGGACAGCTTCTTCTCGTTGAGCAGCGCCTTGAGGGAGTGGTAGACCTCGACGCCCCAGCGCAGTGCCTCCGAGAAGGTCTCGGCGCCGAGCGGCACCGCCATGAACTCCTGGATGTCGACACCGGTGTCGGCGTGCGCGCCGCCGTTGATGATGTTCATGAGCGGCACGGGCAGCGTGCTCGCGTTCGGTCCGCCCAGGTAGCGGTAGAGCGGGAGCTCGGCCGAGGCCGCCGCAGCGTGGGCGACGGCGAGGCTGACGCCGAGGATCGAGTTGGCCCCGACGCGCGACTTGTTGTCGGTGCCGTCGACCTCCTTGAGCACGGCGTCGATGATGCGCTGGTCGTCGGCGGAGAAGCCCTCGACCGCAGGCGCGAGCTCATCGAACACCGCGTCGACGGCCTTCGTGACGCCCTTGCCGAGGTAGCGATCCTTGTCGCCGTCGCGCAGCTCGTATGCCTCGAAGGCGCCGGTCGAAGCGCCCGAGGGCACCGCAGCGCGGCCCACGGAATCGTCGGTCAGGCCGACCTCGACCTCAACGGTCGGGTTGCCACGTGAATCGAGGATCTCTCGGGCGATCACTGCGTCGATAAATGCCACCATGCGCTCCTTGGGTCTATGCCAGTGCTTGGGATGTTGAGCAGAAGTGTGCGGCGGGCATGGTGCGCCCGCCGCACACCAGTCTAGCGGCCGACCGCCGACGGGCCGGGCGGCGGCGCGGTACGGGCACTGATCAGTCGTCGGCCGCCGCGAACGCGTCCGGCCCCGCTTCGGCAGCGGCGGGATCCATGTACAGGAACTCGAGCACGTTGCCGTCCGGATCCTCGAGATCGCGCGAGTACATGAACCCGAGATCCTGGGCTTCCTTCGGCTCGCTGCCGCCCGCCGCGAGCCCGGCGGCGAGGATCTCATCCACGGCCTCGCGGGAATCGCGCGAGAGCGCGATCAGCACCTGGGCGGTGGTCTTCGCGTCGGCGACGGTCTTGTCGGTGAAGGTGGCGAAGTACTCCCGCGTGAGCACCATGAAGAACACCTGCTCGTCCCACACCACGCAGGCCGCGTTCTCGTCGGTGAAGAGCGGGTTGATCTCGCACCCGAGCGCCGTGTAGAACGCCTTGGAGCGTTCGAGGTCGGCGGTTGCGATGTTGACGAAGATCTGGGTGCTCATGCGGTTCCTCCTGATCGGGCCGCTTCGGGACGGCGGCACATTCGACAGCGTCGCACTGTCGCGCCCGGAGGTCAATGCGCAGCGGCCGGGAAATAGGGCCGAAGGTCTGAGCACCGGGCCGTTCCGGGCTGCGCGGGATCTTGCGGGCTGCGCAGGATCCCGCGGGCTCAGCCGTCGAGCGGGCGGAACTCCAGCGCCCCGGCGTCGCTCACCCCGGCCCGCACGTTGGCGAAGCTCGTGAAGCCCTCGCCCGCGACACGGGCGAGCAGCGTCTTCATGTTCTTCTGCCGCCGCTCCAGGCGTACGCGGTGCCCGCGCGCCACGAGATCCCGTTTGAGCGCCACGAGATCCTCGAAGGCCACCTCCGCGTCGTACACGAGCGCGACCGCCTCGGGCCCCGTGGACTCGGGCAGCGTGATGAGATCCACCACGCGCTCGAAGCCGATGGAGAAGCCCACCGCGGGCACGTCCTGCCCGAGGAAGCGCCCCACCATGCCGTCGTAGCGGCCGCCGCCGCCCACCGAGCTGCCCGAGCCCGGGTGCGCGACCTCGAAGATCGTGCCGGTGTAGTAGCCCATGCCGCGCACGAGAGTCGGGTCGAAGCGCACTTCGACGCCTTCGGGCAGCGCGGCGGCGAGCGCGTCGCAGCGCAGCGAGGTTCCCGATACCCGCCGCCGCACCGGGGTTCTCGGCTGCGCCCGGCAGCACGGCTCCGATGCCCGCTCCCGTGAGCGGGATCCCGTCGCCCGCGAGCGCGGGTTCGACGGCCGCGAGTACCGCTCCCAGCCGCTCAGCGGCCTCGGGATCGATGTCGCGCAGCTCCTCCACCACTCCGCTCGCGCCGATCTTGTCGAGCTTGTCGACGGTGATGAGCGCGCGGTCGTGCGTGTCGGACGGGAAGCCGCAGTGCTCGAGCAGCCCGAAGAGGATGCGGCGGTCGTTCACGCGGATCACGCAGCCCTGCAGCCCCAGTTCGGCGAGCACCTGCGACGTCGCGGTGACGAGCTCGATCTCGGCCAGCAGCCCGGGCTCGCCGATGATGTCGATGTCGGCCTGCACGAACTGGCGGTAGCGCCCCTTCTGCGGGCGCTCGGCCCGCCACACCGGGGCGATCTGGATCGCGCGGAAGACGGGCGGCAGCTCGGCGCGGTGGCTCGCGTAGAAGCGGGTGAGCGGCACGGTCAGGTCGAAACGCAGCCCCAGGTCGGCGAGCTGCTCGGCGTTGCCGGCCTCGGTCGCCGCCTGCAACTGCTCGGGCCGGATGCCGCGCTTGAGGATCGAGAAGCTCAGCTTCTCGTTGTCGCCGCCCAGTCCCGCGTGCAGCCGCGCGTAGTCCTCGACCACGGGCGTTTCGATCTCGTCGAAGCCGTGCGCGCGGTAGACGCCCTTGATGATGCCGAGCGCGTGCTCGCGACGGGCCTTGTCTGCAGGGAGGAAGTCGCGCATGCCGCGCGGCGGGTTCACGGGGTTGGCCATGGTCACCTATTCTTCCATGCCTGCGGCGCATGCCCGTTCCTCGGCCGGGCCCGCGGCGCGTTCCCGTTCCGCAGCCAAGTCGGAGTCGCGTTGTGCCGCTATCCCCCGAGGCGATGCGGCCATTTACGACTCCCACTTCGTGGAGATGTCGCTATCCCCCGCCGCCGTGCGGCCGGGTACAGCTCTCGGCTCATGCGCGAACGCGGAGTCTCAGGTGGCTGCTTCAGCTGAAATCAAGCAGCCATCTGAGACTCCGCTTCAAGGCGGTACCTCTGCAACCGTCAGAAGACTTCAACTTGTATCACTCGAGGAACACAAGTTGTGCTAGGTTTGCGATACAAGATAGATCTCACATCGGAAAGGCGCTCATGGACGTCACCTATTGGTACCGCATCGTGCTCGGGTTCATCCCGATGCCGGTGATCGAGGCTCCGATCCTCGTCGGCCTCGCGCTCTTCGCACTCACCTGGCTGAGCCGCGGCCCGTGGATCACCCTGCCGGGAGACACCCATCGCCGCTTGCTGCTGACGCGGATCGGGATCTGGGGCTCGCTCTCCATCGTCGCCGTCGCTACGACGGTCGGCCTTGTCGCCGCGTTCGCGGGCTACGATCCGACCGGCGTCGCCGGGTGGTGGCGCCGCCCCGCTCCCGTCATCGCCGCCGCCTTGGTGATCGGGGTCGCCGCCCTGCTCCTCGCACGCGAACCGCTTCCCGCCCCCGGCGAGCGAGCGATCATGCCTCGTCGCCACTGGTGGAGCTTCGCACCGAAGGGACAGCTCTGGCTCGCGATCGGTTCGGCGGTACTGCTCGCCCTCACCTCCGTCTGGCAGGGCTTCACGACCACTCTGCTGCCGACCGGGGCGCAGATGATCGCCCACCCGACCTCTGACGGTGGCAGAATGATCATCCCTGTCGCCCCGTCGGAACGGATCCTGCCCGACGGCCCCTTCGTCGATAATCCCTCCGGCGGCGGGTGGCTGAACAATGGCGTAACCCTGGCCGTGCTCGCCATTCTCTTCGCGATCCTCATCACCGCGCTCGCTCAAGACGCCAACCGGCCGATCCCCGCACGCAGCAGCGCACCCAGCATCCGCGAGTCACGCGAGGCGACCGCCAAGATACTCGTCGCGCTCGCGCTCGGCGGCACGATCATCACACTCGGCATGCTGTGGATGTTCGTGGGCTACCTCGGCGGCTGGCAGGTCACCGTCGAGGCCTCGAACGACGCAGCTCCGGGACTGCCGCAGGACGAACTCGGACTCATCTCTCTCACCCCCGATTTCGCGGGCTTCGCAGGGATCTTCCGCTTCGGAGGCTGGTTCTTGCAGGGTGTCGGCGTCGCGTTGCTGCTGCGGCTCGCGGTCGACATCTGGCGTACGAACCGTCGGAGAGCGGCGCAGGACTCTGAGCGCGCTCATGAGGATCCTACGACTCCCTCCCCCACCGCGGCCGAGGCAGCGCGATGACACCCGTGAACCCGGACTCCCCGGCCCCGCGCACCGCGGACGACATCGCCGAGCTGTTCCGCGGTGCGATCCGCTCCGGGCAGCTGGGCGACGGCGAGCGCCTGCCCACGGTGCGGCAGACGGCGCGCGACTTCGGAATCGCGCAGGGCACCGCGGCGAAGGCGTACCGCGCGCTCGAGCAGGAGGGGCTGGTCGTCACCCGCACCGCCGCCGGCACCCGCGTGGCACCCGGGGCTTCGCGCGCGGCGGGCGCCGTCGTCGAGCGGGCCCGCGCGCTCGCCGAGGCCGCCCAGGCCGAGGGCACCGGCTTCGACGACGCGGTCGCGGTGCTCCGCGCGGTGTGGTCGGAACCGGGTGCCTGACCCCGAGCCGCCCCACGCACACCACCAGTGCCCCGCGACGGGCTCAGCTCGGATCCTTGATTTCGACTCCGCTGCGCTCCGCTCAATCGGCGGATCGCCCTGAGCCACCCCGCGGCTCCGGTCCCGAGCGGGGACCGGAGCCGCACCGCGCTAGTGCTTCACCGGCGGCTCCGCGCCGAAGCCGGTGAGCGCACGCACCTCCATCTCGGCCGCGAGTCGCGGCGACTCGCGACCCGGATCGGTGACCGATCCGAGCCACCCCAGGAAGAAGCCGAGCGGGATCGAGATGATGCCCGGGTTCTTGAGCGGGAAGATCGCGAAGTCGACGCCGGCCCCGAGCATCGCGGTCTCGTTGCCGGAGACGACGGGCGAGAAGGCGATCAGCAGCACGGCCGAGAGCAGGCCGCCGATCATCGACCACACGGCGCCGCGGGTGGTGAAGCGGCTCCAGAACAGGGAGTAGAGGATCGTCGGCAGATTCGCCGATGCCGCGACCGCGAAGGCGAGCGCGACGAGGAACGCGATGTTCTGCCCCTGCACGCCGATGCCGCCGAGGATCGCCGCCGCACCGATCACGAGCGTCGTGATCTTCGCGACCTTCACCTCCTGCCGCGGCGACGCCTGCCCCTTCTTCAGCACGCTGTTGTACACGTCGTGCGCGAAGGAGGCCGACGCGGTGATCGTGAGACCGGCGACGACCGCGAGGATCGTGGCGAACGCGACCGCGGAGATGAAGCCGAGCAGCAGCGGGCCGCCGAGGTGCAGCGCGAGCAGCGGCGCAGCGGAGTTCTGCCCGCCCGGGGCCGTCGCGATGGTCTCGGGGCCGACGAGCGCCGCCGCCCCGTAGCCCAGCACGAGGGTGAACAGGTAGAAGATGCCGATCAGCCAGATCGCCCAGACGACCGAGCGACGCGCCTCCTTCGCGGTGGGCACCGTGTAGAAGCGCATGAGCACGTGCGGCAGACCCGCGGTACCGAGCACGAGCGCGAGGGCGAGCGACACGAAGTCGATCGGGTTCGCGCCGTACTGCAGGCCGGGCGAGAGAATCGCCGCGCCGTTCGTGTTCTCCGGGTTGTTGACGGCGGCATCGAGCACGGCACCGAAGTTGAAGCCCTTGAGCGCGAGCACCCAGACCGTCATCGCTCCGGCTCCCGCGATGAGCAGCACGGCCTTGATGATCTGCACCCAGGTGGTGCCCCGCATGCCGCCGATGAGCACGTAGAGGATCATCACCACGCCGACCACGGCGATGACGAGCGACTGTCCGAGCTTGTCGTCGATCCCGAGCAGCAGCGACACGAGCCCGCCGGCGCCTGCCATCTGCGCGAGCAGGTAGAAGAACGACACCGCGAGCGTGGTGAGCGCGGCCGCCATGCGCACCGGTCGCTGCTTCAGCCGGAACGAGAGCACGTCGGCCATCGTGAACTTCGCGGTGTTGCGCATCAGCTCGGCGACGAGCAGGAGCGCCACGAGCCAGGCGACGAGGAAGCCGATCGAGTACATGAACCCGTCATAGCCGTTGATCGCGATCGCGCCGCAGATGCCGAGGAACGACGCTGCCGAGAGGTAGTCGCCGGCGATCGCCAGGCCGTTCTGGCGGCCCGAGAACGAGCGTCCTCCGGCGTAGAAGTCCGCAGCGCTTTTGTTCGTGCGGCTCGCGCGGATCACGATCACCATGGTCACCGCGACGAAGGCGAGGAAGATGGAGATGTTGAGCACCGGGTTCTGCTGCCCGGAGGCCTCTTCGAGGCGCAGGATCGCTGTCGTATTCATCGTGCACCTCCTTCGGCGGCGGACCCGGCAGATCCGGATCCGCCGACCTCGATGCTCTCGAGTTCCGCGCGCAGAGCGACGGTGGCGGGATCGAGCCGCTTGTTCGCGAACGACACGTACCACATGGTGATCGCGAAGGTCGTGACGAACTGGGCGAGCCCGAGCCACAGTCCGACGTTCAGTCCGAGGAGCGGTTGCGCCATGAAGTCGTGCGCGTAGGCGGCGAGAACCACGTAGAGCAGGAACCACAGCATGAACGCGACGGCGAGGGGGAAGACGAAGCGCCGAAAGCGGTGCTTGTACTCCTGGAACTCGGGGCGCGACTGGAACGCCTCGTAATCGATGGGGGCGCTCTCATCGAGCGCGCGTGAATCGGTGGACATGGGGCCTCCTTGCCTCATGGGAATACGGGAATGAGATTTCGACTCGGCTCCGCCTCGCTCAATCGGCGGTGTTCGACTCGGCTCCGCCTCGTTCGACCGGCGGCGAGCGCGTCAGCGCGGCAGCGTCACCGCCTGCGTCGCGGGTGCGGAGACGGTGGTCGAGAGCGCCGCCACGAGCGTGTCGATCACACTCGGATCCTCGATCGTGGCCGGCACGGTGTAGGGCTCGCCGTCGACGATCTGACGCATGGTCTTGCGCAGGATCTTACCCGAGCGCGTCTTGGGCAGCCGGTCGACGATCGTCACGTCGCGGAACGCCGCCACCGGGCCGATGCGATCGCGCACGAGCTGCACGAGTTCTGCTGCGAGGTCCTCGCGCCCCACGGTCTCACCGTGCTTCAGCGTCACGAAGCCGGCCGCCCGCTGCCCCTTGAGCTCGTCGTGCACGCCGATCACGGCGCACTCGGCGACGGCCGGGTGCTGCGTCAGCACCTCTTCGAGCGAGCCGGTCGAGAGCCGGTGCCCGGCGACGTTGATGACGTCGTCGGTGCGGCCCATGACGAACAGGTAGCCGTCCTCGTCGAAGTGACCCGCGTCCCCCGTGGCGTAGTAGCCCGGGAAGGCCGAGAGGTAGGAGTCGATAAAACGCTGTCGGCTCCCCCAGATCTCGAGCAGCGCGCCGGGCGGCAGCGGCAGGCGGATCGCGATGTTGCCCTCGGTGCCGGGGGCCGTGATGTCGTGCCCCTTCGAGTCCACGATGCGCACGTCGAAGCCGGGCATCGGCACCGACGTCGAGCCAGCCTTGGCAGGGAGGGTCTCGATGCCGCGGGGATTCGCGCAGATGGGCCAGCCCGTCTCCGTCTGCCACCAGTGGTCGACCACCGGCACGCGCAGCCCGTCGTTCACCCAGTGCCAGGTCTCGGGATCCATCCGCTCGCCGGCGAGGTAGACGGCCCGCAGCGACGACAGGTCGTGAGCCGCGAGTTCCTCGAGTCCGGGGTCCTCCCGCCGGATGGCGCGCAGCGCGGTGGGCGCAGTGGAGAGGATCTTGGCGCGGTACTCGGAGAGCACGCGCCAGAAGGCCCCCGCGTCCGGCGTGCCGACCGGCTTGCCCTCGTAGAGCACCGTCGTGCCGCCCGCGAGCAGCGGCCCGTACACGATGAACGAGTGGCCCACGACCCAGCCGACGTCGGATGCCGTGAAGATCGTGTCGCCCGGACCGAAATCGTAGATGTTGCGCATCGCCCAGGAGAGCGCCACCGCGTATCCGCCGCTGTCGCGCACGACGCCCTTCGGGCTGCCGGTCGTTCCGGAGGTGTAGAGGATGTACAGGGGATCCTCGGAGCGCATCGCCACGGGGTCCGCCGCAGCCGAGTCGGCCTCGAGCGACGCCCAGTCCAGCCACGCGATCTCGGTGTCGTCGGCGTAGTCGGCCGCGGATCCCGGCACAGCGTCGCGGTCGTGCACGATCACGGTCTCCACGCTCGACTCCCCGCCGCCGCAGATGTCGAGCGCGCGGCGCACGAGCGGCAGGTAGGCGACGGTTCGGTTCGGCTCGAGACCACCCGAGGAGGTCACGACGACTCGCGGCTTCGCATCCTGGATGCGCACGGCCAGCTCGTTCGCTGCGAAGCCGCCGAAGACGACGGAGTGGATCGCGCCGATCCGCGCGCACGCGAGCATCGCGATCACGGCCTCGGGAGTCATCGGGCAGTAGATCAGCACCCGGTCGCCCGCCTCCACGCCGACCGCCCGCAGCGCCCCTGCGAAGCGGGCCGCTCGATCCCGCAGCTCAGTGTAGCTGAATCGTGCGCGGGTACCGGTCATCGCCGAGTCGTAGATCAGCGCGGTGTCGTCCCCGCGCCCGGCCGCGACGTGCCGGTCGAGCGCGTTGGCGCAGACGTTCACCCGGCCGCCGGGGAACCAGCGCCACTCGGTCTCGCTCCGCTCCTCGATCGCGGCCGTCGGAGGCGTCTCCCACTCGATCCGCTCGGCGGCCTCGAGCCAGAACCCCTCCCGGTCATCGCGGCTTCGCTGCGCAACCGTCCGGTACCCGCCATCGGCTGCGTGTGATGCGCGTACAGTCACTGGTTTCTCCTTTGAAATCGTGATCTTTCACCGCTTCGTTACGGTGGCGTTCACGATGCTAGATATTCGGGTTAGCATGAAACACCCCCGAAAGTTGGTAGTAACGATGACGCAACTCACCGACGCCTCCGCTCAGCGCACGCTCGACGACGCCGTCGCGGAGTTCGCGCGCGCCACGCGGTTCCCGCTCGCCTTCGGCGGCTTCGAATCTGGCGGGGTCTCCACGATCACCGCGCTCGCCGGCCATCGCACGCTCAGCCTGCAGGGTCTGCGGGTCGAGCACAGCCGCGGCCTCGGCGGACGGGCGATGAGCGAGTGCCGGCCTCGGCTCACGACCGACTACGCCCGCTCGCGGCACATCACCCACGACTACGACGCCGAGATCAGCACCGAGGGCATCGTCTCGCTGTTCGCGATGCCGGTGATGGTCGGCGGCGCCGTGCGAGCCGTGCTCTACGGCGGCACGCGCGGGGGCTCGGTGCCCGGCGCGTCGTTCGTGCACGCCGCCGCCTCGGTGGCCGGCGCGTTCGGGCAGGAGATCCGCGTGCAGGACGAGGTCGAACGGCGCGTCACGGCCGCTGCACTCGATCGGGCGCGGCAGTCGGAGACTCCGGCGCCAGTGCTCGAGGCGCTGCGCAGCAGTCACGCCGAGCTGCGCAGCATCGCGGCCGAGGTCGCGGATCCCGCGCTGCGCGAACGCCTCTCGCTGCTCGAGCGGCGGCTGGCCGGGATCGGCGGCCCCGCCAACGGCGAGGCCGCGCTTGTCGACGAGCCGACGGTCACGCTCTCGCGGCGCGAGACCGACGTGCTCGCGCACGCGGCGCTCGGCGGCACGAACGCGCAGATCGGCGCGGCCCTCGGGCTCACCGAGAGCACGGTGAAGAGCTACATGCAGGCGGCGATGTCCAAGCTCGGGGTGTCCACGCGGCACGCGGCCGTCTCCGGGGCGCGCATGCGAGGTCTCATTCTCTGACCCTTCTCGCGGGGTCAGCCCTCGCCGTGCATGACCCTGGCCGAGAGGCGATCCACCGCGAGTCGCAGGGCGCGATCCGGATCCACTCCCGCGGCGTTCGCGCGGGTCACGAGCGCGAGCATCGCGTCGCCGATGCCGAACTCCGCGAGTCGCTGCTCGTCGGGGCCGATCACCGCCGCGAGCGGGTCCTCGTGGGAGCGCTCCGTCGCCGAGGGGTTGATGAGCCCCGCGCGCCGCAGCCGGTCCACGACCTTCGCCGCCCGCGCGAGCACGGGCATCCCCACGGGGATGCCGTCGAGCGGGCTGCGGGATCCGCGATCCTCCCCCGCCGCGTCCTCCTTGAGGCGCTCCCACTCCGCGTTCAGCTCCTCGACGGACATGTAGCCCCGGTCGCCGAAGACGTGCGGATGACGCGCGACCAGCTTCTCGTTCAACGCGTCGGCGACGGCCGCGAGGTCGTAACCCTCGCCGTCGCGCTCCGCGATCGCTGCGTGGAAGAGCACCTGATAGAGCACGTCGCCGAGCTCCGACCGGGCCTCGTCGGCGGGCAGCTCCCGCTCGATCGCGTCGATGAACTCGGCGGTCTCCTCGACCAGGTAGCGGGTCAGCGACTCGTGCGTCTGGGCCGCATGCCAGGCGCAGCCGCCGGGCCGCACCATGGTGCGCACGGTGCGGGCGACGCGCGCCAGCGCCTCTGCCGCGCGGACCGCTGAGGCGTCCTGGTCAGGTGCATCCGCACGGTTCTCGGCGTCTCTGTTGGCGCTGTCCATGCTCTCCAGCCTACTGACCTCGCCGCCGGCAGCCACTGCCGGACGGTGTCGGCCGCCCTCCGTCACGGTCGCGGTTCGAATCTCGGCGGCAGGGTCTGTAGACTTCCCGGGGCACTCGCTTGAGTGCCTGCAATACAGGGGGAAGGAACTCACTATGAATTCGATCGTTCGCCGCACGGGCGCCGTCGTCGCAGCAGCAGGGCTCGCACTCGCGCTCGCATCCTGCTCGGGCGGGCAGAGCGTCGCCGACGCCTGCAAGATCGCCGAGGAGACCATGACCGAGGTCGTGACGCAGTCGCAGGCCGACACGCAGCAGGCCCTCCAGGGTGCGCTGCAGGGTGAGGAAGTCGATTTCAACGCGATCTTCCAGCCCATCAAGGAAGCGCTCAGCGACACCCAGAAGAAGGTCACCAACGAAGAGGTCAGCACCGCGCTCGACGGCTTCGTCACCGAGTACAACTCGTTCGTCGGTGTGCTCGAGCAGGTCGATCTGTCGGGCTTCCAAGAGCTCTCTGACCTGTCGGATCTCGACCCGAGCGATCCCGAGGCGATGGCCAAGATCGAGGAACTGCAGGAGAAGAGCACCGAACTGCAGCAGCAGGCTCAGGATCTGCAGACGGATATCCAGGACAAGACCGAGGCACTCACCGCAGCGAGCTCGGAGCTCAGCGAGCTCTGCACGACCAACTAGATCGGGCAACTCGTTCAGATGGCCCGCATTCGCTTCCGCGAGTGCGGGCCATCTCGCGTACTCAGCGTAGGCACTCGCCTCGCACCAGATCATCGGCGCCCTGGTGATCTCCTCCGCTCACCCGTCTTCCGGTACAGGCGCGTGATGTGCCCCTCGACCGTGCGCGGCGAAACGCCCCAGCGTGCAGCTATCTCCTCGTTGCTGAGCCCCTCGGCAATGTGCCGCGCGACCTGCTGCTCTCGCGGAGTCAGAGGCGTTCCCTCCCCGCCTGGCACGCCGCGCATCAGCGGGTGGTGCTCAAGACCGAACTGGTCGATCGCCGCACGCGCCATCACGCCCGCGCGGCGTCGCACCGTGTCGGGAACCCCGGGGTGACGCACGACGCTCGCCGCTGCCTCGGCGGCGTAGACCGCGAGTCCAGCGGCTTCGAAGCCCTCGGCTGCCGTGAAGATGGCCACGGGATCGTCGTCGACGAGCGCCCTCGCCAGGTCGACGCGCAGTGCATGCAACGTGCCGTCGAGGTGCGGGGCGAATCCCAGCAGCGCGCCCGCCGCCTCCTGCTTACCGAAACGCACTCCGCTGAACAGGGCTTCTGCGGCATAGCCGTACTGCCCTTCGGCGACGAACGCGTCAACGGATTCACGCAGCAGCGGCATCGCCTCCCGGCGCCCAAGCAGGAAGCGCAGCTGCGCAGCGCCCGACTGGAGCCCGCCTCCGATCACCGCGGTCCCACGCGCTCGTGCTTTCTCGAAACGGCGCAGCATCTCGGCGGCGATGTCGAGTTCGCCCTGCAGCGCAGCCGTCACCCCGACGGTCACGAGGACCGCGGGCGCCAGGCCGCTCGGGTCGGTTCGCTCGGTGGCGCGCAGCGTCTTCTCCGCAAGGGCACGCGCCTCGGCCACGCGCCCGCATGCCAGCTCCCATCCAGCCCGCGCGAAAAAATAGCGTATGAGTTCGGGCCCATCGGGGTGCGCACTCGTGTCGGAGACATAAGTGAGCAGCTGCGCATAGGCGGCGGGACCGTTGCAGTTGAGCGCCGTCACCGTGATGGCCACCCGCAACGCCTCCTGCGCCGCGGCAGCCTCGGCCGCGGGCAGCTCACGGGCTGCGGCCGACAGAGCAAGGGAGCGCCGCAAGCCGGCCTCGGGCTGCCCGGCAGCGCTCAGCGCGAGCGCCTCGACCACGTGCACGCGCAGGCGCAGCAGCGGCGAGGCGGTTCGGCGCAGTGCCGCGGTACGGCGTGCTTCCTCGGCAGCCAAGCGCGTGCGGCCGCCGTACCCCAGATGCAGCACGCGATGCGCCGCGAGCAGCGCGCGCTGGGCCGCAGGCAACGCGACGTCATCGGCCAATTCGCCGAGCGCAGCGTCAAGCGAACCGGAGCCGTAGTGCAATATCTCAGCGCGAGCCACCGCGATCTCGGCCCGCAACTCGGCAGCGGCAGGGTCATCGGCTGCCGCTGCCTCAGCCGCGGCGTCATCGATACGGGCCACGCTCTCAGCCGTATCGAACAGCATGCGCGCCGCTGTGGCGGCGCGCATGCGCAGCCGTGCCCGCTCGGCTACGCCGAGACGTTCCGAAGCCTGGCGCAGCCCATCTCGCACCGCTCCCGAAGCTCCAGGCGCACCGGCATCAGACGCGCGGGCATCAGGTGCACCGACATCCGCTGCAGCGACGTCGCCCCGAGCGGCCGTGGCGGCGGCAGACCTCTCCAGCCCAGAGGCCTGCTGTGCGAACACCAGGTCGACGAGCCGCAACACCTGCTGCCATTCGCCCCCCTCGGCGAGACGATCCGCCGCATCGACGATGACTGCGGCGGCGATCGGCTCGCCTGCCGCGAGCATCCAGAGCACAGCAGCGGGCTCGTACCGGGTCCCTTCGAGCGCGCGCCGATACACTCTAGCGGCGAGCGCGTCGGAGGCGAATCGCCGCATCCCGTCGGCGATGGCTGGTGAACGGAAACCGAGTCGGCCCGAGGTCTGGCGCTCCACCAGACCGAACGCCACGAGATCGGTCGTAGCCCGCCGCACCTCGTGCGATAACTCCTCCGCCACCGCAGGCGCTTGCAGAGCGAACTCGCTTGCCGCATCGACCCAGTCGGGATCGCAAGCGGCCATGACACCGCGCAACCACGGCAGCACGACATCACGAGCCGGCTCACCGGCGAGCGTCACGATCCCGTCGATGCGTTCGACCGCGCCGACGCGCCGAGCCTCATCCGCGAACCAGCCGAGCAATTCGTGATCGTAGCCCGCGGCACGGCCGAGGTCGCGCGCGGCAAACAGGTCTACCGGTCCCGCGAAGCGCAACTCGAGAAGCGCGAGCGTCTCATCGAGTGAGATCGGGCTGTTCCTCGTCGTACGCCCGTCACTTCCGCTCGCCCAGGGCAGAGGCCCCTCGAGTCCAGCGCAACGGTGCATAGTGTCCAATTATATGACCCACGGGCCGTGGCAGGATCATAGCCCGCCCCGATGGCCGACCCCGCGCAGGGAAATCGCGGGTCTACCACGCTACCGGCAGCAGCGCAGCTCAGGTCGAATGGAGGCAGCGCGGCGGAGGGCGCCGCTCGGGGCCGTCGGTGGCGCCCGGAAGGGGAACATCGTGCACACATCGAACACCGCAGTTCTCGGTCGACGACTCGGGCGGGTACTCGCCCTGCTGCTCGGCACCGCCCTGGTCGCGACGCTGGTGGTCGAGCCTCTCCCCCCACGGGCTGAGGCGGAGAACGGTACTGCCATCGAGTTGCCCGACTTCTCGATCCCGATCCTGCCCGGCACTGATCCCGCTGCCGATCCTGTCGAGGTGATCGTGCAGAACGGGATCATCCAGCCCGATTCCCCCGTTCCCGCTCCGCAGTGCGTGTCAGACGTCGCGGTGCTCGGTTCGCTCGTCACGAATACCTGCACCGGCGGCGATGTACGCCAGCCGCTCACCATGCTCGGCACACCTCCGGCGACGAGCGTCACCGAGGTGTTCAGCAATCCGGAGGCCGCCGCCGCACTCGGGTGGCTCGTGCCGAGGGCAGAGGAGACGCTGCGCACCCTCTACGATCTGCCGGCCGACAACCGCATTCGCAAGTACGCACGCAGCCAGCTCGCCTCATTGATCACCACTGAGGTGCAGGCCCTGATGACCCGCTACGTCTACGGCGACGCGCTCGAGGCGCACGAGACCTCAGCGGTCGAGTACGTACGCGACCAACTGCGGCAACGGCAGTTCACGTCAGCCGTGGCGGCGAAGCAGCTCTACGACGACTACCTCGCGAACCCGTGCACGTTCAGGCCTCCGACCGCCCCGGAGGGCATCGATGCCGCCCAGATTCCCGCCCTGCCGCAAGAGCTGCGCGCCTGGTGCCAACTGCGCACACCGAGCCTGTTTCGGGGGGCGCCGATCCCCACGGCGCAGAGCTTCACCGCGTGGGGCGCGTTCCAGGCCGGCTCGGAGGACGATCTCACCGCGCTCGCGTCCGATGCCGTGTTCTCGGAGCAGGTTCGGCAGGCGCAGATCGGCACCTTCATGGCCGCGGGCCTCGGGGTCTCGGTCGCGGCGGGAGCCACCCTCGGGGCGCTCGTCGCGGTCGGCGCGGTCAACATCTCCATCATCATCGGCGTGGTCTTCCCGCACGCGCTCAAATCCAGCTTCGTCGTCGGCAGCGCCACTGGCGCATCGGTGGCATCGAGCTTCAGCACGGTTGCCGCGGTCACCGGTCCTGCAATCATCATCCTCGTGAGCTTGGCAATGATCGCCGTCTCCATCTGGCAGTTCGTGAGCGATGCGGCCGTCGGCACCACGCTCTCGCGCAACGCGGCGGGCCAGGGTGTCGACGTGCTGCGCCTCGACGAAGAACGGGCGGCCCGTGAAGGCGTCGCCTACCAACCGGATATTCCCGCGTTCGAGCACTTCCAGCAGCACCCGCCGCAGCATTCGGGTGCCGAGGCCCGGGATCAGATCAACGCGCTGCTGTTCTCCAAGTCGCTCGCGGAGTCGGATGGCGCCACGGCACGACCGCTCCCCGCGCTCTGGCAGCTCTCCGAGCGCAGCGACATCACCGACTACCGGTGGACGCTCGACGGACAAGAGACCGATGTGGTGTCGCTCAAACTGCCGCACGACCGCGGCAGCCAGGAGCTCATGTTCCGCGACGGCTGGCTGCTGAGCCGCAGCAACAGCGGGTCATGGGTCCCCACCACGGCGTTCGAGTACGTCGATTCGCGGCACAGCGATCCCGCCGCCGCAGCAAGCGTGGCGAGCCGGGCCTGGTGGCCCGATGACACCAGCCCCACGAAGCGGCGCGGCGGCTTCACATCGCTGACCGCCGCGACCGAACCCGACGAGCCGTTCACCGTCGCGGGACAGCTGGGCGCCCTCACCGTGGTGCTCGCCGACGGCTCGCACGGCCTGCTGCGCCTGCTGCCGCCCGAGTCGATCACGCCTCGCATCACCCCCAGCGCATCGGGGGTGATGCTGCCGAACCGCGCGCTGGTGCTCTCAGCGAATCCGCTGACCGACGAGGGAGCCTACCAGCCGGCGTTCTTCACCGACGCCGCGCGGTTCAGCTACGAATGGCGCGTGTACGCTCCGGGCGACGAGACACCGTCGGTGCACTCGGGGTTCCGCCTCGCCTTCGCACCCGATCGAGTGGGGCAGCACATCGCCGAGGTCACGATGACGCGGTTGGACGCCCCGGACACCGACCCCGTGCACGGCCGGGTGGAGTTCACCGTCGGTGCGCCGGAGATCCAGATTCCGGTGGCCGAGCTGCACGACAACGGCTACGACGGCGTGGAGCTGTCGCTGCGGTTGGCCGCGAACGTCCCGATCGACGAGTTCACCGTCGAGGTGCAGTGGCCCAAGCGGGCCGGCGAGGAGGAGTCGCCCTCAATGCGTGCGGTACTCCCCTGCTCCGCAGACCCGGTTTCGTGCGCGGTGACAGTGCCCGCGGGCACGCTCAGCCACGAGCTGCATCCCGACACCGATCTCTCTCAGCCCGTGATCGTCTCGATCGCGAATCAGTGGGGCACGACGGCGGTGCGCGAGCTCACCATCGACAGCACCCGCCGCTTCTCGATCGAACCGGCCGCACCGTCGGCCCATGCGAGCGCGCGCATCAACTGGCACGGTCAGCAGAGCGCGCAGCTGCAGATCCCGATCGCCACTGACGGCACGGCCACCATCGCCACCCTCGCTGCGGGCGATCTGCCGCTGCCGGAGGGCCGGTCCGGTAGCAGCACGGTCGCCTTCGCGCTGGGGGACGGCCAGCTGGGCCGGTTCTTGCCGCTCGTGCGCGAGACGGGAATGCTGTCGCTCGACTGGAGCGGATCCGAGTGGGAACTCAACTACCGCGGCCGCCTCACGGCGAACGACATCGGCACCTTCAGCACGCCGATCACCATCGAGGCGGTGAACGGCGCCGAGCGGGTGCGCAACACCTTCATGCTCGACGTCGAGGTGGTGCCCGCCTACGACGACCGCCGGGTGCCGCTGATCTACGATGCCGCGCTGCTCGCAGACGGCTACCCCGACACCAACCTGATCCACGAGAAGACCGGGAAGCCCGTCTTCGTGGTCGATGTGCTCGGAGGCACCGAGGAGGAGAGCACCGCCGACGCGGGCGACGGCGGGTACTCCGGGAACATCTGCTTCTGGATGCAGTCGAACACCACCGGGGAGCAGCGGGATCTGTGCGAGGGCTACGAGCAGTTGCGAGCCGGTGCGGCCCCGCACCCGAGCGGCCTTCCGGTGGTGCCGATCGACCGGCTCTTCCCCGAGGGGCTCACCGGCGCCTCGTTCCGGATCGAGGCCTGGCTTCCCGATGAGGAGACGGCGCGCACGCGGTACCTGTTCTCTGTGACGGACGCCGACGACAGCAGCGGTGACGACGATGACGACGAGACGCCGGTCACACCGCCGCAGCCGGTCTTCCGCGATGTCACTCCGAGCAGCAAGTTCGCGCGCGAGATCCACTGGATGGCACAGCGCGGCATCTCCACCGGGATCAGCCGGATCGACGCCCGGGGCAGAGCGTACCGCGTCTACGAGCCCCAGGCCCCGGTGACACGTGAGGCGATGGCTGCTTTCCTCTATCGATCGTCTGCGCCGAAGGATTACCGAGCGCCGAGAGTATCTCACTTTGCGGACGTGCAGCCAGGCGACAAGTTCTACCGGGAGATCTCCTGGATGTGGGATTCGAAGCTGAGCACCGGTCACCGGCAGGCGTCCGGCAAGCCGACATATCGCCCCAAAGCGCACGTCACCCGCGAAGCCTTGGCGGTCTTCCTCCATCGACGCGACGCAACGCCCCTCTCAGCGCCCCCGCAGGCGTCGCCGTTCGCCGATGTGCACCCCCGGGATCGCTTCTTCCGACAGATCTCCTGGATGAACGAGACCGGGATATCGACCGGCATCCGACAGCCCGGCGGTCGGCCGAAGTACGCGCCGAAGAGTTCGGTCAGCCGCGAAGCCATGGCGGCCTTCCTGTACAGGGCGGACAGCCGCGCCTCAGCGGGCTGAAGGCCCCCGAGCGCGGATACCTGGGGCGGGGCGCATCTGGTCGGGGATCCCGGATTCGGGATCCCCCCCCCGTGCCGCAGGGCCTGCGGGTCAGGATCCCGCCGGCGCATCCTCCTCGAGCAGGGTCGCGAGCACCCGCGCCGTCCAGGCGACGATGTCGTTCTCGTCGCCGACCTTCTTCTGCCCGACGCCGGCCAACGGGCTCCGGGACGACGCGGTGCCGCCCGGGAGCGGCACCTGCAGCGTGCCGGATGCCTCTGTGTACCGTGCTCCCGGGTACATACGGTTCATGCGCATGCGCCGGGAGTCGAGCAGCTTGACGGGTTCGATGCGGAGCGCGGGTCCCGCCGCGACGACCTTCGAGAGGCCCAGGCGCGCTGCGCGCCGGCGCAGCGCGGACACGGCGGCCAGCCGCAGCACCTCGGCCGGCGGCTCGCCGTAGCGGTCGGTGAGCTCCTCGAGCACCAGCGCCACGTGGTCGTCGGGAGCCTGCGGGTGCGAGGCGGCCGAGAACTTCTGGTAGGCCTCGAGTCTCAGGCGCTCGCTCTCCACGTACTCCTCGGGGATGTGCGCGTCGACGGGCAGCTCGAGCACCAGCTCGACCGGTCCGGTCGATTCCTCCCCCTTGAAGGTGTTCACCGCCTCGCCGATCATGCGCAGGTACAGGTCGAAGCCGACACCCGCGATGTGGCCCGACTGCTCGCCGCCGAGCAGGTTGCCAGCACCGCGCAGCTCGAGATCCTTGAGCGCCACCTGCATGCCGGACCCCAGCTCGTTGTTGGCCGCGAGTGTCTCGAGGCGCTCGTGAGCGTGCTCGGTGAGCGGCTTCTCCGGGTCGTAGAGGAAGTAGGCGTAGGCGCGCTCGCGGCTGCGCCCGACCCGACCGCGCAGCTGATGCAGCTGGCTCAGACCGTATTTGTCCGCGGCGTCGATGATGATCGTGTTGGCGTTGGCGATGTCGAGGCCGGTCTCGATGATCGTGGTCGAGACGAGCACGTCGAACTTGCGCTCCCAGAAGTCCTGCACGACCTGCTCGAGCTGGTGCTCCCCCAGCTTGCCGTGCGCCACGGCGACCCGGGCCTCGGGTACGAGCTCGGCGATCTGCGCGGCGACCCGGTTGATCGATGCGACGCGGTTGTGCACGAAGAACACCTGCCCCTCGCGCAGCATCTCGCGCCGGATCGCGGCCGTGATCTGCTTGTCGCTGCGAGGGCCGACGAAGGTGAGGATCGGGTGCCGGTCTTCGGGAGCCGTCGCGAGGGTCGACATCTCGCGGATACCGGTGACCGCCATCTCGAGCGTGCGCGGGATCGGGGTCGCACTCATCGCGAGGATGTCGACGTTGGTCTTGAGCTTCTTCAGCGCGTCCTTGTGCTCGACGCCGAAGCGCTGCTCCTCGTCGATGATGAGCAGCCCGAGATCCTTGTAGAGCACGTTGTCGGAGAGCAGGCGGTGCGTGCCGATGACGACATCGATCGTGCCCGCGGCGAGCCCCTCGGTCGTCTCCTTCGCTTCCTTGTCGGTCTGGAAACGGCTGAGCGCCCGCAACTGCACGGGGAACCCCGCGAAGCGATCCTGGAAGGTCTCGAGGTGCTGGTTCACGAGCAGCGTGGTCGGCACGAGCATCGCGACCTGCTTGCCGTCCTGCACCGCCTTGAACGCGGCGCGCACGGCGACCTCCGTCTTGCCGAAGCCGACGTCACCAGCGACGAGGCGATCCATCGGGATCTCGCGCTCCATGTCGCGCTTCACCTCATCGATCGTGGTGAGCTGGTCGAGCGTCTCCGCGTACGGGAACGCCTCCTCCAGCTCGTGCTGCCACGGGGTGTCGGGAGAGAACGCGTGCCCCTTCGACGCGACACGGGCGGAGTAGAGCTTGACGAGCTCCACCGCGATGTCGCGCACCGCCTTGCGGGCCTTCTTCTTGGCGTTGGCCCAGTCGCTGCCGCCCATCTTGGAGAGGGCGGGGGCCTCACCGCCGACGTAGCGGGAGAGCTGATCGAGCTGATCGGTCGGCACGTACAGCTTGTCCTTGGGCATGCCGCGCTTGCTCGACGCGTACTCGAGCACGAGGTACTCGCGCAGGGCCTTCGTCGCGTCGCGTCCGATGCCGGTCGGCACCATGCGCTGCGTCAGCTCGACGAACCGCCCGATGCCGTGGGTCTCGTGCACCACGTAGTCGCCCGCGACGAGCTTCAGCGGATCCACCACGTTCTTGCCGCGCCGCTTCGCGAGCTTCTGCCCGCCCGCGACCTGCGACCCCACCGAACGCCCGAAGAACTCCGCCTCGGTGGCCAGCAGCAGCTTCGCCTCGGCGCTCTCGAAGCCCGACCACGCGGTGCCCGCGACGAGGTAGACGATGCCGTCCTCGAGGCGCTCGGGAAGTTCGTCGACCATGCGGGCCGCCGCACCCGCCTCGGAGAGGACGTCGCGCGCCCGCTCCACGAGGCCGACGCCCTGGGCGCTGACGATCACGTGCCAGCCGTCGCGCAGGCGCTCGGAGAACAGGCGGATCGCGGAGCCCGTGGCATCGGCTCCGGCCGCGTGCCGGGGGAAGGCTCCGCCGGCGACGTTGACGGCGAGGGGGTCTCCGTCGATTGAGCGGAGCGAATCATCCCGCTGGTTGAGCGAGCGGAGCGAATCATCCCGCTGGTTGAGCGAGCGAAGCGAGTCGAAACCGTCGAGCGATCCAGGTTCCGATCCTTCGACTCGCTCCGCTCGCTCAGCCGGCGAGGAAGCAACGTCCTCACCGGCGACGAAGGTCGAGACCGTCCACCACGGCCGCCCGTGCGACGCCGCGCGCAGCTCGCCGACGGACAGCATGCCGCTGTCCTCCGTGGGTACCGGCGCATCGGCACCGGCGGTGGCCGCGATCCAGGCGGCCTCCAGGAATTCGCGGTTGGTCTCGGCCAGGCTCACGGCGCGCCCCGCCACCCGCTCGGGCGACGCGACGAGCACCGCGCCGCCCTCGGGCAGCAGTGCGGTCAGAGGCTGCACACCGGGAACGAGCTGCGGCAGGAGGCTCTCCATGCCTTCGACGGGGATGCCCTGGCTCATCTTCTCGAGCAGCCCGCCGAGCGCCGGGAAGCGCGGCAGCAGTTCCGCAGCGCGCTCGCGCACCTCGTCGGTGAGCAGCAACTCGCGCGCCGGCCACAGCTCGACCTCGGGGAGCGGGTCGCCCGCGCTGCGCTGGTCGGACACGGCAAAGCGACGGATCTGGTCGATCTCGTCTCCGAAGAAGTCCACGCGCACGGCCTGCGAGGCCTCCGGCGGGAAGACGTCGAGGATCCCGCCGCGCACGGCGAACTCGCCGCGCCTCGTGACCATGTCCACGCGCGTGTAGGCTCGCAGCACCAGGCCGCGGGCGATGGCTTCGAGGCCGACCTCGCCGGTTGAGCGAAGCGGAGCGGAGTCGAAACCATCCGACGCCTTCGAATTCCGTTCCGCCACGCTCCTGGTTTCGAGTCGCTGCGCTCGCTCGACCATCGGGGTCTCCCCGGCGCGCAGCACCAGAGGCTCGGCCTGGGCGGCGTGCGGCGAGACCGGCTGCAGCGCGGCCCGCACCGAGGCCACGAGGATGAGCGGGCGTGCCGGGTCGTGCTCGCGCAGCAACCGCAGCGCCGCCGCGCGGCGCCCGACCGTCTCGGCGCTCGGGCTCAGCCGCTCGTGCGGCAGCGTCTCCCACGCGGGGAACTCGGCGGTCCGCGCCTCGGGCACGAGAGAGGCGAGTGCCGAGCGCAGCGCGTCCGCCTCGCGGCTCGTCGCGGCGATCACGAGCAGCGCCCCGCGATCCCCCGCCTCGCGGCGGCGTCGCAGCAGGCCGGCGATCAGCGGCGCGCGCAGCCCCTCGGCGACCGAGAACTCCGAATCGAGGGGGCTCGCGTCGAGCGCTCGTGCGAACGACGGCGAGGCCTCGAGCAGCCGGTCGATCCCCCGCAGCGTCATTTCGCGGCCCGCCCGTGGAATCGCTGCTGCGCGGCCAGCAGGCCCTCGTCCACGATCGCCTCGGCCGCGTCCGCCGCGTCCTCGAGCAGCACCGGGAGCGTGCTCCGCTCGCTCGTGCCGAACGGTCGCAGCACGTAGTCGGCGGGGTCCTGCTGCCCCGGCGGGCGGCCGATGCCGACGCGCACCCGCAGGAACTCCGGAGTGCCGAGTGCCTTGGCGATGTCGCGCAGGCCGTTGTGCCCGCCGTGCCCGCCGCTCTGCTTCAGTTTGACGCTGTCGAAGGGCAGGTCGAGCTCGTCGTGGATCACGATGATGCGATCCGGCGCCACGTCGAAGTACTTGGCGAGCGCGGAGACCGGGCCGCCCGAGGTGTTCATGTAGCCGTTCGACTTGGCGAGGATGAGCTTGGGCCCGCCCGGCCGAACCCTGCCCTCGGCGATCCGGGATCCGGTCTTGTGCGGCGAGAACCGACCGCCGATGCGATCGGCGAGCACGTCGAGCGCCATCTGCCCCACGTTGTGCCGCGTCGCCTCGTACTTGGCACCGGGGTTTCCCAGGCCGACGATCAGCCAGCTGTCACCGGACACGCGATCCTCCGTCTTTCTCCGCTTGCTCCAGAACATCGATCATCCTCGCAGAATGCGAACGGGCCCGTCGAGCAGGCGATGCTCCACGGGCCCGAACGCCGTAAGTGATTACTCGGCAGCGGCTTCCTCAGCGGCCTCTTCCTCGGCCGTGGCGCCGCGCGGCACGACGATGTTGACGACGAGCAGGTCGGCGTCGCCGAGCAGGCTGGCGCCCTTCGGCAGCTCGATGTCGCCGGTGACGATGTGCGCACCCTCTTCGAGGCCCTCGACGCTCACCTCGACGTTCTCGGGGATGGAGGTCGCGGGAACGCTGAGGTGCAGCGTGTTGAGCTCCTGCAGGGCGTTGGTGCCCGCGAACGACTCGCCGGTGACGTGGATCGGCACCTCGACCTCGACGGTCTCGCCCTTCTTCACGACGAGCAGGTCGATGTGCTCGATGATCTGGCGCACCGGATCCTTCTGCACGTCCTTGACCAGCACGAGCTCCTTGCGGCCCTCGATGTCGAGCTCGATGATCGCGTTGGCGTGACGGATGATGAGGCTCAGCGGGTGGGTCTCGACCGAGACGTGCACCGGGTCGGTGCCGTGGCCGTAGATGACGGCCGGGGTCTGCCCGACGGCGCGCAGCTTGCGCGCTGCACCCTTGCCGAAGCTCTCGCGGATGGAGGCGACCAGCGTATTGGTCTTGCTCATGATGTTCTCTCCTTGCGGGCTCTCGCCCAATGAGGGCGGCCGTGCCGCCAGGATTGGTGTCTCGCACTTGCGTAGTAACGCAGCAAGATGGCCCGCTGAGGCAGTCCGTCCCGCGTCGATCACGGGCGCCGGAGCGCCCCTCGCCGAAGTACAGCTCACTATTCTACACGGCCGCGAGACTACTGCGGCTCGGCTCCCGTCGATGCGCACGGTTCCGCGGAAGATATGGGATCTGCCGTGGATATGCGATTCAGACCAGGATCGGCCATATCTCCTGCAGATCCCATATCTTCTGCGGAACCATGAACTGCAGCGCGCGAAGGCGATTCTGCAGTCGGATATGGAAACCAGCTGGTCCAGACGCGCGCGGCCCGGCCCACAGGACCGAGCGGGACGGCCCTCAGGACCGAGCGAGACGGCCGTCAGCTGCGCGCAGCCCGGCCGTGGATCCGCGCCGACAGCGTCTCCGCAGTGCGCCGCACCTCCGCGGCGAGCGCGGCGAGCCGTTCGTCGGCGAGGTCCTTCTCCTCGAACGTCGCCGCGAGCGCGGCCACCGGCCAGCCGCGATGATCGAGCACGGGCACGCCGATCGACGCGAGGCCGGCGGTCACCGACCCCCGCTCCAACGCGAACCCCCGCGCACGCGTCTCGTCGAGCACGGCGCGCAGCCGCGAGTAGCGGTCGATCGCGTCCTCGCCCTCGGAGTGGCGGTGCACGAAGGACTCGCGATCCGGGAACAGCGCCCGCACCTGCGCCTTCGGCAGAGCCGCCAGGATCGCGCGCCCGCTCGCGGTGAGCTGGATCGGCAGCCGCACGTCGACATCGGTGACGAGGTGCGGGGATCCCGGCGCACGCTCCTCGATCACGTACAGCACGTCGCGGCCGTGCGGCACGGCGAGGTGGCAGCTCTGACGCACCCGGTCGACGAGGGCCGTCACGAGCGGGCGGCCGATGCGCGCGAGCGGCTCCTGCCGGGCGTAGGCCGAACTCAGCTCGACCGCGGCGATCCCGAGTCCGTACCGCTTCTCCTCGGGCAGGTGCATCACGAAGCCGTGCTGCTGCAGCGTGGCGAGCAGCTGATAGACGGTGGATCGCGGCAGCTCGAGCCGGCTCGCGATCATGCTGGCGGCCATCGGGCCCCGCGATCCGGCGAGCAGGCCGAGGATCCGCAGCGTCTGATCGGCCGCGGGCACCTTCGGCGCGCTCACGCTCGCAGCCCGTCGACTCGTGGCGCCCGCGCCGCCCGGTCGCCCTCGAAACGCGGAGTCCCACATGGCTGCCTCGTACGGTCTGATGCAGCCATGTGGGACTCCGTGTTTCTCAGCGTTTCTCGGCGTTTCTCGGCGTTTCTCAACGACAGGATCGGGGTGCGGGATCGCACTCGCTCAGGCGAGCGGAGCGCCGACCGCCCGCTCCACCTCGGTCAGCACCTCTCCGCTCGCCACGAACTCGTGGGCCACGGCGATGGTCGGCGAGAGGAAGGAATCGGTGTCGGGCTCCGAGATGCGGGTGCGGAAGAGCGCGTGAACGGCCGCCGTCGCGGGCGCGGGGGCGCCCTCGCCCGCAGCCGAGCGGAAGTCGAGCGCCCGGGTGGAGGCGAGCAGCTCGATCCCGAGCACGCGCGCCAGGCCGTCGACGGCGCGGCGCAGCTTGCGTCCCGCGTGCCAGCCCATCGAGACGTGGTCCTCCTGCATCGCCGACGAGGGGATCGAATCGACCGAGGCGGGAGCCGCGAGGCGCTTGAGCTCGGACACGATGCCCGCGGCGGTGTACTGCGCGATCATGAGGCCCGAGTCCAGGCCGGCGTCGGCCGCGAGGAAGGGCGGCAGGCCGTGATTGCGCGCCACGTCGAGGAAGCGGTCGGTGCGGCGCTCGGAGATACTGGCCACGTCGGCGACCGCGATGGCGAGGAAGTCGAGCACATAGGCGACGGGGGCGCCGTGGAAGTTGCCGTTCGACTCCACGCGGCCGTCGAGGGTGACGACCGGGTTGTCGACGGCCGACACCAGCTCGACCGCCGCGACCCGCGCGGCGTGGGCGGCGGTGTCGCGCGCCGCCCCGTGCACCTGCGGTGCGCAGCGCAGCGAGTAGGCGTCCTGCACCCGCGTGAATTCGCCCTCGCGCGGGCGCTGGATCAGACCCGAGCCGTCGAGCACGCTGCGCATGTTGGCTGCCGCGCTCGCCTGGCCGGGGTGCGGGCGCAGCGCCTGCAGATCGGCGGCGAACACCGCGTCGGTGCCGGTCAGCGCCTCGACGCTCGCGGCGGCGGCGACGTCGGCGACCGCCAGCAGCCGCGTGAGATCGTGCAGCGCGAGGCAGAGCATGCCGAGCATGCCGTCGGTGCCGTTGATGAGGGCCAGCCCCTCCTTCTCGGCCAGCACGAGCGGCGCGATGCCGGCAGCGGCGAGCGCGTCCGCCGCCGGCACCGGAGCGGCGTGCGGGTCCCGCGAGACGCGCACCTCTCCCTCGCCCATCAGCGTGAGCGCGCAGTGCGCGAGCGGGCTGAGGTCGCCCGAGCAGCCGAGCGAACCGTACTCGTGCACCACGGGCGTGATGCCGGCGTTGAGAATGGTCGCGTAGGTCTCGACCACGACCGGGCGCACACCCGTGCGGCCGGTCGCGAGGGTGTTCAGGCGCAGCAGCATGAGCGCGCGCGCCACCTCCCGCTCGACCTCCGGGCCCGTGCCCGCCGCGTGCGAGCGGATGAGGCTGCGCTGCAGCTGCTGGCGCTTCTCGACCGGGATCTGCACCTTGGCGAGTGCGCCGAAGCCGGTGGAGACGCCGTAGTGGGGCCGGCTGTCGTTCGCCAGATCCTCGATGATCTGCCGGCTCGCGGCGACGCGCGCGAGCGCCTCCGAGGAGAGCTCGACGGGTGCGTCCTCTCGGGCGACGGCGACGACGTCCGCGACGGTCAGCGGTGCGGCGCCGAGGACGACGGCGGGGGTACGGGAAGAAGAACTGCTCATGTTGTCGATTCCATCTGAAGGCGGCGCTGCAGGCGATAGCCTCGCCGCCTTCATTGTCCGGGATACCGGACTTGATCGCAAGGGACCCTGGCCGCTGGCAATCGTCTCTTGCTAACGTCGCAGATATGAGCGCTGAAGCCGTATCCCCGCCCCTGTCGCACGATCCCTCCTGGCCACGAACGGGCGGCTGGCCGGAGCCCGACGCCGTCGGAGCCCGGGCCGAGCTCACGATCGTGGGCGTGCCCACCGCGCACACCTCGCTCTCCCCCACCAACGCGCACGAGACCCCGGCCGCGATCCGCGCGGCGCTGCGGCGCTACTCGTCGCACCTCGTGGCGCTCGGCAACCCGGGCGGCCGCGGCCCCGAGGCCGAGCTGGTGCTCGACGAAGAACTGCGCATCGCCGACGCCGGAGACCTCGCCGATCCCGATACGGAGGCCGGGGAGATCGCGGCCGCCGAGCGGATCGCGGAACTCGCGCAGCGCTCCGAGCTCGTCGTGGCGCTCGGCGGCGACAACGCCCTGACCGTGCCCGCCGCGCTCGGCGTAGCCGGATCCGCGCTCGACACGGCCGGGCTCATCACGCTCGACGCCCACCACGACCTCCGCGACGGGCGCAGCAACGGCTCGCCCGTGCGACGCCTCGTCGAGGCCGGCCTCAACCCGCACCGCATCGTGCAGATCGGCATCGCGGACTTCGCCAACTCGCGCGCCTACCGGCAGCGGGCGCGCGAGCTGGGCATCACCGTGATCCACCGCGACGAGCTGCACGACCGCCCGCTGCGCGAGGTGGTCGACGAGGCGCTGCACATCGCGGGCGCCGGTGGCGGGCCGATCCACGTCGACCTCGACGTCGACGTCTGCGACCGCTCGGTCGCACCCGGCTGCCCGGCCTCGATCCCCGGCGGCCTCGAGGCGCACGAGCTGCGCCGCATCACCCGGCTGCTCGCCGCCGATCCCCGCGTGCGCGGCATCGACATCGCCGAGGTCGACGCGTCGGCAGACGCCCCCGACGGTCGCACGGTGCGGCTCGCGGCGCTCCTCGTGCTCGAGGCCGCAGCGGGTCTCGCCCAGCGCCTCGGGCGGTAGCGAGGCACGAGCGCGCCACCGCCGATCGAGCGGAGCGAGGCACGAGCGCCCCACCGCCGATCGAGCGGAGCGAGGCACGAGCGCAGTCGAAATCAAGGCTGCGCGGGCCGCCTGGGTTTCGACTCGCTCCGCTCGCTCAACCGGCGGGCGGGATCCGCTCGCTCGACCGGCGGGCGGACCCCGGTCGACCTGCGCTGGTCGCCGGTCTACTCCTGGCGGGTCAACTCCCACTGCACGGGCTCCGCGCCCTGCGCCTGCAGCGCCTCGTTCGCGCGGCTGAAGGGGCGCGAGCCGAAGAAGCCGCGGGAGGCCGACAGCGGCGACGGGTGCGGGCTCTCGATGCTCGGCACGTCTCCCAGCATCGGCTTCAGCGAACGGGCGTCATTGCCCCAGAGGATCGCGACGAGCGGCCCGCCCCGCGCGACGAGCGAGCGGATCGCGTGCTCGGTGAGCGCCTCCCACCCCTTGCCGCGGTGCGAGGCCGGCGTGCCCGCGCGCACCGTCAGCACGCGGTTGAGCAGCATGACTCCGTGATCGGCCCACGCGGTGAGATCGCCGTGCGCGGCGGGGGCGATGCCCAGATCGTCCTGCATCTCCTTGTAGATGTTCTGCAGGCTGCGCGGGATCGGCCGCACCTCGGGTGCGGTGGCGAAGGAGAGCCCGATCGGGTGGCCCGGGGTCGGATAGGGGTCCTGCCCCACGATGAGCACTCGCACGTCGGCGAGGGGACGCTGGAATGCGGCGAGGATCCGGTCCCCCGCCGGGAGCACCCGCTGCCCCTCCGCCCGCTCGGCGTTCAGAAAGCGTCCCAGTTCGGACAGGCGGTCGCCCACCGGTTCGAGCGCCTCGGCCCAGTCCGCCGCGATGTAGCCGTGCTCGGCCAGCTCGTTCAGGTTCATTCCCACGTTCTCACCCGCCCCGCTCATCCGGCCTTCGGAGCCAGCGGCCCGCGATGCGTGTGGAAGACGCTCGACTGCGCCACCGGCCGCAGCACGATGAGGTCCTGGTTCACGTGCGGCGGCTGCTCGAAGGCGCCCACCAGCACCTGCGCGACGTCCTCGGCGCGCAGCGGGATCACGTCCGCATAGGGCGCCTCTGCCGCCTCGGCGTCGCCCCGCAGGCGGTTGAGCGTGAACTCCTCGGTGTGCACGAGCCCCGGCGCGAGTTCCATGACCCTGATCGGCTCACCCGCGAGCTCGAGTCGCAGTACCTCCGTCACCGCGCGGGCCGCGTACTTCGCCGCGTTGTAGCCTCCGCCTCCGGGGTAGGCGCTGTGCCCGGCGGTCGAGGTGAGGTTGAGGATCGACGCCCAGCCGGTGCGCCGCGCGCCCTCGCGCAGCACCGGCAGCATCGCCGCCGTCACCGCCCGCAGGCCCAGCACGTTGACCTCGAACATGCGCCGCCAGTCCTCGTTCGAGGAGTGCTCCACCGACTCGGTGCCGATCGCACCGCCCGCGTTGTTGACGAGGCCCGTGGCACCGCCCGTCTCGGCGACCTCGGCCGCGAGTCGCGCCACCTGCTCTTCGTCCGTCACGTCGCAGACCACCGCGTGCGCCCCGGTCTCCTCCGCGAGAGCGCGCAGTCGATCCTCGCGCCGGGCGACGGCGACGGTCTGCCACCCGAGTTCGACGAACCGTCGCACGGTCGCCGCTCCGATCCCGGAACTCGCGCCCGTCACCACCACTCGCCTCAGCATGCGCTCTCCTTCCGACGGTTCCGCTTCGATCCTAATGTCCTCGTCGACACAGCCCGTCGTGGACGCAGCCGTCGCACCGACCACCAGATTACGCGGCGTGTCCCATACCATTGTCGTTCTCAGATGCGCTTCGTAGTCTGTTCACCAGCGCAGCACCGCGCGCCACCTTTCTCCATCACACGCAGCAAGCACACTCAGCGAGGAGCACCCATGACCGACCACACCGCCTGGGGATTCGAGACCAAGCAGATCCACGCGGGCCAGCAGCCCGACCCGGCGACCGGCGCACGCGCGCTGCCGATCCACCAGACCACCGCCTTCGTCTTCGACAGCACCGAGCAGGCGGCCAACCGCTTCGCACTCGCGGAGCTCGGGCCCATCTACACCCGCATCACCAACCCGACGCAGGACGTCGCCGAGCAGCGCGTCGCCGCACTCGAGGGCGGCGCCGCGGCGCTGCTGCTCGCGAGCGGCCAGGCGGCCTCGACCTTCGCCGTGCTCAACATCGCGAACTCGGGCGACCACATCGTCTCCTCCAGCTCGATCTACGGCGGCACCTACAACCTCTTCAAGTACTCGCTCGCGAAGCTCGGCATCGAGGTCACCTTCGTCGAGGATCAGGACGACCCCGCCGCGTGGCAGCGCGCCGTGCGTCCCAACACCAAGCTCTTCTTCGCCGAGTCGATCGCCAACCCGCGTTCCAACGTGCTCGACATCCGCGCGGTCGCCGACGTGGCGCACGAGAACAGCGTGCCGCTCATCGTCGACAACACGGTCGCGAGCCCCTACCTGGTGCGTCCGATCGAGCACGGCGCCGACATCGTGCTCCACTCGGCCACGAAGTTCCTCGGCGGCCACGGCACCACCCTCGGCGGGGTGATCGTCGATGGCGGCAAGTTCGAGTGGTCGAAGCACGTCGACAAGTTCCCCGGCCTCACCGAGCCGGATCCCTCGTACAACGGCGTCAGCTACACCGGCGCCGTGGGCGACGCGATCGCCTACATCATCAAGGCGCGCGTGCAGCTGCTGCGCGACCTGGGCTCGGCGATCGCCCCGAACAGCGCCTGGCTGCTGCTGCAGGGCATCGAGACGCTGTCGCTGCGCATCGAGCGCCACGTGCAGAACGCGCAGAACGTCGCCGAGTGGCTCGACGCGCACGACGACGTCGCCACCGTCTACTACTCGGGCCTGCCCACCTCGCCCTGGTACGCGGCCGCGAACCAGTACGCACCCAAGGGTGTGGGCGCCGTGCTGTCGTTCGAACTGAAGGGCGGTGTCGAGGCCGGCAAGGCCTTCGTCAACTCGGTCGAGCTGTTCAGCCACGTCGCGAACATCGGCGACGTGCGCTCGCTCATCATCCACCCGGCATCGACCACGCACTCGCAGCTCACCCCCGAGCAGCAGCTCACCGCGGGTGTCACCCCGGGTCTCGTGCGCCTCTCGGTGGGCCTCGAGCACATCGATGACATCAAGGACGACCTCGAGAAGGGCTTCGCGGCGGCGCGCGCGGTCGTCGCAGCCGCCGCCAACGCATAGGCGCACGCACCGCAAATCGGAGTCCCGAAGGGCTGCTTCACCTCGCAGGAAGCAGCCCTTCGGGACTCCGATTTCTCATGTTCGGCATCCACCCGCTCGTAACATTCGCGCGCGCCACCCGCAGCCCCGGCAGAATGGACAGTTATGGACTGGCAGACGCCCGAGGACTCGTTCCCCACCGACTTCATCACGGACGCGCAGCTGCGCGCCCTCATGGGGCGGCCGCCGATCTCGGGCGGCTGGCGCGACGGGGACCCGGTGGGCGAGCGCGACTTCGTGCCGATCGGAGCGGTCACGACCGAGGCGGGCGTCGAGATCCCGAACGCGCGCATCGCCTACGAGACCTTCGGCGAGCTGAATGAGCGCCGCGACAACGCGATCCTCGTCTTCCACGCGCTCACCGGAGACAGCCATCTCGTCGGCTCCGCGGGTCCCGGGCACCCCACCGACGGCTGGTGGTCGGAGATCGTCGGCCCGGGCCGCCCGCTCGACACGAGCCGCTACTGCATCGTCGCGCCCAACGTGCTGGGCGGGTGCCAGGGGTCGACGGGCCCGGGCTCCCTCGACCCGACGGGCCGCGAGTGGGGTGGCCGCTTCCCCTACCTCACGATCCGCGACCAGGTGGCCGCGGCGGCGCGCTTCGCCGACGAGATCGGGATCGAGCGCTTCGAGGCCGTGATCGGCGGCTCGATGGGCGGCATGCACGCGCTCGAGTGGAGCATCGCTCACCAGGATCGCACGGCCCGCCTCGCCGTGATCGCCGCGCCGCCCGTGACGACTGCCGATCAGATCGGGCTCAACCTCGTGCAGCTGGAGGCGATCCGCTCCGATCCCTCGTACCGCGGCGGAAACTACTACGACGCTCCCGACGGCATCGGCCCGCACCACGGCCTCGCGACGGCCCGCCGGCTCGCCCTGCTCAACTACCGCAGCAACACCGAGCTCGACGAGCGCTTCGGCCGCTCCTGGCAGTCGGCGGTCAGCCCCCTGGGCAGCGGCGGGCGCTTCGCGGTGGAGTCGTACCTCGACTTCCACGGCAACAAGTTCACGCGCCGTTTCGACGCCAACAGCTACGTCACGCTGGTGCAGGCCATGAACTCGCACGACGTGGGCCGCGGCCGGGGCGGGGTGCGCGCCGCGCTCTCGACGCTCGAACTGCCGACGCTGGTGCTCGGCGTCCCGAGCGACCGCCTCTTCACCCTCGACGGTCAGGACGAGATCGCCCGACACACCCCGGGCAGTCTCGACGGGGATCGCGCCACACGCATCGACTCGCCGTTCGGGCACGACGCATTCCTCATCGAGTTCGAGAAGGTGGGCGCGCAGCTCACCCGGCTGCTGGCGGTGTAAACGACTCGGGGGCCGTCCAACCGCTGCCTGATTCGGCCACGGCACGATCCGGATCGACCTGCGCGGCAGATCCTGGATCGGTCGAGCCGCCTGCGGCGATGAGCGCCGAGAGACGGTGAGCCTCGATCATCGACACCGCCACCGTCGACAGCACTCCGACGCCCAGCAGCACGAGCCCGGCGGGCCACACCGCTTCGACCTCGCCGAACCCGTCGTCGTACCAGCGCACGGTCTCGCGGGTCACGGTGAGCCCGATCCCCGTGAAGAGAGCGCTCAGGCTGAGCGCCCACGCGAAGAAACGAAGGAGCGGTGCGAGAACGAGAGCGTGGGTATTCATCGGACTCCTCAAACTATTGCGGGGCCGGGGGCCTCAGCGGCGGTCGGAATGTTTAGCCCGATCATACGGTTCAGTTCCGCACTGCCGAGCCCGAACTGCTCGGCCAAGCGCACAACTTCTGTGTCGGTGATCTGCCGATGGCGCTCGCCGAACGCCGCGTCGGACACGCTCGCCCCACACCGCCCGCACAGCCTCGAAGCATCCACCCGGATATAAATCGGATCAGCGTCTTAAAATCACGATATATTATCCGCGAGGCTGTCGATCGACCCGCAGTCGGGTACGGGTATTTTTACGGAAACCCCTCCCGACTTAGCCGACACCTATGTGATAACTTGACCGGAGATGCGACGGGGCCAGTCCCCGCAACCGCCCGAGAATTGAGGTTCCGCCATGCCCCGATCGCTCCCCCAGCGCGTTTCGATTCCCGCCCTGGCGTTGTTCGCCGCCGCGGCCCTCGCCCTGACCGGCTGCTCGGGCGGCAAGTCGGGCACCGACGCGACCGCAGAGGACGGCCCGCTCTCGAAGTACCTGTCGGCGCTCTGGGACGGCGAGGAGTACACCCAGGAGAAGCTCGACGCCGAGACGAAGCAGACCGAGGAGCTCGTCGCCGAGTGCATGAGCACGGAGGGCTTCGAGTACACGCCCGATGTGCAGAACGGCGGCACGATCTACAGCTCCGAAGAAGACGAAGGAGTCGAGTGGGGCTCCGAGGAGTTCGCCAAGCAGTACGGCTACGGCATCGTGAGCTGGCCGGGCATGGAGGATATGCCCGAGGACACGGGCGAGGAGTACATCGACCCCAACCAGGACTACGTCGAAGCGCTCAGCGAGTCGGAGCAGCAGGCCTACTACGAGGCGCTGCACGGCCCCAGTCCCACGGAGGAGGAGATCGCCGCCATGGACGAGGACGGCGGTTACGAGTACGACTGGACGAAGAACGGCTGCTACGGCGCTGCGCAGCACGAGGTGCAGTCCGAGACGAACGGCGGCATGGCCGCGTACGAGGATCCCGAGTTCGAGGACCTCTTCGAGTCGTCCAACCAGCTGTACGAAGCGCTCTGGAGCGAGGACAGCCCGAACGAGGACGTGCTCAAGCTCAACCGCGAGTGGGCGGACTGCATGGCCGACGCGGGATACGACGGATTCTCCTCCCCCATGCTGGCGCAGCAGGCGATGAGCGATGAGTACAACGAGTTGCAGATGCCCGACGGCGAAGACGGCGAATTGCAGGAGCCCAGCAAGGCCGACCAGAAGAAGTTCCAGGAGCGCGAGATCGAGGTCGCCCTTGCCGATCAGGGCTGCAAGGGGAAGATCGGCTACGACGACGGCCTCCTGAAGATCCAGTTCGATCTGGAGCAGAAGTTCGTCGATGAGCACAAGGCCGAGCTCGACGCGCTCGTGGCCAAGCACGGCGTCGAGAAGAAGCAGTAACCGGTGGCGTCGCTGAAACGGGGACGCAGAGGGAACACGGAACAGGATCCGTCGGCGCCGCACACCGCCGCGCAAGATCTCGAAGCACCGGACCCCGGAACTCCGGACCCCAAAGCACCGGACCTCGAAACTCCGGACCCCGAGTCCCCGAAGACCAAGCGCAGCTGGTCGGGCACCCGCCTGGTCGCACTGATCGCGGCCGTCGCGGTGGTGTCGCTGCTGGCCGGCATAGCGGTGATGCAGTTCATCGTCTCGCCAGCCGAGATCGCGGCTCGCACCGCGCCGCCCGAGCCCGGACCCGTCACCGCTCCCGTCGAGGAGCGGGTGATCGAGAACACCATCGTGGCGCGCGGCGAGGTCACCTACGCCGACGCGGTCGACGTGGAGATCGACGCCGCCGGCGGCGAGGACCGGCCCGTCGTCACGGGGCACGTGCCCGAGATCGGCACGGTGTTCAAGGCCGGCAACGTGGCGCTCGAGCTCGCCGGACGCCCCGTGATCGTGCTGTCGGGGGCCCTGCCCGCATACCGCACGCTGAGCGTGGGCATGCGGGGCCCCGACGTGGTGCAGCTCAAGGTCGCACTGAACACGATGGGCTACGCGGCCGGGGATCCCGATTCGGATCTCTTCGAGTACGACACCGCCACCGCGCTCGGCGCCCTCTACGAGCAGACCGGCTACGAGGCGGCGAACGGCGGCCCCGATGCCCAGCTCGCGCTGCGCGACGCCGAGCGATCGGTGCGCGACGCGAACACCTCCGTCGCGCAGGCGCAGGCCGCTCTGCAGGAAGCGGTCGACGGCGGCGCCAAGAACGTGATCGGCGAGCAGGCCGCGGTGAACTCGGCGTGGGAGGCGCTTTCGGATGCCCAGGAAGCCCTGGTAGCCGCTCAGGAGGGGGTGCTGCCCCGGCTCCCGTCGAGCGAGGTGCTCTTCCTCAGCGATCTGCCCCGTCGCGTCGATGATGTCTCGGTGGCTCGTGGCGACATCCTCTCGGGCTCGCCCATGAGCGTCTCCGGCGCAGCACTCACCATCGTCGGCACCTTCTCGAAGCAGGATGCCGATCTGCTGAGCGAGGGCGACGAGGCGTTCTACCCCGGCCCCGACGGCGACGAACTCGCCGCGACCGTGCAGAAGATCGCGACCCCGAAGTCGGGCGGCGGATCCGACGGGGAGAACGGCGAGAGCGGTGAGGGCGGCGGTCAGGGCGGCGGCGACCGCTACACCGTGACGCTCTCCCCCGGCGAACTCACCCCGGAGCAGATCGATGCCCTCCGCGGCACGAACGTGCGCCTGCGCATTCCCATCGCCTCGACCGACGGCGAAGTACTGGCGGTGCCCATCGCCGCGCTGTCGGCGGGATCGGGTGGCGAGGATCGCGTGGAGCTGCTGATCGACGTGAAGAACGGGGCGGACGCCGAGACCGAGATCATCACGGTCGAGGCGGGACTCGCGGCCGACGGTTTCGTCGAGATCGCGTCCGAGGATCCCCGCCTCACGGCGGGGGCGAAGGTCGTGGTCGGCCGGTGAGCCGCATCGAGGATCTGCTGGCGAGCACCGAGGATCAACCCGCGAGCACCGAGGATCAGCCGGCAGGCTCGGATGCCGCTGCGCTGCGTCCCCGCGCCGCCGACCGCCGGGTGGTGCGCACGGCGCGCCGCCGGGCGCGCGCACGGGCCCGGGCCACGAGCACCGGGAGCACGGCGCCCGCCGGCGACCCCGATTACCCGGGGCCCGTCATCCAGCTCGAAGACGTCACGCGATTCTTCCCCGGCCCGCCCCCGGTCAACGCGCTGCGCGGTATCGACCTCACGGTCGAGCGCGGCGACTACCTGGCCATCGTCGGGCCGTCGGGCTCGGGCAAGTCGACCATGCTCAACACCCTCGGCCTGCTCGACCGTCCCAGCACCGGCCGCTTCCTGTTCGAGGGCGTCGATGTCTCCCAGCTCGGCGACGACGACCGCGCGGCGCTGCGCAGTCGCGCCATCGGCTTCGTGTTCCAGTCGTTCCATCTGCTCCCCACCCGCACCGTGCTCGAGAACGTGATGCTCGCGGGCACCTACGCCGGTCTCGGGCACGAGCAGCGGGAGCCGCTGGCCCGTGCGGCGCTCGAGCGCGTCGGCCTCACGCACCGCGTCGACTTCTCCCCGGGCACGCTCTCGGGCGGCGAGCGCCAGCGCGTGGCCATCGCGCGCGCCGTCTGCACATCACCGCGGCTGCTGCTGGCCGACGAGCCGACGGGCAACCTCGACCGGCAGAACTCCGCGTCGATCATGCGCCTCTTCGACGAGCTGGGAGCCGACGGCCTCACGATCGTGATGATCACCCACGACGAAGCGGTGGCGGCCTCGGCCGGCAGGCGCGTGCGCATGCACGACGGCGAACTCTCGGAGTTGGCGTGAAGCGCGGGGCCCCGGCGGAGGAACGAGGTTCCGCGCAGCAGAAGCCACGCAGGCGGTTCGGCGGGCGCGGCCGTCCGCGGCAGCCGGCGGTCTCCGTGCGCGACCTGGTGCACGAGTCGCTCGAGGGGGTCGGCGCACGGCCCTCTCGGCTCGTGATCACGCTGATCGGAACCGTGCTCGGGATCGCCTCGCTCGTGGCGACGATCGGTTTCGCTCAAACCGCCGCGGGCCAGATCGCGCAGCAGTTCGACGCGCTGGCTGCGACCCGTGTCACCGTCGAGCCGGGTTCGACGAGCTCCCCGGGCGGGAAGGAGCGCGCGACGTCCCGCATCCCCTGGGACGCGGTGGAGCGCACGGAGACGCTCGCCGGCGTCGAGCGCGCGGCGCTCTACGCGAAGGTGCCGAACGCTCCCCGGGTCGACGCGGTGCAGGTGCAGGATCCCTCGGCCGCGCAGCGGAGCTCTCCGCCCGTGATCGCGGCTTCCCCGGAGCTGCTGGACGTGGTGCGAGGATCGGTGCAGACGGGCCGCTTCTACGACTCCGGGCACGAGGAGCGGAGGGATCGCGTCGCGGTGCTCGGAGCGAGCGCGGCCGAGCAACTCGGGATCAACCGCGTCACCGGGCAGCCCGCGGTCTTCATCGGAGACCGCGCCTATACGGTCATCGGCATCATCGGCGACGTCGGCACGCGCAGCGGGCTGCTCGATTCGGTGATCGTGCCCGTGAGCACGGCACGCGCCGGGCTCGGACTCACCGCGGCCGACAGCCTCGACCTGCGCATCGACGTCGGCGCCGGCTCCGTGGTCGCGCGCCAGGCCCCGCTCGCGCTCAACCCCAACGACCCGGAGGCCTTCAAGGTGTCCGCGCCCAGCAGCACGAACGAGTTGCAGTCGAACGTCGAGGCCGACATCAATGTGCTCTTCCTCGCGATCGGCATCGTGGCCCTGGTGGGCGGCGGTATCGGCATCGCCAACGTCACGCTGCTCTCCGTCTCGGAGCGGCGCGGCGAGATCGGCCTGCGACGGGCGTTGGGGGCGCGAACTCGCGACATCGCCCGTCAGTTCATCCTCGAGTCGCTCACGACGGGAGTGCTGGGCGGGCTCATCGGAGTGGCCGTCGGCCTCTTCGCGCTGATCGCCGTGTGCGTGATGCAGCAGTGGACTCCCGTGATCGCCTCCTGGGCCGCGCCGCTCGGCGTCGTGGTCGGAGCGCTGGTCGGTCTCGCCGCCGGCGGCTACCCCGCGGTGAAGGCCGCTCGCATCGAACCCGTCGACGCGCTGCGCGACGCATAAGCCCGCACACATCGCGCTTTAGGCCGCCTCTCACCTTCGGCGCGTAGTCTCAGCGGGTACGTCGAACGCGAAGGGTCGGGTCTGTGACTGCAGTGCAGGTGAGTCGTTCCGCGCGAGCCATCGGGTTCATCGCGACCGTGTCGGCCGCGCTGCCGCTGTGCCTCGCCGGGTGCGCCCCCGCTCCGAGCACGAGCGTGCAGGCCGCCGAGCTGCGCGCGGCAGTCGATTCCGACCTGCTCGAGATGCCGACGACCAGGACCTACGACATCTCCGACACCCAGCTGCTGACCCCGGTCGACAACCCGGCGCTGCAGGCCCTGCTCGATGGTCGGGTGACGTCGTCGGGATACATCGTGCTCAACGACGGCGTGATCACCGAAGCGCGGTACGAAGTGAGCGCCGAGGGACTGCCCGACGCCGAGTTCGTACTCACCGAGCCGACGGCGCTGCGCCGGGCGAACAGCGAGGTCGGCACCGTCACCGTGACCGGCACGCTCTCCGTGAACGGAGCGGTGCGCACCGGAACGACCGTGCGCCTCACACCGACCGTGCTGAGCAAGGACGCCGCCGAGTTCGATGTCACGCTGAGCATCCCGGACAACCCGCTCGTCGCCGGCGCGGAGCTCCCGCTCGACGAGATCTCGGCGCACATCGTACTCACTGCTCACTGATTCGCCGCCGTCGCAGGTTTCGACTCGGCTCCGCCTCGCTCAACCAGCGAGAACACTCCCCTCCGACGGTTGAGCGACCGACGAAGAAGGGAGTCGAAACTCAACACGGCGCACCCCGGTTTCGACTCGGCTCCGCCTCGCTCAACCAGCGAGGACACTCCCCTCCGCCGGTTGAGCGACCGACGAAGGAGGGAGTCGAAACCCAACACGGCGCAAGGCTCCCGGCTATTCGTACCGCTGCCGCTTCGTCGCGTCATGGATCTCGCCGACGAGCTCCTCGATCACGTCCTCGAGGAACACGACGCCCAGCTCTCCGCCCTCTGAATCGTGGATGCGGGCGAGGTGGATCCCGCGCGCCTGCATGCGCGCGAGCACATCCTCCAGCTCCGTGGCGGCGTGGACCGAGACCATCTCGCGAATGCGCTTGGGCGGGATCGCCTCGGAGATCCGCTCCTCCCCCAGCCGCACGAGGTCCTTGATGTGCACGTAGCCGTCGAGCTCGCCGTCGGCGCCCGCGATCGGGTACCGGGAGAAGCCGTGCCTCGCGACAGCCGCTTCGACGTCGCCCGGAGTCGAGCCCGCAGGCAGCACCACGAGCCGGTCGAGCGGCACGAGCAGGTCCTCCGCCCGCTTGGTGGTGAACTCGAACGCCGCCGTGAGCGCACCGCTGCGGTCTTCCAGCACGCCCTCGCGCGTCGAATGACTCACGATGCTCGCGACCTCCTCGAGCGTGTAGGTGCTGTTGGTCTCCGACTTCGGTTCGACGCCGAAGAGGCGCAGCACCCCGTTCGCGATCGCGTTGAGCGCGGCGATCACGTGGCGCAGCAGGCGCGAGACCGCGACGAGCGGCGGCGCGAGCAGCAGCACGGCCTGATCCGGCATCGAGAAGGCCGCGTTCTTCGGCACCATCTCGCCGAACACCACGTGCAGGTAGGAGACGCCCAGCAGCGTCAGCACGAACGCCGTGATGCTCACCGCTTCGGGGGCGAGCCCGGTCCAGGCGAGCGGCCCCTCGAGCAGGTGGTGGATCGCGGGTTCCGAGACGTTGAGGATCAGCAGCGAGCACACGGTGATGCCGAGCTGGCTGGTCGCGAGCATGAGCGTCGCGTGCTCCATCGCATAGAGCGCCGTCTTGGCGCGCTTCGAGCCGGCGTCGGCCCTCGGCTCGATCTGGGATCGCCGTGCGGAGATCACCGCGAACTCCGCACCGACGAAGAAGGCGTTGATCACGAGCAGCACCACGAGCCAGACGATGCCCATCCAGTCGCTCATCGTCCGTCCTCCCGGTCGTCGATCGCGTCGGCCCCTTCGGGCAGCGGCACGCTCGTATAGCGCAGCCGCGCGATGCGGCGTCCATCCATGCGCTCGACGCGCAGCGTGCCGCCGTCGGCGAGCATCACCTCGTCGCCCGGCTCGGGGATGCGGCCGAGCTCGCGCAGCACGAAGCCGGCGACGGTGTCGTACTCATCGCTGTCCGGAATGTCGATCCCGGTCTGATCGAGGACCTCGTCGGGTCGCAGGTCGGCCGGGAAGGTCATCTTCTCCGCGGTGCCGACGACGCCGGCCGCGGCGCGGTCGTGCTCATCGGCCACCTCGCCCACGATCTCCTCGACCAGGTCCTCGAGCGTGACGATGCCGGCCGTGCCGCCGTACTCGTCCACCACGATGGCCAGCTGGAAGCCGGTGGAGCGCAGTTCCTCGAGCAGCTGGTCCAGACGCATGGTCTCCGGTACGCGCACCAGCTCCTCGGCGAGCGCCGCCACCGGCACCTCGGGCCTCCTGGCCCTGGGCACGGCCACCGCCTGCTTCACGTGCACCACACCCACCACGTCGTCGCGATCCTCGTCGATCACGGGGAAGCGCGAGAATCCCGTGCGACCCGACAGCTCGAGCACGGCTGTCGCCGGTTCGAGCCGCTGCAGGCTCTCGACCTTGAGCCGGGGGGTCATCACGTCGGCCGCGGTCAACTCGGAGAAGCGCAGCGTGCGGTCGAGCAGGGTCGCGGTGTCGGCCTCGAGCAGGCCCGCGCTCGCGGAGTGGCGCACGAGCGAGGAGAGCTCCTCGGCCGATCTGGCGCCCGAGAGCTCCTCCTTCGGCTCGATGCCGATCCCGCGCAGGATGCCGTTCGCGCTGCCGTTGAGCACGAGGATCGCGGGCTTGAAGGTCGCGGTGAACGCCCCCTGAGCCGGCATCACGAGACGCGCGGTCGCGAGCGGTTTCGCCAGCGCGAAGTTCTTGGGCACGAGCTCGCCCACGATCATGGAGAAGACGGTCGCGAGCGCCACCGCGATGGGGGCGCTGATGGCGCGCCGCAGTCCCTCGGGCACGCCGAGCGCTCCGAGCGGTCCGTCGAGGAAGCCGCTGATGGCGGGCTCCAGCGTGTACCCCGCGAGCAGCGTCGTGAGGGTGATGCCCAGCTGCGCGCTCGACAGGTGCGTCGAGGTGATCGAGAGGCCCCGGATCACACGATCAAGGCCGCGTTCGCCGGCGGATCTGCGTCGCTCGAGATCTTGGCGGTCGAGCGCCACGAGCGAGAATTCGGCGGCGACGAAGATGCCGGTGCCCACGGTGAGCAGAATGCCGATGAGCAGGAGGATCCAGTCGTTCACCGGCGGCTCCTGGTGGATGCGAAATGCCGCGCTTCAGCGCGGCCGGTACTCGGGGGCTCCGCCGGTCTTCGAGAGTCTGCGTCCATAGGCTTACAGACTGTACCAGCAGACGCTGCAGATTCTGCTGGGAGTATGGCCGCACGATCGCCCCGAAAGGCGTAGGCTTAGTTGAGGTACGGCTATGGAGCCACACCCTCGGCTACTACACCTTTGCCTCACCCGGCATGAAACGAGAGGACGTCGCTTTGGCGGAGCGCACGGAGACCACTGGACAGGCTGGTCCCGCAGGAGATTTCGGTGCAAATGAGTGGCTCGTCGACGAGCTGTGGAAGCAGTATCAAGTCGACAAGAATTCGGTAGACCGCTCATGGTGGCCGGTGCTGGAGAAGTACGGGACCACCGCTCAGGTTCCCGCCGCACCGCAGCCCCAGGTCAACGTCGGCCCCTCGACCACCCCGATCACCACGCCGGCGCAGCCCGCGCGCACGACGAACGCGGCTCCCCGTGAGGCGCCGATCCCCGCCGACGCACCGCGCTCCGCTCCCCGCGCCGAGGCCGAGGAGACTCGGGAGGACGAGGTCACGCCGCTCAAGGGCATGGCCCGCACCCTCTCCAAGAACATGGACCAGAGCCTCACGGTCCCCACCGCCACCAGCGTGCGCACCATCCCGGCGAAGCTCCTGATCGACAACCGCATCGTCGTCAACAATCACCTGCGGCGCAGCCGTGGCGGCAAGGTCTCCTTCACCCACCTCATCGGCTGGGCGCTGATCCAGTCGATCAAGGAGTTCCCCAGCCAGAACGTGGCCTACGCCGAGATCGACGGCAAGCCCTCGGTCGTGGCACCCGCGCACATCGGGCTCGGGATCGCGATCGACGTGCCCAAGCCCGACGGCACCCGCTCGCTCCTGGTCCCCTCGCTCAAGCGGGCCGAGACGCTCGACTTCAACGAGTACCTCGCGGCCTACGAGGACCTGGTGAAGCGCACCCGCGACAACAAGCTCACCGCTGCCGATTTCCAGGGCACCACCATCTCGCTCACCAACCCGGGCGGCATCGGCACCGAGCACTCGGTGCCGCGCCTCATGCAGGGCCAGGGCTGCATCATCGGCGCGGGCGCGCTCGAGTACCCGGCCGAGTTCCAGGGCGCCTCGCAGGAGGTCCTCACCAACCTCGGCGTCGGCAAGACCATCACGCTCACGAGCACCTACGACCACCGCGTGATCCAGGGCGCCGGATCCGGCGAGTTCCTGAAGCTCGTGCACGAGCGGCTCACCGGCGGGCATCGCTTCTACGAGGAGATCTTCGCAGCGCTGCGCATCCCGTACAAGCCCGTGCAGTGGGCGTCCGACATCCACGTCGACATCTCCGGCGCGATCGACAAGACCGCTCGTGTGCAGGAGCTCATCAACTCCTTCCGCGTGCGCGGCCACATGATGGCGGACGTCGACCCGCTCGAGTACCAGCAGCGCACCCACCCCGACCTCGAGATCGAGTCGCACGGCCTCACCTTCTGGGACCTCGACCGGGAGTTCGTGACCGGCGGCATCGGGGGCAAGCGCGCGATGAAGCTGCGCGACATCCTCGGCGTGCTGCGCGACTCCTACTGCCGCAAGATCGGCATCGAGTACATGCACATCCAGGATCCGGCGCAGCGCCTCTGGCTGCGCGAGCAGCTCGAGGTGCCCTACGCCAAGCCGAGCCACGACGAGCAGATGCGCATCCTCGAGAAGCTCAACGAGGCCGAGGCCTTCGAGACCTTCCTGCAGACCAAGTACGTGGGCCAGAAGCGCTTCAGCCTGGAGGGCAGCGAGTCGGTCATCCCGCTGCTCGACGCGATGCTCATCGATGCGGCCGAGGACGGCGTCGACAGCGTCGACATCGGCATGGCCCACCGCGGCCGCCTCAACGTGCTCTCCAACATCGCGGGCAAGACCTACGGTCAGATCTTCCGCGAGTTCGAGGGAGCCCAGGCCCAGAAGGGCGGCTCGGGCGACGTCAAGTACCACCTCGGCACCTCCGGCGTCTTCACCGCCCCCAACGGTACGCAGGTGCCCATCCACCTCGCCGCCAACCCCTCGCACCTCGAGACCGTCAACGGCGTGCTCGAGGGCATCGTGCGCGCCAAGCAGGATCTGAAGCCGATCGGCTCGTTCACCACGCTGCCGATCCTCGTCCACGGCGACGCGGCCATGGCCGGCCAGGGCGTCGTCTACGAGACCCTGCAGATGTCGCAGCTGCGCGGCTACCGCACGGGCGGCACGATCCACATCATCATCAACAACCAGGTCGGTTTCACCACCCTTCCCGTGGATTCCCGCTCGGGCATCTACTCCTCCGAGGTCGGCAAGGTGGTGCAGGCGCCGATCTTCCACGTGAACGGCGACGATCCCGAGTCGGTCGTGCGCGTGGCGAAGCTCGCCTACGAGTTCCGCCAGCGCTTCCACATCGACGTCATCATCGATCTGGTGTGCTACCGCCGCCGCGGCCACAACGAGGGCGACGACCCCTCGATGACCCAGCCGCTCATGACCGACCTCATCGAGGCCAAGCGCTCCACCCGTCGCCTGTACACGAGCGCGCTCGTCGGTCGCGGCGACATCACCGAGGAGGAGTACGACAAGGCGAAGCAGGACTTCCAGGATCGCCTCGAGCTGGCCTTCCAGGAGACGCACGCGGCGCAGACCGGTTCGATCCCGATCGTCGGCGCGAGCGGCATCGCCGAGCTCGCCGAGGTCGGCGGCCCCGGCCCCGCTCCGCTCGAGACGGCCGTGGACCTCAGTGTGGTCGAGCGCATCGGCGACGCCTTCGCGAACAAGCCCGAGGGCTTCACCGTGCACCAGAAGCTGCAGCAACTGCTCAACAAGCGCTTCGCCATGACCCGCGAGGGCGGCATCGACTGGGGCTTCGGCGAGCTGCTCGCTCTGGGTTCGCTGCTCATCGAGGGCACCGCGGTGCGCTTCGTCGGACAGGACGCCCGCCGCGGAACCTTCGCGCAGCGCCACGCGGTCTTCCACGATCGCAAGAACGGGCAGGAGTGGATCCCGCTGCTCAACCTCTCCGATGAGCAGGCTCGGTTCTGGATCTACGACTCGCTGCTCTCCGAGTACGCCGCCCTCGCCTTCGAGTACGGCTACTCGCTGCAGCGGGAAGACGCGCTCGTGCTGTGGGAGGCGCAGTTCGGCGACTTCGCGAACACCGCGCAGGCCGTGATCGACGAGTACATCGCCGCGGCCGAGCAGAAGTGGGGCCAGCGTTCGTCGGTCGTCCTGCTGCTGCCGCACGGGTACGAGGGGCAGGGCCCCGATCACTCCTCCGCGCGCATCGAGCGATACCTGCAGCTGTGCGCCGAGGACAACATGATCGTCGCCCGCCCGTCGACCCCGGCCAACTACTTCCACCTGCTGCGCCGACAGGCCTACGCACGCCCCCGCAAGCCGCTGATCGTCTTCACCCCGAAGTCGATGCTGCGTCTGCGCGGCGCGACCTCCTCGGTCGAAGAGTTCACCAGCGGCACCTTCCAGCCGGTGATCGACGATCCGGTGGTCGAGGACAAGCAGGCCGTCGAGCGGGTTCTGCTGGTCTCGGGCAAGATCTACTACGATCTGCGCGCGGCCCTCGACAAGCGCCCCGACCCCCGTGTCGCGCTCGTCCGCGTCGAGCAGTACTACCCGATCCCCGGCCCGCAGCTGGGCCGGGTGCTGGCTCAGTACAGCGGCGTCGATCTGGTGTGGGTGCAGGACGAGCCCGAGAACCAGGGGGCTTGGCCGTTCATCTCGCTCGAGCTGTCGAAGCACCTGGCGAACGACCGCATCCGCGTGATCTCCCGATCGGCTTCGGCCGCCCCCTCGACGGGATCGGCGAAGGTGCACGCGGTCGAGCAGGAGGCCCTCCTCGCCCGCGCGCTGCAGTTCGACGCGTAGGCGGCGATCAGGTGCAGCAGCCGCTCCTCGGTCAGACCCCGTCGCAGGGCGAGGGCACGCCCTCCGGCCCGAACGTCGGCGGGATCGCCCAGCGCATCTCCTCGGCGATCTCGATGGGGATGCTCAGCGTAGGAGAACGGCTGCCGCCCGAGGCCGAACTCGCGAGCCAGTTCGGGATCGCGGTCGCCACGCTGCGCAAAGCGCTGGCGAAGCTGCGTGCGCAGGGTGTGGTGGAGACGCGGCGAGGTCGCAACGGCGGCACCTTCGTCGTGCAGGCGCCCTTCCCCTCCTCCGAGGCGCTGCAGGCATCGCTGCGGGCCACGAGCCTCGTCGCGCTGCGCGATTTCTTCGACGAGCATGCAGCGGTCTCGGGGATGGCGGCGCGGCTCGCCGCCGAGCGCACGGAGCCGGGTCGCCGCACGCGCCTCGCCGAGTTCGCCTTTCAGGCGCGCGAGGCGCGCAGCTCACGGGAGCGCTCGATGGCCGACAGCCGGTTCCACTTCGAGGTCGCCGTGCTCAGCCACTCGCAGCGGCTGCTCACGGCCGAGCAGCGCCTGCAGTCCGAGCTCTCCCCCTTCCTCTGGTGCGAGGGCGTGTGCCGCGCGTCGGCTCAGCTCGCCTTCACCGAGCATCTCGCCATCACCACGGCGATCGAGCAGCAGCGCGCAGAGGAGGCTCAGCAGCTCGCCGTCGACCACGTCAAGAGCAATATGCGACTGATCATCGACGGCAAGATCGCCCTCGGCCGCGCGCAGGGCGCCGCCGCACCGCCTCGGACCCTCGGAGGCTTCCGATGAGCGCCCCGGAGTCCGTGCAGACGGTCGTCGACAGCCTGAGCAGCTGGTTCACGCAGCACTTCGAGCGCCTCGAGGCGCTCTCCGAGGAGCTCATCGCCAACCTGGGCTTCACCGACACCGGGCTCATCGAGATCAGCGACTCGACGCGCCGCCGCCTCAAATCAGCTGCGGTGCGCTTCCTCGCGGAAGACGAGACCATCGACGGCTGCGGCCTGATCTTCGCGCACTCGGCGCTGGGAACCGAGAACGGCCACCTCGAGTGGTGGGTGAGAGAGGACGAGTCGCGCTTCGCCCGCTACTCGTTCGGCGTGGTACCCGGGGCCGACCGCTACTACGACTACGAGCACCACGAGTGGTTCATCAGGTCGTTCCACGAGGGGACGCCGGCACTCGTCGGTCCCTACATCGACTACCTCGGCGTGGAGGCCTACGTGCTCACGCTCACCGTGCCTGCCGAGGTGCGCGGCGCCCGCGTGGGAGCGGTCGGCAACGACATCCAGGTCGAGGATCTGGAGGCGGCTCTGCTCCCGGTGCTGCTGCAGCACTCCGTCGCGATGGCGCTGATCGGCCGGCACGGCAACGTGATCTTCAGCAATTCCTCACGGTTCCTTCCGGGAGACTACGTGCCGGATTCGCTGCCCGGCTTCCGTCGGGCGCAGATCGATCCCGCTCAGGCAGGCGTGCAGCTGCTCTACGCCGACGCCTGATCCCGCGCAGCCTGCGCGGCCTGCGCGGCCGTGAGCCCGGCGTCGGCTGCGCGGCGGTCTCATCCTGCGCGGCGGCGGGCCTCACGGTCTCCAACTCGACACCGCACTCGGTGGTCCGAGTGCCGTAGAGCCCCGCCTCCCCGCCGAGCACCTCGCGGCCCGCGGACGACGGACATCGACGCATCCAGCCCCTCGCTCGGTACTACTCGATATGAAGACATGACAGGATCACACTTCACGCTTTTAAATATAGAAAATAGTATGTACGATGACCGGTGAGGTCGGCCGCGCTGGAACCCATCGGCACGGCAATCGCACAACCCTCAGAAGGAGCAATAATGCAGAGTTCTGACCCTTGCCTCGGGCATTCCAGGGAAGTCCGCGAAGATGCCCGATCCTTCTTGAACAGGGACCAAGGACTCCGCCTCGGCAGCGGTCACGAACGCGCCTCCGACGATGAATCGACGTTCGACTCCGTCGATCCCTCGACCGGGAGCAGCCTGGGCCGCATCGCAGCGGCTTCTCCTTCAGATGTATCCGCTGCGGTCGACAAGGCTTCCAGAGCCCTCGGGGCCGAGGACTGGCGAGACATCAGCCCGACGACTCGCGCCGGCTACCTGTTCGATCTTGCAGACGCAGTCCGGGACCATCGAGAAACTCTGGCGGAGCTGGAATCGATCGATATGGGGAAACCCCTCTCGCAGTCCCTCGACGAGATCGACGGCGTCGAGCACGTGTTCCGGTACTACGGGGGCTGGCCGACCAAGCTGGAGGGAGACGTGAACCCGGTTCGTCAGCCCTTCTTCGGGATGACGCTTCGCCAACCCATCGGCGTATGCGCCGCAATCACCCCCTGGAACTACCCTCTCGCCATGGCCTCCCAGAAGATCGCTCCTGCGCTAGCCGCGGGAAACACGGTCGTCTTGAAGCCGTCTGAGCTTGCGAGCTACACCACTCTCTATCTCGCGGACCTTGCACGAGAGATCGGTCTTCCCGCAGGCGTGCTGAACGTTGTCCCGGGGTACGGCGACGTCGTAGGAGAGGCCTTGATTCGCCACCCAGACGTTCACAAGGTTTCATTCACCGGCTCCCCTCGCGTCGGACGTCACATCTTGGGCGTTGCGGGGCCCTCGATGAAGAAGGTCAGTGTTGAACTGGGAGGAAAGACCGCCAACATCGTCTTCCCCGATGCGGATCTGAGAAAGGCCGCCGCCGAATCCGCTGAATCCATCTGGGAGAATTCGGGCCAGCAGTGCATCGCCCCGTCACGCTTGTTCCTGCACGAGAGCATCCGAGACGAGATGCTGGAGCTGCTCCTGCAGGAGACCATGAAGTTCCGCCTGGGCGACCCGCTCGACACGGCGACTTCGATCGGCCCTCTGATTTCCCAAGCGCACCTTCAGAGCGTCTCTGGGTACATATCGTCCGCCATGGACCAGGGAGCATCTATCGTGAGTGGCGGAAAGATCTCCGAAGGCGATGGGTTCTATCTCGCACCAACCGTTCTCACGGACGTGACGAACAACATGCGAGTCGCCAGTGAAGAGATATTCGGTCCGGTTCTGTCGGTGATCGTCTTCCGCGACGAAGACGAGGTCCTTCGAATGGCGAATGAGTCCGAGTACGACCTTTCCGCTGCCGTCTGGACGAGAGACATCTCCCGGGCCTACCGATTCTCCACGCGGCTGCGAGGAGGGCTGGTGTGGGTGAACACGGTCGGGAGGATCGACCAGGGGCTCAGTTACGGCGGCCAGCACGTATCGGGGAACAGCCGAGAACTCGGCCGCGAGAGCGTTCTCGAGTATACGAGGAGCAAGTCGGTGCTCGTGGACCCCAGCTAGCAAGGGTCAGAAAAGGGCTCGGGATCTCGTGGAGGTCCCGAGCGTTGCAGGAGAACCGAGTCGGACGGACGGGCTTTGCGGCCCTGGCCCGTGGAAGTTGAGGAGAATGATGGCGATGGCCGGTACGAGTTCACCCGGGAACAGTCTGTGGAGCGCTCAGGCACAGATGCCCTCGATCGAGCGTCGCCAGATCGTGGTCGAACGCGGCGATGGAGCATACCTCACGACGACTGCTGGGCAGCGGCTGTTCGACGGCAGTGCGGGCCTGTGGCACACGAGCATCGGTCACGGCAGGCCGGAGATGGCCGAGGCGGCAGCCGAGCAGATCAGGCGGCTCGAGACCTGGCATGTCTTCGGGAGGTTCGCGAACGATCGGGCGATCGAGCTCACCGACCGGCTTTCCGAGCTCTCTCCCATCGAGGATCCGAGAATCATCCTGAACAGCGGAGGCTCGGATGCGGACGATCTGGCCTGCAAGCTCGCCCGCCACTACTGGCAGATCACGGGGAGGCCGGCGAAGCGATACATCGTGAGTCGCCAGTACTCGTACCACGGCCTGCACGCATACGGTACGAGCGTCGCCGGACTCGACTTCAACCGAGAGGGCTTCGGACCGTCGCTGGTACCGGAGACGCTTCGCGTCTCACCGGACGACATCGTCGAAGTGGAGCGCCAGATCATGGAGCTCGGCCCGGAGAACATCGCCGCGTTCATCGCCGAGCCGATTCTCGGCGCCGGCGGGGTGTATCCGCCCAAGCCAGGATATCTCGAGGGCATTCAGCGGATCTGCGACGAGTACGACATCCTGTTCATTCTCGACGAGGTGATCACCGGGTTCGGCCGTACCGGGCACATGTTCGCGACCGAACGCTACGGGCTGCGCCCGGATATCATCACCGTGGCAAAGGGGCTGACTTCCGGCTATGCGCCGATGGGAGGGGTGTTCGTCTCTCCCCGCGTCTGGGAGCCCTACTTCTCCCGCGGCGAAGAGTCGCATATCTTCAGACACGGCGTGACCTACTCGGGTCACGCGACAGGCAGCGCTCTAGCGCTGAAGAACTTGCAGATCATCGAAGACGAAGGCCTCGTCGCCCGGGCGGGCGAGTTGGAAGCCGTGCTGAGCGACGAGCTCGATGCGCTCGCTCGGCATGAACTCGTCGACGAGGTCAGGCACGAAGGATTCCTGGGGGCGATACAGTTCACCGATCGAGTCGGATCTGCTGAGATCGCGGACGAACTCATCGATAGGGGATACGTCTTGCGCCCCCTCAACGGAAACGCGCTGCAGGCGAGTCCCCCATTCATCGTCACCGATCTCGAGATCAAACAACTGATCGGTGCAGTGCGCGAGACACTCGACGGGCATCTGTGAAGGCGGCGTCTCCGCGCAGAACCTCGCGCTGGGAGCCGTTGAACAGCCCGAGTTGAGAGCCGCAGAGCTGCGGCTGGCGAACCGACACCGTCCCTACGCGCATCAGCAGAGACAGACACGGCGGTCCGCCGTGTGCGGATCGATCCCGCGCAGCCGGGCGTGCAGCTGCTCTACGCGGCGGTCTGTTCCTGCTTCGCGGCGGCGACAGTGAGTGCGGCGAATCGCTCGGCGACGGCGCCCCACACACGGCTCAGCTCGGGTTCGGCGTGCTGCACCTGGCCCAGCACCTCGGCCCCGACGAGGCCGAGGTCCACGAGGCTCTGGGGGTCGTCCGCGACCCAGTCGCGAGCGGAACCGCCGAGCGCTTCGGGGTGGAACTGCACGCCCCAAGCCGCATCGCCGATCCGGAACGCCTGGTTCTTGCACACCGGGCTGGAGGCGAGCACACTCGCCTCCAGCGGCAGTTCGTCGGCCTCGAGCCAGTGCCACTGCACGGCCGGCACGTCGGTTCCCGCGAGGCCGTCGAAGAGCGGATCGCCAGCTGCGTCAGCGCCGAATCGCACCGTGTGCAGCCCCACTTCGGGCCCCTCGGGGTTCGTGCGCACATGCCCGCCGGTCGCCGTGGCGAGCAGCTGCGCCCCGAGGCAGATTCCGAGCGTCGGAACGCCGCGGGCGACGCCCTCCGCCAGCAGGTGCCGGGTCGCCGGAAGCCACGGTGCATCGTGGTCGTCGGTCGGCCCCATCGTGCCGCCGAGCACGATCAGTCCGTCGAAGCCGTCGAGCGATGACGGCACCTCGGCGCCCGCGTCGGGTCCCACGGTCTCCAGCTCGACACCGCACTCGGCGATCCGAGTGCCGAAGAGCCCCGGGCCCGCGTCCCCCTGGTGCTCGACCACGAGCACTCGCGCGTCACTCATACCGTCTCCTCCGCGTTCGTCCGCACCCGTGCCCGCTCCACGAGCCAGGCGAAGATCGCGTGCTGCCGCGCATCGGTCGCGGCCGTATCTTCCGGATGCCACTGTACTGCAAGAAGATCGGCGCTCTCATGCTCGAGAGCTTCGACCACCCCGTCGGGCGCGCGTCCGACGACGCGCAGTCCATCCCCCACCCGGTCGACGGCTTGATGATGGTAGGAGGAGACCGGCAGCGCCGGCACCCCGAGGGCCCCGGCGAGCGCCGAGTCGGTCTCGAGCGTCACCTCGTGCACCGCGTTGCGGTGCGGGCTGTCCGCTGGCAGATCCTGCACCAGCGTGCCGCCGTGCTCGACGTTCAGCAGCTGGAAGCCCCGGCAGATGGCGAGCACGGGGATCCGGAGCCGCATCGCCGCCGCCATCATGTCGGCCTCGAACTGGTCCTGGGCCGCGAAGTCGGCGGGAGCCGTGGTCTCCAGCGGCTCCTCGCCGTAGCGTCGCGGATCGACGTCGGAGCCGCCCGGCACGAGCAGGCCGTCGAGCCCCCGCAGCCGTTCCTCTGCGGGCGACGGCCCCTCCGCGAAGAGCGTGAGGGGCTCGCCGCCTGCGCGCACGACGGAGCGCAGCACCGCCGAGGCGACGGCGCTCCCGTCGAAGCGCAGACCGTGAATCTGATTCGACCACATGCCGGTCACGCCGATGCGCGGGATCCGCCCGCCGTCCTGAGGCCCGCCCATCGCTATCGCTCGTTCTGCAGCGGGAAGGGCAGCAGCGGCATCCACGTGCGCCAGACGCGCTCCAGCGAGCCGTCGGCGACGACCGCCTCGAGCGCGGCGTCGATCTCCTCGCGCAGCGCGTCGTTGCCGGGAGCGACTCCGATGCCCCAGCTGTTGCCTGTGAGCACGGTGAACGCCTCGACGAAGTCGGGATCCTCCTGCGCCAGCGGGATCATGACCACATCGTCATCGACGAAACCGTGGATCTCACCCGAGCGAGTGGCCTCGATCATGTCGCCGAACACGTCGTCGCTCGCTCCGAAGCTCACGAGCTCGACACCGGGGAAGGTCTCGGCGAGCTTCATGTTCGTGGAGTTCGCGATGGCGCCGATGCGGTAGCCCTCGAGCTCGTCGGCCGAACGCGCGGGATCACCGGCGCGCACGACGAGGGTCTCGTTGAACACGGCGTACGGGTGGGTGAAGTCGACGAGCGCCGCGCGTTCATCGGTCATGCCCTGGCCGCACCAGACGGCGTCGGCATCACCTCGCCGCACGGCGGGGATCATGTCCTCCCACGGCACGATCACCCACTCGATCTCGGCGCCGAGGCGCTCGGCGACGAGCGCCGCTGCCTCGGGCTCGTAGCCGCTCCGGACCTTGCCATCGGGGCTCTTCGCGAAGAGCGGCAGGGCCTCGGAGTCGATGCAGGCCAGACGGATGATGCGGGGACTCTGCCCTGCGTTCTCGGTCGCGTTCACGGAATCGCCTCCCAGTACTGATCGAACTCCCACTGCGTGATCTGGCCGCAGTAGCGCGCCCACTCGTCCCGCTTCAGCTGCAGGAAGATCCTCGTGAGCTCCTCGGGCATCGCGCCCATGAGGTACTCGTCGGCCTCGAAGGCCTCGATCGCGCTGCCGAGCGTGTTCGGCACGACGACCTTCGCGATCTCCTCGCTCGGCTGCCCGGGGTCGCCCGGATCCAGCTGCGCCTCGAGTCCGTGCTCGATCGCCGCGAGCAGGTAGAGGTGGGAGAGGTAGGGGTTCACGCTCGCATCCGGCAGGCGGTACTCCATGCGGCCATTGGCCGAGATCCGGATCGCGACGCCGCGGGTGTCGAGGCCCCAGTCGGCGCCCGAGGGCGCGAACTGGCCGGCATCCCAGTAGCGCTTGTAGGAGTTGACCGTCGACCCCATCACGAGCATCGATCCCGGAGTGTGCAGCAGCATGCCGGCGATCGCCTGGCGCGCCGTCTCCGTCGCGTGGAGTTCCACCCGGCCGTCCTCGATCACGTTCTCGGCCGAGCCGTCCTCCGCGACGCGCCACAGGCTGAGGTTGTGATGGCAGCCGTTGCCCATCTTGCCGTTGTAGGGCTTGGGCATGAAGCTGGCCTGCAGCCCCAGCTCGCGCGCCACCTGCTTGCAGATCTGGCGGTAGGTGGTCATGCGCTCCGAGGTGAGCTCGGCACGGTCGAAGTTCCAGTTCAGCTCGATCTGGCCGTCGTCCTCGTAGTCGCCCTGGATCATGTCGAAGTCGAGCGCCTGGCCGTAGCTGATGACCTTCTTGAACACGGGACGCATCTTCTCGAGGTTCTCGACCTGGTAGGCGGGGCTCTGGTCGTCCTTCGAGACGACCTCGATGCCTGGGCCGACCCAGGTCATCTCAGGCTCGAGACCACTGCGCAGTTCGAGGCCCGTGCGCTCGGTGAAGCCGCGATGAGCGGCCTTGAAGAGGGCGCGGGTGTCGAGCGGGATGAGGCGGCCGCCGTCCTCGCCGAGGTGGGGCGGATCGTAGGCGGTGCAGAAGATGCGTCCGACCTCGGTATCCCAGGGCAGCACCTGGAAGGTCTCCGGGTCGGGCAGCCCCCAGAACTCGTGGGCCTCGACGCCGCCGCCGATGAGTTCGCCCTCCCGGCTGGTCTGCAGATCGGTGAGCGCGGTGCGGTGGAAGGCGATGCCCTTGCGGAGCATGCGCTCGTAGTGCTCTGCCGGAACCACCTTGGCCACGGTGCGGGCGCCGAGCGTCGGGATCATGTAGTAGATGTACCTGACGCCGGTCTCGCGGATCTTCGCGCCGAGCGCCGCGACGGTCTCGGGCTCGAGATTCGCCTCCTGATGCCGCGCGAACGCGGTCTTGTCGGCGAGGATCTCGCGCAGCGAGGCGCCGAAGCTCCCGCCGGTCTTGAGGTCGGACATGGGGTTCCTTTCGTCGTTGGAAGGTCTGTCGTGCAGCGCTCCCGCGCGAGGAGCCGGGGCGCTGCGGACGGCGCGTCAGCGCACGGTGAAGTCGATGGGGAGCTTGATCGGTCCGTGGTTGCCGGAATCCGGGAGCCACTCATCGCCGCCGGGGCAGTTCACGTCGGTGAATGCCTGCGCGAGCATCGGCAGCGCCACGCTCATGTCGGCGCGGGCGATGTAGTGCCCGAGGCACTTGTGGATGCCGCCGCCGAAGGTGTGGTGCTGCTTGCGGCTCGGGATCTGGATGTCGATCTCGGGGTCGGGGTAGGCCTCTGGATCGGTGCCGCTCGACATCGTGAAGAGGTGCACGGTCGTGCCCTTCGCGATCTCGAGCCCGTTGAACTCGAAGTCCTCGTTGGCCTCGCGGGTCACCCAGCGCGTGGTGGGGTTGACGCGCAGCGCCTCCTCCAGCGCGGGGCGGGTGAGCTCCTTGGGCCGCTCGGCCAGCACCTCCCACTGCTCGGGGTTGCGCATGAAGGTCTGCAGGATCAGACCGAGCTGATTGCGGGTCGTATCCATGCCGCCGAAGAGCATGAGCACGAGCGCGTTGCGCAGTTCCTCGCCGCTCAGGGTGTCGCCGTCCTGCGAGGAGACTTGGAGCAGCGTCGACACCATGTCGTCTCCCGGCTCCTCCCGCCGCTCCTCGATGAGGCGCTCGACGAAGTCGTAGAGCTCCTGCACGGCGACGTCGACGCGGTCGATGTCCTCCTTGATCGTCACGCTCAGCGCGTAGCCGACCGTGTTCGCCCGCGAGGCGATGAACGGCCAGTGCTCGTGCGGCAGGCCCATCATCGCGCACAGGGCGCGGGTGGCGAAGGGCTCGGAGAAGTCGGCGACGAACTCGACCTGCTCGCCCCGTGCCTGCTTCGCCTTCATGTCATCGATGAGCTCGGCGGCGATCTCGGCGAACTCGGGTTCGAGTCTGCGCGCCACACCGGGTGAGAACGCGGGGTTGAGCAGCCGGCGGATGCGGTCGTGCTCGTCGCCCTCGAGCACGAGGAGATTCTTCGCCCACCAGTCGTAGAAGACCCCGGAGTGCACTCCGTGATGATCGGGCCACTTGGCGCTGCCCTGGTTGAGGCTGGCGTGTTTGAGCAGCTCGGTCACTTCCTCGTAGCGCAGTACGCCGATGCCGTAGTTGGTCCGCGCGTACCAGCTCTTGCTGCGCGCGTCGCGCACCGCCTCCGAGTTCATCGCGAAGTCGGGCGACGTGATATCGAGATACGGCACCGCCTCCGGTGCCACCTGTCCGGTCATTCGTACTCCTTCGTCGAATTCGCTCCCGCTCCGATCTACGAGCGGCCGGTTAGCAAATAAGTTATCCGTGAATGTTTTACAGCGCAAGTCTTTCTGCGGTTTCCCGAGGAGAAATCCACGTAATCGAAATAAAACATTCACTCGTGGAATATTTAACGCTACAATAGGCCCATGTCCGGTGGACTCCATCGCACCGGATCAGCAGGAACACGCAAAGGAGCTGTGATGCCGACTCCCTCGAGCCCGAAGATCGCCATCGTCGGCAGCGGGCCGTCAGGCTGCTATCTCGCGCAGTCCCTGTTGCGCTCGACGCCCGGCTGCGAGCTCACGATCCTCGACAGGCTGGTCTCACCATTCGGCCTGGTGCGCTACGGCGTCGCAGCCGACCATCAGCACACGAAGGCGATCACGCGACAGTTCGACCGTCTCTTCCAGCACGAGTCCGTGCGCTTCGCCGGCGACATCGAGATCGGGCGCGACCTGAGCCTCGACGAGCTGCGTGAGCACTTCGACGCCGTGGTCCTCGCGACCGGCCTCTCGGCGGATCGCGGCCTTGGGCTGCCCGGCGGCGAGCTCCCCGGCGTGATCGGGGCCGGGGTGCTCACCCGAGTGCTCAACTCCCACCCCGATGAGGGCGAACGGCTCCCCGATCTGGGCGGCGATATCGTCGTCATCGGTGCCGGGAACGTCGCACTCGACGTGCTCCGCTTCCTGGTCAAGGGGGCCGACGACTACACCGAGAGCGACGTCGCCGATCCCGCGCTCGAGGGTTACCTCGCAGCTCCCGCCGAACGCGTCACTCTCGTGAGCCGATCCGGTGCGGCCGACTCGAAGGGCGATCCGCAGATGCTCCGCGAGCTCGCCCAGCTCCCCCGCGCGAGCTACACGGCGGCCGGCGAGGTCGAACCGCCCTCGGGCACCGAGCTCGACCGCGCGGCACAGGGACGCGTGACCGCCATCAGCGAGATGATCGCGGCGGACCGCCCGATGCATCCCGGGCCCGCGGTCGACCTGCGCTTCGGCTGGTCGCCGGTACGCGTGATCGGCACCGACCGCGTGGAGGGCGTGGAGCTCGCCCGCGGGGATGAGCAGGTCATCGTGCCCGCGACCGCCGTCGTGACGGCGATCGGCTTCGCCTCGACCGGCGGCGACGAACTCGCGCGACTCATCGCGGACCTGGAGGCCACCCCCGAGACGGGCCGCATCGAGGCCGGCCTGTACCGTGCCGGCTGGGCTCAGCGCGGACCGCGCGGAGCGATTCCCGAGAACCGCAGCTACGCGAAGCTCGTCGCCGAGGAGATCGCCGCGGATCTGGCCGACGGCACCCTCGCCGTGGTCTCCGACCGGCTCGGCTTCTCGGGTCTGCCGGAGGCCGTGCGCGAGCGCGCCGTCGGCTACGAGCAGTGGCTCGCACTCGACGCGCACGAGCGCGAACTCGCTCCGGAGGGGCGGGTTCGCCGCAAGCTTTCCGACCACGACCGAATGGCCGCCATCGCCCGCGGGGCGAGGCCGACCGAACGATAACCAGATTCAATGAGAGGAACCACCGCAGTGAAGTTCACCATTCTGTACGGCACCGAATCCGGCAACGCGGAACTCATCGCCGAGGACCTCGGCGCGGCTCTGAGCGAGCAGCACGAAGACGTCGAGATACACGATCTGCAGAACACCGACCCGGCCTCGATCACCCCCGACCGCTTCATCCTGGTCGTCTGCTCGACGCACGGGGAGGGCGACCTGCCCAACTCTGCGATCCCGTTCGCCGAGGCGTTCGATGCGACTCCCCCGGACCTCACTGGGGTGCGCTACGCGATGTTCGGCCTCGGCGACACCTTCTACGAGGAGACCTACAGCCAGGGCAGCGAGCACATCGACCGTCGCTTCGCCGCGCAGGGCGCCGAGCGGGTCGGCGAGTACGGCCGCCACGACGCATCCTCCTGGGCGCTCGGCAGCGACGCCGCGCTCGAGTGGCTGCCCGGAGTGCTCGAGGCCGCCTCGATCCCGGTCTGACGCCCCCGCCGCGGAAAGGTGATTCGCACGCGAAGCCGTCCATCCGCGATCGGCTGCGCCGATCGCTCCCGCCAGGCCCAGCCAGGCTTCGCTTAGCGAATCCCCTCCCCGCGGCTCACGTCGAGTTCGCGGGGAGGCGGCTTCTGCCGCTCGTGATCCGCTGATTGAGTGAGCTCTCGTGGTCCGCTGATTGAGCGAGCGAAGCGAGTCGAAACCGCCGGAGTATCGGTTTCGACTCGCTTCGCTCGCTCAACCGGCTGCACGCCGGCTCGAGCACGCCTACGGGGTGGTGCGGGAGCGGGCGACGAGCTCCCCGAAGAGGCTGGCGCGATCCTGCGCGTCGGCCTGCGGCTCCTCCGGATGCCACTGCACGCCCACGACCCAGCTCGCGTCACGATGCTCGGTGCCCTCGACGATGCCGTCGTGCGCCCGAGCCGTCGCGCGCAGCGCCGGAGCCACCTCGGCGACCGCCTGGTGATGCCCGTTGCGCACCGTGACCTCGGTGCGGCCGAGGATCCGGGCGATCTCGGAATCCGGCTCCAGGATCACCGGCTCATCGATGAACAGCGGCTCGCCGCTGCCGCCGTGGTGCATCTCCCAGTCCGAGATATCGGGGATCAGCGTGCCGCCGAAGGCGACGTTGAGCAGCTGCGAGCCCCGGCAGATCGCCAGCGTGGGCAGATCCCGCCGCACCGACTCCCGGATCAGCGCGATGCAGTAGTCGTCTCCCCGACGGTCGACGCCGTACAGGTTCGACGGCACCGGTCCCTCGTACGCGTAGCAGGCGATGTCCACGTCGCCGCCGCCGAGAAAGACGATCCCCTGCGCGTCGGCGAACACCTCGTCGACCGAGGCGAGATCGGGTGCCGCGGAGTCGACCAGCCGGGGTCGCCCGCCCGCCTCGCGCACGGCCGCGAACGCGATCCGCGTGAACTCGTCCTGCAGGTCGTGCGCCCCGCGATCCATCCCCGGGAAGGTGAGCGACACCACCATCGGGATCAGCGGCCCGTTTGGGTCCTCTACGGCCGGAGTCAGGAAGGGTGCGGGATCCACTGCGAGATCGGTCATCTGGGGTCCTTTCGGGTGCGGTGCGTGGGGTGCGCGGGTGCCTGCGGTGTCCTGCGGACGGAGCGGGAGTCCCGCTGCGCCGCTGCGAGAGAAACGCGGCGGCACAACGGGACTCCCGTGTGATCCAGTGAGGCGTGCGGGATCAGCCCACCTTCGTCGTGGTCTTGATCGGCCCGCTGGCATCGCCCGCCGGCGCATCGCCGCGGGTGTAGGCCTTCGAGACGAGCATGTAGATCCAGCCGAAGGCGATCACGCCGACGGTGGTCATGATCAGCAGGTAGTCCTCGGCCCAGCCGCCGCCGGTCTCGCGCGGCCACAGGATGTTCGCGACCGCCACGATGCCCCAGAGCAGAGCAGCGATGTTGACCGGGTAGGCCCAGGCGCCCAGACGGAACTTGCCCGCGGGCTTCCAGCCGAGGATGCGGGCGCGCAGCGCGGCGAACACCACCATCTGGAAGCCGATGTAGATGCCCACGGTGCCGAAGCCGACCATCGCGGTCAGCGCGTCCTCGAGCAGCAGCGAGAAGAGCACCACCAGCGCGGGGAAGAGCGCCGCCATGATCAGCGCGTTCTGCGGCACGTGACGGTTGTCGTTGAACTTCGCGAGGAACTTCGAGCCGGGGAGGAAGCCGTCGCGCCCCATCGAGAAGAGCAGTCGGCTGGCCGCGGCCTGCAGGCTGATCATGCACGAGATGAAGGCGATCACGATCACCAGCATCACGACCGGGAGGATCGGGCCGAAGGCGTTGCTCAGCAGCTCGTGGATCGGGTCGGCCACGTCGCCGTTGGCGACCGCGTGGAAGTCGGGAACCGCCAGCACCAGCGAGAACACGAGCACGTTGGCCGCGAAGCCGCCGACGTAGAGTGTCATGCGCATGGCCTTGGGCACTCGGACGCTCGGGTTCTTGATCTCCTCGGCGACATCGCCGTTGGCCTCGAAGCCGTAGTAGGCGAACATACCGATGAGCGCGGCCGCCGCGAACGCACCGAAGTAGCCTCCGGGTGCGTTGTCGCCGATGCCCTGGTTGTCGAAGAGCACCGACCAGTCGTGCTGACGGCCGAAGAGCAGCAGGTAGCCGCCGATGACGATCGAGCCGATCAGCTCCGCGATGAGGCCGGTGGTCGCCGCGAAGCCCAGCACCCTCGTGCCCATGAGGTTGAAGAAGGTGGCGACGGCGAGCAGCACGAGGGCCAGGATCACCGTGGCGCCGGTGTCGGGCGTGAACCCGAGGAGCGTGCCCAGGTGCGGCGCTGCACCGTAGGCGACGGCCGCGATCGTGCCGACGAGCGCGACCACGTAGATCCACCCGTTCATCCAGGCCCACTTGCGGCCCCACAGGCGCCGGGCCCAGGGGTAGACGCCGCCGGCGACCGGGTAGTTCGAGACGACCTCGCCGAAGATCAGCGCGACGAGGAACTGGCCGACCAGGGCGATGACGAGCGCCCAGGCCATCGGAGGCCCGGCCTGGCCGAGCGAGATCGCGAACATCGAGAAGACGCCCGCGATCGGCGATAGGTAAGTGAAGCCAAGCGAGACGTTGCCCCAGAAGCTCATCTCGCGTTTGAAGGTCGTGTCATACGAGTAGCCGAGTGACGCGAGGTGGGCGGCATCCTCGTCGTGCTCCACGACGTCGTTGTTGTGTGACATGGTCGCTGGTACTCCCTTGTACATCCACCAATGGAACGAGCGCTCGAACCGAGCACTGCACATAACAAACTACACGTAGATGTTTTTCTCAGGCAAGTAGATACTTGGTTTTGAGAGAGAAAAGCGCGAATTCGGCAAAAGATTCATGCAAATGTGAATGAATTATTTCGCCGACGTTGCAGCCCGCGACACGAAACCGTTTCACCCATCCGCGCGGCGGGGCGCAGGCGCTCTTCCGAGCGAGCACGGGAGACCCCCGGGGCGGATCGGGTTTCGACTCGCTCAACCGGCGGGGGCGCTCAGCAGACGAGCTTCCTCCGACAGCGGCAGGGACACATCGGGTTTCGACTCGCCTTCGGCTCGCTCAACCGGCGGGGCTCATGGCCTTCTTCGCTCCGCTCAACCGGCGGGCGGGAACGAAGCGCCGCCGATCAGACCGTGGTGAACACCTTGCTGGTGATCCGCCACTCCCCGCCGCGTCGGATCAGACCGAAGAAGTTGCGGAAGTCGGCGCCGAGAAACCCCTTCTCGTCGAGCACTGCGCTGGCGACATCGCCGACGACCTCGATGCTGTGGATCTCGGAGGAGTACCCGGGTCCCGCCGGCTGCGCCGTCGCCACGACCCCGGCGGCGAAATCGGCGCCGCTCATCGTCACGTAGTCGGGGCCCAGATACCCCCACATGACCGCGTGCTCGTCGAACGCGTCGCGCACTCGCTCCGGATCGGCCGCCGCGCAACCGTCGACGTACTTCTGGACCGCTGCCCTCACCGCTTCGTGCATGCGTCCGATCCTACCCTCGGAACTTCCACGGGTGGAGAATAATTTTCGGACAGCGCCCTCCGCCACACCGGGCGTGCTTATTGGTCACACTGCCAGTAGACTGGCGCACAACCTACCCAGGCAGGACCCAAAGGAGCACCGATGACGACGTGGCGCATGCCCATCGAGGGACACGAGCAGGAGCGGCTCTGGCTCGCGTGGCCGACGAGCGGTTACACCCTCGGCGACACCGAGGCCGAGGTGGAGGAGGCTCGCACCACCTGGGCCGCCGTCGCCAACGCCGCCAGCGAGTTCGAGTCCGTCACCGTGGTCGTCAACCCCGGAGATGAAGAGATCGCGTCGAAGTACCTCTCGGCGCAGATCGACCGCATCACGGCCCCGCTCGACGACGCCTGGATGCGCGACATCGGACCGAGCTTCGTGGTCGGCGACGACGGCCGGCTCGGCGCGGTGAACTTCGTCTTCAACGGCTGGGGCGCTCAGGACTGGGCCAGCTGGGATCACGATCAGCACATCGGCCGCATCGTCGCCGAGGCCGCGGGTGCCGAGCTGATCGACTCGGAGATGACCAACGAGGGCGGCGGGATCCAGGTCGACGGCACCGGGCACGTGATCCTCACGCAGACCGTGCAACTCGATCCGGGCCGCAACCCGGGGTGGACCCGAGAGCGAGTGGAGGCCGAGCTCGCGCGCACCATCGGCACCACGAGCGCCATGTGGCTCCCCCGCGGCCTCACCCGCGACCACGACACCTTCGGCACCCGCGGCCACTCGGACATCCTCGCCGCGTTCGCCTCGCCCGAGGTACTGCTCATGCACCGGCAGGACGCCGAGTCGCACCCCGACCACGTGATCGCGAAGACCAACCGCGCCGTGGCCGAGCAGTACCGCAACGACACCTCCTCGAGCTTCGAGATCCTCGATCTCCCCGCGCCCGAGGCGCTGCGCGACGAAGAGGGCTTCGTCGACTACAGCTACATCAACCACGTCGTGCTCAACGGCGCGGTGCTCGCCTGCGCATTCGAGGATCCGGCCGACGACCAGGCGCTCGCCACGCTGCGCGAGGTGTACCCGGGACGACGGGTGATCGGCATCGATGCGCGCCCGCTCTTCGCCCGCGGCGGCGGCATCCACTGCATCACCCAGCAGCAGCCGAAGGTCGGCTGAACGGCTCCGGCGACGAGCCGAGCAGTTCCGATGGCGATTCGGAGCCGGACAACCCGGCGCCGGATCGCCATCGTCGTCTCCGAGTGAGGCGCGAGACCCCATCTTCTCCAATGCAATGTCACACGCTACAATACGAAGGACCCTCGACGTGCCCGGCACGTTCTCGACATCGCACCCCCGAGGAGCCCCGTGACCAGCACCCGGACCCCCATGATCGCGACCACCGATTACCACACCGCGGGCGAGCCCTTCCGCATCGTCCACGAGCAGCCGCCCCTCCCCGCCGGTCTCACGGTGGCGGAGCGCCGGGTCTCGGCGATCGCGGATGACGACGGAGCGGACGGGCTGCGCCGGCTGCTCTGCCAGGAGCCGCGCGGGCACGCAGACATGTACGGCGGCTTCATCGTGCCGCCCGATGAGGACGATGCCCACTTCGGCGTGCTCTTCTGGCACAAGGACGGCTTCTCGACGGCCTGCGGCCACGGCACCATCGCGCTGGGCGTCTGGGCCACCGACACCGGGCTCGTCGAGGGCGACCCCGATGGCATCACCGAGGTGCGCATCGACGTTCCCTCCGGCCGGGTAGCCGCGCTCGTCGAGCGTCGCCGCGGAGCGCTGGTGCGAGCGACGTTCCGCAACGTCGCCTCGCACGTCATCACGCGCGGGGTCGCCGTCGAGACCAGCCGCGGTCGCGTGCTCGCCGACCTCAGCTTCAGCGGAGCGATCTACGCGTCCGTGCGCGCCGCCGATGTCGATCTCGCAGTGACCCCGCAGCACTACACCGACCTCATCGCGATCGGGCGCGAGGTGAAGCACGCCCTCACCGAGTCCGCCGAGGCTCGGCACGCCTCCGACCCCCGGCTCTCCGGGGTGTACGGGACGATCCTGTGGGACGACCTCGGCCGGGGGGAGACCGGCCCCAGGCAGCGCAACGTCACCGTCTTCGCCGACGGCGAGGTGGATCGGTCGCCCTGCGGATCCGGCACCGGGGCGCGAGTCGCACTGCTGGCGGATGAGGGCGCGCTTCGAGCGGGTGAGGTTCTGGAGCACCGGTCGATCGTGGATACCGTGTTCCACGCGAGCTGGGAACCGGCCCCCGCTCTCGAGGGCGCCTCGGCGGTCATCCCCTACGTGTCGGGCACGGCCCACCGCACCGGGGAGCACCGGTTCGCACTCGACCCGAGCGACTCCCTGGGCGACGGCTTCGTGCTGCGTTAGGCCTGCTGCTCCATCCACTCCTCGATCCCCGCAGCGTCGATCGGCAGGGCGCCGCTGATGACCTCGGCGCCCTCCCCGGTGACCACGAGGTCGTCCTCGATGCGCACACCGATGCCGCGCAGCTCGGGCGGCACCGTCAGATCCCACGCGTGGAAATAGAGCCCGGGCTCGACCGTGAGTGCCATACCCGGCTCGATCGTGCCGCCCAGGTAGTTCTCGTACCGCGACGACTCGCAGTCGTGCACGTCAAGGCCGAGATGATGCCCGACTCCGCACACGATGTAACGCCGGTGCTGCTGCCCGACGGCCGAGAGCGCCTCGTCGACCGAGACCGGCAGCAGACCCCAGTCGGAGAGGCCCTGAGCGAGCACCTCCATGCACGCGGCGTGGAAGTCCGCCCACAGGCGCCCGGGACGCACCGCGGCGAGCCCCGCACGGTGCGAACGCTCCACGAGGTCGTGCACGGCGCGCTGCTCGGCGGTGAAGGTGCCCGAGACGGGGACGGTGCGGGTCACATCGGCGGTGTATCCACTGCGATTCTCGACGCCCATGTCGAGCAGCAGCAGCTCATCGCCGCGCAACTCCCCGTCGGCGCGCACCCAGTGCAGGATCGGGGCGTGCGCCCCGGCCCCGACGATGCTCGCGTAGCCGGGGCCGTTGCCCACCGTGCGCGCGTGGCGATCGAAGGTGCCCTGCAGCCAGCGTTCGCCTCCGCCCGCGATGGCCCGGGGTATCTCGCGCCGCACCTGGGCGAAGCCCTCGACGGTGGCCGTCACCGCGCGGCGCAGCTCGGCGATCTCCCACTCGTCCTTGAAGATGCGCAGCTCCGAGAGCACCCGTCCGAGCAGCGCGGACCGTGCTCGTCCGCCGAGCGCACGCCCCGCGCCCGGCGCCACCACCGCGGCGCCGGCGACGAGCGCGTCGTCGGCGACGACCAGTTCCGACAGCGGGGCGGCGCGCAGCTGAAGCGCCGACTCCAGTTCGGCGAGGCCGGGCGTCGGCCCCACCCACAGTTCGCCGTGGGTCGCATCCGCGTGGAAGGCGTCCTCCCCCGGGCGCGCGGGCGGCGTGAGATAGAGCGTCGCATCATGCCCGCCCGCGATCGGGCGCATCACCAGCACCCCGTCTTCCACGGGATGCCCCACCGACCAGAGGAAATCGCTGTCGGCCCGGAACTCGAAGAAGGTGTCGCCGACTCGCAGCTGGGCGCGCCCCGCCGTCACCACCAGGGTGCGACCGGGCAGCGCCTCGGAGAGCCTGCGTCGGTGCGCCGCAGCCGCATCGGCCGCTCCGGCTTCGATGCGCGGCGTCCGATCCGCCTCACCCCAGCCCTCCGTCAGCCAGCGGGTGAACCCGGGCACCTCCGTGAGCTTGGGCATGCGAGGATCGCGTCGCACCGCGCGCGACATCGGAATGCTCGACTCCCAGTCGAGCACCCGCACCTCGCTCGCGAGGCCGCTCAGCCGGTGGTGGTCGTCCGCGTGCAGAGTCATCTCGTGTCCTTCCCTGTTGTCCTGTACGTTCCGATGCGGGTGTCCCGTCCGGGCGCCCCGCGCCGCTCAGTCGCGTGACCGCCGTGTGCCGCCGATGCGCGCCTCGAGCACGGTGAAGAGCCGCTCGGCGACGTCTCCGAGACGCAGCCCGTCGTGCTCGAACTCGTTCGTGACCCAGGCGTGCATTCCGGCGACGCGCGAGGCGGTCTCGAGGGAGAGCTGCGCGTCCACGTACATGTCGTCGTAGTAGACGGCCGCTTCGACCGGCACCTCGTTGCGCGCGAGCGCGTCGAGGTCGTACCCGTCGATGGGCTGTTCCCGTGAGGCGAGGTGCTGCACCGCGGCCTCGAAGCCGCGCAGCCCCGCGATCTCCGCGAACATCCAGGGGAACACGGTCTCGCCGGTGAAGTGCAGCGGTCGCGCCTCCTCCGAGAACTCAGGCCGCCGATCCCGCTCCCGCTGCGCGGCCCAGGAGGTGGGGCCGGGCCCGTAGATCGCCTCCTGCAGCGCGATGAAGAGCGGGTTCGTCGCGAAACCGGTGACCGCCTCGACCTCGGCGAGGAAGGTGTCGCTGAGCCGGGTCTCCGCCTCATCGGCGAAGGCCTCGTCGAAGAGCCAGTGCACCCGGTCGTAACCCGGTTTCATGCCGAAGTCCAGGCCCAGCAGCTGCAGGCGGCGCACGGTGAGCCGATCCCCGCCCGGCAGCCGCACGTCGTTCGCCGCGAGCAGGTCGGCGACGCGATCGATCCGATCGGTCAGATGCGGATGCCGTTCGCGGAAGAGACGGTTCTTCTCGGCGATGCGCGGGAAGGTGCGGGCGTAGACGACTTCGGGATCGGGATCGAGGGCCGGCAGCCCCCCGGTGATCGCCGACGCGACGACCGACTGCGGGTAGTGCGAGAGGTACTGCAGGGTGAGGAATCCGCCGTAGCTCTGCCCCAGCGTCCACCACTGGCGTCCCGGGAAGTGGCGCTCGCGCAGCGCCTCGAAGTCGCGCACGATGGAGTCCGCCCGGTGCAGCGCGAGGCGGCGCGCGCCCTCCTCGGCGGGCAGTTCGGCGAAGTCCCGCGCGGAGAGCGGCGTGGATCGTCCCGTGCCGCGCTGGTCGGGCAGGATCACCCGGAAGCGCTTCACCGCGCTCTCGATCCACCCCTCGGCGTCGAGCGGGCGGGGCGATTTCCCGCCCGGGCCGCCCTGCAGGAAGACCAGCAGCGGGAGATCCTCGTCCCGCCGCGCGGCGTCCACCACCTCGCGGGCGTAGACGCGGATGGTCTCCCCCTCGGGCTCGTTCCAGTCGAGCGGCACCTCCACCCACAGGTCGCGGGCGGAGAGGCGGGAGCCGATCGGGTACCGGTGTTCGTTCATCTGCGAGCAGTCCTCACTCTCGAATCCAACAGGGCGTAGAGCATGTCGACGATCAGGTTCGAGACGACGACGAAGAGGCCGCCGAGCAGTACGATCGCGATCACGACGGGGCGATCCTGCATGGCGACACTGGTCACCGCGAGCGAGCCGATGCCGGTCAGACCGAACACCTGCTCGATCACGATGACGCCGCCCAGCAGCATACCGATGTCGATGCCGAGCTGGGTGACGAGCGGCGGCATCGCGCTGCGGAACGCGTGCACGTAGGTGACCCGGCGCTCGGTGAGACCCTTCGCGCGCGCCGTGCGGATGTAGTCCTGCCCCAGCACGTCGAGCATCTGCCCGCGTGTGAGTCGCGCGTACACCGCCGCGATGACGAGTGCGAGTGTGGTCCACGGCAGCACGAGATGCCACGCCCACTGCAGCGGGTTCTGGGCGAACGGCACGTACCCCGCGGGCGGGAAGAGCGTGATCCCCATCCGGGTCGGGAGGAAGTACAGCGTGTAGAGCGCGATCATGCCGAGCACGAAGGTCGGGAAGCTGATGCCGACGATCGCGAAGCCCTGACCGAGTCGGTCGCGCAGGCTGCCCGGGCGCTTCGCCGAGGCGATCCCGATCGGGATCCCGATCGCCAGCCAGATCACGACGGCGCCGAAGACCAGCGACATGGTGATCGGGATGCGGTTCACGATGAGGTCTCCGACCGGCATGTTCGTGCGGTAGGAGAAGCCGAGATCGCCCTGCAGCAGGTTGCCCAGGAACATGAGGTACTGCTGGATCATCGGCTTGTCGAGGCCGAGATTGGTACGGATCTGCGCCATGAGCGCCTCGGTCGCCTTGTCTCCCGCGATGATGCGGGCCGGGTCCGAGGGCGACACGTAGAACAGCACGAACACGAAGATGCTGAGCAGGAACAGCACGAGCGCGCCGAAGGCGAGCCGTGACAGGAAGAAGCGGATCATGCCTTCGCCCCTCTCGTCGAGGTCGGATCGAGCGCGTCCCGCAGCCCGTCGCCGAGCATGTTGAACGCGAGTGTGAGTGCCAGCAGTGCCAGGCCCGGTACGAGCACCATCCAGGGCGCCACCAGGTACATGGAGCCGTTCGCCGCATCGGCGAGCATGTTGCCCCAGCTGGGGGTCGGGGGCACGATGCCGAGGCCGAGGAACGAGAGCGTCGCCTCGAACACGATCGCCGCCGGGATCATCAGCGTCGTGTAGACGATGATCGGCACGACGAGGTTCGGCATCACGTCGCGGAACATCATCGACCAGCGCGACTCGCCGAGCGAGCGGGCCGCCTCGATGAACTCCCGTTCGCGGATCGCCAGCACCTGACCGCGGATCACCCGCGCGAGCCCGGCCCAGCTGAAGAAGACGATGACCGCGATCGACAGCCCGAGGCTCGGGCCGAGCACCGCGACGAGCGCGATCGCGACGAGCAGGAAGGGCACGCTCATCACGAGGTCGATGACGCGGCTGAGGATCGTGTCGGTGAGGCCGCCGAAGAAGCCGGCGATGGTGCCGATGATGACGCCGATGGCCGATGCGATGAGCGACGCGGCGACGCCGACGAGGAGGGAGACCCTGGCACCGTACGCGAGGCGCACGAACACGTCGCGGCCGAGCTGGTCGGTGCCCAGCAGGAACTCCGGGTTCGGGCCGACGGGGATGCCCGCGGATGAGAGTCCGGTCTCGCGGAACTGCTCGGTGGGGCCGTGCCCCGTCCACTGGGCGATCAGCGGGGCCCCGATCGCGAAGGCCACTGCGAGCACGATCACGATGGCCGAGACGATGCTGGCGGGGTCTCGGGAGAGCCTCCGCAGGGTGAGTTGCCAGGATCCGCGCGCCTTGATGCCGACGGCCTGCTTCGCCGCCATGCCGGGGGTCAGGATCCTGGTGGTCTTGAGCGGTGCCTTCGTTGTCATCGCGTCAGCTCCTCGTACTCGGATGAGGGATCGCCGTTCTCCGCACCCTCATCCCGGAGCGTCGGCAGCTCGAGATAGGCGGCGGCGAGCAGCTTCTTGGTGAAGGGCTGCTGGGGCGATGCATACATCGATTCGGGATCGCCGAGCTCGATGATCCGGCCGCCCTCCATCACCGCGATCCGGTCGCACATGTGCCGCACGACGGCGAGATCGTGCGAGATGAACAGGTAGGTGAGGCCGAGATCCCGCTGCAGTTCGTCGAGCAGCCCCAGCACCTGGGCCTGCACGGTCACGTCGAGGGCCGACACCGGCTCATCGAGGATCACGAGCTCGGGGTTGAGCGCGATGGCCCGGGCGATCCCGATGCGCTGCCGCTGTCCGCCCGAGAACTGCGAGGGGAAGCGGTTGTAGTGCTCGGGATCGAGGCCGACGCGCTCCAGCAGCTCCTGGACACCGCGCTGGCGGTCCCTGCCGCTCGCGACGGCGTGGATCCTGAAGGGGTCGCCGATGATCGAGCCGACGCGACGCTTGGGGTTGAGGGATCCGAAGGGATCCTGGAACACCACCTGCACCTTCTTGCGCTGCTCGCGCCAGGCTCGCCCCTTGATCTCGGAGATGTCGCGTCCGTCGAAGGTCACGCTGCCGCTCGAGGGCAGGATGAGTCCCGCGATCGTGCGGGCGAGCGTGGTCTTGCCGCAGCCGCTCTCGCCCACGAGGCCGAGCGTCTCGCCGCGGCGCACCTCGAGTGAGATGTCATCGAGCACCGTGCGCTCCTGTCCGCGCCTCTGCTTGAACGAGAGCGAGATGTCCGACACCTCGACGATGTTGTCGGGCTGCCGGTCCACCGCGCGCGTCGTGAGCGCGGTCCGCGAGCCCTTGCTGAACGAGGACGACTCGATCAGGCTCGCGGTGTAGGGCTCCTGAGGGTTCGCGAACAGCTCGGCGCTGTCGCCCATCTCCACCTGCTCGCCCCGGTACATCACCATCACGCGGTCGGCCACGCTCGCCATGACCCCGAGATCGTGGCTGATCATCAGCACGGTGGCGCCGACGTCCTGCTGCATCTCCGCGAGCAGTTCGAGGATCTGCGCCTGCACGGTCGAATCGAGCGCCGTGGTCGGCTCGTCGGCGATGATCAGCGACGGCCCGAGCGACAGGCTCATGGCGATCATCACCCGCTGCCGCATCCCACCCGAGAACTGGTGGGGGTACGCGTCGAAGCGGCTCGTCGCGTCGGGGATGTGCACCTTCTCCAGCAGCTGGAGGGCGCGGGCCTTCGCGGCCTGCTTCGACACCCTCTCATGCGCCCGGATCTGCTCGACGATCTGCCAGCCGATCGTGTACTGGGGGTGCAGGCTCGAGAGCGGATCCTGGAAGATCATGCTGATCTCCCTGCCGCGCTTGCGCCGCAGCTGCTCCCCGCTCAGCTCGAGCAGATTCTCGCCGCGGAATGTCACCTCCCCCGCCGTTCTTGCGGCCGGGATCAACCCCATGGCCGATTGCACGAGCACGGACTTGCCCGATCCCGACTCCCCCACGATGCCGAAGAACTCGCCCTCGCGCACGTCGAACGAAACGTTCTTCACGGCGTGCACTGGGCCGTCTTCGGTCGGGATGTCGACGACGAGATCGCGCACCTCAAGGATGGCCATCGGAAACTCCTCTTCGCGTTGCACTGGACGCAGCCTGGTGTGAGCGTCCCCGGGTGCGGCGGCGGTCCTGGCGCGGACCGCCGCCGCGGGGGCGTCTCACGACTAGCGCAGCCAGATGTTCGTCCAGTCGCCGTTCTGGGCGAGCGCGTAGATCTGGAAGTTCTGCACGCGGTCGGAGTGGTAGTTCGCCTTCTTGCGGGCGACGATGCTCACGATCGGCGAGTCCTCCATGACCGTGCGGTCGACCTGGTGCCACAGCTCGCCGGCCTCCTCGGGCGTCGCGGCGGCGAGCGCCTCGGCCGCCAGACGGTTCGCCTCGTCGTTGTTGTAGTCGACGTAGTTGTAGGTCTGCGGCGTGCCGTCGAAGGTGAACTGCGGCTGGAAGACGCTGCGCGCGGCACCGCCCACCCAGTCGGGCGACCAGCCGACGAGCGCGATGTCCCACTCGCCGTTCGAAGCGTTCTCGCGGTTCGTCATGAAGTTCGCGTAGTAGTCGGTCGGCGGCACCGGGAACAGTTCCACCGCGATGCCCGCCGCCTCGAGGCTCGCCTGCACCGTCTGCGCGATGTCGGGCTGGGTGCCGAGGTTGCGGTAGGGGAACTTGAGGGTCAGATCGGTGACGCCGGCCTCGGCGAGCAACTCCTTGGCCTTCTCGGGATCGGCCTTGCCGCTCTCGTCTCCGAAGAGGGAGAAGGGCTCGTGTCCGTTGATGCCGGGGCCGAAGATCCCGTTGGTCACCGTGGCGATGTCTTCGCCGCCCATGACCTGCACGACGGCGGGCTTGTCGATCGCGTACTGCAGGGCCTGGCGCACCTGCAGTTCCTTGAGCGCGCCGCCGTTGTTGTCGGTCTTGGTGTTGAACCACAGGAACTGGTCGATGCCGCCGTTCTCCATCGTCGTGAACTTCTCATCGTTCGCGGCGACCAGCTGCTGGATGTTGGCCGGGCTCGGCTGGATGTCGAAGAGCACGTCGGCTGAACCCGCCTGCACCTGCTGCATCGCGGCGTCGCCCTCGACGCCCATCGTCATCTCGATCTCGTCGACGTAGGCGTTGCGCAGCGGATCGCTGTCGGCGTTCCACGCCTCGTTCCGCACGAGGAGCAGCTTCACGTCGGGCGTGTGCTCGGCGATCGTGTAGGGGCCCGAGGCGACGAAGTTGGCACGGTACTCGGGCGAGTCGGGCAGGTAGTCGAGCGCCTCGACCGGGGCGGGGTTCGCCGTCGGCAGGCTCAGCATCGACGTGAAGTCGGAGGCCGGCTCGACGAGTGTGAAGACGACGGTGCGGTCGTCGGGGGTCTCGATGCCTGAGATGTGGTTGTTCTCGATGTACTCCTTCATCGCCTCCACCTCGGGCGCCACCTCGGCGAAGCCCTCGCAGTACTCCGCCATGCCCTCGATCAGATTGATGAAGTAGCTGCCCAGCGCCGCGCCGATGTGCGGGTTGCAGATGCGCTGGATGCCTCGCTCGACATCGCCCGCGACGATCGGCCGCGCTCCGTCCGGTGCGTCCCAGGTGATCCCTTCGCGCAGCGTGATCTCGTAACCGAGTCCGTCGGCGCTCGGCGTCGGCACCTCCTCGGCGAGGTCCGCCTGCAGCTGGATGCGCTCGTTCTCGTCGTTGGAAGACGTGTAGCTCAGGATCGAGCGGGAGGTCGCTCGCACCACGCTGTTGACCGGCACGTAGGCGGTGAGCTGGGGGTCGATGCGATCGACGTCGCCGTTCGCGAGCACACGCAGCGTGCCGCCGGTCTGGGGCTCGCCGGCGCCCCCGCCCGGTCCCTCGCCGCCACCGGTGCACCCGGAGAGCACGAGGGCGGATGCGGCGGCGAGCGCCGCGACGGTCAGAAGCTGTTTTCGAGCCATTGAGGGTCTCCTTTGAATCTCACTCGGAGCGCGTGACGCGCGTCGGGGCGTCGCTTCAGGCGGTTTCACGGGGCAACCGCAACGCGACATGTGCCATATTACATTGCAGTAGAACTCCGAAGGACTCGATTCGGTAACGGCGCGATCGGCCCGGAATCCCGGCTCCGCGTCGCTTGTGAGCGGTCCTGCTGCGTGCTACATTGTGCAATGTCACACCTTATAGAGCCTCCTGGACGCATCGACCGCGCCCGGACCATCCGAGAGGAACCCTCACCCATGACCGAGAAGAAACCCTGGCACGGCGTCATCGTCGCGACCGCACTGCCCTTCAACGACGATCTCTCCGTCGACTTCGATGCGTTCGGCGAGCACGTCGCATGGCTGGCTGAGAACGGCTGCGACGGCGTCGCCCCCAACGGTTCGCTCGGCGAGTACCAGAACCTCAGCGAGGCCGAGCGCGCGCAGGTCGTGAAGACCGCCGTCGAGGCGTCCCCCGAGGGCTTCACCGTGATGGCCGGTGTGGGCGCCTACGGGGCCCTCCAGTCGGCCCACTGGGCCGAGCAGGCCGCCGAGGCCGGCGCGCAGTGCGTCATGCTGCTGCCCCCGAACACCTACCGCGCGAACCGCGAGCAGGTGAAGCACCACTACGCCGCCGTGGGCGGAGTCGGTCTCCCGATCATCGGCTACAACAACCCGATCGATACCAAGGTCGACCTCGTGCCCGATCTCATCGCCGAGATCCACGCGGCCGGCAACATGGTCGGCGTCAAGGAGTTCTCGGGCGATCCCCGTCGCATCTACGAGATCAAGGAGCTCTCCCCCGACATCGACATCCTGATCGGCACCGACGACACCGTACTCGAGGTCGGCCTCGCAGGAGCCGTGGGCTGGGTCTCGGGATACCCCAACGCGATCCCGCAGGCCTGCATCGAGCTCTACCGGCTCTGCACCTCGGGCGACTACGCGGACCTCGAGCGCGGCCAGCAGATCTACCGCGACCTGCACTCACTGCTGCGGTGGGACTCGAAGACCGAGTTCGTCGAGGCGATCAAGCTCTCGATGGACGTGCTCGGCCGCAAGGGCGGCGCCAGCCGTCCGCCGCGCCTGCCCCTCGCCCCCGCGGTCGCCGAACGCATCATCGCCGACACGAAGGCCGCGGTCGCGAAGGGCTACGACAAGTAGGGTCGAGAGCGGGGCGAGTCGAGTCCGGATCGGGTTTCGACTCACTGCGTTCGCTCGACCGGCGGCGACCCGCTCCGCTCCGTCCGCCACCACCGTCCACACCCTCGACCGCACGTCCAGAGAACCGAGGAACCGCACATGCGCACCAGCCGCGTCTTCCACGCCGTCGATTCCCACACCGAGGGCATGCCGACCCGCGTCATCACCGGAGGCGTCGGTGTCATGCCCGGCGACACCATGGCGGAGCGCCGAACCTGGTTCATGGAGCACAGCGACGAACTGCGGCAGCTGCTCATGTTCGAGCCGCGCGGCCACGCCTCGATGAGCGGAGCCGTTCTGCAGCCGCCCACACGCCCGGACGCCGACTGGGGGGTGCTCTACATCGAGGTCTCGGGCTGCCTCCCCATGTGCGGGCACGGCACCATCGGCGTCGCGACCGTGCTCGTCGAGACCGGCATGGTCGCGGTGGCCGAGCCGGTCACCACGATCCGCCTCGACACCCCGGCAGGCCTCGTCGTCGCCGAGGTCTCGGTGCGCGACGGGCACGCCGAGAGCGTCACCATCACCAACGTGCCCTCGTTCGCCGAGCGGCTCGGCGCGCGCGTCGAGGTGCCGGGCTACGGAGCGGTCGGCTACGACCTCGCCTTCGGGGGCAACTTCTACGCCATCGTCGAGCTCGAGTCGCTCGGCATCGAGTGGCGCGAGGACCGCTCGAACAAGGACGAGCTGCTCAGGGCGGGCCTCGCGATCATGGCCGCCATCAACGACGCCGACGAGCCGGTGCACCCGGAGCGCTCCGACATCCGCGGCTGCCACCACGTGTACCTGCAGGCCCCGGGCTCGACGGCCGAGCACTCCCGCCACGCCATGGCGATCCACCCCGGCTGGTTCGACCGCTCCCCCTGCGGCACCGGCACCAGCGCGAGGATGGCGCAGCTGCAGGCCCGCGGCGAGCTGGCGCTCGGAACCGACTTCGTCAACGAGTCGTACATCGGCTCGCGCTTCGTCGGACGCCTCTTGGAGCAGACGGAGGTCGCCGGCCGACCGGCCGTCATCCCGACGATCACGGGGCGCGCGTGGGTCACCGGCACCGCCCAGTACTTCCTCGATCCCACCGACCCCTTCCCGAACGGATTCCTGCTGTGAGCACTCTGCCCTATTTCGACGCCGAGGCGGTGCGCGCAGCCCTGCCTTTCGAACTCGCCATGCACGCGATCGAGCAGGGCCTGCGAAACGGGGTCGACCCCGAAGACGACGGGCCGCGGTTGTTCAGCCCGGCACCCGACGGCGAGTTCCTGCTGATGCCGGCGCAGGGCGCCGAATTCAGCGGGCTCAAGGCACTCACCGTGGCGCCGCAGAATCCCGCGAGGGGCCTGGCGAAGATCCAGGGACTGTACATCCTGTACTCCTCGGACACGCTCGCGCCCGTCGCCGTGATGGAGGGGGCGAGCCTCACCGCGATCCGAACCCCGGCGGTCACGCTCACCGCGGTGCGTCATATCGTGCGTTCCGCGGCTCCGGACGACCGGCTCCCCGCTCAGCCGCAGATCCTGATCTTCGGCGCCGGCGTGCAGGCCGCGGGGCACATCGAGGCAGCGCTCGTCGACTTCCCGGAGGCACGGTTCGGTGTGATCGGACGCCGCCCCGAGAACGTCGCGGCCCTCGTCGCCCGCTTCCCCGAGATCGAGCTGCGCGATCGCGGCGACGATGCGGAGACCGCGGTGCACGAAGCGGACATCATCATCTGCGCGACCAGCGCGAGTTCGCCGCTCTTCGACGGATCGCTCGTTCGCGACGGTGCGATCGTCGCAGCCGTCGGCACGCACGGCCGCGAGCTGCGGGAGGTGGACGATCTCCTCGTGCAGCGCTCCGATCTCGCCGTCGAGGGCCGCGGCTCGGCGCGCCGCGAGAACGGCAACCTGGCCACCGCCCTCGCCCCGCACGACTGGGAGTCGGACTCGGCGCCCGTGAACCTCGGCGAACTCGTCTCCCGCGGCATGACACGCAGAGCCGATCGCCCGGCGCTCTACACCGGCGTCGGCATGTCGTGGGAGGATTTGATCTGTGCGGCTGTGGTCTTCGCTGAGGGTCGGCGAAGCACCAGCCGATGAGGAGCCGTCATGTCAACGCCCGTCCCCGCCAGCGAGTCCGATTCGCAGCTCACGCCGCTCGCGCGCCCGTTGAACCTGCGCGAGACCGTGCTCGAGCAGCTGCGCACCGCCATCGTCACCGGACGATTGAAAGAGGGTGAGGTCGTCTCGGCACCGGTGCTCGGCCAGGCGCTCGGGGTGTCGGCGACACCGGTGCGCGAGGCCATGATGGACCTCTCGCGCGAGGGCCTCGTGGAGACGCTGAAGAACAAGGGCTTCCGCGTCACCAGCATGAGCGAGAAGGATCTCGACGACCTGGCGCAGATCCGCCTGCTGCTCGAACCCCCCGCCATCCGTCTGGTCGCCGGGCATCTGCCCGAGACCGCGATCCCCGACCTCAAGCGGCTCGCCGACGCCTGCCTGCACGCCGCCGAGCGCGAGGACCTCGAGGAATACCTCCGGGACGACCGCGAGTTCCACGCGCTCGCGCTCTCGTTCACCGGCAACCCGCAGCTCGTCGATCTGGCCACCTCGCTGCGCACCCGCACGCGCCTCTACGGCATCGGCCTCCTCGCTCGCGAGGGCCGCCTCGCCGACTCCGCCCGCGAGCACCACCGCCTGATCGACCTGCTCGAAAGCGGCGACGGCGACGGCTCCGAACGCCTGCTGCGCGAGCACATCTCCCATGCCCGATCCATCTGGGCGACGGGCGGCAGCGCCCCCGATCCCGATCCTGAACCACCGACGGAAACATGACCCGCACGTCCGACATCATCGTCATCGGCGCCGGCATCATCGGCGCAGCCACCGCCTACTTCGCAACCCGCGCGGGCCTCTCGGTCACCGTCGTCGAACGGGATCTCCCCGCCGGCGGCACGAGTTCGCGGTGCGAGGGCAACATCCTGGTGTCGGACAAGGAGCTGGGCCCCGAGCTCGAGCTGACCCGCTACTCCCTCGGGCTCTGGCGCGGCGAACTGGCCGAGCACGGGCATCTGTGGGAGTTCGAGGGCAAGGGCGGGATCATCGTCGCCTCGCAAGAGACGAGTCTCGCGTCGCTCGAACGGTTCTCGGCCTCGCAGCGCGAGTACGGCATCACCGCGGAGCGGCTCGACCCCTCGCAGCTGCGGGCGTACGAGCCGCACATCACCGACCGGGCGCTCGGCGCCGCGTACTACCCCGAGGACAGCCAGGTGCAACCGGTGCTCGCCGCCTCCCATCTGCTCCGGCTGGCCCGCGAGAACGGGGCAGAGCTCGTGGTGCGCTCCCCCGTCGTCGAACTGCTGCGGCAGGGCGAGCGGGTGGTCGGGGTGCGCACCCCGAGCGCAGACTTCCACGCCGCGCACGTCGTGAACGCGACCGGCACGTGGGCGGGGCGGATCGGTGAACTCGCCGGGGTCGCGGTGCCGGTGCTCCCCCGCCGGGGCTTCGTCATGGTGACCGAACGCCTGCCCCCGATGGTGCACCACAAGGTCTACGCCGCCGAGTACGTCGACAACGTCGGCAGCTCCGACGCCGGGCTGCAGGCCTCCCCCGTGGTCGAGGGCACTCCGGCCGGCACGATCCTCATCGGCTCGAGCCGCGAGCGCGTCGGCTTCGACGACACCGTCAGCCCGGAAGCACTGCGCACGATCGCGCGCAATGCGGTCGCGCTCTTCCCCTTCCTCCGGGACACCCGGATCCTGCGCCACTACCACGGCTTCCGCCCGTACTGCCCCGATCATCTGCCGGTGATCGGCCCCGACCCGCGAGCGCCCGGCCTCTGGCATGCCGCCGGCCACGAGGGCGCGGGCATCGGGCTGGCGGCCGGCACCGGCAAGCTGCTCGCACAGGCCATGAGCGGCGCAGATCCGGATCTCGCCCTGCACCCGTTCCGCCCGGAGCGCTTCGATGCGGCGCCCGCCGAGGATCCCCTCCCGGCCGCTGCGGACGGGCTCGGAGCCGCGGGTGACGAACATCTCGAAGGGAGCAGCCGCTCATGAGCAGGACACCCGAGCACCGACCGGCCGCAGGCCGCGTCCATGCGAGCTTCGACGGCGACCCCGTGGAAGGCGAGGCGGGGACAAGCGTCGCGGCGGCGCTCACCGCCTCGGGCCGCACCGCGTGGCGCACCACCCGAGATGGCGCACCGCGCGGACTCTTCTGCGGGATCGGCGTCTGTTTCGACTGCATCGTCGAGATCGACGGGGAATCGGGGCAGCGCGCCTGCATGATCCCGCTGCGCGAAGGAATGCAGATCTGCGCCGACGGCGGCGCGGAGCGGACGGAGCGGACGGAGCGGACGGAGGGCGACGCATGAACCCCGACACGCAGGGCGTGCGCCGCACCGGTTCCGCCCCCGAGTGGGAGGTCGCGATCGTCGGAGCGGGCCCCGCCGGCCTCGCCGCGGCGGTGGCCGCGCTCGACGAGGGCGCGCGCGTCGTCGTGATCGACGCGGCCGAACAGCCCGGGGGCCAGTTCTGGCGCCATCGCTCGGAGGCCGCAGGGGTCGTCGACGACGGCGCGCTGCATCACGGCTGGGCCGACTACCTCGAGCTGCGGCGCGCCTTCGACGCCGGCATTCACGCAGAGCGTCTGCGCTTTCTCCCCGCCACGTCGGCGTGGATGACGCGCACGGACCCCGACGGCTTCTCGCTGTTCCTCGCTCCGGCCCACGGATCGGGCGTCTCGGAGATCCCGAAGCTGCGCGCGAGACGACTCGTGCTCGCGACCGGCGGCTACGACCGCCAGCTCCCGGTTCCCGGGTGGGATCTGCCCGGGGTGATGGCCGCCGGCGGCATCCAGGGTTTCACGAAGCAGAACGGCATGCTCCCCGGTCGGCGATTCGTCATCGCGGGCACCGGCCCGTTCCTGCTGCCTGTCGCGGCGAACATCGTGCAGTCGGGCGGCGAGGTCGCCGCGGTGTGCGAGTCGGCGGCCCTCTCGGGCTGGTTGCCCCGCGCCCACCGGGCCATCGGGGTTCCCGCCAAGGCGTTCGAGGGCGCCGGTTACGTCTGGACGTTCCTGCGGCACCGCATCCCCTACCGGCAGCGCACCGTCGTCACGGAGATCCTCGGGGACGGCCGGGCCGAAGCCGTGCGCACGGCGCGCGTGCGCGGCGACGGCACCGTCGCGCCGGGCAGCGAACGCCTCATCGACGGCATCGACGGTGTGGGCCTGGGCTGGGGGTTCACCCCGCAACTCGAGCTGCCGGTGCAGCTCGGCGCCGCCACCCGGCAGGACATCGACGGGTCCCTCGTCGCGGTGATCGATGCCGACCAGCGTTCCACGGTTCCCGGCCTGCTGCTGGCGGGCGAGGTCACCGGAGTCGGCGGATCGGCCCTGGCCGTGCTCGAGGGTCGCGTCGCGGGCAGGGTCGCCGCGGCCGAGGCGCTCGGCCGCGCCTCCGCGGCCCGCCCCGCGGAGGCGCGGGCGATGGGCAGGCAGCGCTCCTTCGCCGCGGCGATGCACCTCGCGCACCCGGTGCCCCGGGGATGGTCAGGCCGGCTGCACGACGACACGATCGCCTGCCGCTGCGAGGAGGTGCGCGTCGGCGAGATCCGGAGCGCGCGGTCGTCGCTGGCGGGCGATGACGCGCGTACGCAGAAGGGGGTCACCCGCGCCGGTATGGGGTGGTGCCAGGGACGGGTCTGCGGGTACGCGGTCTCGTGCCTCGCAGCGGGCGGTGACACGACAACGCCGGAGTCCCTCGCGCAAACGGCGAAGCGCCCGCTCGTACAGCCCGTGCCGCTGGGAGCGCTGCTCGACCTCGACGACTGACCCCCGCCGCGCGTGAGCCTGCACACCCACGGCGGGGCGAGCAGTTCCGCACAGTCGACAGACGCGCGACTGTTCATGAGCGCGGACGACCGGCGGATCCGGCCGTGGCAGACTGTGACTGGCCTGACAGGCCGAAGCCGCACCCGATTCGGCCTGTACAATGGCACATGGTAGATATGTGGAGCACCGCGCTCCCATGCATCACCGCCGACCCGTGCATCACCGCCGATCCCGACCCGTGGAGGAACCAGCTATGACCGAGACCCTCTCCCCCGAGCTGGAGGCCGTCGTCGCACGCGCCGCCGCGGCAGCCCCCGCCTTCGCCGCGACCAGCCCCGAGAACCGCGCCCGCGCGATCGTCGCCGTCGCCGACGCCCTCGAGAACACGAAGAGCGATCTCGTCGCGATCGCCATGCGCGAGACCGGACTCACCGAGGCCCGCCTCTCCGGCGAGGTCACCCGCACCGCCGTGCAGCTGCGCCTCTTCGCCGACACCCTCGTCGACGGCGGCTACCTCGACGCCCGCATCGACCCCGCAGACACCGACTTCGCCCTCGGGGTACGCCCCGACGTGCGCCGCACCCACCTGCCCCTCGGCCCGGTCATCAACTTCTCGGCCTCCAACTTCCCCTTCGCCTTCTCCGTGATGGGCGGCGACTCGGCCTCGATCCTCGCCGCGGGCTGCCCGCTCATCGTCAAGGCGCACTCCGGGCACCCCGAGCTCTCCGACGCCACCGCCGAGGTCGCCGCCGAGGCACTCGCCGCAGCCGGCATGCCCGAGGGCGTCTTCCAGCTCATCCACGGCCGCGAAGCCGGGGTCGCCGTGCTCAAGGACCCCCGCATCAAAGCCGGCGCCTTCACCGGCTCCATCGGCGTCGGCCGTCTCCTCGCCGACATCGCCGCGAACCGCCCCGCACCGATCCCGTTCTTCGGCGAACTCGGCAGCGTCAACCCCGTCTTCATCACCGCCGACGCCATCGCCGAACGCGGCGACGAGATCGCGAGCGGCTATCTCACCAGCGTCTCGGGATCCGCGGGCCAGCTGTGCACCAAGCCCGGATTCGCCTTCATCCCCGCGGGATCCTCGCTCCCCGAGACGATCCGCGCTGCGGCCGGCGAGCTCCCCGAGCACCGCCTGCTCGACCCGCGCATCGCCAAGAGCTTCGCCGAACGGCGCGACGCGATCCTCGCGTCCCCCGGAGTGCGCCCGGTGATCGACGGCGGCATCCGCTTCGACGAGCAGGGGCACGGCTGGGCGACCCCGACCGTCGTCGCAGTGTCGCTCGACGACTTCCGCGTCGGCAAGGAGGCACTCGTGGAGGAGGCGTTCGGACCGCTCTCGATCCTCGTCGAGACTCCCGAGGGCACGGACCTCGCGGCGCTCATGCCCGAGTTCTACGAGGGCAACCTCACCGGCACGCTCCACCTCGGTTCGGCCGAGGCCGCCGGCGAGACCGCCAACCTCTCAGAGCTGCGCGCCCTCGTGGAAGCTCTCAGCCAGCAGGTCGGCCGCGTCCTCTTCAACGGCTGGTCGACCGGCGTGGCCGTGACCCCCGCGCAGCAGCACGGCGGCCCCTGGCCCGCCACCACCAACGACTCCAGCACCTCGGTCGGCACCGCCGCCATCACACGCTTCCTGCGCCCCGTCGCCTACCAGAACGCCCCCACCGCATTCCTCCCCGCAGCCCTCCGAGACGACAACCCGCTCGGCGTCCCCCAGGCCATCGCCCCCGCCGGAGAGTCCAAGAGCTGGGGAAACCGCTGGCGCTGACCTTTTTCTGCCGGAATCGCCGCAGCGGCCCTAAGCTGAAGCCATGAAGAAGACATTGGCGGTCGCCGGTCTGCTGGCGGCCGCGCTCATCGCTCTTTCCGCCTGCGCCTCCCCCGGCACCGGAGTCGTCGGCATCTGGGGGGATCCCGAGGCCCAAGGACTGCCGTCGCTGGAGTTCACAGCGGAAGCAGACGCCTCCAGCGGCGAGTACAGCGGCACCGACGGCTGCAACCGCCTCGGAGGCGAGTACTCCGTGAACGGCAGCACCGTCGATCTCGGGATGATGCGTTCCACGCTCATGTTCTGCGAGGGCGTCGATACCTGGCTCTCGCAGGCCCGCACGGCGAATCTCGCGGGCGATCTGCTCACCTTCCTCGACGAGGGCGGGCAGGAGCTCGGCTCTCTCGAGCGCCAGGGCGGCTACTAGGGCGGCCACCGCCGGTTGAGCGAGCGCAGCGAGTCGAAACCGCGGACACCGATTCCCGGGTTTCGATACTTCGACTCGCTCCGCTCGCTCAGCACGGCGCTCGTCGCTGCGCTCCTCGCTCAACCAGCGGAAGGACGGGCCGAGTTCCTCGCTCAACCAGCAGGAGGGCGGGATCCGCAATGGATCCCGCCCTCCTGCGTCGCGTTCGCGCGCTCAGTTCCAGAGCACCGCCAGCGCCACGTTGAGCAGCGACAGACCCGCGATCGCGCCGAGCACCCCGCCCGACACGTTCTCCTTCTTGCGGTTCATGAGGATGATGCCGATCATCGCGATGAGCACGAGCGTCTTCACGCCGATCTTCGCGTTGTTCGGCTGGCCGCCCAGCATGTAGATCGAGGCGACCAGCAGCAGCCCCGTCGCGAACAGCAGCGAGGCGCCGTGCAGAATGCCCGGCGTGATGCGCGCCTTGGCCTGCTTCACGGCGGGCAGCTGCGCGAGCGTGCTGCCGAACACCGCGCCGAAGCCGACGAGATGCAGGACGACCAGAATACCCTTGACGATTTCCATGTTCCTGTCTTCCTTTCAGATCCCCACGCTCAGTGGAAGAAGTGCCGTTCTCCGGTGAAGTACATCGTCACCCCGGCGGCCCGAGCCGCCTCGATCACCTCTGCGTCGCGCACCGATCCGCCGGGCTGCACCACGGCGCGCACGCCGGCGTCGAGCAGCACCTGCAGGCCGTCCGCGAACGGGAAGAAGGCGTCGGAGGCGGCGACCGCACCGCGCGCGCGATCACCCGCGCGCTCGACGGCGAGACGGCAGGAGTCGACGCGGTTGACCTGGCCCATGCCGACGCCGACGGAGGATCCCCCGGCGGCCAGCAGGATGGCGTTCGACTTCACGGCGCGGCACGCGCGCCAGGCGAACTCGAGCTCGGCGAGCGTCTCGGCGTCGGCCGGCTCGCCCGTGGCGAGCTCCCACTCCGATGCGGGCTTGAACGAGTGATCCGCGTCCTGCAGCAGGAAGCCGCCCGACACCTGGCGCAGCTCGACCGGGTTCGGCGCGAAGTCCGCGGGCAGCACGAGCAGGCGCACGTTCTTCTTCTGCGTGAGGATCGCGAGCGCCTCGGGATCGAAGCCGGGCGCCACGATGACCTCGGTGAAGATGCCCGACACGGTCTCGGCCATCTTCGCCGAGACGACGCGGTTCGCGGCGATCACTCCCCCGAAGGCGGACAGCGGGTCGCAGGCGTGGGCGAGCTCGTGCGCGGCGGCGATGGGATCCTCGACACCCTCAGGAGCCACCGCGATCCCGCAGGGGTTCGCATGCTTGATGATCGCGACGGCCGGTCGCTCGTGATCGAAGGCGGCGCGCAGCGCGGCATCGGCGTCGACGTAGTTGTTGTACGACATCTCCTTGCCGTGCAGCTGCGTCGCCTGGGCGATGCCGGTCCCCTCGTTCTCAGTGAAGAGCGCCGCTCTCTGGTGGCTGTTCTCGCCGTAGCGCAGCACCGACTCGCGCAGGCCGAAGACCTCGTAGCCGACGTAGCCCTCCGAACTCTCGAAGATGCTGTCGACGGACGCCTCTGCCGCGACGTCCTCGTCGACCGGGGCCTCGCCCCAGGCGCGATCCTCCTGGTCCAGGAACCAGTTGGCCACGGAGGCGTCGTACTGGGCCGTGTGCACGAAGGCCTCGGTGGCCAGCGAACGGCGCTGCGCGAGTGTGGTGCCGCCGGAGCGCACGGCATCGATGACCTCGTCGTAGCGCAACGGGGAGACCACGATCGCCGCGTTGGCGTGGTTCTTGGCGGTGGCGCGCACCATGGCGGGGCCCCCGATGTCGACGTTCTCGATGACGTCGGCGGCGGGCTTGCCCGAGGCCACGGTCTGCTCGAACGGGTAGAGGTTGACCACCACGAGCTCGAAGGCGGCGAAGCCGAGCTGCTCGAGCTGGGCACGGTGGTCGGCGAGGCGCAGGTCGGCGAGCAGACCCGAGTGCACGGCCGGGTGCAGGGTCTTCACGCGGCCGTCGAGCGCCTCGGCGAAGCCGGTGACCTCGGAGACGTCGGTGACCGGGTGGCCCGCCTCGCGGATGGTCGCGGCGGTGGATCCGGTCGAGACGATCTCGACGCTGGCCTCGGCGAGCGCGCCCGCGAGATCGAGCAGGCGCGTCTTGTCGCTCACCGAGATGAGCGCGCGCCGCACCGGGACGACGTCGCGATGCTCGTAGAGGCTGGGGTCGTGGCTCTGGACTGCCATGGAGTGGTCCGTTCCTTACTTTCCGCTGGTTGAGCGAGCGAAGCGAGTCGAAACCCGCTTCGTGCGGCTGTTCATTTGCAAGTGGTCTGTTCGAGTAGTCGATCTGGTTTCGACTCGCTGCGCTCGCTCAACCGGCAGAAGGGTCCGTCGATCGAGTGGAGTGCTGCGGAGTCGGAATCCGGGACGCCTCACCGCCGAGGTCGAGCTCGCCGAGCGCGATCTCGCGCACGGTCTGCACGAGCAGCGGGCGTTCGAGCTGCTTGATGCGCTCGTGCAGCTCGTCCTCGGTCTCGCCCTCGCGCACCTGCACGGAGGCCTGGCGCAGCACGGGGCCCGTGTCGACGCCCTCGTCGATGATGTGCACGGTGACGCCGGTCTCGGTGGCGCCTGCGGCGAGCGCGTCGCGAACGGCATGGGCTCCCGGGTAGAGCGGCAGCAGTGCGGGATGGGTGTTGATGAGGTGCGGCGAGAACTCACGCACGAAGCCGCCGGGCAGGATCCGCATCAGCCCGGCGCTCACGACGAGTCCGGGTTCGGGGCCTGTGCCCACGCCGTGCTCCTGGATCGCCGCGGCGAGCACCTGCCCCCACTCCTCCCGGGTGGCGTAGTCACGGGGCCGTACGACGAACGTCGGCACACCCGACGCCTCCGCGTGGGCAAGACCCGGCGCCTCGGTATCGGAGCCGACGCAGACGATGCGCGCGGGGAACTCGGGGTCCGCTGCAGCGTCGAGCAGCGCTTTCAGGTTGCTGCCGCCGCCGGAGATCAGAACCGCAAGTTTCAGCACCCGCCCAGTCTACCGTCCCCGCGCGCCCCCTCAGGAGCAGTGCAGCAGCTCATCGGCGAGCAGCCACGGGCGGTGCTCCTCGTAGAGCAGTTCTTCCTGGGCGGCCCAGCGGTCCCAGTGCGGGGCGTACGTCTCACCGTCTCGGGAGAGCGCGCGGGATCGCCGCACCTCGGCGGGACACTCGATCCACACGCTCCACACGCTCGCCGGGCGGCCAGGATCCGTCGCCCGCAGCGCCCAGCGCCTCGCGGCGGCCAGGTTCTCGGCGGTGATCGAACCGCAGCCCTCGATGAGCAGCGGTCGATCCGGTGTCACGGGCACCCGCTCCGCGAAGGCCTCCGCCCACCAGTCGTAGCGGCGGTAACCGCCTCCGTCGAGCGCATCGGCGACGGTGCGGGATCCCTCGGCGAGTCCGTCCCACCCCGGGTAGAGGTGCTCCACATGCAGCAGCTGGGGTTCGCGTCCGAGTTCGCGCAGACGGTTGGCGATCCGCGCGGCCAGATCGGTTTTTCCCGCGCCGGAGCGGCCGTCGATCAGCATCGCATCGAGGACTTCGAGGTCGTAGCCAGGCATCAGAAATCAACTTTACCGTCGGTGCGCAGTCGTTCCGCAAGCAGCATCACTCCGGCGGTGATCACGGCGAGCACCACGGCGCCCGCGAGCCCGGCCCCGTAGCTGCCGGGAGCCTGATGACCGATCAGCTCGGCGACCGCCACCGGCAGCGTCTGCGCGCCCGGACGCACGAGGAACGAGGTCGCCCCGAACTCCCCGAGCGATACCGCGAAGGCGAATCCCAGGGCGAGCCCGGCCGAGCGCCCCAGCATGGGCAGGTCGATCGTGCGCAGCACCGCGAACGGGCTCGCCCCGAGCGCGCCCGCCGCGAAGCGCAGCTGCTGATCGATGCCGCGCAGTACGGGGAGCAGCGTGCGCACCACGAGCGGCAGCGACACGAGCGCCTGGGCGATCGGGATCAGCACGACGGATGTGCGCAGGTCGAAACCGATGCCCAGCGGCCGGTGCATCGTCAACAGCAGACCGAAGCCGAGCGTCACCGCCGAGACCCCGAGCGGCAGCATCACGAGCCCGTCGAATGCCGCCATGCTCCGCCTCAGTGCGGTGGAGGCCGGGCGACGGGAGAGCACGAGTGCGATCAGGATCCCGAGGACCATGGCGATCGCGGCGGCGACGAGAGCGATGCGGAACGACAGCCCGATGGCGCCGAGCACCGGGCCGTCGAGCGGCAGCTCCTCCGGCGGGTCCACGAGGGCGACGTAGTTGGCGAGGGTCCACGATCCCTCGCGGTCGCGCAGCGAGCGCGTGACGAGGGTGAGGATCGGGGCCGCGTGCAGCAGCAGCGTCGTCGCACCGAACACGATCAGCGCGGGGACGTCGCCGCGACCGGGCCGCTGCGCGCGGTCGGCCTCCTCCCGCAGCTCGACCGCGCGCTCCCCCGAGCTGCGCAGCCGCGCCGAGACGAACAGGCTGACGCCGACGATCGCGAACTGCGCGAGGGAGAGCACCGCGGCGCCTCGCAGGTCGAGGAACTGCACCGTCAGCCGGTAGATCTCGGTCTCGACGTTGGAGAACTCGCGGCCGCCGAGGATCAGCACGATGCCGAAGGAGGTCGAGCTGAAGAGGAACACGAGCGATGCCGCCGAGGCGATCGCCGGGGTCAGCGCCGGCAGCGTCGCGGTCATCCACGCCCGCACCCGCCCGGCGCCGAGCACCCGGGCGGCGAGTTCAGAGCTGCGGTCGAGCCGCGCCCAGAAGCTGCCCACCGTGCGCGCGACGACGGTCACGTTGAAGAACGCGAGCGCCGCCACGATGCTCGCCAGGCTGCGCTCGAGCCCCAACCACCCGAGCGGGCCGCCGGGCCCCAGCAGCGCCGAGAAGGCGACGCCCACGACCACGGTCGGCAGCACGAACGGGACGGTGAGCAGGCCCTGCAGCACCGTGCGCCCCGGGAATTCGAGCCGGTAGAGCACGTATGCCGCGGGGAGGCCGAGCGCGACGGAGAGCAGCGTCGCGAGCCCGGCCTGGGCCAGCGTCTGGCCGATGACGCGCCAGGTGCGCTGCGCGCCGAAGACCTCGGGGATCCCGCTCGGGTCGAAGCGCCCGTCATCGACGAAGCCCGTGGCCACGAGCGACACGACCGGCCACAGGAAGAAGATCGCGAGGAAGGCGAGCGGGATCGCCGCGGCCAGTGTCCAGGCTGCGACGCCCCACGCGCTCCCTCGGTGCAACTAGAGGCCGATCTGCTCGCTCAGGGTCTTCAGCCAGCCCTCACGACCGCGCTCGATATCGGCGGCGGGCAGGTCGTGCGTCTGCCCGACCGCGGGCTCGGGAGCGAACTGCGCCCATGCCTCGGGCATCTCGATCGAGGCGTCGACGGGGCTCATGTACATGGCCTCGGGGATCGTCTGCTGGAACTCGGGCGAGACGAGGTAGTCGACCACGGCCTTCGCGCCGGCCTCGTTGGCCGCACCGGCGAGCACGCCGGCGTACTCGACCTGGCGGGTGCAGGTGTCGAGCAGGGCCTTCGTGGAGGTCGCGGATCCGTCCTCGGCGACCGTGAACGCCGGCGACGACGCGTAGGAGAGCACGATCGGCCTGGTACCGCCGTCACCGCCCTGGGTGAACTGGCCGTAGTACGCGTCGCTCCAGCCCTGCTCGATGCGGGCGCCGTTGTCGGCGAGGCTCTTCCAGTAGTCGGCGAAGCCGCTCTCGCCGAACGCCGCGACAGTGCCGACGAGGAACGAGGCGCCGGTCGACGACGCGGTGGGATCGAGCAGCACCGTGAGATCGCGGTAGGCGGGGTCGGCGAGATCCTCGTAGCTCTCGGGTTCGGCGACGCCCTCGGAGGCGAACCAGCCGGTGTCGATGTTGATGCAGGTCGCGCCGTGATCGACCGGGACGAGAGCGAGGGGGGCGTCGTCTCCGGCGCCTGCGGCTCCCTCCGCGTTCTCCGCGAGGATCGCGTAGTCGTTCCCGCTCTCGGGGAAGTTCTCGGGGCGGTGCGGCACGGCGACGTCGTTCTCGACGATGCGCGACGCGAAGATGGTGTCGACGCCGAAGAAGGCATCGGCGATGGGGGCTCCCTTGGTGAGCACGAGCTTGTTGGTCAGCTCGCCGCCGTCACCCGCCGAGACCACCTCGACCTCATAACCGGTCGCGGCGCTCGCGGCCTCCGCGAACGCCTCGTTGGGGAACGAGTCGTGCACGACGAGGGTGACCTTCCGCTCGGACTCACCGCTGCCCTGGCCGGGATCGTCGGACGGCGTCGCCGAGCAGCCGGCGAGCGCGAGACCGCAGACCGCGGCGAGCGCGACGGCCGGGATCGCTGCGCGGCGCGCGCGCGAAACGGGATTCGACGGGTGTGCAGACATCATCGAGGGCTTCCTTCCTCCGCTGGCATGAACCAGATCAGGTTGAACGGTCGGAGCTCGCGTGCTCCCTCTCAGCCCGCCGCGCGCGGACTCCCGTGGATTGCTCCTCTACACTAGCCCTTCCGGCGCGGCCAGCGCCAACCGGAACGACTGGCGCTGTCGGCATCCCGCTCGATCATCTCCTCGCCGCCGTCCCAGGCATAGGCTCGCAGCAGGGCGTCGGCCTCGGACTCCTCATCCGCGGCGTCTTCGCGTTCGGGGAGGGGGTCGCTTTCCGCGCCGCTGCCCGCTTCGGGCCGAGCCGCTGCGGCGTCTTCCGGCTCGCCGTACTGCGGGCCGGCGTCCTCCGGGTCGGCGTCCTCCGGGGCGGTGCGCTCAGACTCCGACGCCCAGTCCTCCTGCGGTTCGGTGGCGTGCTCGTCGCTCCCCCGCCAGGGCTCATCGAGCGACGGGATCTCGGCGGTCTCCTGCTCGGACCCATGCACAGCCGGAGCGTACCGGAGATCGTGGAGGTCGCCGATCGCGTGGTCGAGCGGGACGGTCTCCTGCTCATCCGGGCCATGCGCATCCGAGCCGTGCGCATCTGCCATCTGCGGATCGCTGTTCCGCCCGTTCCGCAGCCGGTTCAGCACATCGACTCCGGGGACGCCGTCGGCCAGCGCGGCTCGCAGTCGCGAGGAGTCCGCCTTCCCAGCGGCCGCCCCGAGCAGCAGCCCGATCCCAAGCTCGGCGGCGGCGAGCCCCCCGACCTGCCAGGGATGCGCCCCCGCTTCCGAGAGCCGCTCCGGCCCCAGCGATCCGTTCGCCAGCGCGGAGACCCCGGCGACCGCCAGTCCCACGAGCGCCGCGGCGATCACCGGGATCACGAGGACGACGCCCCACTGCGCTCGGCGCAGCTCGGGGCGACGCGCGAAGAGCCACCCGAGCCCCAGGCCGGCCAGCACGATCAGAGCGGGCGCGAGTGCCCCGAGGCTGCCCCATCCCTGCGGGATCGCGCCGAGGAGCGGCAGCGTCGGCAACGGACCCAGCAGGGTCTCGAAGGGTGTGACCGAGCTGCCGGCTCCCACCGAGAAACCGGCGCCGGTGAGCCACGCCGCGGACCAGAGCACGGCGACCGGCAGCAGAGCCAGCTGGGCCAGGAAGAGCAGCACCGACCCCAGCGGGTCGAGCTGCAGGCTCTGGGTGAGCCCGATCACCTCGGGGTAGCCGATCACGAGAGCGGCGGCGAGCGCGAGCGCGGCCAGGCCGATGATCGCGGTGAAGGCCGCGGTCGCGAGCAGCACGGTCTGGGCGGCGCGCGCGGGGAAGGCCGCGGCTCCTCGCAGGCCGAGGTACTCGAAGCCGTGCTGCACTCCGCGCAGCGCGGTCGTCCACCACGGATGCGCATCCCGCGCGGCGCGCACCGCGAAGGCGACCGCGGCGACCGCGCCGTAGCTCCCCGCGAGCACCAGGGTCACCAGCCAGACCGGCCACGGCGTGCTCGGCGAGGCGACCGACGTCACCACGAGTGCGATACCGCCGAAGCCGAGCGCGCCCCCGAGCACACCGGCCGCGCCGGTTCCGCCACGGCCGCCGAAGCGCCACCCGGCCCGAGCGGCGAGAAGCACCGTGAGCAGCGTGATCCCGAGCGGAGCCAGCGACAGCGTGAAGCTCAGCTCCTCAGGGGCCTGCCCGAGCCCCAGCGCCGCCTCCGGCGACAGCTGGAAGCCCATGGGCACCCAGTGGGCGAGCAGCCAGATCCCTCCGATGACGGCGAGCACCGCCGAAGGTTCTGCCGCGAGATCGAAGGTGACGGCCCACAGCAGCAGCGCCGGGATCGCGACGACCACGAGTCCCGCGAGCGCCACGGCAGCCGCTTCGATCGCCGCGATCGCCGCCGTCACTAAGGATCTCATCGACCAGAAGCTTAGTGCTTCCACCGATGGCGGTCGGTCATTCTGCGCGTAGTCGCAGAATCCGCAGTGCGGATCCGGGGTCGGCTACCAGGCCGACGCGACCGCGCGGTGCGCCTCGAAGAGCGGGATCGCCGCGCCCTCGGGTGCGCGGCCGAAGCCGCACTCGGTCGCGACTCCGAAGGTGCGGCCGACATGCCGCTGCGCAGCCGCGATCCTGCGGAGCGCGCCCTCCGCGCCGTCCTCGCGATGCACGAGCCCGAGATAGAGTTCGGTCTCGTCCGGCAGCCCGAGCGCCGCCAGCGGGGCGAAGTAGGCGTCGTCGTCGCGCTCGATCGGCACGGGCAGATGCAGCCAGGTGAGCGGGCGCTCGGCGGCCGCGATCGTCAGCTGCGCGAAGCGCGCGAGGTTGGCGGTGTCGGCCGGCTCGACGAAGTGCTTCTCCGCCACGTCGCCGTAGCAGAGGTGCACCCCGACCTCGACGTCGGCGGGAACGCGGTCGATCTGACGCGCGAGGCGCCGGCTCGTGCCGGCCCACACGTCCGCGAACCACTCGTAGGGCTCGCCCGTGTAGGCGCTGAGCCCCTCGATCATCGCGAACTCGAGCGCCGCATCCCACTGGATCGCGAGCTCCTCGTGCGGGATCGAAGCGAGGATCCGCTCCAGCTCGGCGGCGAGCGCCGCCTCGTAGACGGGCTCGAAGTCCGCGCGATCCGCGGCCGCCACGAAGCTCCCGACCACGCCGAGCGGTGTGGGCAGCGAGACTTGGAAGCGCATCGCCGCCGGGACGACCCCCTCCGACTTCAGCCGTTCGAAGACGGCGTACGACTCGAGCGCCGCGTCGGCGTAGCCGAGCGGGGGCAGTTCGAGATCCTCGGCCCGCACCCCGTCGGCGATGCGCACCGGGCGCATGTCGAGCATGCGCAGCGGGATCGCGGTGTCGCCCACGCGTTCGATGCCCTCGGCGCGGCCGAGACGGTCGGCCTGGAACACGATCCAGTGGAAGCGCTCGCCCACCTCTCCGTCGGGGATCCTCTTGAGCCGGTCGCCGAGGTGCTCGGCCGCCGTGCGCATGGTGGTCTCGGCGTCGTCGAAGTTGATGCTGCCGACGAGGTGTACTCCCTGGGGTGCGGTCATGCCTCCCAGTCTAGAATCCGCGCGGGCCCGGGCGAGCCGCGCGCCCGTCGTAGGCTGGGCCTCATGACCTCGAACACGCAGCAGGGTTCCTCGCACGGCCGGATCGTGATCGGGGGCGCCGGCGGATTCATGGGGAGATATCTCGCCGAGCGATACCGGGCGGCCGGGCGCGAGGTGGTGACGATCGGGCGATCCGGCGCGGACCTGCGCTGGGGCGACGATCCCGGCATCGCTGCAGCGGTCGACGGTGCGGCGCTCGTCGTGGGGCTCGCGGGCAAGAGCGTGAACTGCCGCTACACCCCGGCGAACCGGGCCGAGATCTTCCGCTCGCGGCTGGACACCACCGCGGCGCTGTCCCGGGCGATCGCAGCCGCCGCGGCGCCGCCGGCGCTGTGGGTGAACGCCGCCACCGCGACCATCTACCGGCACGCCGAGGACCGGCCGATGACGGAGCGGGACGGCGAGATCGGCAGCGGCTTCTCGGTCGAGGTCGCGAAGGCCTGGGAGCGCGCGCTCTTCGCCGACGACCTGCCCGCGACACGCCGAGTGGCGCTGCGCACCGCGATCGTGCTGGGACACGGCGGCGTGCTGGAACCGATCCGCGGGCTCGCCCGCCTGGGCCTCGGCGGCCCCCAGTATGACGGGTGGTGGCCGGCGACCCGCACTCGACGCGAGGCGGGCACCCTGCATCTGCGCGGTTCCGGGCGGGGGCGGCAGCGCTTCAGCTGGATCCATATCGAGGACGCGGCGAGGATCGTCGACTTCCTCGAGGAACACCCCGAGCTGGAGGGCGCGGTGAACGCGAGCGCCCCGCACCCCGTCGACAATCGCGACTTCATGGCGACGGTGCGCCGGGTGCTCGGCGTGCGCTTCGGGCCACCGACCCCGCGCTGGGCGCTGGAGATCGGCGCCATCGGCATCCGCACCGAGACCGAGCTCGTGCTCAAGAGCCGCTGGGTGCTGCCGGAGCGGCTCGAGTCAGCGGGCTTCGAGTTCGCCTATCCCGATCTCGAGCCGGCGCTGCGCGAGGCCCTCGACCGGACGTAGGGCTCACACGCGGCGCGAACGCCGCACGGCTCCGAGCAGGCCCCCTCCCAGCGCCAGCAGCGCGGCCGCCATGGCGAGCATCGCACCGGGCTCCGCACCCGTGCTCACCAGCGCGGGCTTCGGCTCGACCGTCGTGCCGGGGCCGGGCGATTCGAGCGGCTCGTCCTCGGGATCGGGAACCACGGTCGAAGCCGCGGTCACCGTCAACTCGATACTCGCGGATGCGGGCGCGCAGTTGCCGTCGTCGCTGACGAAGTCGACGGCGACAGGATCGTCGCCGGCCGCCTGCGGCACGTACTCGAGGGTGGCGGCGCCGTTCGTCGAATCCACCGCTGCGCGTCCGATCTCGCTGCCGGACCGGCTGAACACCAGCTCGCCGACGACGGCCGTATCGCACTCGACACTCGCGCTCAGCACGGTCGTGTCGTCCACCAGCAGTCGGGCGGGAGTCGCCGTCGCAGAGACGATGATGCTCGCCGCCGGAGACACGACGAGGTTGTGGTTCCCCGATGCCTCGGAGCAGAGCCCGCCGCGTCCGTCGTAGTCGACGTCGATCGCCAGCGTTCCTGCCGCATCGGGGGTGAACTCGATGAAGGCCTCCTGCGTCGCCTCATCGACGGTCGCCGTGCCCAGAGCGGATCCGCCCGATGCGAAGGTCACCGTGCCGCCCTCGGCCCCGAACGTGCAATCGAGCGCGGCGGTCAGCGTCACCGGCTGACCGACGGTCGCGGCCGTCGCAGTCGTCTGGATATCGGTCGTGTCCTGCGTGATCTGCCAGGTGATGCTCACCCGGCCGTCGCGGCTTGAGTTCTGGCTCATGCCCGGCTGCGCGAGCGGCTGCGCCGAGTAGCCGCTCGCCAGGAAGCCGGAGCCCCCGCCGCCGGCGAGCCCGTTGAACCCGCTGCCCGCGATCCCGCCCGATCCGCCACCGCCGCCGTAGTACCCACCGCCTGCGCCGCTGCCGGATCCTCCGGGAGCGTTCTCCGCGTAGCCGCCATCGCCGCCCGTTCCCGGGATGAAACCGTCGAGCGGGGCGTACGAGGCCGGTCCGGTGCCGCCTGATCCAGGAGCGTAGGATCCCGCGAGCCCCATGCCTCCCGCACCAGGGGCGCTGAGCGTTCCGCCGCTGCCATAGGTGCCGCCGAGCCCTTGGCCGGGCAGATTCGCTCCGCCACCGCGCAATCCGGTGCCGCCGCCGGCTCCGCCGGTTCCACCGCCGGCCACGGCGAACGGGGCCCACGGGGCGTCGTCCCCGGCGAAGAAGACGTAGGATCCGCCTCCGCCGCCCAGACCGGCGTAGAGCGGCTCGCCACCGCCGATCACCGGGCCGCCGTCACCACCGCCGCCCCAGCCGCCGACGGTTCCCTGGCCGCCCTGCCCGACGGCGATCGCGAACTGCGTGCCCGGTACGATGTCGGCCGGGTCCGTCGTGAACGACCCTCCGAGCCCTCCGACGAACCAGTGCCCGTATCCGGAGGCGCCCTGCACCTCGAAGCTCAGCTGAGTCGCGCCCTCCGGCACCGTCCACGACTGCACCTCGCCGGTGAAGCCGAATACGAGGGCGCAGGCGCCGCTCTCATCGCATCCTTCCGGCACCGGTGCCGCATGTGCCGCCGTCGGCGCCACGACGAGCGCTCCCGCCAGCAGTATGGTTCCGAGCGCTCCGGCTCCGAGCACGCGCTTCATAGGGTCCCCATCCAGTCCCCGCTCCCGATGCCTCAGCGCTCCGAGTCGCGAGTTCTCGTGATACGGCAGAAACGTGGACTCTATCCAACGTGCGCGTGAAGTCCGGGATCTCGGCACCGCTCCGACCTCTCGAGAGAAGGGTTTCGGCACTGAAATCGCCCGCGAACCTGCCGCCGAAACCCTTCTCTCGGCGAAGACCGAGACCGGACAGCATCGGGGCGGGTGCTTCCGAAGAAGCACCCGCCCCGATCCCGAACCGCGTCTACAGCTTCAAGAATGCCTGCCGCAGTGGCGGCAGCGCGGCATTCGCTGAAACGCTGGCGTGTTTACAGCTTCAAGAATGCCGCGCGCAGCAGCTCGGCGGTCTCGGTGGGGGTCTTGCCCACCTTGACGCCTGCGGCCTCGAGGGCCTCCTTCTTGGCCTGGGCGGTGCCCGCCGAGCCCGACACGATCGCGCCGGCGTGGCCCATGGTCTTGCCCTCGGGGGCGGTGAAGCCCGCCACGTAGCCGACGACCGGCTTGGTGACGTTCGCCTTGATGTAGTCGGCCGCACGCTCCTCGGCGTCGCCGCCGATCTCGCCGATCATCACGATCGCCTTCGTCTCGGGATCCGCCTCGAACGCCGCGAGCGCGTCGATGTGGGTGGTGCCGATGACCGGGTCGCCGCCGATGCCGATGGCGGTCGAGAATCCGAGATCGCGCAGCTCGTACATCATCTGGTAGGTGAGGGTGCCCGACTTCGAGACGAGGCCGATGGGTCCCTTGCCCGTGATCGTCGCGGGGGTGATGCCCGCGAGTGCCTCGCCGGGGGTGATGATGCCGGGGCAGTTCGGACCGATGATGCGGGTCTTGCCGCCGGTCGCCTTCGCGTGGGCCCACAGCTCGGCCGAGTCCTTCACGGGCACGCCCTCGGTGATGATGACGAGCAGGCCGATACCCGCATCGATGGCTTCGATCGCCGCGTCCTTGGTGAAGGCCGGGGGCACGAACGCCACCGAGACATCCGCGCCGGTCTGCACGATGGCCTCGGCCACGGTTGCGAACACGGGCAGCTCGACCTGGGCGCCGGAGGCGTCGGTGTGGGTCACCGTGGTGCCGGCCTTGCGCGCGTTCACGCCGCCGACGATGTTGGTGCCCGCCGCGAGCATGCGCGCAGTGTGCTTGGTGCCCTCGCCGCCGGTGATGCCCTGGACGATGACCTTGGAATCCTTGTTCAGGAAGATCGACATGTTTGTTCTCCTACGTCCTTCGTCTCGGGATCAGCGGGCGTTCGCCAGCTCGGCGGCCTTGTCGGCGCCCTCGTCCATCGTCGCGGCCTGAGTCACGAGCGGATGCGCGGCGTCGTTGAGGATCCGGCGTCCCTCCTCGACGTTGTTGCCGTCGAGACGCACGACGAGCGGCTTGTTGGCGGTGTCGCCGAGCTTCTCGAGCGCGCCGACGATGCCGTTCGCAACCGCGTCGCAGGCGGTGATACCACCGAAGACGTTGACGAACACCGACTTGACCTGCGGGTCGCCGAGGATCACATCGAGCCCCGCGGCCATGACCTCGGCCGAGGCTCCGCCGCCGATGTCGAGGAAGTTGGCGGGCTTCACGCCGCCGTGGTTCTCGCCCGCGTAGGCGACGACGTCGAGCGTGGACATCACGAGGCCCGCGCCGTTGCCGATCACGCCCACCTCGCCGTCGAGCTTCACGTAGTTGAGATCCTGCGCCTTGGCCTTGGCCTCGAGCGGATCCTCGGCGGCCTTGTCCTCGAGCTCCGCGTGCCCCGGGTGCCGGAACTCCGCGTTCTCGTCGAGCGACACCTTGCCGTCGAGCGCGATGATGTCGCCTGCGCCGGTGAGCACGAGCGGGTTCACCTCGACGAGCGTGGTGTCCTCCCCCACGTACACTTCGTAGAGCTTCTGGAAGACGGGGATGACCTTGGCGATGAGCTCCTCCGGGAACTTCGCCGCGCGCGCGATCTCCTCGGCCTTGGCCGCGTCGATGCCCGTCAGCGGGTCCACCTCGATGCGCGCGAGCGCCTCGGGCTTCTCAACCGCGAGCTGCTCGATCTCCATGCCGCCCTCGACCGAGCAGAGCGACAGGTAGGAGCGGTTGGCACGATCGAGCAGCACCGAGAAGTAGAACTCCTGCTTGATATCGGCACCGGCTGCCACCATGACACGCTTCACCACGTGACCCTTGATATCGAGGCCGAGGATCGCCTGCGCGGCCTCGTACGCCTCCTCCGGGCTCTTCGCGACCTTCACGCCGCCGGCCTTGCCGCGGCCGCCGGTCTTCACCTGCGCCTTGACGACGACCACGCCGCCGAGCTTCTCAGCCGCCGCGCGCGCCTCCTCGGGCGTGTCCGCGACGATGCCGGCGAGCACCGGCACTCCATATCGCTCGAAAAGATCTCGTGCCTGGTACTCGTACAGATCCACGTACTGTCCTTCGCTTGTCGGGGGGTGATCCGAGGCAGAAAAGTGTCTCGATGTCGAGATAAGTCGACCAGTCGGCAATTCTACCACCGCCGCATGTGGACCCCGTGTTCAGTTCCGCTGCTTGGCACGGTACAGCTCGACGTCGGCTCGCGCGGTGGCGACCTCGAGAGCCTCGCCCGGCTCCAGGACCGTCGCGCCCCAGGACCAGGAGTGGAGCGCCTCGCTCTGCGAATGCCGCAGCAGCGCCTCCGTCTCGTCGAGGCCGGCCTGCAGCAGCAGCACGAACTCGTCTCCGCCGATGCGCGCCACGATGCCGTTCGAACGATCCCAGACCCCGCGCATCCCCACCAGTTCGCTCCATGCGCGCGCCGACTCGCGGAGCGCCAGATCGCCCGACAGGTGCCCGCCCTCCTCGTTCACGCGCCTGAAGTCGTCGAAGTCGATGATGACGATGGTGACCGGCAGATCCCTGCGATCGGCGCGCTGCCGCAGCCGCCGCGCCGCGCCGCGCAGCCCGCGCCGGTTGAGCACCCCGGTCAGCGGATCGGTAGCGGCCTCCGCCCGCACCTGCTTGCGCACAGCGCGGGCTCCGCCGAACGTGAACACCGAGATCAGCACGGCATAGCTGACCAGGATGACCGGCGATACCGCGCCCCCGCCGAGATCCGGGTTCCAGATGAGCGTCGCGCAGACGCGCAGCGCGCTGAGCGCGATGAAGGGAACCGCGATGCGCGTCGGGAAGAACCACCCGATGTAGAGCGCGGAGAAGGGCAGCGCGAGCAGGGCGTTGATCTCGGCATGCGTGTGATGGGAGAACACCAGGAGGTAGGTCGACCAGGCCTCGATCCCCAGCGCCATGAGCAGTCCGAGCTGCAGCGTGAATCTCCGCCCGAGCGCGAGGGGCAGCACCGCCCCCAGCGCGTAGAGCGTCAGCCACAGCGCCACGATGCGACGCTGGATATGAGGGTGACCGACCACCAGATCCACCGCGAAGACCAGTGCCAGCAGCAGCGAGATCATGGCGGTCACGAACGAGAACGGCGTCTGCCAGCGCACGAAACGCGCACCGAGCTCCCCGGCGCGATCGAGGCCGTGCCGCCAGGCGCCCATGGCGCGGGACTGCCTCCTATCCACGGAGCTCACCCCGCTTCAGGTGCTTCTGCTCGTACAGGGCCCGGTCGGCGCGGGCGAGCAGTTCGTCGGCCGAGTCGCCGGGCACGGCCTCGGCGATCCCCCACGACCAGGCGCTCGCCGATTTCTGCTGCAACCGGGTCACCACCGCCCGGCCCTCCGCGGCATCGACGCCGAACAGCAGCAGCACGAACTCGTCTCCGCCGATCCGCCCGACCACGTCGCCCGCGCGCACCTCGTCGCGCCAGGATTCGACGGTCGCGATCAGAGCGGCATCACCGGCGGCGTGCCCGTGCGCATCGTTCAGCCGTTTGAAGTCGTCGAAGTCGACGACCACGAGGCAGAATCCGCCGCGCTGGGGCGAGAGTCTGCGCAACCGCGATTCCAGGCGCTCCATGAAGCCCCGCCGGTTGCAGACGCCGGTGAGCGGATCGATCGCGGCGACCCGCAGTTGCCGCCGCCACAGGTAGAAGCCGACCGAGTAGCAGAACAGCAGGCCGAGCACCCCGTGCGCCGCCACCGGCGTTCCGACGGCTCCCGCGGGGCTCAGCTGCGGGTTGTTCGCCATGACCGCCCCGAACGCGGCCAGGCTGACGATGACCAGCGGCACGGCGAGCCGCGGGCGCACGAACCAGCCCAGGTAGAACGCGACCACCGGCATCTGCTGAATCGAAGACACCACCGATTGCGGGTCGTCGGCAAGGCTCAGGAAGTAGGACTGCGCACCGATGAAGAGCAGCACACCGGCGACCCCGATCCATCGCGGCGTGCGACGGCCGAAGACGAACGCTGCGAGACCCCCGGCCAGGCAGGCGAGCAACAGCGCCCAGGCAAGCCATGGACTGATCTCGTTCTGGTGGAAGAGGAGATCGATGACGAGCGTGAGCGCCATCAGCAGGGTTGCGAACGTGAGATACAGGGAGTGCGGATTCTGACGTCGAAGCTGGTGAGACAGCCATGCCATCGCGCACTTCCCCTCGTCCCGGATCCGAGCCCCCCCGGCTATTCGTATCCTTAGGGTACACAGTCCATCCGATAAGAGAGCTGCGGGCCGTCGGAGAGGCCTCCCGCTACCGAGATTCTCAGGCTCGACGAGTACTCTGGAGCCGCCCCGCCCGGGAACTCCCCGTCAGGCGGTGGGTGGAATCGAGCAACTGGTGAACCGCACTGAAGAACCGAAACCGGAGGGCCTCAGGGCGCGCAAGCGCCGAGCCACGGAGAACGCGATCGAGCTGTCCGCCGTGACGCTCGCTCTCGAACTCAGCGTCGAGAACGTCACGGTGGAAGCCGTCTGCGAGATGGCCGATATCTCGCGCAGCACGTTCTTCAACTACTTCTCATCGCGCGATTACGCCATAGTGGGTCGTGCGGTCAGCATCCCGGAGGGCAGCGAGGCCTTCGCCATGCTCGACAGCGCTCCCGACGACCTCGTGCTCGGCATCTTCCGGCTCTACTTCGCCGCGATCGGCCACAGCCACGTGAACTCCGACGTGGCTCGTCTGCGCATGCAGCTCATCTCCGAGCAGCCCGAGGCCGCGCGGCTCTCGCTGACGACCTTCCTCGAGTCCTCCTATCAGCTCACCGCGACGACCACGGCCTGGCTGACGGCGCACCCGGAGCACGCGAAGCTCGACGACCCGCTGCGCGAGGCGACCCTCGCCGTCACCATGGTGAACGGGATCATCGCCGCGCAGATGAACGAGTGGTCCGTCGGCAGCGGCGACACCTCGGCCACCGAGGACGGCGTGCGCCGGATGATGGCCGACTACCGCGCGATCCTCGGCTGAGACGCGCCGCCGCTGATCGAGCGGAGCGCAGCGGAGTCGAAATCACGAACCGCCAGTCCTCCGGCTCCGGCCTCACCAGGCCGCAGCGAACCACCCCTTGAAAACCGTGATCAGTCGATCTTGGCGATGGGTGACAGCTTCACGAGCAGCTTGCGCTCCCCCACCGAGTCGAATACGACGTGGGCGATCCGCTTCGAGCCGACCCCGGTGACACCGGTCACACGCCCATCGCCGTACTCGTCGTGACGGATGCGGTCGCCCGGGCCGAGTTCGAGATCCCCGTTGTCGCGTGCACCGCCGCCGATCATGTTCGGGAATCCGCCGCCGGCGGCCTGGGTCTCCTTCGCGAGCCGCTTGCGCTCGCGCCACTTGTCGAGGGCCGACTGCATGTTGCCGCTCGCCGGTTCGCTGACGGCCGCGGCGCCACTGGAGCGACCGGACCCGGCGGCACCCGAGAACGACACCGACGAGTCGACCCCGCGGGAGCGCGATCCCGCGCCTCCGTAGCCGGAGCCGGACCCGGATCCGCGCGATGCGTTGAGTGCTCGCGAGGCCGTCCCTCCACGGCCGGTCACCTCGCCGGGCGACTGCCGCCAGTCGATGAGCCCCTCGGGGATCTCCTGCAGGAAGCGCGAGGGCATGGCGACCGAGACGTCTCCGAAGGTAGCCCGAGTCGAGGCGAGCGTGAGGTAGAGCCGCTCGCGCGCCCTGGTGATCCCCACGTACATGAGCCGGCGTTCCTCGCTGATGCCGCCGACCTCGTCGACGGACATCTGGTGCGGCAGCAGCCCCTCCTCGACGCCGGTGATGAACACGGCCTTGAACTCGAGGCCCTTGGCCGTGTGCATGGTCATGAGGGAGACGGTGCCGCTCGTGTCGTCGAGGTCGTCGGCGGCCGCGACGAGGCTGACCTCGGTGAGGAATGCGAGCAGGCCGGCCCCCGGCTGCTTCACGTCGAATTCGCGAGCCACGGCCAGCAGCTCCTCGAGGTTCTCAGCGCGCGCGTCGTCCTGCGGGTCGCGCTTCGCCCGCAGCTTCTCGACCATCTCGGTCTCGTCGAGGATCAGCTTGAGCACGTCGCCCACGGGGGCGGGCTTGGATTCCTCGCCGGGCACGTCGGTCGCGCCCCCGCCGATCGCCATGCGCGCCGCGCGCACCAGCAGCTCGCCGAGCTCGCGCACCGTGCCGCGCACCTTCGGACCGAGCGCACCCACCTCGTCGGCGCGCAGCATCGCGTCGTGGAGTGAGATGCCCTGCGCCTCCTGAAAGTTCGCGAGGTGCGCCTCGGCCATCGGCCCGACGCCGCGCTTGGGCGCACCGAGCATGCGCGACCACGCGATCGGGTCGTACGGGTTCGCGATGCTCGTGAGGTACGCCATCGCGTCCTTGATCTCGGCACGCTCGTAGAACTTGGTGCCGCCGAGCACGCGGTACGGGATAGCGGAGCGGATCAGCAGCTCCTCCAGCGCGCGCGTCTGCGAGTTGGTGCGGTAGAACACCGCGATATCGCCGTATGCGACACCGGCGCGGTGCAGATCCTCGATCTCCTCGGCCACGAAGCGCGCCTCGTCGTGCTGCGAGTACCCGGTGAAGCCGACGATCCTCTCGCCGTCGCCCTCGGTGGTGAAGAGGTTCTTCTCCTGCCGGTCGAAGTTGTTGCCGATGACGGCGTTGGCGGCGGAGAGGATGTTCTGCGTGGAGCGGTAGTTCTGCTCGAGCTTCACCACCTCGGCGCCGCGGAAGTCGCGCTCGAACTCGACGATGTTGCGGATGTCGGCGCCCCGGAACGCGTAGATCGACTGATCGGAGTCGCCGACCACGGTGAGGCTCGCGGCCGGGATGCGCCCGCTCTCGTCGAGCTCGCGTTCGCGCACCGGCGGCACGAGACGCTCGACCTGCTCGGGCTCCACCGGCCGGGTCAGCTCGCGGATGAGCGAGTACTGCGCGTGGTTGGTGTCCTGGTACTCGTCGACGAGCAGGTGCCGGAAGCGGCGCTGGTACACGGCCGCGACATCGGGATGCGCCCGGAAGAGGTGCACGGTCTGCCCGATGAGATCGTCGAAGTCGAAGGCGTTGGCCCGGCGCAGTTCCTGCTCGTACATCTTGAAGATCTCGACGAACAGCCGCTCGCGCGGGTCGCTCTCGTTCATGGTCGCCGCGTGCCCGTCGGCGTCCGTGAGCTCGTTCTTGAGGCGCGAGATCTTGGATCCCGCGTTCGCGGGGGTGAAGCCGTAGGTGTCGGCGTCGAGCTCCTTGATGATGCGCTTGAGCAGGGCGCGCGAATCGGCCGAGTCGTAGATGGTGAAGCCCGAGACGTATCCGAAGCGCTCGGCCTCCCGGCGCAGGATGCGCACGCAGGCCGAGTGGAAGGTCGACACCCACATGCCCTCGATGCTCGCGCCCAGCAGACTCGCGAGGCGCTCCCGCATCTCGGCCGCGGCCTTGTTGGTGAAGGTGATGGCGAGGATCTGGCTGGGCCAGGCCTCGCGGTTGCGGATCAGCTGCGCGATGCGGTGGGTCAGCACGCGCGTCTTGCCCGATCCCGCCCCCGCGACGATCAGCAGGGCGGGGCCGCGCGCGATCACCGCGCGCTCCTGCGCCGGATTCAGCCCGTCGAGCAGCGGATCGGGGCCGCCCAAGCCATCGCCAGCCGGGCCCGCGGTGAAGCCGCCGATCGGAGCTCCGGGCTCCAGAAGTTCAAAGTCGCTCATCGTCCCTCAAGTCTAGGCCTGGCCACTGACATTCTTCCCGGCAGCTCCTGCCCCTCTGCTCCGGCCTCACCTTCGCCTCCATTCCCGGTCCCTGCCCCGCCTCCGCTCCCGCTCCCGGTCCCCGTCTCCGCCTCCGCTCCCGGCCCCTGCTTCCCCCTCTGCCCCGGGCCCCACTTTCGCCTCCGCTCCCGCCCCTCACCCCCGCCGAACATATGGATTCTGCCGTGCATATGCCATCCGCCGGCGGATCGGCCATATCTTCTGCAGATTCCATATCTTCCGCGGGCACCGGATCCACCGCAGCCACGCAGCGTCAGCGGATCCCGGATCTTCTGCGCACCGGGCCGCCTGGCAGGATGGAAGGATGAACACCCAGCGCCCCACTGTGCTCGTCTTCGCGACGGGCGGCACCATCGGCATGCACGAGACCGACGGCGGTCTGGCGCCGGATCCCGACTTCCCCGAGGTGCTCGAGCGGATGGTCGGCGGCATCTGCGGCCCGCTCGGCATCGAGGCCCGCATCAACCACCTGCTGCCCGCCATCGACAGCGCCAACGCCGACGCCGAGACGGCCCCGCGCATCGCCCGGGCGATCAGCGCGCGCGTGCGCACGCACCGGCCGCGCGGCGTCGTGATCCTGCACGGCACCGACACCCTCGCCTACACCGCGGCCCGACTCGCCTTCGAGCTCGCCGGCATCGGCAGCCCCGTGATCGTCACCGGCAGCCAGCTGGCGCACGGGGCTCCGGGCAGCGACGCCGCCGACAATCTGAGCCTCGCCATCCGCGCCTCGGTCAGGGCGGCGCCGGGGGCGCCCGTCTCGATCGCGTTCGGCGGCGCGATCCTGCCCGCCGTGCGGGCGACGAAGCACGACGCCGTCTCGCTCGCCGCATTCCGCGCGGAGCGCTCGCTGACCTCCGGGTCCAGCGGCGTGCCCGCGCCCCCCGCGGCGCAGGACTCCCCCGCCGCCCCGGCCCGCGTGCTCTCCTTCCGCTTCACGCCCGCCGTCACCGCCGAGGATCTGCGTGCCGCCGTGGGCGGCCGCCCCGACGGGCTGGTGCTCGAGTGCTACGGCAGCGGCAACGCCCCCATGGCCCGGCCGGGCATGCTCGGCACGCTGCGCGAGCTCTGCGCGGTGCTGCCCGTGGTCGCGATCACGCAGTGCGCCACCGGCGGCGTCGACCTGGCCCGGTACGCGGTGGGGCAGGAGCTCGCGGCGGCCGGGGTGATCGACGGATCCGACCTCACGGTCGAGGCGGCCACCGCGAAGCTCGGCTTCCTGCTCGATCGCGGGCATCGGGGCGAGGATCTGCGCGTCGCCATGGAGCGCAACCTCGTGGGCGAGCGCGCCTGACCCGGTCGAGATCCCGATTTCTGCCGCTTCCCGGCCTGGCCAGCGACAAGAATCGGGATCTCGCGGGCGTGAAATCCCAGGGGCTGGATGCGGGCGCGGGATCCCAGGGGCTGGATGCGGGCGCGGGATCCTAGGGTCTGGATCAGGGCACGAGATCCAGGGTCTGGATGCGGGGGCGGGATCCAGCGCTGGATGCGAGCACCCCGCCGCCGTCACGCTGTCACGCCGCCGCGATGCGGCGGGCGAGCGCAGTGGCGCGGCGAAGCGCCTCCCCGTCGTCCGCCTCGACCCCTCCGGCGATCCACTCGCGCATGAGGTAGTGCACGATGCCGAGGGTGAGCGAGACGATCATCCGGGCCTCGGCGTCGAGTCCGGGATCCGATGCGCGAGACGGGTCGTCGCCGACGAGTCGGGCGCTCACCAGATCGACGATGGAGTTCTGGGCCTCCTCCATGCGGGCGAACTCCTTCATCGCGAGCGCCGGATTATCCTGCATGATGCGGTGCCGGCGGCGGAGCGTGTCCGGGCCTGCCCCGCCCAGCTCGGCCAGCCCCTCGGCGAGGGTGCCGGCGAGGTCCTCCAGCGGGGACCCGCCAAGGCCTCGCACGTAGGCGTCTCGGCGCTCCTGCCCGGGGAGCGGCGGATCGATCCCGAGGACGGCGCGCTCCTTGGAGCCCGCGTAGTTGAAGAAGGTGCGCGGAGAGATCATCGTGTACTCGCAGATCATCTCCACGGTCACGTTGTCGTACCCGTGCTCCATCACGAGCTCCAGCGCACCCCGCTCGATCGCCGCCTGGGTCGCGCGACGCTTGCGCTCGCGCAGCCCCCCGGCGCCCGTCTCGCTCATCGATCCATTGTCACTCATACCGCAGCGCATCGATGGGGTTCTGCTTGGCCGCGCGACGCGCGGGCAGGGTACCCGCCAGGAACGCGATCGCCATCACCACGAGGATCACCGTGACGATCGACGCCGGCTCGAAGAGCATGATCTGCAGGCCCGGGAGACCGGACAGCACCGAACCAGCCAGGGCGGAGCTGATCGCGGAGCCCGCGAGGATCGCGATCCCCGCGCCGATCGCGCTGCCGAGGAAACCGATGAACACCGCCTCGCTGCTGAACAGCGCGAACACCTTGCCGCTGCCCATCCCCATGGCCTTCATCAGGCCGATCTCGCGGGTGCGCTCCTGCACGCTCATCAGCAGCGTGTTGACGATGCCGAACCCGGCTGCGACCAGGGCGATCACGGCGAATGCGTTCAGCACGCCGATGATGCCGGCGATGACGGTCTGGAACTGGCCGATCTGATCCGCCGTGGTCTGTGCGAGGAAGCCCTCGTCTGCGAGATCCGCCTTGATCGCGGCGACCGCGTCGTCGTCGGCATCAGCGTCGAAGTGCGCAACGGCGGCGACGTATCCGACCGGACCCTCGACGACCCGCCCGGTCTCCTGGGCGGCGACGAGCTCATCGGTCAGGTGCGCGTTGATGCTCGCGCCGACGCTGAGCAGCGACGCGTTCTGCACCCCCGCCACCGTGGCGGGCACCTCGTGCTGCTCGCCCACGGCGTCCGTGACCCCGAGGACGACCTCGGCGCCGACGGCGTCCTCCGCGTCGGTGAAGCCGAGCGCCTCGAGGAAGCTGTCCGGAAGCAGGATCTCGCTCCGCGCATCGGAGGTCAGCGGCTCGCCGGCGGCCAGGTCCGGCACCGTCGCCGCCGACATCGGGTTCAGGGATATCTCGAAGCGGTCGCCGTCGACGGCCCCATCGGCCGCGACGGCGACGAAGTCGGCGCTCACGAACACCGTCGGGTCGACGCGCAGCACGCCGTCCACGGCCTCGATCGAGGCGATGTCGTCGGCGGTGAGCAGCTCTCCGAACCCGGGTCCAGCGCCCGGGAACCCGCCGCCCGCCGTCGCCTTGTCGGGGTCGTACGGCGTCGGCCCGTCGTCGGTCGCGAGCGCGTCCTCGTCGGGTGCGCTCGTGACGCTCAGCACACCCTCGGCGCCGATCGCGCCGAGCTGGCTGTCGATGTAGCTGGAGATGCCGGCGCCGATCGCGCTGGTGATGGTGAGGGTGAATGCGCCGATGAAGATCGCGATCACCGTCAGCGATGTGCGCAGTTTGCTGCGGAAGGTGTTCTGCACCGCGCTCCCGAGAACGTCTCCGAACTTCATGCGGGCACCTCCTCGTTGCGACCGCGCGTGTTCGCCGGCGGCGGCGCGTCGACTTCCAGCCCGTCGCGCAGATAGATCTGCCGGTCGCAGCGCGCTGCGAGCTCCGGATCGTGAGTGACGATCACGAGCGTGATCCCCTGTTCGCGGTTGAGGTCGAAGAGGATGTCCTCCACGACCTCGCCCGTGGCGGTGTCGAGGTTGCCCGTCGGCTCATCGGCGAAGATCACCTTCGGGTCGTTCACGAGGGCGCGGGCGATCACCACACGCTGCTTCTGTCCGCCCGAGAGCGCCGTCGCCTTGTTCTTCGCCTTGTCCTCGAGCTCCAGCGCCCGCAGGGCGGCCATGCCGCGCTCGGTGCGCTCGCGCACGCCGACGCCTGCGATCTTCAGCGGGAGCACGACGTTGTCGAGCACCGACGCGTTCGGGATCAGGAAGAACTGCTGGAACACGAAGCCGAAATCCTTGTTGCGCAGCCGGTTCACCTCGCGGCCGCGCAGTCCCGCGGCGTCCGTCCCGTCGACCAGCACGGCACCCCGATCCGGCTCGTCCAGCAGGGCGAGGATATGCATCAGCGTCGACTTCCCCGAGCCGCTCTTGCCGACGATGGCGACCGATTCTCCCGCGTGCACGGCGAGGGAGACCCCTTTCAGGGCGTCGAAACGGCTCGCGCCGTGCCCGTAGGACTTCTGGATATCAACGGCGTCGAGAACCGTGGTGGGCATGCGCGCTCCGCTCATTTTGCAGTCATGCAATTTAGCACTACTGCAAAATCTACGGCATCGTCACGGCCGCGACCTGGGTGCCGACTGTGACCCGGCGCCCCGCCATCCCGCGTGCGCGGAGTCCACGGCGTGCGATGCGGCAACCGCACGCAGGGCACCGAGCGTCGGCGGCTGCGCTCAGCGCGCCTCCCGGATCGCGACGCCCAGATCGGGGTGATCCACGAAGATCCCGTCAACTCCAGAGTCCAGCACCATGCCGAATTCGCTCTGCCAGTCCCCCCACTCGGCCCCGCGCAGCGAGGTCTGGAAGCGGATGTTGAGGTAGCGGTTCTCGGGGCGCAGCGTCCAGGTGAAGACCAGCAGTCCCCGCTCGTGGGCGCGCCGCACCAGCGTGGTGGGCCCGGTCGCCCGGCCCAGCGCGTTCACTCGCAGCAGATTGCCCTTGGCGACGCTGATGCCGTCGACCCGCGCAGCGAGCAGATCGAGCCCGGCATCGCTGCGGTACCAGGCGTAGCTGCGCGAGGGTCCTCCGCCCACCGGCTCGTCGGCCGGTGACCCGAAACGCTCGGCGAGGAACACGATCGCGGCCTGCGCCCCGGCCTCGCGCAGACGATCCAGCACTCCCAATTCGAAGCACTCGATCACCAGCCGATCCGGGCGCGCGTCCCACCCGGTGGCCGCGAGCTCCTCGAGCAGCAGTTCCCCGATGTCGTATCCGAGCCCTGCGTAGTAAGCCGCGTGTTTCACCTCGATCACCGCCTGCAGATCACGACCGAGGCGCGCGCTCTGCTCGTCGACGATGGACAGCACATCGCGCAGGCGCAGGATCGGCTCCCGACCGTCGTGCTCCCGGTTGTCGGGCCGCACCCGACCCAGACGCTCACGGCAGCGCAGCGTCGACAGCTCGGCCCAGGTAAAGTCCTCGGTGAACCAGCCCGTGTGGCGCTTGCCGTCGACCGTCTTCGTAGTGCGCCGATCCGCGAACTCCGGCCGCCTCGCGACGTCGGTGGTGCCCGAGATCTCGTTCTCGTGCCGCACCACCAGCACACCGTCGCTCGTCACGACGATGTCGGGTTCGACCGCGTCCGCACCCAGTTCGCAGGCCAGTCGATACGAGGACGCGCTGTGCTCGGGGCGGTACCCCGGAGCGCCCCGGTGACCGATGACGAGCGGCGCGGGCTGGTCTGGCATGGTCTCCACCCTAGCGAGTGGGTCCTGGCAGTCGACGGCCGCGCGTGTTCACCTGCCGCGAAGTCACAGCCACGGCATAGGGGCGAGCCGATAGGCTTTTGTCCAGACCCATACGCCAGGAAAGGATTCCGACGCATGAGCAATCCGGCACTCAGCAACAACCCGGCACTCAACGGCAAGACCCTCACCGCAGATGAGCTGCGCCGTATCTACGAACAGCCGGCGGCGCAGACCCAGCGCCCCGGAATCGACACCCCGGCGACGGAGGGCGGCTTCGGCGCGGAGCAGCCGCCGAGCATCGCACCGTCCGACAAGCCGATGACCTACGAGAACACCATCTCCAAGACGGTGATGCTGTTCCTCATCGTGCTCGCCACAGCGGCCGTGGGCTGGCAGCTGCCGCTGCTCGCGCTGCCCGCGGCCATCATCGGCCTCGTGCTCGGCCTCGTCAACGCCTTCAAGAAGGAGCCGAGCGTTCCGCTCATCGTGCTCTACGCCGTGTTCCAGGGCGTCTTCCTCGGCGGCATCTCGGGCATCTTCGAAGCCCAGTGGGCCGGCATCGTCTCGCAGGCGATCATCGGCACCCTGTCGGTGTTCGGCGTGACGCTGCTGCTGTTCCGCAGCGGCAAGGTGCGCACGAGCCCGCGCCTCACCAAGATCTTCATGGTGGCGATCATCGGTTACGCGGTGTTCTCGCTGATCAACTTCGTGATGGTGATGTTCGGCCTCACCGATAACCCCTGGGGCATGCGCTCGGGCTGGCTCGGCATCGCGATCGGCGTGCTCGCCGTGCTGCTCGCGGCCTACTCGCTCGTCATGGACTTCGAGCTCATCCAGAACGGCGTGAAGAACCGCGTGCCCGAGAAGTGGGCCTGGTCGGCGGCGTTCGGCCTCATGGTCACCCTGATCTGGCTGTACGTCGAAATCCTGCGCATCCTCGCGATCCTGCGCGGCGACTGAGCTTCGCGCGAAACGAAAGGAGGGGGTCCGGCATTGCCGGGCCCCCTCCTTCGTTTTCTCGTCAGGCTGCGCGCCACCCTGTCATTCTGCGCGCAGCCGCAGTATCCGCTCTGAACGCCGGCCCGCGGAGCGTTCCTACCCCTGATCCTTCAGGCGCACCAGACGCTCGTGGCCCGACTCCTCCAGTTCGACGACATCCGACCGGGATCGGAGGAAGTCGGAGAAGGAGCGGAACCCGAGAGCCTTCTCACTGAAGGAGGGATCCATGCGCCGCATCTGCTGCTTCACCGCGGAGCTGTAGAGCCAGCCCGAATCATCCTTGTCCTGGCTCAGCCAGAGCGCGCGGATCAGCAGGCCCGTCACTGCGATCTCGGGATCGTCGTCGGCGACGACGAGCTCTCCGTCTTCATCCACCTCGGTCAAGGACTGGGCCGCCGCCCGCTCGGCCTCTTCCTTCGGCGCGGACGCCGCGCTCCCCTTCCGCTGCCGCTTCGCGGGCTGCTCGCGCTCGACCGGCTCGATGCCGGGAAGCGCGTCGTAGGATGCGAACTCGTCGCAGGCGGCGGTGAGCGCCTTCGCGGTCGAACCGGCGACGCCGATCCCCACCACGTACCGCCCGAGGCGCTTGCAGCGCTGCGCCAGCGGCACGTAGTCGGAGTCGCCGGCGACGATCACCACGTGCGTGAGGTCGGCGAGCCGGAACATGTCCTCCACCGCGTCGACCGCGAGGCGGATGTCGGCGCCGTTCTTAGCGTAGGCCGCGGCTGGGAAGAGCTGCACGAGGTCGACCGCACGGGCGACCAGCTGCGAACGGTACTCGGAGTTGATGGGCGCCGACCAGTCGGCGTAGGCGCGGGTGAGCACGAGCGTGCCGAACGACGACGCGTAGTCGATGATCGCGCCGACATCCACGATGGCCGCGCGCAGCCGGGCAGCCGTCTCGGGGTCTCCGGGGTTCTCGGCGATCCGCTGCCGGTCGCGGGCAAAGGAGTTGCGCCCATGCACCCGGTCGTACCAGGAGAGCACGATGTTATCGAAGTCGAGGTAGACCGCCACGCGGCCGTTCTGAGTATCCGGCACACCCCCAGTCTGTCAGGTCTTCAGGCCACGTCGAAAGACGTACTTACGCAACGAGCCCGGCCAGCGCGGCATCGACGAGTAGTCTGAGCGATTATCCCCAGCTTGGGGGTCGTCACCAAGTTTTCCACAGTTGCGAGCCCGTGCACAAAAACGAAGCGCTCGGTTGCTCCTCACGCATCACAATTGCGACCATGGCCGTCGTTCCCCTACGTAGCCCCCTACACGTCAGCCATTTCCCATCTCCGCATCGACATTCGCTTCACGGAAAGGAGAGTGCAGATATGCTGCGCCGACGCATACGCCCCGACGAAGCATACGGAACACCGAGGCTTGCACCGACTCAGCATGCTTCTCGCCGTCCACGGCCACCGCGTGCCAGCCCGAACCGCATGGGCCCGACCCCGATGGGCGCGCCATCACCGGGACCATTCGAGTTCGCGGCGGCTCACCGTATCCTATGCACGGAATATAATGCGACACGGCTGGTAGCCGTAGGACTCGCCATGCCAACCGTTGTCTGGTGGTGGTTCCAAGGTGGATTCGAGCGCCTTCCGGTCGATGCAGACGTATCCGCCCTCGTGCTGACTGCGTACCTGATCCTTGCAGCAGCGTCGGTCTCGCTCACGCTGATCGACCTCGGCTCGTTCCGTCTGCCGAATCGGATCCTCCTGCCGGCTTACACCGCTTTCGCCGCGCTAACGGCGACCGCAGCAATCGCGGCAGCAGATCCTGAGCCTTTAGCCAGAGCCCTGATCGGCAGCCTCGCTCTCGCGCTGTTCTACAGCGTTCTCAGAGTCCTCTCGCGCGGTTCCCTGGGAAACGGGGATGTGAAGCTAGCGGGCCTGCTGGGCATGCCACTCGCATGGGGCGGGTGGGAGGAACTCGTTATCGGCGGCTGCTCAGGCATCTTCCTCGGCGGCTCGGCTGCGTTCATCCTGGTGACTGTCGGCGGACGGCACCGGGATATCGAGTTGCCCCTCGGCCCTTGGATGATCTTCGGCGCCTGGGTCGGCATCTTCACAGGGAGGGAAATCGGAAGCCGCCTTCTTCCCACCCTGACCTTATAGCCCCTGAACGGATCGTCGGCAGAGAAGCAACCTCATGACGAGACCCCTCCGGTACGGGACTTTGAATGTTCTCTGCCCCCTCGAAGCTCGTTCAGAGAGTACTCACTCCCACTCCGCCGCTGACGCGTCCGATTTCCACACGGTCCTTATTGCGAGCGGGAGCGTCTCCGTCATTCCCACTCGATGGTCCCCGGCGGCTTCGACGTCACGTCGAGCACGACACGGTTGACCTCGGGCACCTGGTTGGTGATGCGGTTCGAGATGCGTGCGAGCACCTCGTAGGGCACCCGCGTCCAGTCGGCGGTCATGGCGTCCTCCGACGAGACCGGACGCAGCACGATGGGGTGCCCGTAGGTGCGGCCGTCGCCCTGCACGCCCACCGAGCGCACATCGGCGAGCAGCACGACGGGGCACTGCCAGATCTCCTGGTCGAGGCCCGCGGCGGTGAGCTCCTCGCGGGCGATCGCGTCGGCCTCGCGCAGCACGTCGAGACGCTCGCGCGTCACCTCGCCGACGATGCGGATCCCGAGCCCGGGACCGGGGAACGGCTGGCGGCCCACGATGGCCTCGGGGATGCCGAGCTCGCGGCCGATCGCGCGCACCTCGTCCTTGAAGAGGGTGCGCAGCGGCTCGATGAGCTCGAAGTCGAGGTCGTCGGGCAGGCCGCCCACGTTGTGGTGCGACTTGATGTTCGCGGTGCCCGACCCGCCACCCGACTCGACGACGTCGGGGTACAGCGTGCCCTGCACGAGGAACCTGACCTGCTCGCCCTCGGCCTTCGCCTCGGCGACGAGGTCGCGCTGCACCTGCTCGAAGGCGCGGATGAACTCGCGGCCGATGATCTTGCGCTTCTCCTCGGGGTCGGTGACCCCCTCGAGGTGGCCGAGGAAGGTGTCGGCCGCGTGCACGGTGATGAGGTGCACACCCGTGGAGGCCACGTAGTCGCGCTCCACCTGCTCGCGCTCGCCCTTGCGCAGCAGGCCGTGGTCGACGAACACCGCCGTGAGCTGGTCGCCGATGGCCTTGTGCACGAGCGCGGTCGAGACCGCGGAATCGACCCCGCCCGAGAGCGCCGAGATGACGCGGGCGTTGCCCACCTGCGCGCGGATGCGCTCGACCTGCTCGGCGATGACGTTGCCCGCGTTCCAGTCGGGAGCGATGCCCGCGACGTGGTGCAGGAAGTTCTCGAGGATGCGCTGACCGTGATCCGAGTGCTTCACCTCGGGGTGCCACTGCACGCCGTAGAGCTTCTTCTCGAGCGAGCCGAAGGCGGCCACGGGAGTCACGGCGGTGCGCGCGAGCACGTCGAAGCCCGCGGGCGCCTGCTGCACGGCGTCGCCGTGGCTCATCCAGACGTTCTGCGTCTCGGGCTGGCCGCCGAGGATGGCACCGCCGTCACCGAGCACCTCGGCCTCGGTGGCGCCGTACTCGCGATCGCCGGTGTTGCCGACCTCGCCGCCGAGCGCGCGCGCCATCACCTGGAAGCCGTAGCAGATGCCGAGCACGGGGATGCCGAGCTGGAAGACGCTCTCGTCGAACTGCGGAGCGCCCTCTTCGTACACCGAGGACGGGCCGCCCGAGAGGACGATGCCGAGCGGCTGCTTCGCCTCGACCTCTGCCGCGGTGATCGTGTGCGGGACCAGCTCGGAGTACACTCCGGCCTCGCGCACACGACGGGCGATCAGCTGCGCGTACTGCGCGCCGAAGTCGACGACGAGAACGGGGCGATGCCCGGTATCAGTCTGTTCTGCCATTACGGGCCTTTCGGATCGGGAAGCTCAAGGAGCAATTCTATCGTCGCGCGCAGCACTCCGGGTTCTCCCCTGACCGCGATGCGCGATGCCTGGGTGCTACGCCTCGGCGGGGGCTGCAGCGGCCGGCGCGGCCTCGCGGGAGTCGAGGAACGACCGCACCTCGCGCACGATGCGCGCCTCGAGGAAGAACGACATGAACGGGATCACGCCGCCCAGAGCGATCAGCAGGAAACGCCCGAAGTGCCACCGCATCGGGCTCCAGAGCAGGAAGTCGGAGATCAGGTAGACGACGTAGAACCAACCGTGGGCGATGAGGATCGCCTTGAACAGGTCGAAGCCCTCAGCCTGGAACTCGCTCTCGAGCCCCTCGGGCGCGAGCGGGTAGAAGTGGGCGAAGCCGTCGGCGGTGAAGAGGAAGAGCTGCACGTTGAAGGCGTACTTCATCACCATCACGGCGCACAGCAGGAGCAGCATGACGCCGGTGATGACCGAGGTCACCTTGTAGAAGCTCAGCGCCTTTCGAATGCGCGGGTAATCAGATGGCTTCGGCTGCAGCTGCATGGCTTCCATTCTATTTGAGCCTTGCTGAACGCCCGGTCGATGCCGGGCGCTCAGCATCCCGTCATCCTGCGCGAGCGCAACGGAACTCCCGCCGGTTGAGCGGAGCGGAGCGGAGTCGAAACCACGGCCAGCGCCTCGATTTCGACTCCGCGCTCCGCTCAATCAGCGGCGGTTTCGGCCTGGAGCTTCTGGAGCTCGTGCTCCTTCTCCCACGCATCACGCGCAAGGCGGTACCCGGCAAGGCGGTCAGAGCAAAGCATCGCTTTGCCCGCCGACGGCGCTGCGGCCGCCCTCGGCCGCAGTCAGCTTCTGGAGCTCGTGCTCCTTCTCCCACGCGTCACGCGCAAGGCGATACCACAAGAAGATCGCGAAGCCCGCGAACACGATCCACTCGATCGCGTAGAAGACGTTGAGCCAGCTCACGCTCTCGGCGGGCTCGGGCGGCACCGAGTCGATGGCGTCGAGCCCCGCCCCTGCGAGCATCTCCGCTCCCCCGCCGGTCGGGTGCACCACCAGGTACCCGGAGTGCACGGGACCCTCGACCGGCTGCCAGGAGTTGACGAGCTGCGCGGGCACCATCGCGTGCATGACCTGCGGATCCTCGCCCGCCTTCGGGATGACGGGCCCCTCGGGCGGCATGAAGCGCCCCTCGAGGTCTCGCAGGTCCGCGAACGCGGGATCCGCCTCGAATCGCGCAGCGGCCGCTTCCGCCTGCTCGACGCTGGGCGCCCACCCGATCGCCACGGCCAGGCCGACACCGGTGTCCTCGCCGCCCGGCTCCGCAGCCACGGCGAGATGCCCGACCACCCAGGCGCCCATCTCCCCCGCGTTCTCGCGCGGGGTCACGATCCTCGTGTCACCGGGCACCAGCGCACCGCTGACGAGCACGACCATGCCGGCTGCGGCATCGGTCACGCCCGAGCCGGCCTCGTCGACCTCGGCGAGCAGGCGAGGGGTCTCCGTGTCGACCTCCTGCTGAGCGTCGGACCGGATCGCATTGTCCATCTGCCACTGTCCCAGCCACGCGAACACGGCTGCCACGAGCAGGGCGAGCAGCAGGGCGAGGATCCACCGGGGCCTGCGCATCACCTGGCCGAGCGTGGGCTCGCCCAGGTACTCCAGTCGCCGCGACGACTCGTGAGTGGTGACCGACAACGTCTTCGCGCTCCCCTCAGCGCTCGGCGTGCACGATGCCGATGCGCTGGAAGCCCTTGAGCTCCGAGTAGCCGGTCGTGGCCATCGCACGGCGCAGCGCGCCGATGAGGTTCGCGCTGCCGTCGGCGACGTGCGCCGGACCGTTCACGATCTCGGCGAGGGGTGCGACGGAGCCGACGGGCATGCGCTTGCCGCGCGGCAGATCCTCGTGGTGCGCTTCCTGACCCCAGTGCCATCCCCGGCCGGGGGCGTCCGACGCCTTGGCCAGCGCCGCACCCAGCATCACCGCGTCGGCGCCGCACGCCATCGCCTTGATGAGGTCGCCCGAGGTGCCGAGGCCGCCGTCGGCGATCACGTGCACGTAGCGTCCGCCCGACTCGTCGAGATAGTCGCTGCGCGCGCCCGCCACGTCGGCGATCGCGGTGGCCATAGGGGCGCGGATGCCGAGCGTGGCACGCGTCGTCGAGGACGCGCCGCCGCCGAAGCCCACGAGCACGCCGGCGGCCCCCGTGCGCATGAGGTGCAGCGCCGACTGGTAGGTCGCGGCGCCGCCCACGATCACGGGCACGTCGAGCTCGTAGATGAACTGCTTGAGGTTGAGCGGCTCCCGGCCCTCCTGCGCCACGTGCTCGGCGGAGACGGTGTTGCCGCGGATCACGAAGAGGTCGACGCCCGCGTTCACCACGGTCTCGGTGAACTCCGCGGTGCGGTGCGGTGAGAGCGCGCCGGCGACGGTCACGCCGGCCTCGCGGATCTCGCCGAGTCGGGCGCGGATCAGCTCGGGCTGGATCGGCGCGGAGTACAGCTCGCGCAGGCGCTTCACCGCGACGATGTCGTCGTCGATGCCGGCGAGCTCCTCGAGCAGCGGCACCGGGTCCTCATGCCGGGTCCACAGCCCCTCGAGGTTGAGCACGCCGAGGCCGCCCAGACGGCCGAGCGCGATCGCGGTCTCGGGCGACATCACCGAGTCCATGGGGGCGCCCAGCACCGGGATCTCGAACTGGAACGCGTCGATCGTCCACGCGGTCGAGACGAGCTCGGGGTCGCGCGTGCGCCTGGTCGGCACGATGCCGATCTCATCGAAGGTGTACACGCGCCTGGCGCGCTTGCCGCGGCCGATCTCGATCTCGTTGCTCACCCGACCAGTCTATCTGGCCACCGCCTGAGCGCTCCGTCCGCACCCACGTTCGTCGAGTTCGCCGAGGTGAACGGAAACCCTCCCGGCTCCCTCCCGTCGGTTCCGACTGAGAAGAGGTGATCGCTGCGGCTCGGAGACGCACGAATCCCCCGCTCACCTCGACAGGGTCGATGAACGGGGGATTCGCGATCGCCGCGCCTACCGCTTGTAGTTCGGGGCCTCCACGACCATCTGCACGTCGTGCGGGTGGCTCTCCTTGAGCCCCGCCGAGGTGATGCGCACGAAGTTGCCGCGCTCCTTGAGCTCGGTGATCGAGCGGGCGCCCACGTAGAACATGGACTGGCGCAGGCCGCCGATCATCTGGTGCGTCACCGCGCCCACCGGCCCGCGGTAGGGCACCTGGCCCTCGATGCCCTCGGGGATCAGCTTCTCGTCGCTCGGCACATCGGCCTGGAAATAGCGGTCCTTCGAGTACGAGGTGCGCTCGCCGCGCGTCTGCAGCGCGCCCAGCGATCCCATGCCCCGGTAGTTCTTGTACTGCTTGCCGCCCACGAACACGAGATCGCCCGGGCTCTCGTCGGTGCCGGCGAGCAGCGAGCCCATCATCACCGACGAGGCGCCCGCCACGAGCGCCTTCGCGATGTCGCCCGAGTACTGCAGACCGCCGTCGGCGATCACGGGCACACCCAGCGGGGTCGCCGCCTTCGCGGCCTCGTACACCGCCGTCACCTGCGGCACGCCCACGCCCGCGATCACGCGCGTGGTGCAGATGGATCCGGGGCCGACGCCCACCTTCACCGCGTCGGCGCCGGCCTCCGCGATCGCCTTCGCACCCGCGTAGGTGGCCACGTTGCCGCCGATCACGTCGACGGCGGCGAACGCCGGATCCGCCTTGATCTTCGCGATGATGTCGAGCACACCCTTGCTGTCGCCGTTGGCGGTGTCGACCACCAGCACGTCGACGCCGGCGTCGACCAGCTCGCCCGCGCGCTTCCACGCGTCGCCGAAGAAGCCGACCGCGGCACCCACGCGCAGGCGGCCCGCGTCGTCCTTGGTGGCGTGCGGATACTGCTCTTCCTTATCGAAGTCCTTGACCGTGATGAGACCGGTGAGGCGGCCCTCGTTGTCGACCAGGGGCAGCTTCTCGATCTTGTGCTGGCGGAAGATCGCCGCGGCGTCCTCGCGGGCGATGCCCTGGGGGCCGGTGATGAGCGGCATCTTGGTCATGGCGTCCGCCACGCGCACCTGGGAGCGGTCCTTCGGGTCGATGAAGCGCATGTCGCGGTTCGTGATGATGCCGAGGAGCACGTCGTTGGAGTCGACCACCGGCAGGCCCGAGACGCGGTACTCGCCGCACAGCGCGTCGACCTCCGCCACGGTCGCGTCCACCGAGGTGGTCACCGGGTTCGTGATCATGCCGGCCTCGCTGCGCTTGACCCGATCCACCATCTCGGCCTGATCCTGGATCGAGAGATTGCGGTGCAGGATGCCCAGGCCGCCGTTGCGCGCCATGGCGACCGCCATGCGCGTCTCGGTCACCGTGTCCATCGCCGCCGAGATGAGCGGGATGTTCAGACTGATGCGGCGAGTGAGCTGAGTGGACGTGTCCGCCTCGCTGGGGATGACGTCGGTGTGCGCCGGCAGCAGCAGCACATCGTCGTAGGTCAGACCGGTGAACGCGAAGGGGTCACGCTGTTCCATGGAACCTCATCTGTGTTGTGGTGGGAGCCTGGTGGGTGCCGAGGGTCGCTGATGACTCCCCCCGCACCTCTCTCAGTCTAAAGGAATGGGCGCGGTGTTGGTCTGTGCCGTGGGCGAACGACGCAGCTGGGCGATCATGTCGGCGATGAGGATCATGAGCGCGATCCACACGGCGATGAATCCGATCCAGCGGCTGAACGGCATCTCCTCGCGCATCACGAAGTAGCCGTAGAGGAATCCGAGGATCGGGGTGAGGAACTGCAGGAAGCCCATGTAGGAGAGCGACAACCGCCGCGTGGCCTCCCCGAAGAGGATCAGCGGCACGGCCGTCATGATCCCGCTGAGGAGCACGAGCACCGAGACGCCCGGCCCGAAGGAGAAGGCGTTGATGCCGAAGAGGCTCACCACTACCATGAGCTGCACCGCGGCGACCGGCAGCGAGGCGAGCGTCTCGATGGTGAGCCCGGTGATGCCGTCGACCTCCTCGCCGGCGTGCTTGTGCACGGCCCCGTAGAGCCCGAACGAGACGGCGAGGCCGAGGGCGATCCACGGGAAGGCGCCGTACGCGATCGCCGCGATCGACACCCCCACGGCCGCGATCCCCACGGCGACCCACTGCGGACGGGTGAGATGCTCCTTGCGCACCAGCACGCCGATGAGGATCGTGAAGAGCGGGTTGATGAAGTACCCGAGCGAGGTCTCGAGCACGTGACCGGTCATCACGCCGAGAATGAAGATCTGCCAGTTCGCGTAGAGCAGCAGCGCCGACAGCGTGAACCAGCCGAGCAGTCGGGGCGAGCGCAGGATCCGGCCGACCTGGCGCCAGCGGCTGGTGACGGTGACCAGGATCGCGCAGAACGTCAGGGTCGCGGCGACGCGCCACGGCACCACCTCGAAGGGACCCACCATGGCGATGAGTCCGAAGTAGAAGGGGAAGATCCCCCAGAGCAGATACGCACCCAGCCCGTATCCCAGCCCGGCTCGAGTTCGCTTCACCGAGTCAGTCTATCCGTCGCTCCGCCCCTGCGGTGCACCGGTGCTCTCCGAGCCGGCCGGGCTCTGCCTGCCCCGGCCCGACCCGGCTCTGCCCTGCCCGCCCCAGCCTGGCTCAACCCCGACCGACCAGGCCTGCGTCACGCCCCGGCCCCGCTTCCCGTTCTTCGGCTCTCGCCGTTGTTTCGGACCGAGGGCCCCTGTGGCATCCGCGAGAACGGTGAGAGCCGAAGAACGGAATGGCGGCGGAGGAGGCGGGAGGCAGAGAGGAGGCGCGGCAGCGGAGCGGAGGAGCGGCGGAGGCGAGGCGGAGGCGAGGCGGGCGGGAAAGCCCGGTACACGACGACGGGCCCGCCGATCACATGGATCGGCGGGCCCGTCTGACGCGTGCGAGTGCGCTCAGCGCTCGACCACCGCGAGGATGTCGCGGGCCGAGAGCACCAGGTAGTCGTCGCCGCCCACCTTGACCTCGGTGCCGCCGAACTTCGAGTAGATCACCAGGTCGCCGACGGCGACGTCGAGCGGGATGCGAGTGCCGTTGTCCGAGATGCGGCCGGGACCCACGGCGACGACCTCGCCCTCCTGCGGCTTCTCCTTCGCGCTGTCGGGGATCACCAGACCGGACGCGGTGGTCTGCTCTGCCTCGACCTGCTTGATAACGATACGATCTTCGAGCGGCTTGATGGCAACCGACACAGTTGACCTCTTTCCAAATGTCTGAAGGGTTCTCACGCCCGCCCCATGCGAGCGCGCCTACAGCAGAGTCTAGGACTCCGATTGGCACTCTTGCAAGGGGAGTGCCAATCGGTGGGAGCGGGATCGCGCACAGCGAACGGGAACGATTCCCCCGCGGGCCGCGGTCCGACTCGCGAGCCCGGTCCCGAACCGCCCGCCGATCCTGGCCCCACCGCACGACCGTCCCCCTAGAATTGGAAGTGCCGCACAACATCGGATGTGCCGCACAGCGATGGCCCCGCGGGGTCCGCGTACCGCCAACGCCTCGAGGAGGGCTGATGTCCACACCCAGCACACCCCAGCAGCCGGGCACCCCGCAGGGCGCCACACAGCCCACGGCACCGCTGCCACAGACCGCCCAGCAGCCCGCCTACACGGCACCGCAGGGCGGCCAGCCGGCCTACTCCGGGCCGTCCCAGCCCTATCAGCAGCCCGCCCAGCAGCCCGCTCAGCCGGGGTACCCGCAGCAGACCGCGCCTCAGTACCGCCCGCAGAGCGCGCCGGCCCCGTCCACCGCGACGACGCTCGGCCAGACCAACACCTACGCGTTCCTGGCGATCATCTTCGCGTTCCTCGTTCCCCTCGCGGGCATCATCTTCGGCCACCTCGGTCTCGGTCAGATCAAGCGCACGGGCGATGCCGGACGCGGCATCGCGCTCACGGGCCTCATCATCAGCTACGCCTACTTCGTGTTCCTGGCCATGTTCATCATCATCTACGTGGGCTTCATCTTCGCGATGATCGGAGCCATCGGCTCGCTGGGGTCGGGCTACAGCTCCTTCTGATCGCCCCGATCCCGCGCCTCTCAGAGCACGGCGATCCCCGTCGTCTCGATATCCACCAGCAGCGGTCCCCCTGACGACCGCTGACACACGAAAGGACCACGCAGTGTCTCAGAATCAGCCTCCCGTGAACGGAGCCCCGGAGCCGCAGAACCAGCCCCAGGCTCCGCAGGCCCCCCAGTACTCGGCGCTGCAGGCTCCCCAGCCCCCGCAGCAGGCCCAGCAGTACGCGCAGCCGCAGTACACCGCTCCGCAGCAGCCGTACGCCGCGCCGCAGCCGGCCTACGCTCCGGCTCCGCCCACCAACACCCTCGCGATCATCGCGCTCGTCGGCTCGTTCTTCATCTCCCTGGTGGGTGTCATCTGCGGGCATATCGCACTCAAGCAGATCGCGCGCACCGGCGAGGGCGGCCGCGGTCTGGCGCTCGCCGGCCTGATCATCGGCTACGTCGGCATCGCCGTCTGGGTCATCGTCATCATCTTCTACGTGTTCATCATCGGCTTCGCCATCTCGGCCAGCAGCTACTGATCGCACACCGGGAATGACGCATCGGCAGGATGCTTCGGGGGCTCGGGGGAATTCCCCCGGCCCCCGTTCCGCTTCCCCCTCCCCCGGCTGGCACGAGCTGACCACCCCTGACGGGCGCGCACTGCTCGAGCGCATCTCGGAGCGGCGTCGCGCGGGTGAGGGCCTCGACACGATCTCGCGCCTGCTGCGCGGCGAGGGCACCGACCCCGCGCTGCTCTCCGCCGCACTGACGCAGACCGAGCTGCGCGCCAGGGCCGCCGGCAAGTTCGGCGAGATCGCGGCCGAGCTGCTGTTCACCCGCGCGGCACTCGAGCAGGCGACGCGCGCACAGGTGGCGGCGCTGCACGCGGAGCGGTTCCGCACCGCCGGCTGCCGCTCGGTCGCCGACCTCGGCTGCGGCATCGGCGCCGAGTCGCTCGCGCTGCTGAACGCGGGAATCGAACCCCTGCCCGTCGAGCTCGATCCGCTGACGGCGGAGTTCGCACAGCACAACCTCGCGGTCGCCGCAGGGCGCACGGGCGCGGCGGTGCCGGCCGTGCGCGTCGGCGACGCCGAGCGGCTGGGTCCGGGCGACGCGGACGGCGTGTTCCTCGACCCCGCTCGGCGCACCGCCGGCCACAGCGACACCCGCCGCGTCGCCTCCCCCGACGACTACTCGCCGTCACTGCGCTTCGCCTTCGAGCTCGCCGAGCACCGGCCGGCGGGTGTCAAGCTGGGGCCGGGTCTCGACCGCGATCTGATTCCGGATCGCGCGGAGGCGCAGTGGGTGTCGGTCGACGGGCAGCTCGTGGAGACCGGCCTCTGGTTCGGTGTGGCCGCGCGGCCGGGAATCCGACGGGCCGCGCTCGTGCTGCGCGGTTCGAGCGCAGATGAGCTGACGGCCGATGGCGACGCCGAAGACGCGCCGGTGCGCGCGCTCGGCGCCTATCTCTACGAGCCGGACGGGGCGGTGATCCGCGCCCGGCTCATCGGCGCGCTCGCCGGACGCATCGACGCCGACATGGCGAGCGACGGGATCGCCTATCTCACCGGCGACCGCCTCGTGGAGACGCCCTTCGCGAGTGCGTTCCGCGTGCTCGAGGAGCTGCCCGCGCGCGAGAAGGACCTGCGTCGTGCACTCGCGGCACGCGACATCGGCGCGCTCGAGATCAAGAAGCGCGGGACCGACACGGATCCCGCCGCGCTGCGGCGACGGCTGAAGCTGCGCGGCGACGCCAGCGCGACACTGTTCCTCACCCGCGCCGCCGGACGCCACGTCGCGCTGCTCGCAGAGCGCTGCTGAAACGCCGTTCTCACCTGGACGAAAAAGCGCAGCGAGCCGGAACCGGGCTCTGAGTGCCTGGTTTCGACTCGCTGCGCTCGCTCAACCGGCGGGTCGCTGCGCTCGCTCAACCGGCGGGTGGACGCGTTAGTTGACGATGTCCGAGCAGAGCACTTCCTGGCCCGCGACGGTCACCGAGTACGCGCCGTTGAGGCACTGCTGGGCGGCATCCATGCCGGCCCCCGCGAGGCTGACGATCGACACGATCAGGATGATGTAGCCGATCGTGCCGAGCACACCGATGACGATGCCGATCACACCGGGGATATTGCTCGCACCGGCCTTGCGCGACTGCACCACGGCGACGATGCTCAGCACCAGACCGATGATCGGCAGCAGGATCGCCAGGATCAGCCCGACGATGCCGAGGGTCTTGCCGGGAACGGGCTGAGGTGCCGCCGCGTAGCCGGGCGCAGCCGGGGCCGCGGGCGGGACGGGGTTCGAGGCCGGCTGGCCTCCGGGCAGGTTCTCGGACATGATGCTCCTTCGTTCGTGTGCGGAGGAGGGATTTCCCCACTTGCACACTCCACAATAATGTTCACCGAGCACTGTTGTCTGCTGCACCCGCCGCAGTCGCGCTCGTTGATCTGATGAAGTGGCGCTCAGACCGTCACTCAGCGCACTTGGATCTCGGTGACCGGAAGCGTGGAGTCCGCCCCGAAGCCGAGCCCGGAGGGCGCGTGGCCCGCCGCCACGAGCTGCGCGCCGATGGAGGCGATCATGGCCCCGTTGTCGGTGCACAGAGAGAGCGGCGGCACCCGCAGCTCCACCCCAGCCGTCTCGCAGCGCTCGCGCGCGAGCTCGCGCACCCGCACGTTCGCCACCACGCCGCCGCCCAGCAGCAGGCGCGGCACCCCGAGGTCGCGGCAAGCGGCGAGCGCCTTCGTGAGCAGCACGTCGGCCACGGCCTCGCGGAAGCTCGCCGCGATGTCGGCCACCGGCAGCGGCTCCTCCGCGCCGTGCTCGGTCTCGTACTTCTCCACCCAGCGCGCCACGGAGGTCTTGAGGCCCGAGAAGGAGAAGTCGTAGCGGTGCCGATCGAGGTCCTTGGGCAGCGTCAGGCCGCGCGGGAACCGGATCGCGTCGGGATCGCCGCCGACGGCCGCGCGGTCGATCTGGGGGCCGCCCGGATACGGCAGGCCGAGCAGCCGCGCGACCTTGTCGAACGCCTCCCCCGCCGCATCGTCGATCGTCTCGCCCAGCATCTCGACGTCGCTCACCAGGTCGTGCACGAGCAGCAGCGAGGTGTGCCCGCCCGAGACCAGCAGCGCGACGATGGGCAGTTCGAGCTCACCGACGGTTCCCACGGCCTCGCGCAGATCGTCGCCGTGCAGCACATCGGCACCGACGTGCCCGACGAGGTGGTTGACCGCGTAGAGGGGCTTGCCCAGCGACACCGCGAGCGCCTTGGCCGCCGAGACCCCCACCATGAGTGCTCCGGCCAGGCCGGGGCCGCAGGTCACCGCGATGGCGTCGAGCTCGTCGAACGTCACCTCGGCCTCCGCGAGCGCGCGCTCGATCGTCGGCGTCATCGCCTCGAGATGCGCGCGCGCCGCGACCTCGGGCACTACGCCCCCGAACCTGGCGTGCTCATCCATCGACGAGGCGATGGCGTTGGCGAGCAGCGTGCGCCCCCGCACGATGCCGACCCCGGTCTCATCGCAGCTGGTCTCGATGCCCAGCACGAGCGGTTCCTGCGTCATCGGCGATCCTTCATCTCGAGCTTCATCACGACGGCGTCGACGCCCTCGGGCTGGTAATAGCGCGGACGTACCCCGATCTCGGCGAATCCCAGGGAGCGGTACAGCGCCTGCGCGACGGGGTTGTCGGCCCGCACCTCCAGAAACACCTCTCGCACACCGCGGCGCGCCGCCTCGTCGAGCAGGGCGTTCATCAGCCGACGTCCGTGCCCGCCGCCGCGCGCCTCGGGCGCGACCGCGATTGTCTGGATATCGCCCTCGGTCCCCACCACGAGCAGCCCCGCATACCCCTGCACCGCGCCGGCCGCATCGGCGAGCACCAGGTAGTACCGGTGGTCGGCGGTCAACTCCTCGCGCATCATCTCGCAGCTCCACGCCTCGGCACCGAAGACCGCGCTCTCGATCCCCCAGATCGCGTCGAGGTCGTCGACCGCCGCCTCCCGCAGCGACAGCGCCGCGTCGCTGTGAGCGCTCACGTCGAAACCCGCTTCGGGGCACCCGGCTGCTTGACGTCAGGGGCGCGCAGGTACACGGCTCGGTCGGGCTCGAAGCCGCGCCCCGCCGCCAAGCGCCGGGCGGCCAGCCGTACGAGCGATGCCGTGGGGATCCGGTCGGGCCAGATGTCGTTCGGAAGCTGCTCGTAGTCCGCCCGCGCCAGGAGTCCCGGCCCCGAGCCGCGCTCTGGGATCCCCGCCCAGTCGAGACCCGAGTAGTCGGTGACGAAGAGTTCTCGCCGCTTCGCGTCCTGCACCACTCGCACTCCGGTGAGCGCGGTGCCCTCGAGCGTCTCGAGCGCGACCGCCTCGTGTCCCTGCAGCGGCAGCAGCGGCACACCGCGTGCCAGCGCGAAGGCGTGCGCGGCCGCAATACCCACCCTCAGGCCCGTGAACGGGCCCGGCCCGATGCCGGCGACGACCCCCGTCACCGCGTCGGGCGAGGCCCCGCTCGCGCGGAACACCTCGTCGAGCAGCCCGCCGATCGCCTCGGCGTGACCGCGCGGATCATCGCTCGAGGCCTCGTGGACGCGGCCATCGATGCCGAGCGCGACGCTCGTGCCGATGGCGGTGTCGATCGCCAGCAGCACATGCGATCCCGATTCCGGTGCCTCCAGCATCACGACAGCACTCCCGTCCGCCATCTCGGCCCGTGCCCTGCGATGGTCACCGTCCGGTTCTCGACCGGGGCCTGCGACCAGTCCGGCTCCTCGACGGCATCGGCATCTGGGCCTGCATCGGCGCCCCCGCTCCCGCGCGGCCGCTCGATCACCACCTCGATCCACGACTCGGGCTCTTCGACCACGCCGGAACCCCACTCGGCCACGACCACGGCCCCCTCGAAGTCGAGGTCGAGGTCGTCCAGTTCGCCCGTGCCGGCGAGCCGGTAGGCGTCGACGTGCACAAGCGGCGCGCCCCCGACGAGCGACGGGTGCGTGCGCGCCAGAACGAAGGTGGGGCTCTGCACGGGCCCGCGTACCCCGAGCCCCTCGCCGATCCCCCGGGTGAGCGTGGTCTTGCCCGCGCCGAGCGGACCGGTCAGCAGCACGAGATCCCCCGCGCGCAGCACCCGCCCCAGTTCGACGCCGAGCTCGTGCATCGCATCGGGATCCGGAATCTGCAGCGACACCGCGCCGCTCACGCCCCGCTCCCTTCGACGTCCTCGGAGGGCACCCGCAGCACGCGCGGGCCGACCCCGACGACGATCTCGTAGTTGATGGTGCGCATGAGCCCCGCCCAGATCTCGACGGGCGGGTGGCCCCGCTCGGGATCCCCGAAGAGCACCACGGGCTCGCCCAGTTCGAGCCGGCCCGCGAGCGGGCCGACATCGACGATGAACTGGTCCATGCCGATGCGGCCGACGATGGGGCGGTGCTCTCCGGCGACCGTCACCCAGGCCCCGGCACCGTTGAGCGCCCGCGGCATGCCGTCGGCGTACCCCATCGGCACCAGCGCGAGCGTGGTGGCCGTCTCGCAGACGTGGTTGAAGCCGTACGAGACGCCCGCGCCCGCGGGCACCCCGCGCAGCGCCACGATCTCGGAGCGCAGCGTCATCGCGGGAACCAGACCGAGCTGCGCCGAGGTCTTGTCGGCGAACGGGCTGAGTCCGTAGGCCACGACGCCCACGCGCACCGTGTTGTAGCGCAGATGCGGGGACGAGAAGGTCGCGGCGCTGGCCGCGAGATGGATCATCTCGGGTGCGATGCCCGTGGCGCGGAGCATCTCGACGGCCCGATCGAAGCGTGCCGCCTGCGCCCGGTCGTGCTCATCACCGGCGTTGGCGAGGTGGCTGAAGATGCCGCGCACCCGCACCAGCCCGGCGCGCTCCAGCTCGGCTGCGCGCGCGAAGAGCGGCTCCCACTCCTCGGGGGCCGCCCCGTTGCGGCTGAGGCCCGTGTCCAGTTTGAACTGCATCGAGGCGGTCTTGCCGAGCCGCTCCGCGGCCGCGGCGAGCGCCTCGAGCTGCTGCATGTGACTCACACCGATCTCGATGCCGGCCGCCACGGCCTGACCGAAGTCGGCGTGCACGCCGTGCAGCCAGCAGAGGATCGGCGCCTCGATCCCGGCGTCGCGCAACGCGAGCGCCTCCTCGAGGTCGGCCGTGGCCACCATCGCCGCACCGCCGGCGAGCGCGGCCTCGGCCGCGATCTTCGCGCCGTGACCGTAACCGTCTGCCTTCACGACCACGATGACCGCGCCGCCCGTGAGCTCGCGCACGCGAGCCACGTTGTGCCGGATCGCCGGCAGCGAGATCTCGGCGACCCGCATCGACCCTGTTCTCATGCCTGCCCCATTCCGTTCGACTCCACGACCACGAACGCGGTCGCCGATCCCCCGTCGTGCGTCATCGAGAGGTGCACCCGGTCGGCACCGCGAGCCGAGAGCGCCGCGGCGAGGCCGGGGGTCGCCGCGAATGAGGGAGCCCGATCCCGATCCCGCACCACCTCCATGTCGTGCCAGCGCAGCTCCGCCGAACCGCCGAGCGCTTTGATGAGCGCCTCCTTCGCGGCGAAGCGCGCCGCGAGCGACGGCACCGTCAGCTCCGCCTCGGCGCTCGAGAACAGCCGTCCGCGCAGCTTCGGCGTGCGCTCGAGCTGCCGTTCGAAGCGCGCGATGTCGACGGTGTCGACGCCGATCCCGACGATCATGAAGTCCCTGGCCTCCGCCGGTTCAGACTCACTGCTCCCGCTCACCCGGCGGACTTACTCCACCGTCACCGACTTGGCGAGGTTGCGCGGCTGGTCGACGTCGAGGCCCTTGACCGTCGAGAGCTCGAGCGCGAACCACTGCAGCGGCACGACCTGCAGCAGCGGCTCGAAGAACGGGTCGGCGAGCGGCAGGCGGATCACATCGTCGGCGTAGGGCAGCACCGCGGTGTCGCCCTTCTCCACGACGGCGATCACCCGGGCGCCGCGGGCGCGGATCTCCTGGATGTTGGAGACGACCTTCGAGTGCATGAGCGGCGACGTGCGCGGGCTCGGCACCAGCACGAAGACGGGCTGGCCGTGGTCGATGAGCGCGATGGGGCCGTGCTTGAGCTCGCCGGCGGCGAAGCCCTCGGCGTGGATGTACGCGATCTCCTTGAGCTTGAGCGCGCCCTCGAGCGCGATCGGGAAGCCCACGTGGCGGCCGAGGAACAGCACCGAGCGGGTGTCGGCCATCCAGTGCGCGAGCTGCGCGATCTGGTCATGCGTGTCGACGGCCTCCTGCACCTTCGCGGGCAGCTCCTCGAACTGCGCCACGGCCTGTGCCGAGTCCTCGGAGGAGAGCGCGCCGCGCACCCGGCCGAGGTGCAGGCCGACGAGGTAGAGCGCGGTGATCTGCGCGACGAACGCCTTCGTGGAGGCGACCGCGACCTCCGGGCCGGCGTGGGTGTAGACGGCCGCATCGGATTCGCGCGGGATCGTGGCGCTCTGCGTGTTGCACACCGACACGGTGGTCACGCCGCGCTCGCCCGCGTACTTCACCGCCATGAGGGTGTCCATGGTCTCGCCCGACTGGCTGACCGAGATCACCATGGTGCGGTCGGAGAGCACGGGATCGCGGTAGCGGAACTCATGGCTGAGCTGCACCTCCACCGGCACCCGGGCCCACTGCTCGATGGCGTACGCGCCCACCTGCCCCGCGTAGGACGCGGTGCCGCAGGCGATGATGATGATGCGGTCGATGCTCCGCAGGCGCTCGTCTCCGAGGGCCGTCAGCTCCGGGATCTCCACGCCGGCGGCCGAGACCCGGCCGCGCACGGTGTTCGCCACCGCGTCGGGCTGGTCGTTGATCTCCTTCGCCATGAACGACGACCAGCCGCCCTTGTCGGCGGCGTCGGCGTCCCACTCGACCTCGTACTCGGTGAACTCCACCGGATTGCCCGCGAAGTCGGTGATGCGCACCTCGTCGGGCGTGATGACGGCGATGTTGTCCTCGGCGACCGCGACCGCGCGCCGCGTCGAGGACACGAAGGCGGCCACGTCGGAGCCGAGGAAGTTCTCGCCCTCGCCGAGCCCCACGACGAGGGGCGAATGGTGACGCGCGGCGACGACCTTGCCCGGCTCGTCGCGGTGCATCGCGAGCAGCGTGAAGGTGCCGTCGAGCCGTGCGACGACCGAGCGGAACGCGGTCTCCAGGTCGCCCTGCCGCGCCACCTCCCGGCCCACGAGCGCGGCGACGACCTCCGTGTCGGTCTCGCTGATCAGCTCGACGCCGTCGGCCTCGAGCTCGCCCCGCAGCTCGGCGAAGTTCTCGACGATGCCGTTGTGGATGAGGGCCAGCTTGCCCCCGTCTCCCAGGTGCGGGTGCGCGTTCGCGTCGGTCGGGCCGCCATGGGTCGCCCAGCGCGTGTGACCGATCCCCGTTCCGGTCGCCTGCACCGGGTTGACCTCGAGCAGTTCCTCGAGCCGCGCGAGCTTGCCGGAGCGCTTGCGCACCGAGATCTCCCCCGTCGCGTCCACGACGGCGATTCCCGCCGAGTCGTATCCGCGATACTCGAGGCGGCGCAGCCCGTTGAGGAGCGCTTCGACCGTGTCATTGGGGCCGACATATCCGACGATTCCACACATGGGTACGAGTTTAGTGGCACGATGGATGAACGATGGCCGAGTACAGCACCGCCCCAGACCTTTCCTCCGCCGCGCACGCCGATCCGGCGGAGGCGGCCGACGGCGCGAATGCGCCTCTCCCGGAGGTGAGCACCGATACCCACGCGCTCGTGCGCCCGGAGTACACGTCGCCCTTCACCGAGATCGACCGCGACGAGTGGTCGCGTCTGGCAGGCGAGACTCCGATGCCGCTCACGGAGCGGGAGATCGCGGCGTTCCGCGGTCTCGGCGAGCCGCTCGACCTGGCCGAGGTCTCCGAGGTGTACCGGCCGCTCAGCCGGCTCATCAACCAGTACGCCATCGCGGCCCGCGAGATGCACCGGCGCACCCGCGGATTCCTGGGGCGCGACGGCGAGCGCCAGAGCCCCTTCGTGATCGGGATCGCCGGATCCGTCGCCGTGGGCAAGTCGACGGTCGCCCGCATCCTGCGCGATCTGCTCGCGCGCTGGCCGGAGACCCCCAGCGTCGAACTCGTCACCACCGACGGCTTCCTCTACCCCAACGCCGAGCTGCAGCGGCGGGGCATCACCGCCCGCAAGGGCTTCCCCGAGTCCTACGACCGACGCGCCCTGCTGCGCTTCGTGTCGCAGGTGAAGGCGGGCGTCGCCGAGGTGTGCGCCCCGCACTACAGCCACCTGATCTACGACATCGTGCCCGGCGAGTTCACAGTCGTGCGGCGCCCCGACATCCTCATCGTCGAGGGGCTCAACGTGCTGCAGCCCCCCTCGATGCAGCACCCGCTCGCCGTGAGCGACCTCTTCGACTTCTCGGTCTACGTCGACGCGCGTACCTCGGACATCCAGCGCTGGTACCGCCACCGGTTCCTGCAGCTGCGTCAGAGCGCGTTTTCCGACCCCAGCTCGTACTTCCGCCGGTTCGCCACCCTGGACGACGATGCGGCGGTGGCTCTCGCCGACGAGTACTGGACCAACATCAACGAGCCCAACCTCGTCGAGAACATCCGGCCCACGCGGGCCCGCGCCACGCTCGTGCTGCGCAAGGAGCGCGACCACCGGGTGCAGAAGGTGCTCCTGCGCAAGCTGTAGGCGCAGCCCGGAGGCTGGCCGCGGCCGCCGCCCCCGCCTGGCGAATTCGAGACGCGTCTGCTGCAGTATCCAACGGATGGTGCAGCAGACGCGTCCTCTTTTCTGCTCCGCCCGAACGGACGGCATCACCGGCGCGGGCGGCTACACCACGAGACGGAGCGCCCGGGCCAGCTCGGCGGAGCGCTCGATGACGTCGGCTTGCCAGGCCGTGAGCTCGCGGGTCGGAGAGTCTCCGATGGAGATGTCGAAGGGATCCTCCACCTCCGTCTCGACGCCGGTGAGCGCCTCGATCACCGCGACACCGCAGAACGGCACGTGCACGGGCGAGTATCCGCCCTCGTGCGAGAACACGATCCGCCCGTCGCACGCCTCGTCGGCGATGGCGAGCAGCCGCTCGGCGACGCCCTTGAACCCCTGCGAGGTGACGCTCATCCGCCCCAGCGGATCGAGGGCCGAGGGATCGAAGCCGCTCGACACGATGATGATCTCGGGCTGGAAGGCGCGGATCGCAGGCCCTGCGACGTCTTCGACGACCGACCAGTAGGCGCCGTCGCCGGACCCCGCCGGCAGGGGCACGTTGATGTTGGTGCCCGCGCCGGCACCGGCGCCCTGCTCTTCGAGGAGCCCGGAGTCGACGGGGAAGAGCCGATCCTGGTGCACCGAGATGGTCAAGACCTCGGGGTCCTCCCAGAAGATCTTCTGGGCGCCGTTGCCGTGGTGCACGTCGTAGTCGAAGATGGCGACGCGGCGCACCTTGCCGGCCGCCCGGAGCGCCTCGATGGCGACCCCGACGTTCGAGAACAGGCAGTACCCGCGCCCCTGATCCGGTTCGGCGTGATGCCCGGGCGGCCGGACGAGCGCGTACGCGTTATCCACCACGCCGTCGAGCACCGCCTCCGCCGCGACGAGGGTGCCGCCGGCCGCGAGCTTCGCGATCTCGTAGCTTCCGGCGCCGAACGGCGAGAACCCGTCGCCGGCGTCGCCGCCGCCGGCATCCGACTGCGTGCGGATCCGCTCGATGTGCGCGGGCGTGTGCACGCGCGCGAGATCCTCCTCGCTCACCGGCCGCACGGGAATGCGGACGAGACTGTCGATGAGACCGGATACCTCGATCAGGCCCGCGAGGCGGGACTTCGACTCGGGGTTCTCGAAGTTGCGGTAGGGCTGCACGTATTCCCCTGAGGGAATAAGTCCGGCGTGCGTCCCCGTATCGTGCCAGGCGAACCGCTCGTGCCATACGTATCCGGTCTTGCGCTGCATTGCGTTCCTCGTATTCTCTTGCCGTTGCTGGTCGTGGTTCGTCAGCGGGACCTGCGCTCAGGCGCCGACGATGCGTTCGCCGTCGAGGTATGTCGCGACGACGGTCAGATCCGGGTACCTCTCGGGTGCGATCTCGAACGGGTCGGCGTCGAACACCGTGAATTCGGCCCGTTTGCCCGGCACGATCGAACCGAACCGGTCCTCGTGCCGCACCGAGCGCGCCGCGTGGACGGTGTAGCCCTCGAACGCCTCCCGCGGGGTGAGCGCCTGCTCAGGCTGCACCGGCGCGGTCTCCGGCCGCTCGACCGGACGGCGCAGGATCGTGTCCGCGATCATGCTCCGCGGATCGAACGGAGTCACCGGCCAGTCGCTGCCGAGGGCGACGGTCGCCCCCGCGTCGCGGATGTCCCGACAGCGCCATCCGTGCGAGGCGCGCGCGGGGCCGAGTCGTACCGACCAGTTGTCGCTGCGGTCTGCGCGCGTGTGATGGGTGCCGTGGATCGGCTGCATGCTCGCTGTGACGCCGAGCGACGCGAAACGGCGCACCGTCGAGTCTCCGATGGTCTCGATGTGCTCGATGCGGTGCGGGGCTCGGCCCCGGATCTCCTCGCCGAGCGATTCCAGCGAGTCGAGAACGAAGTCGACGCCCCGATCGCCGATGGCGTGCGTGGTGGTGGGGATCCCGCGCTCTGCGAAGAAGCGCTGGGTCGCGCGGTAGCGGTCGGGATCGGTCCAGATCGACCGGGTGCCCTGGCCCGCGCTGTCGGGCTCGTGGAGCCAGGCCGTCCCGTTGTCGACGGTGCCGTCGATGAAGAATTTCACGCCTTCGACGCTCCATCTGCGTCCACCGGTGCCCTGCAGCTCGACGATGCGCTCGAGCTCGGCAGCCGTCATGCCGGGGAAGACCATGGGAGAGAACCGCAGGCGAACGGGCAGCCCGCCGCGATCCTCCACCGCGGAGATGAGCCCGGCCCCCTCCTCGGAGAAGTCGAGCACGTGATTCGCGGTGAGGCCGCTCTCGGCCATGCTCCTCAGCAGCGTCGTCACGCGCGCCACCGAGGCGTCGAAAGACTCGGGCGGGATCCGGGCGAGCAGCCACTCGATCGCACCGATCTCGACGATGTAGCCGGTGACGTTGCCAGCCGCGTCGACGTCGATCCGCGATTCGTCCTCGAACTCCTCGCGACCGGTGAGGCCGAGTTCCCGCACCGCCGCGGAGTTGACGATCGCGGAGTGCGCGTCGCGCATGCGGAGGAATACGGGGCGATCCGGGGCGAGGTCGTCGAAGACGCGGCCCGTGAAGCCCGACGATTCGAACACGTTGGGATCGAGCCCCCACCCGAGAATCCACCGCTCGCCCGCGGCACCGCTCGCCGCAGCCCGCGCGATCTCGTCTCGGACTTCCTCGAGCGACCGGTCGGTGAGCTGGATGCCTCGACTGAGCGGCAGCCCCATGATGATGTGGGTGTGGCAGTCGGTGAGGCCGGGCATCACCGTGGCTCCGGGATAACGATGGATCACGGTGTCCGGGCCGACGCAGTGCTCGAGCGCCGCTTCGGAGCCGACGGAGACGATCCTCCCGTCGCGCACCGCGACCGTCGTCGGAGGCTCGACGACCGTGTCGATCCCGACATCGAAGCTGCGGATGCGGCCTGCGACGATGAGCAGCTCTGCTCGGTTCTCTGATGACATCACGTACTCCATGCTGTGCAGGAACGTTCCTGCACATGCACTGTAACACCATCGGCCGCCGCTCGCGAGAGCCTAAACTGAGAGAGTGAGCCCAAGATCTGTGACCATCGTCGATATCGCCCGGGAACTGGGCATATCGAAAACCACCGTCTCCTCGGCCTTGCACGGGAACGGTCGGGTCTCGGAGACGACCCGCACCCTGGTGTCGGAAACGGCCGAGCGCCTCGGCTACGTCTCGAACCGGGCGGCCCAGCGCCTCCGCGGCAGTCGCTCGCAGAGCATCGGCCTGCACCTCTTCCCCAACAGTCAGGGCCGCAACTTCTACATGCAGTTCGTGTTCGGCGCCATGGAGCACTCAGCGGAGATGAGCCTCGACCTGACGCTCCTCACGGAGAACCGCCGCAATCCTCGCCCGCGCAGCCTCTGGGCAGACGGCATGCTCGTGCTCGACCCCGCGCCGAACGACCCGTTCATCGAGCAGGTAGCGAAGACCGGAGCCCCGATCGTCGCCGTCGGAGCGCTCTCCCCGGAGCAGCGCAGTCTGGTTCGCGGGCAGTATTCGGGCGGTCAGGACGAGTTCACCCCCATCGTGCTCGAACGTCTGCGCACAGAGGGTGTCCGGCGGCCCGCGATCATCGCCCTCCGCGAGGAGTTCGAGCCGCTCTGGGCCGTCGAGGCGGTCGACATCTACCTCTCCTGGGCGCAGCGTGAGGGGATCCAGCCGCTCGTGCGGCGCACCGGCTTCTGGCCTTCGATCCAGGAGGTCGAGGCCATGATCGACACGCTCGACGAGGCGGGCGACATCGATGGCGCACTGGTCGTGCAGCAGGGCATCGCCGCCCCCCTCGCGAAGAAGTATCGCGAGCGGCACGGGAAGTCCATCTGGGTCGCCGCGCTCGCAGCCGATCCCGCGACCGAGCAGGGCATCGAGCAGCTCATGGCGGTGGATCTCCGCGCGCAATCGTTCGGGCGCAAGGCCGCTGAGTTCCTCACCGGCCTGATCGACGACGAGGGCAGCGGGTTCGAGTGGCGGGTGAACCGCGACGTCATGCTGCTCGTCCACGGACACGCGCCCGAACGCCTCTTCCCCCACGACTGAACCCGAGCGGGTCGGGCAGGAGCCTCACCACCCCTCGGAACGACCGGCACCATCGAGGCCGACGTGCGCCGTCGGACCCCCGCGGCTGAACAACGGGTCCGGCGAGACAGCGGATCCGGCGGAACAGCGGGTTCCTCGCAACAGCGGATCCAGCGGATCCCGCGCAACAGCAGATCCAGCGGATCCCGCGCAACAGCCGAGCAACCGAGCAGCCGAGCCGGCCGGACAGCGGGTCAGCGGGTGACGGTGACGACGCTGCGACGCGTTGGTAACAATTCAGATTCGCTTCTCGAGCACCCCTGAATGCGTGTTAGCATCTCCAATGCAGGAACGTTCCCGCTTCGTGAATGGCACACGAGCATCTCCTCTGACGGTGAAATCGAGGAGCCCGGAACGGTCGCTGTCCAAGCAAAGGAGCTACCACCCATGAAACGCCTCAACCGAGCCCTCGGCGCCGTCGCACTCGCCTCTGCGGTCGCCCTCACCTTCAGCGCTTGCAATGCGAGTGGCGATTCCTCCTCGGGCGAATCCAACGGCGCCGTCGCGATGAGCTTCGCCGGCCTCGACATCCAGATCTGGAACGACATGCTCCCCTTCATGGAGGAGATCGTCACCGATGCCGGGTACGAGTTCGTCACCGACGATCCCAAGTGGAACGCGCAGACCCAGGTACAGGACTGGGAGTCCTGGCTGGTCCGCGGGGACATCAAGGCGATCATGGGCTATCCGGTGCAGTCCGACGCGATGGTCGCGGTGACCAGCCAGGCGAACGACGCAGGCATTCCCGTGCTCGGCTACGGCTCGAGCTGGGAGGGTGTGGTCGCAGCCGTGGGGCTCGACCATCACGCCGATGGCCTCGCAGCGGGCGAGCGCGCCGTCGCGTGGATCAGCGACAAGTACGGCGACGAAGAGGTCGACGTCGCCTTCCTCGGGTGGCCCGACACCGACCTCGGCCGTCTCCGCGGCGAAGGCATCATGGAGGCCCTCGACAGCTCCGGCCTGAACCTCAACATCACCGAGCACAAGACGCTGAGCCTCGACGACGGCTACGCCGCAGCGCAGACCCAGCTGCAGTCGATGCCGAACACCAAGGTGTACCTCGCGATCTCGAACGATCCCGCGCTCGGGGCCTACCAGGCGCTCACCGACTCGGGGATCTCCCCCACCGATGACAGCATGCTCATGCTCAACCTCGACGCGACCGACGCGGAACTCGAGATCATCGCGGAGGAGGGATCCTTCTGGCGATACACCTTCATGGTGCCGGCACGACAGCTCGCCGAGGCGAATGCGCACATGCTCGTCGCAGCGGCGAACGGCGAGGCGGTCGAAGACGTCACAGTCGAGATCAACGAGGTGACCAGCGTGAACGCGGAGGACTTCCTCCTCGCGAACCAGTAGACGCCCGATCGAGGATCGGCCAGGTGGTCCCCCACCCGGCCGGTCCTCGCATCGTCTGCTTCCGCGCCGAACGGGCCTCGCCCCTCTACGCGTCCGTCGCGCAGCTCCGGGTCTCCCGCGCCGGGACGACCGCAGGAGCAGCGCACCCCGACATCCATGAACACAGCTAAGGATCAACACCATGGGGAATCCGCAGCCGCGCCTCGCCTTCACCGGAGTCACCGTCGACTTCGGGGCCACACGGGCGCTCGACGATATCCGCTTCGAGGTGCAGCCCGGCGAGATCATCGGCCTGCTCGGCCACAACGGCGCCGGGAAGAGCACGCTCCTCAACGTGGCCACCGGAGTGATCGGAGCCTCCGAGGGGGGCTTCTCGGTCGACGGCACCAGCGTCGAACGCAAGCTCGCCCCTCGTGATGCGGCGAAGCTCGGCATCACCGTCATCCACCAGGAGCCCGCTCTCGCCCCGAACATGAGCGTGCTCGACAATCTCTTCCTCGCCCGCGAGCAGCCGCGCACCGCAGAGCGGATCGCCCTCGCGGAGCAGGCGCTCGAGACGGTCGGGGCCAACCTTCCGCTCGACATGCCGGTCGAAGCCCTCGGGCTCGGGGAGCGCCAGCTCGTCGACCTGGCGCGCGGACTGCTCGCCGGGGAGATGAAAGTGCTGATGCTCGACGAGCCGACCGCGGCGCTCGGCAAGGCGGAGACCGAGGCGCTGCACGCGCTGATCCGGGACTTCGCATCCCGGGGAGTCTCGGTGCTCTACGTCTCGCACCGGCTCCCCGACATCCTCGAAGTCTGCACCCGCATCGTCGTGCTGCGGGGCGGACGGGTCGTGGTGGACGGAGCGGCCGACGAATTCACCCCGGCGAAGCTCGCCGAGGCTCTCGTCCCGGATCTTCGATCGCTCGACTTCACCCACGTCGAGGCCGGAGCGGAGGTGCTCCGCTTCGAGAGCCAGGGCGGCTCGATCACCGCGCGCGAGGGCGAGGTCGTCGGCCTCTTCGGGATGGCCGGGGGCGAGCAGTTCGACATCGCCGCGCAGATCGCCGGTGCCAGCTCCCCGGCGCGCGGCTACGCGCTCGCAGGAGCCCCGGTCCGGTTCACCTCCCCCGCCCAGGCCATCCGCCGAGGGGTGTTCTTCGTGCCCCAGGATCGCGATGCGGAGGGGCTCATCGCTTCGGAGACGGGCATCGACAACGTCATGCTCCCCTGGTACGGCAAGGGTGCATCCCGCGGATGGTGGGTGTCGGCGAAGTCCGGTACGGAGGTGTACGAACGCGCCCGTGAGTCCCTCGACGTGCGCGGCCCCTCAGGAGACGCCGAGGTGTCGCAGTTCTCCGGAGGCAATCGTCAGAAGCATCTCCTCGCCCGCTGGTTGTACCCGCAGGAGCCGACCCTCCTCGTCCTCGCCCAGCCGACGCAGGGTGTCGACGTCGGAGCGAAGCTGGACATCGTCGAAGCCGCCCGAGCCGCAGCGCACCGAGGCGCCGCGGTGGTCGTGGTCTCCAGCGAATCCGATGAGATCGCCAGCATGTGCGACCGGGCCTACACCGTGCTCGGTGATCGCATGGTGGACGTGCCCCGCACGCAGCACTTCAACGAGGACCTGCTCGCCGCCCTGCTCTCACTGGCCGAACCGGCCCCCGTTTCGATCCCGCAGACCACCTGAAGGAACCGCCATGAACACTGAACGTCTCAAGATCTTCGCAGCCAAGAACGGCATCTTCCTGGCGCTGATCGTCCTCATCGCTGTCTTCTCGATCCTCCGGCCCAACTTCTTCTCGTTCGGCAACGCGCAGAACATCCTCATGCAGGCCAGCGAACTCGGGCTCATCGCGATCCCCGTCGCCTTCCTGATCATGTCGGGAACGATCGACCTCTCCGTCGGTGCGATCGCCTCCGCCGCGGCCATCACCGGCGGCCTCACGATGAGCTTCACCGGGTCGACGACGCTCGGCTTCGCCGCGGCTCTCGCCACCGGCGCGATCGCGGGCGCCCTCAACGGCTTCCTGGTGTCCTATCTCGGTTTGAACTCCTTCGTCGTGACCCTCGGTGCGCTGAGCGTGTGGGGAGGGTTCGCGCTGCTGCTCTCGACGGGCAGGACGATCCCCCGTTCGGAGCTCCCCGACGCCTTCCGCGCGCTCGGCACGCTCAAGCTCGGACCGGTCCCGATCCAGATCGTCGTGCTCATCGTCGTGATCGCCATCGGTTGGTACGTGCTCAATCGCACGAAGTTCGGTCGCGAGGTACGCGCGATCGGCGGCAACGAGCGCGCTGCGCGCCTCATGGGCATCGACGTGAAGCGCTCGCGGTTCCTGCTCTTCGTGGCGTCGGGCACCTTCGCCGCACTCGCCGGACTCTTCCTCTCCGCGAAGGTGCAGTCGGCGAACCCGACCATCGGATCGGGCCTCGAACTCGAGGCGCTCACGGTGGTGCTGCTGGGCGGCGTCGCCTTCGAGGGCGGCGTCGGGAGGATCAGCGGCGTCGTCGCCGGGCTGCTCTTCTTCCGCGTGCTCCGCGCCGGCCTCGTGTTCCTCCAGGCCTCGCCGTTCCTGCAGACGATCCTCGTCGGTGCGACCCTCATCGTCGCGGTCGCTCTCGACAGCTCGATTCAGAAGATGATCCGCAGCTCGTGGGCGAAACTCGGGCGAAGTGCGACCGAGCAACCGCAACGCGCCGAGCACTCGAAGGTCTAGATTCCGAAAGCGGGCGCCTGCAGACGCAGAAGGCCCGGTCGAGAGACCGGGCCTTCGAACGTCTACCGGCGACAGCCGTCCGAGCGCACTTCCTAGACCGCGAGGCGCTCCTTGACGATCGCCGCGAGGTCGTCGGCGAGGCCCTGAGCCTGCTCCTCGTACTCGGCTTCGACCATCACCCGCACCACGGGTTCGGTCCCGGACGGGCGCAGCAGCACCCGGCCCTTGCCTGCGAGCGCGAGCTCCGCCTGATGCACGGCCTGCTGCAGCACCGCATCGCCGCTCACACCCGTGCGGTCGACGCCGCGAACGTTCACCAGCACCTGCGGGTAGACCGTCATGCACTGCGCCAGCTCGGCGAGAGTCTTGCCGGTGCGCTTGACCTCGGCGGCGATGTGCAGGCCGGTGAGGATCCCGTCGCCCGTCGTCGCATAGTCGCTCATGATCACGTGCCCCGACTGCTCGCCGCCCAGCGAATACCCGTGCGCGTTGATCGCCTCGAGCACGTAGCGGTCGCCCACTCCGGTCTCGACGACGTCGATGCCGTTGTCCGCCATCGCGAGCTTCAGCCCGAGGTTGGACATGACCGTCGCGACGAGCGTGTTCTGCTCGAGCCGGCCGCGGGATGACATCGACAGCGCGAGGATGGCCATGATCTTGTCGCCGTCGACGACGTTGCCGTCGCCGTCGACCGCGAGGCATCGGTCGGCATCGCCGTCGTGCGCGATGCCGAGGTCGGCACCGTGCGAGCGCACCGTCGCGATGAGCGGCTCGAGATGCGTGGATCCCACGCCGTCGTTGATGTTGAAACCGTCGGGGTCGTTGCCGATCACCGTCACCTTCGCTCCGGCGTCGGTGAAGACGTCGGGCGAGATCCCTGCAGCCGCGCCGTGGGCGCAGTCGAGCACCACGTGCAGACCGTCGAGCCGCAGCCCGTCGAGCGTACCGAGCAGGTGCACCAGGTAGCGATCCTCGGCGTCCGCGAAGCGGCGGATCCGACCGATCTCGCGACCGGTCACCGCGATCGCGGGGCCGTTCATCGCGGCCTGGATCTCGTCCTCGATCTCGTCGGCGAGCTTACGGCCGCCCTCGGCGAAGAACTTGATGCCGTTGTCGGGCGCCGGGTTGTGCGACGCCGAGACCATCACGCCGAAATCGGCGCCGGTGTCTGCCACGAGATAGGCAGCAGCGGGGGTCGGGATCACCCCGGCGTCGAGCACGTCGACGCCCGCGGAGGCGAGGCCAGCCGCGACGGCTGCGGCGATGAACTCACCGGAGACCCGCGGGTCGCGTGCGATCACGGCGGTAGCGCGACGGCTCTCGCTCCGGGCTGAACGCCCGAGAACGAGAGCCGCTGCGTGCGCGAGGTCCAGGGCCAGGTCGGCGGTCACATCGACCCCCGCCAGGCCCCGAACCCCATCGGTGCCGAAAAGGCGTCCCATGGAAAGGGTGATTCCGATTAGCGCTTCGAGTACTGAGGCGCCTTGCGGGCCTTCTTGAGACCGGCCTTCTTGCGCTCCTTGATGCGGGCGTCGCGGCTGAGGAAGCCGGCCTTCTTGAGCGTCGGGCGGTTGTGCTCGGCGTCGATCTCGTTCAGCGCGCGGGCGATCGCGAGACGCAGGGCGCCGGCCTGGCCCGAGGGGCCGCCGCCGACAATGCGGGCGATCACGTCGTACGAGCCGTTCAGCTCGAGCACGGTGAAGGGATCGGTGATGAGCTGCTGGTGCAGCTTGTTCGGGAAGTACTCGTCGAGCTCGCGGCCGTTGACGGTCATCTTGCCCGAGCCGGGAACCAGGCGCACGCGGGCGATGGCCTGCTTGCGACGGCCGACGGCGGCACCGGGAACGGTGAGCGCGGGGCGCGGGGCGGAAACGGCGGCCTGCGAGGCGGGCGTCTCGGTGGTGTAGCTCTCGGGGGCCACGGTCTGCTCTTCAGTCACTGTGAAGTCTCTCTCTGAATGTCTCGTCGTCGCCGCGATTACTGCGCGACCTGGCCGAAGGTGTAGGGGGTGGGCTGCTGAGCCGCGTGCGGGTGCTCCGCGCCCGCGTAGACCTTCAGCTTGCGGAACAGGTCGGCGCCGAGCGAGTTTTTCGGCAGCATGCCGCGGATCGCCTTCTCGACGGCGCGCTCCGGGTTCTTCTCGAGCAGCTCGGTGTAGGTGACCGAACGCAGGCCGCCCGGGTAGCCCGAGTGGCGGTAGGCGAGCTTCTTGGACGCCTTGTTGTTGGTCAGCACGACCTTGTCGGCGTTGATGATGATGACGTAGTCGCCCATGTCCATGTGGGGAGCGAAGGTCGGCTTGTGCTTGCCGCGGAGCAGGGCTGCGGCGTGCGAGGCCAGGCGGCCGAGCACCACGTCGGTGGCGTCGATGACGAGCCAGTCGTGCTTCTGGTCGGCTGCCTTCGGCGAATATGTGCGAGTCACTGGAGTGCTGCTTTCTGTCGAATTGGAGGTGTTCGTGGATCCCGCTCCGTTGCCCGGTCCCTGGGGGTGCGCGAACGATTGGAGGGCTCAACAAATCGGGTGCTTGCGCACCAAAGAACTACTTTAGCACAGGATCTGGCCCACTCGCCGCGTGCCAGGACTGTTTCACAGTCGCTGTTTCTCTTCGTTCTGCGCGGAGCGAGGAACGAGCGGAGTCGCAGAATCCATGCGTGTGGATCCTGCGACTCGCAAGCTCGCGCAGGATGACGAACTTCGAAACAGCTCTGGCTCCGCTCGCTCAATGGCCGGGGGCGAGAGGATCCCGTCGCGCACGGGTCTGCTCGGCCCGCTCGGCAAGGTCCTCGTCCGCCGGGTAGGCGATCTCCTCGAGGGACAGCCCGTGAGCGGGCATCACGGTGAAGCGGCTCGTGCGCTCGCGGGCATCGCGCAGCGCGATCAGCTCGGCTTCGCCGATCCTCCCGCTGCCGACGGCCACCACGGCGCCGACGAGCGCCCGCACCATCGAGTGGCAGAACGCGTCGGCCTCGATCCGGGCCGCGTACGCGCCGTCCTCGGTCTCCCGCCACTCGAAGCAGAGCAGATCCCGCACAGCCGTCGCCCCTTCGCGGGCCTTGCAGAAGGTGGTGAAGTCGTTGAGCCCCAGCAGCTCATCGCTGGCCCGCTGCATCGTCGCGAGGTCGAGCGGGCGGGGCACGTCTGCGGTGAAGCGCGCGGTGAGGGGATCCCGGCGCATGCCCTCGCCGCGCAGCCGGTACTCGTAGCGCCGACGCAGCGCCGAGAACCGGGCGTCGAACGCCGCAGGCACCTCGCGCACCGAGTGCACCACGATGTCCGGCGCCCCGCGCTTGAGCACGCCGTTCAGCTTGCGTGCGCGGATCCGCGTCTCCGCAGGCGCACCCGATTCCGGATCGGTGCGCCGCCGCGAACTCCACTTCTCCAGCTGAGCCGCCGTCAGATCGAGGTGCGCCACCTGGCCCCGTGCGTGCACACCCGCGTCGGTGCGTCCGCCCACCGTGAGACGCACCGGCTCCGGGGTGCGCAGCAGCACCGCGATCGCGGCCTCCAGCTCCCCCTGCACGGTGCGCAGCCCGGGCTGCACCGCCCACCCGGAGAAATCGGTCCCGTCGTAGGCGAGGTCGAGGCGAAGCCGGGTCGGCGGCGGGCTGCCCGAGGCGAGCTCGGCGGCCGACGCAGGATCCGGATCGATATGCATCCCTTGATCCTGCCAGACGGAGCCCGGGCTCCGCCCGCATCGGGCGGGCGGTTCCCCCAGCTCGCGCGCCGCCCGTGTCAGACTCTTCGCACGCGTCGAGCTGCTCTTCGTCCTGCCTGCTGCCACCGTGCAGATCGGCATCATGGACGAGGAGCGGCGCACCTCGCGGCCCGCATGGCCGCCGCGTCGGATCGCGCGGTGTTCGTCAACACCGTCTTCTTCGACCACACGGGCGACGAGATCCACACCTCGCTGCAGGCAGGACCGATGCTGCCGAAGGCCGCGATCCGCACCGCCCCCTGGCTCGGCCTCTACGAGGAGCGCAGCGTCGCGATCGGCGTCGGCTGGGGCCTCGACGGGCACGCGCAGATTGGCAGGGGCATGTGGGCGATGCCCGGCCTCATGAGCGACATGCTCGAGCAGAAGGTCGGCGACGTGCGCGCCGGGGTGTCGACGGCACGGGTGCCCTCCCCCACCGCGACGACGCTGCACGCGCTCAACTACCACCGGATCGACGCGTTCGAGGCGCACCGTGCGCTGCCCGCCCTGCCAGCGGACAGTCTCGACACCCTGCTGCGCATCCCGCTCGCCGGCCCCGGCGACCTCGCACGGACCGAACTCGAGAAAAGCGTCCAGTCGATCCTGGGCTGCGTGGCGCGCCGGGTCGACCAGGGCATCGGCTTGCTCGAGCTAGCTGTACCCGGTCAGGTCGTTGGTGACTGACAGATAGCGAGAAGACCTCCATCATGAGTGGTGTCTAACGTCACTCAACCGAGGAGGCCTTCTCGTGTCCCACCGTAACGCCAAACTCACTCCCGCGGGACGACATATCCTCGTTCAGCGTGTCCTCTCTGGTCGCCCGGTCGCGCACGTCGCGAAGGAAATGGGTATCTCTAGGCAGTGCGCTCACCGCTGGATCGGTCGTTACCGCCGCGACGGTCTTTCTGGCCTGCGCGACCGTTCCTCGCGACCCCGCCACTCCCCAGGCAGGATCACAGCGCAGCTCACGGAACATGTCCTCCGTATTCGGGTAGACGAACGGGTCGGACGAGACGAGATCGCCCGGAGAACCGGCATCAGCCCCACGACGGTGTCACGAATCATCGTGAGCGCCGGGCTCCCGCCGCTGCACCAGCTCGATCCGGTCACCGGGGTCAGGATCCGGGCGGCCCGCCGCACGACCCATCGCTACGAGCGTGATGCCCCGGGGAGACCTCATCCATATCGATGTGAAGAAGCTCGGACGGATTCCGGACGGCGGTGGCTGGCGCGTGGACGGCCCGGACGTGATCGATCACAATCGTGGGCGTGTGAAGTCAAAGAAGTTGGGGATGGATTGAAGCGCTCTGGGTTTGATGGAGACTCGCGCTATTTGATTCCGACCAGCTGTTCGCGGTCGGTTTGTCCAGCATAGAACGTCTGCTCGAACTCTGCGGGCGGGACATCGCCAAGGTATCCGTGGAGGCGCTGCGTGTTGTGCCAGTGGACCCATCCGAGCGTCGCTAGTTCCAGATCCTCGACCGTCTTCCAGGGGCCCGGGGGAGCGGGTCCGCGGACGAGTTCGGCCTTGTAGTAGCCGTTCACCGTCTCGGCCAGGGCGTTGTCATATGAATCGCCGACAGTCCCGTTCGAGGGTGTCGCGCCGATTTCTGCGAGGCGTTCGCCGTAGCGAATCGACGTGAATTGAGACCCGGCATCGCTGTGACACCGCAGATTCTCGTGGTGGGCGCCGCGGGACCAGCGGGCCATCTCGATCGCGTCGAGGACCATCTCGGTGCGCATGTGCGACGCGACCCGCCACCCGACGATCATCCGGCTGAACGCGTCGATGATGAAGCACACATACGCGACCCCGGCCCAGGTCGGCACGAACGTCAGATCTGTGACCCAGAGCCGGTTCGGCGCGGTCGCGGTGAACTCCCGTTTCACCATATCCGGGTGCCGTGCCGACGAAGGATCCGGCCGGGTGGTCTTCACCCGCTTCGACCGCCTCGCTCCCTCGATCCCGGCGGCGCGCATGAGCCTCGCGGTTTGATCACGGCCTATCGTGATCCCCGCCCGGCTGGCCGCTTTCCAGAGCTTGCGGATCCCGTAGACCCGGTAGTTGGCCTCCCAGAGCTCGACGAGCTGCGGGATCAGCTCCTCGTCACGGATGGCGCGGGCCGACGGGGTGCGGGTCTTTCGGCGTAGTAGCTGCTCGGAGCCACCTGCAGCAGTCTGCAGATGAGCCCGACTCCGAGCCGGCGCCCATCGACCCTGCCGTCCTTGTTCACGTCGATGAACGCGACTATCTCCGGTAGTGGCGGTCGAGCTCCGCCCCGAAGAAAGACGCCGCCCGCTTCAACACCTCGTTAGCGCGGCGAAGCTCCCGGTTCTCCTGCTCGAGCTCTTTCACTCGTTGCGCCTCGACGCTGCTCACACCCGCGGTCACGCCGTCGTCGATGTCGGCTTGCTTGACCCACGTCCGCACGGACTCGACCCCGTATCCGAGTTGCGTTGCGACGCGCTGCACGGTCCCTTGGGTGACGCCGAGCTCGGCGCGCAGCGTCCTCACCATCCGCACCGCGCCAGCCTTCTCCTCGCTCGAATAGCGACGCGTTGTCGGCTTCCCCACGTTCTGTTCCTTCGGCATAACTCCATCCTCGTTCCCAAGACTAGGAGTCTCCATCAAACCCAGAGCGCTTCAAGGAGCACTACTCACCGGCGTTGCACTAACACCCTGAAACCACCACGAGCTGCGACGGGAGAAGAGGCCTGCGCCCGATAGCACGCGGAAGCGGACCGACCTCCGGTGGAGGTCGGCCCGCTTCAGTCGATCGGGCTACGCGGCGGCGTACTCGCGGGCGGCGGCCACGAAGGCCCGAACGAGGTCGAGCCCCTCCGGATCGAGCCGCTCCTCCGGGTGCCACTGCACACCGAGGCAGAACGACCCGTCCGAGGCCTCGACCGCCTCGACGACACCGTCGGGGGCCGTCGCGGTGGCGACGAGGCCCTCTCCCAGCGCATCGACGCTCTGGTGGTGGTGCGAGGCGATGTCGAAGCTGCGCCGACCCACGATGCGCTCGAGCAGCGTCCCCTCGCCCACCTCCACTGGGTGCGAGGTGAAGACCCCGACGACATCGCGGTGCGGCGTGAGGTCGAGTTGGTCACCCAGGTGCTGCACCAGCGTGCCGCCGAGCGCCACGTTGAGCACCTGCAGCCCGCGGCACGCGCCGAGCACGGGCATGCCGCGGCGCCGGGCCTCGCGCGTGAGCCGGATCTCCAGCTCGTCCCGCACCCGCAGCGGCGGGTCGTTCGTCTCGTGAGCCGAGCCACCGTACAGATCCGCGTCGAGATCCCGCCCGCCCGGCATGAAGAAGCCGTCGACGCGGTCGAGCAGGCGACCCGGATCCTCGAGGTGCACGTCGAGCGCCGGGAAGAGCACGGGGGCGCCGCCCGCCTGCTCGATCGCGGTCAGATAGCTGTGCGGGATGCCGTCGGTGGTGATGTCGACCCACGGACCGGAGGTCGACTGCTTCCGGTCCGTGACGAGGCCGATGAGGGGTACGGAGCTCACTGCGGTACTACTCGCTCTCGAGCGGGTTGTCGTCGCTCCAGTCGGTGACGCCCCACACGACCGAGTGCCACACGCAGTCGCTGCCCTCGTCGGCCCCGTGCCAGTGCCGCTCGTTCGGCTCGGTGCGGATGACGGTGCCGGGGACGATGCCGGTGGTCACGCCCTCGTCGCTGCCGACGCGGCCGACTCCGGCCGCGAGCGTGAGGATCTGGCCGCCCGGGTGGCTGTGCCAGTGCGTGACCGCCCCGTCCTCGTGGTGGATGCGCGCGACGTCGACGGAACCGAGGTTCGGCACGTCGGCGAGCGACTCGGCGGCGGCCTCGATGATCATCTCGAGCTGCACTGGGCCGGTGAAGCGGCCGTTGTAGACGTAGTCGCGATTGCCCTCGGGGAGGATGTCCATGGCCTACGCCTCGAAGCGAACGGTGTTGACGATCTTGCCGACGCCGGGGATCTCGACCTCGGCGATGTCGCCGTCGCGCAGGTAGCGCGGGGGCTTGCGCTCGTCGCCCACGCCGCCCGGGGTGCCGGTGGCGATCAGGTCGCCCGGCTCGAGGGTGACGCCCTTGCTGAGGTACGAGATGATCTCGGGGATCGTGAAGATGAACTGGTTGGTGTTGCCGTCCTGCATCACCTCTCCCGAGAGCGTCGTGCGCACCGGGAGGTTGTCGCGGGCCTCGTCGTCGGCGAAGCCGTCGAGGCTGACGACGGCGGGGCCCACCGGGGTGAAGGTGTCGAAGCTCTTGCCGAGCGTGAACTGCTTCATGGGGGTCTCGAGCTGCGCGCGGCGACCGGAGACGTCGTTGAGCACGGTGAAGCCGCCGACGTAGTCCCAGGCCTCCTCGACCGAGACGCGATAGGCGGGCTTCGAGATAATGACGCCGAGCTCGCCCTCGTAGTCGGGACGGGTCTCCTCGCGCGGGATGACGATGTCGTCGAAGGCGCCGGTGACCGAGCTCGGGAACTTGCCGAACATCATGGGGACGTCGGGCTTGGCGAGGCTCGTCTCCTCGACGTGGGACATGTAGTTGAGACCGATCGCGAGGATCTTGCCGGGGCGGTTCGGAGCGAGCACGTGCACGTCCGAGATCTCGTGGGTCTCGCCGGCGGCTCCCGCGATCGCGGCCCAGGCCTCCTCGGTGGGCACGAAGCCCTCGCGCGGAGCCTCGCCCGCCGTCGTGATCGTGGTGCCGTCGAGGCGGCCCAGGAAGCGGCGCCCGTCGCCGGTCTCGAAGTGGATTGCCTGCGTCATGTGAACCTCCTGCGTTGAAGAACTGTGGATGCGATCGCGCGGATCGCGAACCTCGGTTACTACAATAGTATATCCGTGCTCCTAGATGATACGGAAGTCGATTTTCCGCGATTCGCCCGCGTGCACAACCGCCGAATGGAACAATGAGCAGATGAACAATCACATCCAGGCGCTCGCCGAGAACGTGCGCCAGCTGCGCGAATCCCATGGCCTCTCGCTCTCGCAGCTCAGCGAGCGGTCCGGAATCGCCAAGGCCACGCTCTTCAAGGTGGAGCGAGGACGCACCAATCCGACGCTCGAGACACTCGTGTCCATCGCGGAGACCTTCGACGTCTCCGTGAACTCGCTCATCGCGGTCGAGCAGCGCTCCGAGGTGGAGGTCGTGCGCGCCGGCGAGGGCCTCGACATCTCCGATGACGCGAGCGTCGGCCAGGTGATCCGCAATCAGGTCATCGGCTCGGGCACCCTGGAGCTGCACCACCAGGTCTTCCGCGCCGACGCGAGCGAGACCTCCCCCTCCCACGGCCCCGGCGCCCGCGAGCACGTCGTCGTGCAGCGCGGCAGCATCCGCGTCGGCCCCGTCGGCGAGGAGGTCGTGCTCGAGGCCGGCGACTACGCGACCTACCTGGCGAACCGCACGCACCGCTGGCAAGCGGTGGACGGCGAGGCCGAGGTCTGGATCATCCACACCTTCCCCCGACTCTCCCCACCCGGGGAGTAGCCGACGGGGAGCGACCTCGCACCTCGAGCCGATTCCTCACTGTTGTTTTTGCGATTACGTTCATTGCACTAAAAGAACCACTCTGCTAGCGTCGAAGCAAGCGTGCGCCCGGTCCCGGGCGCACGACGGACTCGATTCGAAGGAGAGCACGCATGTCGACCTGGAAGTCCTTCCGCCCGGACGGGATCCCGCACCCCTTCGCCCTCAGCATCACGAACGAAGAGGTCATGTTCGTCTCGGGCCTCGGCGGCCGGGATGCCGAGGGCAACATGCCCGAGAGCCCACTGGAGCAGGCCAGGCAGGCGCTGCGCACCATGCGCGAGCACCTGGAGCGCGAGGGCTTCACGCTCGACGAGATCGTGTGGTTCCACCCCTACACGACCGACATCTCCTACGCCTTCGAGATGGACGAGGCGCTACGCGAGGCCTTCGGCGAGAACCCGCCGGCCTGCGGCGCGATGCTCGCCGGCGTGCAGCTCGCTGACCCGCAGATGAAGATCGAGTTCGAGGCCGTCGCGGTCAAGGGCGCACAGCGCGTCCGCGTCAAGTAGCGTTCCGGCACGACGGAGGGCGGGGTGCGCGAGCACCCCGCCCTCCGTCGTCTCTAGTCCAGCGGATGCGCCGCGACGTGCGCGCGCACCGCGGCGGCCGTCTCCGCCGGCCGCTCGACGTGCACCATGTGCCCGCTCGGGGCGCCGTCGGCGCCCGGGATCCTCTGCAGCGCGGCGCCGTCGATGAGCTCGGCGTAGCGGGCCGCGACCGCGTGCGGCGAGTAGCGATCGTCGTCGACACCCAGCACGAGCGTCGGCGCGGTCACCCGCCGCAGGCGATGGTCGAGGCGCCAGTCGTAGCGCGGGTTCCAGGCGACGAGGGCGTGCGCCCTGCCCTCGACCTCGCGCTGCAGGATGTCCTCGACGCCGCCCTCCTGCTCGAAGTACTCGGCGAAGCCGTCCTCGCGTCCGTTGAAGTAGGCCGCGCGCAGCTCGTGCTCGAGCAGGCGGAACGGGTTGATCCCGTTGCCCGACTCGACCCGGAGCCCCTTCGGCGTCAGCAGCGTCAGGCTCGCGATGCGATCGGGGTGGTGCACCGCCAGGTTCGCCGCGATCCACCCGCCGATCGCGTGGCCGACGAGGTGCACGCGCTCGACCCCGAGCTCGCGCGTGAGCGCCTCGTAGTGCAGCACGTAGTCCTCGAACGAGCGCAGCGTCTCGGGCAGCGGGGTGTCGCCGTAGCCCGGATGCTCGGGGACGATCAGATCCACCGACCTCGAGAGCTCCTCGTAAAACGGCAGCCACACGCGGGTGAAGTGCTGCCCGTGCAGGAACAGCACGGGCTCGCCGTCGCCCTTGCGGCGGTATGCGGTGCGGAGCCCGTCGATCTCGATGAACTCGGGTTCGCTCCAGTGCGCCCAGTCGCGCACGGCGGGGGTCTGCGTATCGGTCGGTGCCATGGTCCTTCTCCTCTGTGCCCTGTCCTCTGTGCTTCTCGCGCCCGTCCGGTCACTCCCCGGAGGGCGCCCGGAGCTCCTCGATGTGCGCGGTGTCGACGTCGACCATGCGGCCGTCGAGCAGCGCGGTCGGGGGCGGGGTCGAACGGTTGCGCATCGCGCCGTACTCGGCGTTCGAGCCGTAGCCGAGCAGCTCTGGCTCGATCGGACCGGCTCCGCCCCGCAGCTTGGGCAGCACCTCCTCGGCGAGCAGGGTGAGCGACTTGACCGCCAGCCACTTGGGCTTGGAGCCGTTGTTCGAGCCGAACATGAGGCGGCCCACACCGGTGGCTTCGAGGTACTCCTGCAGCTTCGCCGTCACGGTCTCAGGAGAGCCCGCGATGAGCGAGCCGCGCTCGATCATGTCGTCGTAGCCGATCTCGGAGATCGGCTTGCTGCGGTAGCTGGCGCCGCCGTGCAGGCCCCGGATCGCGCCCTCGCTCAGGTAGCCGGGCGGGAAGCTGTCGTGCAGGGGCGAGGGGAAGAAGTTCTGGTTGACCCACAGCTCGTGCGCCTCGACCTCGAGCCGGGCCTGCTTGTCGGTCTCGGCGACGTGCACGTTAAGCCCGGCCCAGAACTGCGAGCGCTGCGGCTCGTAGCCGTAGCCGCGGCACAGCTCCGCGAGCCTGCCGTTGATCTTCTGCGTGTCGGCGATGCCCGTCACCCCGATGGGGTTGTAGCCGTAGCCGTGCTTCGCGATCAGGTCGAGCGTCTCGAGCGATCCGCCGCCCACCAGCATGATCTGCGGGTGCGGCTTCTGCAGCGGCCGGGGCCAGAGGTTCACGTAGGGCACCTGGAAGAACTCGCCGTTCCACTCGAACGGACCCTCGCGCGTGAGCGCCGCCACCAGCAGGTCGTGCGCCTCTCGGTAGCGCGCGCGGGCGGTGGCGACGTTGACCACGCCCATCGAGTGGTACTGCATGCCGTGGCCCACCGGCAGGCCGATGATGAGCCTGCCGCGCGACATGATGTCGAGGGCCGCGATCTCCTCGGCGAGGCGCACCGGGGTCTGGTAGGCGTTGAGGATCGGGCCGGTGATCCCGATCTTGATGCGGCTGGTCTGACCCGCGAGCCAGGCTCCCGCGAGCATGGGGTTGCCGAAGAGGCCGATCGGGCCGTTGTGCTGCTCGCTCAGCAGCGCGCCGTCGTAGCCGAGCTCCTCGACCAGCTTGAGCATCGAGAGCTGGTACTCGAGCGCGTACTGCCCGTCGACGTCGTCGTAGTGCGTGTTGGGCAGGTCGATGAAGTTCGACTTGCGGCTGGAGGCGTGCGGCACCCTCGGGTACGCGCCGTCGAACAGGACGAAGAACTCGGTTGCACTCATGCGGGGCTCCTTAACTGCTGTGGTCGTACCTGGAATGCGCCCGCGGTCGGCGGGCCGGGGATCATGCGCCGCCCCGCTCGCGCTCCCCTAGGAGGTGGCGTCTGAAGAAGGCGGCGGTGAAGTCGATCGTCGGAGCCTCGTCCAGCGCGAGATCCTCGTGCCCGGCGCCGCCGACGACCGCGACGGCGGACTCGACCCGCTCCCGCACCAGCGCGTCGTGCATGCGGAACGACTCGGCCGGATCCACCATCCGGTCGCGGTCCCCCGTGACGAACTGCATGGGCGCGGCGGCCGCCGTCACGAGTGCGATCGGGTTGGCGGCGCGATGCCGGGGATTGCAGGGGTCGTAGGCGGGTGCGCCGAGCAGCGCGGCCTCGGATCCCCGCGCGGCGGGATCCTCCGCTTCCTCGAGCCAGCTGCGGGAGCAGCGGGCGTCGAGATCGAGCGGCGCGTTCCAGGCGGCGACCGCGGAGACGAGCGGTGCGTGCGGAACCGCGCCGGGGCCGCCGTCCGCGGCGAGCGGGGACTCCAGTCCGAGGAGCGCGGCGAGGTGCCCCCCGGCCGATGACCCCCAGGCCCCGATCCTCTCGGTGAGCAGGCCGAACTCCCCGCCCCGCCCCCGCAGCCACGCGACCGCGGCCCGCGCGTCGAGCAGTTGCGCCGGGAAGGCGGCGGCGCCCGTGAGCCGGTACTCGACCGAGGCGACGGCGATCCCCCGCCGCACGAGCGGCAGCATCCGGGTCTTGAGCAGATCCGTCCGTTCTCCGACCTCCCAGGCGCCGCCGTGGAAGTAGACCACGACCGGTGCGGGCTCCGAGGTCTCGGGGCGGTGGAGGTCGAGATGCAGTCGCGCGCCGTCGATCTCTCGGTACGCGATGTCCGGGATCGAGACCGCGGAGAAGGACGGTCCGCTCATGCCTGCACCTCTCTGTGACGCCTCGCGGGCCCCGTCGACGGGACCCGTTCGCGTTCACAGTAACATCCGGTCATTGTCACAAAGTAACCAATCCGGTCGCGCACCCGGTGCAGCGCGCACAGTCGAACCCGGGCACGGTCACATCCGGGCACGGTCGTATCCGGGCACGGTCGCATCCGGGAGCTCGGCACGATCCGCGCACCCCGGCCGCGCCCCCCGAGCCCCGAGCCCCCGAGCCCGAGCTGTCAGCGGCTCGGCGCCTCGCGCCCCGATCCCGCCCGCAGCGCGACGTGCAGGCCCACGCAGGCCGAGGCGCTGATGGCGAAGGCGACGACGAGCGGGCCCGGGCCGGATCCGAACAGACCCAGCACCGGCACGAAGGCGGCGGGGATGAGCGTCTCCATGGCGCCCATCAGGGCCGAGGCGCCGCCCGCGCGATTCCGCTCCACCGCGCCGATCCCGAGCGCGGTGGCGTTCGCCATCAGCGGCGCGACCGAGGCGAAGGTCGCCGTCACCAGCACGAGCAGCAGCCAGAGCGGCAGGAACCCGACGGCGAGGAGCACGAGGAGGGAGCCGGCACCGATCCCGAGCGCGATCACCGACGACCGCAGGATGCTCTCCGGGCGGAAGCGGCGCAGCAGCAGGGTGTTGAGCAGGCCCGCGAGCAGGAACCCCGCGGAGTTCATCGCGAAGGCGAGCGAGTACGCGGTGGGAGAGAGCCCGAAGTGGCCCTGCAGCACGAACGAGGAGGTCGCGAGCCAGGCCGTGACGACCCCGAAGCTCGAGGTGATGAGCAGCGAGTGGAGGAAGAAGGGGCGGTTGCGCGCGAGTTCGAGGAAGTCGCGGGCGACCGTGCCGAGGTGCACGACCCTGCGGCGCTCCGCCGGCAGGCTCTCGGGGACGAGGAGCACGCTGAGCAGGGCGACGGCGCTGACCACCACCACTCCCCACATCGTGGCGCGCCACCCGCCCCACTCCGCAAGCGGACCGCCCAGCACCGGGGCGATCACGGGCGCGAGACCGAACAGCATCATGAGCACGCCGAAGAGGCGGGCCGCCTGAACGCCCGACGCGAGGTCGGCGACCACCGCGCGACCGATGACCGGCCCGGCGGCGGACCCGACTCCCTGCACGAAGCGGCACGCGATGAGGATCCAGATGCCGTCGGCGAACACGGCCCCGAGGCCGGCCGCGAGGAAGACGCCGCTGCCGATGAGCAGCGGCCACCAGCGGCCCCAGCGATCGGACATGGGCCCGAGCACGAACTGCCCGAGCGCCTGTCCGATGAGGAACGCGGTGAGCGTCATCTGCACGAGGGCCGGCGGAGCCGCGAGGTCGCGGCCGACGTCGGGCAGCGCCGGGAGATAGGTGTCCATGGCGAACGCGCCGCCCATGGAGAGGAGGCCGAGCACGGCGATGAGCAGCGGGGTCACCCGCGGCTCGCGGATCCGGAGCGACATGCCGGCCCTCCATTCGTACATTTCATAACTACAGATGATTACTATATGAAACACCGGGAGTCGTCCACCAGCCCGGCCCCCTTTTCCGGTCCCCGCGACAGACGGAGCCGCCAACTTTGTGCTCGCCGCACACTCGGAAAATGTGAGACTTAAAGACACATTCAGCGTCTTTTACGAACCAGCGCACCAGCAGAACCGGAGCCGCCATGCCCACGCCGAGTCACCTGAAGCCCAGCCCGTTCACCGCGCGGGTCCCCGCCGACCTCACCGAGGAGGAGTGGATCGACGTCGCCGGCCAGGCGACGCCCGAGCGCATCACCGGCACGGACGCGGAGTACCGCGCGTTCCGCACGGGCGTCGGCATGATCGACTTCTCCATGCTCCCCAAATGGGAGATCACGGGGCCGGGCGCGATCGATGTGTTGAACGCGGTCTTCAGCCGGGACGTCACGAAGCTGGAGCCGGGCAGCATCGCCTACGGCGTCGTCGTCACCGAGGACGGCCGCATGATGGACGACTGCACCGTGCTCGTCTACGGCGACGATCACGTGCGCCTCACGGGCGGCAACTGGGAGGTCGAGGACGTGATCCGCACCCATCTCACCCCGGAGACCTCGCTCACCGAGCTGCGCGACACCCTCGCCACCCTCTCGGTGCAGGGCCCGCGCAGCCGGGAGACGCTGCAGAAGCTCACGAGCACCGACCTGAGCAATGAGGCCTTCCCCTACTACACGTTCCAGACCGGCATCGACCTGGCCGGCATCCCCGCGCACATCAACCGCATGGGCTTCACCGCGGAGCTCGGGTACGAGGTCATGGTGCCGATCGAGCGCGCCATCGAGCTCTGGGACGCGGTCGCCGAGGCCGGCGCCGAGTTCGGCGCGATCGGCTGCGGCGGCGGCGCGCTCATGATCGTGCGCGTCGAGGCCGGCATGGTCATGGGCGGACTCGAGTACGACGAGGACACCACGCCGTTCGAGTGCCGCATGGGCTGGGCGGTCGACCTCGAGAAGCAGCACTTCCACGGCCGCGAGGCGCTCGTGGCGCTCAAGGAGCAGGCCCGCCGCACCATCGCCTCGCTCGTGATCGAGTCCGCGCCCGACGAACTGGAGGGCGCGGTGATCCTGCACGACGGGGCAGAGGTCGGGCACGTGACGATGGCGGTCCCCTCCCCCGAGCTCGGCGGCGAGACCCTCGCGCTCGCCCGCGTCGCGAAGGGGCACGCGGCCAAGGGGACCTCCCTGACCGTGCGCACCCCGGACGGCGAGGCTGCGGCGCGGGTCGTCGCGACGCCGGTCTACGACCCACAGCGCCTGAAGGTGCGCTCGTGAGCGCGACGACGGGCGCCGGGATCGGTGCGGCGGCGGCGCAGGTCCCGCACGTGCTGACGCTGCGCTGCACCGACGAGCCCGGCATCGTCGCCGCGGTGTCGCAGACGGTCTTCGCCCACGGCGCGAACATCACCGACAGCGCGCAGTACGCGCACGAGCGCAGCGGCACGTTCACCCTGCGCATGGAGATCGACGTGCCGGCCGACGGCGAGGCGCGCTTCGACGCGGACCTCCGCTCCGAGCTCGCCCGCTTCGATCCGGTGCTCTCCCTGCGCCGCAGGGATCGGCTGCGCCGCGTCGTGATCATGGTCAGCAAGGCGGATCACTGCCTGTGGGATCTGCTCTACCACTGGCGCTCGGGCGATCTCCCCGTCGAGATCGTCGCCGTCGTCGGCAACCACGACGCGCTGCGGCCGCTGGTGGAGCCGCACGGGATCCCCTTCCATCTGCTGCCGATCACCGCCGAGACGAAGGCGCGGCAGGAGGAGCGCCTCCACGACATCGTCTCCGAGACCGGCGCCGACTTCATCGTGCTGGCCCGCTACATGCAGATCCTCAGCGACGACTTCTGCGCCCGCTACCCAGGCCGCATCATCAACATCCACCACTCGTTCCTGCCGGGGTTCAAGGGCGCGAAGCCCTACCACCAGGCCTACGACCGAGGGGTGAAGCTCATCGGGGCCACCGCGCACTACGTCACGGGCGACCTGGACGAGGGGCCGATCATCGAGCAGAACGTCGTGCGGGTGTCGCACCGCCAGCTGGAGGACGACCTCGTGCGCACCGGGCGCGACGTCGAGCGACGGGTGCTCACCCGCGCGGTGCGCCTCCACGCGGAGGACCGCGTCATGCTGACCGGGCACCGCACGGTCGTCTTCGACTGAACCGAACACCACCTGCGAAGGAGCAGAACATGGCAATCAGAGCAGTGATCTACGGCGTGGGGGCGATGGGCGGCGAGGTCGCCGCGCTCCTCCTGGAGCGGGGCGTGCCGGTCGTCGGCGCGATCGCCCGGAGCCCGCAGAAGGTCGGCCGGGACCTCGGCGAGGTGATCGGCCTCGATCGCGACACCGGCGTGATCGTCTCCGACGACGCGGACGCGGTGCTGCGGGACTCGGGCGCGAACATCGCGGTCCTCACCACCAACAGCTACCTCGCGGATCACGCCCCCTTCATCGAGCGGTGCGTGCGCGCTGGCCTCAACGTCATCACGATCGCCGAGGAGGCGCTGCATCCCTGGCGCACGTCTCCCGGCGAGGCGGCGCGGCTCGACGCCCTCGCGAGGGAGCACGGCGTCTCGATCTTCGGCGGCGGACACGAGGATGCGTTCTGGATCGGCCTCGGCGCTCAGCTCGCGGGCGCCGCGCACCGCGTCGACGCGATCCGGTGGGAGTCGACGTGGAATCCGGAGGCGGCCGGGCCGGAGCTCATGGCCTCTCTCGGCATCGGCGATCCGGGGAGCGGCGAGAGCGCCACGGTCACGTGGCGGGAGGACGACCCGCGGCCCCCGTTCGGCCTGCCGGCCCTCGACGCCCTCGCCGAGCACCTCGGCCTGCCCGATGCCCCACGCACCGTGACGAGCGAGCAGATCGTCGCGGAGCGCCCGGTGCCGTCGAGCGCCCTCGGCCGGGACATCGCCATCGGCGAGATCATCGGGGTGCGCGACACCATCCGTCGCGAGCCGGTCGCCGCCGGCGAGCCCCTGCTCGAGTTCACCGTGACGGGCCGGCTGAACCCCGAGCAGCACGCGAGCGGCGAGACCTGGGAGATCGAGGGCGTGCCGTCGATGCGCATGCGGACCGAGTTCTCCAAGGGGCATTACCAGGTGACTGCCCAGGTCGCCAACCGCCTCGAGGACGTGGTCGCCGCGGAACCCGGCTGGGTGCGTCACTCCGAGATGCCCGCGATCGGCTACCCGGCACCCGTCACAGGTCGATGACGACCTCGTCGTCGACGGCGCGGGAGACGCACAGCATCATGCGGTCGTTCGCCGCGCGCTGAGCCTCGGTGAGCAGCAGGTCCCGGTGCTCGACGCGGCCCGAGAGCACCCGCACCTCGCACGAGCCGCAGTTGCCCTCCCGGCACGAGGAGCGGGTGCCCGCGCCGAGCACCTCCACGGCCTCGAGCGCGGTGCCGTCGGCCCGCACGGGCACCGCGCGGCCGCTGCGCGCGAGCACGAGGGTGAACTCCCGGTCGCCCTCCCGGTGCGCATCGACGCCGGTGAAGTGCTCGACCACGATCTCGACGTCGAGTTCGCGACCCAGTCCGAGCAGCCGGTCGAGCATGGCCTGGGGGCCGCAGGCGTAGACCCGGGCGCCGATCCTGCGCGCTGACTCCACGATGCCGCGCAGCTCGGCGCGGCTCCCCTCGTCGGACACGTGGAGTTCGCCGTCCAGCGCCGCGATCTCGGCGCGGAACGCCATGGCCGGCGCCGAGCGCCCGCAGTAGTGCAGTCCCGCGAGCCGGCCCGCGGCCAGCGCTTCCCGTCCCATGGGCAGGATCGGGGTGACGCCGATACCGCCGGCGACGAACACGACCGGGGAGTCGAGCGCGAGCGCGAAGTGGCTCAGCGGCTCGCTGATGCGCACGGCGTCGCCCGGGCGCACCGTGTCATGGAGGTCCCGAGAGAAACCGCGTCCCGCCTCCTCGCGCAGCACGGCGACGCGATAGGCCGAGCGGTCGGACGGATCGCCGCACAGCGAGTACTGGCGGAAGACGCCGTCCCCGCCGTGCAGCTCGATGTGATCGCCCGGCCGCCACCCCGGCAGCTCGACGCCGTCTGCGGGGCTCAGCTCGAGGGAGAGCACGTTCCGCGCCTCAACGCGCATGCCCGTGACCACCACGTCGAGCAGTGTCGGGCCGTCGGGCACCGCGGGGGTCGCGGGTGCGGCAGGTGCCGCGAGCGGCTCGGCGAGCGGGGTCGGCGTCGGCTCGGGCTCCGGATCGCGCGGAGACCACTTCGCGTGGAGGATCTTCGGCGCCCTGAAGACCCAGCCCGTCACCGAGAGCGGCCGCGAGCGGTCGAACTCGATGTCGGGCACCGCGCGGAACAGCTCTTCGAACATGACGTGCTGCACCTGCCTCGCGAAGAAGTGCCCGGCACAGAAGTGCTCGCCGTTGCCGAAGGCCTGGTGGCCGCGTTCGCCCCGCTCCATCATGAAGCGATCAGGGTCGGGGAAGCGGGACTCGTCGCGGTTGGCCGAGGCCAGCACGATCTGCACGATGGAGTCCGCCGGGATCGTGACACCGTGCAGCGCGATCTCGTGCGTGGTCTGGCGCTCCACCGCTCCGATGGGCGCGATCCAGCGCATGCCCTCGTACACGGCCTGGGGGATGCGGGCGGCGGGATCGGCGCGCAGCATCTCGAGCTGCTCGGGGTGCTCGAAGAGCCCGAGCAGCGTGCTCCCGGCCGCGTGACCGGGCTCCTGCATCCCCCCGAGCAGGATCACCTTGAGCGAGGGCAGCAGCATCTCGACCGGGCGCGGGTCGCCCGCCTCGCGGCCGGCCCACAGCATATGGGAGAGCATCGAGTCGTCCGGATGCTCGGCCAGCTCGGCGAGGCGGGGGCGCACGACCGCCTCGATCTCGCGGGTGGCTCGATCAGCGACCGCGAAGGCTTCCGGGTCGAGCCCGAAGTTGGCGATACCGCCGTTCAGATCGTGGAACCATCGCCGCAGCGTCGCGGTGTCGATGAGATCGGCGAGGCCCATCACGTGACGTAGGGACTCCACGCTCACGGGCTCGAAGTACTCGCTCATCAGCTCGGCGCCGGTCGCACTCCGCAGCCGCTGCGCGTACCCCCTGGCGATGGGACGCAGCACCTCGTCGACCATGTCGAGCACTGGGCGGGGCTGCAGCCGGGGATCGACGCCGCGACGGATCTCGTCGTGCTCCTCGCCGCTCGAGGTGAGCACGTTGGGAGCGCCGAAGACGCGCTGGAGCGTGGGATGGGAGGTGGCGCCGGTCGTGCCCTGCTCCCCCGAGCCGAGCGCCGCGCAGTCGTCGAAGCCCGTGATGAACCAGACGCCCGCGGCCGGGATCCAGGCGACCGGCGCCTCCGCCCGCAGGCGGGCGTAGATCGGATAGGGGTCGTCCTCGAGCTGCTCGAGAGTGATGTCGGCGAGAAACGACGGTGCGGGCACGGAAACTCCTTCGTATCGCTTGATTGATACGAAGGTATCATTAAACCGAACGAACCGGAAGGCCTACTCGTGCCGCGGCAGCGTGACCGCCACCCAGAACTCGGCCGGCTCCTCCCCGGCGTTGCGCCACACGTGCACCCGGTCGGAGGGGAACGAGGCGTAGTCGCCGGCCTCGAGCACCTCCTCCCGACCGTCGACCGCCACTCCGATCCGCCCGCGCGCGACGCAGACGTGCTCGTGCGCCCCCGAGCCGTGACTGGCGGACGCGTCGCGCGCACCGGGCTCGAGCTCGAGCCGATGGAACTCGAGCGTCAGCGAGCCCGCTCCACGGGCGTGCACGAGATTGCCCCCCGCACCCCCGCTGCCGACCCCGGTCCCCTCGCCCCTCCGCACGACCATGAGCCGGGAGGCGGGCCCGGCCGGCGCGAGCAGCTCCGCGGCATCGACGCCGAGCACCCCGGCCAGCGCCTCGAGCGTGCCGATCGTGGGGTTGCCGTTGCCGAGCTCGATTTGCGAGAGCGTGGTCTTGCCGACACCGGAGAGGGAGGCGAGGCGGGAGAGCGAGAAGCCGCTCTGCTCCCGCAGTCTTCTCAGGTTCGCGGCGATCGCATCGACCAGGTGACTCATCTCACTCCTGACAGGATCGGTGGAGCGGGGCCGCACGCCCCGCTCCACCTACTCTGCCATGCGGCACCGCGTCAGGCGGGCCCCGCGAGCGGCGCGACCGTGCCGAAGCGGCGGTCGTGGTACAGCAGCGGCGCCTGCTCCCGGCAGATCCGCCCGTCCTTGATCTCGACCACCACGATCGCGTTGCGCCCCTGGTCGTACACCTCGACGACCTCGGTGATCAGTCGCACGACCGCGGCGTCGACGACCGGCAGTCCGTCCTCGAAGTGCCAGTGATCGCCGACGAAGCGGTGCTCGAACGGGCCGGCGAACAGGGCTCCGAGCTCGGAGGACTCGGCGCCGAGGAAGTTCACGGCGACGCTGTTGCCGACGGCGACCGCTCGGTAGCCGTGGGATCGCTTGATCACGTTGAAGGTCGCGCGCGCGGGCACCGCGGACAGCGAGGCCAGCGAGGTCGCGGTGAAACCCACCGGCTCGCCCGCGGCGTCGTTGGCGGTCAGCACGACGACCCCACCCGCGTGCCGGCGGAATGTGCTGCGGAAGAGCTCCAGGGTCCGCTCCCCGGACGCCTCATGCGCGTGCTCGGTCACGACGCGCCCCTCCCGACCGCTGCGCGATGAAGTTGACGTCGTCGGGTGTGACGAATCGTCCGCCCGTCCACCCGCGCAGGTCGTACTCGTCGAGGCAGGTCTCGACGAGGTGTCGGGCGTGATCCAGCGTGCCGTCGTGCTTCGCCAGCTCGTTCAGCGTGAGGTGGTTGATCTCCGGCTGTCCGAAGTAGTTCAACTCGTAGAGCTCGTGACGGGCGCCGAACTCCGAGCCGACCGCGTCCCAGAGCAGCTTCATGATCTTGGAGCGGTCGAGCGCCGTCCTGCCGCCGGTGCCGCGCAGGTAGCGGTCGAGGTACGGGCGCAGCTCGGGCGTCTCGAAGTCCACGGCGTTCGAGTTGAGGTAGATGAGCCCCGAGGCCACGACGGTCTCGATGATCTCGCGGATCCTGCGATACATGGCGGGCGCCATCGCGGCATACGCGAAGCCGTAGCCCGCCGCGGGGGCCAGCGAGTCGGGACTCCATCCCGGCCGGGCGTGCTCGATCATCCCGTCCCGGATGCCGTTCACGGCGTGGCGGTAGGCGATGACCTCCCCGAGACCGGCCTGCACGCCGCGGAAGCCTCCAGCCCCGGTGATCTCGAGGGCCTTGGAGAGCGCGCCGATGAAGAAGTCGAGCTTGACCCCGAAGCGGGTGGCGGCCTGGAAGATCGCTCTCGACGTCCACCCCGAGACCTCGTCGAACTCGTTGATGCGCTCGGTGTCGTAGATCAGCACGTTCTCCCAGGGGATCAGCGCCTCGTCGAACACGAGGATCGCGTCGTTCTCGTCGAGGCGGGAGCTCAGCGGGTAGTCGAAGGGGCTCGCCGCCCGCGCGGCGACGCTCTCGTACGAGGCGCGGCTGATCATGCTGATGCCCGTGCCGGAGACCGGGGCGATGAAGGTGAGGGCCATCGACCGCTCCGTCACCGGCGCCCCGCCGCTCTTCGACACGTAGACGTACTGCGTCGTCGGGGAGCCGGTCGCGACCACCTTGGCCCCGCTCACGATCAGCCCGTTGTCCGTCTCGCGATCGACGTGCACGAAGACGTCCTTCGACTCGGACACCGGCAGCGAGCGGTCGACCGGCGGGTTGACGATCGCGTGCCCGATGTGCAGCACGCGATCCTGCACCCGGCCGTACCAGGCGCGCGCGTTGCCGGCGTACTCGCCGAAGTAGTCGGGGTTCTCGCCCAGCGTGGTGATCAGCGCGGCCTTGTAGTCGGGAGTGCGGCCCATCCAGCCGAACACCCGCTCCTGCCAGCAGGAGATCGCGTCGCGGCCCCGCCGCAGATCCTCGCCGCTGCGCGCCACCTTGAAGAAGGGGTGGGTGGTCCCTCCGCTCCCCGTGTCGGTGGGTACGTTCATCACGTCGAAGCTCTCGGGCGCGTGCATCCTGTCGTAGAGGTCCGCGAGCGACCTCGCGGAGTTGCGGAAGGCCGGGTGGGTGGTGACGTCGTCGACGCGCTCGCCGTAGATCCACACCTCGCGGCCGTCGCGCAGGCTCTCCAGGAACTCCTCTCCGGTCTGCACGCGAGAGGCGGGTCCGGCAACTTCTTCGTTCGAACCGTCGCGCATGGCGATCGTCCTTCCTGCTTCCGCCCCGGGGATCCGGAGCGCTTCGAATATTTGCGTACGTTTGTACACACTTTAGGCTAGCGCCACCTCCGTCGCCTCCGCAAGACCCCGAACGTCCGCGACCCGCGAGCCCTCTGGCATAGGCTGATCGGGTGAGCGAGCCCACCCGATCCACGCGCAAGGGATCCAAGAACGACCCCCTGCGGCAGCAGCGCATCATCGAGGCCACCGCGCGCATCATCGGCAGCCACGGCATCGACGCGGTCACCTTCCGCTCGGTGGCCGCCGAGGCCGGCGTGCCCCTCGGCTCGACGACGTACTACTTCTCGGACAAGGACGACCTGCTCGTCTCCACCATCCACTCGCTGCGCGAGACCAGCGATGCCCACTTCCGCGAGACGCTCGAGCGGCTGATCCCCGAACTCGGCGTGGCGGGCGGGATCGCCGCGATGCTCGAGGAGATCACGACGGACTGGCGCGAGTCGCTGTTCGAGGGGTACGGCGTCTACGTGAGCACCTTCTCCCGCAAGGCGCTGCGCAGCGAGGTCGCCGACTGGACGATGGTGCGGCTCATCGAGGACTACTGCCCCCGCTCGGCCGCCCGAGCGATCGGGCTCCTCCTGGAAGGCGCACTCACCCAGGTGATCCTCGGCGGAGACACGGTCACCGCCGAGGAGATCCGGCCGGCCATCGAGAAGCTCCTCGAACTCGACTGAACCACACAAGCCGGTTATTTAAGTAAACAGCTGTACTATCGATATATGGACGAACTGCTCGAACGCCTCATCCGCGCCGCCGCCTACTCCGGCGTGCGCGGGGTGCTGAGCACGCTCGCGACGCAGCTCGGCCTGCGCAGCGCGGTCTTCGCCATGGGAGGGACGCTCATCGAGTCGCGGCCCGCCGACCTCGGCTGGAACTACGAGGACGTGCTGGCCGCGGGGGCCAAGGAGGATCCGCTGGACGGTCTGCACGTCATCCCTCTGAAAGACGACGTCGGCACCATCATGGGCTTCTTCGCGGCCGAGGCGCCGGGCGAACGGCGCTCGGATCTCGCCGCCGCGGCCCAGCTCATCACGATGGACCTGCGGCGCCTCGGCGCGAAGGCCGAGGGCGAGCGCGCACTGTTCCGCGACGTGCTCGACGACATCGTCACCGAGCGCTCCTCCCCCGCCGAGATCCGCGTGCGGCTCCAGCTGCTGGGGCTCGAGTCCGACGACGAGGTCAAGGTGCTCGTCGGCGTGTGCCGCTCCCCCGCGGACAATCTCTCGAACATCCCGTGGGAGACCTACGCCCTCGCCGGCAAGCTCCGCTCCGCGTTCCTGCGCTCGGCCTACAAGGGCGCGATGGTGATGGTCATCCCCGACGCCGATCTCGCCGAGGAGATCGCGGTGACCCTGCTCGAGTGCCTCGAGGAGCTCGGCGCGCCCGCCACGGTCGGCGTCAGCGCGCTCGCCTCCATCGACGGCGTGCGCGCTGCCTACTTCGAGGCGCTCGCCGCATCGTCCAACGGCCCGGGCATCCAGCGGAGCGGCACCCTCGACCTCTCGGCGCTGCTCGCGCAGAACAACGTGCCGGGCAGCGTCATCTCGGCCTCGAAGCACCTGCTCGCTCCGCTCATCGAGTACGACACGCGCTACGGCACCGACTACCTGCACACGCTTCGCGCCTACCTCCAGTACGACCGCAAGGTCGTGCGCGTGGCCGAGGCGTTCTTCATGCACCGCAACACGATCCGCTACCGCCTCAACCAGATCTCCGAGATCCTGGGCGGCGACCTCGAGTCGACGAGGAACCTCGTCAACCTCACGATCGCCATGCAGCTGCACGAGGCCGGGTTCACGCAGCCGAATCGGCGCTGAGCCCGGCCCTCGGGCTCAGCGCGCTGCGAGCGCCGTCGAGATCGAGAGCGTGTTCTCGAGCAGCTCGCGCGTGTAGGGGTGCTCCGGATCGTTCATGATGCGCTCGGTCGGCCCGCTCTCCACGATCCGGCCCGACTCCATCACGATGACCCGGTCGGCGATCTGCTTCACGAGCGCGAGGTTGTGCGTCACGAAGAGCATCGAGAGGTCCTTCTCGCTCTGCAGCCGCAGCAGCACCTCGACGACCTGCTTCTGCACGATCACGTCGAGCGCGGAGGTGATCTCGTCGCAGATGAGCAGCTTCGGGTCGACGACGAGCACGCGGGCGATCGCGACGCGCTGCCGTTCGCCGCCCGACAGCTCGTTCGGCATCTGCTCGAGCACCGAGTGCCGCAGCCCGACGAGGTCGAGCGCCGCCTCTGCGGCGGCCCGGCGCGCGGACGCCGCCCCCGAGCGCACGGTCGAGTAGGCGAAGTCGAGCGACTGCCCGATCGTGCTCTTCGGGTTGAGCGAGTTGAACGGGCTCTGGAAGATGTACTGCAGCTCGCGCACGTTCCGCTTGCTGCGCCTGCGGGCCTTCGGCTTGAGCGTCTCATCGCCCCAGCTGATGCGTCCGGAGTAGTTGGGGTGCAGGCCGATGAGCGCGCGGGAGAGGGTGGTCTTGCCCGATCCCGATTCGCCGACGACCGCCACGCACTCGCCCGGCCGCACCTCGAAGTCGATGTCGTGGCCGACGGCGACCGAGCGGTAGCGCAGTTCGAGCCCCTCGCCCCGCAGCACCTCGCCCGCGCGCTCCGGGCCGCCGCGATCCGCCGCGGGCCCACCGAGCTCGTCGCGCCACGTCGTCTCGTTCGCCGCATCGGGCGCGGCGGCGAGCAGCCGGCGCGTGTACTCGTGCCGCGGCTCGCTGAGCACCTGCTTCACCGAGCCCGACTCCACGATCTCGCCCGTGTTCATCACGATCACCCGGTCGGCGATGTCGGCGACGACCGCGAGGTCGTGCGTCACGTACAGGCCGGCGATGCCGTGCTCGCTGCAGAGCCCGCGCACGAGCTCGAGCACCCGGGTCTGCGTCTTCACGTCGAGACCGGTCGTGGGCTCGTCGAGGATCACGACCGGGGGCTTCGCCACGACGGCCATCGCGATGCCGACGCGCTGCAGCTGCCCGCCCGAGAGCTGATGCGGGAACCGCTGCAGGAAGCGCTTGTCGCTCGGCAGCCCCACGTCCTCGAGCGCGAACCTCACGTACTCGGCGCGCGTCGCGGCATCCTCGAACTGCGGATCTCCCGAGGTCTCGAGCACTTCCTCGATCTGCTTGCCGATCTTGAGGGCGGGGTTCAGCGCCGCCCGCGGATCCTGCGGCACGTAGGCCACCGTGCGGCCGCGCAGCTGCCGCAACGACTCGGGATCGAGCTCGCGCACGTTCTGCCCGGCGACCACGATGCGGCCGCCGACGATGCTGGCGCCGTGCCGGGCGAATCCCAGCAGCGCCATCGCCGAGGTGGTCTTGCCCGAGCCGCTCTCGCCGACCACGCCGAGGATCTCGCCCGCGCGGATGGAGAAGCCGATGGTGTCGACGATCCTGCGCCCGTTGCCGTCGAGCTCGATGACGAGGTCCTCGACCTCTACCTGGAGTTCGTTGCCCATGATCAGGCCCGCTTCCTTCCGATCAGGCGGCTGAAGCCGTCGGTGATGAGGTTGGTGCCGATCGCGAACGCCGCGATCAGCAGCAGCGGCACCACGGCGCCCCAGGGCTGCATGCCGAGGTACGACTTGTTCTCGTTGACCATGAGACCCCAGTCGGCCATGGGCGCCGAGACGCCGAAGCCCAGCACGCTGATGCTCGCGAGCGTCGCGACCGACCAGACGACGCGCAGGCCGAACTCGACGGCGAGGGTGGGGACGATGTTCGGCAGCACCTGCGTGCGCACCACTCGCCAGGTCGAGGCGCCGAGCGCCTCCGAGAACTCGACGAACTCGCGCTCGGTGACCTCGAGGGCGACCGCGCGGGTCACCCTGATGATCTGGGGGCTGTGGCCGATCGCGACGACCACGACCAGCAGCCACAGCGGGTGGCCGAAGATGGTGACGATGAGCAGCGTGAACACGATGTGCGGGAACGACATCATGACGTCGGTCGCGCGCATGAGGATCTCGTCGAACCAGCCGCGCTTGTAGGCCGCGAGCAGGCCGAGCGGCACGCCGATGCACATGCCGAGCGCCGCCGCGAGCACCGACATCACCACCACGGTGCGCCCGCCGTGGAGCACGCGCGAGAGCACGTCGTACCCCGAGACGTCGGTGCCGAGCGGGATGCCGGGACCGGGCGGGCTGAAGGGCGTGGCGACGTAGGTGCCGTAGCCGTGCGGAGCGACGAGGGGGCCGATGAACGCGACCGCGACGACGACGAGCACCAGCAGCGCGCCGATGAGGATGCGGGTGTCGCGCACGGCTCGCCTCAGGATCGACGGACCGCCCTTGCGGCGGCTCGCCGCGACTGCCATCTGTACCGTTGTCATTTCGTCCTCAGTTTCGGAGTGGCGACCACCGTGAAGATGTCGGCGAGCAGGTTGAACAGGATGATGCCGGCCGAGAAGATCAGCACGATCGCCTGAATGCTCGGGATGTCGCGGCGTCCCACCGCCTGCGTGAGCGCCGAGCCGAGGCCGGGGTAGTTGAAGAGGTACTCGATGATGACGGTGCCGCCGAGCAGGTACGCGAGCGACAGCGAGATCGCCTGGATGCCCGGGATGATCGCGTTGCGGAGCGCGTGGCGGAAGATGACGAGGCGGCGCGGCAGCCCCTTGACCTCGGCCATGAGCACGTACTCGGAGTCGAGCACCTCGAGCATCGAGGCGCGCATCTGGCGGGAGGTGTACGGCAGCAGGGCGATCACGAGCGTGAGCACGGGGAGCACGAGCAGGATCGGATCCGCGAACGGCCCGGCGCCCGGCGCGATCGGCGACGTCGCCGGCAGCACGTGGAAGAGGCCGAGCGAGAGGAGCAGCACCAGGAAGATGCCGATGACGAACTCGGGCAGACTCGCGATGACCACCGAGATGATGTTCACGAAGCCGTCCATGAAGCCCTTGGGCTTGACCGCGGCGAGCACGCCCATGATGAAGGCGATCGGCAGGCCGATGGCCGCCGCCAGGATCATCAGCGTGAAGGTGTTGGCCGCGCGGAAGGCGATGACCGGGCCGATCGGCTCGCCCGACGTGAGCGAGGTGCCGGGGTTGCCCGTGAGCACGCCGCCGATCCAGTTCGCGTACTGCTGCCAGAGCGGCAGGTTCAGGCCCATCTGCTCGCGCAGCACCTCGACCTGGCCGGGACGCGCGTCCGCGCCGAGCACCACCGCGGCGGCGTCGCCCGGCAGCACGATGGTCACGAGGAAGATGAGCAGCGAGACGATGAACAGGATGAGCAGGCTGATGAGCAGCCTGACGCCGATCCACCGGTATCGCTTCGAGAACTCCCTCAGGCCGCCCTCGCTGCTGCCGCGGGACAGGGTGATCACCTCTGTCGACATGGTTCGCTTCCTTCCACTACGAGGAACCGACGATGCGCGCCGGAGGCCTGCGCCCCCGGGGCGCGCATCGTCATTCGGTTACCGACCGGTTGCCGCCGCTGCTCAGGCCGAGAACGAGAGCGTGTTGAGCGAGCGGTTGATGCCGAGACCCGAGGCGTCCTCCTCGATCATGCCGACGACCTTGTCGGAGTGGCCGTACACCGTGTTGATGTAGACCGGCACGATGTAGCCGCCGCGCTCGAACTGGATCTCCTGCAGCTTCTCCACGGCCGCGGCGTGCTCCGCCTCGTCCGTGGCCTCCGAGGCCTTCGTGAAGTACTCGTCGAACTCGGGATCCGAGAAGCCGGTCATGTTGAAGCCGGGCTCCGGGCCGTCGACGAGCGCGGCCATCGGCAGCACGTGGGTGAGGGGGAACGCCTCGGCGCTGAAGTCCCACATGGCGCCCTCCCAGTAGGCGCCCGGCTCGAGCACGTCCACCCGCAGGTCGACGCCGATCTCCTTGGCGTTCTCCGCCATGACCTTGGCGAGCGCCTCGTAGCTGGCGGTCACCGTGATGGGGATGGTGCCGGCCGAGGTGAGCCCCGCCTTCTCGGCGAGGTCCTTGGCCTTGGCGAGATCCTGCGAGCGCTCGAGATCGGCGAGGTTCGGATCCGACGCGCCGTAGAGGTCGGAGGCGAGGCGACCGCGGCCGCCGTAGACCGCGTCGAGCACCTGCTGGCGGTTGATCGCGTAGCGCATGGCCTGCCGGGCGTCGTGCGAGGCGAAGGGGCCGTCGCCGTCGAGCTTCATGGTCATCGGCTGGATGTAGCTCGAGGGCGCGTTCGTCGCGAGATAGCCGTTGCCGGCCTCCACGCGGGCGGCCTGGATCGGCGGGATCTTCGCCGCGTCGAGCTGGCCCGAGAGCAGCGCGTTGATGCGGGTGTCGTCGTCGACGATGCCGTGGATCTCGAGCTCGTCGAACTTGGCGACCTCGCCGTGGTAGTTGTCGAAGCGCTCGAACTGCGCGAGGCCGTTCTTGTCGTAGCTGACCAGCTTGAAGGGGCCGGTCGAGACGGGGTTCTCGAGGTCGAAGTCGGCCGGGACGAGGCCCATGATGCCGCCGTCGGCGATGTTGAGGTCGAACCAGCTCTGCGGCGCCTTGAGGGTGATCTCGAGGGTGCTCTTGTCGACCGCCCGCATGTCCTTGATCGCGTTGAACTGGCTGAAGGCGGTCGCGCCGAGCTCGGGGTCGAGGATGCGGTCGATCGAGAAGATCACGTCGTCGGTGTCGAGCGTCTTGCCGTTGTGGAACTCCACGCCCTCCTTGAGCACGAGCGTCCAGACGAGGCCCGCGGCGTCCGAGGTGAGCTCCTTGGCCAGTACGTTCTCGATGGCGCCGGAGTTGCCGACGATGTTGATCTGCTCGTAGAAGGAGGTGCAGATGAACGAGTTCATGCGATCGCCGAACGACTTGTGCGGGTCGAGGGGCGAGGCCGCGTCGCCGCCCTCGGTGCCGATGCGGAAGAGCCCGCCGGTCTTGCCCGCACCGCCGCCCTGCGTCGACGGGCTCGTGCCGCCCGCGGCGCAGCCGGCGAGCGTGAGCGCGCCCCCGGCGCCGACCAGGCCGAGGAAGGCTCGGCGCTTCATCTCCGCGTTGCGGATCTCCTGGAAGATGTTGTTCTTCGTCATAGTTCTGGGAACTTCCTTGTCTGCGAACTGCTTGCGAGTGGGGGCTCCGGGTCTGCTCCTCGGAGCGGTGGCGACCCGGTGTGCTGGTATTGTCCCCAGCCGGGTCTCGGCTGGTCTTTGGTCCGTCGCACAGCGAATCGGGTTCTCTCTGTTCTGGCGGAGCGCGGGATCGCCCCGCGCTCCCCGACCCCTACGCGGCCGGCGGCGCGGCCTCCTCCCGGGGCGTGCCGTAGCGGGATCGGAGCAGGCTCTCGGCCCCGAACTCGAGGCTGTCGGTGCGGGTGTTGGCCGTGATGATGTCTCGCAGGTAGCGCTGGAGCTTCGCCGCGCCGGCGAGCTGCGAGGTGCCGCCCGTCTGCACGAGCGACTGCACGGCCTCCCACACGAGCTTCTGCGCCACGAAGTGGGTGTAGCTGAGGCGCGAGGTGCGCTCGGCGGAGAAGGGCTCCTCCCCCGACGCAGACGCCTCGGCGTACACCTCGTACAGCCGCGCCGCGTGCTGCACCGCACCGGCGGCGGCGTCGATCTTCGCCGTGGCGACGCCGTAGGTGCGGCGCCAGTCCTCGTGCTCGACTCGCAGCGATCCGTCGGTGGCGTACGGGGCCTTGGAGCCGAAGATCACGCGCTCGTACTCGTCGAGCGCCGCGTAGCCGAGGCCGATGCAGACCGCCGCGACCTCGCCCTCGGCGAAGGCGCCGAAGGTGCCCGCGAAGAGGCTGCTGCCGTGCAGCTCGCTGCCCACCGTGGGGCCCGACCAGCTGCGCATCCAGTTGCACTCGACCACCATGCGATCGGGCACGAAGGCGTCCTCGATCGTGATGGAGTTGGAGCCGCTGCCCCGCATGCCGAGCACCTGGCCCCAGTCGCCGAGGATGGTGTAGTCCTCGCGCGGCACCACGAACCAGGCGAGCTCGCCGCTGCCGGGCAGGGCGGCCGTCGGGTGGAAGTGGGTGGAGTAGGGGGCGCCGGAGCAGTAGCGCCAGAAGCCCGAGATGCGGTAGCCGCCCTCCTCCCGGGTCACCCGCACGTCGCTGCCGCCGCTGGAGGAGCCGGGCGCGAGGAAGTAGTCGTTCGCGAAGATCTCGCGCTGCGCCTGCTCGGGCCAGTAGGAGCCGATCTGCAGGTTGTGACCGGCGCCGAGCGAGACGCACCACGCGGTCGATGGGCAGCCGCGCGCGATCTCTGCGATGAGGCGGAAGTATCCGGGGATCCCGATCTCCTCCCCGCCGAACATGCGCGGCTTGAGCGCGCGGTAGATGCCGCGCTCCACGAAGAACTCGTGCACCTCGGGGCTGTAGGCGGCCTCCTCCTCGGTGCGCGCCTGGTTGGCCCGGAGCACGGGCCGGATCTCGCGCACGCTCTCGAGCAGGCCGTCGATGCGCGAGCGCAGCGCGGGATCCGCCTCCGTCGAGGGGGCGATGCTCGAGGGGCCGGTCAGGCCGAACTGGCTCGTGTCTGCCGGCGGGAAGAGGATCGCCGACTCCTGCTGCTGGGTGCTCTTGAGAAATTCGCCGCGGGACATGCCCTGCCAACCTTCCTGGAACGGGATCTGAGCCGGGGCCCGAAGGCCCGCGGTCGAGGACACACTCAGCTTGGCCGACGGGCTTCCGGCGAGGGGTGTTTCGGGGACACAGATATTCGCCGTACTCATGTGCCGACGACCAAACGGAGCACCCGTCCCGGCTTCCTAGTCTGGGAACGGATCGTCCCACCCGTTGACGAAGGCAGGAGCTCACCGCGATGACCAGAGACGTACAGGCCCCCTCGGGCGGCGAGCAGCGGATCGGCGCGCTGACCCCCGGCCCCAGGGGCGCGGACTTCGACTCCGCCCGCATGTACGTGCGCACGGACGAGGAGGCGCTCGAACTGCAGCGCATCCTCCGCGTCGCGCGGGAGCTCCGTCCGATGCTGCGCGAGCGCCAGCAGGAGACCGAGGACAACGGCCGCTACGCGCCCGACATCCACGAGCGCTTCTGGCAGGAGGGCTTCTACCGCGTCCTGCAGCCGCGCTCCCTCGGCGGTCTCGAGCTCGGGGTCGCGGCGTTCTTCCGCATGGTCAGCGAGGTCGCGCGCGGCTGCCCCTCGACCGCGTGGTGCCTGTGCCTGGGCGCGGGGCACGCGCTGCAGATCGCCTCGTACTTCGGCGAGCGGGCGCAGCGCGAGATCTTCGGCGCCCGCGGCCAGGTGGTCGCGGCGTCGAGCGGCGGCGGCCAGGGCATCGAGCTGATCCGCGAGGAGGGCGGCTACCGCATCAGCGGCACCTGGCGCTACTGCTCGGGATCGCCGTACTCGACCCACTTCCTCCCGCTCGCCCCGAACCCGAACGGCGGGGCGGCACTGTGGCTGGTGCTCGACCGCTCCCAGTACGAGGTGCTGGGCGACTGGGGCGAGGTCATCGGCATGCGCGGCAGCGGATCCAACTCGATCAGGGTCGAGGGGACCTTCGTGCCGGATCACCTCGTCATCGAGCAGGGCTTCAACCTCTTCCACTCGGGAGACACCCCCGGCAGCGCGCTGCACGGCAACCCCGAGTACGGGGGCGTCTTCCGCGGCTTCGCGGAGGGCGAGATCGCCTGCATCGCGGTGGGCCTCGCCTACGCGGCCGTCGACGAGCTGGTCGAGCACGTCTCGACGAAGAAGCAGCGCGGCACGAGCACGCCGAAGGCGGAGCTCCCCGACTTCCAGCGGGTGACCGGGCTGGCCTTCGCGACCGCCGACTCGGCGGCCGCGCTCTCGACCTCGGGCGGGCTGCTCTACCGCGACAACGCCCGCCGCTCGGTCTCGGGCGAGGATCCCTTCACCACGGACAAGGCCCTGCGGATCGCGAGCATCTACTTCACCGCCGAGCGGCTGGTGTGGGAGACCGTCGACCAGGTGATGCGGGCGACGGGCACGAGCGAGATGATGCGGGGCAGGCGCATGGAGCGCTACGCCCGCGACGCCGTGACGATCCGCTCGCGCACCGACCAGCTCGACTTCGACGCGACGACGGTCGGCGCCGCCTACCTGCTCGCCGGCTAAGAGGCTCCGCCGATCGGTTCCCCGTCATCCTGCGCGCAGTCGCAGGATCCATACGCATGGACTCTGCCGCTGCGCGCAGAATGGCAGGAGTGCGACTGTCAGAAGGCCTCCGACCGGCAGCCCGCCTATCCGCGCTTCACGCGACCGCGTCCTCGCGGGTGCTCTGCACCGCGATGATCTGCCGGATGCTGTCCTTCACGTACTCGAGGTCGCCGATGCCCTCGGGACCCGAGAGGATGGCGCGGAGGAAGCAGGCGTCGATCATCGCGTCGATCGCGAACGACGCCTGCGGGTTGCGCACCGCGATGTCGATGGCCGCGGTGATCGAGCGGAACCACTCCGTCGCGATCGGGCGCAGACCCGGGATCGACACCGCTGCGAGGTAGAGCTCGTAGCCGCGCCGCACGCCCTCGGGATCGCTGATGCGCGCGGAGAACCACTCGGTGACGACCTCGGCCGCGTCGCGGTCCCGGTGCAGCGTGAACCACTCCGTGGCCCGCGCCACCTGCTGCTCCATCGTCGCGCGCATCGTCGCCTCGAGCAGGGCGTGCAGCGTCGGGAAGTAGTAGGTGGCCGAGCCGAGGGACTCGCCCGCCCGCTTCGCGACGGTGCGATACGTGACGCCCTTGATCCCCTCCTCCTCGATGACCTCGCGAGTCGCGTCGATGAGTCGTTGAGCCCGGTCGATCTTCACTGCTCTCGCCTCCCTGCGTGCGCACCGGTCACGGGACGCAACGTGCCGCGGCCGGCGCACCGCCCGGTCCGCCGGCGCTGGCCCTACCGTACCGCACCGGCCTCGCTCGTCTCGATCGCGCGGGTCCACTGCGACACGCCCGTGCCGAGCGGGATCACGTTGTCCCTGCCGACGCTCAGCGTCACGTCGCCCCGGCGGTCGAGGCCGGCCGCGGCGAGCGCGGGCACGAGCGCCTTCACCTGCTGCCCCGTCGAGAGTCGCACGATGAGCTCGGTCTCGTCCCCGAGGAAGAGGGTGTCCTGCAGGGTGCCCCGCAGCGTCAGCGCCGCGGCGTCGCCGGTGTCCGCCGCGGCGGATCCGGCGATCCGGAACGCGCGCGGGCGCAGGGCGACCGTGTTGGGGAGGGCATCGCCGCGCTCCGGGTCCGCGGGGATCACCACCGATCCCCCGCCGGCCGAGATGCGGATGCCGTCGTCCTCCCGGGCAGACGAGGCCTCGAGGAGGTTCGCGTCGCCGAAGAAGGTGGCGACGAAGTCGGACTGGGGCTGCCGGTAGAGGCGCTCCGGCGTATCGCACTCGACGATGCGCGCGTTCCGCATGATCGCGATCCGGTCGGAGAGGGCGAGCGCCTCCTGCTGATCGTGGGTGACGTAGACGAGGGTCGTGCCCGTCTCACGGTGGATCCGACGGATCTGCTCGACCAGTTCGAGGCGCAGCGAGCGGTCGAGTGCGCCCAGCGGCTCGTCCATGAGCAGCAGCGGCGGGTGGTAGGCGAGCGCGCGGGCGATCGCCACGCGCTGCTGCTGGCCGCCCGACAGCTGCGACGGGCGGCGGTCGCCGAAGCCGTTGAGCCCCACGAGCTGCAGCATCTCCTCGACCCGCTCTCGCCGTCGCTCCCGGCTCCAGCGGCGGATCTTCAGGCCGTATTCGATGTTGGCGGCGACGGTGAGGTGCGGGAACAGCGCGTAGTTCTGGAACACCATGCCGCACTCCCGCTCTGCGGGCGACAGCGTCGTGATGTCCTCGCCGTCGAAGACCACCGTGCCGGAGGTCGCGGGCTCGAAGCCCGCGAGCAGTTTCAGCAGGGTGCTCTTGCCCGAGCCGCTGGGCCCGAGCAGCGTGACGCACTCGCCCTTCGCGATGTCGAGGTCGACCGCGTCGAGCGCGGGCGGGCCGCCGTAGACCTTCGTCAGCGACCGGATCGAGACGTAGGGATCTGTGGTTGCGTTCATTTCTGATCTTTCTGGTTCAGCCCGCGCGGTCACTTGCGACCGCGCTGCAGCAGATTCACGAGCACCATCAGGAGCACGGTCGCGATGATGACGAGCGATGAGATGGCGGTGATGACGGGGTTGAGCTCCCACAGGATGGAGTCGAAGATCGCCTTCGGGAGCGTCGTCAGTCCGCGACCGCCCAGGAAGCTCACGAACACGGCCTCGTCGAACGCGGTGATGAAGGCGAGCAGGCCGCCCGACGCGATCGAGGGCAGCAGCAGCCGGATCGTGATCGTGAACCAGGCGCGGGCGCGCGACGCCCCCATGGTGATGGCCGCGAGTTCGAGCTCGATCGGCAGGCGCGAGAGCGCCGCCTGCACGACGAGGAACGTGAGCGGATAGGAGATCAGCACGGAGGCGAGCGTCAGTCCCCAGAAGTTGCGCAGCAGCCCGAACTGCACGAACACCGCGTAGAGGGCGACCGCGTAGGCCGCGAGCGGCAGCACGAGCGCGATGAGTCCGGCTCCCTCGATGAGCGAGCGGATCCGTGCGGGCAGGCGCGTACGGCGCAGCACGAGGGCCACCGGCACCGCGAGCAGCACCGATACGAGGGCCGTCGCGAGCGAGAGCCGGATCGACAGCCAGATCGCCTCGCCCCACTTGGGCGTGCTGAACAGGGTCTCGTAGTGCACCAGGCCCCAGCCCTCGGGCGGGAAGCGCATCAGGCTGTCGGCCGAGAACGACATCGTGATCACCATCACCGCGGGGAACAGGAGCAGCAGCACGAGCACGACGGTGAAGGCCCGCGCGAGCCCTCGGCACCAGCGGTCGAGCAGACGCATCCGGCGGCGGCCGGGCGCACCGGCCCCGGTGGTTTCGGTCGTGGAGGTCATCCGAGCACCGCCTTGAGCGCGCGTCCGCCCACGAGCTTCAGTCCGCCGAGCAGTACGACGAGGGCGACCAGCAGCAGGAGCACGCCGGTGGCGGCTGCGCGCGGGTAGTTGAAGAGTTCGAAGAGATCGTCGCCGATGAGGGAGGCGACGAACGGCGTCTGGGTGCCGCCGAGCACGATCGGCGTGATGTAGAAGCCGACGCTGATGGCGAAGACGATGGTGGCGCTGGCGAGCAGGCCGGCGGTGCCGAGCGGCACGACCACGCCGAGCACGGCCCGCGCGTGGCTGGCGCCCATGCTCTTCGCGGCGCTGATGAGCTGCAGATCGATGGTCGCGAAGGCGGCGAGCATGGAGAGCGTCGCGTAGGGCAGCATCGCGTAGACCATGCCGACGACGACCGCGAAGGGCGTGTACATGATCTTGGCCGGCTCGTCGATGATGCCGAGCGCGAGCAGCACGTTGTTGAGCACGCCCGTCCGCGCGAAGATCACCGCGAAGATGTAGTTCTTGATCACGACGCCCATGCAGAACGGGATCAGCACGGCGAGCAGCATGATGTTGCGGCGCAGCGTCGACGTGGTCGCGCGGATGCACCAGGCGAGCACGCCGCCCAGCACGACGCTGATCAGGGTGACGAGCGCGGAGCTCCACAGCGTGGTCGCGAAGGCCTTGCGCGTGGCGCCGCTGCCGAGCACCTGGGCGTAGTTGCCGATCCCGTCGCCCTGCGTGAACGAGTCGATGGCGAGCTTCGCCATCGGGTAGACCACGAACACGGCGACGACGATGAGCAGCGGCGAGAGGATGAGCAGTGAGCGGCCCCGGCCCAGGTCGATCGACCAGGGCCGCCGGGGGCCGCGCGAGGCCCGGGCGCGAACCCGGTCCTCGCGCGGTCCGACCGCGAGTCGCGTGTCAGCCACTGACGACCTCGCGCCAGCGGTCCTCGATGTCGCCCTGGTTCTGCGAGTACCACTCGACGTTGAACGGGGTGACGGTGTCGAGGTGCGAGTTGACCAGGTTCTCGCTGATCTCCGCGGGGATCAGGTCGAGCGCGGCCTGGTTCGAGACGCCGTAGTTCATCTGCTCGGCGAAGCCGGCGAGGCCCTCGGCGTTCTTGGCGATGTGCACCATCAGGTCGAAGGCGGCGTCCTTGTTGGGGCTGTTCTCGGCCACGGCGAAGACGCCCGGGCTGAGCATGCCGTCCTGCCAGACGATCTCGAGGTCGAGACCCTCGGAGATGAGGCCGGCCGCGCGACCGCTCCAGGCGAGCGCGATGGCCGCCTCCTCGTTCTTCAGGGTGTTGACGAGCATGTCGCCGCCCTCCCAGAAGACCGTGACGTCGTCGCGGATGCCGTCGATCTTCTCGAGCGCCGTGTCGAAGTCGATCGGCGAGGTCGCCACCTCGTCGAGGGGCATGCCCGCGGCGATGTTCGCGAAGGTGAGAGACTCGAGCGCCTCGGCGGGCAGGGCGCGGGCGCCCGGGAACGCCTGGGTGTCGAAGAACTCCGCGGCGTTCTGCGGGCACTTGTCGACGAGCTCCTTGTTGCAGACGATCACGACGCCGAGGCTGGCCGAGGTGAAGCCGTAGTCGAGCACCGCGCCCGGCTGCAGCACGCTCTCGAGTTCGCTCCGCACGTCGTCCGGCAACTCGGCGATGAGGCCCTCCTCGTAGCCGTACAGGGCCTGATCCGCGGGGATCGTGTCGAGGAAGTCCCACAGCTGATCGCCGGTCTCGGCCTGCTGCTGCAGGCCCTGGATCTGCTTGCCCGGGGCGTCCTCCATGAAGACCTCGATGCCGCTCTCGTCGGCGAAGGGGTCGAGCAGGTATTGCTGCGTGGCCTCGGAGTAGCCTCCGCCCCAGCCGACGACGGCGAGCTCGGTGGTCGTTCCGCCCTCGTCCCCTCCGCCGGTGCCGCCGTTGCCTCCGGTGTCGCCCGACGAGCAGGCGGCGAGCCCGAGCAGGGCGGTGGCGCCGACCGCGAGGAGCGCCACGTTGCGCTTGATTCTCATGTTTCCACTTTCTCTTGTTTTCCAGTCCCAGCGCGGATGGACCGCGCTGCCGATCGATGATCAGGTCTATTGGGCGCGCAGGCGCTCGCCGAGCGCACGGAGTCCCACGATCTCCCCGTCCCACTTCACCGAGGGCTCGTGGCTCTCGCCTCGGGTGGCGTGGTACTCGGCGAGGTTCTCGGCGCCCACGCGTGCGGACTCGGTGACCGCCGGCCCGGCACCGCCCCGCAGTTTGGGGAGCACCTCCTCGGCGAACATCGTGAGCGACTTCGTGCCCAGCCACTCGGGCTTGATGTCCGTGTTGGTGTTGAGCAGCACCCGGCCCGCGCCGTAGAGGTCGATGAGCCCGGCGATCCGGCCCGCGACGGTCTCCGGCGAGCCGACGACGAGGTTGCCCTTCTCCACCGCGTCCGCGAACGAGGTCTCCGACGGCGGCTTGCTGCGGTAGCCGCCGCCCGCGATCATTCCGCGGAGCGCGCCCTCGGAGAGGTAGCCGGGCGGGAAGCTGTCGTGGAAGGCGGAGTCGAAGAAGTTCTGCATCATCCAGTGGTAGTAGGGCTCGGCCTCGGTCATCGCCTGCGCGTCGGTCTCGGCGACGTGGAAGGTGATGCCCGCGCACACCTGCGAGGGATCCAGCTCGTAGCCGTACCCGCGCGCCGCCTCGCGCAGCTTGCCCAGCGCGCCCTGGATCGCCTGCCGCGAGCTGATGCCGACCGCCTGATAGGCGTGACGGTGCTTGGCCACCATGTCGAGCGTGTCCGTCGATCCCCCGCCGAGCACCATGACCGGCGGGTGTGGGCGCTGCAGCGGACGCGGCCAGAGGTTCACGTAGGGGATCTGGTAGTGCTCGCCGAACCACTCGAAGGGCCCGTCCTCCGTCAGCGCCCGCATGAGCAGGTCGTGGGCCTCGCGGTACCGGGCCCGGGCGGTGGCGGGGTTCACCATGCCCATCGAGTGGTACTGCATGCCGTGGCCGACCGGCAGGCCGAAGATCAGACGGCCGTGCGAGAGCTGATCGAGCAGGGCGATCTCCTCGGCGAGCCGGAGCGGGGTGAGGTAGCCGTTGACGATGGGGCCCACGACGCCGATCTTGATCCGCTGCGTCGCCGCGGCCAGGTAGGCGCCGAGCAGCATCGGGTTGCCGAGCAGGCCGATGGGGCCGTTGTGCTGCTCGCTGAACACTCCCCCGTCGTATCCGAGGCGCTCGGCGAGCTGGATGCCGTCGATCATCCGCTGGATGGTGCGCTGGGCCTCGACGCCGTTGTAGTTGTCGGTGGTCGGGAGATCGATGTAGTTCGACGCGGGGCGCAGCTTGGCCGACGGGACGGCGGGGTAGGCGCCGTTGAACATGACGTGGAATTCGGTCTGGGACATGACTGGCGCCTACTCGCTCTCGGCAGTGGTGGATCGGATGTGCGCCGTGATCGCCTGGGCGACGGCGCGGGGCTGCTCGACGTGGAGCACGTGGCTCGAGCGCTCCTCGGGAGATGGGCCCGGCAGCACCGCGTACTCGGCGCCGGGGATCAGCTCCGCGTAGCGCGCGGCGTCGCCGGGGCCGAGCACCCGGTCCTCCTCGGCGTCGAGCACGAGGGTCGGGGTCTGCACGCGCCCCAGGCGGTGCCCGAGCTCGCGGTCGTAGCGGTTGGTGAACGTCAGCAGGGCGAGCGCGGTGTCCTCGCGGTAGCCCTGCACCACGTTCTCCGGGTAGTCGAAGCCGGCGAACTCCTCGGCCAGGCGGTCCGCGCGGCCGTTGGCGAGCAGGTCCATCGCCGCATCCGGGGTCTGCCGGAAGGGGTCGGGGCGAGAGCCCGAACCGCGCAGACCGGCGGGGACGAGGAGTGTGAGGCTGCGGAAGCGCTCGGGGTACACCGTGGCGAGATGCGCCGCGATGCGTCCGCCGAGCGAGGTGCCGACGAGGTGCACGCCGTCGAGGTCGAGGGCGCGCAGGAAGGCGTCGTAGTGCAGCGCGTAGTCGCCGAAGTCCCGGAAGTGCGCCGGCAGCGCGGAGTCGCCGAAGCCGGGGTGCTCGGGAGCGATCAGGTCGACCTCGCCGGCCAGGGCCTCGTGGAAGGGCAGCCAGCGACGGGTCAGGCCTCCGCCGTGCAGGAAGAGCACCGGCTCACCCGAACCCTTGCGGCGGTAGGCGACCTCGCTGCCGTCGACCTCGACCCGCTCGGGCTCGCTCCAGTATCGCCAGTTCCTGGGAGGTGAGACCTGTTCCGGCTTGCCCATGAGCGCTTTCTCCTTCGATTCGCGAGAGCGAGGATCCGATGACCCGGGAGCGATCCGAGCGATCGCTCCATTTATAGTTGTACGTACGTACGAATTCTTTATAAGGTTACGCTAGTGGTTGTGAAGTAATCGCGCAACCCCGGGATCGTCGGCGCTCCACACGGCGTCCCGCTTCGACGACACAGCGGAAAGAGCACAGCCATGGCGAGCAGCACCGAGAACACCTGGACCCCCGGAGGCAAGAACTCGAGCACGAAGTCGGCCTGGTGGAAGGCGGTGCTGGGCGAGTACCCCACCGGCGTCGCGCTGATCACCTCCCGCACCGCCGAGGGCGACGACCTCGGCATGGTCGTCGGCACCTTCATGGCGATCTCCGAGGAGCCCCCGCTCATCGGCTTCGCGACGTCGGTCGGCTCCCGCCGCGCGGTGAAGGTCAAGGAGAGCGGCACATTCTGCGTGAACGTGCTCGGCTACGACCACGAGCAGCTCTGCCGCGCCTTCGCGGTCTCGGACCCCGACTGCTTCCAGTACGGCAGCTGGGACCGCTCCCCTCTCGGCAACGCCAGGCTCACCGACTCGCTCTCGTGGTTCGAGGGGACCGTGACCCAGGTCATCCCGGCCGGCGACCACGAGATCATCATCGCCTCGGTGTCGGATCTCGGAGTGGGCGACGGCAATTCCGGGCTGCCGCTGCTCTTCCTGAAGGGCGGCTACGGCTCCTTCAGCGCTCCGAACGAGGGCTTCGACGTCGCCGCGTTCGCCCTGCGGATGCGCATCGCGAACGCGATCGGCGAGATCGTGCAGCAGCTGGCCGACGACACGGGGACGGAGTGCCTGCTCGCCACGATCGTGAACGACTCGGTGCTCGTGCTCTCTGCGGCGAACCTGCTGCCCACGAGGCCCGAGGACGGCGTCATCGGCATGGTGTTCCCCTTCGCTGCCCCGGTCGCACCCGTGCTCGCCGCGTGGGGGTCGGAGGAGCGCCAGAAGTCCTGGTACGAGAACTCGCGGCACCTGCTCGGCCGGGTCGACCGCCCCCTGCTCGGGCGCCTCCTCGACACGGTGCGCGAGCGTGGCTACGCGGTCTCGGCCGGCGACCGGATGGGCATGGACTTCGAGCGCATCGCGAACGACCCGACCAGCACCCGGGCGGATCTCTCCCAGCTGTGGGCGGCCGTGTCCCAGGACGTCGAGCGGACGCTCGACGCCGGAACGCACCACCCCGACGTCTTCTCGCTGCAGTTCCCGGTGCTGGGCGCGAGCGGGCAGGTCGAGTTCGAGCTCGTGGTGACCGGGCTGCAGACCGACGGAGCGGAGCAGAGCTTCGCCGCAGTCGTCGAGCGGGCGCAGGAGGCCGCGGAGCACCTGACCGAGCTCGTCGGCGCCCGCTTCCCCGGTACGCCCGCCTGAGGGGGCGCGCGGCATCGCCCCGACGGCTGAGGGGGCGGGTTCTCACGAACCCGCCCCCTCAGTCGTTCAGCCTCGCGGTCAGCCCCACTGGCCCTCGAAGTCGCCGATGTTGTCGGCGGTGAAGGCGATCGGCGCGAGCTGATCGGCGATCTCCTCCTGCGAGATGACGTCCTCCCCGCGGTTCGACTGCACGAGCGCGGTCGCCGCGACCTCGCCCATGGTGCGCGGCGCGAGTCGGGTGGTGCCGAGCAGGGTGCCGGCCTTGATGGCTTCGACGCCCTGACGGCTCGCGCCGTCGCCGAGCACCACGATGTCGTCGCGACCCTCCTCCTCGAGCATCGAGATGACCTGCACGGCCGAGGAGTCGCCGGAGTTCAGGATCACGTTGGCGTCGGGGTTGCCCGACAGCAGCTCGGCCGCGACCTGGCGCCCCTGCTCCGGGTTGTAGCCGTCCTCGCCGAGTGCGACGCGCTCGTACTTCGAGTCGCCGCCGAGCTCGCGCTCGATGACCTTGAGCTTGTTCGCCTCGAGCTCGTACTGCTGCGAGCCGACGATGTGGATGTACTTGCAGGGGTCGAAGTCCGCGCAGCCCTCCTTGAGCAGTTCGACGGTCGCCATGCCCGCGTCCTCGTTCGAGAACACCGCGGAGGCGATGACGCCGTCCACCTGCGGCTCGATCTTGGTCGCGTCGGGGCCGACGACGGTCTCGACGGCGACGACCGGGATGCCCGCCTCCGCCGCGGCCTCGGCGCAGGGCACGGCGCCCGCGCCGCTCAGCGCGTTCAGCATGATGCCGTTGTACTGCCCGGACGAGACGATGTCCATGCAGTCGGAGTTCTGGGACTCGGCGTTGTCGCTGTCGAACACCGTCACCTTGCCGCCCAGCGGCTCGACGACGGACTCCATGCCTTCGATCTGCACTTGGCCGAAATCGGAGATGTCGCCCGTGATGAACGCGAAGCTCGGCACGAACTCGCCGCTCTCGCCGTCTCCGCCGGTGTCGTCGGTGCCGCCGCTGCAGCCCGTGAGCGCGAGCGCGGCGGTCGCCGCCGTGGCCGCCAGCACGAGCACTCGCCGCTGAGTGTTCTTTCGCATAACTCTGGTTCTCCTCAGGTATCGGTGTGTTTCGGGGTATCGGGGTGTTTCGAGGTGTTTCGGGTTCGGGATCCTGATCGGAGCCCGGGTCAGGATCGCGCGCTGCGTCGCATCCAGACGTCCCAGAGCACCGCGAGGATGATGATGACGCCCATGAAGATGCGCTGGTAGGTGGGCTCGACGCCGAGCAGGTTGAAGCCGTTGCTGACGAGCTGCAGCAGGAGCACGCCGAGCACCGTCCGCCAGATCGCGCCGGAGCCGCCCATGACCGAGGTGCCGCCGACGAGCACCGCGGCAAGCGCGGTGAACTCGATGCCGGAGCCCGTGTTGCCGTCGACGGTGAGGGTGCGGGAGGCCGAGATGAGGCCGGCCAGCGCGGCCGCGACGCCCATGATGACGTAGGTCGTCGCGCGCACGCGGTTCACCCGGACGCCGGCGAGGCGGGCCGCCTGCGCGTTGCCGCCGGCGGCGAAGATGTGGCGTCCGAAGACCGTGCGGTTCAGCAGGAAGGCGCACAGCAGCGCGAACGCGATGAAGATGAGGATCGAGACCTTCACCCCGAAGACGCGCGGCTGGGCGAGCAGCTTGAACGAGGGATCGGCGATCGTGATGAGGAAGCCACCGGAGATGGCCAGGGCGAGGCCGCGGAACACCATCGTCGTCGCGATCGTCGCGACGAACGGGTTCAGCTTCCCGACGGTGGTCAGCACACCGTTGAGCACGCCGAACACCGCGCCGGAGGCGAGCGCGGCGAGGATCCCGAGCGGCACGCCGGCCGCGTTCGAGACCTGCGCGCCGATGATCGCGCAGACGGCGAACACCGCGCCCATCGAGAGGTCGAAGCCGCCGGCGATGATCACGAGGGTCGCGGCGCAGGCGAGGATGCCGACGGTGACGCTCTGGTCGAGCAGGTTCAGCAGGTTGTTCGGCGTGAGGAAGGCCTTGGAGGTGCTGGCCAGCACGATGAACAGCACGACGAAGGCGAGCACGATGCCGTAGTCGCGGAGTTTGTCGACGACGAATCGGCCGACGCCGCCTGCGGTGCGCTCGGGCGCGTTCGCGGGCGCGGCTCCCCGCTCGAGTTGGGTGGTCACGCGATCGTCTCCTTCACTGGGTGGTCCGGGTGCGAGGCCGCCGCGGGCGGGGCTTCGCGGGGTTCGGGATCGGCCATCGGGGCCGGAACCTCCGCGCCTCCGGGGCCGTCCGCCCCGGGCACGGTGAACGCGGCGGCGAGCAGCGCGTCCTTCGTCGCCCGGCTCCGGTCGAAGCGGGCGACGAGGTGCCCGCGCGACATGACGACGATGCTGTGGGCGAGGGCGAGGAGCTCCTCGATCTCGCTCGACACCACGATGATGGCGATGCCCTGAGCGGCGAGCTCGCGGAGCAATTCGTAGATCGACGCCTTCGCCCCCACGTCGACGCCGCGGGTCGGCTCGTCGACGATCAGCACGCGCGGGTTCTCGACGAGCCACTTCGACAGCACGACCTTCTGCTGGTTGCCGCCCGAGAGGGTGGAGACGAGGTCGTCGACGTTGGGGGTCTTCACGCCGACGCGGGCGGCGAGCTCCTGGGCGCGGCGGCGCTCCCGACGGGGGCTGAGGATCCCGAATCTCGAGAACCGGCCGACGTGCGGCAGCGTGATGTTCTCGGTGATGGAGCGTCCCATCAGCAGCCCGAGCTCCTTCCGGTTCTCGGGCAGCATGGCGACCCCGGCGCGGATCGCGCCGAAGGGGTCGGAGTAGCGCACGCGCTCGCCGTCGAGCCGCAGCTCGCCCGACACCAGGCGATCCGCCCCGAACATGGCACGGCAGAGCTCGGTGCGGCCGCTGCCGACGAGGCCGCCGATGCCGAGGATCTCCCCGGGCCGCACCGCGAGCGACACCCCCCGGAGCGCGTCGTTGACGAGGTCGACGGCCTCGAACACCGGGGCTCCCCCGATCTCGCCGCCGAAGGATCGGGCCTCCTCCTCGGCCAGGTGACGGCCGAGCATCGCGTAGATGAGGGCCTCCTTGGTCTCGTCGGCGGTGCGGCTCGTCTGCACGAGCGATCCGTCGCGCAGCACGGTCACCGCGTCGGTGATCGCGAGCACCTCCTCGAGGAAGTGGGAGACGATGACGACGGTGGCGCCGCGCGCCTTGAGCCCGCGGATGATCGCGTGGAGCTGCGCGACCTCGATCGGGTTGAGCGAGGCGCTCGGCTCGTCCATGACGATGAGCTCGGCGTCCCGGGCGAGGGCGCGGAGCACCTCGACCTTCTGCTGATCCGCCAGTCGCAGCTCGCTCACGAGGGCCCGCGGGTCGAGGTCGAAGCCGGTCTCGGCGAGCAACTCGGTGAAGCGGGCCCGCTGCGCGGCGAGGTCGAGGACACCGCCGCGGCTGCGCTCGCTGCCCAGGAAGACGTTGTCGAGTACGGAGCTGTCGGGGAGCAGGGCCAGTTCCTGGTCGATCATCGCGATGCCGTCGGCCAGCGCCTCGTGCGGCTCGCGGTAGGAGACCTCGCGGCCGTCGACCCTGATCCGTCCGGCGCTCGCCCGCACCTGCCCGGAGATGATCTTGCCGAGGGTCGACTTGCCCGCCCCGTTCTCACCGATGAGGGCGTGGACCTCGCCGCGGCGGATGCTCACGTCGACGCCGCGGAGCGCTCGGACTCCGCCGTAGTGCTTCTCGATTCCGACGGCCTCGATGTGCACTGCGGGTCGATCCTGCAAGGGCTCCACATGTCCTCCCGGTGCCAGCTGCGTTGCTTACTGAGTCACCAACATAATCAGCCGCCCACCCGGAATTCAACACTTAAAAGAAACGATTGGGTTACTTCAGTAGCATCTGTGCTGCCGCACGAGGAACCCCCCCGTGCGGTGGGCGGCATGCACATACCGCGCACCGCACCGAACGGACGACTGCGATCTCAGGCGTCCCGCACCGCGAACGCGGTCATCTCGACGCGCAGCCCAGCCGGGTGCAGGTCGGCCACGCCGACCGTCGTGCGCCCCGGGCCGCGGCCGGGGTAGAACTCGCCCCAGACCCCGGTCACCGCGCCGAAGTCCTCGAGATCGGTGAGGTAGATCGTGATGCTCAGCACGCGGTCGAGGCCGCTGCCGACCTTCTCGAGCTCGGTCGCGAAGTTCTGGAGGCACTGGCGCGCCTGCTCCTCCGCCGATCCGAGGTTGAGGGTGCCGTCCGCCTGCTGCGGCACCTGGGTCATGATCACCAGGTTGCCCGATGCGGCGCCCTGGGAGATGGGCAGCTCCAGATCCTCCTTGCCGGGGATCGGGAACCAGTCAACCTTCGATGCACTCATGCGCATTCCTTTCTCTTTCGGTGGTCGTCGGGGCCGCGCGGCTCCAGTCCCGCGCGAAGAGGGGGATCGTGACCGAGCAGACCGGTCCGATCAGCAGCGCGAACGCGAGCGTCCCCCAGCCGAGGTTGCCGCCCATCAGCGACCCGGCCGCCAGCACGGCGAGCTCGATCCCCGTCCGCACGAGCCCGATGTTCCAGCCGGTCAGCGCGTGCAGGCCGGTCATGAGCCCGTCACGGGGCCCCGGGGCGAGGGCCGCGCTGAGGTAGATCCCCGTGCCGATCCCGAGCACGAGCACGCCGGCCGCGAAGAGCCCGATCCGCACGGGGAGCGGCAGTCCCTCGGGGATGAACAGCAGCGTCAGATCGACGACGGGTCCCGTCACGAGCACGTTCACCAGGGTGCCGACGCCGATGCGCTGGCGCAGTGGAATCCAGAGCAGCAGCACGACGGCGCTCACGATCATGGTCGATGCGCCGAAGGTGAGGCCGAAGGCGTGCGCGACGCCCTGCGCGAGCACGTCCCACGGCGGCACGCCGATCCGCGCGCGGGCCAGCAGCGCGATCGCGATCCCGAACAGCACGAGGCCGCCGACGAGCCGCAGCGACCGGTTCGCCCAGGCGCCGGCCACAGTGGGGCGGGGACGGACGGGAGCCGCTGTCGGCATCGCTCTCCTCCTCGCACGCCTCGGAACGGCCGTCTCGCCGCTCCCGTCCACTCCACTCCAGCCGCACGCCGCCCGCTATGGACGGTCGCACAAAGCCCGCCCCGGCGGCTGGACCGCGGCACAGCGATCGCGGGCGATCGGGGCGGGCGGCGTGTCGCGAGCAGAAGCGCGGGTACCCTGACGGCGACGACAGGAGGTCGCGAATGGGATCACGCATCGCACTCGTCGGCATGGGCGCCGTCGGGCGCCTGATCGTGCCGCTGCTGCTCGATCGGGGGCACACGATCGCGGCAGCGGTGGGCCGCGGCGGGGCGGTGGGACAGGACGCGGGCGAGCTCGCGGGCATCGGACCGATCGGCGTCGTCGTGCGCGACGACCTCTCGGCTGCCATCGCGGAGACGCGGCCGGAGGTGGCGCTCATGTCGACGGCGTCGACCCTCGCCGCGACCGCCGACGCGGTGGCGGTCTGCGTCGACGCCGGGTGCGCGGTGGTCACGGCGGCCGAGGAGGCGCTCGCGCCGTGGGCGAACGACCCGGACACGGCCGACCGGCTCCACGCCCGCGCCGCAGCCGGGGGCGCCGCCGTGCTCGCGAGCGGCCACGTGGACGCGCTGTGGGTGCACCTCCCGCTCGCGCTCACCGGGATCGCGACCCGCGTGTCCCGGCTGGAGGGCGAGTGCGTGCGGCCCTTCGCCGCGAGCCGCTCGGCCAACGCCGCGGTCGCCGCCCTTCTCGGCCGCCCCCTCGCCGAGTACCCCGTCGAGCGCAGCGCCGATCCCGCTCCGGGCGCCGCCCACCAATCGCTGCACGCGATCGCCGCGGGCATGGGCCTCACGGTCGTCGCGGCCGAGAGCCGGCTCGGTCCGGCGACCTCCGATGCGCCGCTCACCGCCGCTCTGGCGGCGGGCGAACGGCGCATCGATCCGGGCACGATCGCAGGCTCACGCCTCACGGTGCGGCTCGAGACGGCGGAGGGGATCCCGCTCGTACTGCACGACACCGCACTGGTCGGCGCGCGCTCCTCCGAGCACTGGCGCCTGTCGGGCCTGCCCGACGCGGAGCTGCGCGTGAGCGCGAGCCAGGGGCTGACGAGCACGGCGACGCAGATGGTGAACCGGATCCCGGACGCGCTCGCCGCGCCGCCCGGCCTGCACACGCTCTCCGCGCTGCCGCCGCTCGTCCACCGACCCTAGACCGTCGTTCTGCGTCCCTCCCCCGTCATGCTGCGCCCCGCCCTCGTCATTCTGCGCGACGCCGCAGGATCTACGCGATGGATCCTGCGGCGTCGCGCAGGATGACCGGGGCGGCCCGCGCTACACCACCGTGTTCCGCTGGGTGTGGTCGAGCCCCTCGTAGCGCTCCGGGCTGCGCCGCTGCGTGATCGTGGCCGCGACGACCCCCACCAGGAAGAAGACCACCGGCAGGATCATGAGGACCGTGTTGAGCAGCGCGTTGTCCACCGCGCCGGAGAGGGCGGAGAAGTTGACCATCGCGTTCACCATGATCCCGCCGAACACCAGGAACGAGAGCAGCGGCGAGACCGTCGACACCCAGAGGTTCTTCCGGTTGGTCGGGTTCCTGCGGAAGTAGACGAAGATCGCGATGCTCGTGAGCACGAAGACCATCATGAGCGCGAGCGAGCCGAGTGCGATCTCCCATCCGAAGAACACGTAGGGGTCGATGCCCGACAGCAGCCACAGCACGATGATGATGAGCCCGACCGCCGTCGTCGTGAGCGAGGCCACATAGGGCGCGCCGCTCTTCGGGTGCACGAAGCTGAGCTTCTGCGGCAGCACCGAGTGGCCCATGGAGTGCAGGTAGCGGGCGGAGATGTTGTGGTACGCGAGCACGCAGGCGAACATCGAGGTCAGCGCGATGATCTGCATGATCTGCATGAAGACGGTGCCGACATAGGTGGCGGCGGTCTCGTAGACGATCCAGAACTGCGCGGTCTCGTCGGTAAGGAGCAGGTCCATGATCCCCTGGGTGCCCCAGCCCTGGATGAAGCCCCACAACGCGAAGAAGTAGAAGAGCGAGGCCGAGATGATCGCGATGTAGATCGCCCGCGGGATCGTCTTCTCCGGATCGCGCGCCTCGTCGCGGAAGATCGCCGTGGCCTCGAAGCCGAGGCCGATGCTGAAGCCGAACAGCAGGCTGATCGCGACCGATCCGGAGAAGAACACTTCGGGGGTGAACTGCTCGGTGATCGAGATGCCCTCGGCGGGGATGCCGCCCTGGATGAGGATCGCGACGTTCATGATGATGACGACCAGCACCTCCGCGATGAGCACGAAGGAGAGCACCTTGGCGTTGACGTCGATGTTCGTGATGCCGAGGATCGCCACGACGATGATCATCGCGATGGTCCAGACCCACCAGGGCGGCTGGAACGAGTCGGGCCCGAAGAAGCCGACGATGGTCTCGTTGATCGAGAGCCCCATGAGGGTGTAGACGAAGCTCTGGAAGATCAGGTACCCCGTCATGGCGACGAAGCCGGCGCCGACTCCGACCTTCCGGCCGAGGCCCGCGGTGACGTACGAGTAGAACGCTCCGGCCTTGGGGACGTACCGCGTCATCGCCGCGAATCCCGGGGCGAACAGCAGGAGCAGGAGCGGCATGAAGAAGTAGACCACGGGCAGGCCCGCGCCGTTGCCGTTGATCATGTTCGTCGGCGATGAGACGAGGATCGTCAGCGGCGCGGCTGCCGCGACCACCATGAAGACGATCGCGATCGGGCCGAGATTTCCCCGCAGGCGGGCGGAGCCCGCTGCGGTCTCGACCGCGGTATCTGTAGACATCATTGTCCTCTCTGAGGCTTCCCGGAGCGGGAAGTGCGTTTCGTGATGGGTCGCCGGGCGGCCCTCCGCCCGGCGAGGGATCAGATGCCCGAGTCGGGCACCTGCAAGGTCTTGAGCACGCCGCCCGCCGGATCGACGACGACGCCCCAGGTGCCGAAGCGGTTCACGTTGTCGCGCGCGTTCACCGTGCCGCCCGCGGCCGCTGCGGCGTCGACCGCCACCCCCTGGTCGGCGACCGCGAACCAGGGCAGCCAGTGCGGCGGCAGGAACTCGCGGATCTCCTCGGCGACCTCGTAGGAGCCGCGCAGCGCGACGCCGTCGGCGTCGCGGAAGAAGCACACCTCGTGCGGCTCGATCGGATCGTGGACGTCACCGGGGAACAGCGCCTGCTGGAACGCGACCTGGGCCTCGATGTCATGGTTGGTGGGGTCGACGAGCACCATCCGGCCGATCTCGGTCGAGGGCGGGACGGCCTGCCCCGGGGCGGGAACGGCCAGCCCGAACGGGGCACCGAAGGGATCGAGCAGCCAGGCGGCCTCGCCCTCGATCAGCAGCGGCTCCGACGCGCGCAGCACCGTCGCGCCCGCCGCGACGGCACGCGCGACGGCCTCGGCCAGGCTCTCCGCGCCGAGGAAGACGTGCCAGCCGATCTCGCCCTCGGGCAGCTCGGGGTCGACGAGCACGCCGGCGACGCGGTCACCCGCCAGCTCGAGGAAGCCGCGGCCGCCGTCGAGCCGCAGCTCGAGGCCGAGCACGACGCGGTAGAAGTCGGCGAGGCCCTCGACGGAGCGCACGTGCAGCTCCTGCCAGACGGAGGCGCCGACCGGGTAGTCGATCGTGGTGGTCATGCTCATGCCCCTTCGGAGAACGCGGTGCCGTCGAAGTGGTAGCCCACTGCGGGTGCGGCGAAGAACTGGAACTGGTCTGCGCGGCTCATCGTCGCCCAGATGTCGCGGAAGTAGCGCTGCAGGCGCTGGCCGTCCATCGACGCGGTCGTGCCGGCCGTGCGGATCATCTCCTGCACCGCCTCCCAGACGAGCTCCTCCACCACGAAGTGGCTGTTGTTGAGCCGCATGGAGCGCGAGGCGTCGAACGGGGCCTCGCCTGCGGCGACCTGCCGGCCGAACTCCTCGTAGAGGTCGCCGTTGCGGATGAGGGTCGCGCTCGCGGCGTCGATGCGCGACATCGACATGCCGAGCACGCGGCGCCAGTCGTCGTTGTCGGCGCGGAGGCTGTTGCTCGCGCTGAACGGCGCCTTCGTGGTGCGGATGATGCGCTCGTACTCGTCGCACGCCGCGTAGCCGAGGCCGACCGAGACCGACGCGACCTCGCCCTCGGCGAAGCCGAAGAACACCCCGGAGTACATGGGGTTGCCGTGGAGTTCGAAGCCGACGGTCGGACCGTCGATGTCGGTGGTCCAGGTCTCGGCGCAGATGCGGTGGTCGGGCACGAACACGTCCTGCATCTCGATGCCGTTCGAGCCGCTGCCCCGCATGCCTATCACGGCGCCCCAGTCGTCGAGCACCGTGTAGTCCTCGCGGCTGACGACGGCCCACGCGCGGTACTCCGGCTCGGTGTCGCTGGCGGGCACGATGACCGTCGGGAAGAAGTGGGTCGAGTAAGGGGCGCCCGAGCAGTAGCGCCACTTGCCGGAGAGGCGGATCCCGCCTTCCACGCGCTCGGCCTTCGCCCCCATCGGGTTGCCCGAGGCGGGCGCCGTCATGTACCCGTGCTCGCCGAAGATCTCGTGCTGGGCCTCCGCATCCCAGTAGGAGCCGAGGGTGAGGCTGTGCGCGCACGAGAGCGAGAGGCACCACGCGGTGGAGGGGCACCCGCGGGCGACCTCCGAGATCACCGTGAAGAAGTTGGCGATGCCGATCTCGAGGCCGCCGAAGAGCTTAGGCATGAGCATCTTGTAGAAGCCGTTCTCCACGAAGTAGTCGTTGACGTCCGGGGCGAAGCGGCCGTTCTCCTCGGTCTCCTGCTGCCGCTCGCGCAGCAGCGGACGGATCTGCCGAGCAGCCTCGATGAGCCGGACGACCTCGGCGCGGGTCTGCGGATCGCGCTCCGTCACGGGGGTCGTGGCGTAGGGCCCCGAGAGGCCGGGCTCTTCGCGCAGCGACGGGGTCGTGCGCTGAGAACCGCTCGCGGTCTCCAGTATCGTGTCGGGGCTGATCTTGGCTCGGGACATCCTCGTCGCTCCTTGCGTCGTGTGCGGATGTCCGCCAGTATTCCAACCCCACCGAGGCCGGCTCCAGCCGCCGCGGAACGAATTCGCGGGGCCCGACTGTGCGCTCCGCACAGGGGCGCATCGCCGTGGTGCAGCGTGCACAACCGCGCCCGGAGAGAGGCACGACCGCGCCTTGCCGAGCGCGCGGCACGACCCGCGGCGCCCGCTGAGAGGTTCCGCCGATTGGTTCCCCGTCATCCTGCGCGAGCTTGCGAGTCGCAGGATCCACACGCATGGATTCTGCGACTTCGCGCAGAATGACGAAGCCTATCGGCGCCCGCTACGCGTCGCGGAGTGCGGCCTCGGCCGCACCACGCTCAGAGCTCTCGCTGAGCACGCGCACGGCGACCGTGCTGAGCCAGTTCTCGGCGAACAGGGTGCTGAAGCCGTACATGTTCCCCCAGGGATCGTCGAGCACCGCGTACCGGTTGAGCGGAGAGTCGACGGGCGGGATCCTCACCCGCGAACCGGACTGCACGGCCCGGGTAACCGACTCCTCCACCGAATCGACTTCGAAGTAGGTGATCCACGCGGGCTGACGGTTCATCCGCTCGACGCCGTGTAGCTGGAAGATGCCGGCGACGATCCGCCCGGCGTCCAGCAGGAAGCGCATGTCGTAGGTGTCGTCGACGACCTCTACGATGTCGAGGCCGAGCAGCCGCGAGTAGAAGCGCGCCGCGACGGCGACGTCGAGCGCCGAGCAGTCGAAGGCCACCGCGTTCTCGGGGGTCCCCCCGCCGCGCCCGCGCAGCCGCACCACGATCCCCTGCTCGTCCACCACGTAGGGGCTGTCGGGGTCGCCGGAGTCGATCCGGCTCCAGGTGCCGGGCGCGAGCCGTCCAAGGGCCGCGTCGACGTCGTCGACGAGGAAGACGGGGATCCAGCCGCTCCGGGCGCCCTCGGGAGCCCGGACGTCCGTGACGCCGATCCGACTCAGCGCTTCGCCGGGCCGGGATCCGGCGGGCAGCCCGAGCAGCCACTCGTAGTAGTTCGCCGCGTCCTCCGGCTGGTCCGTGGCCAGCTCCGCCTCCGATTCCCAGAGGTAGGTCCCCGACGTGTCGGTCATGATTCTCCGTCCCGTGCGGTCTCGTCATCGATGATGGCGAAGGCCAGCCACAGATTCGCGATGTGCGCGCTGTCGTCCAGGTCCATCTCGAGCAGTTCCTCGATCTGCCCTCGACGGTATCGCAGGGTGTTGCGGTGCACGAACAACGCCTCGGTGGTCGCTTGGATGCTGCGGTTGTTCTCGAGAAAGACGCGCAGCGTGCGCATAAGATCGCTGCCGTGCGCGCGATCGTACTCGAGCAGCGGTCCGAGGATCTCCCGCGCCATGTCGCGCAGCGAGTCCGCCGTGTTCGTCATCACGAACAGTCGCGCGAGATCGGCGCGCCGGGGGCTGCGCACACCGCTGCCCTCCTGCACCGCGGTGAGTGCCTCGTAGTAGCTCGCGCGGAGGCCGGTGGTACCCGCGTGGGGCAGACCGACGCCCACGCGCACGGTGGAGGCCGCCTCCTGGCCGTCCCCGAGCAGGTGCGCCTGCAGGGTCTCGGCCAGGCGCCAGGCCATCGCGTCGTCCGGCACCACCATGACGGTCTGGTCACCGATCCGCACACGGGCGAGCGGATCGGGCTGGTCCCGCACCAGCGAGTAGAGGCTCCCCCAGTACAGCTGCTGGCGGCCCGAAGCGGCCGCGGGGTTCCACCCCACGAGCACGCGGTTCCTGCGGCCGGCCTCGATCCCGAAGGGGGCCAGGCGGGCCGCGGCGTCCGTATCCGACACTCGCTTGGCGAAGATGTCCTCCAGCAGCGCCGCGAGCAGCTGCGACTGGCCCAGCTGCTTCGCACGCAGCTTCGAGATCTCGAGGGCCAGCAGGTCGATGGCGACGGGCAGCATACGATAGGGATCCTCCGTCGTACGCGCCACGAGGAGCCCGACAGTGTCACCCTCGAGGTCGACCGGGAGCACCGTGAACGGCGTGTCGGAGCCGGGCCCCGAGCGACGCGCTTCGAGCACGCGCTCGAAGTCCCAGAGCGTGCGCGCGGGCGCCGACGAGAGCACGTTCCCGCTCATGTCGAAGAAAGCGACCTCGGCCCCCACCGCCCGGCGCACCGAGCCGAGGATGTAGGCGAGACCGCCCGTGCGAGCGGCCGAGACGAGATGCCTCAGCCGCTCATCGGTATCGGAGGACGGGGGCCCGGCCCGGCCGGTCTCGCCCCCAAGGGTCACCATCGCATCGCCCTCTCCGGATCCCCTTCGCTCCTGCGTTCCTCGCTCCTCCGCGAGAACTCAGTCGTAGATCCCGCGGTGGCTCTCGCGCTCCTGCGCAATCGACTCGTCGTCGAAGCGGAAGTACGAACGCGGGGGAAGCATACCCCAGACGCTCGACGAGTGGCGGTCGTCGGGGAACTCGCGGGGCACATGGAGGTCGTCGAGCTGCTCCATGTCGACGTAGAGCTCCATGAAGCAGTCGAACTCGGGGGTGCGCACGTAGCCGGCCAGGTTGCCGCCGATACCGTGCCGCACGGGGCCCCACGGGAACACGCGGCCGTGCTGGGCGAGGTGATCGAAGGTCGCGGGGATCGCGCCCCAGTCTCCGAGATCGAAGGCCACGTGGTGGAGGTGCGACTGACCCGCGTTCACGAAGGCGTTGACGTGGTGGTCGGCGCCCACGCGCATGAAGGCGCCGGCGTCGGGGCCGAGACGATCAGCGACCTGCTGGCCGACGACGTTGACGTAGAAGTCGACCATCGTGTCGACGTCCTTCACCAGGTAGTTGACGTGACCGAGCTTGCGGTAGCGGCCGGGGCGGAGGCTGTCGGTGTGGCGCGAGGCGAGCGGGTACACGTCCTGGCCAGTGCGCGGGCGGTAGGGCACGAAGGCGACGCCGTGGCCCTCGGGGTCGATGAAGTCGACCGCCCCGTCGGTGCGGGTGTAATCGACGCCCATCTCCTTCAGGTGCTTCTCCGCGTCGTCGAGCGTGAAGTCTGGGTGCAGGTTGTAAGCCGTGTACTGGATACCGCGGTCGTTCGACTTCTCGATAATGACCGAGTAGGGCTCGTAGTTGATGGCGAGCTTGACCTCGTTCGGATCCTTCTCGGTGGTGTGGAGGCCGAACTCCGCCTCCCAGGCGTGCTGAGCGGCGTCGAGGTCCTCGACTCCGAACTTCACGTGGTCGATGTCGTAGAGCTTGATCATGGGGTTACCTGTCCTTCGCGGTCTCGAGGCCGGGAGCGTGGAGTCCTGTGCCCGGTGTTTCTTTTAGCAAACACTTATAGTAGTGTAATCAACATCCACCGACCTGACAAGCTCCCGGTCGGGCGCCGCCGAAGCGGTCCACCCGACCTCGGTCACACACGGAACAAGAGGACCCGACACCATGACATCCGCCACTCCTCGCGCCGAACGGGGCGCCGACCTCGAGCATCTCGACCGCCTGCTGGCACGCGGCATCAAGGTGATCCGCGTGATCCACCCCGACCTCTTCGGCCGGCAGCGCGGCAAGCAGTACCCGGTCTCGGAGCTCGACTCCGTGCTCGACGGCGTCGCCTACTCGAAGATGAGCGTGGCGGAGGATCTGTTCGGCGTACCGGTCGACGAGACCGAGTTCCCACAGCTGGCCGGGCATCCCGATCTGCATGCCGAGGTCGACCCGGCCTCCGCCTTCGTGCCGCCCTGGGAACCGGACTCCGTCTGGCTCATGTCCACGCTGAGGGAGCACGGCTCGGCCTCGCAGCTCTGCGCCCGGGGTCAGCTCGAGCGCGCGATCCGGGCGATGGCCGACGAGCACGGGCTCACCGGCGTCGCTGCCGGAGAGCCCGAGTTCTACCTCTTCGAGCGCGATGCGGCGGGCCGCGCGACCCGCACCCCCTACAGCCTCGACGGCGTCTCGTACACGATCGACCGTATCACCGACCCCAAGGGCGTGCTCGGCCGCATCCACCGCCAGCTCATCGACTTCGGCATCCACGTCACGGTGCTCAATCGCGAGTTCTCTCCCGGCCAGTTCGAGGTCAACCTCCGTCACGCACCGACGCTCACCGCGGCCGACGACGTCTTCCTCCTTAAGACCGCGCTCAAGGAGCTCGCCACGATCGAGGGCTACTCGGCCAACTTCATGGCGAAGCCGATCCAGGGCGAAGAGGGCAGCAGCCTCCACGTGCACCTCTCGCTGTGGGACGGCGACCGCAACGTGCTCGCCGGAGACGGGCTGAACGACACCATGCGCCACGTGCTCGGCGGCCTGCAGGCGCACGCGCCCGCGCTCACGGCTTTCACCTCGCCCACCGTGAATTCCTACAAGCGCCTCCACGGCGAGGGCCTCTCTCCCGACTCGGCAAACTGGGGCGAGGACAATCGGTACACCTACCTGCGTATCCCGGCCGAGCGCGGCAAGGCGACCCGCGTCGAGCTGCGCGCCGGCGACGCGAGCGCCAGCCCGCACCTGCTGCTCGCCGCCATGCTGCACGCCGCCCGCGACGGCATCACCCGCGGGCTCGAGCCGGTCGCGACCGGGGAGCGCCTGCCCCGCACCCTCGACGAAGCCGTCGCCGCGCTGCGCGCCGACGAGCTGCTCTCCAGCGGCTTCGGCTCCGAGTTCGTGGACATCTACTCGGCCATCAAGATGCGCGAGGCCGCCAACTACGCCCGCTCGGTGACCGACTGGGAGTGGAACACCTACCACTCCCACGTCTGAGCGGACGGCGGACGCCGGACGCCGCCGAGGAAAGGGCCTCCGGGCCGCGGAGATCCCGCGGCCCGGAGGCCCTTTCCTGATCGGTCCCCTTTACCCGTATCCTGTGCGAGCACGCCCCTCTGCCCGTCATCCTGCGCGACGAAGGAGCGGTGTGCTGAGCGAGCACGGATCGCTTGAGAGAAATCGCGCCAGCGATTTCGCGCGATCCGTGGCGGCGCCACTGCGCCGGTGCGACGAGCCGAAGCATCGCAGGATCCACCGCCAGACCCTGAGATCCGTGATGTCCTCCCGAAACGCCCCGCTCAGCGGTAATCCGGCGCAGCCACCCCGCCGACGAGCTCCGTGAGCGTCGCCGCCGCCGTCTTCCCGCGCGTCACGAGCGCCTGAAGCGCCTCCTCGGAGGGGTGCGGATCGAAGCCCGACACGACAAGCTCGAACTGCGCCCGCCCGTCCGCGTCGAACACGGGGAACTGCAGCGAGGTCAGCGGCACCGCCTCTCCGTCGGGTCCGGGCACGCTCCCGTCGAGCACGTGCCCGAGGTTGGCCTTCACCGCGTTCCAGGCGTCCGAGAGCTCGACCCGCGACGCCGCGGGGTCGTTGACGATCTCGTCGAAGCCGACCGAGCTCTCGCCCACCGTCGTCGCGTAGCCGCGCTCGCGCACCCAGGCGAGCAGGCGCGCGATCAGCGGGCGGTCCACCGCCCCCAGCAGGTGCCGGGAGTTCTCCTCCCAGAGCTTCAGCCCCTCGGCGCTGGTCCACGCCGCGAGCGCCGGCGCGAGCGGCGCGGCGAAGGGGAAGTTCATGCCGACGATGCCGTTGCGCGGCCGGATCGGCAGCAGGTTCGCAGCCGTGAGCACGAGCACGGAGTCGTCGACGAGCGTGGACAGCAGGCACTCGGTCTCCGTCTCGTCGGCGAGCTCCTGCACGACGTCGCGCACGCTCTCCGCCGCGCGCAGCTGACCGCTGAAGCCGGGGACGTCGAAGGTGAGCGAGGGCACCGTGAAGGATCCGTATCCTCCCTTCAGGAAGAGCAGCGGCAGGCCGGCGCTCCCGTCGCCCACCCCGAGCCCCGTCACCTCGGCGACCACGAAGAAGTGGTCGCCGACCTCCGTGACGTCGACGATCCTCCCTTCGAACCAGGCGACGGCGTCGACGAGGCGGTGGTTGCCGAGCTCCGACGTCTCCCAGTGCTCCGAGTCGAAGCGGTCCTCGGAGCGCGCGGCGAAGCGCCGGCAGAGATCCTCGTGCTCGTAGCCCAGCACGTTCGCGCAGAACGTGCCGTTGCGCCTGATGTCGGTGAAGGTGCGCGAGTTCGCCGCCGGCAGGAAGCCGATGAGGGGCGGGTCCTCCGAGATGGCGGTGAAGGTGCCCACCACCATGCCGACGGGATCGCCGGCGGCGTCGACGGAGGTGATCGCCGTCACCCCGGTCGGGTACTCCCCGAGCACCGTCCGCCACCAGGCCGACTTCTCGCGAGCCTCCTGCGCGCCCGGCGCCCCGGGGGTCGCCGCCTGCTGCCATAGCTGTGCACTGCTGTTCATGGCCCTCATTCTGCCGATCCCCGCACCGCGCCGTCGTTGTGCGGCAGGCCGAAATGCCCACCCCCTTTCGTGCAGCGGGTACCGCCGCGGGGGTGCGCGGCGAGCGCGTACACTGGGTGGCGGCGCCCGCGGCAGCGTCCCTCCTGTTCCCCGCCCGCCGAAAGACTCCCCATGGCTCCCTCCGTCACGCCCCCATCGCAGACCGACCGGTTCGGCGGTCTCGACGGGCTCCGCGCCATCGCGGTGGGCCTGGTGCTCTGCTACCACCTCTTCCCGAGCGCGCTGCCCGGCGGGTTCCTGGGCGTCGACGTCTTCTTCGTGATCAGCGGCTTCCTCATCACCTCGCTGCTGCTGCGCGAGATCGACCTGCGCGGCGGCATTCGCCTGGGAGCGTTCTGGCGACGCCGGGCGCGCAGACTGCTGCCCGCTCTCGCTCTGGTGCTGCTCGTGAGCACCGGGGCGGCGCTGCTGATCGGAGGCGATCTCCTCGTCGGCATCGCCGCCCAGCTCGCCGGCGCAGCGTTCTTCGTCAGCAACTGGGTCTTCATCGCAACCGGCGCCGACTACTTCACGCGCGACACCCCGGAGCTGTTCCGCAACACGTGGTCGCTCTCCATCGAGGAGCAGTTCTACATCCTGCTCCCCCTCCTCGTGCTGGCCCTCGTACGTCTGCGCGGGCGCGGCTCCCGCGCGATCCCGCTCGCCACCCTGGGGCTCGGCTCCGCCGCGCTGATGTTCGAGCTGTCGGTCTCCGGCGCCGACCCGACCCGGGTCTACTTCGGCTCCGACAGCCACACCTTCGGGCTCCTCTTCGGGGCGGCGATGGCGATGCTGCTGCACCGTCCGGCCGATGCGGGCGAACCCCGGCGTCCGGGAGTCCCACGGCAGCTGCTCTACGGCATCACGGCCCTCGCCGGGATGGGCGTGCTCGGCTGGCTGGCCTGGACGCTGCCGGAGGGCAGCGCTGCGAGCTTCGAGGGCGGCTTCCAGCTCGCCACCGCGGCCTCGCTCGCGATCGTCTGGGGCGTGACCCGGCCGGGCGCCTGGATCGGCACCGCACTCGATGTGCAGCCGCTGCGCTGGATAGGCGAGCGCTCCTACGGCATCTACCTCTGGCACTGGCCGGTGCTGCTCATCCTCGGGGCGGCGTTCGGCACCGGATGGATCGCACCCGTGCTCACCCTGCTGGTCACGGTGCTGTTCGCCGCGCTGTCGCACAGCTTCGTCGAGCAGCCGGTGCGGCGGTTCGGCCTGCGCAGGTCGCTCCGGATGCTGTTCCGGATCGGCGATCACTCGCGCCGCCAGCGCCTCGTCGCCGCGGGTCTCGGCGCGGTGCTCGCGGTCACCGTGCCCGCCACCGCCTACGCCGTGGCCACCGCACCGCAGCTGAGCTCCGCCGCCGAGGCGATCGCCCGGGGGCAGGCCGCACTCGATCAACGCGCCGTCGAGCCGAGCAACGCCCCTGCAGACGGCGGAGCGACAGCATCCGACCCCGCCGAAGAGCCCGCTCGGGGCGAGGACTCGGCGGGCAAGCGGAAGAGCAGCGCGAAGAAGGGTTCGAAAGCGGACGGCGGCACGGCGGCCCCGCCGCTCCCCGTCTCACTCGATGGGCGCGATATCAGCGCCGTCGGAGACTCCGTGATGCTCGCGAGCCTGCCGGAGCTCGAACAGGCGCTGCCGGGCATCTCCGTCGACGCAGCGGTCTCGCGCGGCATGGGTGCGGGCGTCGGGATCGTCTCCGACCTCTCCTCGCAGGGTGCGCTGCGGTCGGTGCTGGTGATCGGCCTGGGCACGAACGGCCCCGTGCAGCCGGACGAACTCGAAGCGATCCGGCAGACCGCGGGCGACCGGCCCGTCGTGCTCGTCAATGCCCACGCCGACCGGGACTGGATCCCCGGCGTCAACGATGCGCTCGCCGACTTCGCCGCCGCGCATCGCGGCGTCGTGGTCGCCGACTGGACCGGGGCGGTCGCGGGAGTGCCCGACGCACTCGCGGGAGACGACATCCACCCCAACCCGAGCGGCGGCGAGATCTACGCCTCGTCGGTGCAGCAGGCGCTCGACGAGTTGCAGCAGCCCGGCGAGGCCATCGGCTTCGCGCTCCCCCGCCGCTGAGCGGAGCCGCCCTGACGTTCGCGCGCCAGTAGATGTCACCAAATCTGACGCGAGGCAGCAACTACTGGCGCGCGTAAAGACAAGGGCCACGGATGGGCCGGCAGCCGCGAGCTCATCCGTGCATTTCGGCCGATGGGCCCAGCGCGGGAGACGCGCATACGCGAAGCGCCCCGCCCGTCGCGATGACGGGCGGGGCGCTTCAGCGCAGGAAAGGCGAGCCTACTCGGCCTTCTCCTCGGCGGGAGCCTCAGCAGCCTCGGCTGCCTCCTCTGCCGGGGCCTCGGCGGTCTCCTCGACGACCTCGGTCTCCTCCTTCGGCTCCTCGACAGGGGCCTCGGCGGCGGCCTTCGGGGCCTTGGCCTTCGGAGCGACGGGCTCGAGCACCAGCTCGATCACGGCCAGCGGGGCGTTGTCGCCCTTGCGGAAGCCGGTCTTGACGATGCGGGTGTATCCACCCTCGCGGTTCTCGACCAGCGGCGCGATCTCGGTGAAGAGCTCGTGCACGACGGACTTGTCGAGGATCTGGCGCATCACCCGACGGCGGGCGTGCAGGTCGCCGCGCTTCGCGAAGGTCACGAGGCGCTCGGCCACGGGCTGCAGCCGCTTGGCCTTGGTCTCCGTGGTCTGGATGCGCTTGTGCTCGAACAGCTGCGAGGCCATCTGGTTCAGCATCAGGCGCTCGTGTGCGGGGCCGCCTCCGAGGCGGGGGCCCTTGGTGGGCTTGGGCATTGTTTACTCCAGTAAGTGTGCGATCGGGCGGGACGGTGCCGGACCGTTAGTTGTTGTCGTCTTCGTAGCTGTAGAACTGCGCGCCATCGAAGCCGGGCACGGCGTCCTTCAGCGACAGGCCCATCTCGGTGAGCTTGTCGCGCACCTCGAAAACGGACTTCTGACCGAAGTTGCGGATGTTCATGAGCTGCGCCTCGGAGAGCGCCACGAGCTCGCTCACCGTGTTGATGCCCTCGCGCTTCAGGCAGTTGTAGCTGCGCACCGAGAGATCCAGATCCTCGATCGGGATCGAGAGCTCGCCCTCGGTGACGACCTCGACCGGAGCGGGCCCGATCTCGACGCCCTCGGCCGCGGTGTTGAGCTCGCGAGCGAGGCCGAAGAGCTCCACCAGGGTGGAACCGGCCGAAGCGATGGCATCGCGGGGGCTGATGGCGGGCTTGGTCTCGACGTCGACCACGAGGCGGTCGAAGTCGGTGCGCTCACCCGCGCGCGTGGCCTCCACGCGGTAGGTCACCTTCAGCACCGGCGAGTAGATCGAGTCGACCGGGATGCGGCCGACCTCGGCGTCCTCGTTGCGGTTCTGCACGGCCGAGACGTAGCCGCGGCCGCGCTCGATCGTCAGTTCGAGTTCGAACTGGGCCGAGTCGCTGAGGGTCGCGATCACGAGTTCGGGGTTGTGCACCTCGACACCCGCCGGAGCGGAGATATCGGCTGCGGTCACCTCGCCCGCGCCGGTCTTGCGCAGGTAGGCGGTGATGGGCTCGTCGTGCTCGCTGGAGACGACGAGATCCTTGATGTTGAGGATGATCTCGGTGACGTCCTCGGTCACGCCCTGGATGGTCGTGAACTCGTGGGCGACGCCCTCGAAGCGCACGCTCGTCACGGCCGCGCCCGGGATCGACGAGAGCAGGGTGCGACGCAGCGAGTTGCCGAGCGTGTAGCCGAAGCCGGGCTCGAGCGGCTCGATGGCGAAGCGCGAACGGTACTCGGAGATCGATTCTTCAGTCAGAGTGGGTCGCTGTGCAATGAGCACTGTGTGTGGTCCTTTCGCTGGAGTCCGCTATATGACTCATGCGTTGATGGGAAAGGGAAGGACTGAAACAGCCTCGGCGTCCGGCCGCAACGGTTATCCCGTCGCGACCGGAAGCCGCTAGCATTCGCCGATGTCGATCGTGGTGCCCCGATGCCGCCGGAGGCGGCAGTCGAAGCCGACCGCAGTCGGCTTGGCAATCAATTCAGACGCGGCGACGCTTCGGCGGGCGGCAGCCGTTGTGCGTCTGCGGGGTGACGTCGGTGATCGAACCGACCTCGAGACCCGCGGCCTGCAGCGAGCGGATCGCCGTCTCGCGACCCGAGCCCGGGCCCTTCACGAAGACGTCGACCTTCTTCATGCCGTGCTCCTGCGCCTTGCGAGCGGCGGACTCGGCGGCCAGCTGAGCGGCGAACGGGGTCGACTTGCGCGAGCCCTTGAAGCCGACGCCGCCCGAGGAGGCCCAGCTGATCACGGCACCGGTGGTGTCGGTGATCGAAACGATCGTGTTGTTGAACGTCGACTTGATGTGGGCCTGGCCCACGACCACGTTCTTCTTGTCCTTGCGACGCGGCTTGCGAGCCGCCGTCTTTGGTGCAGCCATTGAGTGTTCTCCTGAAAAGCTCTGTGTGATGGTCGAGTGGACCGGCTGTTACTTCTTCTTGCCGGCGACGGTGCGCTTCGGGCCCTTGCGGGTACGAGCGTTCGTCTTGGTGCGCTGACCATGCACGGGCAGGCCCTTGCGGTGGCGGAGACCCTGGTAGCTGCCGATCTCGACCTTGCGGCGGATGTCGGCTGCGACCTCGCGGCGGAGGTCGCCCTCAACCTTGAAGTTGCCTTCGATGTAGTCGCGGAGCGCGACGAGCTGGTCGTCGCTGAGATCCTTGACGCGGATGTTGCCGTCGATCCCGGTGTCGGCGAGGGTCTTCAGCGCGCTGGTGCGGCCGACCCCGTAGATGTACGTGAGTGCGATCTCAACGCGCTTGTCGCGCGGGATGTCGACTCCTGCAAGACGTGCCATGTTGGCTCTCCTTGGCGGTTCATGGAGGTTTGGTGCGTATCGGGGGTTCGGGCCTCCGTCCCGAGGTGTCCCCTGGAGTGAGCTTGTGGGCTCACCGCAGATTTCGGTTGAACGCGATGCGTTCGCCCCTGAGAAATCTGCGCAGGTTCTTCGATGCGCTGGAGGTGTATTCAGTTGTGAGTGCTCTGCACGATGCAGACCCGCATCCTGCGCGAACTCGCGAATCGCGGGATCTCGTAGAGATCACGCGGCTCGGTCGTCGCTCGGGATGACGACCTGCTAGCCCTGGCGCTGCTTGTGGCGCGGGTTGCTCTTGCAGATCACCATGACGCGGCCGTGGCGACGGATGACCTTGCAGTGATCGCAGATCGGCTTGACGCTGGGCTTGACCTTCATGATGTTTCCTTCAGTTGTTCGCTGTCCTCGTACTCGCGGGACGCCGCGAGCCGTTACTTTCCAGCGACCTACTTGTAGCGGTAGACGATGCGGCCGCGGGTCAGATCGTAGGGCGTCAGCTCAACGATCACCCGATCCTCGGGGAGGATCCGGATGTAGTGCTGACGCATCTTGCCCGAGATATGGGCGAGAACTTTGTGTCCATTGGTCAGCTCGACGCGGAACATCGCGTTCGGCAGAGCCTCGACAACCTGTCCCTCGATCTCGATGACGCCGTCTTTTTTCGCCATAGCCTCACTATCGCTTGCGTAGGTGTGTGCTGGTCTTGCGAATGCTCTGCGCAGCCTCGAGAACGCTGAACTGGAGTCCCAATCCGCGAACGCGAAAACAAGCGCAAAGCACCAAAGATCAAGAATACCCTTGAATCCGACCTCGCGCAACATGCATCCGACCGGGCTTCCCTCGTTCCTCCCGGAATGGGAGCCCGCCCGACCGGGTCGCTACGGGATCGGAACCGGCTTCACGCCGAGCGGCTCGAGGCCGGAGGCCCCGCCGTCCTCGGCGGTCAGCACCCAGATGCCGTCGCGGTGCACGGCGACCGAGTGCTCCCACTGCGCGCTCATCGATCCGTCGGCGATGGTGACCGTCCAGTCGTCGTCCTCGACGTAGGTCTCGATCCCGCCCGCCGAGATGATCGGTTCGATCGCGACGACCAGCCCCGGCTTGACCTCGGGTCCGCGGCGCCTGACGGGCACGTTGAACACCGGCGGATCCTCGTGCATGCTGCGCCCGATGCCGTGCCCGATGTAGTCCTCGAGCACACCGAAGTCGCTGTTGGCGCGCACGTAGGCAGACACGGCCTCCCCGACCTCGCCCAGGTGGGACGCGGTCGCGAGGCGCGCGATCCCGCGCCACATGGCCTGCTCCGTGACATCGCTGAGCTTCTCGATCCCGGCCGTGTGCTCGGGTCGAGTCGGATCCGGCAGCACCACGGAGAACGCCGCGTCTCCGTGCCACCCGCCGACCACGGCGCCGGCGTCGAGCGCGACGATGTCGCCCGGCTCGAGCCCGCGTTCGGTCGGGATCGCGTGCACCACGTGCTGGTTGACGTTGGCGCAGATGGTGTGCCGGTAGCCGGGCTCCAGCATGAAGTTCGGCTCACCGCCGCGGGACCGGATCGCGTCCTCCGCGATCGCGTCGAGTTCGAGGGTGCTGATGCCGGGGCGAACAGCCGCGCGCATCGCCGTCAGCGCCGCACCGGTCGCCAGACCGGGCTCGATCATCAGCCGCAGCTGCGCCGGAGACTTGTAGATCGACCGACGCAGCACCCCTCTGCGGGCCACCGGCTAGCGCCCCGCCGTCGCCGAGAGGCGGGCGTCGAGGCCGGAGGCGATGCGCTCCGCGACCTCGTCGACGGTGCCGAGACCGTCGACGCTCACGAGGATGCCCCGCTCCGAGAAGAGTTCGATGAGCGGTGCGGTCTGCTCCGCGTACACCTCTTGCCGGTGACGGATCACGGCCTCGGTGTCGTCGGCGCGGCCCTCGAGCTCGGCGCGCTTGAGCAGACGCGCCACGACCTCGTCGGTGTCGGCCTCGAGCAGCACGACCGCGTCGAGCGAAGAGCCCTCGAGCATGCCGTCGAGGGCGTGCACCTGGTCGACGGTACGGGGGTAGCCGTCGAGCAGGAAGCCGTTCGCCGCGTCGGCCTGGGCCAGGCGATCGGCCACGATCTCGTTCGTGAGTGAGTCCGGCACGAGCTCTCCGGCCTCGATGATCGCCTGCACCCGACGGCCGAGCTCGGTTCCGCCCTTGATGTTGGCGCGGAAGATGTCGCCGGTGGAGATCGCGGGGACCCCGTAGCGCTCGGCGATGCGGGAGGCCTGGGTGCCCTTGCCTGCGCCGGGCGGACCGATGATGAGCAGTCGCGCGGTGGTGCGTTCCGTCGATGAATCCGTCACTTGAGAAGCCCTTCGTAGTGGCGCTGCTGCAGCTGGGCGTCGATCTGCTTCACGGTCTCGAGACCGACACCCACGATGATGAGGATCGAGGCACCACCGAACGGGAAGTTCTGGTTGGCGCCGAAGAACGACAGCGCGATGAGCGGGAGGAGCGCGATCAGGCCCAGGTAGAGCGAGCCCGCGCTGGTGATACGGGTGAGCACGTAGTTGAGGTACTCCGCGGTCGGTCGGCCCGCGCGGATGCCCGGGACGAATCCGCCGTACTGCTTCATGTTGTCGGCGACCTCTTCGGGGTTGAAGGTGATCTGCACGTAGAAGAAGGTGAAGCCGATCGTGAGCAGGAAGAAGACGAGCATGTACATCGGCTGATCGCCGTACACGAGGTTGTTCTGCACCCAGACCACCCACTCCTTCGGCTCCTCGCCGATCTGGGGCTGGTTGAACTGGGTGATCAGCATCGGCAGGTAGAGGATCGCCGATGCGAAGATGACGGGGATCACGCCCGCCATGTTCACCTTGATCGGGATGTAGGTGCTGCTGCCGCCGTAGGTGCGGCGGCCGACGACGCGCTTCGCATACTGCACCGGGATGCGGCGCTGCGACTGCTCGACGAATACGACCGCGCCGACGACCACCAGGCCGACCGCGAGTACCAGGAAGAACGTCTCCCAGCCCTGCGCCTCCTTGATGACCCAGAGGCCGTTGGGGAAGGTCGCGGCGATCGAGGTGAAGATCAGCAGCGACATGCCGTTGCCGATGCCGCGCTCGGTGATGAGCTCGCCGAACCACATGATGAGGCCGGTGCCGGCGGTCATCGTGATGATCATGATGAGGATCGCCCACCACTCCTGCGAGACGAGGTTCTGGCAGGCCTGGTTCGCGGCCGCACCGAACAGCTGGCCCGAGCGGGCGACGGTGATGAGCGTGGTCGACTGCAGCACGGCGAGCGCGATCGTGAGGTAGCGCGTGTACTGCGTCAGCCTGGCCTGACCGGCCTGGCCCTCCTTGTGCAGCGCCTCGAAGTGCGGAATGACCACACGCAGCAGCTGCGTGATGATGGACGCCGTGATGTAGGGCATGATGCCCAGCGCGAAGATCGACAGCTGCAGCAGCGCGCCGCCGCTGAACAGGTTGATCATGTCGTAGAGGCCCGAGGTTCCGGCGGACTGGTTGGCGACCAGACAGGCTTGCACGTTGTCGAACTGGACGAACGGAGCCGGGATGAAAGATCCGAGCCGGAACAGCGACACGATCGCGAGCGTGAAAACGATCTTTCGCCGCAAATCGGGAGTCCGGAAGATCCGTCCGATGGCGCTGAACAAAATCTGCCTCCTGGGAACGTCGTTAGGGGCCTTCGCCTGACGACGAGAAACCGATTGCACCAGCCTACACGGACGAAGCTGCTAAAGGTGGACGCGAAGCGTTCACCGCGCTTCGTCCTCGCGCTACAGCGCGAGCAAGAACAAAGCTGGCTAAGGGGGAACGCGCAGCGTTCGCCGCCGCTTCGTCCTCGCGCTACAGCGCGAGTTCTAAAAGGCTACGGGCGAAACTGTGCGCTCGCCTGCGCTTCCGTCCTCGCGCCACAGCGCGAGTTCAGCTCAGAGCCGGGCTGGTGTGAAGAAAAAGCGGGGGTGGGCGGAGCGGCACGAATGCCGACTCCGCCACGCCCCCGCTGCTCGAGTCATCCTCGAGGTGTTCGGACCCGGAGGGCCCTTACTTGATCTCTCCGCCGGCGGCGACGATCTTCTGCTCGGCCGAGCCGGAGACCTTGTCCACCTGCACGACGAGCTTGACCTGCAGGTCGCCGTCGCCCAGCACCTTGACGGGCTGGTTCTTGCGGACGGCGCCCTTGGCCACGAGATCCTCGACGGTGACCTCGCCACCCTTCGGGTAGAGCTCTGCGAGCTTGGCGACGTTCACCACCTGGTACTCGGTGCGGAACGGGTTCTTGAAGCCGCGCAGCTTCGGGGTGCGCATGTGCAGCGGCATCTGCCCACCCTCGAAGCCGGCCTTCACCTGGTAGCGGGCCTTGGTGCCCTTGGTGCCGCGACCCGCGGTCTTGCCCTTCGACGCCTCGCCGCGACCCACGCGGGTCTTGGCCTTCTTGGCGCCCGGAGCCGGACGCAGGTGATGCGCCTTGAGCACCTGCTCGCGCTCTTCGTTCTTGTCGCTCATGCGTCGACCTCCTCAACCTCTACCAGGTGAGCGACAGCACGCACATAGCCGCGGTTGGCCTTGGTGTCCTCGCGAACGACCGTCTGGCCGATCTTCTTGAGGCCGAGGCTGCGCAGCGTATCGCGCTGGTTCTGCTTCTCACTGATAACGGACTTCGTCTGCGTAATCTTCAGGCTCTTCGCCATTACGCACCTGCCTTTGCCTTCGCGGCAGCGTCGGCCGCGGCCTTCGCCTCGGCGCGCACGATGCGAGCCGGGGCGACGCGGTCGAAGTCGAGACCGCGGCGGGCTGCGACGGAGCGGGGCTCCTCGAGCTGCTGCAGCGCCTCGACGGTCGCGTGCACGATGTTCAGGGTGTTCGACGAGCCGAGCGACTTGCTCAGCACGTCGTGAATGCCGGCGCACTCGAGCACGGCGCGAACCGGGCCACCGGCGATAACACCGGTACCCGCTGCCGCGGGACGCAGGAGAACGACGCCGGCTGCGGCCTCGCCCTGCACCGGGTGCGGGATGGTGCTGCCGACGCGGGGCACGCGGAAGAAGTTCTTCTTGGCCTCCTCGACACCCTTGGAGATGGCGAGGGGCACCTCCTTCGCCTTGCCGTAGCCGACACCCACGGTGCCGTTGCCGTCGCCGACCACCACGAGCGCGGTGAAGCTGAAGCGACGACCGCCCTTGACGACCTTCGAGACGCGGTTGATGGTGACGACGCGCTCGAGGAACTGGCTCTCGCTGCGGTCGCGACCGCCGCGCTCGCCACGGGTGCCGCGATCGCGGCTTCCGCGACGCTGCTCGCGGGGCTCGTTGCGGTGATCCTGAGCCGGGGCCGCAGCGGCCTGGGTCTCAGTCGCCTCTGCAGACACTTCCTGCTCCTTCGTTTCGTTGCTCACAGGGTCAGCCCCCCTTCGCGAGCGCCGTCGGCGATCGCCGCGACACGACCCGCGTACTTGCTGCCACCGCGGTCGAACACCACGGCGCCGACACCGGCGCTCTTCGCGCGCTCGGCGACGAGCTCGCCGACCTTGCGGGCCTTCGCCGTCTTGTCGCCCTCGAAGGAGCGCAGATCGGCTTCCATGGTGGAGGCCGAAGCGACGGTGATGCCCTTCGAGTCATCGACGACCTGGACGAATACGTGGCGAGCCGAGCGGTTCACCACAAGACGGGGACGAGCCTCCGTACCGACAATCTTCTTACGCAGGCGGGCGTGGCGGCGCACACGCGCAGCCGAACGGCCCTTAGCCCGAGACACTGAAGCGGCCATGGGTTACTTACCAGCCTTTCCTGCCTTGCGACGGACGTTCTCGCCCGCGTAGCGAATGCCCTTGCCCTTGTAGGGCTCCGGCTTCTTCAGCTTGCGGATGTTGGCGGCGGCCTCGCCGACCGCCTGCTTCGAGATCCCGCTCACCGTGATCTTGGTGTTGCCCTCGACCGCGAGGGTGATGCCCTCGGGGGCGTCGACGTTCACGGGGTGCGAGAAGCCGAGCGCGAGCTCGAGGCCGGCACCCTTCTGCTGCACACGGTAGCCCGTACCGACGACCTCGAGCTGCTTCACGTAGCCCTCGGTGACGCCGATGATGTTGTTGTTGATGAGCGTGCGGGTCAGACCGTGCAGCGCTCGGGAGTTGCGCTCATCGTCGGGACGGGTGACCAGCACCTGGCCGTCCTCGAGAGCAACGCGGATGGGCTCGGCGACGACGAGCGACAGCTCGCCCTTCGAACCTTTGACCGTGACCTTCTGGCCCTCGATCTTGACGTCTACACCACCGGGGACGGTGATGGGAAGCTTACCAATACGTGACATGACGGCTTACCACACGTAGGCGAGGACTTCCCCGCCGACGCCCTTCTGCTCAGCCTCGCGGTCGGTGAGGAGCCCCGAGGAGGTGGACAGGATCGCGATGCCGAGACCGCCGAGCACGCTCGGGATCTCAGTGGAGCCCGCGTACACCCGGAGACCGGGCTTGGACACGCGCTTGATGCCCTCGATCGAGCGCTCGCGGTTCGGGCCGTACTTCAGCGACATGGTGAGGGTCGTTCCGACGCGTGCGGCCTCGACCTTCCAGTCCTTGATGTAGCCTTCGCGCTTGAGGATCTCTGCGATCCGCTCCTTCAGCTTCGAGCCGGGAAGCGAAACGTCTTCATGATGCGCAGAATTGGCATTGCGCAGCCGGGTCAGCATATCTGCGACCGGATCAGTCATAGTCATGAGTGACTCTTCTTTCTCGCCTGGTATCACACACCGTTACGCGGAGTGCGACCTGGGTGACACACGGATCGGGTGCCCGGGAAACTCCCGGGCACCCTCGCCGCTTGGACTATTCAGTTATTCGGACTTGAACGGGAAGCCGAGCGCACGAAGCAGCGCACGACCCTCGTCATCGGTCTTCGCGGTGGTCACGACAGTGATGTCGAAACCGCGCACCCGATCAATCTTATCCTGATCGATCTCGTGGAACACACTCTGCTCGGTCAATCCGAAGGTGTAGTTGCCGTTTCCGTCGAACTGCTTGGCCGAGAGGCCGCGGAAATCGCGGATACGGGGCAGCGACAGGTTGACCAGGCGATCGAGGAACTCCCACGCGCGGTCGCCCCGGAGGGTGACGTGCGCGCCGATGGCCTGACCCTCGCGCAGCTTGAACTGCGCGATGGACTTGCGGGCCTTGGTCACCATGGGCTTCTGGCCGGTGATCTTGATGAGATCCGCGATAGCGCCCTCGATCACCTTGCTGTCGCGAGCCGCATCGCCGACACCGGTGTTCACGACGACCTTGACGATGCCGGGAACCTGCATGATGTTGGCGTAGCTGAACTCCTCGCGCAGCTGCGGAACGATATCGTTCCGGTACTTCTGCTTGAGACGGGGCTGAACCTTGGTCTCAGTCATTAGAGGTCCTTCCCAGACTTCTTGGCGTAGCGCACGCGAACGGTCTTCTTCTTGCCGTCCTTCTCGACCTCCTCGACGCGGAAGCCCACTCGAGTCGGCTTCTTGGTCTCGGGGTCGACGACGGCGACGTTGGAGACGTGGATCGGGGCCTCGACGGTCTCGATCCCTCCCTCGCGGGTGCCGCGCTCCGACTGGCCGACGCGCACGTGCTTGGTGACGTAGTTCACGCCCTCCACCACGATGCGATCGCTCTCGGACAGGACCTCGATGACGTGGCCCTGCTTGCCCTTGTAGCCGCCGCGCTCCTGCGACGGACCCGAGATGACCTCGACGAGGTCACCCTTCTTGATCTTTGCGCCCATAGGACTAGATCACCTCCGGTGCGAGCGAGACGATCTTCATGAACCGCTTATCGCGCAGCTCACGACCGACCGGCCCGAAGATACGGGTGCCGCGGGGCTCCCCGTCTGCCTTGAGAATGACGGCAGCGTTCTCGTCGAACGCGATGTACGAACCGTCGGCACGACGGGTCGACTTGCGCGTGCGAACGACGACGGCCTTGACGACGTCGCCCTTCTTCACGTTGCCGCCGGGGATCGCGTCCTTGACGGTCGCGACGATCGTGTCGCCGAGACCGGCGTAACGACGCTTCGATCCCCCGAGCACACGGATCGTGAGCAACTCCTTGGCGCCGGTGTTATCGGCGACCTTGAGTCGGGATTCCTGCTGAATCACTTGTTACTCCTTCACTCAGTAAGCCGAAGGGCTTACTTCGCCTTCTCGAGGATCTCGACCAGACGCCAGCGCTTGGAAGCGCTCAGCGGACGGGTCTCATGGATGAGTACGAGATCGCCGATGCCGGCGGTGTTCTGCTCGTCGTGGGCCTTCACCTTCGACGAACGGCGCATGACCTTGCCGTAGAGCGGGTGCTTCACGCGATCCTCGACCTCGACGACGATGGTCTTGTCCATCTTGTCGCTGACGACGTAGCCGCGGCGGGCCTTGCGGTAGCCGCGCTGTTCCTTCTCGACCTCAGCAGCCATCGTCAGGCCTCCTTCGTCTCGGTGCTAGCCGAGTCGGCGGTGTCTGCCGCCTGCTCGGTCTTCTTGCTGCTCTTCTTCGCCTTCGCGGGAGCAGGGGCGGCGGCCGGGGTGACCCGGATACCGAGCTCGCGCTCGCGCAGCACCGTGTAGATGCGGGCGATGTCGCGCTTCACCTGACGCACGCGGCCGTGGCTCTCCAGCTGGCCGGTGGCCGACTGGAAACGAAGGTTGAAGAGCTCGGCCTTGGCCTTCTTGAGCTCCTCGGCCAGACGCTCGTCCTCGAAGGAATCGAGCTCGGTGATGGCCAGTTCTTTGGTACCGATCGCCATTACGCGTCGCCCTCCTCGCGCTTGATAATGCGGGCCTTCAGAGGCAGCTTGTGGATGGCGCGGGTGAGCGCCTCACGAGCGAGCTGCTCATCGACACCGGCGACCTCGAAGAGGACGCGGCCCGGCTTGACATTGGCCACCCACCACTCGGGCGAGCCCTTACCGGAGCCCATGCGGGTTTCCGCGGGCTTCTTGGTGAGGGGACGGTCCGGGTAGATGTTGATCCACACCTTGCCACCGCGCTTGATGTGACGGGTCATCGCGATACGAGCGGACTCGATCTGACGGTTCGTCACGTAGGCGGGGGTCAGTGCCTGGATACCGAATTCACCGAAGGCGACCGTGTTGCCGCCCTTCGACTGACCGCTGCGGCTGGGGTGGTGCTGCTTGCGGTACTTGACTCGACGGGGAATCAGCATGCTTACTTCTCCGCTCCTGCTGCAGCGGGTGCAGCCTCGGCCTGAGCGCCACGGGGCGCACGGCGACGATCGCCGCGGTCGCGCGACGGCTTCTGGGCCGCCTGCTCGCGAGCGAGTTCCTTATTGGTCAGATCGCCCTTGTAGATCCAGACCTTCACGCCGATACGACCGAAGGTGGTCTTCGCCTCGTAGAAGCCGTAGTCGATGTTCGCGCGAAGGGTGTGCAGCGGCACGCGACCCTCGCGGTAGAACTCCGAACGGCTCATCTCGGCGCCGCCGAGGCGGCCGGAGACCTGGATGCGGATGCCCTTGGCACCGGCGCGCTGGGCGCCCTGCAGGCCCTTGCGCATCGCGCGGCGGAATGCCACGCGAGCGGCGAGCTGCTCGGCGATGCCCTGCGCGACGAGCTGGGCGTCGGCCTCGGGGTTCTTCACCTCGAGGATGTTGAGCTGGATCTGCTTGCCGGTCAGCTTCTCGAGGTCGGCGCGGATGCGCTCGGCCTCGGCGCCGCGGCGGCCGATGACGATGCCGGGACGCGCCGAGTGGATATCCACGCGGACGCGATCACGGGTGCGCTCGATCTCGACGCGCGAGACGCCGGCGCGATCGAGCTGCTTCGTCAGGTGCTGGCGGATCTTGATGTCCTCGGCCAGGTAGTCGGCGTAACGCTGACCCTTCTTGGTCGAGTCCGAGAACCAGCGCGACACGTGGTCGGTGGTGATCCCGAGGCGGAAGCCGTAGGGATGAATCTTCTGGCCCATACCTTAGGCTCCCTTCTTCACGGCGGCGAGCTCATCGGCCGTCTGCAGAACGACGGTGATGTGGCTCGTCCGCTTGTTGATGCGGAATGCGCGACCCTGTGCACGGGGGCGGAAACGCTTGAGCGTTGCGCCCTCGTCGACGAAGGCGCGAGCGATGACCAGCTCGTCCTCGTTGAGACGCAGGTTCTCCTTGTCGGCCTTCACTCGCGCGTTCGCGATCGCAGAGGCGACGAGCTTGAAAATCGGCTCCGAGGCGGCCTGCGGGGCGAACTTCAGGATGGCCAGGGCCTCCTGCGCGTTCTTGCCGCGGATCAGGTCAACGACGCGACGGGCCTTCTGGGGGGTGATGCGGATATGACGCACGCGTGCGATCGACTCCACCATTTCTCTTCCTCCTTCACGTCACCGCTTAGCGGCGACGGCCCTTCTTGTCGTCCTTCACGTGACCACGGAAGGTGCGCGTGGGCGCGAACTCGCCCAGCTTGTGACCCACCATGGTCTCGGTGACGAACACCGGGATGTGCTTGCGACCGTCGTGCACCGCGATGGTGTGGCCGAGCATGGCCGGAATGATCATCGAACGGCGCGACCAGGTCTTGATCACGTTCTTGGTGCCGGCTTCGTTCTGGACAACCACCTTGTTCAGCAGGTGGTTGTCGACGAAGGGGCCCTTCTTGAGACTACGAGGCATCTTCTACTCTCTTCCTACCTGCCGCTTAACGCTTCTTGCCGGTCGGTCGGCGACGCACGATGAGCTTGTCGCTTTCCTTGTTCGGATGACGCGTACGGCCTTCCTTCTGACCCCAGGGGCTGACCGGGTGACGACCGCCCGAGGTGCGGCCCTCACCGCCACCGTGGGGGTGATCCACCGGGTTCATGACAACACCGCGCACGGTCGGGCGTACGCCCTTCCAGCGCATGCGGCCGGCCTTGCCCCAGTTGATGTTCGACTGCTCGGCGTTGCCCACCTCGCCGACGGTCGCGCGGCAGCGCGCATCGACGTTGCGGATCTCGCCCGAGGGCAGACGCAGCTGGGCGTAGGGGCCGTCCTTCGCCACGAGACGCACCGAGGCGCCGGCGGAACGAGCGAGCTTCGCTCCCCCGCCCGGCTTCAGCTCGATCGCGTGGATCACCGTACCGGTCGGGATGTTCTTCAGCGGCAGGTTGTTGCCGGGCTTGATGTCGGCGCCGGGACCCGACTCGACGATGTCGCCCTGCTTCAACTTGTTCGGCGCGACGATGTAGCGCTTCGTGCCGTCCTCGAAGTGCAGCAGCGCGATGCGCGCGGTGCGGTTCGGGTCGTACTCGATGTGCGCGACACGGGCGTTCACGCCGTCCTTGTCATTGCGACGGAAGTCGATGACGCGGTACTGGCGCTTGTGTCCACCGCCGATGTGGCGAGTGGTGATGCGGCCCTGGTTGTTGCGGCCACCCGTCTTGGGGAGCGGGCGGAGCAGCGACTTCTCGGGCGTCGAGCGGGTGATCTCAGCGAAATCAGCAACGCTCGAGCCGCGACGACCCGGGGTCGTCGGCTTGTACTTGCGAATAGCCATGTTGTGTTCCTCTTCGCCCCTTCTACAGCGCAGCCGTGAAGATGTCGATGGAGCCCGACTTCAGCGTGACGATGGCGCGCTTGGTGTCCTTGCGCTTGCCCAGGCCAAACTTCGTGCGGCGGGTCTTGCCCTTGCGGGTCAGCGTGTTGATCTTGGCGACCTTCACGTTGAACACCTGCTCGATCGCGAGCTTGATCTCGGTCTTCGAAGCGGTCGGCTGCACCTCGAAGGTGTACTGGCCGTTGGCGTCGATGAGGCCGTAGCTCTTCTCGGAGACGACGGGGCGGATGATGACGTCGTGTGCGGACTTGTTCAGGCTCACTTCGTTTCCTCCTTGGCGGCACGGCCGCCGACGAATGCGTCGAAGGCTGCCTTGGTGAAGACGAGATCGTCGCTGACAACCACGTCGTAGGCGTTGAGCTGATCTGCGAACAGCACGTGGACCTGAGGCAGGTTGCGCACGCTGAGCGTGGTGACCTCGTCCTCGCGGTCGACGACCACGAGCACGCGCTTGCCCGGCGCGACCGAGGCGAGGAACTCGCGAGCGGCCTTGGTGCTGGGTTTGTCGCCGATGCCGAACGACTCGACGACATGCAGACGGCCTCCGCGAGCGCGGTCCGAGAGCACACCGCGGAGAGCCGCAGCGATCATCTTCTTGGGGGTGCGCTGAGCGTAGTCGCGCGGCACCGGGCCGTGCACGACGCCGCCGCCGCGGTGCTCGGGAGCACGGACCGAACCCTGACGGGCGCGGCCGGTTCCCTTCTGCTTGAACGGCTTGACGCCGGAACCGGAGACCTCGCCGCGGTTCTTGGTCTTGTGCGTACCCTGACGCGCAGCGGCGAGCTGAGCGGTGACCACCTGGTGGATCAGCGGGACGTTGGTCTCGACGGCGAAGATCGACTCGGGAAGGTCGACCGACCCGGCCTTCTTACCCTTGGCGTCGAGCACCTCGAGCTTGGTAGCGGTAGCCATGAACTACGCCCCCTTCACTGCGTTGCGAACGAAAACGAGACGGCCGCGAGCACCGGGAACCGCACCCTTGACGAGGATGAGGCCCTTCTCGGCATCGATCGCCTGCACGGTCAGGTTCTGCACGGTGACGCGCTCGCCACCCATGCGACCGGGCATGCGCTGGCCCTTGAACACGCGACCGGGGGTCGCGGCGCCGCCGATCGAACCCGGCTTGCGGTGGTTGCGGTGTGCGCCGTGCGACGCGCCGACGCCGGAGAAGTTGTGACGCTTCATGGCACCGGCGAAGCCCTTGCCCTTCGACGTGCCGACGACGTCGATCAGCTGACCGGCCTCGAAGGTACCGTCGACGGTGAGCTCCTGGCCGAGCGCGTACTCGGACGCGTCCGACGTGCGCACCTCGGTGAGGTGGCGGCGGGGCGTGACCCCGGCCTTCTCGAAGTGGCCGGCGCTCGGCTTGTTCACCTTGCGGGGGTCGATCTGACCCGCGGCGATCTGCACGGCGCTGTAGCCGTCGACCTCGGGGGTGCGGATCTGGGTGACCACGTTGGGAGCCACCTCGATGACGGTCACGGGAACGACCTTGCCGTTCTCGTCCCACACCTGAGTCATGCCGAGCTTGGTGCCCAGGAGACCCTTCACGTTACGTACTGCTGACATGTCCGGATCCCCCCTTAGAGCTTGATCTCGATGTTGACGTCGGCAGGCAGGTCGAGACGCATGAGCGAATCGACGGCCTTCGGGGTGGGATCGACGATGTCGATCAGGCGCTTGTGCGTGCGCTTCTCGAAGTGCTCGCGGCTGTCCTTGTACTTGTGGGGCGAACGGATCACGGCGATCACGTTCTTCTCCGTGGGGAGCGGCACGGGGCCGATCACGGTCGCACCCGCGCGGGTCACCGTGTCGACGATCTTGCGTGCGGAGCTGTCGATGACCTCGTGGTCATACGACTTCAGTCGGATGCGGATCTTCTGTCCCGCCATGTGACTCTCTACTTTCTACTTGCGTCGTACCGCTCGCCCCGAGCTTGTCGCAGGGGATGGCGGCATTGGACGTCTTACGTACCAGCGCCCTGGCAGTGAGGTGCCGGTGGGCACCACGTGCTGGGTCTCTGTTCACCTGTCAAAACGCGCTTTCGCACGGCCCCGCACACACGAAGACGGCCGGACTCGCGTCTGGCCGCCGACTGGCGTGCGGGTAGTTGTTCGCTACCCGCGGCCTAGCCCGAACCCCGGCGTACCGGAGCGGCTATGCACTACCTGGCAGTGACCCGCACCGAAGGGCGGAGTACTGAACCTGTCTATTCTCGCACGCCCACCCGCTTCGATGCAACCCGGGCGTGTCGCGACCCCTCGGGCGCCGGCGAACGGCTCCGATGCACAGCAAAAGTATCTTGACGTCGAGATACTTTGGGTATGTAATTTAGGTAGGCCTAATATTCATCCGATGATTGGAGAGAAGATGACCGAATCACAGGATCTCGCCCGTTTCGTCTCGGAGGCGAGCTGGGAGCAGCTGAGCCCCGAGGCGCTCGAACAGCTCAAGATCCGCGTGCTCGACACTCTCGGCGTCGCGATCGGTGCGCTCGATGCGGAGCCGATCGTCGCGATCAGGGGCCTGCTCGAGGATCTCGGCGGCGCCCCGTCGGCGACGCTCATCGGCGGCGGCAGGACGAGCCCCGAACGCGCAGCGTTCTTCAACAGTGCGCTGAGCCGCTACCTCGACTTCATGGATTCGTACCTGGCCAAGGGAGAGACCAACCATCCCTCCGACAACCTGGGTGCGGTTCTCGCGGCCGCGGAGAGCGTCGACGCCTCGGGCGCCGAGTTCCTCACCGCATTCGCGGTGGCCTACCAGGTGCACACCCGGCTGTCCGACGTCGCCCCGGTGCGCGCGAAGGGCTTCGACCACACCACGCAGGGCGCCTTCGCGGCCGCAGCCGCAGCGGCGAAGGCCCTCCGCCTGCCCGCCGATCAGATCGCGAACGCCGTCGCGATCGCCGGTACCGCGAACGTGGCTCTGCGCGTCACCCGCACCGGCAATCTGAGCAATTGGAAGGGCCTCGCCTACCCCCACGTCTCGAAGGAGGGGGTCTTCGCCGCACTGCTCGCGTCGCGCGGCATCACCGGTCCCGAAGCGGTCTTCGAGGGCAACAAGGGCTTCAAGGACTCCATCGCGGGGCCCTTCGAGATCGACTGGTCGAAGGAGGATCTCGAGAGCGTGCGCCGCACCATCATCAAGAAGCACAACGCCGAGATCCACTCGCAGTCGGCGCTCGACGCCGCGCAGGACATCCGCGCGCAGGACGGTTTCAACGCCCGAGCCGTCGAGAGGGTCCGCCTGGCGACCTTCGACGTCGCCCACTCCATCATCGGCGGCGGCGAGGAGGGCGACAAGCGGCTGGTGCGCAACAAGGAGGAGGCCGACCACTCGCTTCCCTGGATGCTCGCCGCCGTCCTGCTCGACGGACACCTGACCCCGGCGCAGTACGAGCCGGAGCGGATCATCGCCGCCGACGTGCAGAGTCTGATGACGAGGATCGAGATCACTCCCAGGCAGGAGTTCTCGGATCGTTTCCCCGACCAGATGCCGGCCGATCTCGAGGTCGTGCTGGCCGACGGCACGGTGTTCCGATCCTCGCAGGACAGCTACCACGGCTTCCACGACAACCCGCTCGACTGGGCCGCTGCTCGTGTGAAGTTCGACTCCCTCGTCACGCCCTTCACGGGCGATGCGCTGCGCGAGGAGATCGCGGAGATCGTGCGCACCCTCGAGGACCGTCCCGTCTCCGAGCTGACCGCCGCCCTCGCCCGCGTCTCCAGCACGCGGCGGTAGACACCACCCGAAAGAGAGGAACACCATGAGCAACGCAGTACCGCACGACGTCTCGTTCAACTTCGTCCCGAGGGCGTACCGCCCGGCGAAACCCCGCACCTTCGGTGTGACCGAGATCCGCGCCCCCTACTACGCGACCTTCGGCACCCGCCACCTGCAGGACGTCTTCGACGTCGCCGGCCAGTGGGTGGACGGCATCAAGTGGGCCGGCGGCTCGTTCTCGCTCGTCCCCACCGAGCAGGTCCGCGCCTTCAGCGACATCGCCCACGAGCACGGATCATACGTCTCCTCCGGCGGCTGGATCGAGACCGTGCTGCGCTACGGCGACGACGCGGTCGATCACTACCTCAAAGAGGCGAAAGAGGTCGGCTTCGACGTCATCGAGATCTCCACCGGCTTCATCATGCTCAACACCTCGGGGCTGCTGCGCCTCGTGGAGAAGGTGGTCAAGGCCGGCCTCAAGGCCAAGCCCGAGCTGGGCCTCCAGATCGGATCCGGCGGCGACTCGAGCGAGGCCGAGCTGGCCGCCGAGAGCAAGAAGGACATCGGCGACCTCGTGGACCGCGGCAGGCGCGCGCTCGACGCGGGCGCCTCGATCATCATGATCGAGTCGGAGGGCATCACCGAGAACGTCACCGAGTGGGACACCGGCGCCGCAGCTTCCATCATCAACGGGCTCGGGCTCGAGAACGTGATGTTCGAGGCCGCCGACGGACCGGTCTTCGAGTGGTACGTCAAGAACTACGGCAACGAGGTGAACCTCTTCGTCGACCACAGCCAGATCCTGCAGCTGGAGGGTCTCCGCCAGAACATCTGGGGCAACAAGAGCACCTGGGGCAGGGTGATCAACCCCGCGCCGTGACGGGGTCCCGCGGGGCTGCTCGCGCAGGATGACCAAATTCCCACGTGGATCCTGCGACTCGCTCCGCTCGCGCAGGATGACCAGGTCTCGCCGGTTGAGCGGATCTTGCGCAGCAAGCGGAGTCGAAACCCGGGAAGGATCCTCGATTTCGACTCCGCTGCGCTGCGCTCAATCAGCGGCGGTCAGGCGCGGGCCGGAAGCAGACGCGGCAGCAGCAGGTAGATGGCGAGCACGACGAGGCCGCCGGCGAGCAGCGCCAGGGTGCCGAGCAGACCGGTGAAGAGCGAGGCCAGGCCGAGCAGCGAGGCGAGCAGCGTGCACCCGGCAGCCATGGCCGAGGCCTGCACGTGCGAGTACCCCATCTGCTGGATGCGCTGGTAGGTGTGCTCCTTGTGCGGCTCGTCCCATCGCTTGCCGGCGCGCACCCGTTTCACGAGCGTCACGCCGACGTCTCCGAAGTAGACGACCATCGGCCCGATCGCGGCGAGGAGCGGCACACCGTCCGCGAAGGCGGCGAAGCTGATGATCGCCGTCGCTCCCCCGAGCAGGTAGCTGCCCACGTCGCCGAGGAAGGCCCCCGGCTTCGTGAGGTTCCAGGGCAGGAAGCCCGCGAATCCCGCCGCGAGCACGATCCCGGCGACGAACAACCAGCTCGTGCCGAGCAGCCATCCCGCCGCCGCGAACGCGCCGCCCGCGATCACACCGTGGAATCCGCTGATGCCGTTGAGGCCGTCCATGAAGTTGGCGACGTTGATGTAGCTCGAGATGAAGAGGATCCCGTACACGGCCAGCAGGATCAGCGTCCACCAGGGCGCCTGCGGTACGTCGATGCCGAGCCGCCACCCGAAGGACGCCCCGCCGGGGCCGCGATGCGAGATCCAGAGCAGCGCCACGGAGGAGACCGCGGCGATCCCGAGCAGGATCCCGCTGCGCACCGTCACGCTCAGGCCCTTGAGATCCTCGCGCAGCCCCAGCAGGCCGGCCGCGAGGGATCCCGCGCCGACCGCGAGCAGGAAGCCCCACCCGGGATCCGCGGGCGCACTCACGAGCGCGAGCGCGGTCGCGAGCGAACCGCCGCACGCCATTGCGATGAGCACCGCGAGGCCCAGTCCGCGCAGCACCGGGCGCTCGTGCGAGGAGCGCTCGTTGGGCACGTCCATGATGCCCAGCCGCATCAGCAGCGGCTTCACCGCGAAGGGCAGCGCGAGGCTCAGCCCGAGCGTCAGCACACCCGCGAACACCCCGAGGAACAGCGCGCTCACTGCACCCGCTCCTCAGCGGCCTCGGTCAGATCCATGCGGGCGACCCATCCCTCGTGATCCAGTACCTCGGGAGAGATCGTGTCGACGTGCGCGTGCGAGATCTTCGGGTGGAAGGGACGCTCGTCGCCCTCGCCCTCGCCCACCAGCTCCTCGTGCAGCTTCTCCCCGTGCCGCAGGCCGGTGAACACGATCTCGATGTCCTTGCCCGACTGGGCGATCATGCGCCTGGCCACGTCGAGGATCAGCACCGGCTCCCCCATGTCGAGGATCAGCACCTCCCCCCGGCGCCCGATGCCGCCCGCCTGCACCACGAGCTGACAGGCCTCCGGGATCGTCATGAAGTAGCGGGTCACATCCGGGTGCGTGACCGTGATCGGCCCGCCCGCCTCGATGAGCTTGCGGAACGTCGGCAGCATCGAACCCCGACTGCCGATGACATTGCCGAAGCGCACCGAGAGGTACCGCTGCCCGGTGCGCTCGGCCATCCACGCGGTGAGCTTTTCGGCGACGCGCTTCGAGTGGCCCAGCACGCTCGTGGGATTCGCCGCCTTGTCGGTGGAGATGTTCACGAAGGTGCTGACGTTCGCGGCCTCGGCGGCGCGCAGCACGTTGAGCGTGCCGAGCACGTTGGTCTTCCAGGCCTCGTCCGGGTACTGCTCGAGCATCGGCAGGTGCTTGAGCGCCGCGGCGTGGAACACGACCTCGGGCCTGCGCTCGGTGAAGATCCGCGTCAGCGTGACCTCGTCGCGGATATCGGCCAGCACCACGTCGTTCGTGTCGAGCAGTCCGTGCCCGCTGATGGAGAGCTGGCTCTCCTGCAGCGCGGTCTCGTCGCGATCCAGCATGATCAGCTCACGCGGGGCGAAGCGCGCCAACTGTCGGCAGAGCTCCGACCCGATCGATCCTCCGGCCCCCGTCACCAGCACGCGCTTGTCCTGGAGGTACTCCGCGATCGACTCGGTCTCGAGCCGCACGGGGTGGCGGCCGATCAGGTCCTCGATCGAGAGCTCGCGCACGTTGGAGATGACCGATGCGTTCTGCAGGATCTGCTCGAGCGGGGGCAGCACCATCGCCGTCATGCCCGCGCGATCCGCAGCCTCGTCGACTCGGCGCATCAGCCCCGTGTCGGCATCGCCGATGCACACGATGAGCCGGGTGGCGCGGGTCTCGCCCGCGATCCGGGGCAGATCCTCGAGCGAGCCGAGCACCCGCACCCCGCGCACCTCCTGGTGCCGCTTGGTCGGGTCGTCGTCGATGAAGCCCACGGGGAGCGCCGACCCCTTGGCGTCGGTGAGCAGGCGCTTCGCGGTCTGCACACCGAGGTAGCCCGCGCCGTAGAGCAGCGTGCGCTCGGCCTCATCGCCGGGCTTGAGCTGCCGCTCGTTGTACAGGCGGTAGACGTAGCGCGCCACGCCCATGAGGCTGAATGTGATCGGCGCCGCGATGATCAGCGTGCTGCGGGGAATACCGTTGCCGTATCCGACCAGGTAGGCGAACACCCACGCGACCACCATCACGGCCGTGATGTCGAGCACCAGCGCGCGCACCTCGTCGAAGCTGCCCACCTCGTAGCGGTTGCGGTACAGCCAGAACAGCCAGCCGGCGATGAGCTGCAGCGCGACCGTGACCCCGATCACCGCGAGCGTCCACCCGGGATGGATACGGGAGAGGTTGAAGTCGAAGCGCAGCACGAGCGCCGCGAGGATGCCCAGCGCCCAGGCCGCGGCATCGAGCAGGAACAGCAGCCCGTACTGGCGTGCGAAGTGGGCCATACGCGCTCCGACGGTCTGTGGCACTCGGCCTCCCTCGCTCCATGGACGGCTTCGACCCCGGCCGGGATCATATTCGAGGATACCGCTCCGCGTGCTCCCGAAGCCCGCCCCGCGCCGGTAGCCCCCGCCGACTCGCTACCCCTCCTGCCCACTTCTACGCGCGTCAGTAGTTGCTGCCTCGCCTCGGTTTTGGCGACAACTACTGACGCGCGTAGGGACAGCGCGGCGGGGTGGGCTCGGTGGGGTCGGTTCGGCGGGGTCGGTTCGGCGGGGTGGGCTCGGTGAGGCAGGTGGGACGTGTGGGGCAGGGTCGAGCAGGGCAGAGCGGGGGCGAGGAACGGACGGTCGAGCACGGCCCGGCAGACCGCCCCGGAGACACGAAGAACCCCCGGGATCACTCCCGGGGGTTCTTCAGCAAGTCGCCTTGCCGAGCAGCTTCAGACTTACTCGACGACCTTGGTCACCGTGCCGGCGCCGACGGTGCGGCCACCCTCACGGATCGCGAAGCCGAGGCCCTCTTCCATGGCGATGGGCTGGATCAGCTCAACGACCATGTCGGTGGTGTCGCCGGGCATGACCATCGGCTTGTCCTCGGGCAGGGTGATGACACCGGTCACGTCAGTCGTACGGAAGTAGAACTGCGGACGGTAGTTCGTCTCGAACGGGTTGTGACGGCCGCCCTCTTCCTTCTTGAGGATGTAGGCGGTGCCCTCGAACTTGGTGTGCGGGGTGATCGAACCGGGTGCGACCACGACCTGACCGCGCTCGACCTCTTCGCGCTTGGTACCGCGGAGGAGGAGGCCGCAGTTCTCGCCGGCCCAGGCCTCGTCGAGCTGCTTGTGGAACATCTCGATGCCGGTGACGGTGGTCTTCTGCGTCGGACGCAGACCCACGATCTCGACCTCGGAGTTGATCTTCAGCGTGCCGCGCTCGGCGCGGCCGGTGACCACGGTGCCGCGGCCGGTGATCGTGAAGACGTCCTCGACGGGCATGAGGAACGGCTTGTCCTTGTCACGCACGGGATCGGGGATCGAGTCGTCGACGGCCTCCATGAGCTCGAGAACGGCGTTGACCCACTTCTCGTTGCCCTGCAGCGCCTCGTAGCCCGAAACGCGGACCACGGGGACGTCGTCGCCCGGGTAGCCCTGCTTGGAGAGCTCCTCGCGGACCTCCATCTCGACGAGCTCGAGGATCTCCTCGTCGTCGACCATGTCGCTCTTGTTGAGTGCGACGAGCAGGTAGGGAACGCCGACCTGCTTGGCGAGCAGGATGTGCTCCTTGGTCTGCGCCATCATGCCGTCGGTGGCGGCGACCACGAGGATCGCGCCGTCCATCTGAGCAGCACCGGTGATCATGTTCTTGATGTAGTCGGCGTGACCGGGGGCATCAACGTGAGCGTAGTGACGCTTCGGGGTCTCGTACTCGACGTGCGAGATGTTGATGGTGATGCCGCGCTGGCGCTCCTCCGGAGCCGAGTCGATCGTGTCGAAGTCGCGCTGGACGTTGGTATCCGACGGGTACTTGTCGGCAAGCGTCTTCGAGATCGCCGCGGTAAGGGTGGTCTTACCGTGGTCGACGTGACCGATCGTTCCGATGTTCACGTGCGGCTTGGTCCGCTCGAACTTGGCCTTCGCCACTATGGTCCTCCTCAGGACGTCGAGTACCCTCCCCCTCCGACGGTTTCGGAGGGCACGAGTACGGGGTGTGTACTTATGTTACAAGCTCTGGTCTGCGATCGCGACCTGAGCGGTGCGGCCGACGGCGGACGATGCCCGCCGTCGGCCTCCGGGCGGGGTTTACTCGCCCTTAGCCTTCTGAACGATCTCATCGGCCACGGCCTTCGGCACCTCTGCGTAGGAGTCGAAGGTCATCGAGAACACCGCGCGACCGCTGGTCTTCGACCGCAGATCGCCGATGTACCCGAACATCTCGGAGAGCGGCACGAGTGCGCGCACGACCTTGACGCCGCTGGCGTCCTCCATCGCCTGGATCTGCCCGCGACGGGAGTTCAGGTCGCCGATGACGTCGCCCATGTACTCCTCGGGCGTGCGCACCTCGACGGCCATCATCGGCTCGAGCAGGACGGGCTGCGCCAGGCGGGCGGCCTCCTTGAAGGCCATCGAACCGGCGATCTTGAACGCCATCTCCGAGGAGTCGACGTCGTGGTACTGACCGTCGAGCAGCGTCGCCTTGACGTTGACGACCGGGAAGCCCGCGAGGATGCCGTACTGCATGGCGTCCTGGATGCCGGCGTCGACCGAGGGGATGTACTCGCGGGGCACGCGGCCGCCGGTCACCTTGTCCTCGAAGAGGTACGTCTTGTCGTTTTCCTCATCATCGATGAGCGGCGCGAGCGCGATCTGCACCTTCGCGAACTGACCGGAACCACCGGTCTGCTTCTTGTGGGTGTAGTCGTACTTCGGAACCTCGCGACGGATCGTCTCGCGGTAGGCCACCTGGGGCTTGCCCACGTTGGCCTCGACCTTGAACTCGCGCTTCATGCGGTCGACGAGAATGTCGAGGTGCAGCTCGCCCATGCCGGCGATGACGGTCTGGCCTGTCTCGGCGTTGAGGCTCACGCGGAACGTGGGGTCCTCTTCGGCGAGCTTCTGGATCGCGACGCCGAGCTTCTCCTGGTCGCCCTTGGTCTTGGGCTCGATGGCCACCTCGATCACGGGCTCGGGGAAGGTCATCGACTCGAGAACGACCTGGTTGTTCGGATCCGACAGGGTGTCACCCGTGGTCGTATCCTTCAGGCCGATCACGGCGTAGATGTTGCCCGCGGTGAGCTCGTCGACCGGGATCTCCTTGTTGGCGTGCATCTGGAAGATCTTGCCGATGCGCTCCTTGCGGCCCTTGGTCGAGTTGATGACCTGAGAGCCCGAGGGGATCTGACCCGAGTAGACGCGCACGTAGGTGAGACGACCGAAGAAGGGGTGCACCGCGATCTTGAACGCGAGCGCCGAGAACGGCTCGTCCGCCGCGGGACGACGCTCGATGACGACCGACTCGTCGCGCGGGTCGTGCGCCTCGATGGCTCCCACGTCGAGCGGGTTCGGCAGGAAGTCGACGACCGCGTCGAGCATCGGCTGGATGCCGCGGTTCTTGAACGCCGAGCCGCAGTAGACCGGGTAGATCTCGTTGTTCACGACGAGCTTGCGGATGCCGGTCTTGAGCTCGTCGATGGTGAGCTCCTCGCCGCCGAAGAACTTCTCGAGCAGCGCGTCGTCGGTCTCGGCGACCGTCTCGACGAGCTTGGCGCGGTACTCTTCGGCCCGAGCCTGAAGGTCGGCGGGGATCTCCTGCGTCTCGTAGTTCGCGCCGAGCGTGACGTCGCCCTTGGCGTCGCCTTCCCAGACGAAGGCCTTCATCGAGAGCAGGTCGACGACGCCGGTGAAGTCGGCCTCGGAACCGATGGGCAGCTGCATCACGAGCGGCTTCGCACCGAGACGGTTGACGATGGTGTCGACCGTGAAGTAGAAGTCGGCACCCATCTTGTCCATCTTGTTGACGAAGCAGATGCGGGGCACGCCGTACTTGTCGGCCTGACGCCACACGGTCTCCGACTGGGGCTCGACGCCCTCCTTGCCGTCGAACACCGCGACGGCACCGTCGAGCACGCGCAGCGAGCGCTCCACCTCGACGGTGAAGTCGACGTGACCGGGGGTGTCGATGATGTTGATCTGGTTCTTGTTCCAGAAGCAGGTCACCGCGGCGCTGGTGATGGTGATGCCGCGTTCCTTCTCCTGCTCCATCCAGTCCGTGGTCGAAGCGCCGTCGTGGGTCTCGCCCAGCTTGTGGTTGACACCCGTGTAGAACAGGATGCGCTCGGTGGTGGTGGTCTTGCCGGCATCGATGTGGGCCATGATGCCGATGTTGCGGACCTTGCTCAGGTCGGTGAGCACGTCTTGTGCCACAGGGGTCTCCTCCGTATGGGGGTGGAAGTTGGGGGTCGCGGGGCGTACCCCGCAGGTCGAGCGAGCGGAGCGAGTCGAATCCTCGAAGAGCGTTTCGACTCGCTCCGCTCGCTCAACGAGCGATAGCTTCTACCAGCGGTAGTGAGCGAACGCGCGGTTCGACTCGGCCATCTTGTGAGTGTCCTCACGACGCTTCACAGCGGCACCGAGGCCGTTGGACGCGTCGAGGATCTCGTTGGTGAGGCGATCGGTCATCGTGTTCTCACGACGGGCCTTCGCGTAGCTGGTCAGCCAGCGCAGCGCGAGCGTGTTCGCGCGGTGCGGCTTGACCTCGACGGGCACCTGGTAGGTGCTGCCGCCGACACGACGCGAACGGACCTCGAGGGTGGGGCGCACGTTGTCGAGCGCCTTCTTGAGGACCGTCACGGCGTCCTGGCCGGACTTCTCGGCAACGTTCTCGAGTGCACCGTAGACGATGCGCTCTGCGAGACCCTTCTTGCCGTCGAGCAGGATCTTGTTGACCAGCTGGCTCACCACGGGCGAGCCGTAGACGGGATCGGCGACGACGGGGCGCTTCGGAGCAGGACCTTTACGGGGCATTACTTCACCTTCTTTGCACCGTAGCGGCTGCGAGCCTGCTGGCGATCCTTGACCGCCTGCGTGTCGAGCGCGCCGCGCACGATCTTGTAACGGACACCGGGGAGGTCCTTGACACGGCCACCGCGCACGAGCACCAGCGAGTGCTCCTGCAGGTTGTGGCCCTCGCCCGGGATGTAGGCGGTGACCTCGGTGCCGTTGCGAAGCTTCACACGAGCGACCTTACGCATCGCGGAGTTCGGCTTCTTGGGCGTGGTGGTGTAGACACGGGTGCAGACCCCGGCCTGCTGCGGGTTCGCCTTCAGGGCGGGCGCCTTGGTCTTGGAGACCTTCGGCGTACGGCCCTTGCGAACCAGCTGCTGAATAGTAGGCACTGATTCTCCTCATTCGTCCTGCACGGTGACAGGAATGCTTTCATGGTCAAGCATGTGCGACCGCTTGCGCGGACGCGGAGCTGCTGTCGCCCGTACCGCGCGAGCGAGGTGCGGAAGACCGAGTGCAGCTATGCCGTGGGGGTATCGACCCTGAGGTGCGATGATCCCTGAGATGTACTCCCCCGGATGGCGCCGTGCGGGCACGGCTCATCACGCTGGAGCACACCAAACATCAACTTTACGCGCTGACGTAACAGAGCGCAAGATATGGATCGGGCGACGCGCACGCGCGTCGCCGTCCGAGCGGGGCTCCGGATTACTGCGGCGGCTCGAGATGACGACTGAGGTCATCGAGCATCGCACGGATCTGCGGCTCGATGAACCGCTGGATCGCCGCCTGGATGCGCGGGCGGTGCGTCACGAGCACGAAGCAGACCTCCCGGCCGGCCTCCTCTGCGCAGCGATCGGCCAGCTCGATCTCGTGCCGCAGCCGCTGCTTCTCCTCAGCGCTGAGCGGCGGGCGCGGCAGCGGGGGCTCGGGACGGGTCTCCTCCGCCAGCCCCGCGAGCGTGAAGAGGAACGGCTGCTCGCCGTCGTCCGGTTCGGGATCCGGGTCGAGGCCCTCGTACTCGGGGGCGAGCCCGGCAGCAGGATCGTACCCGCCGCTCTGCCAGATCTCCGCGCCCGTCAGTTCGGCGTGCAGTGTCGGCAGCTCCCGCTCGGTGAACTCGTCCACGCGCCGATCGACGATGCGCTGCATTCTCGACACCAGCGCGTGGGTCACCTGGTGCGGCACGTCGCTGCTCAGTCCCGCGGCCGTGAGCAGCGGGGATCCCGTGCAACGGCGGCACAGCCTGGCGCGTCCGCGGTGCGTGCCGGGAGACCAGCCCGGCACCCAGCGCAGCCAGGCGTCGACCGCCGAGTCGACCCGTTCCTCGATCGCTCCCGCCACGATCACCGCTCTCGCCAGTCGGAGCCGTCGGGATCCTCGGGGTCGCCACGCCCTTCGGAACCGCCGGGGCCGTCGCGCCAGGGGTCCTCGTCGCCGACGGCCCAGTCAGGACCGTCCTCTCCCCTGCGCTCCCAGGGCCACTGCGGCACGGGGCGATCGGTGTAGACGCGGCGCGCGAGGACCGCCCAGAAGAGCAGGAAGGCGAGTGCGCAGACGGGCGCGAGTGTCGCGGCGAAGGGACTCACCCAGGTCTCGTCGAGCGAGAGCCCCGCAAGTGCACCGCCGAGGCACCACAGCAGATACGCGCCCCCCGCGATCGCGACCAGGAGACCCCACGCAGGCGTCTTCCTCCCGCGCAGCAGCACCAGGGCCTGCTGCCACATCGCGCCGCCGAGCAGCGCGAGCACGACGAGCACGAGGATCGGAGCGACCCATCGCGGCACGCCGTCGCTGGAGACGGGATCCCGCTGCAGCGTCAGTGCCAGCAGCCCCCACGTGGCGATGAGCAGAGCGGCCGCCACGATGACGGCGGCCAGGATCAAGCCCCCGACGTACCCGCGAGTCACATCGCGACGGGAGCCGGAGTTCATGGCCGCTTCGCCTGCACTTCCGCGAGCGCCGCCTCGTACTCGGCCAGCGCATCGGCGTTGCGGCGCTTCACCCGACGTCCGCGCACGCCGATCCATGCCCCGAACCAGACCGTGGCCTCACGCGCGACGATGGCCGCACCGAGCACGGGAACCGTGGTTCCGATCGTGTTGAAGAGCGCCCGCAGCCCTTCCATGTCGAAGGTGAATCCGGGCACCACGTCTCCCGCCGACGACCAGGGACCGCCGGTGAGCACACCGGCGAGAGCCGCGGCGAACCACACCAGCGCGCCGACGAGGAAGCCTCCGAGCACATAGGCCCACCAGCCGGCACGGCCGAGCACGAGCACGAGCAGTGCGAGGCCGACGAAGAATGCACCCACCGCCGCGATGAAGACCCACGAGGTGAGCCAGGGCAGGAGCCCCTCTGAGAGGAAGGTCGAGGGCGGGAACGTCGGAGCCAGCCACAGAGCGAGCACACCCGCGTAGACCACCGCGAAGCCGAGGGTGCCGAGCAGCGCGATGAGCACCCCGGCTCCCCGGTTGCCCTTGATCTCGGGAGGCATGGGGGTCTGCATGTAGAGCGCGGCCATCGGGTGATCGGAGCCGATGCGGATCTCGCCGTCGCGCACCGGCGGCTCGCTCGTCGCTGCGGCGCTCGGCAGTTCATCGAGCGCGACGATGCGCGCATCGTCGACGCCGCCCTCGTCACCCGCCGGCACGTCGAGGTTGAGCTGGGTGTCGACCTCGGAGATCGCCTGACGGCGCGCCAGCTCCGCATTCTCGGGATCCGGTACCGCCCCCTGCGGGGCCTCCACGACTCGCGGCGTCTCCTCGACGGCGGGCTCGACCGCCGGCTCCTGCACGGCATCGGCCTCGACGCCCCTCGAACGCTCGACGGCCTCGAGCACCTCGGTGCGGCTCGCCTCCGTCTCCTCGACGGGGGCACCCGGATTGCCCGGGGTCTCCGGAGTCTCCGCGGCTCTCGACGCGGGGGTCTCGCGGTCCTCGCTCATGGCTTCACCTCTCATAGCGGCGCGGTGTGCTCGTTGCAGAGCACCATACTTCATCGTCACACTACAAGCCGCCACCGACAATCCCTCGCTCCCGCGCGCGGCACGGCGCAAAAAAGGGCGCTCGTGCCGAAGCACGAGCGCCCTTTCTCTGCCTGCCTGGATCCTGCGTACTGCGACTCGCTTCGCTCGCGCAGCATGACCGGCTTCGCCGCGCGCAGGATGACGCTGAGGCTATCGCCTCGGCATCAGCTGTAGTTGCCGGGGTTGAACTCGTCGGCCGTGAAGCTGTCGAAGTCCACGAAGGAGAGGTCGTTCTCGTCGAAGGTGCCCTCGGTCGCGAAGAGACGGTTCGGGTACCGCTCCGCCTTCGCCTCCTCGGTCGCCTCGACCTCGACGTCGCGGTAGGTGCTCAGGCCGGTGCCGGCCGGGATGAGCTTACCGATGATGACGTTCTCCTTGAGGCCGATCAGCGGATCCCGCGAGCCCTCCATCGCCGCCTGCGTGAGCACGCGGGTGGTCTCCTGGAAGGAGGCCGCCGACAGCCACGACTCGGTCGCGAGCGAGGCCTTGGTGATACCCATGACCTCGGGGCGGGCGGTCGCCGACCGCTTGCCCTCGAGCAGGCCCTCGCGGTTGATCCGCTGGTAGCGCGAGCGATCCACGAGCTCGCCCGGAAGCAGCTCGGTCTCGCCGTGATCCACGACGGTCACCTTGCGCAGCATCTGGCGCACGATCACCTCGATGTGCTTGTCGTGGATCGGCACGCCCTGCGAGCGGTAGACGCCCTGCACGCCCTCCACGAGGTACTTCTGCACCGCGCGCTCACCCGGAATGTGCTTGCCGTTCTCCGTCGAGCCGACCTGGAGGATGTCCTTCGGGTCGAGCGTGCCCTGCAGGAACGGCTGGCCGAGCTCGACGTGATCGCCGTCCTCCACCAGCAGCGTGGCGCGCTTCAGCACGGGGTACGCCTTCTCCTCGGTGCCGTCGTCCGGCGTGAGGAGGATCGAGCGGCCCTTCGGCGTGTCCTCGATCGTGACCCGACCGGCGGCCTCCGCGATGGGCGACGCACCCTTGGGGGTACGCGCCTCGAAGAGCTCCTGCACGCGGGGCAGACCCTGCGTGATGTCGTCGGCCGAGGCCGAACCACCGGTGTGGAAGGTACGCATCGTGAGCTGCGTGCCCGGCTCGCCGATCGACTGCGCGGCGATGATGCCGACCGCCTCGCCGATGTCGACGCGCTGACCCGTGGCCAGCGAACGACCGTAGCAGGTGGCGCAGACGCCGACCGCCGACTCGCAGGTGAGCACGGAGCGCACCTTGATCTCGGTCACGCCGGCCGCCACGAGCTTCTCGATGAGCACATCGCCCACGTCCTCGCCCGCGGTAGCGACCACGGCGCCCTCGGGCGACAGGGCGTCAGCCGCGAGCGTACGGGCGTACACCGAGTTCTCGACGTTCTCGTCGCGCACCAGCACGCCGTTCGCGTCGACCGCTGCGATCACCAGGTCGAGGCCGCGGCGGGTGCTGCAGTCCTCCTCGCGGATGATGACGTCCTGCGAGACGTCGACCAGACGACGGGTCAGGTAACCCGAGTCGGCCGTACGCAGCGCGGTATCGGCGAGGCCCTTGCGCGCACCGTGGGTCGCGATGAAGTACTCCGCCACCGACAGCCCCTCGCGGTACGAGTTGATGATCGGACGCGGGATGATCTCGCCCTTCGGGTTCGACACGAGACCGCGCATACCGGCGATGTTGCGGATCTGCAGCCAGTTGCCTCGCGCACCGGACGACACCATGCGGAAGATGGTGTTGTCGGCCGGGAACGACTCGCGCATGGCCGCGGCGACCTCGTCGGTGGCCTCGGTCCAGATCTCGGTGAGCGCCTTGCGGCGATCCACGTTGCTGATCATGCCGCGGTCGTAATCGCGCTGCACCTTGGCGGCGCGCTTCTCGTGCTCCGCGATGATCTCGCCCTTGTTGGACGGGGTCACGATGTCCGAGAGCGCCACGGTCACGCCCGAGCGCGAGGCCCAGTAGAAGCCCGCGTCCTTGATGCGGTCGAGGGTCGCGGCGACCTCCACCTTCGGGTAGCGCTCGGCCAGGTCGTTGACCAGGCCGGAGAGGCTGCCCTTGTCGGCGACCCGCTCGAAGTAGGGGTAGTCGACCGGCAGCGCCTCGTTGAAGATGGCGCGGCCGAGCGAGGTCTCGACGAGCACGGGCTTCTCGTGCGTGACGCCGTCCGCATCGGTGTAACCGGTGAGACGGATCTTCGCCTGAGCACCCAGGTCGAGCGAGCCCTCATCCATGGCGAGGATCGCCTCGGCCACCGAGCCGAACGCGCGGCCGGTGCCGGGTGCCTCGGGCTTGATGGTGGTGAGGTGATGCAGACCGATGATCATGTCCTGCGAGGGCAGGGTCACCGGACGGCCGTCCGACGGCTTCAGAATGTTGTTCGAGGCGAGCATGAGCACGCGGGCCTCGGCCTGAGCCTCGACCGAGAGCGGCAGGTGCACCGCCATCTGGTCGCCGTCGAAGTCGGCGTTGAACGCGGCGCAGACGAGCGGGTGCAGCTGGATCGCCTTGCCCTCGACGAGCTGCGGCTCGAACGCCTGGATGCCGAGACGGTGCAGGGTCGGCGCGCGGTTCAGCAGCACGGGGCGCTCGCGGATGATCTCCTCGAGCACGTCCCACACCTCGGAGCGCGCGCGCTCCACCATGCGCTTCGCGGCCTTCACGTTCTGCGCGTGCGACAGATCCATGAGGCGCTTGATCACGAACGGCTTGAACAGCTCGAGCGCCATCTGCTTGGGCAGGCCGCACTGGTGCAGCTTGAGCTGCGGGCCGACCACGATGACCGAACGGCCGGAGTAGTCGACGCGCTTGCCCAGCAGGTTCTGACGGAAGCGGCCCTGCTTGCCCTTGAGCATGTCGCTGAGCGACTTCAGGGCGCGGTTGCCGGTGCCCGTGACCGGGCGACCACGGCGGCCGTTGTCGAACAGCGCGTCGACGGCCTCCTGCAGCATGCGCTTCTCGTTGTTCACGATGATCTCGGGCGCGCCGAGATCGAGCAGCCGGCGCAGACGGTTGTTGCGGTTGATCACACGACGGTAGAGGTCGTTGAGATCTGAGGTCGCGAAGCGGCCGCCGTCGAGCTGCACCATCGGGCGCAGCTCCGGCGGGATCACCGGCACCACGTCGAGCACCATCGCGGCCGGGCTCGCACCGGTGGCGAGGAACGAGCTGACGACCTTCAGGCGCTTGATGGCGCGGATCTTCTTCTGGCCCTTGCCCTCGGCGATCTGCAGGTGCAGGGTTTCGCTCTCGGCAGCCAGATCGAAGTTCTCGAGGCGCTTCTTGATCGCCTCGGCACCCATGTACGCCTCGAAGTAGTCGCCGTAGCGATCCATGAGGTCGGCGAACACCGCGTCCTCGGGCTTGAGGTCGCCCACCTTGAGGTTGCGGAAGTCCTCCCACACGCGCTGCAGACGAGCGATGTCATCGTCGAAGCCCTTGCGGATCGCCGCCATCTCCTTCTCGGCCGAGGCCTCGGCGCGGCGGCGCTGATCGGCTTTCGCCCCCTCGGACTCGAGCGCGGCGAGATCCGACTCGGCCTGCTGCTGACGCTGCGCGATCGAGATGTCGCGCTGGTCCTCGAGCGCCTTCAGCTCGAGACGCAGCTCGGCCTCGAGCTCGGCCAGGTCCTCGTGACGGCCCTCATCATCGATGTCGATGATCATGTAGGCCGCGAAGTAGATGACCTTCTCGAGATCCTTCGGCGCCATGTCGAGCAGGTAGCCCAGGCGCGACGGCACTCCCTTGAAGTACCAGATGTGCGTGACGGGCGCTGCCAGCTCGATGTGGCCCATGCGCTCGCGGCGCACGCTGGACTTGGTGACCTCGACGCCGCATCGCTCGCAGACGATGCCCTTGTAACGCACGCGCTTGTACTTGCCGCACGCGCACTCCCAGTCGCGGCTGGGGCCGAAGATCTGCTCGCCGAAGAGCCCGTCCTTCTCGGGCTTCAGCGTGCGGTAGTTGATGGTCTCCGGCTTCTTGACCTCGCCGAACGACCAGCTGCGGATGTCGTCGGCGGTCGCCAGACGGATCTGCAGCTCGTTGAAACTCGTACCCTCGAGCAAAATGTTCTCCTTGAGAATCTGAAAATCTGTGCTGTGGGATCGGCGGCCCCGCCCTCAGGCGGGGCCGCCGATCGATTCGGATCTCATCCGAGGATGAGATCGCGCGGGCTCAGATCTCGTCGACGGACGAGGTCTCGAAGCGCGTGGACAGGTTGATGCCGAGCTCTTCCGCGGTGCGGTGCGCCTCGTCGTCGTTGTCGCGCAGGTTGACGACGGATCCGTCGGCTCCCAGCACCTCGACGTTCAGGCAGAGCGACTGCATCTCCTTCATGAGCACGCGGAACGACTCCGGCACGCCCGGCTCCGGGATGTTCTCGCCGCGGACGATCGCCTCGTACACCTTGACGCGGCCGAGGATGTCGTCGGACTTGACGGTCAGCAGCTCCTGCAGCGCGTATGCGGCGCCGTAGGCCTCGAGCGCCCACACCTCCATCTCACCGAAGCGCTGGCCGCCGAACTGGGCCTTACCGCCGAGCGGCTGCTGGGTGATCATCGAGTACGGGCCGGTCGAGCGCGCGTGGATCTTGTCGTCGACCAGGTGGTGCAGCTTGAGGATGTACATGTAGCCGACCGAGATCGGGTACGGGTACGGCTCGCCCGAGCGACCATCGAAGAGGCGGGTCTTGCCGCTGGAGTCGATGAGCCGGTCGCCGTCGCGCGTGACCAGCGTGGAATCGAGCAGACCGGCGATCTCCGCCTCGGTCGCGCCGTCGAACACCGGGGTCGCGACCTTGGTGTTCGGGGCGGCCTCGAGCGCCTCGGCCTTCAGGTTGGCGGCCCACTCGGGGCTGCCGTCGATCTTCCAGCCCTGCTTGGCGATCCAGCCGAGGTGAACCTCGAGCACCTGGCCGAAGTTCATGCGACCGGGGATGCCGAGCGGGTTGAGGATCACGTCGACCGGCGTGCCGTCGGCGAGGAACGGCATGTCCTCGACGGGCAGGATCTTCGAGATGACGCCCTTGTTGCCGTGGCGGCCGGCGAGCTTGTCGCCCTCGGTGATCTTGCGCTTCTGGGCGATGTAGACGACCACACGCTGGTTGACGCCCGAGCCCAGCTCGTCGTCGTTGTCGTTCTCGGCGTCGAACACCTTGACCGCGGTGACCGTGCCTGAGACGCCGTGCGGCACCTTCAGCGAGGTATCGCGCACCTCGCGGCTCTTCTCGTTGAAGATCGCGCGGAGCAGGCGCTCCTCGGCCGAGAGCTCGGTCTCGCCCTTCGGCGTGACCTTGCCGACGAGGATGTCGCCTTGCTTGACCTCTGCACCGATGCGGATGATGCCGCGCTCGTCGAGGTCCTTCAGCGCCTCCATGCTGGCGTTGGGGAGATCGCGGGTGATCTCCTCCTTGCCGAGCTTGGTGTCGCGGGCATCGATGTCGTACTCCTCGATGTGGATCGAGGAGAGGGTGTCGTCCTTCACCAGGTTCTGGCTGAGGATGATCGCGTCCTCGAAGTTGTGACCCTCCCACGACATGAACGCGACCAGCAGGTTCTTGCCGAGCGCGAGCTCACCGTTCTCGGTGGCGGGGCCGTCGGCGATGACCTCGCCGGCCTCGATGCGCTCGCCGGCCTTCACGATGACGCGGTGGTTGTAGTTCGTGCCCTGGTTCGAGCGGTCGAACTTGCGCATGAAGTAGGTCTTCGACCCGCCCTCGTCGTGCTGCACGGTGACGAAGTCGGCCGAGACGTCGGAGATCACACCCGACTTCAGGGCGGTGACCACATCGCCGGCGTCGACGGCCGCGTAGCCCTCCATGCCGGTGCCGACGACCGGCGACTCGCTCATGACGAGCGGCACGGCCTGGCGCTGCATGTTGGCGCCCATGAGCGCGCGGTTCGCATCGTCGTGCTCGAGGAACGGGATGAGCGAGGTCGCCACCGAGACCATCTGGCGGGGCGAGACGTCCATGTACTGCACGCGCTCGGAATCGACCAGCACCACCTCGGAGCCGCGGGGGCGCGCGAGCACCTGCTTCTCGGCGAAGTGGCCGTCAGCGGTGAGCGGTGCGCCGGCCTGCGCGATGAGGTACTCGTCCTCCTCGTGCGCGGTCAGGTAATCGACCTGATCGGTGACCTTGCCGTCGACGATGCGGCGGTACGGGGTCTCGATGAAGCCGAAGGCGTTGATGCGCGCGAAGGTCGCGAGGGCGCCGATCAGGCCGATGTTCGGGCCTTCAGGGGTCTCGATCGGGCACATGCGGCCGTAGTGCGAGGGGTGCACGTCGCGCACCTCGACGCCCGCGCGGTCGCGCGAGAGGCCGCCGGGGCCCAGCGCCGAGAGGCGGCGCTTGTTGGTCAGGCCCGCGAGCGGGTTGTTCTGATCCATGAACTGCGACAGCTGCGAGGTGCCGAAGAACTCCTTGATCGCCGCCAGCACGGGACGGGTGTTGATCAGGGTGTTCGGGGTGATCGCCTCGATGTCCTGCGTGGTCATGCGCTCGCGCACCACGCGCTCCATGCGGCTGAGGCCGGTGCGCACCTGGTTCTGGATGAGCTCGCCCACCGCGCGGATGCGGCGGTTGCCGAAGTGATCGATGTCGTCGGTGTCGAGGCGGAGCTCGATCTCCTTGCCGTCGCGCACGCCGGGAAGCGTCTCGGTGCCCGCGTGCAGGCCGACGAGGTACTTGATGGTCGCGACGATGTCCTCGAGCGACAGCACCGAGTCGGTGATGGCGGCGTCGAGACCGAGCTTGCGGTTGATCTTGTACCGGCCGACCTTCGCGAGGTCGTAGCGCTTGGGGTTGAAGTAGCTGTTGTCGAGCAGAGCGCGCGCGGCCTCGATGGCCACCTGCTCGCCCGGACGCTGCTTGCGGTAGATGTCCTTGAGGGCCTCCTCCTGCGTGAGGATGGCGTCCTTCTCGAGGGTGAGCGCGATCGACTCGTAGCCGGCGAACTCCTCGAGGATCTCCTCGCTCGTCATGCCGAGCGCCTTCAGGAACACCGTGACCGACTGCTTGCGCTTGCGGTCGATGCGCACGCCGACCTGGTCGCGCTTGTCGACCTCGAACTCGAGCCATGCGCCGCGGCTCGGGATCACGCGCGCGGTGAAGACGTCCTTATCGCTCGTCTTCTCCTGAGCGCGCTCGAAGTACACGCCGGGGCTGCGCACGAGCTGCGACACGATGACGCGCTCGGTGCCGTTGATGATGAAGGTGCCCTTGTCGGTCATGATGGGGAAATCGCCCATGTAGACCGTCTGGCTCTTCAGCACCTGGGTCTCGGTGTTGTAGAACGCCGCCTCGACGTAGAGCGGGGCGGCGTAGGTCTTGCCGCGCTCCTTGCACTCCTCGATGGTGAACTTCTGCTCGTCGAGGATCGGGTTCTCGAACGACAGCTGCATGGTGCCGGCGTTGTCCTCGATCGGCGAGATCTCGTCGAAGATCTCCTCGAGGCCGCTCTTCAGCGCGATGTCGTCGCGCCCCTCGGCCTGAGCCTCTATGACGCGTTCCTTCCACGCGTCATTGCCGACGAGCCAGTCGAAGCTCTCGAGCTGCAGTGCCAGCAGATTGGGCACCGACAGCGTGTCGGAAATCTTGGCGAAGGAGAGTCGCGAGTGGTTGCGACCGTTCTTCGGTTGGGTGGTTGACGATGCGTTGCGCGCAGCAGCCAAGGAAACTACCTCCGTGGGCCCCGTCGGGCCGGTTGACCTGGTCTTGCGAGAATTGCATCGGATCACGCGAGCGAGGCTCATCTGCGCTTTCGCGCCAGCTCCCGGGGCCTACCGCTATATGAAGGCATACTGGTGTCCGTAGTGCAACTATCAACTGTAACACCATCGTTATCAGCTGTCCAGCCCGCATCAGGATCGTCAACCGCTCCCAGCCTATTCCCTGCTCCCGTTATTCGCGAACCGGGCGACCGGGCGACCCGGTCTGCTCATATCCAGCGGCCGCCGCTAGCGTAGGAGCCATGTCGAAGTCACCACCGGCGACCGGGTCCCCGACGCGCCTGCGCAGGGCAGTGCCGTGGGCCGCGCTCGGGCTCGTCGCAGTGCTCGCCCTCGGCGCGTACCTGCGCCTGGTATCGTACGGGCCGCTCGGCATCGACGAGTGGTGGCACGGGATCGCCGGGACGGCTCGCGGCTCCGCGGGCTACGCCGTCGCCGCATTCCTGGCGGAGGCGGGAGGCGGCATCGGCGCCGCGGCGTGCACCGCGATCGCCGCCGCCCTGCTGCTCGCGGTGCGCCGGCCGCGCGACGCCGTCGCCGTGGCGACGACGATGCTGCTCGGCGTGTTCGCCTCCGAGATCATCAAGGCGCTCGTGCTGCGGCCGCGCCCCTGGGACCAGCTCTACGCCGCTCACGGCGGCTCGTATCCCTCCGGCCACTCGATGGGCGCGGCCGCCCTGGCCGTGTCGCTCGTGCTGGTCGTCGCGGGCTTCCGCACGCTCCCCCGCGCGGCCACGAGATGGGCTGCCATCGCGGCGGCCTGCTGGGTCCTGCTCATGATGTGGAGCCGCACGGCGCTGCACGTGCACTGGTTGAGCGACACGCTCGCCGGAGCGCTGCTGGGGCTCTGCGTCGCCATCATCGTGCGCCGGATCTGGTTCGGCCCGGCACGCCGGCCGGACGTGTCGCCCCGCTGACACCCATGGCCGCAGCGGCCGAACTCCACGAAGACGATCGCGTCGAGTCCGCGCCCACCGCCCCCGCAGCACCGCCGATGGTGATGGAATGGGGGGATGCAGACCACCGTTCCCAGGATGGACGAGCGCGAGGCGAAGGCCTGGCTCGGCCTCATCACCGTGCTCCAGCTCCTGCCCAACGCCCTCAACGCCCAGTTGCTGCGCGACTCCGGCGTGACGCACTTCGAGTTCTCCGTGCTGTCGACCCTGTACACGGCGTCAGAACCCGTCATGGGCATGACGGAGCTGGCGCGGAGCACCGACTCCACCCTCCCCCGACTCTCGCACGTGTGCTCGCGGCTCGAGCAGCGCGGATTCATCGAGCGGACGCCCCGCCCCACCGATCGGAGGGCGACGGACGTACGGCTGGTCACGAAGGGCCGCCAGAAGCTCATCCATGCCATCCCGGGACACATCGAACTGGTGCGCAGCCTCGTCATCGACGCGCTCTCCCCGGATCAGATCGACGCGCTGGCCGGCATCACGGCTGCGATCGAGCCGCGCCTCACCGCCGACGCGGCGCAGCGCGGCGCCGATCCCGCATCGACTCGGCAGCGGGCCGATGACTGACGGCTGACACGCCTCCGGTCGAGCGCTTTCCCAGCCTCGCCCCGAATGATTGTTGCAACAAGTTATTCGGGATCGAGCGGGAGAATCCATGACGAAGACACCTGGCCGGAAGCAGTCGCTCAAGGAGCAGCGAAAGGCGCAGCGCGCCGAGAAGGTCGCCGCGTACCAGCGCGAGCAGGCCGCGCACAGACGGAATCGGCGGATCGGGATCGCGAGCGCGATCGTCGGCGGAGCCGCCGTGCTCGGCCTGATCACGACCTTCGTCGTCACCGGCGCGCGCTCCGAACGGCCGCAGGACATCACGATCCCGGGACTGCAGGAGTTCCCGGGCATCACCGCGAACCACATCGATCCCAACCCCGTCGACTACGAGGCCCAGTACGGCATGAATCCGCCCGCGGGTGGCGACCACTCCCAGTTCTGGCTGAACTGCGGCGTCTACGAGGAGCCGCAGCCCGACGAGAACGCGGTCCACTCGCTCGAGCACGGGGCCGTCTGGGTGACCTACGACCCCGAGTCCACCACCGAGGCGGAGGTCGACGCGCTCCGCAACGCCATTCCGAACACCTACACGATCCTCTCGCCCTATCCGGGCCTGCCGTCGCCGATCGTCGCCTCGGCGTGGGGCGCTCAGATCGCGTTGGACGGCGCGGACGACGAGCGGCTCGGCCGGTTCATCGACAAGTACTGGAAGTCCCCCTCCGCACCCGAGCCGGGTGCGTCCTGCGCGGGCGCACTCGAAGGATCCGGGCGTGTCGCATAGCCGACGGCACCCGGGCCTGACCGCCCTCGTCGCGACCACCATCGCGCTGCTGCTCGTCGCGGTGTCGCTCATCGTCGGCCGGGTCACCGCACCCGTCGACGCGGCTCCGGGCACCCGCAGCGCGGAGGCCGGCTTCGCCCGCGACATGCAGATGCACCACGACCAGGCGGTGGAGATGTCGATGATCGTGCGGGATCGCACGGATGACGAGGAGATCCGGCTGCTCGCCTACGACATCGCCACCGCGCAAGCCCGGCAGAGCGGACAGATGTTCGGCTGGCTCGCGGTCTGGGGCCTCCCGCAGGCATCGCCCGAGCCCCCGATGACCTGGATGCACCGCCCTGCAGCGGCGCAGGCGAACGGGCACGAGCACGGGAGCGGGGAGCCCGCCGCCGCTCCGGCCGAGATCCCGAGCACCATGCCCGGCATGGCGACCCGGGAGCAGCTCGATGAACTGCGCTCGGCCTCCGGAGTGGAGGCCGAGCGCCGTTTCCTCGAGCTGATGATCGCGCACCACGCCGGCGGCGTGGACATGGCCGAGGCCGTGCTGGATCGCAGCTCGACCCGGTCGGTGGACGATCTCGCCCGCAGCGTCATCACTTCCCAGGAGAGCGAGATCCGGCTCATGGAGCGCCTGCTCTCGGAGCGGCGAGGCACCGCGCCGGAGGGGCGCACCGACCCGTGATCGGGCTCGATTGCGCCCCGCCCCTGCGGCGCGACCTCAGCGCTCGCCCGCGAGCAGCTCCTCCGCCGTCTCGGCGGGCAGCGACAGCGTGACCTGAGTCCCCCAGGGATCGTCGACGACGATCGAGCGACCCGTATCGGCGAACGCGATTCCGCGGCCGCGCAGCCGCGCGGCGAGCGCGTCGAGGTCCTCACGGGCGGGCAGCGCGATCGCCACGTCGCCGAGCCCGAGGCGCGCGGCCCGCGGACCGGCGCCCCGGCTGTTCCAGGTGTTCATCGCGACGTGGTGGTGATATCCGCCCGCCGAGGCGAAGAGCGCCCCCGGGTACCCGGCCACCGTCGCCTCGAAACCGAGCGCCCCGACGTAGAAGTCGCGAGCGTGGGCGACGTCCCCCACCTGCAGGTGGACGTGGCCGACACTCGCTGACTGCCGCTCCGCGTTCGCCAGCACGGCCTCGTCGAGGTGCGCGGCGAGATAGGCGTTGGGATCGAGATACCGCGTGTCCATCTGCAGCTCACCGTTCTCGTAGCTCCAGGCCTCGCGGGGGCGGTCGACGTAGAGCTCGATCCCGTTGCCCTCGGGGTCGGTGAAGTAGAACGCCTCGCTGACGAGGTGATCGCTCGAACCGCTGAATCTGCTGCGCGGGTCCTGCGCGGCGCGGTAGACCGTCGCCGCCAGACTCGCGGCGTCGTCGAAGAGGAACGCCGTGTGGAACAGCCCGGCGTCGCGCGGATTGACCTCGGGCAGGTCCGGCGTGTGGACGAGCCGGACCATCGGGGTGGTTCCCCGACCGAGCACTCGATGCACCTCACGGCCGATCGGACGCTCCTCGATCGGCACGAGCGCGAGCGCGTTCTCGTAGTAGGAGCTCATCGTTCCGAGATCCCCGACGCGGAGGCTGACCGCGTCCATGACGAGGCCGGCGGAGAGCGTGCGGTCGGAGACCGGTGCGGTATCTGAGGACATGTCCGTGCCTTTCAGGGTGATTGTATGGGGGGGGTGCGAGCGATCCGGCGCGCTCAGTCGTTGACCGCGAAACCGCCGGTCCAGGAGATCTTCTCACTCGCCGCCAGGGTGAGCTGCAGGAAGCCGACGGCCTCGAGCTCGTGCGCGCGCTTGAGCGATCCCGCATCGATCGCGCGGAGTCCGCCCGCCGCGACCCCGGCGATCAGCGCCGCCTTGGCCTCGGCGTCATCGCCCGCGAGGAGCACGGTCGTCGCGCTCTCGCCGACTCGGCCGGAGGCGAGGGTCGCCGCGAAGTTGGTGTTGAAGGCCTTGAGCACGCGCGCACCGGGGAGCGCGCGCTGGATCTCGGCCGCGGCGGAGCCGCCGGCGGGCACGACGAGCTCGTCGAAGGTCTCGAAGTTCAGCGGATTCGTGATGTCCACCACGACCCTGCCCTCGAGCTGATCGGCGTACGCGCCGAGGATCTCGGCGACCGCGGGATACGGGACCGCGAGCACGACCACGTCCCCGGTCACGGTCGCGCCGGCTCCCTGCTCATGCGAGATGTGCTCGACGGATGCACCGCCCGCGGCGAGCACACCCCCGATAGCCCCCGCCATGTTGCCGGTGCCGAAGATCGTGTATGCGGTCATGTTCCTGGTCTCCTCATCTGATTCGCCCCACCCGGAGGGTGCGAGCACCTCCGACGACAGGTCCCCCAGAGTCATCCTGCGCGGGTTCACGAGTCGCAGCGTCCATGTCATAGGTTCTGCGGCGGAGCCTGTGCTGAGCGAGCTTGCGAGTCGCAGTGCTCGGAATGACGGAGATCCATCGCCGACGGCTGTTGCTTGTAGGTACAACTAAATAATAGACACACTTTACTTGCGAATGCAACTAAATTGCTAGAATGGCGGTATGACCGCCCATCTCTCCCGCCCTGAACGTGTCGCCGTTGCGCGATTGCACGCTCTCCTCGAGCTGCTGCCGGCGGCCCTCGACAAGCGGCTCGGGCCCATCGGGATCACCGCCTTCGAGTACACCCTGCTCGAGAGGCTCGCCGAGAGCGACGGGCACCGCCTGCGGCTGAGCGCGCTCGCGGCCAAGACCAACGCCTCGCTCCCCCGCATCTCGCGCGTCGCCTCGTCGCTCGAGCGCCGCGGCCTGATCGAGCGCGCGCCCTGCGAGAAGGACGGGCGCGCCACGAACGCCGTGCTCACCGCGCGCGGCGCCGAGACCCACGAGCTCTCGCACGATCTCTACGCGGCGGCCGTGCGCGAGCTGATCCTCGACGGCCTCGCGACGCTCCCCGGAGACGGCGTGTCCGGCCTCGCCGATCTCGCCTACGCCGTACTCGGCAGCCTCGATCCCGAGCGTCGCGGCGGCGCATGGGACGTCGCACCCGACGAATCCTCGGGACCGCCCGGCTCGTGCGCGGCGGATCCGGAACCGCTGCCTGCATCGGACCCGGAGGCCGTCGACTGCGCAGCCGATCCCGCGCCCCCGGCCGATCGCGCCTGCCCGGCCGATCCGGATCGCGCCTCCCGTGCGCCGTCCGATGGCGTAGAGTCGGATGCCATGGAATCCGAGGGAACGAACACCGCGCCAGCGACGGCGGACGCGGCAACCGGAACGATCATCTTCGGCGCCGACTGGTGCGGCGACTGCCGCCGGGCCAAGCTCGTCTTCGATCGCGCGGGAGCGCCCTACACCTACATCGACCTCGTCCAGGATCCCGCTGCGGCCGACGTGGCGCACGACATCAGCGGCCGCACCAACATCCCGGTGATCCTGTACCCGGATCGCAGCCACCAGGTCGAGCCGTCCAACGCCGACATGCTGCGCAAGATCGAGGAGCTCCGGCTCGTCCCCGGGGCGGAGTCGCCGGCGTGATCCTGCCCGACCCGATCACCCTGAGCTCGGGCCTCACCGCCGAGATCGAGGAGGATCGCTGGGTCCCGGGAGCGGTGCAGCTCGTCGTCGACGGCACACCGCAGTCCCACGTCAACCTGCGCGACCCCTCCGAACTGTTCTTCGAGTACATCCGGCGCATCGGGCACGTCATCGACCTGTTCCGGCAGCCCTGGCAGCCGATCTCGGCGCTCCACCTCGGCGGCGGCGCGTTCACCCTGCCGCGCTACATCGAGACCACCCGCCCGGGCAGCCGGCAGCAGGTCGTCGAGCTCGAGGGCGGACTGGTCGATCTCGTGCGCGAAGCGGCTCCCCTGCCGAAGCGCGCGAGCATCCGGGTGCGGCGCGGCGACGCGCGCGAAGTGCTGGCGCGGCTTCCCGAGGGCATGCGCGGCGCGATGGACCTCGTGGTCGTCGACATCTTCGCGGGGGCCCGCACCCCGGCGCACGTGTCGAGCGTGGAGTTCTACGAACTGGTGCGACCGCTGCTCGCCCCCGACGGCGTGGTCGTCGTCAACGCCGCCGACGGCCAGGGGCTGCCGTTCGTCCGCGGGCAGGCGGCCACGCTCGCGAGCCTGTTCCCGGAGGTGGCCGCGATCGCGGAGCCCCAGGTGCTCAAGGGGCGCCGATTCGGCAACGTGGTGTTCGTGGCATCGGCCGATCGACACGGCTCCCTCGACTGGCTGCCGCGTCTGCTCGCGGGCGGGCCGCACCCGGCGCGCATGCTCGCGGGGCGCGAGTTCGAGGAGCTGCTGCGCGGCGCGAAGCCCGTCACCGATGCGAGTGCCGTGGACTCGCCCGCCCCCGCGCGCGAACTGTTCGAGCGTGGCTGAGCTCGCGCGCGTGCGCGTCTGGGCGGAGGCCCTCATCCGGCTGCACCTCGATCCGGCCGAGTGGAGCTTCGGTTTCGACCACGCCAAGCGCCGCGCCGGGCTCTGCAACTACACCGAGCGCCGCATCACCGTGTCCCGCTACCTGGCCGAGAAGTTCGACGACGACGAGATCCACCAGGTGCTGCTGCACGAGGTCGCCCACGCCCTGGCCGGCGCATCAGCCGGGCACGGGCCGCGCTGGAAGCGGATCGCCACCGAGATCGGCTACGTCGGGGGTCGCACCCACGACGGGGATATCGCCCACGAACGCGCGCCCTGGATCGGCTCGTGCCCCGCGGGACACGAGCACTACCGCTTCCGCCGCCCGACCCGCATCACGTCGTGCGGACGGTGCGCGCGCGGCTTCTCAGATGCCCACGTCATCGAGTGGCGCAGACGCGCCGGATCCTAGCAGGCGGCCCACGGATCGCACGGCGAAAGCCGTGCGCGGCGCCCCGCGCTCAGCAGCCGAGCGTCGACAGCGCCTGCCGCAGCAGGGCCCCGCGACCGCCCGGCAGCTCGTCGAGGGTGTCGGGCGCGAGCGCCTCCTCGGGCGACATCCAGCTCACCTCGAGCGCGTCCTGACGGGGATTGCAGGTACCCGTGACGGGGACGACGTAGACGAGCGAGACGGCGTGCTGCCGCTCGTCGACGTAGGGCGAGATCCCGGGCATCGGAAAGTACTCGGCGATCTGCGCCGGCACCAGCACGGCCGGCATCTGCGGGAACGCCATGGGTCCGAGATCGTTCTCGAGGTGCCGGAACAGCGCTTCGCGCAGGGTCTCCCCGTAGCGCACGCGCCCCGAGACGAGCGCACGCGTCATCACGCCCTCCGGGGTGCTGCGCAGCAGCAGCCCGACCTCGGTGACCTGCCCCAGGCCGTCCAGGCGCACCGGCACCGCCTCGACGTACACGACCGGCAGGCGGCCGCGCACGAAGCGCAGCTCGTCGTCGCTCAGCCAGCCGGGATTCCCGGCGGGAGCGGGGCGATCCTCTGGCCCATCGGGATCCGGCAGTTCGGCCGTGTCGATGCTCATGCAGCCATTCTTGCACCCGCCGAGCCGGTCGGCCCGCGACCACCCGTCATTCACCGCGGGGCGCGCCGGACGGCGAGTCTCGGATGGCTGTTTCGCGCGCCGCGAAGCAGCCATCCGAGACTCCGCGTTTCTATCGCTGACTCGCAGCCCCGGCCCAAGACGCGGCCGCACCCGGTGGGTAGGCTGGCAGCATGAACGCGAGCATCGATCCCACCACTCGCCGCGTCGCACTCGTGCAGATCGCGAGCCCCGCGGACGAATCGCGCGAGGCCCGCATCGAGCGGGTCGATCAACTGCTGCGCCGGTATCCGGGCGTCGACCTCTTCGTGCTCCCCGAGCTGTGGAGCGCGGGCTACTTCTCCTTCGACCACTACGACGAGCTGGCCGAGACCCTCGACGGACCCACGGTCGCCATGGGGCGCCGCGTGGCGCGGGATCTCGGGGCGTCGATCCACCTGGGCAGCATCATCGAGCGCGGGAGCGACGGCGCACTGCACAACACGGCCGTACTGATCGACGAGACGGGCAGGATCGCGCAGACCTACCGCAAGATCCACGTCTTCGGCTACCAGTCGCTCGAATCGGAACTGCTCACTCCGGGCTCCTCGCTCAGCGTCGTGCCCGGACCGCTCGGCCTCACCGCGGGCACCACCTGCTACGACCTGCGCTTCCCCGGCCTGTGGCAGGAGCTGAGCGCGCGCGGAGCCGAGGCCGTCATCGTGCCCGCGGCGTGGCCCGCCGCGCGGCGCGAGCACTGGTGCCTGCTCACCCAGGCGCGCGCCGTCGAGCACCAGCTGTGGGTGCTGGCCTGCAACGCCTGCGGCAGCCAGGGCGAGGCCGACGCACCCGTGCAGCTGGGCGGGTTCAGCCGGGTCGTGGACCCGTCGGGCCGCGTGGTGGCGGAGTGCGGCGACGGCGAGGAGGTGCTCGTGGTGGACCTCGATCCGGGCCGCGTCGCCGAGGTGCGCACGGAGTTCCCCGTGATCGCCGACCGGCTCAGCACCGGGGACTATGCGGCGCTCTCCACCGATGTCGGAGCCGAGACGGACTGAACTACCGCTCCACGATCGTCACTTCGGGGCCGAGGATCGCGGCCGACGCCTCGATCTGCTGCTCGGGTGTCACGCCGAAGCGCGTGCGCTGCAGCAGCTCGGCCGAGTCGGCGAGCGGGGTGATGGAGAGGCTGTGCCGCGCCAGCAGGTCTCCCGCGGCCTCCTCCTCGGCGCTCCAGTCGTAGTGCATGTAAGTGAGGATCGCCGTGGGGTTCTCCACGCGCACCTCACCCGCCTCACCGCGCACGAGTGCGAAGCCGGCGATGACCCCCGTGCGCTGGGCGAGCGCCAGCTGCGTGCTGAGCATGTTGCCGATCGAGTACCACACCAGCGTTCGGCCGCCGTCTGCCCGGTCGAGCCAGGCGACGGGCTGCAGCACGTGCGGCCCCGTGCCGATGATCACGTCGGCGCCGAGGTCGGCGACCCGCTGCGCGAAGGCCTGCTGCTGACCGTTGACGTCGTGCGAGTCCTCGGTGCCCCAGTGCGCCGAGACGATCACCACGTCGGCCTGATCCCGTGCCTGCGCCATGAGATCGTTCACCAGGGCGTCGTCGCCCATCATGTTGAGCGTGACGCCGTCGATCGGCGCGTTCGAGTACTCGGCGAACGAGACGAGCGCGATCCGCACCCCGTCCTGCTCGAGCACGGTCACCGCGCGCTGCTCCTCGGCGCTGCGGTTGGCCCCGTCGACGACGGCGGGGGCCAGCCCGTCCCAGGCGGCGCGAGTGGCCGCTACCCCGGCTGCGCCCTTGTCGGCGGTGTGGTTCGTGGCGAGGTTGACGAGGTCGCATCCCGCAGCCCCCCGCAGGTCGCGGGCGAACTCCACCGGGGCGTTGAAGGTGGGGTAGCCGCTGATGCCGAACTCGACCCCGGCGCTCGGCACCTCCTGGTTGCAGAAGGTCACGTCGGCCGCGTCGAGCTGGGCGCGGATGCCGTCGAAGAAGGGGGCGTAGTCGTAGCCGCCGTCGCGCTCGGCGTTCGCGTTGACCGAGTCGTGCGGCAGCATGTCGCCCATCGCGATGACCCGCAGCGGCTGCGGCTCCTCGGGCTCGTCGGCTACCGGCTCCTCCTCGTCGCCGTCGTCCGCCGGGGGCGCCGGGCTCTGCGTCGCGGTCGGCGCGGGATCCGCGTCTCCGCCGCCCAGCAGCATCGCGGTCGCGACGCCGGCGCCCGCAAGCACGAGTGCGGCGACCACGATCGTGATGGTGAGCCTGGTCCTGCGGGAGAGCCATCGGCCGGTTTCGTCGGTCATGTACTCCACCTTAGATCTGACCGCCGACGTTCACCCTCCCCGCCCTCCACCCATCCCGTGATTCGGCTCTCACCGGTGTCTCGGATGAAACCGGCAAGATCGATCCGAAGCAACGGTGAGGGCCGAAGAATCGGTTGAGCGGTGACCGATCCGCGCAGCCGTCCCGTCGGCGAGGATTAGGCTGATGAGCATGATCCGCTCCCGCACCCGCGCCGCTGCCGCGGCCCTGCTGCTCTGCGCCTCCCTGCCGCTGCTCGCGGGGTGCGCGCCCGAGCCCGCTCCCGCCGAAGAGACCGCCCCGCCGACGGCGACGACCCCACCTGAGACCACCGCCGCCCCGGAGCAGCCGGAAGCACCCGAGGAGCCCGCGTTCGACCGGGAGGCCCACTCCATCGACGATCCCGCCTCGATCTGGGTCGTCAGCAACAAACTGCGCCCGCTCGCACCCCTCGACTTCACGCCGGACGACCTCTCGATGCCCGAGGGCGTCGAGAACCAGTACGCGCAGCCGCTGCGCGAGCCCGCCGCGCGAGCCGTCGAGAGCCTCATCGCCGCAGCCGCTGCGGACGGCCTGAACGTGCGCATCATCAGCGCCCACCGCGACTACGCCACCCAGGTCGGGCTCTACGACGGCTATGTGGCGCGAGACGGTCAGGAGGCCGCCGACACCTACTCGGCGCGGCCCGGGCACTCCGAGCACCAGACGGGGTTGGCCGTCGACTTCGACGACCACGGCGCCTGCTACCTGGCCTCGTGCTTCGGGGAGACCCCGGCCGGCGTCTGGCTCGCCGAGCACGCGGCCGAGCACGGCTTCGTGCTGCGCTACCCCGAGGGCAAGCAGGAGATCACGGGCTTCATGCCCGAACCCTGGCACTTCCGCTACGTCGGCACCGAGCTCGCGCAGGAGATGCGGACGACCGGCGTGACGACGCTCGAGGAGTTCTTCGGCCTCCCCGCTGCTCCCGGCTACGCGGAGTAGGCTCGTCGGGTGAGCAGTACCTCGGATCCCCAGCCCGTCATCCGCGTCAGCGCGGTCGTCATGCGCGACGATCGGGGTCGCGTGCTCAACGTGCGCAAGCGCGGCACGGCGTCGCTCATGCTGCCCGGCGGCAAGCACGAGCGGGGCGAGGATCCTCGCGACACCGCCGTGCGGGAGTTCGAGGAGGAGCTCGGGATCGCGCTCGACCGCGAACGGCTCGACGTTCTGGGCGTGTTCCGCGCGGCGGCCGCCAACGAACCGGGGCACACAGTGGAGGCCTCGGTGTTCGAGCACCCCTTCGTGCCGGCGGCCGCATCGGCCAGCGCACGCGCCGAGATCGAGCACCTGGAATGGGTCGATCCCGCGGTGCCGCGCGCCGACATGGCTCCGCTCAACACGGATGTTGTGTTCCCCGCTCTGCTCGGCCGCGACTGATCCGCCCGGGGCCCATCCGTCATCCTGCGCGCAGGCGAGGAACGAGCCGGAGTCGCAGGATCCACCTCGCCGTCCCACCGCGGGTTTCGACTCGCTGCGCTCGCTCAACCAGCGGGAACGGGGGCCCGGCCCCGCAGCCGCTGCGCTCGCTCAGCCGGCCGACCGGCGCGGCTTCTTCGGCTTCGGCGCGGGGAGCGCCGCCGCGGTCTCGGAGATGAGGCCGGTCAACCAGTCGCGGTCCTCCCACCGGTCGCCGCCGATGCGGAAGTAGAGCTTCGACCCGGGGTACGCCGGCGCCTCCTCGGGATCGCCGATGTACGTCCGGCCGGCCTCGGTGGGCTTGACGAAGAGCTCGTCGTCGCACACGAAGGCGACCGGCTTGTCGTCGCAGTAGAGGCAGTACTCGCCGAACATGCGGCGCGTGCGGATGTTCGGCAGCGCCGTCAGCTGGTCGGTGAGGAACTCCATCGTCTCGGCTCGCGTTCCCATGCGGCCAGGGTACTCCGCCTGCTGGAGCTCGCACGGATGATCCCGCCGAGCACGAGCCGATTGTTCGAAACCGCGTGCAGTATCCCCGCTGCAAGGCTCGGTTTCGTGCAATGGGCTCGGTCTCGGCGGTCCGGAGAGGCGCGCAGAACCGCGCCGGGCCGGTGCGCCTACAGCGCCGGCCCCTCGGGCACGTCGAGGCCGAGCAGCGCGTTCTCCACGACCTCCATGAGCGCCGGGTGGATCCAGTACTGCCCTCGCGCCGCCGTGTGCGCGTCGATCCCGAAGCTCATCGCCATCACCACCGTCTGGATGAGGTTCGACGCCTGATACCCCATCGCGTGGGCGCCGAGGATCCGCCCGTCGCGGCGATCCGCCACCACCTTGAACACCCCCGTCGCGTCCTCCATCGCCCAGCCGTAGGCGGTGTCGCCGTAGCGCTGCGTCTTGGCGGTGACGTGCTCGGCGCCGATCCAGGCGATGGCCTCGCCCTCCGTGAGGCCCACCCGGGCGAGCTCGGGATCGCTGAACACCGCGGCCGGCACCGTGTCCTGCCTGGAGCGGCGCAGGTCGTCGGGATGCTCGAGGTTGTGCGCCACGACGCGCGCCTCGTGGTTCGCGACGTGCTTCAGCTGATACGGCGAGGAGATGTCGCCCAGCGCGTACAGCCCGGGCACGGGTTCGCCTCCCGAGAGCACGCGCTGGAAGGCGTCGACCGCGATGCGCCCGTCGGGGTGCAGGTCGAGGCCCGCCTCGGCGGCGCCCACCAGGTCGGAGTTCGGGATCCGGCCCACGGCGACGAGCACGACGTCCGCGGCGATCCGCTCGGCCTCGACGGCTCCGGGCTCGGCGCCGGCGTGCGCGAGCTCGGCGAGGACGCCCGACCCGGCAGCCTCGATCCCACGCACCACGCACCCGAGCCGCACCTCCCAGCGTCTGGCGGCCTCGGCCGTGAAGCGCTCCGAGATCTCGGCGTCGAGCCCGCGCAGCAGGCCGTTGCCGCGCACCACCTGCACCACCTCGGAGCCGAGCCCCGAGAAGATGCCGGCGAACTCGCACGCGATGTAGCCGCCGCCGATGATCAGCACCCGGCGGGGCTGTTCGTCGAGGCGCATCACCGTGTCGGAGGTGTGCACCTGCGGCAGCTCGATGCCGGGGATGTCCGGGATCACGGGGCGCGATCCCGCCGCGATGACCAGCTGCCCGGCCTCGACGCGGGTGCCGTCATCGGCGATGAACGAGCGAAGGCCGCTCAGCCGCACCTCCTGCGAGACGAGCGAGACGTTGTCGAGCTCCTCGGCCCGGTAGTGCTCCCCCGCGGCCGAGATCGCGTCGATGCGCGAGAAGATGCGATCCCGGATCCCCGGCCAGTCGACGGCCTCGGTGCGCTGGGTGACGCCGAGTCTCGCCGCCTCCTCGGTCGAGCGTGCGAGCGCCGCCGGGCGCACATACATCTTCGTCGGGATGCAGCCCGCGTTGAGGCACGTACCGCCGAAGACGCCCCGCTCGGCGATCACCACCCGGCGCTCGTCCCAGAACGGGGTGACGAGCGAGTTGCCCGATCCCGAGCCGATGATCGCGAGGTCGGCGGTGATGGTGCGCATGGGGCTCATCCTCTCAGACCAGGCCCTCCTCGGCGAGCCAGTCGCTCGCGATCCGGTCGGCGGCCAGCTCCTCGCCCACGCTGCGGGCGTTGAGGGCGACGAGATCCTCGGGGCTCATCGCGGCGCTGACGCCGTCGATGATCTCCGCCGCCCCCGCGTCGACGCGGTCGCTCGCGAGCGGCACGACGTGGGAGGCCAGAAAGATGCCCCTCGTGTCCTCGAGGGGCACGAGATCGTTCTCCGCCACCGTGGGGTCGGCCGTGTAGATGATGGCGAGCTGGATCGCGCCGTCGCGCAGCGCCTTCACCGTGAGGGGTCCGCCGCCGTCCTCGATGGGCGTGAACGCGACCCCCTCGATGCCGTAGACCCCGGTGAGCCCCTCCGGCCCGTACGGCCGGCTCTCGGCCTCGGAGTTCGAACCGAGGGTCAGCGGCTCGGTCACGTCGGCGAGATCCTCGATGCTCTCGAGATCCCAGGTCTCGGCGAAGTCGCGCGTCACCATGTACGAGTCCTGGTCGGAGGCGGGCGACTGCGCGAGCACGCGGAGTCCGTCGGGGGTCGCCCCCTCCAGTTCCGCGTAGACGTCGTCGGCGAGCCGCGCCTCCGTCTCGGGGTCCCAGAACTGGAGCAGGTTGCCGGTGTACTCCGGGAACAGGTCGATCGATCCCGCCTCGATCTCCGGCAGGTAGACCTCGCGCTGCCCGATGCGGAACTGGCGGTCGACCTCGTAGCCGCCTGCCTCGAGGGCCTGGGCGTAGATCTCGGCGATGATCTCGTTCGAATAGTAGTCCTGCGAGCCGACGACGATCGTGTCGCCGGATCCCCCGGCCGGGGCCTCCGGAGCCGCGAGCGGATCGCTGCTCGCGCAGCTCGCGAGCAGCCCGGCGCAGAGGGCGAGCGCGCCTGCGGCGAGCGCACCCGCGCGCAGACGGGAGGCGGATACGGCGGGAGTGGTGCGACGGGGCATGATCAGAGTTCCTCTCGGTCGGTGGTGAGTGGTCGGATGCGACGGGCCGGCCGGTTTCCCGGGCCGGCGAAGCGCGCGGCGGCGGCGCGCTGGCACGCCGCGAGCAGCAGTTCGAGCAGCAGGGTCACCGCGACCACGAGCAGTGCTCCCCCGAGCATCTGGGCGTAGTCGCGCGATTTGAGGCCCGCGAAGAGGTACCGGCCGAGCCCGATGTCGGCCGTATAGGCGGCCAGCGTCGCCGTCGAGACGACCTGGAGCGTCGCCGCGCGCACCCCGCCGAGCATGACGGGGAGGGAGAGCGGGAGCTCGACGCGCAGCACCACCTGTGCCGGGGTGAAGCCGACGGCCTTCGCAGCATCGGGCACGGCGGCGTCGACAGCCTGAACCCCGGCGTACGCGCCCGCGAGGAGCGACGGGATCGCGAGCACCACGAGCGCGAGCAGCGGGGCCGCGAGGCCGATGCCGAGGGCGAGCCCGAACAGTGTCAGCAGGCCGAGCGTCGGCAGCGCCCTGGCGGCTCCCGTGAGGCCTCCGACGAGACCCGCCCCGCGACGGGTGTGCCCGATGAGCACTCCGGCGGGGAGGGCGACGGCAGCCGCGAGGGCCAGCGCGAGTGCCGTCACGCCGAGGTGCTGCAGCGTGCGGGTGGGGATGCCGCCGGGCCCCGACCAGTTCGCCGCGTCGGCGAGCCAGGCCAGCGCCTCTCCGAAGAGGTTCACGACGCGGCCCCCTTCGGCAGCCGGGCTCCGCCGCGAGCGCGCAGCCGCCCGGGCCTCGCCGCCGGCCGGCTCCAGGGCGCGAGCGCGCGCCCGATCCCGAGCACCGTCGCGTCAAGCAGCAGAGCCAGCACCGCGGTCGCGAGCACCCCGGTCCAGACCTCGGCGGCGATCCCCCGCTGGAATCCGTCGGTCAGCAGCGTGCCGAGGCTCGGCACCCCGATGAGCGCGCCGAGCGTGACGAGGCTGATGGTCGAGACCGCCACGACCCGCACACCGGAGACGAGCACGGGCACCGCGAGCGGCAGGTCGACCCGCCAGAAGACGCCCCACGGCGAATAACCGGTCGCGACGGCGGCATCGCGCACGCGGCGGTCCACGGAGGAGAAGGCGTCGCAGGCGGTGCGCACGAGCAGCGCCACCCCGTAGACCGTGAGCGCCGCGACCATCGTCTGCCAGGACCGCAGCGGGGTGCCGAGGATCGCGGGGATGATGATCAGCAGCGGCAGAGCCGGGATCGCGTAGGCGAGCGTGGCCGCGGAGAGCAGCGGTCCGCCGATCCGGGGCCTGCGGAACGCGAGACGCCCCAGCGGCACGGCGACGAGCACGCTGACGAGGATCGCCGGCACGCTCAGGAGCAGGTGCTCGAGCGCGAGACCCGCCACCGTCTCCCAGTTGGCGATCAGCCAGTTCACGGCTCCAGCACCCCCACCGCCCGGCCCTCACCGTCGAGCGCGATGCGGCGCCCGTCGACCTCGACGGCGCGCAGGCGGCGCTCGGCGCGATCCGCCCCGACGAAGTCGCGCACGAAGTCGCTCGCCGGGTGCGCGAGTATCTCGGCGGGGGCGCCCTGCTGAGCGATCCGGCCCCCGGTCTCGAGCACGACGACCTCGTCGCCCAGCAGGAACGCCTCCTCGACGTCGTGGGTGACGAACACGATCGTCTTCCCGAGATCGGACTGCAGCTCCAGCAGCTCCCGCTGCAGCTCCCGCCGGACGATGGGGTCGACCGCGCCGAAGGGCTCGTCCATGAGCAGGATGTTCGGGTCCGCTGCGAGCGCCCTGGCCACGCCCACGCGCTGCTGCTGGCCGCCCGAGAGCTGGCCGGGGTAGCGGCGGCCGAGGGCCGGATCGAGCCCGACGCGCTCGAGCAGGCCCGCCGCCGCCGCGCGCGCCGCGCGTCTGGACGTGCCGGTGAGGATCGGCACGGCGGCCACGTTGTCGATCACGGTGCGGTGCGGCAGGAGGCCCCCGTGCTGCATGACGTAGCCGATCGAACGGCGCAGCTCGACCGGGTTGCGCTCGCGCACATCGCGGCCGTCGATGAGCACGCGCCCCGAGGTCGGATCGACCATGCGGTTCACCATCCGCAGCAGCGTGGTCTTTCCCGATCCCGACGAGCCCACCAGCACCACGGTGCGGTGGGAGGGGACGACGCAGGAGAAGTCCGCCACGGCCCTCGCGCTTCCCGGGTACTCCTTCGACACGTGCTCGAACTCGATCATGTCGACGTCCTCCCTCGGGCCGGCCCGCACCGGTGCTCCTGATCCACCCTAACGAGGCCGGGATCGCCGCGGGAACGGGCTTGTCCGCTCTGAGCGGCATGGTGTAGAGCGAATATGTGGCGACGTTCAGAGGCCCTGGCGTAAACTAGAGCTTTGAACTGGCGGAAGAGGGACGGCGAGGTCCGTCCCTCTTCTTGCGTGTCCGCCGCTCTGCGCGGCGGCGGAACTGATCGAAACGGACCCGCATGAACTCCTCCCTCCCGATGCGCCCCCGGCTGTCCGGGGCCGAATCAGCGAGCGATCACCGCGTCGGCGTCGGCACCGCGCACGCGAAGGCCATCCTCTTCGGCGAGCACGCCGTCGTCTACGGGGCACCGGCGATCGCGGTACCCCTGCACCAGCTCGAGGTCGAGACCTCCATCAGGTCGACCCCGGGTTCCGAGCTGCGCATCGAGAGCGAGCTCTTCGCCGGAACGGCCTCCTCGGCCCCCGACGTGCTGCGCCCCGTCATCACGGCGGTGCGGGCGGCCCTCGCGAGCGTCGGCGTCTCGGGCGAACAGGTGCAGCTGCGCGTACGCAGCGCGATCCCCCACGGTCGCGGCCTCGGCTCGAGCGCGGCGGTGGCGGCCGCGATCGCACGCGCCGCGGCCGACCTCGCCGGGGTCGAGCTGGGCGCCGACGAGTTCCACGAGATCGTGCAGCGCGCCGAGCGCGTGGCGCACGGCAATCCGAGCGGCATCGACGCGCGCGCCGTTGCGGCGGCCGGGCCGATCCGCTTCCACGGGGGCCGCGTGCGCGCCACCGGCGTGGGCGCTCCGCTCACCTTCGTGCTCGCCGACTCCGGCGCGCCCGGCTCCACGGCGGAGGCGGTGGCCGGCGTGCGCGAGCGCCGCGCCGCCGACCCGTTGCGCATGGAGCAGGCCATCGCACAGCTCTCCGATATCGCCGAGGGCTCCGTGCTCGATCTCGAGCTGGGCGATCGTGCGGCGCTGGGCTCGCGCATGCTCGAGGCCCACGAGCTGCTCGGGCGCATCGGAGTGAGCACCGTGAAGCTCGATGCGCTGGTCGACGCCGCGCACGCCGCCGGCGCCCACGGCGCCAAGCTCACGGGCGGCGGCCTGGGCGGCTGCGTGCTCGCGCTCGCCGAGTCCGAGGATCAGGCCGAGCACATCGCGCTCGCGCTGCGCGCCGCGGGCGCCTCCCGCACCTGGACCACCACGGTGGCAGCCGCATGAGCGCCGCGAGCGCCGCGACGGGATCCGCCGCCGAACGCGCCGCGACGGCCCGGGCCTTCCCGAACATCGCACTCGTCAAGTACTGGGGCAAGCGCGACGAGGCGCTCATGCTCCCCGCCGCCGGCAGCCTCTCGCTGACGCTCGACGCCTACGCCACCACCACGACGGTGACGCTCGACCCGACCGCCGCCGAGGACCGCTTCGAGCTGAACGGCGAGCCGCAGGACGGCGACCGGCTGCGTCGGGTGGCCCGCTTCCTCGACCTCGTACGCGAGCGCGCGGGGTCGACCGCGCACGCGATCGTGCGTTCCCGCAACGAGGCGCCCACGGGGGCCGGCCTCGCGTCGTCGGCGTCGGGATTCGCGGCGCTGGCGACGGCGGCATCGGCGGCGTACGGGCTCCCGCTCGATCCCGCCTCCCTCAGCAGGCTCGCGCGCCGCGGTTCGGGATCGGCCGCGCGCTCCATCATCCCCGGCGTCTCGGTCTGGCACGCAGGCACCGGCGACGAGACCTCCTTCGCGGAGCCGGTCCCGGCTCCCGAGATGCGGATGGTGATCGTGACCGTCGACGAGCGCCAGAAAGCGATCTCGAGCCGCGAGGCGATGCGCCTCACCGCGCTCACCTCCCCGTTCTACGCGGGCTGGGTCTCGAGCACCGAGCAGAGCCTCGAGGCCATGCTCGAGGCCTGCCGCGACGGCGATTTCACGCGCATCGGGCGCATCACCGAGTCGCACGCCCTGCGCATGCACGCGGTCATCCAGTCGGCCGATCCGCCCGTGCGCTACCTGTCGCCGACGAGCATCGCCGTGTTCGACGCGGTGGTGGCGCTGCGGGATCGCGGCGTCGAGGCGTATGCGACGGCCGACGCCGGGCCCAACGTCTGCGTGATCGCACGACCGGCCGACGCCGACGCGGTCGCCGACGCGCTGCAGGAGTTCGGCCGCGTGAGGGTGGTCGGCGCCGGAGCGGGCGCCGAGCTGATCGCCGCCGATCCCGAGCTCGCAACCGGAGCCACCGCATGATCGAGACCCGCGCCCCCGGCAAGCTCTACATCGCCGGCGAGTACGCGGTGGTCGAACCGGGCGAACCGGCCGTGCTCGTGGCCGTCGACCGCTACCTCTCCGTGAGGCTGACCGAGGCGAGCGGCGCCGGCCGCGTGCGGTCGAACGCCTACGAGAGCTCCCCGCTGGTGTGGGTGCGGGATCGCGACAGCGGGCGCATCGTGCTGGAGCACGAGCCGATCGACTACGTCTTCTCGGCGATCGCCACCGTCGAGGAGCTGCGGGCGGAACGACAGCTGCCGCCGCGGTACTTCGATCTCGACATCGGCAGCGAGCTCGACGACGAGAGCGGCCGCAAGTTCGGGCTCGGGTCGTCGGCGGCCGTCACGGTGGCCGTCATCGCCGCGCTCGACGAGTTCTACGGGCTGAACCTCGCTCTCGCGGATCGCTGCAGGCTCGCACTGCTGGCCACCGTCGAGGTGGCCCCGCGGGCCTCGGGCGGAGACCTGGCCGCGAGCACCTTCGGCGGCTGGATCCGCTACACCTCGCCCGATCGCGATGCGCTGCGCGCCCACCGGGCTCGGCACGGGGTCGCCGCGACGCTGCGCTCCGAAGAGGCGTGGCACGGCTTCGGGGTGACCCGCCTGCGGCAGCCCGATGGACTGCGGCTGCTGGTGGGCTGGACGGGATCGCCCGCCTCCACCGAGCGGCTCGTCGCGGAGGTGGGACGCCCGGCGCGCGTCGACGCCGCCGAGAACGGGAACGGCGGCGAGGGTCGAGACGGCGCCTCCTTCGTCGAGAACAGCCGAGCCTGCGTGGACGAGCTGGTGCGCGGCCTCACCCAGTCCGATCCGGCGTCGGCTCTCGACGCGGTGCGCCGCGCCCGCGGGCTGCTGCAGGGGCTCGGCGCCTCATCGGGCATCCGGATCGAGACCGAGCAGCTGCGCACCCTCTGCGAGATCGCCGAGCGGCACGGCGCCGCGGCGAAGCCGTCGGGCGCCGGCGGGGGCGACTGCGGGATCCTGCTCGCTCCCGGAGACCTCGACACGAGCGGTATCCTGCGTGAGTGGGAAGCGCACGGCATTCTGAGACTGCCCCTCTCGGTGCACCCCGCGGAGGAAGACTCCGACGGGCGAAACAGCGTTGGAGGAAACAGCGATGAGCTCTGAACGCGCATCGCGCAAGGACGACCACGTGCGCATCGCCCGCGAGCAGCGCGACGATGCCCCGTCTCGCAACGACTTCGACGACCTCGAGTTCGTGCACCACGCCCTCGCCGGGGTGGACGCGGACCGCGTCGACCTCTCGGTGCAGGTCGACGGGTGGCGCTGGGCCACCCCCTTCTACGCGAACGGCATGACCGGCGGCACGGAGTGGACCACCCGCATCAACCGCGAACTCGCGATCGCCGCCCGCGAGACCGGCATGCCGATGGCGTGCGGCTCGGTGTCGGTGGCCCTCGACCACCCCGAGGCGGCCCGTGGTTTCGCGGTGATCCGCGAGGAGAACCCCTCGGGGTTCGTGATGGCGAATCTGGGCGTCGGGCGCAGCGCCGACGACGCGGCGCGCGCCGTCGAGCTGCTGCACGCGGACGCGCTGCAGCTGCACCTCAACGCCGTGCAGGAGACCGCGATGCCCGAGGGCACGCGCGATTTCTCGAGCTGGGAGCACTCGGTCGAGCGCATCATCGCTTCCTCGCCGGTGCCGGTCATCGTCAAGGAGGTGGGTTTCGGCCTCAGCCGCCGCACCCTGCAGCGGCTCGGCGAGCTCGGCGCACGGGTCGCCGACGTCAGCGGAACCGGCGGCACCGATTTCCTGCGCATCGAGAACGCTCGGCACGACGCCGATGCCAGGCGCAGCGGCGAGGATTTCTCCATGCTCTCGGGCTTCGGCCAGTCGGCCCTGGCGTGCCTGCTCGACGCCCCTGAGCACGGGCCGGCGCTGCTCGCCTCGGGCGGGGTGCGCAACCCCTTCGACGTGGTGAAGGCGCTCGCCGCCGGGGCCGGCGCCGTGGGCGTCGCCGGGAGCTTCCTCGAGGCCGTGCTCGACGGCGGCGCCGAGGCCCTCGTGCCGCTGATCGAGCGCTGGATCGCCCAGACCACCGCGATCCTCGCGCTCCTGGGCGCGGCCGCGCCCGCGGAACTCGCCTCCTCCGACCTGCTCGTGCGAGGCCGGCTGGCCGAGTTCTGCCGGCTGCGCGGCATCGACACCGCGGCGCTCGCCGCGCGATCCGGCCCCTGACGCCGCAGGCCCCCGCGCGGCCCGAGAACCGCCGCCCTCCCGAGCATCCGCAGCCCCCATCCAGAAGAGAGACGCCGTGAACGATTCCGACACCATCGTCACCGAGATCCCGACCCGCTGGGTCGGCCCGCTGCGCGTCAGCGGCGACGACATCACGACCGACGCGCCGTACAGCGAGATCGCCGTGCCCCTCGCCACCTACGAGACTCCGCTGTGGCCCTCGGTGGGCCGCGGCGCCAGCATCTCCCGCGAGATCCCCGGCGGCATCCGCACCGTCGTCATCGGCGAGCGCATGACCCGCTCCGTGCTCTTCGTCGCCGAGGGCGCCGTCGGGGCCGACGCCGCCGCCCGCACCATCCAGCAGCGTCTGCCCGAGCTGCAGGAGGTCGTCTCGGCCGGCAGCCGCCACGCGCAGCTGCTCGAGGCGCACCCCGAGGTCGTGGGCAACCTGCTCTTCGTGCGCTTCGCGTTCCTCACGGGCGACGCGTCGGGGCACAACATGGTCACGAACGCCTCAGACGCCCTCATGCAGCGCATCCTGTCGTGGGGTCTCGGGCTCGACTACGGTTCGATCTCGGGCAACTTCTGCTCCGACAAGAAGGCGACCGCGGTCAACGGGATCCTCGGCCGCGGCCGCAACGTGGTCGCGGAGATCCTGCTCCCCCACGAGGTCGTCGAGCGCCGCCTGCGCACCACCGCCCGCCGGATCGCGGACCTCTCGGTGCGCAAGAACCTCGTCGGCAGCACGATCGCCGGCGCGATCCGCTCGGCCAACGCGCACTACGCCAACATGCTGCTCGCCTTCTACCTCGCCACCGGCCAGGACGCCGCGAACATCGTCGAGGGATCGCAGGGCATCACCTACGCCGAGGACCGCGAGGGCGGGCTGTACTTCTCGTGCACGCTGCCGCACCTCATCGTCGGCACCGTGGGCAACGGCAAGCACCTCGCCCACGTGAACACCAACCTCGAACGGCTCGGCTGCCGCGAGGAGCGCGAACCGGGTGCGAACGCCCGCCGCCTGGCCGCCCTCATGGCCGCCACCGTACTCTGCGGGGAGCTCTCGCTCCTCGCTGCCCAGACCAACCCCGGTGAGCTCATGGCAGCGCACCTGCTCATGGAGCGGAAGGAGAAGCCGAGCGCATGACGTCGATCGGTATTCACGATCTCGAACTCGCGACCGCGCACCACGTGGTCGACCTGACCCGGCTCGCCGAATCCAACGGCACCGACCCGGCCAAGTACCACCTCGGTCTCGGTCAGGATCAGATGAGCTTCCCCGCACCCGACGAGGACATCATCACAATGGGGGCCTCCGCGGCGCTGCCCATCCTCGAGCGCAACGGCATCGAGGGCATCCGCACGATCCTGTTCGCCACCGAGTCGGGCGTCGACCAGTCCAAGGCCGCGGGCGTCTCGGTGCACCGCCTGCTCGGGCTCCCCAAGCAGGTGCGCGTCACCGAGTTCAAGCAGGCCTGCTACGGCGGCACCGCCGCCCTCCAGGCCGCGGTCGGCATCGTCAGCCGCTTCCCCGACGAGCGGGTGCTCGTCATCGCGAGCGATGTGGCGCGCTACGAGCTCGACTCCCCCGGCGAGCCCACGCAGGGCGCGGGCGCCGTGGCGATGCTCGTGAGCGCCGATCCCGCGCTCGTCGAGATCGAGCGGGCGGCCGGGCTCTACACCGACGACGTCGACGACTTCTGGCGCCCCAACGACTCGTCGACCGCCGTGGTCGACGGCGCGCTGTCGGTCTCGGCGTACCTCGACGCGCTCACGGGTTCGTGGGACGATCTGGAGTCCCGCGGCGGCCCCGGCATCGACGAGGTCGACCGGATCCTCTATCACCAGCCCTTCACCAAGATGGCGAAGAAGGGGCAGCAGCGCCTTGCCGAGCACACCGGCGCCGAACTGAGCGCGGCACTGACGCAGGCCGAGCAGGCCGCGGCGGGCGAGGCCAGGGACATGGGCCTCTTCACGGGGTCGATCTACAATCGCCGCCTCGGCAACAGCTACACGGCCTCGCTCTACGCGGCGCTCGCCGCGCTGCTCGACCACGACGCCGAGCTCGCGGGTCGGCGCGTCGGGATGTTCAGCTACGGCTCGGGCAGCGTGAGCGAGTTCCTCACCGGGATCGTGCAGCCCGGCTACCGGACGCGGAGCGGCGCCGATCGGGTGGCGGCCGCGCTCGACGCCCGCGTGCCGCTCGAGGTGCCGGAGTACCGCGAGCTGCACGCGCGCGCCTACCCCAGCGCCGAGGACGTCGAGACGCCGCGCGTCACGAGCGCGCCCTTCCGCTTCGCCGGCCTGCGCGGGCAGGCGCGGCAGTACGAGCGCACCACCGCCCGCTGAGCGGGAGGCAGGATCCGCTGAGCGAGCGCGCCGCCGGTTGAGCGAGCGGAGCGAGTCGAAACCCAGTGATGATGATTTCGACTCGCTCCGCTCGCTCAATCAGCGGCAGGAGAGCGATCAGCGCGCGGAGTGCTCCGGCGCCCTCTCCGCGAGGCGCTGGGCCCACGAGCGCGTGTCGGCGAGGCCGTGCTCGTCGAGGTAGGAGCGGATCACCGTGTGAGCGGCGCGCACCCGGGACTCACGCCCCATGCTGGCCTGCATGACCCCCACCGTCGGAGCGGGGGCGCCGTCGACCCGCTCGAGCGCTTCTCGGAGGATCTCGTCGTGCGCGTCCCTCCCCATCGCCCGCTGCATCGCGCCGGGCGCGTGACCGTCCTGTTGTTGCTGCTGTTCCCTGTTCATGGAAGCTTCCTGTCTGCTGGTGATGTGCGATCTGCGGGCGGCGTCGAGATGACCGGCGCCGCCCGCAGATCCCTGTCTGGTGCCGGATCATCGGGCGCTCATGGGCGCCGCGGCATTCGGCGAAACGGCGCTCGAGCTACTGCGCGCTCGTGAGGTTGGCGCGCAGCGCCCGGCCGAGTTCCGCGTCGACGCTGGTCCAGTACTGGATCGCCCGCTCCCGGATCTCGTCGCTCTGCACGGCTCCGACCGCACCGGTGATCGTCGTGAGGAACCGCTCCTTCGCCGCGGCATCGAACACCTCGCGGTAGAGGGTCCCGGCCTGCCCGAAGTCGTCGTCCTCGGCGTGCAGCGTGGCCGCGGAGCGGATCAGCTCGCCGTCGGACTCCCAGGATCCGGCTCCCGCCAGCTGCGGGTCGGCGACGGGGCCGCCCTTCGAGTTCGGCGCGTACACGGGTGCGTCCGCGGGCTTGAAGCCGTACCGAGCCGCGCCGTCCTGCGAGTAGTTGTGCACCGGTGCGACCGGGGCGTTGACGGGCAGCTCGTTGTAGTTGGTGCCGACGCGGTAGCGCTGCGCGTCGGGGTACGAGAACACGCGCGCCTGCAGCATCTTGTCGGGGCTGATGTCGATGCCCGGTACCGTGTTGGCCGGCGAGAACGCCGCCTGCTCGATCTGCGCGAAGAAGTTCTCGGGGTTGCGGTTCAGCGTGTGCACACCCACCTCGATCAGCGGGTAGTCGGCGTGCGGCCAGACCTTGGTCAGGTCGAAGGGGTTGAAGCGGTACGTCTTGGCGTCCTCGTACGGCATGACCTGCACGGACACCCGCCACGCCGGGAAGTCGCCGCGCTCGATCGCCTCGTAGAGGTCCCGGCGGTAGTGGTCGGCGTCGGCGCCGGCGATGTCCTCCGCCTGCGCCCCGCTCATCTCCTCGTTGCCCTGCAGCGCCTCGAAGTGGTACTTCACCCAGAAGCGCTCGCCCGCGGCGTTGATCCACTGGTAGGTGTGGGAGCCGAAGCCCGGCATGTGGCGCCAGGAGCGGGGCAGCCCGCGGTCGCCCATGAGGTAGGTGACCTGGTGCGCCGACTCGGGCGAGAGGGTCCAGAAGTCCCACTGCATGTCGGCGTCGCGCAGCCCCGAGCCGGGCAGGCGCTTCTGCGAGTGGATGAAGTCGGGGAACTTGATGCCGTCGCGGATGAAGAAGACGGGGGTGTTGTTGCCGACGATGTCGTAGTTGCCCTCGCTGGTGTAAAACTTCACGGAGAAGCCCCGCACGTCGCGCCAGGTGTCGGGCGATCCCATCTCGCCCGCGACCGAGGAGAAGCGCTGCAGCGTCTCGGTCACCGCACCGGGCTGGAAGACCGCCGCCCGAGTGTACGCGGAGACGTCGCCCGTGACCACGAACTCGCCGAAGGCTCCCCCGCCCTTGGCGTGGACGACGCGCTCGGGGATGCGCTCGCGGTTGAACTGGGCGAGCTTCTCGACCAGGTATCGATCGTGGATCGCGATGGTTCCGTCGGGTCCCGCGCTGAGGGAGTGGGCGTCGCTCGCGACCGGGGTTCCCGTCTGGGTGGTGGTTGAAGAGGTGGACATGGGTCTCCTTCGGTGTTTTCAGGCATGGCGAAGCAGCGCCCCGCACGGGGCGAGAGCGGCGTCGACTATGCGGCCGGGGCCTTCTGGCAGTCGGGGCAGAGCCCCCAGAAGGTGACCTCGGCGGTCTGAATGGTGAATCCCGTCGTGGAGGACGGGTCGAGGCACGGCGCATGCCCGACAACGCAGTCGACGTCGGCGAGCGCCCCGCAGCGGGAGCACACGACGTGATGGTGGTTGTCTCCGATGCGCCGCTCATAGAGCGCCGCGGATCCGGCCGGCTCGATCCGGCGGATGAGACCCGCCGCCGTCAGATCCGCGAGGATGTTGTGCACCGACTGGATCGAGGTCGTCGGCAGCTCGCGAGCGACCACGCGGAACACCTGCTCGGCGTCCGAGTGGGGCATGGAGGCCAGCGCTTCGAGCACGGCCACCCGGCCCGCGGTCGCCCGCAGTCCGGCTGCGCGCAGCGTGGTGTCGATTCCGGCTTCCATACTCCAACCATATCCCTTATTTTGATTTATTCAAAATACTATTTTGAGTCGTTCACCAAAAGCGACGATTCCCCGCATCGCACGGTCGTTTCCGCCGGTTGAGCGAGGAGCGAGTCGCAGGATCCATCTCGCAGCACTACCACCCGCCGGTTGAGCGAGGAGCGCAGCGACGAGTCGAAACCCGGAGCATCCGGGAGCCCCGGCAGCCGGCTTCGACTCGCTCCGCTCGCTCGCCCGGCGGAAACCACGGGGAGGCCGGTTCCGGCGAGTAGGCTCGAAGCCGTGAGTTCCGCAGCGGCCTCCCCTGTGCACCCCGGTCCCGTCTTCACGATCGGGCGCGCGGTGCTGCGGCCGCTGCTGCGGCTGCGCTTCAGGCCCCGGATCACGGGCCGCGAGCACGTGCCGGCCACCGGGCCCGTGCTGCTCGTGAGCAACCATCTCTCCGGACTCGACACGATCCTGATCCCCTCCTTCTCGCCGCGCAAGGTGCAGTTCCTCGCGAAGGCGTCGCTCTTCCGCTCACGCCTGGGCGGCTGGTTCTTCCGGCAGATCGGCGCGATCCCCGTGCACCGCGAGGTGTCGTCCGCCGCGCAGGCCGCGCTCGACGCGGGCCGGGAGGTGCTCGCGGCGGGCAACGTGTTCGCGGTGTTCCCCGAGGGCAGCCGGTCGCGCGACGGCCGCCTCTACCGCGGACGGGGCGGCGCGGCCTGGATGGCCTTCGAGACCGGCGCAGCGGTGGTACCGGTGGGCCTCATCGGCACGAACCGCAGGCTGCGCAACCCGGCGACCGGCCGCCCGGATCGCGTCGAGCTGCGCTTCGGAGCCCCGATCCCGCTCGACGACCTCGCCGAGCTGCCCGGGGGCCGGGCGCGGCGCGAGGCCACGGAGCGCATCATGGCCGCGATCCACGCGCTCACGGGCCAGGAGCGCGCCGACGGGCACGCCACGGGCACCGGCGCCTGAGCCGCCGCCTGAGCCGGTGCCCGAACCGGCGTCTGAGCCGGCAGAAGATCTGCAATCTGCAGAAGATAGAACCGCCTCGTCGCTGGAACCCCATATCTTCGGCAGATCCCATATGATCCGCAGCCGCAACCACAGCTGCAGCCCCCAGCCCCTAACCCCAGCTGCAACCGCAACCCCAGCCGCCCGACTTCTCACCGCCGCCGACTTCTTCTGCGGCGGCACGGAACCGTGCACAATGGGGAGCATGGACGCCGACGTCATCATCGTGGGTGCCGGGCTCTCGGGGCTCGTCGCCGCACGCGAAACCCACCGCGCAGGGCTGCGCACCGTGATCATCGACCAGGAGGGGCCGCAGGATCTGGGCGGTCAGGCCTGGTGGTCGTTCGGCGGGCTCTTCCTCGTCGACTCGCCCGAGCAGCGCCGTCTGCGCGTGCGCGACTCCTTCGAACTCGCGTGGCAGGACTGGCGCGGCAGCGCGCGGTGGGATCGTCTCGACGGCGAGCACCCCGACGACGGCTGGGCGGAGCGCTGGGGCCGGGCCTACGTCGAGTTCGCGGCCGGGGAGAAGCGGGCCTGGATCCGCGAGGCCGGCATCGAGCTCACCCCGGTGGTCGGCTGGGCCGAGCGCGGCGACCTGACCGCCGGCGGGCACGGCAACTCGGTGCCGAGATTCCACGTGCCGTGGGGCACGGGCACCGGAGTCGTCGACCCCTTCATCGCCGCCGCGCAGGACGCCGCCGCCGACGGACGCACGCGGATCCTGCACCGGCACCGCTGCGACGGGATCGTGGTGGAGGACGGGCGTGTCGTGGGGGTGCGCGGCAGCATCCTCGGAGATGACACGAACGCGCGGGGCGCCGTCTCCTCACGGGAGACCGTCGGCGACTTCGAGCTGCGCGCGGGAGCGGTGATCGTGGCGAGCGGCGGCATCGGCGGCGACCATGATCTGGTGCGCCGGTTCTGGCCCGAACGCCTCGGCACGCCGCCGCGGCGGATGGTGACCGGGGTGCCCGCCTACGTCGACGGTCGCATGCTCGGGATCGCGGAGGCCGCGGGCGCGCGGCTCGTCAACCGCGATCGCATGTGGCACTACACGGAGGGCGTGCGCAACTGGAACCCGGTGTGGCCGGGGCACGCGATCCGGATCCTGCCGGGCCCCTCACCGCTGTGGCTCGACGCGCTCGGCCGCCGGCTGCCGCCGCCCGGCCTGCCCGGGCACGACACGCTCTCGACGCTGCGGATGCTGCGCACGGGCGAGGGGCTCGCGGAGCACGACCACTCGTGGTTCATCGTGACGAGCCGCATCGCCGCGAAGGAGTTCGCGCTCTCCGGTTCCGAGCAGAACCCCGACGTCACCGGCCGCGACCGCAAGCTGCTGCTCAGGACCCGGCTGGGGCGCGGGGCGCCGGGGCCCGTGCAGGCCTTCGTCGATCGCGGCGCCGACTTCGTCGTCGCCGACGGGGTGCGGGAGCTCGTGGCGAAGATGAACGCGCTGACCCCCGAACCGCTGCTGACCGCGGACGCCGTCGAACGGGTGATCCGGGATCGCGACGCCGAGATCCGCAATCCGTTCTCGAAGGACGCCCAGGTGATGAGCATCCGCAACTCGCGGCGCTATCTCGGCGACCGACTCACCCGCACCACCGCGCCGCACCGGCTGCTCGACCCCGCCGCGGGACCGCTCATCGCGGTGCAGCTGCACCTGCTCACCCGCAAGACCCTCGGCGGCATCCAGACGGATCTCGGCTCGCGGGCGCTCGACGCGGGCGGCGAGCCGATCCCGGGCCTGTACGCCGCGGGTGAGGCCGCGGGCTTCGGCGGTGGCGGGGTGCACGGCTACAACGCGCTCGAGGGAACCTTCCTGGGCGGCTGCCTGTTCTCGGGCCGGGCCGCGGGCCGCGCCGTCGCCGAGGACATCGGCGGATAGCCCGCACGTGCGCTCCCAGCTCCGTCCGCCGGGCGTGAGATCCCGATGTCCGTCGCGGGCCGGGCCCGGCCCTGACAGGAATCGGGATCTCGGGCGTTCACTGCCCGCGGGGCACGCCTCCCTCCGGAAGCACGTCGTAGACGAGACGCGCGAACTGACCGACCGCTCCGGCGGAGACCAGTCGCAGCCGCTCCGGCCCGACCCGGCGCGGGAACAGCGGGGCACCGGCGGTCAGCGCCGCCGGCGCGACGGAGAGCTCGATCCGGTCGAGCGCACCCGCATCGTAGAACTGCCCGGCGAGGTCACCGCCGCCGACCACCCAGATATCGCCGCCGTCGGCCGCCGCGCGAATGCCGGGCAGCGCCTGCGCGACGTCGCCCGAGACGAATCGCACATCGGCGCCCTCGGGCACCGGCAGGCGACGCGAGGTGAAGACGAACGTGGGCTTCTCGCCGTACAGCTCGCGCCATCGCTCGGGCCGCTCGAGGAGCTTCTCGTAGCGCAGCACCCACTCGTAGGTCGAGGAGCCCTCGACCAGCACCGCGGCGTCGGCCGGGTACAGTCCGTCTGCGGGGGCGTCGCCGTTCTCGACCGCGAACAGCCAGTCGAGGGAGTGGTGCTCGTCGGCCAGGAAGCCGTTGATGGTGGTGGCGGTGTCGAAGATGATGCGTCCCATGCCTGCGACGCTACTCTGCACCCCTGACAACGCGAAGCCCCGCGATCACGCGTTCCGGCTGCGCTCCAGGCGGTCGAGGCTCCACTCGTAGCGCTCCAGCCAGACGAAGGCGTGCATCCAGGTCTCGACGAGGTGCACGCCCGGGTGCGCGCGGATCATCCTGACGATCTCCGTGTAGTCGGCCAGCGAGCGCGCCGCGATCGTCGCGATCAGCCCGTAGCGCCCGAGCGTGCGCGCCGCGAACTCGATGGTGGGGATGCCGAGCAGCAGCTCCTCGGCCGCGGCAGCGCCCTCCGCGTCTCCCCTGAGGATGATCCCGACACCCGAGAGCACGGAGCTCGTCGTGCTGCGGCGGCTGCGCACCGCTCCGATGCGCATCACACCCGAGTCGAGCAGTCTCATGACACGCGCGCGGCAGGCGGATGCGGACCGACCGGTGCGCCGCGCGAGTTCGCCGAAGGTGAGGCGACCGTCGAGCTGCAGCTCGGCCATGAGCGCGATGTCGAAGTCGTCGAAGAGCAGATCGCTGAGCTCCGGATCCTCGCCGAGCCGCAGTCGGCGCAGCACCCGATCGTAGAGCGAGAACTGCATATCGACCACCCCCTCGATCGCCTGGATCGCCCGCACGGAGCGGCCGACGTCCTCTCGATCAGCCGCCCACACCTCGACCACGGCCTGGGACTGGCCGCTGATCTCCGACAGGAAGACCACGTTGGTGAACTCGCTCAGCCGCTCGAACACCGGTGACGTCGGACCGCTGATGCGCAGCTGCAGATTCGCCTGGATCGGAAGCCCCACCGCTCGGGGATGCACCGCGGCGAGGATCCTGATCTCGCCGGACGCGAGCAGGTCATGAACACGTTGGGCGACGAGCGTGCGGTGCACCCCGAGATCGGCGGCGAGCGCCGAGAACTGCGCCCGGCCGTCGAGCTGCAGAGCGCGGATGAGGTCCTCATCGAATTCGTCCATGCTCAGAATCATGCCAGATCGACCGGCCGTCATATCGACAAAAACTCTGCGATTACTCAGATTCTCACGCTTTTGCACGAAGAAATGCCACGCTGCGTCGACATAACATCTGCAGCACCCGATTCCACACTTTTTCTGCTTCTCGCGAAGCGCGAAGGGAGCGTACTCTCGTATCGATTCGAGACGAAGGAGTTCACCGTGCGCAAGCTCGCGTTCACCCAGGCCCCCGCCCTCACCGCGCCGAAGATCGTCACCGCCGCGCGGATCCACACCCTCGACAACTCGGGGAGCGCCCCCGAGGCATTCCTCGTGATCGGGGACCGGATCCGGCACGTGGGAACGATCGACGCGTGCCGCGCCGCGGCGGTCGAGGTGAGCGCGCTCGCCCCCGAACTCGTCGACCTCGGCGACACCACCGTGGTGCCCGGTTTCATCGACGCCCACGCGCACCCGCTCATGCTCGGACAGATGATGAGCTGGGTCGACTGCGGGCCCGACAAGGCCGGCTCGATCCCCGAGATCGTGGAACTGCTGCGCGAGGCCGCGAAGACCCTCCCCGCGGGGCGCCCCGTCCGCGGCTACGGCTACGAGCAGCGCAACCTCGCAGAGCGCCGGCACCCCACCCGATTCGAGCTCGACCAGGTCGCGACCGATCGCGAGGTCTACCTCATGAACGCCTCCGGCCACGGCGGTGTGGTCAACTCCCACACCTTCGAGCTGCACGGGGTCACGAGGGACACCCCGAACCCCCAGGGCGGCGAGTTCTTCCGCGACGAGCACGGCGAACTGACCGGCGAGCTCTCGGACGCGGCCTGCAATGTGCTCACGGGGCTCGAGGGCGTGAAGATCGGCCACCACGGCCCCAACTTCCACCTCGCCGACGAGCCGGAGGAGCACAAGAAGCAGCTCGCCGCGGCGCAGGAGAACTTCCTCGCGGGCGGGGTGACCACGATCGGCGATGCTCAGGTGAGCCGTCGCGAGTTCGACATGTACCTCCGCCTGGCGGAATCGGGCGACCTGAAGGTGCGCGTGAGCATGTACCTGCTCTCGCACCTGCTCGACGAGGCCATCGAGATGGGCCTGCACGGCCAGTTCGGCAACGAGCACCTGAGCTTCGCGGGCATCAAGTTCTACTCCGACGGCACCCTCGGCGGATGGACCGCCTACTTCCCCGACGGCTACGTCGGCGACCCGTGCCGCACCGGCCAGCTCTACCACGAGCCGGGCGACTACGCCGAGCTCATCCGCAAGGCCCACCGCGTCGGCCTGCAGACCGCCACGCACTCGCAGTCGCCCACCGCGCTGGAGATGGTGATCGGCGCGATCGAGGCCGCGCTCGCCGATCGTCCCGACGCCGACGCCCGGCACCGCATCGAGCACTGCGGCCTGCCCACCCCCGAGCAGATCGCTCGCATGGCGAAGGCCGGGATCTACCCGGTCAACCAGCCCCAGCACCACTACAACTGGGGCGAGGGCGTGGAGCAGGCCGTCGGCACCCCGGGCGAGCGCTTCAACCCGCTGGGCGAGTTCGAGCGCGCCGGCGTCCCGGTGACGATCTCCTCCGACGCGCCCGTCGCCGACCCGCGTCCGATGGAGGCCGTGCAAGCCGCCGTCTCGCGCATCACCCGGCGCGGTACGCAGCTCGGGTCCGATGACCTCGCGGTATCGCTCGACACCGCCCTGCGCGCTCACACCATCTCGGCGGCCCGCGCGCTCGGGCGCGAGGACGAGCTCGGCAGCATCGAGACCGGCAAGCGCGCCGACTTCGCGGTGCTCGATCGGGACCCGTACGAGACCGAGACGGCGAGCATCTCCGCGATCCGCGTCACGTCGACCTGGGTGGGGGGCGAGCGCGTCTACGCGCGCTGACCCCGCACCCGCCCCTCGACGGGGCCCGGGGAACCGACCCGCCCGTTCGCGCGTCGGACCACCGCTCCCCGAGCCCGTCGAGCAGAACCCCCGCAAGACCCAACGAACCCAACAGGCACCCAGCAAAGGAGCTCACATGTCCTCATCAACGGCCGCAGCGCCGAACACGCACAGAAGGGCGCTGAAGGGCGGCATGGCCGCCCTCGTCGGCACCTCGATCGAGTGGTACGACTTCTACGTCTACGCCACCGCCGCGGCGATCATCTTCCCGCACGTCTTCTTCCCCGAGGCCGAGCCCGCACTGGCCACGCTCGCCTCCTTCGGCACCTACGCCGTGGCCTTCTTCATGCGGCCGATCGGCGGCATCATCTTCGGGCACGTCGGCGACAAGCTCGGCCGCAAGCCCGCGCTCACCATCACACTGGTGCTGATGGGCGTCGCGACGACCCTCGTCGGCGTGCTGCCGGGCTACGCGACCATCGGCATCTGGGGCCCGATCCTGCTGATCCTGTGCCGCATGGCGCAGGGCCTCGCCGTCGGCGGCGAGTGGGGCGGGGCGAGCCTCATGGCCGTCGAGAGCGCGCCGCAGAAGTGGAAGACCTTCTACGGCGGCTTCACCCAGGTCGGCAACCCGCTCGGCGCTATGATGGCCACCGGCGCGTTCTGGGCACTCTCCGCGATGGGCGAAGAGGCGCTGCTGAGCTGGGGCTGGCGCGTGCCGTTCCTCTTCAGCATCGTGCTGATCGGCGTCGGATTCTGGGTGCGCTACCGCGTCGAGGAGACCCCGGTCTTCGAGCAGAAGGTGGAGGGCCACGAGCAGTCCTCTCCGCTGCTGTTCGCGCTCAGGAACAACTGGCTGCCGATCCTGCTGGGCTTCTGCATCATCGCGATGTCCTCCGGCGGCTACGTCATCGCGACGACGTTCGTCACGAACTACGCGGACAGCCCCGAGATCGGTCTCGATCCCACCATCATCCTGGGCGCCATGACGATCGCCTCGCTCGTCGAGATGATCGTGACGCTGCCGATCGCGGCCCTCGGCGACAAGATCGGCCCGAAGAAGGTCATGTACCTCGGCATCATCCCGTCCTTCCTCGCGATCATCCCGCTGGTGCTCTCGATCCAGGCGAAGAACGTGGCGATGATCTGGCTGTTCGTGATCCTGATCCGCGTGACGCTGAGCGGGGCCTGGGCACCGCTGTCGACGCTCATGGCGCAGATGTTCCGCCCGCAGTCGCGCTACACCTCGATGTCGCTCTCCTACGGCATCGGCGCGGCCGTCTGGGGCGGCCTGTCACCCGCGATCGCCGCGTCGCTCCTGCTCGTCACGGGCGGCAACTTCTGGTCGGTCGTCGGGTTCTTCGGCCTGCTGTCCCTCGTGGCGTGGATCGGCGTGCGCTTCGCGCCGCAGCACTCGGACGCCGCCCCGGTGACCGGTTCGTTCACGCCTCGACTCGACACCACCACGATCGACAACCCGGACAAGTAGCACCCCGGTCCTCCGCGAGCCGCAACGCTCGCGGCTCGCGGAGGACCGGACCCGACCACGCGGTGCCGCACCGCAGAACCGAGACGCGAGGAATCATGGAAACCGTCTACAAGCGCACGACCGGCTGGGTGATCATCGAGGCCCTGCACAACTACGGCATCGACACGGTGTTCGGGATCCCCGGCACCCACAACCTCGAGTTCTACCGTCCGCTGGCCGCGCTGAACATCCGCCCCGTCACCTCGCGCCACGAGCAGGGTGCCGGATACGCGGCCGACGGCTGGTCCCTGCAGACCGGCAAGCCCGGCGTGGTCATCACGACGAGCGGCCCCGGCCTGCTGAACGCGCTCTCGGCGGCGGGCACCGCGTACTGCGAGTCGCGGCCGATGATCATCCTCTCCCCCGGACCCGCCCGAGGCGCGGAGTTCGCCGACATCGGCACGCTGCACGAGACGAAGGATCAGCTGGGCGCCGCCTCAGCCATCGTCGAGTGGGGGCGCCGCGTGCAGACGGCCGAGGAGGCCGTCGCGGCGGTGCACGACGCGTTCGAGCTCTTCGCGACGACGCGGCCCCGCCCCGTCTACATCGAGGTGCCCCTCGACCTGCTCGAGGAGACCACCGAGATCGCGGGCGAGGCCCTCGCGGCGCGTGCCTTCGCTCCGGTCGCGGATCCCGATCCCGCCGCCGTCGCCGAGGCGGCCGCGCTGCTCGCCGCCGCACAGGATCCCGTGATCCTCGCGGGCGGCGGATCCCGCGGCGCGGCCGCGGAGCTGCGCGCCCTCGCCGAGCGGCTCGGTGCCCCGGTCGTGACGACCGGCAATGCGAAGGGCGTGCTCGACGAGCACCACCCGCTCGCGCTCGGCGCGAACCTGCGCCTCGCCGCCGCCCGGAACCGCGCCCGCGACGCCGACGTGCTGCTCGTCGTGGGTTCGAAGCTCGGCGAGGCCGAGCTCTGGGCGGAGCGGCTGGAGGCGCGGGGTGCGGTGATCCGCGTCGACCTGCTGGAATCCCAGATCGACAAGAACCAGCCGGCGCGGATCGGACTCGTGAGCGACGCGAGGACAGCTCTGAGCGCGATCCTCGACGAGCTCGGCGAGGGCTCGCCCCTCGACGCCGCTCCGGGGGTCATCGCGACGCTCGCCGCCGCGCGCGCCGAGTGCGCGGAGCTCTCCCCCGAGAACACCGCGCTCGCGGAGGCCATCGCGGCGGTGCTGCCCGAGAACGCGATCGTCTCGACCGACTCCTCGCAGATCGCCTACTGGGGTCTGCTGAACGTGCTGCGCGTGTCCGAGCCGAACTCGACCCCGTACATGACCACCTACGCGACGCTCGGCTACGGTCTGCCCGCGGCGCTCGGGTCGCGCATCGCCCGCCCGGATCGCCCGTCGTTCGTGGTGATCGGCGACGGCGCACTCATGTTCTCGATGAACGAGTTCATCACGGTGGTCGAGCAGCGCGAGGACGTCACCGTCATCGTGGTCGACAACGGCGGATACGGCGAGATCAAGCAGAACGAGGTCGACGCCGGGATCGCCCCGGTCGGCGTCGATCTCACTCAGCCCGACTGGGCGGCCGTCACTGCGGCGTTCGGCGGCACCGGCCGTCGGGCAGGCACTCCCCGCGAGCTCGCCGCCGCGGTCGACGCGGCCGTCGGCGAGGGCGGCCTGCAGCTGATCCACATCGATCAGGCGGACTTCGACCTCTCGGAAGGAAACTAACGGCATGGCAATCGACAGTGCACGGCCGATCGCGGTCTACACCGATATCGACGACACCGATCCGGCGATCGGCATCAGCCTGCTGGAGGAGAACGGCTTCGAGGTGCGGGTGCTCGGCACGCGCGACGCCGACGAGATCATCGCCGGCGCCCGGGGCGCCGTCGCGCTGCTGCCCGGCTACGCGTCCGTGACCCGCGAGGTCATCGAGGCGCTGCCGCAGCTGCGGATCGTGTCGCTCATGTCGATGGGCTTCGACTACGTCGACGTCGACGCCGCGAGCGAGCGGGGCGTCTGGGTGAGCAACGTGCCCGGTGCGGCCACCGAGGAGGTGGCGACGCACGCGCTCGCGATCCTGCTCAGCAGCGTGCGCCAGCTGCCCTTCTACACGGCGTCCGCCACCCCCGCCGACTGGAACGACCGGTCGCCGTCCGCGCCGCCCCGCCTGAGCGAGACGACGCTCGGCATCGTCGGCCTCGGCAAGATCGGGCGCGAGCTGGCGCGGCTCGCCGGTCCCCTCTTCGGCTCGGTCGTGGGCTACGATCCGCTGCTGCCCGACACCCCGGAGGTGCGCGCCGACCTCGAAGCGCTCGGCGTCACCCGCACGGGCCTCGAGGAGGTGCGCCGCACGGCGAACGTGCTCTCGCTGCATCTGCCCCTCACCCCGGAGACCGCGCACATGGTCGACGCCGAGTTCCTCTCGGGGATGCCCCGCGGATCGGTGCTGGTGAACGTCTCGCGCGGCGGGCTCATCGACAACGACGCCCTCGTCGCGGCGCTCGACGCGGGGCAGCTCTCCGGCGCGGCGCTCGACGTGCTCGACCAGGAGCCCCCGAGTCCCGGCCACCCGCTCCTGGGCCGCGACGATGTGGTGCTCACGCCCCACATCGCCTACTTCTCCGCACGCACGGAGATCGAGTACGTGCGCATCCAGGCGCAGAACGCCATCACGCTGCTCGAGACGGGCGCACCCGACTCGCCGGTCAACCGTCCGGCGTAGCCGGCGGCCCTTCCGTACCCGGGACCCGCTCGTCGCGTACCCGAGAGCACGCGGAGTCCCGGATGGCTGCTTCCTCGCACGCGAAGCAGCCATCCGGGACTCCGCGTTTCCGGTTGCGCTCGGCCCGCACCGCCCGCTCAGCACCGCCCGGCCGGAACAGCCCGGCCGATCCCGCCCCGCCGTTGCAGCTCGAGACGTGCAAGACTGGAGGGCACGCCCGGGTCGGAACGGACCGGGCGCCCGCGCGCGAGGAGGGGAACGATGAGCAACCCGGAACGCAGCCCGGAGGAGACCGTCTGCGTCTCCCCGGAGTCCGAGCCCGACCGCGCGTTCGAGATCCTCGAGCCGCGCGATGTGCCGCTCGGCGGGCTGCGCGCCATGAACGTGCGCCGCACCCTGCCGCAGCGCTCCCGCTCGCTCATCGGCGCCTGGTGCTTCCTCGACCACTACGGTCCCGACGACGTGGCCGCCACCGGCGGCATGGACGTCGCGGCGCACCCGCACATCGGCCTGCAGACCGTGAGCTGGCTGTTCTCGGGTGAGATCGAGCATCGCGACAGCGCGGACTTCCACGCGATCGTGCGCCCGGGCGAGCTGAACCTCATGACGGCGGGCCGCGGCATCAGCCACTCGGAGCGCTCGACGCCCGGCACCACGACCCTGCACGGCGCGCAGCTCTGGGTCGCGCTGCCCGAGCGGCGTCGCGGCGTCGCCAAGGGCTTCGAGCACTACGCGCCCCCGGTGCTGGCCGGCGCCGGCTGGCGCGCCCAGGTGTTCCTGGGCAGGCTGCTGGGCGACGCCTCGCCGGTGCGCACGCACACGCCCCTGCTCGGCGCGGAGATCGGGCTCGATCCGGGCGCGTCGATCGAGCTCGCGGTCGACGCGGTCTTCGAGCACGGCGTGCTCGTCGACAGCGGCTCCGTCGCGCTCGAGGTGCCGGGCGGGGAGGATCGCGGATCCCCCGCCGTTGAGAAGGATCAGCTGGCGTTCCTCCCCGCCGGCGTCGCGAGCCTCCGCCTCACCGCGGGGGCGGACGGCGCGCGCCTGCTGCTGCTCGGCGGCGAGCCCCTGGGCGAGCGCATCGTGATGTGGTGGAACTTCATCGGGCGCGACCACGACGAGATCGTGCAGGCCCGAGTCGACTGGCAGGCCCAGCTCGCGGCCGCCGGCGTGGCGGAGCCGGCGGAACTCGGCGTGCCCGGCGGCCCGACGGGGTCCACGACTGCCGCGGCACGATCGACCGAGGCGCGATCCGCCGAAGCCCGATCCGCCGCAGTCGACTCGGGAACGGGGCGGCCGGCGCCGGATCCCGATCGCTTCGGCCTGCCGCAGGACGAGCCGGAGCCGCCGCTCTCGGCCCCCGCTCTGCCCGTCGCACGGCTGCTTCCCCGGAAGCAGTGAGAGAGTAGGGCTCCCATCGCCGCTGCGGCGCCCCGGCCTCGCAGCGAGCACCGCATCCGACTCGGAGGAGGCACCGATGAACGACCAGGAGACAGTGACCGTTCGGGAGGACGCCGAGGCCCACCGCTTCGTCATCGAGGTGGACGGTGTGCTCGCGGGCTTTGCGAAGTACCGGGAGCGCGACGGCGGATCGACCTACGACTTCACGCACACCGAGATCGATCCGGCCTTCAGCGGCCGCGGCCTCGGCAATACCCTCGTGTCACGGGCGCTGGAGCATACGCGGGAGCTCGGGCACACCATCGTGCCGCACTGCCCCTTCGTCGCGGCCTGGCTGCGACGTCACCCCGAGTTCGTCGCCGCCGTGGAGTGGCCGGGCGGCGAAGGACCGGTCGGCGGCTCCCCGGGCGAGTAGGCGGGCTGCGCCGGGCAGCTCGCGAGCACGCGCCGCATCGCGTCCCGCTCCGCCGCCGTCACCCACAGCTCGTAGGCCGCCTTCACCGACACCTGGCGCGCCACGTACTCGCAGCGGAAGCCCCGCTGGGGCGGTAGCCAGCTCGCCGCGTCCGAATCGCCCTTGCGGTTGTTCGTGGGGCCGTCGACCGCGAGCAGGTTGAGCGGATCGTTGGCGAACTCCAGGCGCCGGTCTCCGGTGAGCGCCTGCGCGCCCTTCTGCCAGGCGTCCGAAAGCGCCACGACGTGGTCGATCTGCACGGCCTGCGAGGTGGCCTGCCCGCGCACGAAGTCGATGCGGGTGCCGGTGTACGGATCCAGCAGCACCCCCGAGAGCACCTTGCAGGGGCCCTCGAGCACCGCGTCGTCGAGGTCCCGCAGCAGGACGTCGTTCCTGGCGTCGCAGCCGTTGCGATCCGGGTCCTTCCAGCCGTTGCCGAACTGCGTCTTGCGGTCGTAGCCGGTCTTCGGCGCACGGCCCTTCACGGGAATGGTGTCGAGCAGCTCGACGACCGTCTGCCGCTCGCTCCCCGGCGCAAGGTCGGGGTCGGGATCGGGCGCCCGCTCGTCGGCGGGTCCGGGCTCGACGGCGGATCCGGGAACATCAGCGGCTCCGGGCTCAGCACCGGCACCGGCATCGGTGCCGGTGCCGGTGCCGGGATCGCCGCCCGCGGCCTCCTCGAGGGACGAGCCGCCGTCCGCTGCCCGGTCGGTGCCGCCCGCGAGCGCGTCCTGCTCGGCTGCGCCCAGCACCCACACGAGCACCGCGAGCAGCAGTGCACCCGTCACGAGCCACGATCTCTTCTTCAGCCCTCTCGCCTCCCTCGATTCACCGCGCTCCACCGTATCGGCTGCCGCCGACATCGAGGCGCACGCGCCGGCTACGCCGTGAGCGAGAGGCCTCCGGTGAGGAGGAGCACCGCCGCCACGGCCCCCCAGCCGACGAGGCTCGCGACCGCCGTGGCGCCGATGATGCGCGCCCGGCTCCAGCGCAGTCGCGATCCGCCCTCCCCCACGTATGCGGGGTCGGCCGAGCGGTCATCGCGATATCGCCGGGTCTGCCGCGCGGTGCCGCGGCCGAGCGCGTCGTCGAGACGCAGCGCGAACTCGGTGACCGCGGCGTCGCTCAGATCGAAACCCGTGCGTCCGTAGACGTAGAGCCAGTCGTCGATCACCTCGACGTCGAACCCGGCTGCGTGGTCGATGAGCACGGCCATGAGGTCGGGCGTGAAGACGTAGAGGGCGTCGCGCTCGTACTCGCGAGGGCAGTAGAGGTGGAACCAGCGGTCGAAGTCGCCCTCGAGCGAGAGGCGCTGATGGGTGCCGAACGGGATGCGGATCGCGTTCGGCTTCCCCGTCCAGGTGCGCGACTGCAGGTACATGTGCGGCAGGCGACGCGGCAGTTCGATGCGCACGAAGCCGACCTCCGTGCGCGGATTCTCGAGCTGAGACGTCGAGTAGCTGTAGTTCGCGACCTCGAGGTACCGCTCGCCGTGCCGGTGCAGGCTGTTCTCGACGCGCGCGCGGTTGCCCACGCTGAAGAGCAGCGCGCCGAAGTTGCTCAGCGGGGGTTCCGCGATGTAGTGCCATCCGCTGCGCTCGGCGAACGCCGCGATCCGGCGACGCGCGCGCCACTCGCGGGCCACCGCGATCCACCCGGACACCGGGGCCGCGATGACCAGCAGGGTGACCGTGCTCGCGCCAGCCGCCATGAGAAAGGCCACGATCGGAGGCTCCGGATCCCTGCCCGCCGGGGTGTACCCCGTGAGCCAGACCCAGAAGGCGAACGCGGTGATCGCTCCCAGGAGCGGCACGACCAGCAGCAGGAGCAGCAGCGAGGCGATGAGCATCTGCCGTTCCCGGCGCCTCGCCCCGGGCGCCTCCGCCAGCACCGCCCTGCGGAACCCTCGTCCGGTACCCGTGTTCGGAATTCCCCCCATGCCTCCACCCTATGAGAAAAGCGCGTCGGGGCTCGGGTCGCGCGCCACTCCGTACCGGCTCGATCCGTTTCGCGCAACGGGGTGATGCGGTGCGCTCCGAACCGATTGTCTGGAAGCGTTCGGAACGACCGACCAGACAAGAGACAGTCAGGAGATCAAGATGACCCATCTGACAGGCAAGCGCGTGGCGATCCTCGCGACGAACGGCTTCGAGGATTCGGAGCTGACCGAGCCGCTCACGGCCCTGCGGGAGCACGGCGCCGAGATCGAGATCGTCTCCACGAACACCGGCACCATCCGGGGCAAGAACGGGCACGAGGCGCACGTCTCCCGCGCCAGCTCCGCGGCGCGGGCCGATGACTACGACGCGCTGCTGCTGCCGGGCGGCGTCGTCAACGGCGACCACATCCGCCTCGACCAGCACGCGGTGGCGTTCACCCGTGGCTTCTTCGAGCAGCACAAGCCGGTGGCCGCGATCTGCCATGGCGGCTGGATCCTCGCCGATGCGGACGTGCTGCGCGGCCGCACGGTGACCTCCTACCCCAGTCTGCGCACGGACCTGCGCAACGCGGGCGCGACGTGGGTCGACGAAGAGGTCGTCGTGGATCAGGGCCTCGTGACGAGCCGAACCCCGGATGATCTGCCGGCGTTCAACGCCAAGCTCATCGAGGAGATCGCCGAGGGGAAGCACCCGGGCCAGACGACCTGACGACGGCCCCTCCCGCTCAGGCGAGCAGCTGGGAACGGCGGGTGAGCAGCAGCCCGGCCAGGGAGTAGCGCCCCGGGCCGGCGAGCGCGATGCCGAGCGCCGTGGAGGCCACGAGCAACGGCAGCTCGGCACCGCCGCCATCCGCGAAGTAGCCCGCGCCGAGGTGCATCGTGAAGATCGCGACCAGCATCTCGACGGCCACCAGCACTGCGGCGATGCGCGACCCGATCCCGAGCAGGATCGCGAGTCCGCCCACCGTCTCGATCAGCGCCGCCGCGGTGGCAGCGGCCCCCGCGAGCGGCACCCCCGCTTCGGTGAAGGCTCCGGACACTCCGGGAATGCCGTACTCGAAGAGCTTCTGCGCACCGTGGGCGAGCAGCAGGACCGCGAGTCCGATGCGCAGGACCGCAAGCCCGGCGTCGGTGCGGATGGCGCGGGTGGTCGCGGTGGTGGCGGGAGTGCTGGGAGGGGTCATCTGAACTCCGGGAGATCGAGAAGGGACCGGACCTGATCCGGACCGGCATCGTCGGGGCAGCGGCGGCACGAACGCCTCCCTGCCCCGACGACGCTCTCCATCCTGGCCGCGGACCTCGGCTGCGCGGCACCCGCCGACCGGCTGGAGTCACCCCGTCCGATGGCGGGAGACCGGGTCTCGCGCCGCCGACGCCCAGCCGACGGATCTACGCTGGTCGCATGCACCCGCCGACTGCCGAGCGACCCGTCCGCGTCGCGATCATCGACGACGAGGCGCTCATCCGCCAGGGGTTCACGCTGATCCTCGAAGCCGCCGCCGACATCCGCGTGGTCGGCGCCGCAGACGGACGCGACGCGCTCGCCCTGATCGACCGCACCTCGCCCGATGTGGTGCTGCTCGACATCCGCATGCCCGAGGTCGACGGGCTGACCGTGCTCCGCTCCCTGCCTCGCGGGGCGCAGGCGCCCCGGGTGGCGATGCTCACGACCTTCGGAAGCGACGACCTCATCGCCGAGGCGATGTCGATCGGGGCCGCTGGTTTCCTGCTGAAGGACACCGATCCCGAGGCCCTGCCGCAGTACGTGCGCACGCTGGCCTCGGGAGGGGTGGTGCTCGCTCCGGCTGCGGCGCGAGCGGTCGTGGGCGCGAGCCTGGCCCCCAGATACGACCCCGAGGCCGCGGCGCTGATCGACACGCTCTCGGACCGCGAGCGGGACGTGCTGCTGCGCTTGGCGCGCGGTCGTTCCAATGCGGAGATCGGCGCCGAGATCCATCTGGGGACGGGGACCGTGAAGGACCACGTGTCGGCGCTGCTCGCGAAACTCGGAGTGCCGGGCCGAGTGCAAGCCGCGCTCGTCGCGGAGCGCGGCGGGCTGCTGGAGGGGACGGGATGAGCGCGGCGGTCGCGGTGCCTCCCGCCCCGATGCGGAGGGCGGCTCCGCGCCCCCACCCGGCCGCCCTGCTGCGGATCGCCCCGGCCTGGGCCGTCGAGGCGACGATCGTCGCGGTGGCGCTGGCGGACGCGCTGCTCACGCTGATCTCGGCCTCCCCGCTCACCACCGGGTTGGCCCTCGTCGCCGCAGCCGGCCTGCTGGTGCGCCGCCGCCTTCCGGTCGTGAGCCTGCTGCTCGTGCTGCCCGCGCTGCACGTCGGGTGCGCGGTCATCGCGATGGTGATCGCCCTCTTCAGCGTCGCCGAGCGCGTACGCCGCTCCTGGCTCATCGGCGTCTGCGCCGGGCTCGTCTTCGCGATGCAGCTCGTGGTAGCAGCCCCGTTCGAGTCGCCTCGGGACCTGTTCACCGCGGGCGTCTCGGCAGCGCTCTTCGCCGGCGGCCCGGTCGCGCTCGGGCTGCTGGCGCGAACCGGCGCGGAGCTGCGCGAACGCTACGAGGAGCTGCGCAGTGCCCAGGAGGCGCAGCGCGAGATGGCCGCGCGCGAGACGCTGGCGCGCGAGCGCACGGTGCTGGCCCGTGAGATGCACGATGTGGTCTCCCACAACGTGAGCCTCATCGCGGTGCAGGCCGGAGCCCTGCAGGTGAGCGCCGCGGACGCCGGAGTGCGGGGGTCGGCCCGCACGATCCGCGGCCTCAGCGTGCTGACCCTCGAAGAGCTGCGCACGATGGTCGCGCTGCTGCGGGCGTCCGGCGGGACGACCCGCGAGGTGCACCCGCAGCCCACGGTCTCGGACATTCCAGGCCTCGTCGCAGCGAGCGGAATCGACGCCGAGGTCTCGATCGACCTGCACGACGGGCTGCCGTCAGGGGTGCAGCGCGCCGTCTACCGCACGGTCCAGGAGTGCCTCACCAACGCGCGCAAGCACGCCCCCGGCGCCGCCGTGCGCATCGACGCGCATCAGTCGGACGAGGCGGTGCACCTCGCGGTGCGCACCGGGAGCGCGACAGAACCCCGCCAGCCCCTGCCGGGGTCAGGACTCGGGCTGCTGGGGCTCGAGGAGCGGGCGCACCTGCTCGGCGGCACGTTCAGCGCCGGGCCCGCCGGCGACGGAGGCTGGGAGGCGCGTCTCGCAGTGCCGGTCGCCTGAAGCGGGAGCCTGAGGCGGGGGCGCCTGCGGCGGCAGTCGCCTCAGACGCAGATCAGAGACCCCGTCAGCCGCGCGGGCCTCCCGCCACGTAGAGCACCTGCCCCGACACGAACCCACTCGCCTCGGAGGCGAAGAACGCCACGGCGTTCGCGATGTCCTCGGGGGTTCCGACCCGGCGCACGGCGGTGGCTGCGGCCTCGCACTCCACCAGCTCGTCGAATCCGATCCCCAGCCGCTCGGCCACCGATCGCGTCATATCGGTCACGGTGAACCCCGGGGCGACGGCGTTGGCGGTGATCCCGAACCTGCCGAGTTCGAGCGCGAGCGTCTTCGTGAAGCCCTGGATCCCCGCCTTCGCAGTCGCGTAGTTGGCCTGGCCGGCGTTGCCGAGCGCCGACGTGCTCGAGATGTTCACGATCCTGCCCCAGCCGTGCTCGACCATGTGCGCCTGGGTCTCGCGGCTCATCAGGAACGCACCCTTGAGGTGCACGTCCATGATGGTGTCCCAGCTCTGCACGGTCATCTTGAACAGCAGGTCGTCGCGCAGCACTCCCGCATTGTTGACGAGGATCAGCGGCGGACCGAGTCGCTCGGCGGCACCGGCGATACCCGCGCGCACGCTCGACTCGTCGCTCACGTCGACGGCGAAGGACTCCGCCGCGCCCCCGCGCTCGCGCGCCTTGCGCGCGGTCTCCGCAGCGCCCAGCTCGTCCAGGTCGAAGAGCGCGACCCGCTCGCCGCGGTTCGCGAGTTCGAGGGCGATGGCGCGGCCGAGCCCTCGCGCGGCCCCCGTGACGATCGCGGACCGGCTCATGAGGCCAGCGCCTCTGCGATCGGCTGATCGCCGTCGTTGAATCGGATCGTGCGCCGGATCGTGCCGTCGTCGGCGAGCGCCGCCGCGATGACGCCGGCGACGTCGGCGCGGGACACCCGGCCGGCTTCCGCGGTCTTCGTGTCGATCCGGCCGCTCGGCGGGTCGAGCGTGAGTGTGCTCGGACCGAGCACGGTCCAGTCGAGATCCGTCGCCCGCAGATACTCGTCGGCAGCGGCCTTCGCCTCGGCGTAGTGGAAGAACGGCTGCTGCGGATCCACCCCGTGCTCGGGCGACGAGCCGAAGTAGGACACCATCACGTACCGGCGCACCCCGGCGAGTGCCGAGGCCTCCATGGAGCGGATGGCCGCATCGCGGTCGACGGCCATCGTGCGCTCGGGATCGCCCCCTCCGGCGCCCGCCGACCACACCACCGCGTCGTGGCCGCGGATGAGATCGGCGATCCCCTCCGCGTCGAGCCGCTCGATATCCGCCACCAGCGGACGGGCGCCCGCTGCGCGCACGTCCTCGGCGTGATCCGGATTGCGGATCACCGCCGTAACCTCGTCGCCCCGTTCCGCCAGCAGCGGCTCCGCGAGCAGTGCGATCTTGCCGTGTCCTCCGAAGATGATGATCCGTGCCATGCTCCCACCCTACGCGCGCGGCGCGCCGAAGTCCCGGGCCGGGCCCGCATCCGTCTGCACGGGTGCGGGTGAGCGGTCAGGTGCCGCAGTAGGTGACGTGGCGACTGGATCCGGGCGGCGCGGGCCGCTCGTAGCGTTCGAGGCCCGCACGCGCCTCGAACGGCCGCGACACCGCGTCGAGGATGCGTGCGAACGGCGCGAGGTCGCCTGCGGTCGCGGCGTCGAGCGCCTCGTCCACGAGGTGGTTGCGCGGGATGTACACGGGATTCGCGGCGTCCATCGCCTCGGCGTCCGGCGCGAGAGCCAGCCACTCCGCGAACCACGCCCCGGGATCGCCGCCCGTCAGGGCCCGGTAGGGCGCGTCATCCCCCCTGGCGGCCGCGCCCAGCGCCCGGAACGCGGTCGTGTAGTCGACCCCCTGATCCTGCAGCTCCTGCAGCAGACCGGAGCTCAGCCGGGCGAGGATCTCGTCGCCGACGGGGCGGTCCGATCCCGAAGCCGCCGCGACCCCGAGCTTCGCCCGCATCCCGCTCGCCCAGGCCCCGCTGTAGTGCGCGGCGAATCCGTCGAGCGCCCCGAGCGCGAGCTGCTTCGCCGTCTCGGGGTCGCCGGCCCCGGCAGGCCCGGAGGCGTCGTCTCCGAGCCCGTCCCGACCCAGCAGCGGCAGCAGCGCCTCCGCGAAGCGGGTCAGGTTCCACAGGGCGATGCCGGGCTGGTTGCCGTAGGCGTAGCGCCCGCGATGGTCGATCGAGTTGAACACGGTCGCGGGATCGTAGGCGTCGATGAACGCGCACGGTCCGTAGTCGATGGTCTCGCCCGAGATCGTCGTGTTGTCGGTGTTCATGACGCCGTGCACGAAGCCCACGCACATCCACGAGGCGCTGAGGCGGGCCTGCGCCTCGATCACCGCCTCGAGCAGCCCCAGGTACGGCGACTCGCTCTGCGCCAGTTCGGGGTAGTGGCGGGCGATGGCGAAGTCGGCGAGGCGGCGCAGCGCGTCGACATCTCCGAGGGATCGGGCGTACTGGAAGCTGCCGACGCGCAGGTGGCTGCTCGCCGCGCGCACGAGCACGGCGCCCGGCAGTGCGTCGAGCACGTCGTCGCGCACCACGCGCTGCCCGGTCGCCACGACGGCGAGCGCGCGGGTGGTCGGGATGCCGAGCGCGTGCATGGCTTCGCCCATCAGATACTCGCGCAGCATCGGCCCGACGGCCGCGAAGCCGTCGGCTCCGCGGGCGAAGGGAGTGCGGCCCGAACCCTTCAGGTGGAGGTCGCGCTGACGCCCGCGGGCGTCGACGACCTCGCCGAGCAGCAGCGCCCGCCCGTCGCCCAGCCGCGGCACGTACGCGCCGAACTGGTGCCCCGCGTAGGCCTGCGCCACCGGCGCGGCGCCCTCCGGCAGCTCGTTGCCCAACAGGAATCGCACGCCTGATTCGCTGCGCAGCTGCGAGGGGTCGAAGCCGAGCTCGCGCGCCAACGGTTCGTTCAGCATGAGGATCGCCGGATCCGCGGGGCGCATCGCCCGCCACGGCACCGCGAGTTCGGGCAGCGCACGAGCGAACGCGTCGCCGAGCTGGAGGCCGGTATCGGTTGCGTGGGAAGCCATGCCCCGAGGCTACGCGGTGCTCCTCAGCGGGCGTTCAGCTTGGCGGGCCCGGCGCCGGGAGGTCGGCGCTCCTGCGCAGGGTTCCCGGAGAGCCGGCGGGGTTTCGACTCCGCTCCTTCGTCGCTCCGCTCAACCGGCGGGCACCGCCAGGATAGGCTGAGCGCGACAGACAGGAGGTGCCGATGGGCGGCGATGTCGGGAACCGTTCGGACGAGCTCTCTCCGACGCGCACCGCGGGCCGCCGCTGGCTGCGCGCGCTGCTGCCTGCGGCGCTCATCCTCATCTGGCTCGTCGCGGCCGGCATGGGCGGGCCGCTCTTCGGCAAGGTGGACGAGGTCTCCTCCAACGACCAGACGTCGTATCTGCCGGAGTCGGCCGAGGCGACCGAGGTGCGCGAGGAGCTCGGCGGGTTCCTCAGCGATGACAGCATTCCCGCCGTCGTCGTCTTCTCGGCGCCGGAGGCCCTCGGCGACGATCGGCTGGCCGCGCTCGATCAGGCCGTCGAGCAGGCCGCGGCGCTCGAGGGCGTGGGCGAGGCGGTCTCCCCCGTCATCCCCTCCGAGGACGGGCTCGCGGCCCAGGTGTTCGTGCCCATCGACGCGGATGCCGATCTCTCCGACACGGTCGAGGTCCTCGGCGACACGCTCCGCGCGGAGTCGCCCGATGGCGTCTCGGTGCACGTGACCGGGCCCGCCGGTTTCACGGCCGATCTCGTGGCGGGCTTCGCCGGGATCGACGGCATCCTGCTGCTCGTGGCGCTGCTCGCGGTGCTCGTGATCCTGGTGATCGTCTACCGTTCCTTCCTGCTGCCGCTGGTGGTCCTCAGCACCAGCCTCTTCGCGCTCTGCACCGCACTGCTCGTGGTCTGGCACCTCGCGAACTCCGGTGTGCTGCTGCTCAGCGGGCAGACCCAGGGCATCCTCTTCATCCTCGTGATCGGCGCGGCCACCGACTACTCGCTGCTGCTCGTCGCCCGCTTCAGGGAGGAGCTGCGGGTGTCCCGCGACCGGGGCGCCGCCGTCCTCGCGGCGGTCAAGGGCTCCTTCGAGCCGATCCTCGCATCGGGCGGCACGGTGATCGCCGGCCTGCTCTGCCTGCTGCTCAGCGATCTCAAGTCGAACAGCACGCTCGGCCCGGTCGCGTCGATCGGCATCGTCTTCGCGATGCTGTCGGCCCTGACGCTGCTCCCAGCGCTGCTGTTCCTGTTCGGCCGCGCCGCCTACTGGCCGAGACGGCCGGCCTATGAGCCGGAGGCGGTTCGCGCAGAGCAGGGCATGCCGAGTCGCGGGATCTGGCCGCGGATCGCCCGCTTCGTGCGCCGCCGCGCACGCCCGGTCTGGATCGTCACCGCTCTGGCGCTCGCGCTCGGCGCGGCAGCGGTGCCCCAGTTGCAGGCGCAGGGCGTACCGCAGTCGGACCTGGTGCTCGGCGCGTCGGAGGCGCGCGAGGGCCAGGCCGTCCTCGGCGAGCACTTCCCCGGCGGGTCCGGCAGCCCCGCCTACGTGCTCGTCGCCGAGGATCGGCTCCAGTCAACCGTCGACGCGCTGCTCGACCACGCGGGCGTGGAGAGCGTCTCGGTGACGAGCGCCGAATCGCCGAGCGGCACCGCCCCCGTGACCGAGGACGGGATCCAGGCGTTCGGGCCGCCGGGCACCCCCGCGCCCGAGCCGACCGTCAGCGACGGCAGGGTGCTGCTGCAGGCCACCCTCTCGGACGCCGCCGACTCCGATGCCGCGGCCGAGACGATCGTGAGTCTCCGAGCCGAGCTGGGCGGCACGGGGGATACGGGCACGGGGGATGCGGGCACGGGAGCGCTCATCGGCGGTGTCACGGCCACCGCCGTCGACACGAATCAGGCGTCGATCCACGACCGCACGCTCATCATCCCGCTCGTGCTCGCCGTGATCCTCGTGATCCTGATGCTGCTCCTGCGCTCGATCCTCGCGCCGATTCTGCTCGTGGCCACCACCGTGCTCTCCTTCGGCACAGCACTCGGCGTCGCGGCACTCGTGTTCAACGGCGTCTTCCAGTTCCCGGGCGCCGACCCCGCGGTGCCGCTGTACGGCTTCGTGTTCCTCGTCGCGCTCGGCATCGACTACAACATCTTCCTCATGACCCGCGTGCGCGAGGAGACGAAACTGCACGGCACGCGGGAGGGGATCCAGCGCGGGCTCGCCATCACGGGCGGCGTGATCACCTCGGCCGGGCTGGTGCTCGCCGCGACCTTCGCCGCGCTCTCGGTCATCCCGATCCTCTTCCTCGTGCAGATCGCCTTCATCGTGGCGTTCGGCGTGCTGCTCGACACCTTCGTCGTGCGCTCGCTGCTCGTGCCGGCGCTCGCGACCGACATCGGCCGGGCGATCTGGTGGCCGTCGCGGCTGTGGCGCGAGGACGCGGGCTCCGGCGCCGGAGACGCCGGCACGAGCCCCGCGCCGGCCGACGTTCCGGCTCCCGTCACGCACGGCCGTCACGCGGCGGCCGAGCCTGGAACGCAGACCGAGCCGCAGACGGAGACGAGCCGATGAGGATCTGGTCGCTGCACCCGTCGCACCTGGACCGCATGGGCCTGCTCGCCTGCTGGCGCGAGACGCTGCTCGCCCAGGCCGTGCTCGCGGGCCGCACCAAGGGGTACCGCAACCACCCGCAGCTCGAGCGCTTCCGCGCGCAGGCCGATCCCCTCGCGGCGGTGGGTACGTACCTGAGCGGGGTCGCCGGCGAGGCTCGGGATCGCGGCTACCGCTTCGACGCCTCGCGGATCCTGCGCCCGGCACCCGCATCCGGCGACTCGATCGCGCAGATCCCGGTGACGCAGGGGCAGCTCGACTTCGAGTGGCAGCATCTCGGGCGCAAGCTCCACGAGCGGAGCGCGGAGCACGCCGCCCGCTGGGAGCAGGCCGCGCCGATCCCGCACCCGCTCTTCCGGGTGGTGCCGGGGGACATCGAACCGTGGGAACGGGCGTCGCAGAGCGGCGGATCGACGAAGGAGGCATGATGAGCGACAGGCGAGTGGTGATCGCGGGCGGGTCCGGGCTGATCGGCGGGGCCCTCACCTGGTCCCTGCAGTCCGACGGCATCGAGGTCACCCACCTGGTGCGGCGCCCGGCCCGCACTGCGAACGAGGTGGAGTGGCTCGCCGATGGCCGACCGCTCGATCCCGGAGCGCTGGCGGGAGCCGACGCCGTCGTCTGCCTCAACGGCGCGAGCATCGGCCGGCTTCCCTGGACCCGGGCGTACCGCGAGGAGCTTCGCGAATCGCGGCTGAACCCGACGCGCACCATCGCCGCCGCCCTGCGCGAGCTCGGCACGGGGGCACCCGCTTTCCTCTGCGCCTCGGCCGTCGGCTACTACGGAGACCGCCCGGGCGAGGACCTCGACGAGTCGAGCAGCCCCGGTCGCACCTTCCTCGCCGGCCTCTGCGAGGAGTGGGAGCGGGAGGCCGCCGCAGCGGGGTCGGGATCGCGGATCGTGCACCTCCGCACCGCTCCCCTGCTGCACCGCCGCGGCGTGCTGAAGCCGCTGCTCGCGCTCACCCGGCTCGGCCTGAGCGGGCCGCTGGGACGCGGCACGCAGATCTGGCCGTGGATCTCGCTCGACGACGAGGTCCGCGCGATCCGGCACCTCATCGATTCGGACGTCGAGGGGCCCGTCAATCTCGCGGGTCCGACCCTCGCCTCGGCCACCGAGATCGGCCGCGAGCTCGCGCGGATGATGCGCCGGCCGTACCTGCTGCCCGCTCCCACCCCGGCGCTGCGCCTCGGCCTCGGCCGCGACGCAGCCGATTCCCTGCTGCTCGCCGACGCGCACGTGAGGCCAGCGGTGCTGGAGCGATCGGGCTTCGAGTTCGAGCACCGCACGGCGGAGCAGGCGATCGCCGCGGCCCTCGCGGAGTAGTCGGGCGCCGGTGCGGCAGCGCCAGAGCTGCCCCCCCCCCCCCCCCCCCCCCCCCCCCCCCCCCCCCCCCCCCCCCCCCCCCCCCCCCCCC
>NZ_JHEI01000131.1 GCF_001273835.1 Leucobacter celer subsp. astrifaciens | reverse complement strand
GCGTTCCTGCACCGCTACGACAACCGGATCGGCAACTGAGATCGGGGAGGGGCGGCTCGGTCGCCCCTCCTGCGGATCCGAGCGGGCCGGCCCGATCGGAGGATCCGGTCCCGAGGGCCCGACCCGAAGGACCCGGTTCTGAAAGACCCTGCCCGAAACGACGCAGGCGACCGTCATCCGTGAGTGATGACGGTCGCCTGCGTTCGGCGTCTCCGGTACCGGCCGGAGACCCCGGCTACTCGGTGTGAGGCAGATCGATCGGCTCGGTGATCGGCTCGAACCGGTCCACGCTGATGGCGAGGCGCCGCAGCAGCACCGCGAGGCGGTCCCGCTCCGAGCGGGGCAGGCCGCCGAGCAGGCGCTCCTCGGCGTCGCTCAGGCGGGTCATCGCCGCATCGACGAGCGTGAGCCCGAGCGGGGTCATCTCGACGAGCACGCCGCGGCCGTCGTTGGGGTCGGTCAGGCGGCGCACGAGGCCGCGCTCGACCATGCGGTCGATGCGGTTGGTCATCGTGCCGCTCGACACCATGGTCTGCTGCACGAGCACCTTGGGACTCTGCTTGAACGGCTCGCCTCCGCGCCGCAGCACGGCGAGCACGTCGAACTCCCACGAGGTGAGCCCCGAGCGCTCGAAAGCGTGCGCCCGCGCGCGATCGAGGTGCTTCGTGATGCGCCACAACCGCGAGAAGATCGTGAGCGGAGCCAGATCGAGATCCGGGCGAGCGCGCCCCCAGTCGGCGATGATGCGGTCGACCTCGTCCTCGTGCTTCATCCCTCCATTATCGAGCCTCGGGCCGTGCCGGCGCGACTGCGCCCTCCAGCGCACGCGGGAGTGCCGTCGATCTGGCAGACTTGTACGGTGCCGAACGGCATGATCCGCCTTGGTGTAATGGCAGCACGACAGCCTTTGGAGCTGTGAGGTCCAGGTTCGAGTCCTGGGGGCGGAGCGGAACTTTCGATGCGGAGCATCGAAAGCCCGCTCTGCACCGATAATCTCAAGAGAAGACGCGCCAGCGTTTTCTGATTTTCGGTGGCGAGGCTACCGCCTCGCGCGCTCACAAGCGCAGGCAGAGATGAGTGAAGCGAAGCTTCTCCGTGTGTGGGGAGCGAGCCCATTTAGGAGAACGGCTCCGAAAGGCGCTGATCCGGGAACAGTTCCAATACCGGGTAAGGAAATCATCACATGTCAGACCGTCACATCGCAGTCGTCATCCTCGCGGCGGGCCAGGGTACCCGCATGAAGTCCTCATTGCCGAAGGTACTGCACCGCATCGGCGGTCGTTCGCTCATCGCGCACGTGCTCGACACTGCTGCCGGTCTCTCGCCCGAGCAGGTGCTCGCGGTGGTGCGTCACGATCGGGATCGGGTGGCCGAGGCGATCGTCGATCACGCCCCCGACACGGTGATCGTGGATCAGGACGCGGTGCCAGGTACGGGCCGCGCGGTCGAGCAGGCGCTCGCGGCGCTGCCCAGCGGGTTCGACGGCTCCGTCGTGGTGCTCTCGGGCGATGTGCCGCTCATCGACTCGACGACGCTCGACCGTCTCGTGCGCGGGCATCTCGAGGGCGGGCGTGCGATGACGATGCTCTCGGCCATCTTCGAGAACCCCACGGGCCTCGGTCGTATCCTGCGGGACGGGAGCGGCGCGGTGACGGGCATCGTGGAGGAGAAGGATGCGGATGAGGCCCAGCGCCGCATCACCGAGATCAACGGCGGCGTCTACGTCTTCGCGCGTCGCGCGATCGAGGCGGCGCTCGCCGAGATCGACACGAACAACGCGCAGGGCGAGAAGTATCTCACCGACGCCGCAGCCCGCATCCTCGCGAGCGGCGGTGCGGTCGAGGCCGTCGCCACCGACGATCCCTGGCTCATCGCCGGGGTCAATGATCGTGCTCAGCTGGCCGAGGCCGGCCGCGAGATGAACGCACGGATCGTGCGCGCGCATCAGCGCGCCGGGGTGTCGATCCAGGATCCCGCGACCACTTGGATCGACGCCGACGTCTCGATCGAGGCCGACGCCGAGATCCTGCCGGGCACCTTCCTGCACGGTGCCACCTCGATCGCGAGCGGCGCGGTGATCGGACCCGACACGACCCTCGTCGACTGCGAGGTGGGGGAGGACGCGAGGATCCGCCGCAGCGAGGCCACGCTCGCCGTCTTCTCGCCCGCCGTCGAAGTGGGGCCGTTCGCCTTCATCCGGCCGGGCACCGAACTGGGCGAGGGCGGCAAGATCGGCGCCTTCGTGGAGACCAAGAACGCCAAGATCGGCGCCGGCAGCAAGGTGCCTCACCTCAGCTACGTCGGCGACGCGACCATCGGCACCGGCAGCAACATCGGAGCGGGCACGATCTTCGCGAACTACGACGGGGTGCGCAAGTATCAGACGCAGGTCGGCGACGCCGTTCGCATCGGATCGAAGAACGTGCTCATCGCGCCGGTTACCATTGAAGACGGTACATACACGGCGGCCGGCACGGTCGTGCGGAAGAACGTCCCCTCGGGGTCGCTGGCGCTCAATGTGGCGCCGCAGCGCAACATCGAGGGGTGGGTCGCCGAGCACCGGCCCGGCACCAGCACCGCGGAAGCGGCGGAACGATCGAACACTGCGAAGGACGGCGGGAAGTAGTAGATGAGCAAGATCGAGATGGCGGGGCAGAAGAAGCTCGTCCTTATCACGGGCCGGGCCTACCCCGAGCTCGCCGAGCAGGTGGCCGCCGAGCTCGGCGCCGAGCTCGTTCCGACCGACGCGCGCACGTTCGCCAACGGCGAGCTGTACGCCCGCTTCGACGAGAGCGTGCGCGGCTCGGACGCGTTCGTGATCCAGTCGCACACCAACCCGATCAACGAGTGGCTCATGGAGCAGCTCATCATGGTCGATGCGCTGAAGCGCGCCTCCGCCAAGCGCATCACCGTGGTCGCCCCCTTCTACCCGTACTCCCGCCAGGACAAGAAGGGTCGCGGTCGCGAGCCCATCTCCGCCCGCCTCGTCGCCGACCTGTTCAAAGCGGCGGGCGCAGACCGCATCATGTCGGTCGACCTGCACGCGCCGCAGATCCAGGGGTTCTTCGACGGCCCGGTCGATCACCTCTTCGCGATGCCGGTGCTGCTCGAGCACTTCCGCAAGACCATCGCCCGCGATGATCTGACGGTCGTCTCGCCCGATATGGGCCGGGTGCGCGTCGCCGACGTGTGGAGCGACAAGCTCGACGCCCCGCTCGCCATCATCCACAAGCGCCGCGATCCGCTCGTGCCGAACCAGGTGTCGGTGCACGAGATCGTGGGTGAGGTGAAGGATCGCTGGTGCGTCGTGGTCGACGACATGATCGACACCGGTGGCACGATCGCGAAGGCCGCCGAGGCGCTCAAGGCCAACGGTGCTCGCGGGGTCACGATCGCCTGCACGCACGCGATCTTCTCCGGCAAAGCCATCGAGCACCTGTCGCAGGACTTCATCGATCAGGTCGTCGTCACCGACACGCTGCCGGTGGGGCCCGAGAAGCAGTTCGACAAGCTCACGGTGCTGCCGATCGCTCCGCTGCTCGCGAAGGCGATCCACGAGGTCTTCGAGGACGGATCGGTCACCTCGATGTTCGAGGGCGCGGCGTAGCGCGACCCTCTTCCGGTCGAGCGAGCCGAGCGGTTCGTCCCGCCGGTTGAGCGAGCGGAGCGAGTCGAAACCCTTGCACCGAGGGTTTCGACTCGGCTGCGCCTCGCTCAACCAGCGGGCTGAAACCGCGGCACCGAGGGTTTCGACTCGGCTGCGCCTCGCTCAACCAGTGGGCTGAAATCACGGCATCGAGGGTTTCGACTCCGCCCTGCGCGCTCCGCTCGACCGGCGGAGCGACCCGCTCTCAGAGCACGCGCTCGCCCGCGCGCCAGACGGCGGCGGTGAGGGGCATGCCCGGCCGGTACGCGAGGTGCGTCACGGAGGGGGCCTCGAGCAGCTGCAGGTCGGCCCGGGCGCCCGGGCGGATCGCACCGACGGCGGGCTGCGCTTCGCCGCGGGGATCCCGCCACCCGTCTGCGTGCATGCCGAGCGCGATCGCGCCGCCGAGGGTCGCCGCGCGCACGGCCTCCTGGATGGTGAGCCCCATCTGCAGCACGGCGGTGGCTACGCAGAAGCCCATCGAGCTGGTGTACGAGGTGCCGGGGTTGCAGTTCGACGCGATCGCGAGCACGGCACCGGCGTCGACGAGCCTGCGCGCGGGAGCGAGCGGCATGCGCGTCGAGAGGTCGCAGGCGGGCAGCACCGTGGCGACGGTGCCGCGCGGCCCCGACCCCGCGTTCCACTCCGACCACGAGCCCGCGAGCGCCTCGACGTCGTCGTCGGTGAGGAAGCCGAGGTGGTCGACGCTCAGCGAGCCGTGGTCCACGGCCAGTCGCGCACCGGGGCCGTGGCCGAGCTGGTTGCCGTGCACGCGTGTGGCGAGCCCGGCTCCGCGGGCCGCGTCGAGCACGCGCCGCGAGGCGGCCTCGTCGAACGCGCCGGTCTCGCAGAAGACGTCGACGGCGCTGACGTGAGGGGCGACGGCGTCGAGCATCTCCCCGGTCACGAGGTCGAGGTAGGCATCGGGGTCCTCGCCGGAGGGAACCACATGCGCCCCCAGGAATGTGACCGCGTCGGCGTGTTCGCCGGCGATGCGGGCGGCGCGCACCTCGTCCGGCACTGTGAGTCCGTACCCGGTCTTCGTCTCGATGGTGGTGGTGCCGCCCTGTCGCGCCTCGGCGACGAGCCGCGCGAGGTTCGCCGTGAGGGCTGCGTCGGAGGCAGCCCGGGTCGCCTCGACCGTCACGTTGATACCGCCTGCGGCATACGCCTCGCCGGCCATGCGCGCCTCGAACTCGGCGGTGCGATCGCCCGCGAACACCATGTGCGTGTGCGAGTCGACCCAGCCGGGTAGCAGCGCCCGGCCGGCGGCATCGCAGCGCTCATCGGCCGCGGGAGCCTCCGAGGCGGCCCCCACCCAGGCGATCCGACCGTCATCGATCACTACGGCGGCGTCGTGCAGGCGTCCGCCCAGGCCGTCGCCGAGCGACTCGTCGTTGGTGGTGAGCTCGCCGATGTCGGTGATGAGCAGTGATGACATGATCTCTTCCTCGTCGTCAGATGCGGGACAGGTCCGTCATCCTGCGAGGAGGCGGCTTGCCGCCGGAGTCGCAGGATCTATCTCGAGCGTAGTCACCGGTGGATCCTGCGACTCCACTCGCTGCGCTCATTGCGCGCAGGATGACGGGGGGCAGGGCCCTCCGGTTGAGCGAGGCGCAGGGCCCGCCGGTTGAGCGAGACGCAGGGTGACGGGGCAGAGCCCGCCGGTTGAGCGAGGCGCAGCCGAGTCGAAACCGAAGACGCAATGTCGCGCTGGAATCGGGAACCCGTACCCGCGCCCCGTCCTCACCAGGCCGTGTCGGTGTTGCGGATGGTCGGCTCCATCGGCACGCGGACGCCGCGCTCGGCGGCGACATCGGCCGCGCGCTGGTAGCCGGCGTCCACGTGGCGGATCACGCCCATGCCCGGATCGTTGGTCAGCAGGCGCTGCAGCTTCTCGGCCGCGAGCGGGGTGCCGTCGGCCACGGACACCTGGCCGGAGTGGATGGAGCGGCCGATGCCGACGCCGCCGCCGTGGTGCAGCGACACCCAGGTGGCGCCCGACGAGGTCGCGGTGAGCGCGTTGAGCAGCGGCCAGTCGGCGATCGCGTCGGAGCCGTCGGCCATGGCCTCGGTCTCGCGGTAGGGCGACGCCACGGAGCCCGAGTCGAGGTGGTCGCGGCCGATCACGATCGGGGCCTTGAGTTTGCCCTCCGCGACGAGCTCGTTGAAGCGCACGGCGGCGCGGGCGCGTTCGCCGTAGCCGAGCCAGCAGATGCGGGCGGGGAGGCCCTCGTACTCCACGCGCTCCTGGGCGGCGCGGATCCAGCGGTGCAGGTGCTCGTTCTCGGGGAAGAGCTCGAGGATCGCCTCGTCGGTGACGCGGATGTCCTCGGGATCGCCGGAGAGCGCGGCCCAGCGGAACGGGCCGAGCCCCTCGCAGAAGAGCGGGCGGATGTAGGCGGGGACGAAGCCGGGGAACTCGAAGGCGCGGTCGTAGCCTCCCGTGCGGGCCTCGTCGCGGATCGAGTTGCCGTAGTCGAACACCTCGGCGCCCGCGTCCTGGAACTCGACCATGGCCTTGACGTGCGCGGCCATCGCCGCCTGCGCGTCCTTCGTGAAGCCCTCGGGGTCGGCCGCCGCGCGATCCTGCCATTCCTCGACGGTGTAGCCGATGGGCAGGTAGGAGAGCGGGTCGTGCGCGCTGGTCTGGTCGGTGACCACGTCGATGGTGACCTCGCCGGCCAGGTGCCGGCGGAGGATCTCGGGGAACACCTCGGCGGCGTTGCCCACGAGGCCGACCGACCAGCCGCGCTTCTCGTCTTTCGCCTGCTGCACCTTCGCGAGCGCCTCGTCGAGATCGGTGACGACCTCGTCGAGGTAGCGCTTGCCGGCGCGGCGGTCCAGGCGCGTCTTGTCGACGTCGACGATGAGGCAGGCGCCGTCGTTGAGGGTGACCGCGAGGGGCTGCGCGCCGCCCATGCCGCCGCAGCCGCCGGTCAGGGTGATGGTGCCGGCGAGCGAGCCGCCGCTGTGCCCATCAGCCCCGTGCTCGCTGCTCCCGCCCTTCTGGGCGGCGATCTTGCGGCCGGCCGCGGCGAAGGTCTCATAGGTGCCCTGCAGGATGCCCTGCGTGCCGATGTAGATCCACGATCCGGCCGTCATCTGACCGTACATGAGCAGCCCCTCGGCCTCGAGCTTGCGGAACTCGGGCCAGTTCGCCCAGTCACCCACGAGGTTCGAGTTGGCGATGAGCACGCGGGGCGCCCACACGTTCGTGCGGAAGACTCCGACGGGCTTGCCCGACTGCACGAGCAGGGTCTCGTCCTCCTCGAGGTCGCGCAGGGTGTCGACGATCGCGTCGAAGGCTCCCCAGCTGCGGGCGGCGCGCCCGGTGCCGCCGTAGACGACGAGGTCCTCGGGGCGCTCGGCGACCTCGGGGTCGAGGTTGTTCATGAGCATGCGCAGCGGAGCCTCGGTCTGCCAGCTCTTCGCGGAGATCTCGGTGCCGCGGGGAGCGCGGACGGGGCGGGCGCCGGGAAGCGTCATGGTGAGGTCCTTTCGATCGAGAGCGGCTGCGATGCCGCGATGGATCCATCTCATCGCGTTGCGCGGCCCGCGGCAACGACGATCCCGACCCGTCTGTCCGGAATCCCGGACGACGGGGTCGCCGGCCGAGCGGATCGGGGTCGAGGAAGCCGCTGGTTGATCGGATCGGGGTAGAGGTGACCGCCGGTTGAGCGAGCGGAGCGAGTCGAAACCGCGGGGCCTCGATTTCGACTCGCTCCGCTCGCTCAATCGGCGGGGGAGTCCGCTCGCTCAGCCGGCGGGCCTCAGGCGATGCGCGATCCCTTCGGCAGCCGTCGCGCCGGTGTGCGCAGACGCACGTAACCGGCGCCGAGCGACGCCGCGGCGAGTCCCACCTGCAGCGCGAGTCCGATCCACCACACCGGCACGGTGCCCTCCAGATCGTCGGAGAGCGTACCGTCGTCGGAGATCTCGTCCTGTGCGCCCGGACGGCAGTCGTCCCAGCCGCTGAAGGTGCTGTCCTGCGGCTTCTGCATCGACCGCACGCCGTAGGAGATCAGGCTGAACAGGTCGCTGGGAGCCTGGTCGTCGGGTCGCACCGACACCATGTCGCCGACGATGACGTACGGGTTCATGGCGAGGATCCACCAGAGGCGATCGGTGTGCACGACGGAGGTGGTGGTGCGTTCGGTGGTGCAGGTGACCGGGATCTCTCGTTCGCACTCGGCGATCGCCGCCTCGTCATCGGGCCCCTGATAGCACCGGTCGAGCTGCTCCCAGTACTCCTGCGAGTAGGTGCGGTACTCCACCTCGACGTACTTCGTGGTCGAGCCGATGGCGAGTCCGAACGCGATCAGCGTGCCGACCGAGAGCAGCGCCACGATGAGGTAGGCGGTGACGATCGAGAACAGCTGGGAGGAGATGAATGCCGAGAGGCCGACGCCGATGGCCGTGAAGAGGCCGATCTGCAGTGCCAGGGCGAGCACGGCGATCAGCAGCTGCAGCGGATCGAAGCGCGCCACCGTGAGGCTCAGCACGACGAACGGAAGCGCGACCACGAGGAAGGCGATGCCTGTGATCCACGCCGCGAGCGCCTTGCCGACCAGGATCGACCAGGTGCTCACCAGGGTGACCTGCGTGGTGGCGAGTGTCCCTCCGGAGCGCTCCGAGCCGATCGAGCCCGCCGAGATGGCGGGGGCCACGAGCGTGCCGAAGAGCAGCACGAAGTAGACGATGAGGGAGAACAGCGGGTACGCGTCGAAATCCTCGTCGTAGGCGCCGAAGCTCGCCGCGAGGATGTACCAGGTGACGCCCGTGACGACGCCGATCAGCACGAACCACACGACTCCGAGGATCCAGAGCGTCTTCGAGCGCCGCCGCTGCCGCAGCTCGAGCGCGGCGATGATCCAGACCGCTCGCCAGAACCCGGGGGCGCGCACCGCCGGTGCGGTCGTCGTCTCGCTCATGCCTGCCACCCCGTCTCGGCGCCGCCGGCCGGACCGGGCGCCGCGGGCGGAAGCGGTGCGGCGGGATCCGCACCGCCGGGCGCCGCGGACGGCTGGCCCGTCTCCCGGATCCGGCTCACGAACGCGCGCTCGAGCGACCCGGTGGCCGGTGCGAACTCGACCACCTCGACGCCGGCCGCGACGAGCGTGCGGAGCAGCCACACGGCCGCGGCCTCGCCCTGGAGCTCGACGACGCAGTGCACTCCTGCGAGCGAGGTCTGGCGGGTCCACGGCAGGCCGTTCCACGCGAGCGCCCGCTCGAGCGCGATGATGTCGAAGGCGCGCACCCGCCAGGGCACGAGCTGCTGTTCGATCGGCGGGGCGCCGTCCTCGGTGCGCCCGTCGCGCAGGAACACGACGTCGCGCGCGAGCTGCTCCAGCTCGTCGAGCACGTGACTGGTGACGAGGATCGCCGTCCCCTCGTCGGCGAGGCGCCTGAGTGCCTCGCGCTGGGAGAGGCGCGCTTCGGGATCCAGCCCCGAGGCCGGTTCGTCGAGCAGCAGCACGCGCGGCTCGTGCACGAGGGCGCGGGCGAGACTGAGGCGCTGCTTCTGGCCGCGGGAGAGGGTGTGGCTGCGCTGGCCCGCGAGGGGTCTCAACCCGGTGCCGTCGAGCAGGGAATCGACGCGCTGATCGGCGCGCCGCCCCGCGATCCCGTACATCGCGCACACGGCTGTGAGCGTCTCCCGCACCGTCAGGGTGTTCCAGGCACCGAGGATGTCGGGCATCCAGCCGAGGGAGGCGCGCGCCTCACGGGTCTCGGCGAGCACGTCGTGGCCGCCGATCGAGATGGTTCCGCCGTCGGGGCGCAGCAGGGTGGCGAGCATCAGCATGAGCGTCGTCTTACCGCTGCCGTTCGGGCCGACGAGCGCGGTGATGCCGCCCGGCGCGACGCTCAGCGAGGCGTCGCGCACCGCGTGCTTGTCGCCGAAGGCTCGCGAGACCCCGACGGCCTGGATGCCGCCCGGCGCCACCGGAGTGCTCATGTGCTCAGCATAGCCTCGGCGTCACCCGATGCGTGGATACCGAGGGGAGAGTTTCGGTGCCGATCTTCGAGACCTGCCGCCGAAACTCTCCCCCGGTATCCGCGGGCGGAAGGGGGGTTCCGGTGCGCCTACTGCTCCACCACGTCCACGACCTCGGTGCCGTAGGCGCCGGGTTCGGTGCCGTGGCCGATCTGGCGGTAGATCTCCGGCTTCGAGGATCGCAGCACGAGGGCCCAGATGACTCCGACGACGCCGGCTACGAGGATCATGCCGGGCAGGATGAACGTGGTCGCGTCGGGCTGCTCCTGGTCGAGCATCAGCTGGAAGTTCGCGAGGATCATGACGAACACCCACAGCAGCGCCAGGCCGGAGGCCGCGGGGGCGATCACCGTGGTCCAGATGCTGAGCCCGCGATTATCGCGGCGGAAGAAGCAGATGACCGCGACCGCGATGATCGCCATGAGCAGCACGAGTCCGGCTGCGCCGGTGTTCGTGAGCCAGGTGAACATGGTCAGCACGGGGTAGAGGAACGCCATCTCGCCGAACATGGTCTCCGCCGCGCCGAAGGCATCGCCCGCCAGCGCGAAACCGGCGACCACGACCACGGCGATCACCGTCTGGGCCACCGAGCCGGCCCAGGGGGCGCCCGACTTGGCCGTGTGGCTGAACCAGGTCGGCAGCACGCCTTCGCGGCCGAGCGAGAAGAAGTAGCGCGCGACCGCGTTGTGGAAGGCCTGCAGGGCTGCGAAGAGGCTCGTGAGGAACAGCAGGGTCATGATGTCGGCGAAGATGACGCCCACCTGGTCGGTCATGAAGACGAACATGAGGTCGGGGCCGAAGGCCTGCGACTGCTCGACGATCTGCGAGGGGCCGATGCCGACCGAGAACGCCCACGCGCTGAACGCGTAGAAGACGCCGATGATGGCGACCGCGGCGTAGGTGGCCCGGGGCACCGTGCGCTTCGGATCCTTCGCCTCCTCGCCGTAGATGGCGGCGCCCTCGAAGCCCATGAACGCGGCCACGCCGAAGACCAGGATGATGCCGAGCGCGGGGCCGAAGAGAGCGGCAGGATTGAGGGCGGCGGTGGTCACGCCCTCCGGAGCATGGCCGAGCGCGATGATGTCGAAGACGATGACCACGAGGAACTCGAGTGCCACGAGCACGCCGAGCACCTTCGCCGAGAGGTCGACGCGGTTCACGCCCAGCACGCCGACGACGACGATGCAGAGCAGGATCCAGAGCCACCAGGGCGAGGAGAAGCCGAACTTGGTCTCGAGGAAGATCGACAGCTGGAAGCCGAACAGGCCGTAGATGCCGACCTGCATCGCGTTGTAGGCGACGAGGGCGACGAGCGAGGCGCCGACGCCGAGCGGGCGGCCGATGCCCTGGGCGATGTAGGCGTAGAAGGCGCCCGCGTTGGTGATGTACCGGCTCATCGCGGTGTAGCCCACGGCGAAGACCGTGAGGATCACGGCGATGAGCAGGAAGCCGAGCGGAACCCCGAGCGACTCGGTGACCGCGAACGACGTCGTGACGCCGCCGGCGACGACGGTGAGGGGCGCCGACGCCGCGATGATCATGAAGGTGATCGCGGGGACTCCGAGCGTCCGGCGGCTGAGCCCCGGATCGTGTTGCGCCGTTTCCGGCGTCGTTTGAGCACTCATGCTGTGATTCCTCTCGTGGCTGCGCTGCGCACCTGTCTTCGGCGCTGAAGGCTCTACGTTTCCGAGTCTATGGACGCGCGCGGAGCGGACGAAGGGCGCGGCTGTGCACAGAGCGCACGGGGCATGAGGATCGGCGCAAGACTATCCAATTGGACAGTTTGCTAGGCGGTGCCGAACGCGGCGCGCACCTCCTCGTGGGGGAGCGCGAAGCTCTCGTGGCCGTCCCGGCCCGTCATGTCGCGCGCGGCCACGAGCGCGTTGCAGACCGCCTCCTCGGTGGCCTGCACTACGGCCTCGATGAAGGGATCGATGCCGCCCCACGCGACGTGGGAGAGCTGCTCGACTGCGATGCCGTCCCCGGCCATGCGCGACCGGAGCGATCCCTCGTTCGCGGTCGAGAGCGCGAGGAAGATGTCGCCGGAGAAGTGGCTGCCGGTGGTGCCCGTGCGGGCGAGGCCGAGCGGCACGCGGCGCGCGAGCGCCCGGCACTGATCCGGCAGCAGCGGCGCATCGGTGACGACGACGACGATCACGCTGCCCGCTCCGGGGCTCGCCACCGCGCCGCTGCCCGCCTCCCGCTCGAACCAGCCGCTGGTCTCCATGGGGTTCGGGGCCTGCGATGCGGGGCCGAGCGGGCGCCCCGCGATCCGGAGCTCTTTGCGGGAGCCGAAGTTGGCCTGCAGCAGTACGCCGACGGTCCAGTGCTGCTCGCCCGAGCGGACCACACGCGACGCCGTGCCGGTGCCGCCCTTGAAGCCGTAGCAGTTCATGCCGGTGCCGCCGCCCGTGCTGCCCTCGGCGACCGGGCCGGTCGCGGCCGCGTCGAGGGCCGCTGCGGCGTGTTCGGGGCGCACGGCGTCGGCGTTGATGGAGTTGAGGTAGCCGTCCCAGGTCTCGCCCACCACGGGCAGCATCCAGGCGGCCGCCGTCGCCGGGTGGTGCTCCGCCATCCAGCGGTCGATGCCGCGGTGCACGGCGCCGACGGCATGGGAGTTGGTGATGGCGATGGGTGCCTGCAGCTGGCCCGACTCCTCGATCCAGCTGCGGCCCGTGAGCTCTCCGTTGCCGTTGAGCACCGCGACTCCGGCGGCGCAGGGCGTGCCCGCCCCGGCGTGACCTCGGGGCAGGATCGCGGTGACGCCGGTGCGCGCGGTCACCGGTTCGTCGTCGAGGATCGTGACCTGGCCCACCTCGAGGCCGGGCACATCGGTGATGGCGTTCCAGGGGCCGGGCTCGCCGTCGAAGGGGACGCCGAGGTCGCGGGCCCGCACCGACCCGGCGGGCGGCCGCGCCGCGGAGGGAGCTTCGGATCCGACTTCATCATTGAACATTGTTTAAACCTCTCGTCTGTGATTACATTACATTCTGCAACGCAAAGTTGGAAAATTCTGATCGCTGTTCAGTAAACAGCTCGCCTGCTGAACGAGACAAGGGAGTCCGTATGCCCACCTCATCCGCCCAGCCCTCGCCCCCTCGGGAGAGCGCCCTCGCCTCCGGTCGTCTCGGCACCTGGGACATCGTATTCTTCGTGGTCTCGGCCGCAGCGCCGCTCACGGTGATCCTGAGCGGCGCGGTCACGACCTTCCGGCTGGGTGGGATCGGCGCCCCCGGAGCCATCCTCTTCTGCGCGGTCGTGCTGATCTTCTTCGCGCTCGGCTTCACCGCGATGTCGAAGAGCGTGCGCAACGCCGGGGCCTTCTACGCCTACGTGTCCCGCGGCCTCGGTAAGCCGTTCGGCCTCGGGGTCTCCTCGGTCACCGTGTTCGCTTACATCTCGCTCGTGATCTCCTTCTACGGCTTCATCGGGTTCTTCGCCCAGTTCACCTTCGCCGAGCTCTTCGGCCTCGACCTGCCGTGGGGCGTCTGGTCGCTCATCGCCGTCGGACTCGTCGCCTTCCTCGGCTACCGCAAGGTCGACGTCGGCGCGAAGGTGCTCGGCGTGCTGCTGACCCTCGAGGTCGCGATCCTGCTCGTCTTCGCGATCGCCGCGCTCGTCAACGGCGGGCCCGAGTCCTGGAGCCTCGCCTCCTTCGACCCGCAGAACGTGTTCCTCGCCCCGGCCGCCGGCACCCTCTTCATTGTCGGCTTCGGTGCCTACCTCGGCTTCGAGAGCACCGCCATCTACGCCGAGGAGGCGAAGCGGCCCGAGCGCACGATTCCGCGCGCCACGATCATCGCGATCGCGTTCCTGGGCGTTTTCTACGCCTTCACCTTCTGGGTGCTCACCGTGGCCTTCGGCGTGGAGGGCGTGCTCGAGATGGCGCGCAGCGACGCCTTCGAGACGATGGTCATCACCGGAACCGAGGACCTCGCTGGCGGCTGGGCCGCCTTCGCCATGAAGGTGCTCATCGTCACGAGCTTCTTCGCCTGCGTGCTCGCCTTCCACAACGCCTGCACCCGCTACCTGTTCGCGCTCGGCCGCGAGGGGCTGCTGCCGCGCGTGCTCGGCCGCACCAGCGCGCGCAGCCAGTCGCCGGCCGTCGCGAGTCTCACCCTCAGCGCCCTCTGCGCCGCCGGCGTGCTCATCGCGATCCTCGTGAACGCCGACCCGTTCCTCGGCCTGGCGCTGTGGACCTACGCGACCGGCGTGCAGGGCCTCGTCTTCGCGCAGGCGTTCACCGCGATCGCGGTCGTCTGGTACTTCGCGAAGGACCGCCGCGGGCACAGCGTCTGGCGCGTGCTCGTCGCGCCGGTGCTCGGGGCGCTGGGGCTCGTGATCGGCTTCATCCTCATCGTCACCAACTTCGAGGTGGTGACCGGGCTCGAGGGCCCGATCAACCAGCTCCTGCTGCTGCCGACGCCGATCCTGTTCATCGGCGGCATCATCACGGGGCTCGTGCTCAGGGCTCGAAAGCCCCAGTACTACGCCGGGCTCACCGAGTCGGTGCGGGTGGTGGCGCAGGAGGAACCGGAGCCGGCGCCTGAGACGGTTCACTGATCTGCGGGCCCGCGGATCCGCCGGCCCGCCGCCCGTGCCTCCGGCGACCGGCCGGCACCGCCGGAGGCTCGAGGCGTGCGAGAAAAGAATAGGCTGGGCCGTATGAACGCGACCGCACGCCGCCGTCTGGAACGCCGGGAGGACATCGTCCGCGCATTCTGGCGGGTGGCCAGGTCGAATCCGCGCAAGGTGAACGTGCGCTCGGTCGCCGCGGAGGCCGAGATGAGCCCGGCCAACGTGCTGCACTACTTCACCAGCCTGGGCGAGCTGCAGATGACGGCGATCTCGGGTGCGCTCGAGCAGTTCATCGAGCGGCGCCAGGCGATCCTCGACCGGCGCGAGAACGCGACCGCCCGCATCTACGCCATGATCGAGGCCGGCGTGCCCGACACGATCAGCGACGAACTGCGCCACGTCTACGAGAGCGTCGGGATCCTCGCCGATCATCCGGAATACCTGCCGGCCCACCGCGCGCTCACCGAGCGCCAGGTCATGCTCTACCGCACGCTCATCGAGATCGGCGCGGGAACGGGGGAGTTCGTGCTCGGCTCGCCGCCCGGCATGATCGCCCGCAACCTGGTGGCGCTCGAGGACGCCTACGACCTGTACCCGCTGGTCGGCGATCAGACGCCCCGCGAGGAGTGCCGCGCCGCGGTGCGCAGCTACGCCGAGCTGGCGCTCGGGATCCCGCCCCGCGCTGAGGCGAGCGGGAGCGCCGCGGAATGACCCTCGTCGCCGACCTCGTGATGGTCGGGGCCGGCGCGCTGTGCCTGGGCGGCGCGGTCGCTTCGCGACGGCGGTTCGGGATCGCCGCGTCCGCCGTGATGCTGGCGGCGATGGCCGATCTGGCGTTCCTCGGGCTGCTGCCGGCGCCCGTCTGGGCGGCCGCGCTCCTCATCGCTGCGCTGCTCCTCGGCCTCGGCATGCGCGTCGAGAGCCGGCGCGCTGGTGCTGATCTCGGCGGTGGCTCGGCCGCCGTCCGGTCCGGTCCGGGGGTACCGCGGGCCGCGATGATCCTCTCGGCGCTCGCCTATCCGGCGGCAGCCTGGTTGGCGCTCGGGCACTCCGGCGCGGGCGTGGGCGCGGGCTGGGGCGCAGGGGCGGGCGCGGGGGAGACCGGAGGGGTGAGCGGGAGCAGTCACGCCGGCCACGGAGCGGACACGATGCTCGTGGCACCCCTGCTGCTCACCGTGGCGCTCGCCGCAGCCCTCGTGGCGCTGTGCGCCGCGGCGCTGCGATCCCGCCGCCGACTGCTCGCGGCAGAGACCGGCGGGATGGCGGCGATGCTGCTCGTCATGCTGGTGTGACCCCGCCGGGACGACGGAGGGGCCGAGGCGCTCTGCGCCCCGGCCCCGATCCCGAACCCGATGAGCGGGCCCGAGAAACGTCTTACAGCGTCTCGCCGAGCTTGAAGCCCTTCACGTCGTCGCCCTCGCGGGTGTACGAGAAGCCGTCGGCGCCGATCGTCACAGCCATCTCGCTCTCGTCGGTGCGGGCGATGACCGGCTGCGGGTTGCCGTCGAGGTCCAGCACCAGCGAGGCGTCGGTGTACCACGAGGGCACGACCGGGTTGCCCCACCAGTCGCGACGCTGGTTGTCGTGCACGTCCCAGGTGACGACCGGGTTGTCGGGATCGCCCGTGTAGTAATCCTGGGTGTAGACCTCGACGCGGTGGCCGTCGGGATCGCGCAGGTACAGGTAGAACGCGTTGGAGACGCCGTGGCGGCCGGGCCCGCGCTCGATGCTGTCGGACTTGCGCAGCGAGCCGAGCTTGTCGCAGATCGCGAGGATGTTGTGCTTCTCGTGCGTCGCGAAGCACACGTGGTGCATGCGCGGGCCGTCACCACCCGTCATCGCGGTGTCGTGCACGGTCGGCTTGCGGCGCATCCACGCGGCGTAGACGGTGCCCTCGTTGTCCTGGATGTCCTCGGTGACGCGGAAGCCGAGGTTCTGCATGAAGCCCACGGCGCGCGGCACGTCGGGTGTGACCTGGTTGAAGTGGTCGAGGCGCACGAGCTCACCCGGGATGTGCAGGTCGTAGCGCCACGACATGCGCTCCGTGTGCTCGGTCTGGTAGAAGAACTCGTAGGGGAAGCCGAGCGGATCGACCACGCGCACCGAGTCGCCGATGCCCTTCACGAAGCCGTCGGGGTTGCGGCGCACCTCGCAGCCGAGCTCCTCGTAGAAGGCGACCGCCTTGTCGAGATCCTCGGGGGTGCGCACGCGGTACGAGAACGCGGCGACCGCGGCGATCGGGCCCTTGCGCAGCACGAGGTTGTGGTGGATGAACTCCTCGGTGGAGCGGAGGTAGATCGCCTCGTCGTCCTCGGTAGTCACGTACAGGCCGAGCACGTCGACGTAGAACTCGCGGGACGCCGCGAGGTCGGTCACGATGAGCTCCATGTAGGCGCAGCGCAGGATATCGGGCGCGGGGGAGGTCGCGGTGGGGATCGGGTTGTCCGACTGGATCGGGGCCTCCTTCGTGACCCAGAAGCCCGCGGACTGCTTATCTTCTTCGTTGAGTTTTGCCATGATGTTGCTTCCTTGCAGTTGTCAGGTGTCGTGCAGACCGCCGAGCCTGCTGTGCGGGGTCGGCGGCGGAGCGGAGGGATTCGGATTCCTGTCGCTTTCGCGGAGGAGCGGTGTGCGATCCTGCACACCGCGATGACGCGATGTCGCGACGGGAATCCGAATCCCGGAGCCTTACTTGCCGGCGCCGAAGCGCGGCGAGTGCGCCTCGTTGAGGGTGATGTGCACGGCCTGCTGATCGGTGTAGAAATCGATCGAGCGGTAGCCGCCCTCGTGGCCGAGACCCGAGGCCTTCACGCCGCCGAACGGGGTGCGCAGGTCGCGCACGTTGTTCGAGTTGAGCCACACCATGCCGGCCTCGACCGACTGGGCGAAGTTGTGCGCGCGCTTGAGGTTCGAGGTCCAGATGTAGGCGGCGAGGCCGTACTTCGTGTTGTTGGCGAGCTCGAGCGCCTCTTCGTCGGTGTCGAACGGGGTGATCGCGACGACCGGGCCGAAGATCTCCTCCTGGAAGATGCGGGCGTCGGGCGAGACGTCGGCGAACACCGTCGGTGCGACGTAGTTGCCGGTGGGGAAGCCCTCGGGGCGGCCGCCGCCGGCGACCAGGCGTCCCTCGCTCTTGCCGATCTCGACGTAGCTCATCACCTTGTCGTAGTGCTCGGGGTGCACGAGCGCGCCCACCTCGGTGGCGGGGTCGCTCGGCAGGCCCACCACGATGTTCTTCGCCCGCTCCGCGTAGCGCTCCACGAACTCGTCGTAGATGTCGCGCTGCACGAGGATGCGGCTGCCCGCGGTGCAGCGCTCGCCGTTCAGGCTGAACACGCCGAACACGGTGGCGTCGAGCGCGGCCTCGAGATCCGCGTCGGCGAAGACCACGGCCGGGCTCTTGCCGCCGAGCTCCATCGAGAGGCCCTTGAGGAAGGGCGCGGCGTTGCCGAAGATGATCTGGCCGGTGCGGCTCTCGCCGGTGAACGAGATCAGCGGCACGTCGGGGTGCTTCACGAGCGCGTCGCCGGCCGACTCGCCGAAACCGCCGACGAGGTTGAAGACTCCGTCGGGAACACCGGCCTCGCGGAAGATCTCGCCCCACAGCGAAGCCGAGAGCGGGGTGAACTCCGCGGGCTTCAGCACGACGGTGTTGCCGGTGGAGAGCGCCGGGGCGAGCTTCCACGACTCGAGCATGAACGGGGTGTTCCAGGGGGTGATGAGGCCCGCGACGCCGATCGGCTTGCGGTTCACGTAGTTGACCTGGCGGCCCGGCACCTTGAAGGTGTCGTCGTGCTGCGCGACGATGAGGTCGCCGAAGAAGCGGAAGTTCTCGGCGGCGCGGCGAGCCTGGCCCTTGGCCTGGGTGATGGGCAGGCCCGAGTCGAAGCTCTCGAACAGCGCGAGCTGCTCGTCGCGAGACTCGACGATGTCGGCGATCTTGTGCATGATGCGCGCGCGCTCGCGGGGGAGGAGCTTCGGCCAGGGGCCCTCCTCGAAGGCGCGCTTCGCGGCCGCCACGGCGAGGTCGATGTCGGCCTGCTGGCCGGAGGCGGCCATGATGTAGGTCTCGTTTGATACGGGGTCGAGCACCTCGAACTCTTCGCCGCCGACCGAGTCGACGTGCTTTCCGTCGATGAAGTGGCGGATCTTGTCCGGCAGCCCGGCGGGCTTCTCCTGAGTCATATCTCTCTCCAGGTGGTGTTGGGTGGTGAATCGGTGTGGGGTCGGATGCGCGGGATCAGGCGGCCGGTGCGGCCCGCTGGTCGCCCGCGTGCCGGTGCTCGTCCGAGTAGGCGAGCACGGCATCGAGCGTCGCCGTGCGGTGCGCTCGTGCGGTCATCTCGATCTCGAGGGGCGGGACGCGGTCCGCGATGAGCTGCAGGAGACGCTCGTGCTCGTCGACCGATTCCTGTGCCCGGCCGGGTACGAAGCTGAACGACGAGTTGCGCAGCACCTTCATGCGGTTCCAGCCCCGGTGCACGAGATCGAGGATGTGGGGGTTGGGACAGGTCTCGAAGAGCACGCTGTGGAACTCGAGGTTGAGCTCGGTGAAGGCCTGCGGGTCGAACGAGCTGAGCGATTCGCGCATCGTCTGATTGATGAGCCGTGCGCGGCGGATCTGGTCGTCGGTGATGTGCGGCGCGGCGAGCCCCGTCGCCGCGCCCTCGACGAGGGCGAGCGTCTGCATGGTGTGCAGGTACTCGGTCTCCTTGATCAGCGAGACCTGTGCGCCGACGTTGCGCTCGAAGGTGACGAGCTGCTCGGCCTCCAGGCGTCGGATGGCCTCGCGCACGGGCACGACCGACATACCGAGTTCGTTCGCGATCGGCGCGAGCACCAGACGGTATCCCGGCACGTACTGCCCGCTGTCGATCCGATCCCGGATCAGGCGGTACGCGCGCTCGGACTTCGACTCGGCGGTCATGCTCAGGCCTGCGCTTCCTTCTCGGCCTCGTAGCGTGCGCGCCACTCGGCGTTCATGGGGAACAGGCCGTCGACCGGCGCGCCCTTCTTGACCTGCTCGGCGACCCAGGCGTCGGCGTGCTCCTGCGCGGCGGCCTCGCGGGCCACCTCCGCAAGCAGGAACGGCGGGATCACGATGACGCCGTCGCGGTCGCCCATGATGATGTCGCCCGGCTGCACGGCGGCTCCGCCGCAGGCGATGGTCACGTCGGTCTCCCAGGGCACGTGGCGGCGGCCGAGCACGCTGGGATGGGCTCCCTGCGAGAAGACGGGGATGTCGAACTCCTGTACGGCCGCGAAGTCGCGCACGCCGCCGTCGGTGACGATGCCGGCTGCGCCGCGGTACTGGGCGCGCAGCGCGAGCACGTCGCCGACGGTGCCGGTCGACGGGATGCCGCGGGCCTCGACCACGAGCACCTCACCGGCCTCGACGGTGTCGAAGGCGCGCTTCTGGGCGTTGAAGCCGCCGCCGTGCGCCTTGAACAGGTCGGGGCGGAAGGGGATGAAGCGCAGGGTCTTGGCGGTGCCGAGGATCGTGTCGCCCTCGTGGTTGGGGTGCACGCCGTCGATGAAGATGTCGACGTAGCCGCGCTTGCGCAGGGCGGCCGAGACCGTGGCGACCGCCACGCCGTCGAGCAGCGCGCGGATCTCGTCGGTGAGGGGAGAGCCGTCGGTTGAGCTTGTCGAGACCAGGCTCTCGCCCTCGAGCGGGGAGGCCTTGCCGGCTGCGACCGCGGCGGCGTGCGCGGCCTCGTCGCCCCAGGCCTCGACGCGCTGCTTGTCATCGATGGCCGGCGTGTTGCCGAAGTCGCCGAAGGCCGTGGTTCCCTGGGTGACGGTGGTCGAGAGGCGGCCCGTGGTGGGGGCGCCCGACGCGCTCGGCGCGTCGACCTCGACCTCGACCACGTCGCCCGGCACGACGACCGACGATCCGGCGGGAGTGCCGGTGAGGATCACGTCGCCGGTCTCGAGCGTCATGTGCTGCGAGAGGTCCGCGACGAGCTGCCCGAAGGTGAACTTGAGGGTGTCGCTCGTGTCGTCCTGCACCAGCTCGCCGTTGACCCAGGTGCGCACGCGCCAGGCGTCCTGGCCGATGCCCGCCGTGGGGATCGCGGTCGGGCCGACCGGGGTGAACCCGTCGCCGCCCTTGTTGCGCACGTTCGAGCCCTTGTCGGCAGCGCGCAGATCGTAGAGGCCGAAGTCGTTAGCCGCGGTGACCTGGGCCACGTGCTTCCAGCCGTCCGCGGGGGAGACCCAGCGGGCGGGCTCGCCGATCACGAGGGCGATCTCGCCCTCGAACGCGAGCAGCTCGGTGCCGGCGGGGCGCTCGATCGTGCCGCCGGTGGGGGCGAGCGAAGAAGACGGCTTGAAGAAGTAGGAGGGGAACTCGGGGGTGCGGCCGCGCTGGGCGATCCGCGAGGGGTAGTTGAGGTGGACGGCAATGATCTTGCCGGGCGTCTCGATGCCCAGCTGCTCGATTCCGTATGTCATGGCGACCTCGCTCATCAATCTCGTGCGCGGGATCCAGCGATCCCGGCCTCGTTGTATTTCTTATCGTATACGATCTGGATGGGTTTGTGAAGTGGTGTTTCGCTCAGCGGGCGAGACGCGCCGATCGAGCGGAGCGAGGAACGAGTGCCGTCGAAATCCCGGCTCGGATCTCTCTCGAGGGGATCCGGGTTTCGACTCCGCTGCNCTCCGCTCAACCGGCGGTGGTACGGGTTCGCTCCTCGACTGCGCTGCGCTCAACCGGCGGTGGTGCCGGTTCACGCCTCGACTCCGCTGCGCTCCGCTCGCGCGGGACGACGGAGCCGGCTCCGGCATCAGTAGCTCGCGCGCTCGCCGCTCGATGCGCCGGTGAAGCGATCCACGAGCGCCTCGGTCTGGCGGGCGAGGATCGCCACATCGGCTCCGACGGCCACGAAGGCGGCGCCGGCCTCGATGTAGCGCTCGGCGTCGGCCGCGACGAAGGCGTTCACGCCGACGGGCTTGCCCGCGTCCTTCGCCGCCGCGATCGCGCGCAGCACCGACTCGACCACCTCGGGGTGGTTCTGCTGGCCGAGCAGCCCCATCGAGGCGGCCAGGTCCGACGGGCCCACGAAGATCGCGTCGACGCCGTCGACCGCGACGATGCGCTCCACATCCGCCACCGCGGCGGCCGACTCGATCTGCACCGTGAGGCTGATGGTCTCGGCCGCGCGGCCGAGGTAACCCTCGACGCGGTTCCAGCGGGCCGAGCGCGCGAGGGCCGATCCCACGCCCCGCACGCCGCCGCCGGCCGTGCCGTCGGGATAGCGCACGGCGCGCACGATCTGCTCGGCCTGCTCGGCGGAGTCGACCATCGGGATCAGCAGGTTCTGCGCGCCGAGGTCGAGGAACTGCTTGATCGTGACGGTATCGCCGAAGGGCGGCCGCACGAGCGGCGCGACCGGGTAGGCCGACATCGCGTAGAGCTGGGCCAGCACCGACTCCAGGCCGTTGGGGGAGTGCTCGGCGTCGAGCAGCACCCAGTCGCAGCCGCTGCCGGCCACGATCTCGGCGGTGACGGGGCTGCCCGCGCAGGCCCAGAGGCCGATGAGCGGGCGATCGGCCTCGGCGAGACGTTCGCGCAGCGTGGCGGGGAGGCTCAGACGAATCGGCATGTCACCGATCCCAGCTCGTGGTAGTCGGCGTGCACGGTGTCGCCGCGCTCCACCCACATCGGCTTGGTGAACGAGCCCGCGAGGATGATCTCGCCGGCCTCGAGCGACTGGCCGTGCTGCGCGAGCTTGTTCGCGAGCCAGGCCACGCCGAGCGCCGGGTGTCCCAGCACGGCGCCGGCCACGCCGGAGTCCTCGATGGTCTCATTGCGGTAGAGCAGCGCCTTCGCCCAGGTGAGGTCGACCTCGTCGATCTTCACGGGGCGGCCGCCGATCACCATGGCGCCCATCGCGGCGTTGTCGCTGATCGTGTCGACGATCGTGCGGCCCTCGAGCTCGAGGTGCGAGTTGAGCACCTCGAGCGCGGGCACGACGTAGGCGGTGGCGTCGAGCACGTCGAAGAGGGTGACGTCGGGGCCCGCGAGCGGCTTCGACAGCACGAAGGCGAGCTCGACCTCGATGCGCACGTTGGAGAAGCGATCGAACTCGAGCACCGATCCCGATTCGTAGACCATATCGTCGTGGATCACGCCGTAGTCGGGCTCCGTGATGCCGGTGGCGACCTGCATCACCTTCGAGGTGAGCCCGATCTTGTGGCCCACGAGCCGTGCGCCGGCCTCGATGCGGCGATCCGACCACACCTTCTGGATGGCGTAGGAGTCCTCGATCACCATCCCCGGATAGCGCGAGGTGAGCTTGGGCAGGATCGTGCGATCCCGATCGGCCTGCACCAACTCATCGGCGATGGATTCAATCTGCGTCTGCTCGAGCACGAGTCCTCCGTTTCCTGGGGTTCTGGTCAGATCGTATACGATCCAGGGGGTTCCGCGCCAGGCTTCGTAACAGCTTCGCATCGTGTCGATTTCGTGATGTTTGCGCGGATCGCGGGGACTTGCGTTTTTTGTCAACGTACGTAGAATGAAATCCGACGGCACGCTGAAGTGACGTCCATCGCAACTGGGAGAACGCTCGATCCCCGGGCTGCAACGGTGGATCTGCAACGGCGCCTCACCCCCCCCCATGACATGTCCGAACTACCGAGAGAAGTAGACATGATGAAGAAAACCCTCACGGGCATCGCGGTCGTCGCCGCCGCAGCGCTCGCGCTCACCTCCTGCTCGGCAGGCGGCGGAGACGGCGGCGGAGGCGCAGAAGCCCCCGCCGGCGTCGCACCGCTGAGCATCGGCAACTTCCTGGACGTCACCAACTGGGATCCGGCCAGCGCCGATCTCGGATTCGACGGCCCGTACCTGTCGGCGGTGTACGACGCGCTCGTGACCACCGACGAGAACGGCGAGCCGCAGCCTGGCATCGCCACAGCGTGGGAGGTGTCCGACGACTTCAAGACCGTCACCTTCGACATCCGCACCGACGCGGCATTCTCCGACGGCACCGCGGTCGACGCCGACGCGGTCGTCGCCGGCCTGCAGCATCTCAAGGACGGCACTACGGCCAGCGAGGCCTACCTCAATGTCGCGGAGATCGCGAAGGTCGACGACGACACGATCGAGTTCGAGCTGTCGAAGCGCGACGACACGATGCTCTATTTCCTCGGCCTCGGCCGCAGCTACCTCGCAGCCCCGAGCGCCATCGACGCGGGCACGCTCTCCGAGACCCCGGTCGGCTCCGGCCCATACACGCTCAGCGACTCGAGTGTTCCCGGCAGCGAGTACGCCTTCGACAAGGTCGAGGATCACTGGGACGCCGACGCCTTCCCCTTCGACCCGCTGAAGATCACTCCGCTCAGCGACCCCACCGCCATGCTCAACGCCATGGAGGCCGAGCAGCTCAATCTCATCTACACCGATAAGACCGGTGCGGACCTGGCCGAGCAGAACGACTGGAAGGTCGCCAGGGGCCTCGCCACCTGGGCCGGTCTGTACTTCGCCGATCGCTCGGGCGACATGGGCTCGCCCCTCGGCGACGTGAAGGTGCGCCAGGCGCTCAACTACGCCTTCGACCGCGAGGGCATCCAGCAGTCGATCGCGCAGGGCGAGGGCTTCGTCTCCACCCAGCTGTTCCCGACCGGCACGCCGGGCAACGTGGAGGCGCTCGACGCGGAGTACGCGCTCGACGTCGAGAAGGCCAAGTCGCTGCTGGCCGAGGCGGGCTACGCCGATGGCTTCGACGTCACCATGCCGATGGCCGGTCCCTTCCAGCCCTACCAGGCGATCGTCGAGCAGACCTTCGCCGAGCTCGGCATCACCGTCACGTGGGAGGAGACCGACTTCATGAGCTACATGGGCAAGGCGCCCACGTACCCCATGTACGTCGCGGTCATCGCCATGGACGCGAACCCGGTGGCGACGGTCGAGCGCCAGATCTCGAAGCCGCAGTGGTACAACCCGAACCCGGGCCTCGCCGCACTCGACGGCGTGGAGGAGCAGGTCGACGCGGTGTTCGGCGCCGATCCCGGCGACGCCCAGCTCGCCGAGATCGAGAAGCTCAACGAGCTCGTCACCGCCCAGGGCTACAACGCGGTCTTCGCGCAGAACGAGAACGTGTTCGTGAGCACCTCCGAGTTCGACGTGAAGCCGGTCATCGGCCTCATGTTCCCGACCCTGCGCCAGATCTCCCTCTCGTAGGCTGACCTTCCCGGGGTGGGGCCGCGGAGCATCGCGGCCCCGCCCCGGCGGTTCCATCCCACTACCGTTCGACCCGGGAAACTCGATGATCACCTTCGTACTCAAGCGGCTGCTCTCAGGCATCGTGCTGCTCTTCGTCGTCGCGAGCGGCACCTTCTTCCTCGCCCACGCCGCGATCCCGAATCCGGCGCTCGGCCTGCTCGGCAGCGGCGCCACCCCCGAGGCGGTGGCCGCGCTCACCGTCAAGATCGGCGCCGACCGCCCGGTGCTCGTGCAGTACCAGGAGTGGCTGCTGCAGCTGCTCGGGGGCGACTTCGGCACCTCGTGGAAGAACGACCAGCCGATCGACAAGATCCTCGCGATCCGTCTCCCGGTCACCCTGTCGCTCGTGACCGCGTCCGTCGCGCTCTCCGCGCTGCTCGGCGCCGTGCTCGGCACGCTCGCCGGTCTGCGTCCCCACAGCTGGATCGACAAGACCGTCAAAGCGGGCGCCGTCGTCCTCTTCGCGCTGCCCGGCTTCTGGGTCGCCGTCGTCCTCGTGATGAGCTTCGCCGTGCAGCTCAAGTGGTTCCCGGCGATCGGCTATGTGCAGCCGGGCGAGTCGCTGCCGGGCTGGCTGCGATCCATCACACTGCCCGCGATCTCCCTCGCGCTCGGTGCGATCGTCATGATCGCCGAGCAGCTGCGCAACGGCATCATCCAGGCCGACGCGCAGGACTACACGCGTACGCTGCGCAGCCGGGGGATCCCGTTCTGGCGCATCGCGCTGCATCTGCTGCGCAACTCGGCCCCCGCCTCGCTGACGATCCTGGCCCTCATGTTCGTCGGACTGCTCTCGGGTGCGATCATCGTCGAGCAGATCTTCGGCATCAAGGGCATCGGCGAACTCACCCAGAGCTCCTCGCAGAACGGAGACATCCCGATGCTGCTCGGGATCACGGTCGTCACCGTCGTCTTCGTCATCGTCGTCAATCTCCTGCTCGACATCGTGCTCGGCTGGATCAACCCGAAGGTTCGAGTGAAATGACCACCACCACCGCGCCGCTCACCGAGCGCCCGGACACCCGGGCGGGGGAGCGCGGCTCCATCCTCCGCCGGCTGATCCGGCGACCCGCCGGCGCCGTCTCTCTGACCGTGCTCGCCCTCATCGTGCTCGTCGCGATCTTCGCCCCCTGGCTCGCGCCGCACGACCCCAACGAGGTGATCCTCTCGCAGGCGCGCGCCCTGCCGAGCTGGGAGCACCCGCTCGGCGGCGACACGACCGGACGCGACGTGCTGAGCCGCCTCATCTGGGGCGCGCAGATCACGCTCTGGGGCACGTTCGTGGCCATCCTCACCGCGCTCGCACTGGGCGTGCCGTCAGGCCTCGCCGCGGGCTACTACGGAGGCGCGACCGACCGCATCGGCACCTGGATCAGCGACGGCCTGCAGTCGGTTCCCGGCATGGTGATCCTGCTCATCGTGGGCGCCAACACCGGCAACGACCTGACGCTGCTCATGATCACCATCGGCATCTTCATGGCGCCCGGCTACTTCCGCCTCACGCGGTCCACAGTGCTCGCGGTGCGCGGGGAGATGTACGTCGACGCGGCCCGCGTCTCGGGGCTCACCGACCTGCGCATCATGTCGCGCCACGTCATCCGCCAGGTCGTCGCGCCGCTCGTCATCCAGTCCGCGCTCACGGCCGGCATCGCGATGGGCATGCAGGCCGGTCTGCAGTTCCTCGGCATCGGCGGGGGCACCACCCCCGGCTGGGGTGCGGCCATGAACGAGGGCTTCCAGGTCATGCGCACCGATCCGCTGCTGCTGCTCTGGCCGTCCATCGCGCTCGGCGTCTCGATCGCGGCCTTCGCGGTGCTCGGCTCGACCCTCGGCGACGTCATCAACGCGAAGATCCCCGTGCTGTCCCGCCGTCAGCGCAAGGCCATCGAGGCCGAGAACGCGGCGCGCGGCTCCGCGGCGGCCACCACGTCGACCACGGGATCGATCTCCGTCGCCGCCGTCGACTCCGCCGTGCGGCTCGAGAACCTGCGCGTCAAGTACGAGACCGCCGACGGCGAGGTCGAGGTGGTGCACGGCATCACCCTCGACGTCTCGCCGGGCGAGGTGCTCGGCATCGTGGGAGAGTCGGGATCGGGCAAGTCGCAGACGGTGTTCTCGATGCTCGACCTGCTGCCCAAGTCGGGCTACTACACGGCCGATGCGATCTGGATCGGCGGCGAGGACGTGACCACGCTCTCGAAGCGCGATCGCGCGCGGCTGCTCGGACACGAGATCGGGTACATCCCGCAGGAGCCGATGACGAACCTCGATCCCTCGTACACGATCGGCTACCAGCTCACCGAGCCGCTGCGCACCGTGCACGGGATGAGCAAGGCCGAAGCACGGGAGCGCGCGCTCGCGATGCTCGACCGCGTCGGCATCGTCGACCCTCAGCGAGTCATGAAGTCGTACCCGCACGAGCTCTCGGGCGGCATGGCGCAGCGCGTGCTCATCGCGGGAGCGATCGCCGGCAGGCCGTCGGTGCTCGTGGCCGACGAGCCGACGACCGCGCTCGACGTCACGGTGCAGGCCGAGGTGCTCGAGCTACTGCGCGAGCTGCAGCAGGAGGAACGGATGGCGCTCGTCATCGTCACCCACAACTTCGGCGTGGTGGCCGACATCTGCGACCGCGTCGTCGTGATGCGATCCGGATCCATCGTCGAGATCGACGATGTCGGCCCGATCTTCTCGCAGCCGGAGAGCGACTACACCCGCGAGCTCATCGCAGCCTCGCTCGACGGCGCCGAGAGCCGCGTCGAGCTCGATCGGAAGGAGCCCGTATGAGCGCGTCGGCACCGCTGCTGCGGGCAGAGAACGTGGTGGTCGAGTACGGCTCGCGGCGCAGGCCCAACCGCGTGCTGCACGAGGTCTCGCTCGAGGTCGGATCCGGCGAGTGCGTCGGCCTGGTGGGAGAGTCGGGATCCGGCAAGTCGACCCTCGGCAAGGCGATCCTCGGCCTCGTGCCCGTCGCGAGCGGCACCATCTCCTTCGACGGCCGGGACATCACCCACCTCGCGAAGCGCGAGCGCCGCGAGCTCGCCTCGGACATCCAGGTGGTGTTCCAGGATCCCTACGGCTCCCTCAACCCGCGGATGACCGTCGGCGAGATCCTCGCGGAGCCGCTCTCGACCGCGGGCACCGGCCGGGCCGAGGCCCGCAGGGTCGTGGGCGAGATGCTCGAGCGGGTCAACCTGCCGGCGAGCGTCATCGACCGCTTCCCGAGCGAGTTCTCGGGCGGCCAGCGCCAGCGCATCGCCATCGCCCGCGCCCTGGTGCGCCGGCCGCGCCTCATCATCTGCGACGAGCCGGTGAGCGCGCTCGACCTCACCACGCAGGCGACCGTGCTCGAGCTGCTCATCGAGCTGCAGCGCGACACCGGCGTCTCGTACCTCTTCGTGTCGCACGACCTGGGTGTGGTGCGGCGCATCTGCCACCGCGTCGCGGTGATGTACCGGGGCAACCTGGTGGAGGTGGGCGACGGCGAGCAGGTGACGCGGGATCCGCAGCACCCGTACAGCCGGCGCCTGCTCGCGGCCTCGCCGGTCGCCGACCCGGCGCTGCAGGCGCAGCGCCGTGCGGACTGGCTCGCGCTGCGCGAGTAACCGCGGAGTCGCAGATGGCTGCTTCCGGCAGGGGGGAAGCAGCCATCTGCGACTCCGCGTCGTCCTCGGCGATGCGTGGCGGCGGCTCACGGCGGCGTGGCGGCACGGGATCCGGGGTAGGATAGTATGATGAGCAATTCCGAAAACGTCGACGCCGCAGAGCCCCACGAGACGGCCGCGACCGACGAAGCCTCCACGGAGGCCGCTGTACCGGCTGAGAACCAGCCCGAGACCCCCGCGGACGCCGAGACCCCGGCAGCCCCCGCATCCGACCCCGAGACCGACGCCGATCCTGCAGCCGAGCAGGCGGATCCCGAAGCCGCCGCGCAGGAAGACGCGCCCGCAGCATCCGCTGCTGAGACCGAGCCGGCCGCGGATCCCGAGCCGGTCGCCGAGCCCGCTCCCGCGACGGAGGCGGAGGCCCCCGCCGCGGAGCCCGAGCCCGCCGCCGCTCCTGCATCCGAACCCGCCGCGCCCGAGCGCGTCACCTTCGCCGACCTCGGCCTCGCGCCCGAGGTGCTGCGGGCGGTCACGGCCGTCGGCTACGAGACCCCCTCCGCCATTCAGGAGGCCACGATCCCGGTGCTGCTCAGCGGCCGCGACGTCGTCGGCCTCGCCCAGACGGGTACGGGCAAGACCGCGGCCTTCGCGCTGCCGATCCTCAGCCGCATCGAGCCCGGGCAGGGTGTGCCCCAGGCACTCGTGCTCGCCCCCACGCGCGAGCTCGCGCTGCAGGTCTGCGAGGCCTTCGAGAGCTATGCCTCGCACCTGCCCGAGGTGCACCTGCTGCCGGTCTACGGCGGGCAGGCCTACGGCCAGCAGCTATCGGCGCTGCGCCGCGGCGTCGATATCGTCGTGGGCACCCCGGGCCGCATCATGGACCACCTGAACCGGGGATCCCTCGACCTGAGCCAGATCAAGTACCTCGTGCTCGACGAGGCCGACGAGATGCTGAAGATGGGCTTCGCGGAGGACGTCGAGACGATCCTCGCCGACACCCCGGCGACCAAGCAGGTCGCGCTGTTCTCGGCGACCATGCCGGCGCAGATCCGCCGCATCTCGCAGCAGCACCTCAACGATCCGCGCGAGATCAAGATCGCGGGCAAGACGCAGACCAGCGCGAGCATCACCCAGCGCTACAACGTGGTCTCCTACACGCAGAAGCTCGACGCGCTCACGCGCATCCTCGAGGTGGAGGAGTTCGACGGCATGATCGTCTTCACCCGCACGCGCGGCGACTCCGAGCAGGTCGCCGAGAAGCTGCGCGCGCGCGGGTACTCGGCTGCCGCTATCAACGGCGACATCCAGCAGGCGCAGCGCGAGCGCACCGTGCAGGCCCTGAAGGACGGCAAGCTCGACATCCTCGTCGCCACCGACGTCGCCGCGCGCGGCCTCGACGTCGAGCGCATCAGCCACGTCATCAACTACGACCTGCCGATCGACACCGAGTCGTACGTGCACCGCATCGGCCGCACGGGTCGCGCCGGCCGCACGGGCGACGCGATCAGCTTCGTCACCCCGCGCGAGCAGCGGCTGCTCAAGGCCATCGAGAAAGCCACGAAGCAGCCGCTCACGCAGATGCCGCTGCCGCGGGTCGAGGAGGTCAACGCGACCCGCCTGAGCCGCTTCGACGACGCCATCACCGCGGCGCTCGACGAGACCAAGCGCATCGAGGCCTTCCGCGACATCATCGATCACTACGTGCGGCACCACGACGTCCCCGAGGGCGACGTCGCCGCCGCGCTCGCAGTGGTGGCGCAGGGCGACACCCCGCTGCTGCTCACCGAGGATGACGACCGCAAGTTCGAGCGCGACCGCAAGCAGGCCGCGAAGTTCCTCGAGGACGGGACGCGGGATCGCTCGCGCTCCGACCGCCCGGACCGCGACCGCCGCGACGACCGGGGCGAGCGCGGCCCGAAGCGGGACGACCTGCGCATGTACCGCATCGAGGTGGGGCACCGTCAGCGCGTGAAGCCCGGCCAGATCGTGGGCGCCATCGCCAACGAGGGCGGCCTCGGCCGCGACGACTTCGGCCGCATCCAGATGCGCGACGACTTCTCGCTGGTGGAGCTGCCGTCGAACCTCTCGCGGGAGACCCTCGACGCGCTCGCGCAGACCCGCATCAGCGGCAAGCTCATCGAGCTGCGGCCCGACAGCGGCCCGGCGCGCGACGGGAAGCGCGGCGGCTACGATCGCGGCGACCGGGGAGACCGCGGCAACCGGGGAGATCGCGGCGGCTACGACCGGGGCGGCCGGAGCGATCGCGGTGACCGGGGCGGCTACGATCGCGGTGGCCGCGACACCCGCGGTGACCGCGGCGACCGGGGCGGGTACGACCGCGGCGGTCGGGACACCCGCGGCGGGTACGACCGCGATTCCCGTGGAGACCGCGGCGGGTACGACCGAGACGCCCGCAAGCCGCGCTACGACAACAACCGGGACGACCGTCGCAGTGATCGCAACGATCGCGGTGACCGGGGCGACCGCGGAGGCTGGCAGGATCGCGGATCGCGTGATGACCGCAAGCGCGATTCCGGACCGGATCGTTCGGACAGCAAGCGCAAGCCCCGCTGGTAGCAGCAGTGGCGGAACGGCCCCGGGATTCCCGGGGCCGTTCTCGTTTCCCAGCCGGCCCGCGGGCGAGCGGGCGCGGGCGCGGGCGCAAACCGACGCGAGAACTCGAGATGCGAGCCGCTTCTGCTCACTCCGGGGGCCGGGACAGCGGCGAGGACTCGCCCGTTCTCTACGCGGGATCGGTGTCCGGCACCTCCGGCAGCCCTCGTAGCGGGACCAGGCCCCCTCGGTTGCGGCGGATGTCGCGGTAGTTCCACTGGATCTCCCGCGCCTTCCCGAGCCAGCGCCGCAGCGCCTCCGCGTCGATCTGCTCGGGTGCCGTGTAGCGCGCCTCGGCGGCCTGGAAGCTGCCCTCGTTCGCCAGTCCGGGCTCGTCGAACGCCCGGCCGCTCCAGAACAGCAGCCGCACCGACGCCTTCAGCCGGTCGTATCCGGCCACCGGGTTGCCGTCGAAGAACCATACCGGGTGGCGGTGCCAGACCTTGCACTCGGCGTCCGGCAGTTCCTCGGAGATGATCTCGAGCAGCCTGTCGCAGATGGGGCGCGCCTCGTCGTCGAGGCCCTCGTGGTACGCGCGGATGTCGTCCGGAATCGTCGCCATGCCGCAAGCCTACTGTTCCCCGCAAGGGCTGGACAGGTCCGGTTCCGAGCGCCAGGCTGGAGACACGGCCGCGGTCGGGGCCGGGAAACGGAGAGCACCATGCGCGTCGGCACCATCGTCGGAAGCCTCTCGGAGGTCTCGATCAACCGGAGGATCCTGGCGGCCCTCGCCGAGATCATCGGGGACCGGGCAGAACTCGTCGAGCTGCGGATCGACGACCTCCCGCTCTACAACCGCGACCTCGATGATCGCTTCCCCGAGGCGGCGAAGCGCTTCAAGGAGCAGCTCGGCGAGGTCGACGGGATCATGTTCGTGACGCCGGAGTACAACCGTTCCATGCCGGCGGCGCTCAAGAACGCGCTCGAGTGGGGATCGCGCCCCGGTGGCGAGAACGCCTTTCCCGGGATCCCCGCCGGGGTGCTCGGCGCGTCGGGCGGACGCCTCGGCACGGCGCTCGCCCAGCACCAGCTGCGCGAGGTGCTCGCCTACCTCGACATGCCCACCCTCGGTCAGCCCGAGATGTATCTCACCTTCGACGCGGCGGAGCTCGATCCGGTCACCGGGGCAGCGACCGACCCCGCCCTGCGCCGTCGGCTCGAGCGCTGGGCCGAGCGGTTCCTCGCCCACGTCGAGCGGCACCCGCGCGGATAGTTCGAGTGCGGTGTGTCCCAGCGACAGAACCGTCGCCTTCGCGCCGAACCGCGAATTGTACTCGGTCCTCTGGCCTCTGTCATCGACTCCGGTCGCCGGGTCGGCGGGAGTGCTTCGCTCACAGGGGCGTGAAACTCGCTGAGATCAGTCGAGTTATCCCTAGGTGTTTGTCCTGGTCAGATGGGAAAATGGAGTATGTCATTCTTCTCCAGCCTCACGGACCGGGTCGCGGTGATCCGTGCCCTGGCGGGTGAGGTGCCGGATGCGGTGCTGCTGCCGGCCGCGGTAGATCGTCTGGACGATGCGGGTGCGGTGGAACTGCTGGAGCTGGCTGCTTCCGTGGGGCAGATGGTCGAGCGGGTGCGGGTGGCCGCGGCTGGGGTGGTGGCGCAACGGTCGTCGCGTACGGCGGGGCACGCCGGGTTGGCGCAGTCACTGGGGCATCGGAACGCCGTCTCGTTGGTGCAGCAGGTCACGGGTGTGAGCCGCGGCGAGGCGGTAAAACAGGTGCGAGTCGGGGAATCCCTCTACGACACCGCCGGCATGAGTGCGCCCGCCGCCGATGTCGGCGTGCACAAGGGCGAAACCGAGACCACGGATGAGGTGGAATCGGCGGGGCCGTGGCACGCGCCGTTGGGCGCTGCCCTGATGAATGGAGCCCTCACGGCCGCGCAGCACGACGCGATCTTCCGGGGGCTCGGACAGCCGCCCGAGCACGATTGCGCGCAACTGCCAGACCTGCGCGGCGGGCAGCCCGCTACGGACACGGGGCATGATTGCGTTCGGGCGAACCTGGAGAACGCTGCCGCGTGGGCGGTGGCAGCGGAGCGGCTGGTCGCCGAGGCGGCCTGGCGCACGGTGGAGGATCTCGCGAGAGCGGCGCGTGCGGTGCGGGATCGCCTCGACCCTGAGGGGGCTGAGGCTCGGTATCTGGCGCGGTACGAGGCGCGATCGTTCCGAATGTGGACGGATCGCGAAGGTCTGCATCGGGTGTCGCTGGTGTGCGACGACGTGTCGGCCGCGTGGCTGCGCTCGGTGCGTGATGCGGCGTTGCGACCACGGCGCGGCGGGCCGCGGTTCGTGGATCCCGCGGAGCGGATCCGCGCAGAAGAGTTGGCAGCGGACCCGCGGTCGAACGAACAGCTCGAGTTCGATCTGTTCATGGATCTCGTGCGGGCGGGCGCTCTCGCCGATGCCGGGGCGGTCTGCGGAACCAGGCAGGCGGGTGTGCGTCTAGTGCAGGTCGTTGATTGTGACAGCATTCGGGGTGTAGATACTCGGGGTGTGGATACTCGGAGTGTAGATGCCCAGGCTGCGGGCTCTCGGGGCGCTAGCGCTCAGCGCGCCGGCGCTCGGAACGCCGGACGTTTCGAGGACGACCCCGCAGTCGTGCCGGCCGGGGTGGTCGCGCAGCAGGCCTGTGCGAGCGGGATCGTGCCGGTGACGATCGATCGTGCGGGGCGTCCGTTGGACGTGGGGCGGGAGCAGCGGCTCTACACGGCTCGGCAGCGCATCGCGCTCGCGATCCGGGACGGGGGCTGCCGGTGGCCCGGCTGCGATCGGCCACCTGCGTATTGCGAGGCGCATCACATCGACGAGTGGCAGAAGGATCAGGGCTGCACCGATCTCGACCGGGGTGTGCTGCTGTGCCGCTTCCACCACATGCAACTCCACGCGAACAGCTGGCGCATCACCCGCACCGGCGATGGCACGAGCGCCCGCGACGGCACTGGTGTCGGCTTCGGCGACGGCTCTGGCGCGGACGATGGCGCGAGTACCGGCGGCATCGTCCGCGCCGACCCCAGTGCCGACGATGACGCGAGTGTCGACGTCGATGACTTCACGCTTCACGACCCCCGTGGCCGACGCATCCCGATGCGGCCCCGCATCGAACTCCGCTACGCCTGGGCGGGCATCGACCCGCTGCCACCACGCTTCAAGCTCGCTGCCTGAACCCCAGGGGACAGGCGCGTCCGATGCCGCTGCACGCGGGCACGGAGAAGGCCGCGATACACAAACGAAAACGGAGGGGCACCCGATCGGGTGACCCTCCGCCTACGAGGTATCGCGTCTCAGCTCTCACGAGGCGCGGGGGCGCGAACTAGCCGCTGATGACGTGGGGTTCGGAGACGGCCTTGAGGCCTTCGACGCCGAATTCGCGGCCGTAGCCGGAGTGCTTGGCGCCTCCGAAGGGGACCATGGGGTGGAGGCCGCCATGGGAGTTGATCCAGGTGGTGCCGGCCTTGAGGCGGGCGGCGACGGCGAGGGCGTTCGCGCGGTCGGCGCTCCAGACCGAGGAGCCGAGTCCGAACTCGAGTTCGTTGGCGAGGCCGACGACGTCGTCGAGGTCGGTGTAGCGGATGACGGGGAGGGCGGGGCCGAACTGCTCCTCGACGACGAGGTCGTTGTGGGGGTCGATGTCGGCGATGATGGTGGTGGGGTAGAAGTTGCCGGCCGCGTCGTAGTCGGGGTCGCCGCCGAGCACGACGCGGGCGCCGGAGTCTTTCGCGGCCTTGACGAGGCGGTCGACGGTGTCGAACTGGTTGCGGTTCTGCAGGGGTCCGAGCACGTTGTTCTCGTCGAGACCCACGCCCATGGGCACGTTCTGGGCGAACTTCGCGAGTTCCTCGACGACCTGGTCGTAGATCGAGTCGTGCACGTAGAGGCGCTTGAGGGCGGCGCAGGTCTGCCCGGTGTTGATGAACGCCCCCCAGAACAGGCCCTCGGCGATGGCCGCGGGGTCCACATCGGGCAGCACGATGCCGGCGTCGTTGCCGCCGAGCTCGAGCGTGAGACGCGTCACATTGTCAGCCGAGGCCTCGATGATCTGCTTGCCGACCGGGGTGGAGCCGGTGAACATGATCTTGCCGACCTTGGGGCTCTTGGTGAGGGCGTCGCCCACGGTGCGGCCGGGGCCGGTGACGATGTTGAGGACACCCTCGGGGAGGACCTGGTTCATGACGGCGACCAGGGCGCGCACCGACAGGGCGGTGGTGTCGGCGGGTTTGATGACGACCGTGTTGCCCATGCGCAGCGAGGGTGCGATCTGCCAGATCGAGATCATCATCGGCCAGTTCCAGGGTGAGATCGCACCGACCACGCCGATGGGGCGGTAGTGCATCTCGGCGTAGCCCGACTCGTCGTCGATGAGCACCTCGACGGGGAGCGGGGTGTCGGCTGCGGTGCGGGTCCAGACCTCGCAGCCGCCGACCTCGAAGCGGGCGTTGGGGCCGTTGAGGGGTTTGCCCTGCTCGCGGGAGAGGAGTTCGGCGAGGGCTTCGGCGGAGTCCTTGATGGCGTCCGCGGCCCGGTGCAGGTAGGCCTTGCGCTCGTCGTCGCTGAGCGCGGCCCACGCGGGCTGTGCGGCCTCGGCCGTGTCGATCGCGGCCTCGAGATCGGCGATGGTCTGCGTCGGGGACTTCCCGATGACCTCACCGGTCGCGGGATCCACGGCATCGCGGGCCTCGCCGCTGGTCGCCGTGATCGCCTCGAGCAGCTCTGCGTACGTTTTCATGGGGTGAACCTCCACCTTGAGTCCGGTTGCTTGTCTTCAGGGTAATCCGTCGATCTTCGACGCGCTTGACTCGCGCGGTATCCCCGTTGTCTTTGCGGGCACAGGCGCGGCGGCGGGTGCGAACCGGCGCACCGCGAGCAGCCCGATCAGCGCGGCCAGAACGGCTCCGGCGGTGACGGTCGCGGCCAGCGTCAGCGTCGAGGTGCCCGCCAGGGCGGAGACGATCGGAGCGATCACCGCCCCCGCGGTGAACATCGCCATGCCCAGCAGCGCCGACGCGGTGCCGGCCCGCGAGCCGTGCCCGCCGAGTGCGATCGTGGTGCCGTTCGGGCCGCCGAGCCCGGATGCGCCGAGATACACTGCCAGCAGCACGATGAAGACGATCGCGGGCGCCCCGAGGAGGGTGGCCGCCAGCAGCACCACCGCGGCGATGGCGCCGGCGATCTGCCCGGTGAGGTACATGCGGATCGTGCCGGCGCGCCGCACGAGCACACGGCTCAGCTGCGCGCCGCCGAGGTGGGCCAGCGCGTTCATCGCGAACACGAGGCTGAAGATCTGGGGCGTGAGCCCGAACTCGCCCTGCAGCACGAAGCTCGACATCGACAGGTAGGCGAAGAAGGCGGTGCCGCCGAGACAACCGGCGATCATGATCGCCACGAACAGCGGATCCCGCATCACCGTACCGATGTGCGACGCCGTTGTGCCCAGCGCGCTGCCGGTGTGCCTGCCCTCGTGCAGCGTCTCCCGCAGGCCGAACTGGGCGACGAGCACCAGTGCGACGCCCACGCCGGCGAGCACGAAGAAGATGCCGCGCCAGTCCATGAACCTGGCCAGCTGGCCCCCGATCACCGGAGCGATGATGGGCGTCAGCGATGACACGAGGGCGAGCAGCGACAGCATGCGCGAGAGCTCGACGCCGTGGAAGAGATCCCGCGCCACCGCCATGCTGATCACCACACCGGCCGCGCCGGCGAGCCCCTGCAGGAAGCGGGCCGCGAGCAGCACCTCGATCGTCGGGGCGACGGCGCAGACCGCGGAGAGCACCGCGAACAGCACCACCCCGGTCACGAGCGGGCGCTTGCGGCCGAAGCGGTCCGAGAGCGGACCCGCGATGAGCTGCCCGATCCCGAGCCCGATCATGCACACCGACATCGTCGCCTGAGCGAGTGCGTCGGAGGTGCCGAGGGTGTGCGCGAGCTGCGGCAGCTGCGGCAGGTAGAGGTCCATCGAGAGCGGACCGAAGGCCTCCAGGGCGCCCAGCACGAGGGTGATGCGCAGCAGGCCCATCGGAGCCCGGGCTCCGCGCGGCGCGCGCGTTCGGGGGCCTCTTGCGCGAGCGCGGGCGCTCATCGGGACAGGACCCGGCGCCACCAGCTGTCGCGCGCGTCGACCGCCGCCCGAGACACGACGGCGTCGGGCGAGAACCCGCTGAAGCCGTGGTAGGCGCCCGCCCAGACGTGCAGCTCGGCCTCACCGCCCGCCGCCCAGATGCGGCTCGCGTAATCGATGGTCTCGTCGCGGAAGATCTCGGCCGACCCCACCTCGAGGAACGCCGGCGGCAGCCCCGACAGATCGGAGGCCCGCGCGGGCGCCTGGTGGGGGTGCACACGATCCGTGCCGCGATCCGCGCCGAGCGCGGCGTCCCAGCCGGTGTCGTTGTTGTTGCGATCCCACGCGCCGATGCCGTCGTACTGCCAACTCGAGACGCTGTTGTTGCGGTCGTCGATCATGGGGCAGCCCAGCAGCTGGCCCGCGAGCCCGGGGCCGCCGCGATCCCGCGCGATGAGCGCCACCGCGGCGGAGAGACCCCCGCCGGCCGAGGCGCCGGAGACGACGATGCGCGACGGGTCGATGCCCAGTTCCGCCGCGTGCCCGGCCATCCAGACGAGCGCGGCGTAGCAGTCCTCGGCTGCGGCCGGGGCGGGGTGTTCGGGGGCGAGCCGGTACTCCACCGCCACGCCCACGGTGCCGTAGCGCTCGGCCAGGTCGATCAGCTCGCCGGTGCCGAAGAAGCGGGTGCCGAGCACGTAGCCGCCGCCGTGGATGCCGAGCACCGCCGGGCGGGCGACGGGGGATCCGGGTCCGTCCGTTGCCGATCCGGAGCCGTCCTCAGCGGGCCGCACGATCGTCACCTCGATATCGGGTGCGCCGGCGGGTCCGGGGACCACCCGGTTCTCCCACTGCACGGCGCGGCCCTCGGCCTGCGTCTCCATGGGAGGGATCACCGTCGCGAAGTGCGCACGGTTGTCGAGGATCGTGTGCGCGCGCAGCGGGATGCGCTCGACCAGGTCGAGGAAGAAGGCGAGGCCCGCCTCGAGCTGCGGATCGTAGGGCACCGGGGCGGGCCGCGGATCGGGTTCCGCGGCCCGGTACGGTGCGAGTGATCGATCAGTCATGGTCGTCTCCGTTCAGAGTGCGGCGCAGCCAGGAGTCGCGCGAGGCGAGTGCGGCGCGGGTGATCTCGGACTCGGGCGCGTACATGTCGAAGCCGTGGAAGCCGCCCGACCAGACGTGCAGCTCGGCCTCGCCTCCGATCGCCCAGATGCGCCGGGCGTAGTCGATGTCCTCGTCGCGGAACATCTCGGCGGCCCCCACCTCGATGAAGGCCGGCGGCAGGCCGGTGAGGTCGTCGGCGCGGCTCGGCGCCGCGTAGGCCGGGGCGTCGAGAGAGTAGGCGAGATCCTCGCCGAGCACGCAGCGCCACGCCAGCAGGTTGGCCTCGCGCGGCCAGGTGCCGATCCCGTCGTACTGCAGACTCGAGACCGACGAGTTGGTGTTGTCGAGCATGGGGCACAGCAGCAGCTGTCCGGCGAGCGCAGGGCCGCCGCGATCCCGCGCCATGAGGGCGACCGCCGCCGCGAACGCGCCGCCCGCGCTGCCGCCCATCACCACGATGCGCGAGGCGTCGCCGCCCAGCTCGGCGGCGTGCTCGGAGACCCATCGGGTCGCCGCGTAGTTGTCCTCGACGCCCGCGGGAAAGGGATTCTCGGGAGCGAGGCGGTACTCGACGTTGACACCGATCACGCCGTGCCGGGCGACCAGATCGGCCACCCGTCCGTGCTCCCAGGCGCGGTGGCCGACGATCATGCCGCCGCCGTGGAAGTTGACGAGGATCGGGAGCGGGTCGGGCCCCGGCTCCTCGGGGCGGAACACCGTGATCTCGATGCCGGGCGCGCCCTCGGGTCCGGGGATCAGGCGCTCTTCGGCGGTCACCGGCAGCGACGCGACCACCTCGGCCCCGCTGGGGAACGCGGGCCCTCCGCCGCGCATGAGCGGCAGGGTCTCCTCGGTGAGGGGCGGCTGCGGGGTCGCGGCCATCGCCTCGAGGATCGGCGCGATCTCGGGGTCGAAGGGCACCGGGGCGACGCTCGGGAGGCCGTGTGCGATCGGGGCCGTGGCGGGAACCGCCGCTGCGTCGCGGGCGGCGGTCGCGGGCTGTGCCGGCGTTGCCATGGTCACGGTCCTTCCGGGTCGACGAGGCCGCGATCGGCCCAGAACGGCTCGACGCGGGCGCGGATCTCGTCGGCGCCCACGCGATCCAGTACTTCGAGGCTGCCGAGGTTGGCCTCCAGCTGCGCGACGCTCGACGCGCCGAAGAGCGTCGTGGCGGTGGCCGGGTGGGTGAGCGTGAACGCGATGGCGAGCTGCGCCGGGGTGCAGCGCAGCTCCTCGGCGAGCTGCACGAAGCCCGGCACGTCGTCGATGATGCGCTGGCGGATCCCGCCGGGATCCCGCCCCACCTCGCGGTCGGTCGCTACCTTGCCCGCGAGGAACCCGCCCTCCATCACATCGGAGGCCTGCATCGAGAGTCCCTGCTCCCACAGCTTGCCGAAGGGCTCCCCGTCAGGGATCGAGCGCCGCGAGACGCTGTACTTCAGCTGCGCGATCTCCGGGGCGGGGGCGCCCTCGGCCGCCGCGATGTCGATGAGGGATTGGATGTTCGACGCCGACCAGTTGTTCACGCCCCAGGCGCGGATGAGACCGGCCTTCTGCAGTTCGGCGAGGCTCAGCACGATGTCGCGCAGCTCGAGGTCGTCGCGGCGCAGGTCGCCGAGGATCACGAGGTCCGCGTGCGCGGCGCCCACGCGGAACAGCGCGCGTTCCAGCTGGGGGCGGAAGCCCGCCTCGTCGTCCCAGCCCTCGACCCAGAGCTTCTCGGAGAGGAGGTAGTCCTCGCGGCGCACGCCGACGGCGCGGATGATCGCGGAGAACAGCACGTCGGTGAAGGCCGGAGGCATGCCGGGGAAGCCGTAGACGCCCACGTCGAACAGGGTGACACCGCGGTCGAGCGCGGTGCGCACGAGATCGACGGCGTCCTCGAAGTGCATGCGGTCGTAGATGTGCCAGGAGCCGAGGGCGAAGACCGAGGTCTCGAGCTCGCTGCGGCCGATGCGGCGGCGGGGGATCGGGGTGGTCATGGTGTCCTTTCGGGGGAGCGCTGGTTGGATGGGAAACGCTGGTTGAGCGACGAGCGTGCGAGGAGTCGAAACCGAGTTCACCGGGTTTCGACTCCCGCCTGCGTCGGTCGCTCAACCGGCGGTGGCTCGCTGGTTGAGCGGGCGAAGCGACGAGTCGACGTGTCGAAACCCGGCGCCGGGGTCAGCGGTTCGTGATCCGCGGGTCGATGACGGCCTTGACCTCGCCGAGCCGGTGCATATCGGCGATGCGATCCGAGGCCTCCTCCAGGCCGCAGGGAGCGGAGAACAGCTCGTCCCACGGGAAGCGGTCGGCGAAGGTGCGGAAGAACTCGATCGAGCGGTAGTAGTCGGAGACGTCGCCGTTGAGCGACCCCACGACCGTGAGCTCCTTGCCCATGATCGCCGACAGCGGGACGGGCTCTCCGGTCGGGCCCGTGGACCCCACGACGACGAAGGTGCCGCGCTGGGCGGCCATGCCGATCGCCTCCGGGCCGATGCTCGGCGCGCCGGCGAAGTCGAGCACCAGGTCGGCGCCCTGGCCGCCGGTCAGTTCCAGCACGCGCGCCACGGTCGCCTCCGAACCGCTTCGTGCGTCGTCGGGGGCGCCGATGTCGACGGTGTGATCGGCTCCGAAGCGCCGGGCCAGCTCGAGGCGCGCGGCGGGCGCGCCGACGGTGATGACGGTGCCCGCTCCCGAGATGCTCGCGACCGCGGTGGCGAAGAGGCCGAGGGCCCCGGAACCCTGCACCACGACGCGGGATCCGGGGCGTACGACGCCCGCCCGTTCGAAGGCGCGCAGCACGGTCTTCGCGGCGCAGCCGGCCGCCGACGCCCAGGTGTCCTTGACCTCGGCGGGCAGTCGCAGCTTCTGCGCGCCCGGGGTCGCATACGCGTACTCCGAGAGGCCCGCGGTGGCGTAGGGCGGCACGTCGGAGCGCTGCAGGAAGCCGTAGCCGCGCTTCGAGCAAGCGACCGGCTGGCGCAGTACGGTGCAGCCGAAGCACTCGCCGCAGACGGACTCCGACCAGCCGATGCGGTCGCCGACCGCGAGGGGCTCTCCGAGCGCGTCGACGGTGCCCTCGCCCACGGCGACGATCTCGCCGACCATCTCGTGGCCGAGCACCATGGGCAGCATCCCCGGGAAGCTCATCTTGCCCGCCCAGATCTCGATGTCGGTGCCGCAGAGCGTGGTGCAGGTGATGCGCACCAGCGCGGCCCCGGGCTCGACGCGCTCGGGGAGGGGCAGCTCCTGCAGCTCGAGCGCCGCGCCGTGCTCGGTCAGCACGGCCGCGAGGGTGGATGTGGGGATCGTCATCGAGTGCTCCATTCCGTGGGTTTCGGCATGGCGTCGTTGCCGGGATGCCGACGATGTGGTTTTATTCTACATACGTTGACCTAAACGGGAAGCCCGGGCATCCGATGTCCCCGAACGAGGGGAGCGGGCGGGGTCCCGATCCCTGGAGGAATGTGATGAGCTCGAGCGAAGCGACGATGCGGAGCGAGGCCCCGGTGCAGGACGGAGTCCACCCGGCCGCGCCGAACCGGGTCGCCGATCTGGTGCTGCGCGGCGGTGCGGTGCTGGTGATGGATCGGGTCGGCAGCCGAGCCGAGGCCGTCGCGGTGCAGTGCGGGCGCATCGCCGCGGTGGGTTCCGACGCGGAGATCGCCTCGTGGGTCGGCGACGGAACGAGGGTCGTCGAGCTCGGTGGGTGCGCGGTGCTGCCCGGCATCAACGACTCCCATCTGCACGGCGCCTGGCTCGGCGCGCGCTGGCCGCACACCTTCTTCAACGCCCCGGATCCGGAGGCCGCCGCCGGGGTGAGCGGGGTGCTCGCCGGCACCCGCGCCCAGCGCAGGGACGCGATCCTGCGCACCGGCCGGCTCCTCGCCGAGTACGGCATCACGAGCTACACCGAGCCGGGCATCGGCCCGGGCGAGGATGACGGCGAGACCGGCTGCTTCCACAGCGAGATCATCGACATCTATCGGGAACTCGCGGCCGAGGGGGCGCTGCTGCAGCGCGTCACGCTGCTCGCGCTGTACGGGGTGCTCGACGGGCCGAGCGACGTCGAGACTGTGCTGCGGGGGATCGCGGATCGCGCCGCGGCGGGCGCCGAAGCCGACCCCGCCTGGTTCAACGTGCCGGGTGTCAAGCTCTTCGGCGACCTGATCCCGCTGTCGCGCCAGGCGTGGACGGACCGCGCCTACGACGACGGCACCCACGGCGACCTGCTGGTGCGCGGCGACTCGATCGAGCAGAAGGCCGAGCGCCTCGCAGAGATGATCCGCGCCGCCCACCTCGCCGGGCTGCAGATCGGCCTTCACGCCACCGGCGACCGCACCATCCAGCTCGCGCTCGACGCCATCGCCGAGGCTGCCGCGGTGCCGGGCGCACCCTCGTCCCGGCAGCTGGGGCACGTGATCATCCACGGCGACCTTGCGACCGAGGCGCAGGTGCGGCGCATGGCGGAGCTCGGCGTGTGGCTCAACGCGCAGGCGGGCATCGCCGCCACCACGGGCGACTGGCTGGCCGGCATGATGGGGGCCGAGGCGGCCGCCGAGGCCTGGGTGTACGGCCCGGCGCTCGACGCGGGAGTGCTCGTGCTCTCCTCGGACGCCCCCGTGCTCGGTTTCGACTGGCGGCGCGGGATCGCCGACGCCGATGCGCGCATCGTCGAGATGGGCGGAGCGGCGTCGCCCGAGGCGGCGCGCGAGCGGCTGCACCGGTTGCTGCGTGCCTACACGGCCGTTCCCGCTGAGCAGGACGGCGCGGGGTCGTGGAAGGGCACCGTTTCGGTGGGCGGGGTCGCCGACCTCGTGGTGCTGGGGCGGGATCCCTTCGAGGTGGGTGCGGCCGGGCTGCCCCAGGTGCCGATCGAGTTGACCGTGCTCGACGGGCGCGTCGTGTTCGAGGGGTAGGGCCCGTTCCACCTCGCTGGTTGAGCGAGCGAGTCCGCTGGTTGAGCGAGCGAGTCTGCTGGTTGAGCGAGCGAGTCTGCTGGTTGAGCGAGCGAAGCGAGTCGAAACCAAGGCCCCTCGGTTTCGACTCGTCGCTGCGCTCCTCGCTCAACCAGCGGGAGCGGCGGCCGGTTGCCGCGACCCTGAGGGCGCCGCTCCGCCCGCGGCTCAGGTGAGCAGCTGCCCGCCGTCGACCGCGAGGCTCACACCCGTGATGTGCGCCGCGCCCCCGCCCGCGAGGAAGACCACCGCCGGGGCGATGTCGCCGACCCTGGCGAGGTCTCCGAGCGGGATGCGGCTCGACCACGCCTCGCGCGCCGGCGATCCCTCGGGCATGCCCATCTCGAGCATGGGGGTGAGCACCGGACCCGGAGCCACCGCGTTGACGCGGATCCCGTGCGCCGCCAGCTCGATCGCGGCCCAGCGCGTCACGGAGTCGACCGCGGCCTTGCTCGACTCGTAGGCGCCCATGCCGGGGGTCGGCTGGCGCCCGCCGATCGAGGAGATGTTGACGATCGCGCCCCCGCCTCCCGCGGCGATGCGGTGCTGGGCGAAGGCCCGGATCATGGTGAAGGTGCCGATCACATTGACCTCGAGGATCGACCGGTAGGCCTCGGGATCGAGCTCGGTGACGGCCCCGTGCACCGAGAGGATGCCCGCGTTGTTCACGAGCACGTCGACGCCGCCCGCGCCTCCCTCCCGCGTCGGCTGCGCGAACGCGGCCGTCACCGCTGCGGCGTCGGTGATGTCGAGCGCGAGTCCGCTCGCGTTCGCGCCGAGCGCTTCGGCTGCCGCACTCACCGCCGCGGCGTCGCGATCCGCGAGGATCACGCGGTCTCCGGCCTCGATGAATGCGCGGGCGATGCCCTGGCCGATGCCGCCGGCGCCGCCGGTGATGAGGACGGTGCGGGATGAGGTCACGGTGACTCCTTCGTCGTGGGTCGCGCCGGTCCGCAGCGGACCGGCCTGGATCGATTGCGATTTATATTATACGATTGTAGAAAATAAAGGGCAACGGGTTCGCGCAGCGGATCCCGATCCCGAATCTCAGGCCTGCAAGGAGGCGGTTGTGGAGTTCAGCGGCAAGGTTCCCGTTCGGAAGCTCGGACCCGGAGGGCCCGAGGTGCCGGTGTTCGCGCTCGGATCCTGGAACATCTGGGACCGCATGGAGGCGGCGGATCGCCGCGCGCTGATCGAGCGCGCGGTCGAGGCGGGCTCGGCGTTCTTCGATGTGGCCTACTACAACATGGGGCCGCACGCCGAGGCCTCCCGCACCGACCTGCTCTTCGGCGAGGCGATCCGGGATCTCGGGCTCGACCGGTCCGAGTACCGGCTCTGCGGCAAGCTCTGGCTGTGGGAGTACCCGCAGACCGGCTTCGCCGAGCAGATGGACGTGTCGCTGGGGAGGATCGGTGCAGCCGGCGCCGATCCCGGATCGTTCGAGACGGTGGTCGTGGGCGACTTCATGGGCGACATCGACATCGCGCAGGTGGTGCGCGACGTGCAGGCGGAGATCGATCGCGGCAGCTTCGCGAGCTGGGGCGTCAACAACTGGCCCGCCGAGGCGCTGCAGCTGGCCCTCGACACGGCGGCCGCAGAGGAGCTGACGGCCCCGAGCTTCGCGCAGCTCAAGTACGGCCTGGTGCGTCGCAGCATGGCGGAGGGGGAGTTCTACGGGCGGTGGTTCGCCGACGGCACGCTCGCGCTGCAGGCCTCGGACGCCTTCGAGGGCGGGATCCTCGTCGGCAAGCTCACCCCCGGGCGCAAGATCGGTGCGGACGTCGGCGGCATCCGCGAGCGGATCGTCGAGGCGTACCCCGAGGTCGAACGGATCGCGGTGTCCCTCGGCGCGACCCCCGCGCAGCTCGGTATCGCGTTCTGCCTCGCGAACCCCGCCACCGCGAACGTGCTCTTCGGTGCCTCGAGCGTGTCGCAGCTGAACGACAATCTGGGTGCGATCTCGCTGCTCGAGCGCGAGGGAGCGGAGCGGATCCGCGAGGCCACGGCCGGGCTCTGGCTGGACCGCGAGGTGCGCGCCGACGGGGTCTGGGCGCCATCCGCGCCCTGAGCCCGGCGGGCGCCGCCCGCTATCCGAAATGCGGAGTCCCAGATGGCTGCTTCGTGCGCGGGGAAGCCGCCATCTGGGACTCCGTGTTTTTCGTGGGGGGATGGCGAGTCGGAGGGTGCGGCCATGGAGATGTCCGAGACACGAGTGGCGGGGTGATGACCTGCTGTGCGTGCTGCACCTGCTGCACTCGCCGCAGTCGCAGAGATGCGAAGAGTCGGAGTGAAGGTGAAGCGGCTGCGCAGCCGAGCTTCGCTCACAGTCGGCCGAGATGCCTCCAGAAGCCGAGATTGTGCAGTCGTGTTGTGGACAACGCGGCTCGGGTGCGCGCGATCGGCTCACATGGTGGGTATGCCGCAACCACCTGCTCCGCTTCCGAGGGCTTTCTCCGGCAGCCCCTTCACAGTTGCTGAGGCCATGGCCTCAGGAGTGCAACGGCATCGACTCAGGGCCGGTGACCTCAGCCGGGAGTTCTACGGAGTGCGCGCTCCTCGTGGTGAGAGCGTCGAGCTCGTGGATCGGTGCCGGCTGCTGCTCACCGGCAAACCGCAGAACTGGGCCATATGCGGCCCGACGGCCGCTCTGCTCCACGGGCTGCCGCTGCCCCGCGCGCTCGAGTGCGAGCAGCGGCTGCACGTGATCGCCCGCGCGGGGGCGAATGTGCCGCGAACCGGTGGGGTGATCGGGACGCGGACGAGGCTCGCGCTGCCGACGTGCGAGGTGCGGGGTGTGCGTGTGCTTGCGCCGGAGTACGCCTGGGCCTCGCTCGCGCCGCTGATGCGGACCGATCTCGCGCTGATCGTGGCGGGTGAGCGGTTGTGGGATCGGTTCGAGCCGTTGGTGTCCGTGGAGCAGGTGGACGCGATGCTCGCCGGGCTGAGCCGCTGGAAGGGCATTGCGCGGCTGCGGCGTGCGCGTGCTCGGATGCGCCCCGGGACTCACTCGCCTCGGGAGACGAGGTTGCGCCTCAATCTCGAGAAGTACGGTATCCCCACGGGGGTGCCGAACGGCCGTATTGACCTCGCCGGTGGCGAGGTGTTCTACGGGGATCTGGTGCTGTACGAGTACAAGATCGTATTCGAGTACGATGGCGAGCACCACGGAGCGGACGGTCAGCGCGGCATCGACGCGCGCCGCCTGAACGCGCTCACGGCCGAGGGATGGCTGCTGGTGCTCCTCACCCGCCATGACGGGGTGGGCGATCAGCTGCGGGCCGCGAGGCGAGCGCTGCGCGCTCGCGGATGGAGCCCCGCGAGGTGATGGCGACCTTTCGCTCCGAGAACGCGGAGTCCCAGATGGCTGCTTCCGCTGTGGCGAAGCAGCCATCTGGGACTCCGCGTTTGTCCTGGCGAGCGGTTACCCCAGGAACTGGATCGCGGCCGCGCGGAACTCGAGGCTGTCGAGCGCGCCGCGGTGATCGCCGGGCACGTGGGTGAGGGACCCCTGGGGGAGCGCCTCGGCGAGGCCCTCGACGCCCCGCGTCATCTGGTCGGTGCTGCCCGCGACGAGCAGCACGGGGACCGCGGGGGCCGACTCCTGCGGAGCGAAGGGCTCGGAGGCGAGGCCCGGGATCAGCCGCGCGAGCGAGGCCGTGTCGCGGCCGGGGGCCGAGATCATGCCGGCCATCATGCCCACCAGCGGATTGGCGGGATCGGCGCCGCCGAGCACCGCTTCGAGGTCGGCGGGGTCGATCGCGGCGAACGGTTCGAAGGGGCTGAGTCCGCCGAGCACCACTCGGCGCACCCGCGGAGACGCTGCGGGCAGCTCCCAGGCGAGTCGGGCCCCGAGCGAGTAGCCGACCACGTCGAAGTCGCCCTCGGGGGCGGCCGCTGAGACGGCCTCGAGGATCGCGGCCACGACCGCCGAGGTCGTTGCCTGCTCGGCGGGGTCGATCGCCGACTCGATCGCCGGGCTCTCGCCGTGGCCGGGGAGATCGACCGCGATTACGGAGCGCCCGGCCGCGTGCAGGGACTCGACCCAGCCGGTCGAGAGGAAATCCTCGGCGGCACTGGACGCGAAGCCGTGGAGGAGCACGACCGGGGGCTGCGTGCCATCTGCCGCGGGGAAGTGGTGGACTGCGAGAACCATGGTGGCCTTTCGACGGTGAAGCGGCGGGTGGATGCGGTGAACCGCGGTGCAGCGAAGCGGGAATCCTGGATCCGGGCCCCGGGATCCAGGAATCCGGCCCTCCGACGCGGGAGGGACGAGCACTCCGCTGTTTTTCTATGATAGTAGAAAATAAATCGAAGCGGCGCTGGACATTTTGTTTCTACGATTGTAGAGTTTCCCGCAGGCCATCACTCCGGACACCGTCGTCCCGCTCTGTCGGGGCGGCCCGCACAGCTAAGGACGATCTCCATCATGACCGCAACTCCCGAACGCATCGTCGACATCGCCATCGGCTTCATGGGCGCGAAGCAGCTCGACGCCGCGAGCCGCATCGGCGTCTTCAAAGCGCTCGCCGACGGCCCGAAGAGCGTCACCGAGCTGGCGGACGCCACGCAGCACTCCGAACGCCAGGTGCGCACGCTGGCCGACGCCATGAATGCGCTCGGGCTGCTCGAGCGCAAGGACGGCGCCTACTCGCTCGAGGCCGACGCCGAGAAGTACCTCTCGGGCAACGGAGAGATCGACCTCACCCCGTTCATCGCTTTCCTGGGCGACATCAGCTACAAGCAGTGGCTCGGTTACGACAAGACCGTCGACACCGACGAGGCCGGCACGCTCGACCTCGACGAGGCCGGCTGGGGCGACTTCATGAACGGCGTCATGACCTACAACGCGCTGCACGCCGAGCAGTTCGGCGAGGCCTTCGATTTCTCGGGGTTCCGCAATGCTCTCGATTTCGGGGGTCTCGCCGCGGGATTCTCGATCGAGGCGATGCAGCAGAATCCCGAGCTCACGACGCGCTTCGTCTACGCGCCGGGCTTCACCGACGGCATCGCCGCGGCGGCCGAGCAGGCCGGCGTCTCCGACCGCATCACCCTGGAGGAGGGCGCCACGGAGTCGACGGAGCCCGGCGGCGAGCACGACCTGCTGCTGCTCACCCACGTGCTGCACCGCTTCGACGAGGCCCAGAACCGCGCGATCCTCGCCGCGGCCCGCGGTGCGGCCGCCGAGGGCGCGACCCTGCTGCTGCTCGACTTCTTCCTCGACCAGGACGGCACGCAGCGCGCCATCGACGCCCTGCACGCCGGCGAGTACTTCAACATCGATGGCACGCTCGTCTACCCGATCGAGCAGGTCGAGGGCTGGCTCGCCGAGACCGGTTGGAAGTCCGATCGCCTGGTGGCGCTGCCCGGCAGCCCGCGCGTGCTCGTCGCCACCGCGGTCTGAGCGACTCGAAGAACGAAGCGCAGACGAGCGCCGTGCCCATGATCACCACCGTGCTGGGGCGAGTCGACGCCGGATCGCTCGGCACGGTGCTCGCCGCGGAGACGCTGCTGTGCGCTCCGCCCGCGGGCCGCGGGAACGCCGGCCGACCCGCGAGCGAGGCGCACTTCGAGCGCGTGCCGGTGACGATGGATCGCCTGGGGCGGCTGATGATGGGGGCGGCGAACCGCGACGATCGCACCATCGACGGCGCGGAGACCGAGGCCGCCCTCGATGCGCTCGCCGCCGCGGTGCGAGAGCCGGGTGACGGTGACGGCCCGCATGCCGGCGCCGCGGGATCGGACGGTTCAGGATCCGGCGGTGCGGCACCGAGCGGCGCGGCGTCCGGCGTCGCGGGATCGGGCACCGGCACGCGATTCGGAGCGCCCCCCGCGGTCGTCGCGCTGGCCGGCCGCGGATCGAGCGCGGATCCCGCGCTCCTCGCCGCGCTCAGCCGGGCGAGCGGGGTGGCGATCGTGCGCGGTGTCGACGGCTCCGCGGGGCAGGGCCGGGCAGATGTCCCGGCCGATCCCGAGACCCTCGCCGCCCGCATCGCCGAGGCGCTGCGGGCGACGGAGCACCCTGCGGGGGCGGTCGGCGCCCTCCCGCTGCCCGGCGGTCCCGGGGCCGGTCCCGGGGTCGATCGCGCTGACGCCGCGCGGATCGAGGCGGCGGCGGTCGCCGCGCACGACGCCGGGGTCGCCCTGGTGCTCGCGCCGCGCTCGGATCCCTGGAGCATCGCGCCGACGGGCCCGTCCGACGCCGACGCGCTGCGCCGCGCGCTCGCCGCCGTCGATGCCGCCGGGCTCGACCGCTCGCGGGTGGTGCTCGCCGGTGCCGCCGCGTACGTCGCGAACCGCGACGATGCGGGGGAGCCGGGGGTCGGCATCGACCGGGCTCGCCTCGCGATGCTGCTGGAGCACGGCACGGCGCTCTGCTTCGACGATCTGGGACGGATCCCGAACGTGCGCACGGTCGTATCCGATCACGACGTCGCGGTCGCGATCCTGCGCTGCGCCGAGCACGGAGCGGGGGATCGGATCCTGCTCAGCAGCGGGATCCGCAACAAGCACCGCCTCACCGCCTTCGGGGGCAACGGTCTCGAGTTCGTGCCGCAGCAGTTCCTGCCCTACCTGCGGATGCTCGGAGCGGACGACGACCTGGTGCGCGCGGTCGGCGGGGCCAACGCGGCCGGGGTGCTGGCGCATGCGACGACGGGGGAGGCGGAGGTATGAGCGGAACGGATTCCCGGATCATGCGGCTTTCCGGCGCGGCATCGGAGCCGCGACCGGCGGATCTCGACCGACTCGAGATCCCGAACCTCGAGGGCCTGGCCCAGACCGTGCTCGGCCCCGTGCGGCCGGAGGAGCTCGGCCCCACCCTGATGCACGAACATCTCTTCCTCGACATCCGGCGCCCCGCGCACACGTCCAATCCGCGGCCGGGGGAGTGGGAGGCCGCGGCGCAGCATCCGCTGGCCCTGGAGAACCTCGCGGCGGTGCGCCGCGGCCGGCCCAGCGCCGACAACGACATCCTCGGCGACTTCGACGAGATGTTCGACGAGGTCGGCGACTTCGTGCGCCAGGGCGGCGGCACCATGGTCGAGGTGACGAATGTCGGCATCGGGCGCGACGCGCACGCCCTGGCCCGGCTGAGCCGCGCCTCCGGACTGCACCTCGTCATGGGGGCCGGGTGGTACCAGAAGGATCTGCACCCCGCGGGCTTCCCCGACCGCAGCCTCGAGGAGCTGACGGCCGAGATCGTGCGAGACATCGTCGTCGGTGCGGCGGACGCCGAGGGGCGCGGCACCGGGATCCGATCCGGCATCATCGGCGAGGTGGGCGCCGAGGGCGATCCCGTCGACCCCCAGGAGATGCGCAGCGTGCGCGCCGCAGGCCGGGCCTCGGCGATCACGGGCGCGCCGATCACCCTGCACATGGGCGGGTTCGGCGAGGCCAAGCTGCGGGTGCTCGACGCGCTCGAGGAGGAGGGGGCGGATCCGCGCTCCGTGATCTTCGGGCACGCGGGGTCGATCGCGGACGACATGGATCTCGCCAGGCGGCTGCTCTCGCGGGGCGTTGCGGTCGAGGCCGACTTTCTCGGCACGACGGGCAGCCCCTGGGGCACGCTCTTCCCCTTCACCGACCGCGGTGTGGCGCGGGGTTTCGCCGAACTCGTCGCCGATGGCTGGGGCTCGCAGCTGGTGCTCGGCGGCGACGTCTGCCAGCGGGTGCAGCTGCGCCGCTGCGGCGGTCACGGCTACGGGTACGTCGTCGACCACTTCCTGCCGACGCTGGCCGAGTTCGGGGTGGATCGGGCCGCCCTCGACCGGATCATGGTCGAGAACCCTGCGCGGCTGCTCGCCTTCCGGCCCCCGCGAGAGCGCTGAGCGCCGAGCGCCGGGAGCTGAGCGCCGTGCGTCAGTCGGCGCGGCGCAGGCGCGCGATGAAGTCGGTGACCTGGGCCTCGAGCACGTCGATGCTCACGTGCTCCGGGCTGACGACGCGCACCACGGTGGCGCCGATGTTCATCATGACGATCTCGTCGACGAGCTGCTCGTCGGGGGTCGGGATGACGATGTCGCCGTCCTCGCGCCCCTCGCGCAGATACTGCCGGTGCATGGCCTTCCAGGAGTCGAGGTGCTCGCTGTACCCGTGGTCGAGCTCGGGACTGAACGCGCAGCGCTCCCAGAACGAGAGCAGCACCCGGGCGGCCGTGGCGTCCCCCTCCTCGATCGGCAGGGTGAAGCGCATCGACATCTCGAGGGCCTCGATGCCGCGCTTGCCCGCGACGTGGGCGGCGAGCCGGTCGCCGAGGCCGTGCAGCGAGCGCTCGTAGGCGCCCTTGATGATCTGGTCCTTGCCCGTGAAGTAGTGCTTCAGCGCCCCGTTGGCGAAGCCGGCGCGAGACGCGATCTCCCGCATCGTCGCGGCCTCGATCCCGCCCTCCACGATCAGCTCCCAGGTGACGTCGACGATGTCGCTTCGTCGTTGATCGTGATCGATGATCTTCGGCATGGCGGCTTCCTTCGGCGTGCGGCGGAGTTTTTCTCCTCCAGTGTAGACGGAAAATTGCTTCGCATGCCGAGCGCGCATCGATCGCACCTTTACAAGGGCTATGCGCTCAGGATCAACTCGCTCTGCGCCGACCTGCCTAGCATCGGAGGATGCTTCACCGACGAAGAGTACGCAGGTCACTGTCCATCACCGTGCTCGCCGCGCTCGCGGCGACCTCCGCCTGGGCCATCGGTGCCACCCCGGCCGCAGCGGCGGAACCGTACACCGGCACCGTGAGCATCGTGCACATCAACGACGTGCACTCCAACGTCTTCGAAGGCGAACCCGGCATCGGCTATGGGCGCGCCGCCGCCTATGCGGAGGCCGTGCGATCCGAGAATCCGAACACGATGTTCCTCGACGCCGGCGATGTCTTCGCGGGGAGCCCCTATTCTGCCATCGACGAGGCAGCGAGCCTGATCCCGGTGCTCAACACGCTCGGGCTGGACGCCATGACGCTCGGCAACGCGGAGTTCACCTACGGGTCGTCGGTGCTCGAGCAGCGCATGGCCGAGCTGGGCTATCCCGTGCTCGGCGGCAACATGGTGTACCGGGACACTCAGGCGCCGATCGCGCCGACCACCACCGTGCTGACGCTCCCGAACGGGATGACGGTCGGCCTCGTGGGCGTCACCACGCCGGCCTCCGGTCTGATGGGGGCGAACGACCTCGAATACGTGGACGCCATTGAGGTCGCGCGCGAGGGCGTCGCCGATCTGCGCGCGCAGGGCGTGGATCTGCTGGTCGGTCTGGTGCACCTCGGCGAGCTCGACAGCGAGATGTCGAGCCCGAGACTCGCCGAGGCGATCACCGACTTCGACGTGATCATCGACGGGCACAGCCACACCGCCTTTCCCGAGGGCCTCGTGGTCGATGGAACGCTGATTGCGCAGGCCGGCGGATTCTCCGAGTACATCGGCCGCGTCGACCTTGAGCTGGTGGATGGCGAGGTGCGGTCCGTATCCGCCGAGCTCCGCGATCTCGCGGCGCTCTCTGAGCTCCCGCCGCGACCGGAGACTCAGGCGGCCCTCGAGCAGTTGCGCTCGGACGTCGACGCGCAGTTTGCCGAAGAGATCGGCTCCACCCTCGTCCACCTCGACGGATCGCGCTCTCTCGTGCGTACCGGAGAGGCTGCCGTCGCCAACATGTTCGCCGATGCGGTGCGGGAGGCGACCGACGCCGATATCGCATTCCTCTCGGCCGGCTACGTCGGCGGGAACATTCCTCCCGGCCCGATCACCCGACGGCAGCTCTTCGAGATCGCGCGGGTGGACACCGGCATCGTCACGAAGCGCATGACCGGGCAGCAGATCCTCCTCTACATCGACCGGTGCATCCGAGACTTCCCCGCGGAGTCCGGAGAGTTCATCCACGTCAGCGGCGCCGCCTACCAGATCGACGCGGACGGCGCTCCGAAGGTGCACAGCGTCACGGTCGGCGGCGAACCGATTGGACCCGAGACCGTTTACACGGTGGCGCTGCCGGCGGGAGGGGCCGAGTTCCCTGGTGCGATCGATGCGGAGACGGTCGCGGATCACGGATCCGCGACGCCGATGCTGGAGACCTATCTGGTGCGACACAGCCCCGTGTCGCCCGTGCTCGAGGGCCGCATCCTGCTTGCGGAGACCCCGATCCCCGGAGAGCCCGGCTCGGGCGGACCCGACGGCGATGGGCGCGACGCCGAGAGCGGCGCAGACGGCCACTCCGCCGCGAGCGGCGATTCCGGAGCCGGCGGCGACTCGCAGGGCGGCGGCGACGCGGCCGGATCCGGCCAGAGCGCGGGGGATCGCGGAACCGGGGCGTTCAGCGGCGAAGCAGAGATCGCGCGCACCGGAGGCGAGACCCCGAGCTTGGCGCTCGCAGTGTCGCTGATCTGCATCGTCGGTGGTCTGGCGCTCGCCCTGGGGCGCCGAGCCCTCCGGCGCGGTTGACCCGTACCGCAGGCGCTTTGACTCAGCGGGCACAAGACACGTCCGCTCTCGACCGCCGAGGTGCAGTGATGGGATTCTGAATGGAACTGTGCGGTGACGGAGCCGCGCGCGAGAGGAGTTCTGATGTCGAACCAGTCAGGAACGGCCGCGGCGCCGAAGAGCGCGATCGTGGTGGGAGCGGGATCTGCGGGATCGGTGGTCGCGCGTCGGCTCTCCGACGCCGGTGTCGAGGTGACGCTGCTGGAGGCCGGCGGCGAGGACACCAACCCCGCGATCCACGATCTGAGCCGCATGGGGGAGCTGTGGCACAGCCCCGACGACTGGGACTACTTCACGGTGCCGCAGGAGGGCGCCGGCGGACATCGCCTGCACTGGCCGCGCGGCAAGGTGCTGGGCGGATCCCACTCGCTGAACGCGATGATCTGGGTGCGCTGCGTGCCGGAGGACTTCGATCACTGGGCGTCGCTCGGCAACCCCGGCTGGGAGTGGGAGAACGTGCTGCCCGTCTACCAGGCGATCGAGAACTACCGGGGTGCGGGCGACCCCGCGCTGCACGGTACGGGGTCGGACGGCACGACCGGGCTGCTCGACGTCACCGACGAGTACGAGCTGTCGCCGATCCAGCAGTCCATCATCGACGCAGCGGTCGAGGAGGGGCTGCCGCGCAACCCCGACTACAACGGAGCATCGATCGAGGGCGTCTCGCAGCAGCAGGTGACCATCCGCGACGGCAAGCGCTTCAACACCTACATGGCGTACATGAAGCCGGTGCGGGATCGCATCACGCTCGAGGTGGGCTGCCACGTGCACGAGTTGATCTTCGCCGACGATGCCGACGGGGCCGGCGGCGGCCGTCCGCGGGTGGTCGGCGTGCGCTTCGCTCAGGGCGGCCAGCTGCGCGAGCTGTTCGCCGACGAGGTGATCCTCGCCGCGGGTGCGATCGATTCGCCGCGGGTGCTGCTGCGGAGCGGGATCGGGCCGTCCGACGAGCTGCGCGAGGTGGGCATCGCGCCCCGCGTCGACCTGCCCGGCGTCGGCAAGAACCTGCACGACCACTACCTCTCGCCGGTGATCTTCGACACCGCGACGCCGATCGATCCGCCGCGCGAGGGCGTGTCGGTGACGCAGTCGCACCTGTTCTGGAAGAGCCGGGAGGATCTCGACCGGCCGGATACGCAGCCGATCCACTTCTCGGTACCGATGTACGGAGACTTCCTGGAGCCGAAGGGCAGCAACGGCTTCTCGCTGCTGGCGGGCCTGGTGACTCCCGAGTCGCGGGGTGATATCCGGCTGTCGGGCCCGAATCCCGAGGATCCGCTGCTGCTGGATCCGCACGCGCTCGAGCACGAGGATGACGTCGCATCGCTCGTCGCGTCGGTGCGGCAGTGCCGCAGTATCGGCCGGCAGTCGGCGCTCGCGGCCGCACCCGAGGACGGCGGCTGGGGTGCCACCGAGATCTATCCCGGCCCGGAGGTGGGCGACGGCGAGGAGCTCGTGGAGTACGTGCGGAACACCCTGGCGACGTACCACCACCAGGTCGGCACCTGCAAGATGGGCGTGGACGAGCTGGCCGTGGTCTCGCCGCGGCTCGCGGTGCACGGGGTCGACGGGCTGCGGGTGATCGACGCGTCGATCATGCCGCGCGTCACGACGGGCAACACCAACGCCCCCGCCGTGCTGATCGGCGAGCTGGGCGCGCGCTTCGTGCTGGCCGGTGAGCGGTAGGAGCAGCCTGCGCCGCTGATCGAGCGAGCGGAGCGCAGAAGCTCACTCGCTGATTGAGCGAGCGGAGCGAGCGTCGTGCTGAGCGAGGAACGCAGCGACGAGTCGAAGTATCGAAACCCGGGGGCTCGGGATCTCGGGTTTCGACTCCGCTGCGCTCCGCTCAACCGGCGACTCCGCTGCGCTCCGCTCAACCGGCGACTCGCTGCGCTCGCTCAACCGGCGGACGGCGGACGGGGTTGGATCAGCGCAGGCCGACCGTGCGGAAGCCCGCGTTGCCCATCGATGAGTCGGGGGTGTTGCTCGACCGGGCGGAGTTGCGGTAGCGGTTGCAGTACGAGGGGTGGCAGAGATAGCTGCCGCCCCGCAGCAGCCGTCGGCCGCCCCGCTCGGGGCCGGGCGGATCGAACTCCGGCGACTCGGCGTAGTAGCCCGGATCGAATCGATCGGCGCACCACTCCCACACGTTGCCGACCGGCTGCCAGAGCCCGTAGCCGTTGGGCTCGAAGGAGTGCACGGGCGCCGTGCCGATCCACCCGTCCGCGGCGGTGTTGTGAGCGGGGAAGGATCCCTGCCACACATTGGCGCGCCAGACGCCGTCGCTGCCGTCGATGGGGTCGTCTCCCCACGGGAAGGTCACGGCCGTCAGCCCGCCGCGCGCGGCGTACTCCCACTCGGCTTCGGTCGGCAGCCGGCGGTCGGCCCAGTCGCAGTAGGCCATGGCGTCGTGCCAGCTCACGTGCACGACCGGGTGTTCGGAACGCCCCTCGAGCGACGACGCCCGCCCTCCGGGGTGCCGCCAATCGGCGCCGCGCACCCCGATCCACCACGGTGTTCCAGAGGTCGGTCCGGCGATGTCGGCGGTCGGCGCCTCCACGAGCAGGTGGAACACCGCCGAGATCCCGAACAGTTCCGCCTCGGTCTCGTATCCGGTGGCGTCGGCGAAGCGGGCGAATTGGGCGTTCGTCACGGGTGTCGCATCGATCTCGAAGGTCTCGAGCGTCACCCGGTGCAGCGGCAGCTCGCCGTCGGCGGCGAGGCCGTCGCCCGAGGAGTCGCCCATCAGGAACGAGCCGGCGGGCACGGCGCACTGCTCGATGGCGTGGAGCCCCGCACCGCCCGCGGTGCTGTTCGCGGCGCGGCGCGAAGCGGGGGCGGCGCCGGTGGTCGCAGCGGCCGTATCGTCCGAGGCGCGTGACGGGCCGCAGCAGTGCGGACTCTCGCCGGCGGGGTTCATCGGCCCACCGCTTCCACTGGAGAGCCGATGCTCCCGAGCAGGGTGGCCACGGAGGCCCGCATGCGCTCGTCGGAGGCGAACTCGGGCATGAGGAGCCTGATCGTCTGCCAGCCCATGTTCGACGCCGCGATCTCGTCGGAGGCGGTCACCAGGTCGACGTGCGGGGAGATCTCGCCCAGCTCGCGGGCCTCCTCGAGCATCTGCATGATGTTCGCCCGCCACTGGCGCGCGTGCGCGCGCTGCGTCTTCCAGAAGGCGCGGTTCTGCGCCGCGTGGTTCCAGAATGCGAGGGCGACGCGCGCGTGCAGCTCGCCGTCCTCGCCGAAGGGGAGCACCGCGAGGCAGAACTCGTGCAGCGCATCGAGCCCGCGTCGTCCTCGCGTGCGCTCGGCGATGGCGGCGTCGGCGAGCGCTCTGGTACGCAGGAAGGCTGCCGTGAGCAGGGACTCCTTGTCCGGGAAGTAGCGTGCGAACGCGCTGTGCGCGGTACCGGCCTCCGCGGCGATGCGGCGCATGGTCAGGCGGTCGAAGCCCTCCCGGGCGATGACGTGCCAGGCGGCCTCGGCGATCTCATCGCGACGGGCGTCGTGGTCGACGATCTTCGGCATCTGGATTCTCGATTCGGGGAGGGGATCTGCGTCCAGCGTACCGAGTTTCACTTTTCATGACCACTTGGTCTCGAAAGCGTGCTATCTTTTCAGAGACCAATTGGTCTCCCAAAGGAGGGTGCGGAGCATGGATCGGACGCAGGCGCGTGGATACGAGGGTTTCCGGGGCGTGGTGACCGAGCGCTCCTCGACCTCCGAGCCCTGGTATCCCGAGCCCCGCCGAGCCGCGCCCGGCGCCCCGAACGTCGTCGTGATGCTGGTCGATGACCTCGGCTTCAGCGACCTCGGCCCCTTCGGCGGCGAGATCGACACCCCGCACATCGACGCGACGGCCGAGCGAGGGTGGGTGTTCACCGGCTACCACACGGCGCCGCTGTGCTCCCCGGCCAGGGCTTCCCTGCTCACCGGGCTGAACCCGCACCGCGCCGGGTTCGGCATGGTGGCGCACGTCAATCCGGGATACCCCGGCTACACCTGCCAGCTGCCCGAGGAGTCGGCCACGCTGGCGGAGTCGCTGCGCGCGGCGGGCTACGCGACCTTCATGGTGGGCAAGTGGCACCTCACCCCGGAGTCCCGGATGCATGACGGGGCCGACAAGTCGTCCTGGCCGCTGCAGCGGGGCTTCGACCGCTACTACGGCAGCATGGACGGATTCACCACCCAGTACCATCCGCACCGGCTGGTGCGCGACAACTCGGTGCTGCCGGTGCTCGAGTTCGCAGACGACTACTTCCTCACCGATGACCTCACCGAGCAGGCTCTCGCCATGATCGACGAGCTGCGCGCGAACGATCGCGGCCGACCGTTCTTCCTGTACTACGCCCATACGGCCGTGCACGGGCCGGTGCAGGCGAAGCCCGCGGACGTCGCGAAATACCGGGATCGGTACGCGGCCGGATGGGACGTGCTGCGCGCGGAGCGCTTCGCCCGGCAGCAGCGGCTGGGGATCGTCGCGCCGCAGACGGCGCTCTCCGAGGACGATCGGGTCGGCGCCGAGCGGATTCCCGCGTGGGATGATCTGGATCTCGAGGAGCAGCGGCTCTTCGCCAGGCATATGGAGGTCTACGCGGCGGCGGTCGACGAGGTGGACCAGAGCCTCGGCCGCCTCGTCGATCGGCTGGACCGGCTGGGGGAACTCGACAACACGATCATCGTGATCGCGAGCGATAACGGCGGTACGGCCGAGGGCGGGCTCACCGGCACCCGCAGCTACTTCTCGCAGTTCGTCGGCGGCGCGCCGCTGCCCGAGGACTGGGTGCGCGATGTGCCCCGCCCGCTCGAGCTGATCGGCGGCCCCCGCGTGCACGGTCACTATCCCGCGGGGTGGGCTCGCGTCTCGAACACACCCTTCCGCTCGTTCAAGGGCTCGGTCTACGAGGGCGGCGTGCACGCGCCGCTCATCGTCTCCTGGCCGGCGGCGCCCCGGGAGTACGCGGCGCCGGGCGTGCAGCGGAACTTCGCCTTCGTCTCCGACATCGCCCCGACCGTGCTGGATCTCGCGGGGGTCGCTCCGCTCGCGGAGCGCGCGGGGCGCCCGACGCTCGAGGTCGACGGCGCGAGCCTCGGGCCGAGCCTGCGCGATCCGGGTGCCGCGGCGCGGGATCGCCAGTACTTCGAGTGCGCGGGCGCCCGGGCGCTCATCGAGGGGGAATGGAAGGCGCTCGTTCCCGCGGGCGGCCCGGTGCGGTCGGACCCGCGCGACGAGCCCTGGGAACTGTACCGGCTGTCCGCCGACCCCACCGAGACGCGAGACCTGGCGCGAGCGGAGCCGGAGCGCGTGCGTCGGCTCGCGGAGACCTGGCGCGTCGAGGCTTGGCGCAACACCGTCTTCCCGATCGCCGACGACGGCTCGCTCTTCGCCACCCGTCCCGCGAGCGAGCAGCCGCTGTCGGAGCCCGTCGAGCTGGTGCCGTTCCGGCCGCCGCTCGAGCGCTTCCGAGCCTCGCGTCTCACCGTGCTGCGCTCCTTCTCGATCGAGGCCGAGGTGCGGCTGGGCGAGGGCGCCTCGGGGGCGATCGTCGCCCACGGGGATCAGGGCGGCGGATACCTGCTGGCGCTCGACCGGGAAGGCCTGCTCGTCTCCTACAACGCCTACGGGCTGATGCATCGCGCGCGGGCTCCGCACCCGGGGTGCGGCTCCCATCGCCTGAGGCTGCGCTTCGATGAGGTCGACGGCCTGCGCTGGCGCATCCGCCTGACGGTCGACGGCAGCGCAGGAGACGACGAGGGCACGGGCGCCGAGCTCGATCCGGTGCCAATGCTCCTCGGCATGGCCCCGTTCACCGGCATCAGCGTGGGCTACGACTACGGCGGGCCCGTCGACTGGGAGGTCTACGAGGCTCACCGCAGTTTCCGCTTCACCGGAGGTGAGATCATGCGGCTGCGCTACGTTCCCGGCGCGCGCTCGCCCGTTGACCCCACCGTGATCCACGCCATCGGCGACGCCGTCGCCGTCGCCGCCGAGTGAGTCCACTCCATCCAGTCCTGCAGCACACCCGACCCATCCCATCGAAAGGACCATCATGAAACGCATCCTCGCCGTCGTCGCCGGGGTCGCCGTCTCCGGCCTCGCGCTCACCGCCTGCGCCGGGGGAGGCGGATCGCCCGGCGCCGGAAACGGCGCATCCGAGGCCCCGTCCGAGCTGAAGATCGGCAACTTCCTCGACCTGGTGACGTGGGATCCGAGTGCCGCCGACATCGGCTTCAACGGCCCGTACCTCTCGGCCGTCTACGATCCGCTCATCGCTCTCGACGGAGAGGGTGCACCGGTGCCGGCGCTCGCAACCGACTGGGAGATCTCCGACGACTCGCTCACCATCACCCTCGATCTGCGTGATGACGCCGAGTTCTCGAACGGCGAGAAGTTCGACGCCGACGCCGCGGTCGCGAACCTCGAGTTCCTCCGGGCGGGCACGGTGTCGCAGGAGGCCTATCTGAACGTCGACCGCTTCGAGGCGGTCGACGGCGACACCGTGGCGATCCACCTGCGCGAGCGGGATGACCGGTTGCTGTACTTCATGGGACTCGGCCGCAGCTACATGGTCGCGCCCGAGGTCATCGAGGCGGGGACCGCGGCCGATGCGCCGGTCGGATCGGGGCCGTACACGCTGAACGACTCGACAGTGCCCGGGGCCGAATACCACTTCGACCGGGTCGAAGGGCACTGGGCCGCCGAGCAGTTTCCCTTCGAGACCGTGACGATCATGCCGCTGCAGGAGCCGAGCGCGCGGCTCAACGCGATGGAGGCTGGGCAGCTCAACGTCATCTTCGCCGACGCCTCGATGCTCGACACCGCCGAGGCGCAGGGCTGGAACGTCGCGCAGAAGGTCGCCTCGTGGACCGGGATCCGCATCAACGATCACACCGGAGCCCGAGTACCCGCGCTCGGCGATGAGCGCGTGCGCCAGGCGTTGAACTACGCCTTCGACGGCGCGCAGGTGCTGGAGACCATCGGACGCGGTATGGGCGTCTACACCAACCAGGTGTTCGCCTCGGGGTACCCGGGGCACGATCCCGCCCTCGACGACCGCTACGCCTACGACATCGAGCGGGCCAAGCAGCTGCTCGACGAGGCGGGCTACGCAGACGGCTTCGACGTGACCATGCCGATGGCCCCCGCGTTCCAGGCGTGGCAGCCGATCGTCGAGCAGACGTTCGCCGAACTGGGCATCCGCCTGACCTGGGACGAGTACCAGATGCCCGACTACCAGTCCAACGCGGGCAACTACCCCATGTTCCTGGTGTCGCTCGCGGTGGACGCCGAACCCGTGGCCACGATCGCCCGCCAGCTCACGGTGCCGCAGTGGTACAACCCGGCTCCCGACATCTCGGAGTTCCCTGAGCTGCAGGAGCAGGTCGACACGGCGCTCGCCGCACCGCGCGGGGCGGAGCAGGACGGCGAGATCGTCCGTCTGAACGGGCTGATCACCGAGGCCGCGTGGTTCGTGGTCTGGTATCAGTCGGAGAACGTGTTCCTCACAGATGCGGGGATCGAGCTCACGCCCGTGACGGGCATGATGTTCCCGACGCTGCGGCAGATCCAGCCGGCGTCGTGACCGACGGGCGGCGGCCTCCTCCGAACCGTTCTCTCGGGGTTCGGGGAGGCCGCCGTCGCTGCCGGCGAGAGCCGGCGGACCCCGGCGAGCCGCCGTGATCCGTGGCGATTCACGGGACCCGGCGGCTCGTGGTGAGGGTTCAGGCGGCGGACGCGGCGGACGCCGCGCGGCCCTGCCCGGCTCCGCGATCGGCGCGCAGCGCCGCGAGGATGGAGTCGATGCTCGCGAGGAGGCTGGTGTGGTCGGCGGCCTCGGGCACGAGCACGGCCATCATCTGCCAGCCGGCGTTGTGCGCCGATACGCGGTTGACGGCATCGTCGATCTCGAGGCCCGGCACGAGCTCGCCGTCCTCGCGCGCCTCGGTGAGGAAGTGTCGGATCAGTTCGCGGCGGCGCACGATGTTCTCGTGGTGGATCTCCCACAGCTCCTGGTCCTGAGCGGCCCGATCCCAGAACGAGAGCACGACCCGCGACCGCTGGGGCCCGTCCTGCTCGAACGGCAGCAGTTCCAGGAGCATCTGCCGCAGCGCCGCGAGCCCGCGCACCCCCTCGACCCGCTCCAGGGTGCGTTCGTGCGAGCCCTGGAAGACCTGCAGGAAGGCGGCGGTGAGCAGGCTCTTCTTATCGGGGAAGTAGCGTGCGATCGCGCCGTGCGCGTAGCCGGCCTCGGTGGCGATGGCGCGCATGGTGACACGGTCGAAGCCGTCGCGGATGATGATCTGGGTGACGGCCTCGACGATGTGCGCTCGGCGTTCGTCGTGATCCACGATCTTCGGCATGGTGCGGGCTCCTTCCGCGGGTCTCCACCTCGATCATAGGGTTCCCCGGTGGAGAGGACCGGCCTTCGAAGACACTCGAAGTTTATTGTCACCAATTGGTGATTAATCGTTATCCGCCCGTTACCGAACGGCTGCGCGGGGAGATTATCCTTTAGTCACCGATTGGTGATTAAAACGGATCGGCGGACCCCCACCGGGATTGTCTCCCACCGACGAAGGAGTCGTTCATGCAGAAAACCAACCGCCTCGCCGCAGCTCTCGCGCTCGCGGCCTCGGCAGCGCTCGTACTGGCCGGCTGCGCTTCCGGCTCCTCCGGCCCGGGCGAAGGCGATGCCGGCGCGGCGCCGGGAGAGAGCGGCGAGCTCACCACCCTGAGCGTCGCCACGATCGGGCTCACCTCGGACGGAAGCCTGCTCACCGGTATCGAGCAGGGGTTCTTCGCGGAGGAGGGGCTCGAGATCGAGACCTCGATCGTCGCCAATCCTCCGGCCGGTCTCGCGGCCGCCCAGAGCGGCCAGGTCGACATCGCCTACTCGCCGAGCATCCCGCTGCTCAACGCCCTCAGCCAGGGTGTGCCGCTGCGGATCGTGGGCGCCGCAGACGGGTATCCCGAAGATGCCCTGGAGTCGGACGACCCCGCAGCGTTCGACGACACCGGCCTCTTCGCCGCGGTCGACAGCGGCATCACCTCGGTCGGGGATCTCGCGGGCAAGACGATCGCGGTTCCGGCCCGCAACGCGCAGCTCGAGGTCGTGATCGCGGGCGAGCTCGCCGAGGCCGGCGTCGATCCGAGGGCCGGTGTCAACTGGGTGGTGCTCGACTTCACATCGGCCGTCGAAGCGCTCAAGAGCGGCAACGTCGACGCAGCCGGCCTGGTGAGCCCGTTCACGACCGAGGCCGAAGCCGCCGGCGCGGCTCAGATCTCCGCGCCCTCCGTGGGCTTCTTCGAGACCGGCGCCACGGGCATCTGGACCGCCGGGGTCTCGACGATCGAGAACAAGGCGGATGCCATCGCGGCCTTCCAGCGCGCCATCGTCAAGTCCAACCAGTACGCGACCGAGAACCCGGACGTCGCGATCCAGGCGGGCCTCGACTACACCGAGTCGAGCCTCACCATCGACGACGTGAAGCTGCCGGTGTGGCCGCTCGAAGTGAGGCTCGAAGACATCGAGCGCCCGAACGAGAAGATGGTGAGCCTCGGATTCCTCGCCGAGCCCGTCGACCTCGACGGCCTGATCCACATGGGATGATCATGCGAGAATCCAAGATCCTGCAGTACGGCATCGGTGCTCTCGGCGTGGTGCTGGCCGTCGGGGCGTGGCAGTTCGCCGCGACGGTCGGCCCGCTGGCCGGGTCGCCGCTGCCGACGGCCGGTGAGGCCTTCAGCGCCCTGTTCCACCTGTTGACCACTCCCGAGATGTGGGTGGCCACCTGGGACACGGTGTACATGGCGCTGCTGGGCCTCATCATCGCGACGGCGGCCGGCGTGCTGCTGGGCGTGGGGATCGGCGTGTCGCCGCTCGCGATGCACGCCACGCGCGTGCCGCTCGAATTCCTGAAGCCGATCCCGCCGATCGTCATCCTCCCCGTGGTCGTGCTGGTGCTGGGCCCCACCGCCGGCATGGGCGTGTTCCTCGTATTCATGGGGTGCTTCGTCTCGATCGTGGTGCAGGCCTCGGCCGGTGTCTTCGACACGGATCCCGTGGCGAAGGCCACCGGCCAGTCGTACGGCCTGAGCCGCGCGTCGATCCTGGGCCACATCGTGCTGCCGAGCTCTCTGCCCTACATCGGAACGGCGGTTCGCGTCGCGGCGCCGACCGCGCTGATCGTCGCCGTGGTGGCGGGGCTGCTGGGCGGCGGACCGGGACTCGGTCAGAGCCTCCTGCTGACGCAGATCTCGGGGAACCGGGAGCAGCTGTTCGCCTACGTCCTGATCCTGGGCATCCTCGGGCTCATCGTGCAGGGGCTCAGCCAGTGGGGCGAGCGCCGCCTGCTGCACTGGCATCCCCAATACCGGAAGCAGGTGGTGTGATGGCGTCCACGTCGACCGTCCTCATCCGCACGCGGGAAGCGCGTCGGCTGAAGCGCAGCAGCCTGCCCAAGTGGGTGCTGATCGGCGCCGAGATCGTCGTGCCGATCCTGCTGCTGGCGCTCTGGTGGATCGCCTCGGCGAGCTCCACGAACACCTTCTTCCCGCCGCTCCAGCGAATCCTCGAGCGCTTCGTCGCCCTGCTCGGCACCCCGATGTTCTGGGGCGACGTGGGATCCTCCGTCGGCAACCTGGCGCTCTCCTTCGTGCTCGCGTGCGTGATCGGCGTGCTGCTCGGCATCGTGCTCGGCACGATGCGGTGGCTGTCCTGGCTGATCGAACCCACGATCCACTTCTTCCGCGCCATCCCGCCGGTCGCGCTCGTGCCGATCTTCGTCTCGCTGATCGGCTTCGGCAACGAGACGCGCATTCTCGCGATCACGCTGTCGGCGGTGTTCCCGGTGCTGATCTCCACGATCGACGGCATCCACGCCACCGATCCGGATCGTCGCGCCGTCGGCCGGATCTACCGGCTGCACTGGTGGGACCGCATCTTCTCGGTCGCCCTGCCCGAGGCGAGCCCTCGCATCCTCTCCGGCATGCAGGTGAGCCTGATCACGGCCTTCGTCGTGATGATCGCGAGCGAGATGCTCGGCTCCTCCCAGGGACTCGGGGCACGGACGCTGCTCGCGCAGCAGTCCTTCATGATCGCCGACATGTGGGTCGGCATCCTCGTGCTGGGCATCATCGGCTACGCCGCCACCGCCCTGCTCTCACTCTTCCGGCGCCGCGTGCTGCGCTGGTACATCGCCATCCGACAGCAGGAGAAGAACCTATGAACGCCACCTCGTTCGCCGACGCGCCGGTGCGTCTGAGCGTGCAGGGTCTCGCGAAGACCTACGACACCAAGAAGGGCCCCGTGCCCGTGATCGCCGATCTCACCTTCGACGTGCGCTCCGCCGAGATCGCGTGCATCGTGGGCCCGTCGGGCATCGGCAAGACGACGCTCCTGAAGTGCCTCACGGGGCTGCAGTCGATCAGCTCCGGCGTGGCGAGCATCGACGGGAAGCCGATCGACGGGCCCCCGGAGGAGATGGCGCTCGTCTTCCAGGAGTACACGCGCTCGCTCATGCCGTGGCTCACGGTCGAGAAGAACGTGCGTCTGCCGCTCAAGCGCCTGAGCATCTCCCGCGAGGAGCGGGAGACGCGGATCGGCTCGGCGCTCGCCGCGGTCGGCCTGGCCGGCGCGGAGTCGAAGTACCCGTGGCAGCTCTCGGGCGGCATGCAGCAGCGCGTCGCGATCGCACGCGCGATCGCGTACCGCCCCGAGGTGCTCATCATGGACGAGCCCTTCGCGTCGGTCGACGCCCAGACCCGCTTCGAGCTCGAGGACCTCTGCCTCAAGATCCGCGAGGAATTCGGGATGACCATCGTCATCGTCACCCACGACATCGACGAGGCCGTCTACCTCTCCGACCGCGTCGTGGTGCTCGGCGAGCGGCCCGCCCGCGTCACCGAGATCATCGACATCGATTTCGGCGGGCCCCGCGACCAGATCGCCACCCGCGCCCGCCCGGAGTTCGCCGAGCTGCGCACCCGCGTCTTCGAGCACATCCGGAAGGCGGGCTGACCGTGGGGGAGCAGCCGGCCGTCGCCGATCCGGCTCCGCGGCGCGACCGCGACTCCGCTCCGCGGCGCGGGTACGAGTCGTTCGGCGGACGGGCGGCGGAGTTCGCATCGGAGTCGTCGCCGTGGTGGCGGGAGCGCCCCGCCGCCCCGGCGGGATCCCCGAACGTCATCGTGATGCTCGTCGACGACCTCGGCTTCAGCGACCTCGGCCCCTTCGGCAGCGAGATCCCCACTCCGAACATCGACGCGCTGGCCGGCGACGGCTGGGTGTTCACGAACTACCGCACCGCTCCCATGTGCTCACCGGCCCGGGCCGCCCTCATGACGGGGCTCAACCCGCACCGCGCGGGTTTCGGCTTCGTCGCCCACACCGATCCCGGCTACCCGGGCTTCACCTGCGAGCTGCCGGAGGACGCCCCCACGCTCGCGGAGTCGCTGCGCGCCGGCGGCTACGCCACCTTCGCGGTGGGCAAGTGGCACCTGACCCTCGAGTCGCGCCTGCACGACGCCGCGGACAAGTCCTCCTGGCCGCTGCAGCGCGGCTTCGACCGCTACTTCGGCAGCATGGACGGCTTCACCTCGCTGCACCACCCGCACCGGCTGGTGCGCGACAACTCGGCGGTCGACGTGCAGCGGTTCCCCGAGGGATACTTCCTCACCGATGAGCTCACGGACGAGGCACTCGCGATGATCGACGGGCTGCGCGTCAACGACGCCGCCAAGCCCTTCTTCCTCTACTACGCGCACACCTCCGTGCACGGTCCGATCCAGGCGAAGGCGGGCGACATCGAGCGCCACCGCGGCCGCTACGAGGCCGGGTGGAACGCGCTGCGCGAGGCGAGATTCGCGCGTCAGCGCGAGATCGGGATCGTGCCGCCGCACGCCGAGCTGCCCGACGACGCGATCGCCGACGGCGATCGGATCCCGCGCTGGGAACAGCTGGGCGACGAGGATCGTGCGCTGTTCGCGCGCCACATGGAGGTGTACGCGGCGGCCGTCGACGAGGTGGACCAGAGCGTCGGACGCCTCGTCGCGCACCTCGAACGACTCGGCGAACGCGAGAACACCGTGATCGTGATCGCGAGCGACAACGGCGGCACCGCCGAGGGCGGACCCAGCGGCACGCGCAGCTACTTCGCGCAGTTCGGGCACTCCGCACCCCTGCCCGAGGGCTGGGTGCGCGATGTGCCGCGCGATCCCGATGAGATCGGCGGGCCGAGACTCTTCTCCCAGTACCCGACCGGGTGGGCCCGGGTCTCGAACACCCCGTTCCGCTCCTTCAAGTCGTCGACCTACGAGGGGGGCGTGCACGCCCCGCTCATCGTGTCCTGGCCCGCCGCGCCCGTCCGCGCGCGCGGCCTGCGCGACCAGTTCGTATTCGTGTCGGATCTGGCGCCCACGATCCTCGAGCTCGCTGGCGTGCCCCCGCTCGCGGAGCTGCGCGGCCGGCCGGCGCAGGATCCCGACGGGCGAAGCGTGGCGGGGGTGCTCGGCGACCCGGAGGCGGAGGGCCGCGAGGCGCAGTACTTCGAGTGCGTGGGCCGTCGTGCGATGGTCGACGGGGACTGGAAGGCGGTGTCGCCGGTGCCGCCGCGCCGCGAGGACGGCGCCGCGGGCGGGCGCTGGGAACTGTACCACCTCGCCGACGACCCGACGGAGACGCGAGACTTGGCGGCGTCCCAGCCCGAGCGCGTGGCCGAACTCGCCGAGCGCTGGCGCTCCGAGGCCTGGCGCAACGCGGTGTTCCCACTCGACGACGACGGCTCGCTGCACACGAACCGACCGGACACCGAGGCCGCGCTCGCCGCGCCGGTCGCTCTCGTGCCGTTCCGCCCGCCGCTCGAGCGCTTCCGCTCGGCGCAGCTCACGGTGCTGAAGTCGTTCGCCGTCGAGGCGGCCCTCGTGCTCGAGGCCGACGCGGCCGGGGTGATCGTCGCGCACGGGGACCAGGGCGGCGGGTATCTGCTCGGGATCGAGGACGGTGCGCCGATCCTCGCCTACAACGCCTACGGAGAGATGCACCGCTCGCGGGGGGCCGCGCTGCGGCCCGGTGCGCGGGAGCTCGTGCTGCGCGTCGACGAGCTCGAGGGGCTGCGCTGGCGGCTGCGGCTCGAGGTCGACGGCGAGCTCTCGGCCGAGATCGGCGTCGTGCCGATGCTGCTCGGCATGGCGCCCTTCACCGGCATCAGCGTCGGCTACGACTACGGCGGTCCCGTCGACTGGGAGCTGCACGAGCGGCACGGCGACGGCTTCCGCTTCGCGGGCGGCGAGATCGAGCGCCTGCGCTACGTGCCGGGCGCCCGCTCGCAGCACGACCCGACCGTGCTGCGCCGCATCGGCGAGGCGGTCGCCGAGCTCGCCGACTGATGCCGGCCGGGCTGCCCTCCGGCGCCGTCGAGGAGACGCTGCAGGCCCGAGACGCCGCGGAAGCGCTCGGCGGCGGCGCCTTCGCGACCGTCTCCGGGGCCGCCGAGGTCGAGCGCGACCTCGCGCGGGCGGCAAGGATCGGGCGGCCGCCCACCGATCCGCTCGCCGGTCGTGCCATCGCGGTCAAGGACAACATCCACATCGCCGGCCTGCCGACCACCGCCGCGACCCCGGCGCTCGGCGGATACGCGCCGCGCCTCGACGCGACCGTAGTGGCCCGCCTGCGCGCGCGGGGGATGGTGGTGATCGGCAAGGCGAATCTGCACGAACTCGCCCTCGGGGTGACATCGACGCACAGCGCCACCGGAGCGGTGGCGAACCCGGTGCAGCCGGGCCGGGTCGCGGGAGGCTCGAGCGGCGGCAACGCGGCGATCATCGCCGCGGGCGTCTGCCGCTACGGCATCGGCAGCGACACGGGCGGATCGACGCGCATCCCGGCGGTCTGCACCGATACCTGGGGATTCCGCCCGAGCACCGGGCGCTATCCCGAGGATGGCGCCGTGAACATCGCGTTCTCGCGCGACACCGCGGGACCGATGGCCGCCGACCTCGCCTCGCTGCGCCGCCTCGACGCGGTGCTCGCGGGGGAGCTCGTCGGCGCGACGACCGCCCGGAGCGCCGGTGGAGCGCATCGGGCGCCGCTGCGCATCGGCTTCGACGCGGCGGACCTCGACCGCTGCGACGCCGCCGTCGCGGCCGGGGCGTCGGCGGCTGTCGCCCGGCTCGCCGCGGCCCCCGACGTGCGGCTCGTGCCGGTCGACCTCTCCGCGCTCGACCGCGCCGTCGGCGCTTTCGAGCCCGACCTCGGCCTGCACGAGCTGGCGCCGTCGCTGCGGAGCTTCCTCGCCGGGGACGACCGCCTGCCCGCGCTCGAGGCCGTGCTCGAGCGTGCGGTCGATCCGCACGTGCGGCACCTGCTCGCGTCGAGCATCGAGGCCACGGCCGGCGGTGCCTGGACCGCGCGGCTGCACACGCTGCTGAACGACTGCGCCCGGGCCCGCTCCGCCTGCCTGGCGTTGCTCGGCCGGCACTGGGTCGACGCCGTGCTGCGGCCGGCGCTGCCGATCCTGCCGCCCCTCGCGGAGGAGTCCGCCGGGTTCGCCCTGGCGCAGCGGCACGAGCTCTTCGACAGGATGACGACGTTCACGCGCCTCGCGACCGTGGTGGGCTCGCCGAGCCTGGCGCTGCCGCTCGGGCCGCTGCTCGGGCACTCGGGGGTGGGGCTGCTGCTCGACGGCGCCCCGGGCCGCGACACCGAGCTGCTCGCCGCTGCGGCGCGCGTCGAGCGGGTCCTCGCCGCTGGGTGAGCGGCCGCTCGCCGGTTGAGCAGAGCGTCGTGCTGAGGGAGGAGCCTGGCCGAGCCGAAGTATCGAAGTCATCGGACCTCGGGTTTCGACTCGCCTTCGGCTCGCTCAAACGGCGGAGGCCGCTCGCCGGTTGAGCGGAGCGGGCGCCTCAGCCGACGGGGAACGACTGCGCGGCGTGCGGGATCACGGTGACCCCGCCCGTCGCGTAGTTCGCCACATCGGCCTCGACGGCTCGCCCCTCGGGCGACGAGAGCGCGGCGCCCATCGCGGCCTCGTCGGCGAAGGTCGCCTGGAAGATCGCGTAGTACGGCCCTTCGCCGGGCTCGCAGACGTCGAGCGAGTAGGTGATCTCCTGCACCCCCGGAAGCTTCGCGCAGAGCGGCAGGTGCGTGTTCAGGTAGTACTCCCGGAACGCGGCGCGGTCGGTCGGCTCGGGGTAGAGCACGGTGAGCTTGTGCATGCGGTTCTCGCTCTCGTCGTCGAATGGTCGTTCTGCGCGAGCTTGCGAGTCGCAGAATCTCTCGGTGAGATCCTGCGACTCGTTCCTCGCGCAGGATGACGGGGCCGGGGGTGACCGGGCCCCGGGTGAGACGGATCAGTCGCGCGTGTAGACCCGGCGACCTGCGAACCAGGTCTCGGCGACGGTGGTCTGCACGAGCTCGCCGGCGGGGTGCTCGAAGGGGTCGCGATCCAACAGCACGAAATCGGCCGACTTGCCCGCCTCGAGCGATCCCGTCTCGTGCTCGAGGCCCATGGCCGTCGCCCCGCCGATGGTGAAGGCCGCGATCGCCTCGCCGAGGGTGATCGCCTGCTCCGGCCACAGCGTGCCCGGGTACTGGCCGCTCGGATCCTCGCGCGTGACGAGGCCGTGAATGCCCTCCCACGCGTTCGGCGAGGGGGAGACGGGCCAGTCCGATCCGCCGGCCACCACGGCCCCGGCGTCGAGCAGCGAGCGGTTGGGCTGCATCCGGTCGGCGCGCTCGCGGGGCAGCACCTCGCGGATCGCCTCGACGATGGGGCCCGGCACCCAGATGAAGGGGGAGATCTCGGCGGCCACGCCCAGCTCGGCGAAGCGGGCGATGTCGTCGGCGTGGATGAACTGGCCGTGCGCCACCTGGTACCGGGTGCCGGTGACCCCCTCGTTCCGCAGCGTCTCGACCGCGTTCAGCACGGCGTGCACCGACGCGTCTCCCGTGCAGTGCACCTTCGCCGAGAGCCCCACCTCGGCGACGCGGCGCAGCCAGTCGGTGAGCTCCGCCGGATCGAACAGCGTCTCGCCGTGGAAGTGCGCGCCGTGCACGTCGTCGGGCAGGTAGGGCTCGAGGAAGGCCCCGGTGCGGGTGGGCGGCACCCCGTCGAGGAAGATCTTCACGAAGTCGGGCCGGTGGTGCTCGGTGCGGTACTGCTCGCCGGTGAAGACGAGGTCGTCGCCGATCTCTGCGTACCCGAAGATGTCGTCGTTGATGAGCATCGAGGAGACCACCCAGGCGTCGAGCTCGCCGGCCGCGTCGAGCGAGCGCAGCGCCTCCAGCGTCGGCCTCGAGACGGCGGCGTCCTGGAAGGCGGTGACGCCGTAGGAGTTCAGGATCCCGACTCCGTGCCGCGACGACTCGCGCTGCTGCTCGGCGGTCAGCGCGCCGGCCTCCCGCTGTGCGCGGGCGACGGGGATGCCCGCGGCCTCGAGCAGCACGCCCGTCGCGCGGCCCTCCGCGTCGAGCACCACGCCCGGCTGGCCCGGCCCGACGCCGGCGATCTCCATGGCCCGGCTGTTCACCCAGCGGTTGTGGTGCGAGTCGTCCGAGAGCATGACGGGGCGGCCACCGGCGGCCTCGTCGAGCCGCGCGAGCGCCTCGGCCGTGTTGACCTCGCCCAGGCGATCGCTCGCCCATGGCCCGCCGACCACCCACGCGTCGGCGGGCAGCGCCGCCGCGTGCTCGCGCACGGCGTCGACGATGCCGTCGAGGTGCGCGCCGAACGGCACCCGCAGCTGGAACAGCTCCTCCTCGCCCGCGATCGCGTGGTGGTTGTGGGCATCGATGAGGCCGGGCATCAGGAAAGCACCCCCGAGGTCGCGCACCTCGGTGTCAGGGCCGGCGAGCGCGAGGAGCTCGGACGAGGCCCCGACCGCCGCGATGCGGCCGGCGGAGACGGCGATCGCCTCGGCCCAGGGCTGCTCGGGGTCGACGGTGTAGACGCGGCCGCCGGTGAGGATGAGATCGGGAGAGGTGGTCAACAGTGACTCCGTTCGTGATGGGGATGTGGGAGAGCCGGCCGGGCGCGGAGCGCTACCTGCCGCAGGCGCAGTTCGCGCCGCCGCAGGTGCACTCGGATCCCGCGCAGCAGCCGCAGCCGCCGTCCGAGCAGCACCCGCCGGCGCCGCACGAGGCGCGCGCGTCATCGGGCAGATCCATCGCCGGGTTCTGATCGAGGAAGCCGTGCGGCTTGAACCAGAATCCCGAGTAGTCGACGGGCATGATGGGCCAGTCCTCGGTGCGCGGGATATGGGTGGGCCCGAAGGTGTGCCAGAGCACGATGTCCTCGCCGTCGAGCGATCGGTCCTGCCGCGTCCACTCGGGCAGACCCGCTCCGGGCGCGTGGGCGTTCGGGTAGAACCCGGCGGGATACAGCTCCTCGGGGTCGTACTGCGTGCCCCAGAGATGCTTCGTGGCGAAGGCCGCGCGCCCGTGCACCGTCGACTCGGGCTGCGCTGCGAGCAGCATCTTGCCCTCGGGAATCAGGCGGTACGAGGTGGGCTGGCCCACGTAGTTCGTGCGGTGCGCCGAGCGCACCTCCCAGACTCTGCTGGCGAGCCCGTCGGCGACGCGCTGCGCCTGCGCCTCGCTCGTCAGCTGCGTGTCCGACCAGGTGAAGGCGTTGCCGTGGGGATTGTCGGGTCCCGTCGGAATCCTGACGGCCTCCACCTCGTGCAGCGTGTTGTCCTCGCCGTCGATGGCCGCGTCGATGCGCGCGCAGAAGAGGTGCTGGTGGACCGGCGTGAAGATGCCCGGCGCGATCTCGGGGGCGTGCGGATTGTCGCTGCCGGGGATCCCTGCACCCGCGAACACGATCCCGGTCGCCTTCGCCTCGACCTGGATCGAGCCGTCGAGGGTGAAGTACCAGAAGAAGCCGTAGTCGTAGTTGCCGATCGTCGAGAAGTAGCTCACGACCAGGCGACGGCTGCGGCGGGTCTCGGGGGTTCCCTCGAGGTCGGTGTGCTTCCAGAGGATCCCGTAGTCCTCCTCGTGCATGCAGATGGCCTGAGGGATCTTGACGGGGTTGCCGTGGTCGTCGGCCACGAAAGCGTCGAAGTAGTGGATGACGCCGAGGCAGTCGCAGCCGAGCGCGAGCGAGTTGGCGTTCTTGCCGAGCAGGTACTCGCCGGCGTCGAAGTAGCTGATCCAGAAGCGGCTCACCGAGGTGTCGCCGTAGGGCACGACCATCTCGGGCACGCTGGCCCGGGTCGCGATGGAGCGATCCTCGTCTCCGTCGCGGAAGCTGATCTGGTTGAGTACCAGACCCTCCTGCTGAGTGAAGCCGACGCGGAACTTCCAGTTCTCCCACTGCACGAGACCGCCGTCGACCGAGAACGAGGGCCCCTCGGGCTGCGTGATCTCGATGGGTTTGAGGCTCGTGCGAGCGGGGCCCTGCACGTCGAGGCCGTAGTTGCCGTGCTGCTCGGGTACGGGCACATCGCCCTCGTCGTCGATGCGGATCACCCGGCGCTCGGTGAGGTCCACGTGCACCACGAGCCCCTCGACGGGGTGCGCCCACGGGCTGTCCCGGTCGTCGAACCGGAGGTAGGTGTGCGATCGCACGATGCGCTTGCCGACCTCGTCCGCCCGGCCGAAGAAGCCGGGTGCGAGCGGGGAGCAGAAGGCGAGCTCCATGTGCTCCTCGAGACCGCGGCGCCGCATCGCGGCCTGCCACTCCGAGGAGGCCTTGACGATATCGGCCGCGTCGGCGTACTCCTCGAAGAGGTACTGCGGCTGGCCGTAGGGCTCCTCCGTGTTGGGGAGCACGCGGAACGAGTCGATCTCTCCGCGGGTCACGGCGACGATCGCCTCGGCGGCGACCCCGGTGCTGCGGTCGAGCAGCGTCACTCGGAGGCGGCGATCGAGCGCGTCGCCCGGCCGCCAGGCCGCGAGGTCCGACTTCGCCGGATCGACGGGCAGCACGCGGGGCACACGCGTGTGCTCGGTGAAGTGCCCGGCCTCGGCGAGGATCCGCCGCGCCTCGGAGATCTCATCGCCGGTCAGGGGATCGAGCGGGTGCACCGCGACGGCGGGCGTGGTGACCCGCGTTCCGTGCGTGTGGGTGGTGTCGGGGGTGTGCGGCATTGGACGTCCTCGGGTTCGGCTGTACGGCAGAACATCTTCCACCTTCAGTATCGCAAGAGCGGCCGGAGCGGTGTTGACTGTGGGCGAAAACCGATGCGATGGGAGCGTAGAGGTGGTCGTGCCCGGGGCCGCGACGGAGGAGGATGAAACCGTGAAAGCGGCTGCGGCTGCGGCCCGGGCGCACCGGGCATCGATCAGAGAGGATCCTCATGGCACCCGGGAACAGCGAGAACGAGGGACGCGTCGTCGTCATCACCGGCGGCGGCACCGGCATCGGAGCGGCGATCGCCGAGCGCTACGCGAGCGAGGGGGCGAGTGTGGTGGTCGTGGGACGCCGCTCGGGTCCGATCGAGGAGGTCGCGGCTCGCATCGGCGGTACCGCAGTCGTCGCCGACGCGTCGGACGGCGCGTCCGCACGAGCCGCGGTGGCGCAGGTGGTCGAGCAGTTCGGACGGCTCGACGTGGTCGTCGCGAACGCCGGTGGCCACGGATTCTCCCCGGTCGGGGAGACGAGCGATGACGACTGGGAGTCGTCGATCAAGGTCAATCTCTCGACGGCCTTCGTGATGGCGCGCGAGGCGCTGCCGGCGCTGCTCGATACGGCTGAGCGCCACGGCGGCGCGCAGATCGTGATCGTCTCGTCGCTGGCGGGGCTCTTCGCGGGCCCCTCGGTGGCGGGCTACACCGTGGGCAAGCACGCGCTCATCGGGCTCACCCGCAGTCTGGCGCGCGACTACAGCCGCAGAGGCGTGCGAGTCAACGCCGTCTGCCCCGGCTGGGTGCGCACCCCCATGGCCGATTCCGAGATGGATGAGTTCGCCGAGCAAGCGCCGGAGATCGCCGACCGCGAGGCGGGCTACGCGGCGGTGACGCGCGACGTGCCGCTGGGGCGCCCGGCCGATCCCGCTGAGATCGCTTCCATCGTGCGCTTCCTCGGCTCGCCGCAGTCCTCGTACATGACGGGCGCCGTGCTCGTGGCCGACGGCGGCGCGCACATCGTCGACCTGCCGACGGTCGCCTTCGAGCACGCCGGCATGTGATCCGGGCGGACCCTCCCGCCGATTGAGCGCGGCGGGAGCCCGCCGCTGATTGAGCGGAGCGCAGCTCCTTCCGCTGATTGAGCGGAGCGCAGCAGAGTCGAAATCGAGGATCCTTTCCCGGGTTTCGACTCCGCTTGCGCAGCTGCCCTCAACCGGCGAGGGGCTGGTCCGCTCCGCTCGACCGGCGGTGCGGATCACCCGCCGAGATAGGCGCGACGCAGCAGCGCCTCGTCCTCCTCGAGCACCCCGGCCGGGCCCTGGGGGTGGCTCACCCGCCCGCTCGAGACCACCATCGCGTCGTCGGCGATGCCGAGCGCGAGGTGCGTGAACTGCTCGACCAGCAGCACACCCACGCCCGACTCGGCGAACTGCTGGATCAGCGGCAGCAGTCGCATGAACACGACCGGTGCGAGGCCCAGCGACATCTCGTCGATCAGCAGGAAGCGCGGCCGCGAGGCGAAGGCGCGCGCCAGCACCACCATCTGCTGCTCGCCGCCCGAGAGCAGCACCGCCTGCGAGTCGATGCGCTTCTCGAGCTCGGGGAACGACTGCAGCACCTCCTGGAGCGCGGCGTCGGTCTTCGCCGTGAGCAGCAGGTTCTCGCGCACGGTGAGCGAGGGGAAGATGGCCCGCCCCTGCTCGATGTGCGCGATGCCGGCGCGCGAGCGCTGCACCCGCTTCCACTTGGCGATCGACTCCCCGTCGATGGCGATGTCGCCGCCGGAGTGTCCGATGACCCCGGAGACCGACTCGAGCAGGCTGGTCTTGCCCGCTCCGTTCGGCCCCACGAGCGCGAGGATCTCTCCCTGGCGCAGCGTGAGATCGACGTCGGAGACGACCGGGCCGGCTCCGCGGCTCACGGTGACGCCGCTCAGTTGCAGTTCGCTCATTGCGTCATCTCCGCATCTCCCATGTAGGCCGCGATCACGGCCGGGTCGTCGAGAACCTCCTTGCTCGGGCCCTGCGCGAGCACCTTGCCGAAATCGAGCACGGTGAGCTCCGTGCACACCGAGCGCACGAGGTCGAGATCGTGCTCGATGAGCACGATCGCGGTGTCGAAGCGCGACGGGATCCGGGTGAGGCGGTGCCCGAACTGCAGGTGCTCCTCGTGGGAGAGACCCGCTGCGGGCTCGTCGAGGATCAGCACGCGCGGTCCCGACAGCACCGCTGCTGCGACCTCGATGAGGCGTCGCGTGCCGACATCGACGCTCGCGAGCTGCTCCTCCGGGGGCGGACAGCCGAGGAACGCCAGGGCGTCGGCCAGTTCGTCATGGTCGAGCCGCTTGCGAGCCACGAAGCGCACGTAGGCCTCGACCGTCAGCTGCGGGGGTACACGATCCTGCTGGAAGGTGCGGCGCAGGCCCTTGCGGGCACGAGCCACGGGGGAGAGCCGGGTGATGTCCTCGCCGTCGAGCAGCACCGTTCCGGTGTGCTGCGGCAGGAAGCCGCTGACCGCGTCGACGAAGGTCGACTTGCCCGCGCCGTTGGGGCCGATCAGGCCCATGATGCTGCGGGGCTTCACCTGCAGCGACACGTCGTCGTTGGCCTTGAGCGCGCCGAACTGCACCCCGAGACCGCGCACCTCGAGCACCGGTGCGGCGTCTGCGGGGATCGGCTCCGAGGCCTCGGGCACGGCGAAGACGTCGAGCACGCTCGTGCCCACCTCGCTCGGGACCGTCTCCGGGCCGGCCGCCTTGCGCTTCCTGGCCCGCTTGCGGAATCCGCCGCGGATCGCCTCGCCGAGGTTCGAGCCGCTCGTGAGGGCCTGGATGCCGAGCAGGCCGAAGATCACGAAGCCCCAGTCCTGTGGCACGCCCCACCGCTTGAGGAGTTCGGGCACGAGCACCCAGAGCACACCGCCGAAGATCGCCATGTCGATGAGGTACGCGCCGCTCATCACCGCGAGGATGTAGAGCGCGAGCGACATGATCGGCGTGAAGCTGGAGGCGTAGGGGATCCCGACCTGACCGGCCAGCAGGCCGCCCGCGACGCCGCCGAGCGCGGCGCTCACCGCGAATGCCGAGAGCTTCGCGAGGCGCACGCTCTGGCCGACGGCGGCGGTGCCGCGCTCCGAGAAGGACACGGCCTTCCAGCTGCTGCCGACCCGGCTGCGCTGCAGCAGGAACACCAGGTAGGCGCAGACGATGAGCACGATCATCGCGAAGAAGAAGTACTGCCGGTCGCTCGAGAACAGCCCGGGGCGCTCCACCGAGAGCCCCTCGGTCTGGCCGGGGAACTGGGTCTGCACCAGCAGCACGTCGAACGCGGCCGCGGCGCCGAGGGTGACGACGGCGAGATTGACGCCGCGCAGGCGCAGCGCCGGGAGGCCGAGCAGCACGCCGGCGAGCGCCGCGACGGCCGCGCCCGCGATCAGCCACAGTGCGAAGCCGCCGGGGACCTCGTGCTTGCTGAGGAAGGTCACCACCCATGCGCCGATGGCGCCGAAGGTGAGCTGGCACAGGGCGATGATGCCGGCCGAGCCGGTGACCACGCCGAGACCGAGGATCGAGATCGTCGCCGTCACCATGCTGATCGCGAGGTAGACGGTGTATCCGGAGAGCCCCACGCTCAGCGCCCAGGCGATTCCGAGCGAGACGAGGGCGACGGCGATGGGCAGGACGTTGCGCAGGCGTCTATTAGCGAGCAGCATCCCACACCTCCTTTCGCTGCGACCACAGCAGCAGGATCACGATGAACAGGAGCGGCACGAAGTTGCGCACGAGCGCCAGTTCGCCGATCTGCGCCACCATGCCGTTGATGAGGCCGAGCAGCAGACCGCCCACGACCGCGAGGTCGAGGCGCTTGAAACCGCCGAGCAGCGCGGCCGCGGCCGCGGGGATGATGAGCATGGAGAGGCTGACGGCGTCGTTCGACTGGGTCGGCGCGATGATGAGGATCGTGATGGCGCTGATCGCACCCGTCACGGCCCACACGCCGATCGCCAGCGGCTTCGACGAGATGCCGATGAGCTCCGCCGTGGTCGGGCGGTCGGAGAGCGCGCGGAGCTTCGTGCCGATCGTCGTCTTGCGCAGCACGAGCGCCGATGCGAGGGCGACCGCGATCGCGAGGGAGACCGTGATGACGGTGACCCAGCTCACCACGACGCCCGCGACCGTGAACGCGGGGCCGTTGAAGATCGGGGAGAAGGGCTGCGGCTTGTTGCCGAACATGATGTAGGAGAGCGACATCAGCAGCAGGAAGGGGCCGACGGTCATCGCGGATCGCGTGGAGAGATCGGCCTCGGAGAGCCAGGTCGCGGCGATCCAGCCGATGATGGCGGCGAGCAGCGCGCCGACCACGATGCCGGCGACCGTCGCGAGCCAGACGGGCATGCCGAGCTTGCTGGCGAACCAGACCGCGATGAACGCGGCGAACATGCCGGTGGCGGCCTGGGCGAAGTTGACGACGCGCACCAGGCGGGACATGAGGGTCAGCGTGACGGCGAACACCGCGTACACGCCGCCGGCGGCGAGACCCGAGAGCGCGCCCTGCAGCAGCGCGCCGCCGTTCACGGCCGCCTCCGCGGGACCGGTCGGGGGTGGGGACTGTGAGGCATGGAATTCCTTCAGAGCTGGCTGCCGATCGAGCGAGCGGAGCGAGTCGAAATCCTCACGAGGAGTGGTTTCGATTCGCTCCGCTCACTCACCCGGGCAGCGGTTGGGTGCGGAACCGGTCTGAAGCCGGCTGGGTCAGTTCGCCGGGATCATCAGCCAGTCGTCGGCCGCCTGCTCCCAGGCGTTGGTGCCCGACTTCAGCACGACGGGCCACCCGCCGGGCTGGAAGTCCTGCGCGGCGATCTTGTCGAACTGGTACTCGTAGGCGATCATCGGATTGGCGATCGGAGCCATGCCGCTCAGCGCCTCGTTGACGCTCTCACGGGTGATGTCGCCGTCGATGCTCTCGAGCACCTCCACCAGGAAGGTCGCTGCGAGGTAGCCGCCCTGGCTGAACGAGGTGAGCGTGATCCCGTTCTCGTCCATCAGCGCCTTCCAGTCGGCGTTGACGTCGCTGTCCTCGGTGAAGGGGTAGAACTCGGCGGGCACGTAGACGCCGGCCGCGCTGTTGTCGACGGCGGCCGCGAAGCTCTCGCTGTACACCGAGGTGAGGAGCAGGAAGGTGACGTCGTCCCAGCCCTGCTGGTTCGCCGCCTTGATCAGGCCGATCGCATCGGGCTCGACCGAGTTGGCGACGATGCCGTCGCAGCCGGCCTCACGCGCCTTCACGATGTAGGGCGTGTAGTCGGCGCCGCCGTAGGGCACGGTGTCGTCGACGAAGGTGGGCTGCTTGCCGGTGATCTCGCTCCAGCGGTCGACCGCGGCCTGGTAGGCGGGGCCGGTGGAGCCGATGACGCTCGTCAGCACGCAGAGGTTCTCGAGCCCGAGCTCCTCCGAACCGTAGAGCATCGTGAGGGTGGTGTCGTTGAAGGGGCCGATGTTGGTGGGTGCGATGTTGGGCGAGCTGAAGCAGCCGGGGTCGACGCCGATGCCCTGGACCGAGCGGACGCCCTCCTGCTCGTAGTACTTCGCGTTGATCTCGCAGTCGAGCAGCGACGCACTGCCGACGAGCGCGACGACCTCGTCGCTGCCCACCAGTTCGCGCGCCGATGCGGTGGCGGTGGCGGGATCGGCCTTGTCGTCGGTGACCTTGTACTCGATCATGCGGCCGTTGATGCCGCCGTCGGCGTTGACCTTGTCGAAGACCGCCTTCGCGGCCTCCGAGGCCTCGGGGAAGGTGGCGGGGCCGCTGATGGTGTTGACGGAGCCGAGCTTGATCGGTGCGCCTTCGCCGCCGCCCTCACCGCCTGCGCAGCCGCTCAGCACGAGTGCGGCTGCCGCGGTCAGCGCGGCAGCGCCCAGGATGCGTGATTTCATGGTGTGTCCTCTCGGATGGATGGAGTGGGAATGGAGCAGTGAATCGGAGTCAGACCGGCTGCACGTCGGGGTACTTGACGGTGCCGATCGGGTAGATGCGACCGCCTGCGCGCGAGTGCTCGGCCCGACCCTCGCCGGTGATGCCGAGGAAGACGCCGGTCGTGTGCAGCTGGTAGCCGAGGTCGTGCAGCCACACGCTCGCGACGGCGATGCGGAACTCGCGGAAGCAGAAGAGGTAGAGGCCGTCGGCGAACTTCCAGACGGTCGACATGTCCATGTCGCCGTGCCCGCGCTGCACGCCCTCCACGCACTGCCATGCGTAGCGCTGGCTCGAGATGTAGACGTGCTCGTAGAGGTGGTGGGGGCTGTAGCGGTAGAGGTTGCGCATGCCGATCAGATCGCGCGACGGCCCCGGCACCTCACCGCTCGGCTCGCCCGCGTCGGTGACGGCCGACCAGAAGGTCTGGTCGACGCGGGGCTCGCCCTCCACGTCCTCCTCGCCGATCTCGGAGCGGGCGACGAGCGCGCGATGCGTCGTCTCCGAGAACACGACGGTGATGGCCTCGCGCTCGCGCGACTCGATGGGCAGGTTCACGAAGACGACGTCGTCGCGCACGCGCACGGCGTCGTAGGGGTCGCTCAGCTCGCCGTCCGTGGCGAAGGCGCCGGTCGCGCTCCAGCGGGCGGTATCGGCGCCGAAGACCAGGTCGAGCCCGGAGCCGTCTTCGAGGACGAGGGAGAGGGAACGGCCCTCGAGGCTCGTGTTCGGCAGTCGGAAGGTGTCGATGCCCGCGGCGAACTCGTCGTAGGTGCGCCACTCGTTCGGGTCGGCTGCGATGGTGCTGGTGTCGGGGGTCGTCATCGTCCCGGCTTCCTCCCTTGGAATCGATACAGCGGGGTTCCGAGGGCGGTGCGCGCCAGGCGAGCCTCATCGCTCGGAATGTGCTCTCACTGTAAGCACTCGCGGGGCGTCGCGAACCGATCAGCACCGCTACAGACAATGCCCGTGCACTGCTGGACAACGAGTATTACGACTCGGTTGCGGTGTGGCGCCGAAAACGCGGATCCGGCGCTGCAGAAGGCGCACCGAGCACCCGCTCGGCCGAGGGGCCGGGCGGGCGCTCGGAGCACGAATCAGAAGCGGCGCAGCTCGCTGGGCGAGACGCCGTAGCTCGCCTTGAAGACGCGGCTGAAGTGCGCGGCGTCGGTGAAGCCCCAGCGCGCAGCGATCGCGGAGACGGTGCGGTCGCTGAGCACCGGATCGAGCAGATCGGTGCGGCAGCGCTCGAGACGCCGCTCGCGGATCCAGGTCGACACCGTGGTGTCGGCCTGCCGGAACAGCGAGTGCAGGTGCCGCGTGGAGATGTAGTGCGCGGCCGCGATGCTGCCGGGGGAGAGCTCGGGCGACGCGAGGTGGAGGTCGATGTAGCTGTAGATCTTCTGCAGCAGCACCTGGTGCGGGTCGCGCTGCCCCGGGTCGGCGTCGAGGATGGTGGAGAACAGCGTTCCCATGAGATCGAGGCTGGTGTGGGCGAGCTTCGCGCGCACGCGGTCGGAGAGGTGCGTCAGCTGAGCGGGGAACTGGGAGAGGAAGGTCGTGATCACCGGGGTGAGGCCGCTGTGCTCCTGCGCGAACGACACCGCCGTGAGCTGCTCCGTGAAGGGGATCGGGATGTCGAGCCGGTCCTTCGGGAACATCATGATGAGGTTGCGGAACTCCTCGCCGAACAGCAGCGAGTAGGGGCGCGACGTGTCGTACACGGTCAGGTCGCCCGGCCGCATGACGAGCTCGCGGCCGTCCTGCACGAGGATGCTGCTGCCGGAGATCAACAGGCTCACCTTGTAGTAGCCGCTGCCGCCGCTGGCGATGGTCTCGGGGGTGCGCTCGACGAGGTGAGGTCTCGCGGCCACCTCCGTGAAGACGATGTCGTCGGCGTCTGCGGCTGTCAGCCGGGCCGAGAAGGCGTCATCGCGTTCGGTGCTGATGCGCAGCGGCACGAACGACGATGACACCAGATTGCGAAAGCCCCCGAGGCTGTCGACCTGGGCGGGGCGAGACTCTGGGCGCGAGGCGCCGCCTCGTTGCGGAGCGATCTGCACAGCCAATCACCTTCTTCGATCTACCTGCCGAGAGGATACACCTTAAACTTCCGACAGAGCATCGGCAAGCGCGTCGAGCAGGATCGGCAGCTCCTCCGCGCCGAAGGCGAGCGGCGGGCGCACCTTGAGCACGCTCTCGTCGCGCCCGATCCTCGAGATGAGCACCTTACGAGCTTTCATCGCCTCGACGACCTGCTTCGCGAGCTGCGGAGCGGGCTCGCCGTCCACGGCGAAATCGAGCCCCAGGAACATGCCGACGCCCTTGGCCGAGCGCACGAAGTCGTAGCGCGCGGCGAACTCCCGGAAGCGCGCGGCTGCCTCGTCGCCGAGGGTCTTCGCCCGCGCCATGAGCTGCTCCTCCTCCATCTCGAGCAGCACGGCCTCGCCGACGGCGGCCGAGACCGGGTTGCCCGCGAAGGTGTTGAAGAACTCGTTCTGCGAGCCGAAGCGATCGAGCACGTCCTCGCTCGTCACCACCGCCGACATGGGATGGCCGTTGCCCATCGGCTTGCCCATGGTCACGAGGTCCGCCGCCATGCCCGCGTACTGGTGGCCCCACATGTGGGTGCCGGTGCGCCCGAAGCCGCTCTGCACCTCGTCCGCGATGACCATGCCGCCGGCGGCGCGTACGCGATCCGCGATGCCCTGCACGAGGCCCTCGGGCAGGCGGGGCATGCCCTCGGTGGAGAACAGGGGGTCGAAGAGGCAGGCGGCGACGCCGAAGCCGGCCTCCTGCAGCGACGCGATCGACGCGTCGAGCGAGGCGAGCGTCTCCGCGAGTACTTCGGCCTCGGGGCGGGGATCCCGATCCAGATCCGGGATGCGCAGCGTGCGCACGTTCGGGTCGAGGGGGATCGCCGTCTTGAGTCCGGTGGTGAGCCCGGCGAGGGTGATCGTGGTGCCGTGGTAGCTGTAGTCGGACACGATCATGCCCGTGCTGCCGGTGAGCTGGCGCGAGATGCGGATCGCGAGCTCGTTGGCCTCGGATCCCGAATTGCCGAAGAAGATGCGGTCGAGGCGGGGCTCGAAGGTGGCGAGCAGGCGCTCCGAGTAGTCGACCACGCGCTCGTTGAGGTAGCGGGTGTGCACGTTGAGCGTGGCGGCCTGGTCGGCGAGCGCGGCGACCACGCGGTCGTTGCAGTGGCCGACGTGCGGCACGTTGTTGTAGCCGTCGAGGTAGCGCTCGCCGCTCGCCTCGGTGAACCACACGCCCTTGGCCGACACGAACTGCAGGGGCTCGGTGTAGAAGAGCGGCGAGTAGGGGCCGATCGTGCGGTTGCGGCGCTCGATGAGTTCGGCGTTGGAGGTCATTCTGCGTTCTCCTCGGGTTTCTCTGGTGTCATCCTGCGGGAGCGGGTGGTCTCGTTCGTGATCCTGCGGGAGCGGGTGGTCCCGTTCGTCATCCTGCGCGAGCGGAGCGAGTCGCAGGATCTCGCCCACGAATACGGAATCGGTGGTCGGGCGGGAACGACGCTCATGCGGAGGCGACGAGCTCGCGCGACAGTCGGACGATGTGGGGGAGCACCGTGGTGGCGTGCCACTCCGCGGTCGGTTCGCCGCGGCGGTCGGCGGACCAGCCGAGGTAGGTGAGGCCGCGCGCCAGCAGGATCGCCGGGAAGACCTTCCGGTCGGCGTCGTCGAGCGGTCGCACCGACTCGTATCCGCCGAAGAGCGCGTCGCGGTACTCGGCGTAGCGGGGGTGCGGGGTGTAGAAGTAGAGCGCCGTGGCGAGGTCGAAGAGGTGCCAGCCGGCCGCGAAGTCGTCGAAGTCGATGAGCACGAGACCGCCGGGGGTGCGCAGCACGTTCTCGGGCGTGAGGTCGGCGTGGATGGGGCCGAATCGGTGAGCGGGGGAGCCGTAGGCGCCCAGTTCCTCGCGGATGCGCGCGATCGCGGCCACGACGGCCGCGCGATCCTCGCCGGCGAGTTCCTCGATGCGCAGGGGATCGCCCCAGGCGGGCTCCGGGCCGACGAGGCCGTCGAGGTCCCAGTCGTCGCGCGGAACCGCCATCGTGTAGCCCGACCGCTCGGTGGCATCGTGCACTCGCGCCGCGAGCCGCCCGAGCTCGGCGAAGTCGGCGGGGTCGATCGCGGCGGTGCCGTCGACGCCCGTGCGCTCGTCGCCGAAGTTGCCGTGGTTGGGGATCAGGTGCTGCAGGTCGATCTGGTGCGCGCCGGCCGGGTGCCCGGCGCCCGCTACGCAGAAGCCGCGGCCATCGCTCAGGGGCACGAAGTGGGGCACCGCAACGCCCTCGCCGTGCAGGGCGCGCACGAAGTCGAGTTCGCAGCCGAGCTCCTCGTCGCTGTGATAGCCCTGACGATGCACGCGCAGCACGTAGTCCGTGCCGCCGTGGCCGAGCGAGAACACGAAGTTCTCGCGCTGCTTCAGCAGGGTGAGCTCGGTGTCGGGCGCCAGGCCGTACTCGGCGAGGGCCTCGCGAGCGAGCTCTGTCGCCGCGGTGAGATCGACGGTGATCATGCGTGTCCTTTCGAGGAACTGACGTGATTGCTGGGATCCCGGCAGAAAACTATACTCCGAGTATAGAAAAGTGAGGTCGTCTGCACAAGTGCCGGTTCGTGGTGTGCGCGGCGTGTCCCGGGGTGGAGGGCACGGTGGAGAGCGGGGTGGAGGGTGATCCCTAGAATGGGCAGTGTGAACGGGGAGAGCGAGAGCCGACCGACCAGTCTGCGCGAGCGGCGGCAGTTGCGCACCCGGCGCGAGCTCGTCGACGCGGTGCTCGCCGTCGTCGCCGGCGGGGGGCTCTCGGAGACGACGATCGATCGCATCTCGGCGGAGTCGGGCATCTCCCGCGGTACCGTCTACGCGCACTTCCCGGGCGGTCGCGACGAACTGCTGCGCGCCGCCTACGCGAGACTCGGCCGGCAGCTCGTCGAGCGGACGCGCGAGGCCGTGCTCGCCGCGGACGATTGGCGGGGCAGGATCGTGGCGCACGCCCGTGCGATGTTCGATCTGGCCGGCGACGCGCGCATCGGCCACTTCTACAACGTCTCCGGCCCCACCCTGGTCGTGGACGGGGAGGAGCGGGGCATCGGCTCGGGTGCGAGCGTCGTGTCGATCCGCGAGGAGCTGGAGCGGGCGCAGGCCGCGGGCGATGTCGCCGCCGACGTCGACGCGGGGGGCGCCGCCGTGCTGCTGGTCGGGGCACTGCGCGAGGCCGCCATCGGCGTGGCGGCGCAGACGATGGACCCCCGGCGCGCCTACGAGTCCTTCGCGCGGCTCGTTGAGGGGCTCGCGGCGCGATCCTGACACTCCCGGGGGTTCGGGCCCCGCCGAGGAAGGCGGGATCGCGGTCGGCGTGCTCTGAGACCGCCGCCCGCGGTAGGCTCGTGTTCGCATCGGTACGGGTGATTCGACGACGTGATCGGATAGTTCTGGAGCGAGGTGACATCCTTGCGGATCGCCTCAGAGATGAGCGAAGCGTCCGCCGCGGTGCGCTCACGCTGTCCCGATCACACCGATCCCGCCGACGACGAGGGGAAACCGACATGGCCGCCGATCTGCTGTTCACCGGAGGAGCCGTGTTCACCGGCTCAGGAGATCCACTTACGGGATACGCCGTGGCCGTGACCGGGGGGCGCATCAGCGCCGTCGTCCCCGAAGCGGAGGCCGATGCGCTTGTCGGCCCCACCACCAGAAGGATCGTTCTCGAAGGAGCACTGCTCTCTCCGGGGTTCCAAGACGCGCACGTGCATCCCGTGGGAGCCGGCGTTGAGCTGCTGCAGTGCAACCTCACGGAGGCGGGGAACGCCGACGAAGCGGTCGCGACGGTCGCCGCCTACGCGGCGGCGTACCCGGAGGAGGAGTGGATCCTGGGCGGGGGATGGTCGATGGATCACTTCCCAGGAGGGTCCCCGAGTCGCGCGTTGCTCGACGCGATCGTCCCGGATCGACCCGTCTTCCTCATGAGCCGCGATCATCACAGCGCGTGGGCGAACACCGAGGCCATACGGCGGGCGGGGATCGATGCTGCGACCCCCGACCCGGAGGACGGGCGGATCGAGCGCGAGGCCGACGGCTTCCCTGCCGGGACCTTCCATGAGGGGGCCGGCGGCCTCTTCTCGGCGGTGAAGCCCGCGACCGATGGAGAACTCGCCTACCGCGGACTGCTGCGAGCGCAGGAGGAGCTGCTCGCGCTGGGGATCACGGGCTGGCAGGACGCCTGGGTGGGCGACGAGGGCGCCGAGATGGGCAGCCGCGATGTCTACCTCAGGGCCGTCGCGGAGGGTGCGCTCAAGGTGCACGTCGTCGGCGCCCAGTGGTGGGATCGCGCGGCCGGTCTTGAGCAGATCGACACGATGCTGTCGCGCCGCGACGAGCGCCGCGACAGCGGATCGGCCGAGCGCTTCGAGCTCGGCACCGTCAAGATGATGGTCGACGGGGTCGCCGAGAACTTCACGGCATCCATGATCGATCCCTACCGCGATGCGCGCGGACACGACACCTGCAACCACGGCATCTCCTTCATCGATGCCGAGACTCTGCGCGAGGCGGTCGTCCGCCTCGATGCGGCGGGCATGCAGGTGCACTTCCACGCCCTCGGCGACCGAGCCGTGCGCGACGCGCTCGATGCCGTTCGGGCCGCTCGCGCAGCCAACGGCCCGAGCGATGGGCGGCATCACCTGGCTCACCTGCAGGTGGTCTCCGCAGCCGACACCCCGCGTTTCGCGGAGGTCGACGCGATAGCGAACCTCCAGGCGCTCTGGGCCACGCACGAGGAGCAGCTCGACACCCTCACCCTGCCCTTCCTGCAGCAGGGCGCCGAGGCCCGGCAGTACCCGTTCGGCGAGTTGCACGCGCACGGCGCGCGCCTGGCCGCGGGCAGCGATTGGCCGGTGTCGAGCGCGGATCCGCTCGCGGCGATCCACGTCGCCGTCACCCGTGTGGCTCCGGGCGTCGACGCCGAACCCCTGGGCGGAGAACGCCAGCGCCTCGACCTCGCGACGGCGTTCGCCGCCTACACCTCCGGCAGCGCCTACGTGAACCACCGGGATCACGACACCGGCAGCGTGCGCGAGGGCTACCTCGCGAACCTCGTGGTGATCGAACCCGATCCGTTCGAGATGCCGAGCGATGAGCTGCACCGCGCCCGCGTGGTCTCGACCTGGATCGAGGGTGTTCCCGTCTACACCCGCGCCGAGCAGTAGCGGCCTGATCCCACCCGCGGGTGAGACCGGGCCGCTACTGCCCGGAGGTAGTGCACACGGTCTACCGCTCTCCTGATCCCGACTCACCTCCCCGTCGCTCCTCTACCTTCGCGCGTCAGTAGATGCTGCCTCGCGTGCCCTGAGGTGACAACTACTGGCGCGCGAAGAGGGAAGGTGGCGCGCGAGGAGAGAAACCGGCGGGCGGAGGGGGATGAGACTGCGGTCCCGGCGGCCACCGCCAATGCTTCGGCTCTCACCGTTCATTCGGACGAATTCACAGGTTTCCGTCCGAACGAACGGTGAGAGCCGAAGTATTTGGACGTGAGCGGTGTCCGCTACTCCACGTCGAGGCCGTTGACGCGCTGGATCTCGCGCTGGTACTCGGCCACGACGCTGCGGGAGATGCGGCAGTCGAGCAGGATCGTGCCCTGCGCGCCGGCGGCGGTCCAGGCGCGCAGGGCCTCGAGGTCCTCGAGGCGGTGCACCTGCACGCCCTGCGCACCGAGCGCAGTCGCGACGCCCGCGAAGTCGATGTCCGGGATCAGCATCGGAGCCTCGTCCAGGCCCATGGCCCCGTAGAGATGCACCTCGGCGCCGTACGCCCCGTCGTTCCAGACCACGATCACGTTGCTGGGAGAGGTGCGGATCGCGGTCTCGAGGTCGGCGAGCGCCATGAGGCCGCCGCCGTCGCCCGTGCTCAGCACCGTGGTGGTGCCGGGGGCTGCGGCTGCGACACCGGCGACGGTGGGGAAGCCGATGCCGATGGTCTGGTAGGCGGTGCCCACCATGATGAGGCGCTCGGGCGAGGCGATGGGCCAGTACATGCTTGCCCAGCCGATGAAGTGGCCGCCGTCCGTGGTGATGTGGTGATCCGCGGGCAGCAGCTCGGCGACGCGGGTGGCGACGCTGCGGGGGTCGAGGCGACCGTCGGCGCAGATGCCGTCGGGGTGCTCGGCGAAGCCGGTGTCGCGCACGCGCAGCGCCCCTCCGGGCTCGAGGCCGAGTACGCTCTCGCGCCAGCCGCCCGGCACCCGGCCCGCCTCGACGAGCGCGCCCAGCAGCGTGCCGAGGGTGGCTCGGGCGTCGCCCTGCAGCAGCAGGTGCGTGATGGGACGGTTGGTCTTCGGGGGAGCGACCTGCTCGTCGTCGATGCGGATCACGGTGGCACCGGCCCCGAAGAGGTCGCCGAAGCGCATGGTGAACTGATTGAGGCCCGCCCCCACCACGAGCACGACATCGGCGGCCTCGATCGTCGCCATGGCCGCCTGCTGGCCGAAGCCGCCGGTGACACCGAGGTCGAAGCGCTGGTCCGGGAAGATGCCGCGGGCGAGCGCGGTGCTCGCGGTGAGTGCGCCGAGCGTGTCGGCCATGGCGCCGAGCTCGGCCGATGCGCCCGAGAGGTGCGCACCGCGGCCGGCGATCACGACGGGGCGCTCGGCTTCGAGCAGCGCGCGCACGGCCGCTTCGATCTGGTGGCCGGCGGGACCGCCGAGTCCCTGCGGCACCACGGGGGCGACGGGCTGGGCCGGGGCGATCTCGGCGACCGACGCGCTCAGCGACGCGAGCACGGCGGGGTCGTTGAGGTCGATGCCCTGCGGTTCGGCGGAGGCGATCGCGGGCTGGACGGCCGACTCGGTGACGAGGTCGTAGGGGATGGCGATCACGACGGGGCGACGCACGCGCTGCGCGTACGAGACGGCGCGATCCACGGTGCGCTCGATGCCGGCGACGGAGAGCATGTGGGTGCGCACGCCGAGGGCCGCGGCGAGCATCTCCTGGTCGACGTCCCAGGGGCGGGGACCGCCGCTCGGGGCGTCGCCGACGACGACGAGCATGGGAGTGCGGGCCTGTGCGGCCTCGGCCAGGGCGGTGAGGGTGTTGGTGAAGCCGGCGCCGTAGGTGGTGGTGGCGATGGCGAGTCGGCCGCTGACGCGGGTGTACGCGTCGGCCGCGGCCACGGTGCCGGCCTCGTGGCGCACGGCGGTGTAGGGCACGCCGAGCTCCGAGAGGCTCTGGATGAGGTGGGCGTTGCCGTTGCCCATGAGGCCGAAGCTGCGGTCGGCGTGGCGGGCGAGCGCGGTCGCGAGGGTATAGACGAGCGTGGGGGCAGAAGTGGACATCACAGATCCTTTTGAGAAGAACTCGAATGACAAGGGAAACCGTGTATGTCTCGCCGGGCGTCGTAGCCCTGACAGCAACGCCCCTTTTTCGAGCGCCTTAGCCGGCCGGGTCGGAGACGGACCGACCGAGCTGGACGCTACCTATAGTACATATCGCGCGAGTCGTTCCTCGACAGTGACTATTCATGGCATTGCGCCCGTGATTTCGACTCCGCTCAATCGGCGGGCTTTGCCGTGATTTCGACTCCGCTCGATCGGCGGGCGGGCGCCGTGAATTCGACGGGGCTCGATCGGCGGGTCGGGATCAGCGGTAGCTCTGCGCGATGCGATCTGCGGCGTCGTGCAGCGCCTCGACGACGGAGTCGAGGGGCTCGGGAAGCTTGAAGTGCACCACGGCGACCGCGGCGGGGGGTTCGCCGTCGATGCGGAGGGGGACGGCGATGCTCGTGACGCCGTCGATGACCTCGTCGTGGCTGAGGGCGTAGCGGTTGCGGCGCGCCTCGATGGCTGCGGCGCTGAGCTCGCCGGAACCGAGGAAGGCCTTGCGCTCCGAGGCGGTGAGGGACGATTCGATGGCCCGGGCGGGGGCGCCCCGATCGACGGGGTGGCGCACGCCCGGGTTCCGGGCGACGCTGGCGGCGACGTTCGCGGGCTCGACGGTGGCGAGGGTCACGACGTCGTCGATGTCGAGCACCGTGACGAACGCGGTCATGCCGAGCTCGTATGCGAGTTCGGTGAGGGCGGGCATCGCGGCGGTGTGCAGGGCGGGGGCGACGCCGCGGGCGAGCACGGTGAGTTTCGGACCGAGCCGGATCCGGCCGGCCTGGTCGCGGGTGACGAAGCGGTGCTGCTCGAGGGTGCGCAGCACGCGGTATGCGTTGGATCGGTGCACGCCCAGCCGCTGCGCGAGGTCGGCGATGGAGAGCGGCTGCTCGGCCTCGGCGAGCAGTTCGAGCGCGCGGAGGCCTCGGGCCAGGGTCTGCGACCCTGCGGTCTGAGAGCCGGCGGTGGCCGCCGGGGTGTCGCTCGTGGAAGTCATGTGAACCATTCTGGCGGATGCCGGGGAGTCGGATGTTGTGCGAACGCGCGAGGCGGTTTATCCTTACTGTGCGATATTCAAACTTCATGTTCAATTATAGAACATTGTGACGTGGAATCCACCGCCACGGCGCAGTGAGGAGAAACAGTGCAGTTCCACCACCACGGATACGTCTCCACCGATCCTCGGATTCAGCCCGCCGCAGGCGTCGGCCTGAACCGCCCGGAGGAGCTTCCCGAGGAGATCGACGTGCTGATCGTCGGTTCGGGACCGGCGGGCATCGTCGCCGCGGCCCAGCTCGCGCAGTTCCCGAACGTGGTGACCCGCGTGGTGGAGCGCCGCGACGGACGTCTCGTGCTCGGCCAGGCCGACGGCATCCAGGCGCGCAGCGTCGAGACCTTCCAGGCCTTCGGCTTCGCGCAGCAGATCATCCAGGAGGCCTACCAGATCACCGAGACCGACTTCTGGACGCCCGACCCGGAGAACCCGGCCAACATCGTCCGCAGCTCGATCACGCCCGACGACCCGAGCGGCATCAGCGAGTTCCCGCACCTCATCGTCAACCAGGCCCGCGTCATCGACTACTTCGCCGAGTACGCGCGCCGTGCCCCGGCCCGAGGGGACGTCGACTACGGGTACGAGTTCATCGACCTCGAGGTCACGGGCGAGGGCGAGTACCCCGTCGCGGTGACGCTGCGCCGCGTCTCGGGCTACAGTGGAGCGGGGATCAACACCGCCAAGTCCGAGGAGGGCGGCGACGGCGAGACCCTCGTCGTGCGCGCGAAGTACGTCATCGGCGCCGACGGGGCGCGTTCGGCCGTGCGCCGCTCGATCGGCGGCTCGCTCGCCGGTTCCAGCTCGCTGCACGCGTGGGGCGTCATGGACGTGCTCGCGTTCACCGACTTCCCCGACTTCCGCAAGAAGTGCATCATCCACTCGGAGGCCGGCAGCATCCTGCACATCCCGCGGGAGGGGAACCACCTGGCGCGCATCTACGTCGACCTCGGCGAGACCGATGAGAACGACGGCGGCAAGGTGCGCGACACCCCGCTCGAGGAGGTCATCTCCCGGGCGAATGCGATCCTGCACCCCTACACCCTCGAGGTGCGCGACGTGCCCTGGCACAGCGTGTACGAGGTGGCGCACCGCCTCACCGACCGCTTCGACGACGCGGCGACCTCGCCCGACGGCAAGGGGCGCGTGTTCCTGATGGGCGACGCCTGCCACACGCACAGCGCCAAGGCCGGGCAGGGCATGAACGTGTCGATGCAGGACGGCTGGAACCTGGGCTGGAAGCTCGGCTACGTGCTCGAGGGCCGCAGCCCCGAGTCCCTGCTCAAGACGTACTCGGACGAGCGCTGGGTCACCTCGAAGAACCTCATCGACTTCGACCACGAGTGGTCGACGCTCATGGCGAAGAAGCCCGAGGAGTTCGACTCCCCGGACGAGGTCGCGGAGTTCTACGTGCGCACCGCGGAGTTCCCCGCGGGGTTCATGACCGAGTACACCGAGTCGATGCTCACGAGCGACGGCGCGAATCAGGAGCTCGCGACCGGGTTCCCGATCGGCAAGCGCTTCAAGTCGGTGAGGACCACGCGCGTCTCCGACGCGGTGGAGCTGCACTTGGGGCATCACCATCGCGCCGACGGCCGCTTCCGCGTGTACGCCTTCGCCGACGCCTCGGGCGAGCGCCTGAACAGCTGGGCCGAGTGGGTGCTCTCGAACGAGGCGTCGCCGCTGCACCGCTTCACCCCGGAGGGCGCGGACATCGACGCGATCTTCGATGTCAAGGCGGTGTACCAGCAGCACCATCACAGCGTCGATATCTCGCAGGCATCGAGGCTCTTCCTGCCCGCATCGGGGCCCTTCGGGCTGACCGACTACGAGAAGATCTACGCGGCGCTGCCCGATGAGGACATCTTCGAGCTGCGCGGGATCTCGCGAGAGGGCGCCGTGGTCGTGGTGCGTCCCGACCACTACGTATCGGCGATCCTGCCGCTCGACCGCCCCGAGCAGCTGGGTGAGTTCTTCGAGGGACTGCTGCTGGAGAACTAGCGTTCGACTCGGCGGCACCGCGGCTCGACCCGCGCTGCGCGTTCGAAACCGGGCGAAGTATCGGCGCTGGAACCATCGGCTTCGAACGCCGGGTTCGGGTGCGCCGGCGCCGGCGGGGAAGCGGACGCAGAGAGGGCCCCGGGATCCTGAACGGATCCCGGGGCCCTCTCTGTTGTCCGAGCCTACTTCGCGGCGAAGCGGAAGAGCTTCTTGTTGGCGAACTCGAGCATGCCGACCTTGCCGAGCTCACGGCCGTAGCCCGACTTCTTCACGCCGCCGAAGGGCACGTCGGCGCCCTCGAGGCCGGCGCCGCCGATGAAGACCATGCCCACGTCGAGCTGGTTGCCGACCTGCTCGGCGCGCTCGAGATCGTCGCAGATCACGACCGAGCCGAGGCCGTAGGGGGAGGAGTTGGCCAGCTCGATGGCCTCCTCGTCGCTCGACACCTTGTAGAGCTGCGCGACGGGGCCGAAGAGCTCCTGGCTGTAGACGTCCATCGCCGGCGTGATGTTCGAGATCACGGTCGGGGTGAAGACGTTGCCCTCGGGCTCGTTGTTGCCGACGAGCACCTCCGCGCCCTGATCCAGCGCACCCTGCACCTGGGAGGCCAGCGTCTTGGTGGCCTGAGCCGAGGAGAGCGGACCGAAGTCGTCGCCGTAGCTCTGCCCGCCGATCGCGGCGACGAACTTCTCCTTGAACTCGTCGAAGTACTTGTCGAGCACGACGATGCGCTTCGAGCCGTTGCAGGCCTGGCCGGTGTTCTCCATGCGGCCGCCCACGGCGTGCTCGACCGCGTGGTCGAGATCATCGGTGTCGAGCACCAGGAAGACGTCGGAGCCGCCCAGCTCGAGCACGCACTTCTTGAGCGCGCGACCGGCCTGCTCGGCCACGATCGCGCCCGCGCGCTCCGAGCCGGTCAGCGAGACGCCCTGGATGCGGTCGTCGGCGATGATGTCGGCGATCTGCTCGTGGGTCGCGAACACGTTGACGTAGGCGCCCTCGGGGAAGCCCGCATCGCGGAAGAGCTGCTCGAGTGCGAGCGCCGACTCGGGGCACTGCGCCGCGTGCTTCAGCACGATCGTGTTGCCGAGGATGAGGTTCGGCACCGCGAAGCGGGCGACCTGGTAGTACGGGTAGTTCCACGGCATGATGCCGAGGATCACGCCGGTGCCCTGGAAGCGGAAGAACGAGCGCAGGCCGTCCTCGACCTCGAGCTCCTCGTCGGCGAGCCACTTCTCGGCGTTCGCGGCGAACGCGGCCGTGATCGCACCCGAGAACTCCGCCTCGCCGATCGACTGGTCGAGCGGCTTGCCCATCTCGCGGTTGATGATGGCGCCCAGCTCGTCCTTGCGCTCGTCGAAGAGTTCGGCGGCGCGGGCGGCCAGTGCGGCGCGCTCGGCCACGGTCGTCTTGCGGGCCCACTCCTGGTAGGCCTTCTGCGCCGAGGCCAGGCTGGCCTCGATCTCCTCAGCGGTCGCGTCGGGGTACTCGGCAACGGTCTCGCCCGTGGCCGGATTGATGACGGCGAAGGTGCCCATAGATGACTCACTCCTTAGTGACTTCGTCGGGGATTGGTACGCGCCCAGTCTCGCACACCTCGCTGCGCAGCACTAGCTGGGCTCGCGCCGAGTTCTGAGCGTCCTACCGCGATTTATTCGACGAAATCGAAAGCGAAACCTCTTCTGAGCTACGGAATCAGTTTCTATCGGAGCTGCTCATGCCGCCCGTTCGCCACCACGGCCCGTGATCCCGGCGCGCGCGAGCAGCAGGTAGATCTCGCAGCCGAGGCAGAAGCCGATCGAAGCGTTGAGCGCGGCGGCCACGAAGGCGGCCGCTCCCGCGATCACGAGCGCCCACGGCACGCCGATGAGGTGCAGCACGAGCCCTGCTCCGACCACGACCAGCCCGACTCCCTGGGCGAAGCGCGGCGGACGCGGATCCTCCCACTCGGTCGGAGCCGACAGGCGGGGCTGGATCACCGCGCGGAACAGGGCGGAGAGGGGCTGGGTCTTCGCCGAGATCAGCGACCACGCGAACAGCAGTGCGACGAGGGCGAGGATCAGGAAGCCGGGATCGGCGACGCGCTCGCCCAGGGTCAGCGACGCCAGCGATCCTTCCGTCGAATTGCCGATGAGGGCGAATGCGATGCCCACGAGCAGCAGCAGAGAGGTGAAGCCCGCGCTCACCCGCGGGCCGCGCGCGTCGATGGCGCCGGCGGGCCGGTCTGCGCCGGCGGGGGAGCTGTCTGTGTCAGTCATGATGAGGATCTCCTGCGATCAGTTCCAGTTCTCGGGTGATGGTGCGACGGTCGATGGTGCCGGTGAAGCGGGATCGGGGCACGCCCCCGCCGTCGAGGATCAGCACGGTGGGCGTCTGCAGCAGCTTGTGCTTCGAGGCCAACCGGGGCTGGTCCGTGACATCGACGTGCACGAAGTCGACGCCTGCGTAGCGTGTGACGAGCTCTGAGAGGACACGGCGCGTGCCGGGGCAGCGGGAGCAGTACGCCGTGCTGAACTGCACCACCGTGCCCTCCGGGCCGAGGCGATCGACGCCGAGCTCCTGGGGGACCAGGCCGTCCCCGTGCTCGATGCGCCGCGCGCGACCGGGTCGCTTCCGCACGACCACGGCCAGGACGGCGGTCAGTGCGAGCAGCCCGAGGAGCGCGCCGAGAGCGAGCAGCGGGGTCACGGTCGGCTCCGCTCCGTTGCGGGGACGGAGAGGTTCCGTCGTCCCGTGAGGACGGGCCGTGCTGCGGCGAAGGCGGCGAACGCGAGGGCGAGCAGTGCGGCAGAGGCCACCGCGAGCCGCGTCGCCGCGTCGCCGAGGGCCCCGGTCTCCGGGAGCGAGCCGGCCGGAGCCGCCGTCGACGGTGCGACCTCCAGTGTCCGATCGGACACCGTCTCGACATCCGAGGTCTTGTCGTCCGTCACGGGCGCGTCGTCGTCCGTCACGGGCGCGTCGTCGTCCGTCGCGGGTGCCTCGTCGTCGATCGGAACCGGCTCCTCGTCGTCGATCTCGACCGGCGGTTCGCCGGACCCCTGCGCGAGGGAGAACGGCACGTGCAAGGTGAACGATGCGCGGGTGGCCTGCACGCCGAGCCGGGTCAGGGTCGGCCCGGGCGAACCCGCCTGGGTGGTGCCCGTCAGCGCCCGGGCGGTGGTCCAGTTGACGGCGGTGGTGATCGCCGTCAACACGGCCTCGCCGCTCTCGTCGTCGCCCGGCTGGAGATAGAAGGAGTCGCCCGGGGCGAGCACGAGGCTGCTCACCGGCTCCGCGCCTGCGTACGCGGCGGGTGCTGCGGCCGAGATCTGCGGCGCGGCGGTCGCATCCCCTCCTGCTGCCGGGGCGGGATCGGGCAGCGCGTCTGCCGGGAGCAGCAGGCCGGCCCCCGCGGCGGCGTCGAGGCCCGTGAGAGTGATCTCGGCGGCCAGTGCGCCCTCGTAGAGGAACGGCCCGATCGGTGCGGCGAGGTCGTCTCGTTCGTAGCGCTCCTGCGCTCCTGTGAGCGCCGCGGCGGGCTCGGGGTTCGGCACGGGCTGCGACTCGCCCAGCGCGACGAGATGCAGGTAGGTCTGCACCACGTTCGTGCCGTTCGCGTACTCGCGATACTCGTAGTTCGGCTGCGTGCCGAAGACGCCGAAGCCGGTGAACGCGACATCGCCGATCTGCACGGGCTGCTCGGGATCGGCGGCTCCGGAGAACACGATCCGGTAGATCGTCGTATAGGCTCCGTAGCTCGCGCCCGGAGGGATGTTGTTGCTGGCGCGGGTCTCGGGATCGCCGCCCGCGAAGGTGTGGCTCACCGATCCCGTGGAGACGTCGGAGAAGGTGACGCCGTCGGAACTGCGCTGCAGCCTCCAGGACGTCGGTGTGCCGCCCTGCTCGCCTCCCGCGAGCGTGGTCACGGCGTAGGAGCGGGGTTCGAAGTCGGCGGGGAATGCGAATTCGAGGATCGCTTCGCCGGGGCCTGCGGCGCGCCAGCCGGTCGAGGGATCGCCGTCGAGCACGGCCCCGGGGTCGAAGCCTTCCGCGGTCGCTGCCGAGGAGGCGGAGACGGGGCTCGCATAGCGTGTGGTGTCGAGGCGCTTGCCGTCGGTGAAGTGCCAGATCGCCGCCTGGGTGCCCGCGATCGCCTCCCAGTTCTTCACGTTCCCCGAGTTCTGCGGCAGCCGATTCGCGGCCTTCAGATCCGCGGTGAGCTGCGCCACGCTGAGCTCGGGGTAGGAGCTCTGGAGCACGCGTGCGACGGCGCCCTGGTGCGGGTTCTCGGTCAGGTGCCCGTTCGCGGACCAGTCCTCCTCCTGGAAGCGCGTGCCGCTCGGCAGATTCGGGCCCTGGGCTGCGTCGACGGCGGTGTCGGCGAACGCGGCCGAGTAGACGTTCGCGCTCTGATGGGCCCCCGTCGAGGTCAGGCCCACGAGGTCGGTCCGGGTCGTGGTGCCGTCGGTGAAGAAGATCCGCTCGAGGGTGGGGCTCAGCTCGGCGCGCGGGTGGTAGACGTAGCCGCGCTCGGTGGCCTCGCCGTTCGCGTCGTAGTGCTCGGGGGAGTTCTGGTCGATCTCCCAGCTCACCTCGAGGCTGTCGGTGGCGCGTTGCGACGAGCTCGAGAGCGTCGACAGCGTCTCGCGGGCGGCGAAGGGGGAGACCTGCTGCCTGCCGAAGATCGCGTGCACCGATGTCGTGGTGGCCGAGGCGGTCTGCGCCGAGATCGTCGCAGAGCCGGCTGCCGCGGGAGATGCGGTGGGCTGCACCCAGAAGGTCGTCCCGGCGCTCTGGGGGCCGGTGAGGGCCTGACCCGAGGCGTCGACGAGCCGGGCGGGGCCGGTGACGGTCGGCGTCGCCTCGATGTTCGCATCGAGGACGAAGGGGCCGAAGGCGCTCTGCGGCTCGACGGAGAACTCGGTGCGCCCCGTTCCGGACTGGATCTCGACGCGGGGACTCTGCGCCGAAGCGGGCGCCTGGCCCTCCGAGAACTCGAGCAGGTACTGGTAGAGGAGCTTGACGCGTGCGTTGTTCGGGTTGGTGTTGTCCAGGTCGAGCGAGACGCCATCGGTCAGGTGCCAGATCGCGGCCTGCGTTCCCGCGATCGCATCGCTCTCCGAGAAGTAGCCGGTGGGGAAGGCCTGATAGCCGGCCGTGGCTCGGAGCGTATCGCGCAGAACGGTCGTCGTGACGCGCGGATAGGAGTTCTTCAGGATCCACTCCACTCGGCCCTCGTTCTCCACGGCCGAGGCCCGGGGCAGTTCCGCCCAGGCCGCTTCGGTGTAGTCGTTGTTGTTCTGGGGCGGTGTGCCGCCGAAATCCACCGAGTAGCCGCTCGTGCTCGTGGCGCCGCTCTGGCCGGTCAGGTTGTAGAGCCGGGTGGAGAAGTTCGATGCGGACGCGGTGGTGCGGATACTCGTGCCCGAGGCCGAGCTGCCGAAGTACTTGTAGCGGTCGGACACCGCGGCCTCCGCCGGCGCGCCGCTCGCCCAGGAGGAGGAGAGGGCGAGCAGTCCGACGACGGCGGCGGTGAGGAGGAGCCGAGCGGGTCGTCGGCGAGAGGCCGGCGCAGGGCGCGGCGACGGGGAGGGGGTCATGAACACCGAGCGTAGGTTCGAGGAACCCGCAGGCCAAACACGATTGTTACAAAATGCAATATGAGCCATAACTTCACGCAATGCATTGCTGATATCGACGACATCGACGGGGAACAGCGTCGTCGCGGAGAGGCGGGAGCCGGTTCCCGGAACGTGCTCGGATGCCCCAGAATAGGCCCATGGCAAAACATACGCTGGGCAACGCTACCGACACGGGTCATATCCACGTCGGCAAGGGCCTCAATGCCGGGGCGCTCGGGGTGGTGGGCTCCACGATCATCGGCCTGGCCTCGACGGCCCCGCTCTACTCGCTCGCCGCGACGCTCGGCTACGTGATCCTCGCGGTCGGCGCGCAGGCGCCGCTCGTGTTCATCGTCGCCTGTGTCCCGATGATCTTCGCGGCCTTCGCTTACCAGGAGCTCAACCGCGAGATGCCGGACTGCGGCACCACATTCGTGTGGGGCACCAAGGCCTTCGGGCCGGTGGTCGGGTGGCTCGGCGGCTGGGCGGTCGCAGTGTCGGCGATCATGGTGCTCGCCAACGTGGGCGAGATCACCGGCAAGTACTTCTGGCTGCTGCTCGGCAATCAGGAATTCGCCGACAACCGTACCATCGTGGTCGCGACCTCGGTCGTGTTCATGGCGATCATGACCTTCGTCAGCACCATCGGAGTGCAGATGGGCGAGCGCCTGCAGATGGTGCTCATGACGGTCCAGATCACCGCGATGGTGCTGTTCGGCGTGCTCGCGCTCGTGCACGCGCTTGACGGCAGCAACGCGGGATCGGTCGCCTTCGACTGGCAGTGGTTCAACCCGGCCCAGCTCACCGAGTGGTCGGGCTTCATGGAGGGCGTGCTGCTGGCGCTCTTCATCTACTGGGGGTGGGACACCTGCCTCGCGCTCAACGAGGAAACGAAGAACCCGCGCAAGACGCCCGGACGCGCGGCGCTGTCGAGCATCGTGATCCTCATCATCCTCTACGTCGGCGTCTCGATCGCGGTGATGATGTTCGCGGGCTTCGGCGACACCGGCTTCGGCCTCACGAACGAGGCGAACCTCGATGACGTGTTCTCGGTGCTCGGCGGGGTGCTGTTCGGACCGTGGGGCTGGTTCCTGCTCCTGGGCGTGATGCTCTCGGCCGCCTCCTCGACGCAGACCACGATCCTTCCCACGGCGCGCGGCACGCTCTCGATGGCGGTCTACCGGGCGCTGCCCGCGAAGTTCGCCGAGCTGCACCCGAAGTTCAAGACGCCGTGGTTCTCGACCACGCTCATGGGCGTCACCGCGATCATCTACTACGTGGCGATGTCGATCATCTCCGAGGACGTGCTCGCCGACTCGCTCACCTCGATGGGTCTCGCGGTGGCGCTGTACTACGCCATCACCTCGTTCGCCTGCGTCTGGTACTTCCGGGATACGCTGCGCGACAGCGCGCGCAATCTCTGGATGCGCGGCATCCTGCCGGCGCTCGGAGGCCTGCTGCTCGGCTACGCCTTCGTGCAGTCGTGCATCGACATGTGGAGCACCGACTACAGCGAGACCGTGCTGCTCGGCGTCGGCGGTGCGTTCGTGATCGGCGTCGGTGCGCTCTTCCTCGGCTTCGTGCTGATGTCGATCTGGTGGCTGCGGCCGAACTCGAGGGTGTTCTTCCGCGGAGAGAGCCTGAACCGCGACACCCCGGTGCTGGTGCCGGACGAGTGAGTCGGGATCGCGGCGGGTCTCTGCCCGAGACCCGCTGCGCGAAACGTAACCGGGACTTCACGCACCGGTGACGGAGCGTAACGCGGAGGACACAGTCCTGCGCTGGAATGGTCGGCATGGGAACCCCCGTAACCGTCGAGGTCAGGCGGCAGACGCTTCCGGCTCGCACCGGTGACGCCGTCACCTGGGTCGAGGAGGGGCTCCGCCTCGCCCGCGAGTTCGAGGGGTGCCTCGGCGGCGGGGTGATCCGGGACAGCGGCGACGAGAGCGTGCTGCACGTGATCTACCGGTTCGCCGATGAGCGCTCGCTCATCGGCTGGGAGCAGTCGGAACAGCGACGGCGCTGGCTCGACGAGGGCTCCCCGCTCGTCCTCGATGCGCGGGTGCAGCGTCGCACCGGCATCGAGGGCTGGTTCGACGGGCCGCAGCTGCGCCGCAGCGTCGACACCCGCACCGGCGGCATCCGCACCGTCGTGGTGCGATCGGCCCCGCAGCGGTGGAAGCAGGCCCTGGCCATCTGGATCGGCATGTACCCCGTGAACGTGCTGTCGGCGTGGGCGATCTCGCTGCTGCCGTGGTGGGGCGACATCGCGATCCCGCTGCGGTCGGCGATGGTCGTGACCGTGCTCGCGCCGCTGATGACCTTTGTCATGATGCCCGCGGTGACGAGGGTCCTCCGTCCCTGGCTGCGCCGCAACCCCGGCGTCATCAGGAAGGAGCGTTCGCTGCTCGAGGCGCTCGACTCCCGTGCCGCCCGCACGCGCTGACCCGCGCGGCGACGGCGATCGCGCGCAGCGCCGATGATGCCCGGGTATTCTGTTCCCGATGTGCGGTGTCGTTCGGACGGCGTCGCTCGACGGTGAGTCTCAGCAGAGAAGGTGCAGGATCCGATGACGGAGCGATTCGACACGATCGTGGTGGGCGCGGGTGTCTCCGGACTCACCGCGGCGCGGCTGCTCGCTGCAGCGGGCCGACGGGTAGTGGTGCTCGAAGCCCGCGACCGGATCGGCGGGCGCGTGCACTCGGAGCGGGAGCACGGCCGCGTCACCGACCTCGGGGCCTCGTGGATCCACGGCATCTCGAACAGCCCCCTGCATGAGGTGACGAGCGGATTCGGCATGCCCGCGACCGAGTTCACGGTGGGCAGCTACCAGGCGGGCGGGCGGCCCATCGCCTACTACGGGCCCGACGGCGGGCGGCTGAGCGATGCCGAGGCGGAGCGGTTCATCGCGGATGTCGCGGCGGTCGACGCGCAGCTGGTGCGGGTGATCGCGGAGACGGCTGCTGACAGCTCGTACGCCGACGTCTCGGACGCCGCGGTGAGCGCCGTCGCGGCCGAGCAGGGGTGGGACCCGGAGCGTGCCGAGCGGGTGACCGAGTTCCTGTACCACCGCTCCGAAGAGCAGTACGGCGCCGACGCGGTGCTGCTCGACGCGCACGGCCTCGACGACGACGCGATCGAGGGCGACGAGGTAGTGTTCCCCAAGGGATACGATCGGCTCGCGACGCATCTCGCCGAGGGGCTCGACGTGCGGCTCGAACACGAGGTCACCGGCGTGCGCTGGTCCGAATCCGGGGTGGAGGCGACGACCGCCGACGGCGTGTTCGCGGCCGACCGAGCCGTGGTGACGCTGCCCATCGGCGTGCTGAAATCGGATGCCGTGCGGTTCGATCCGCCGCTGCCCGAGCCGGTGGCCGGAGCCATCGACGCGCTCGAGATGAACGCCTTCGAGAAGATCTTCCTGCGATTCCCCGAGCGCTTCTGGGAGTCCGACGTCTACGCGATCCGGCGCCAGGGAGATGCGGCCGAGTGGTGGCACTCCTGGTACGACCTCAGCGGCCCGAGCGGCGAGCCGACGCTGCTCACCTTCGCCGCGGGGGAGTGCGCCAAGCAGATCCGGGACTGGCCCGAGAATCGAGTGATCGCGTCGGTGATGACGGCGCTGCGCGAGATCTACGGGGAGTCGATCCCGGACCCCGCGCGCACACGCATCACGCACTGGCAGGACGATCCTTACGCGCGCGGCTCGTACGCCTACATGACCGTGGGGTCGCGGCCGGAGGACCACGACGACATCGCGACCCCGATCGGAGCCGGACCCGGCCGGGGCGCCGATGCCGCCGCGGCGGTGCTGCACCTGGCGGGCGAGGCGACCTGGACCGAGGATCCTGCGACCGTGACCGCGGCGCTGTGCTCGGGGCACCGCGCCGCCGAGCGCATCCTCGGCCGCGCGCTGCCCTACAGCGGGTTGCTCGGCGGCGTCGGCGGGTACTGAGGCGCGGCGTCGGCCGCGGGGACCGGGGCCGCGGGATCCGCGTAGGCGCCGGGGGCGGTTGCCGGCGGGGTCTGCGCGGCGTGCTCCGGCGGGGCAGCCTGGGCCGCCTGCCGCTCCTGCGCGGCACGGGCCGCACGCGCGCGGCCCCGGGACCGCGCGGCTCGCACGATGAGCACGATCGCGAGGGCCAGTACCGCCGCGAGCGCGAGCCAGGGCAGCAGGATCCCGAGCACCACCAGAGCGCCGGCTCCCGCCGCGCCGAGCGAGTCGATGCCGGCGAGCAGGCCCTCCCAGAAGTTTGCCGGCCCGCCGCCGGGCAGCGCCGACCTCGTGCTGAGCGACACCCAGATGGTCGCCTCGTCGACCTGGCCCTCCAGCGACTTCAGCTGTGCGCGCAGCCCGTCGAGCTCCTGCTGGCGCTGCGACAGCGCCGCCTCCGCCTCGAGCAGCTCCGTGGTCGTCTCGGCGCCGGCCATGAGCTCGGTGAGCCGCTCCACCGATTCCTCGAGCGCCGCGACGCGGGCCTGCAGGTCCACGTGCTCGGTCGTCACGTCGACGGCCGAGCGGCTCTGGGTGACGACATCGCCTACGCCGGTCAGCGCCGCGTAGGTCTCGTCGAGTCGGTCCTCGGGCACGCGCAGCGTGAGATCGGCACCTGCAGCTGCGTCACCGCTCGCGCGATGCACGGTCACGGACTCCACGGAGCCGCCTGCGCGCTGCGCGATCTCGGCGACCTCGTCGGCGGCGGCACCGGGGTTCGCGACCTCGATCCAGATCTCGCCCGTGCGGATCACCGAGCGCGAGGATCGATCCTCAACCGCCTGCGTGCTGTCCTCGAACGCTCCGTCTGCGCCGGCGGCGTCATGGGCGATCTCCGGGCCGGCGAAGCTCTCGGAGCTGGAGGCGCCTCCGCCGGTTCCCGGCAGGGCGGCGCACGCCGAGAGCGGCGCGAGGAGCAGAGCTGCTGCGAGCAGCGCGGGGAGGGTTGATCGACGCTTCATGGTCACACCATACGTCGCACCGGGTTAGGGCGGCGTTAGAATTCGGCGGTTTCGCCGGGCGTCGCCGGATCGTTATGGCAGCGGCAGGGAGAGCGTGCCGGTCTCGGGCGGCGGCTCGACGGTGCGGCCCTTGAGATCGGGGATCCAGCGGATCGTCACCGCCGCGCACACCGCAGCGATGATGAGCAGGCCGGTGGAGACGAGGATCGCCCCGTGGGCTCCGCCGGCATCGATGGCCACACCGCCGAGCGCCGATCCCGTGGCGACCCCCACGAGCTGGCCCGTGCCGATCCAGCCGTAGGCCTCGGCCGTCTCGGAGAACTTGACCGTCGAGCTCACGATGTTCGAGATCGCGGCGAACACCGGGGCCGTTCCGAGCCCGCCGATGAAGAGCACGACGCTGAGCCACCACATGTTCAGGCTCACCAGGCAGGCCGCGGTGCCGGCCAGGACGATCCCGATGCGCAGCAGCGGTGACCAGGGACGCATCGCCCGGTGCCCGATGAGCAGGCCGCCGACCAGTGAGCCGCCGGCGAAGATCGCGAGCACGATGCCGGACTCGATGCTGCCGTGCCCACCGGAGCCGCCGTGCCCGCCCGATCCGGCGAACGCGGCGACGATCCCCGCCTCGATCGCGGCGAACGAGGCCACGAAGAAGAACCCGACGACGGTGGAGATGACGACGGTCGGGTAGCGCAGCACCGCGCCGAGGCCGCGCCTCGACGGCAGCAGCTTCACCTCGCCGACGGCGCGGCTCATGATGAACCAGGCTCCGCCTCCGAGCAGGAAGGCGGCGGCGACGCACAGGCCGGCCGCGGTGCCGAACTGGGATGAGATGAACACCGCGACCACGGGGCCGAGCACCCAGATGATCTCCTGCGCCGAGGCGTCGAGCGAGAACAGCGCCGAGAGCTGGTTGTTGGGGACCAGCTTGGGGTACAGCGTGCGCACCGCGGGGGTGACCGGGGGCGTCGAGAGGCCGATCAGGAAGGCGATGCCGGCGACGATGGGGAGCGGAAGGTGCACGAGCGCGATCGCCACCAGCAGCCCGGAGCACAGCAGCGAGGTGATGGTGAGCACCCGGCGCATACCCCACCGCCCCATGAGGCGACTGCTCAGCGGACCCGAGATCGCCTGTCCGATGCTCTGCGTCGCGAGCACGATGCCTGCCGAGGTGAAGTCGCCGTAGGCGAGCTGGATGTGCAGCAGGATGATGATCGAGAGCATCCCGAACGGGAATCGGGCGGTGAGCTGCGAAACCAGTATGCGGAAGACGCCCGGATTCCGTCCCAGATCACGATAAATGCCCATCAGATCAGTATATGGGCGAAACCGTCATTCAAGACAGCGTTGAGCTTCGGATTCAGCGGCCGAAACCGTGGAATGTCGCCTATTCGAAGCGCTTGCTCCGCGGTCGACGCGCGAATCCCGCCGAGCCTCTTGGCCGTCCTCTCCACCGGGGCTACCGTGGAGGTATGACGGAGCACAACGACAACGGGAGCCCTCGCGAGCCGAAGCCCGGAGGGGACGCCGAGCTGGCCGCGGACCTCGAGGAGATCTGGCAGCAGGAATCGCCTGACACCGCCCGGCGCACGCAGGTCGCCGACGAGGTCGACGGAGAGCTCGGCACGCGTCCGGGACGCCGCGCGGGCGGCGAGGGATAGCGTCGCGCCGGGCCCCGCTCGCGGGGCCGCACCGTGCCCG
>NZ_JHEI01000130.1 GCF_001273835.1 Leucobacter celer subsp. astrifaciens | reverse complement strand
GCAGCGCAAGGCCCTCGGCGCAGCCCCGAGCGAGACGGGAGGGAAGGCCGAAGGCGACGCCGCTCTCGAGATCCGCGGACTCGACATCGTCCTGAACACCCCGCAGCGCATCGTGCCGCTGGTGAAGAAGGCCGACCTCAGGGTCGCCAAGGGCGAGCTCGTCGGGCTGCTCGGGGAATCCGGCTCCGGCAAGTCCACGCACGCCCGCGCGATCCTCGGCCTCATGCAACCCGCTATCGGCATCGCAGCCGGCCAGATCCTGCTC
>NZ_JHEI01000014.1 GCF_001273835.1 Leucobacter celer subsp. astrifaciens | reverse complement strand
TGACTCACGACGGGGGATCGGCGACCGGATTCGTGTTCGTGGAGTCGAACGGAAGGGGGCAGGCATGAGAACAGGGTCGATGCGGGTCGGCGAGATCTGGCAGCCGGCGAGCCGGCACAACGTGGCTCGCGTGCGCGAGCTCACGGGCGGCGCGGTCATCGTGGTCGTGAAGGCAGACGGTGACGGTCACGGCGCGAAGAGCGCGGCCGAGGCCGCGCTCGC
>NZ_JHEI01000129.1 GCF_001273835.1 Leucobacter celer subsp. astrifaciens | reverse complement strand
CGATGCCGTGGTGATGCCGGTCGGCGCGGGCAGCAGCCTGCTGGGGTGCGCGTTCGGGTTCCGCGAGCTGCTGCATGCCGGTGCGATTGATCGCTTGCCGCGACTGTACGCCGCGCAACCCCAGCACTGCTCGCCGGTCGATGCGGCGTTCCACGTGAAACCGGCGCCCGGTGCTGCAGCCGCGCGAGCAGCGGCGTTTCAAGCGGCAACCGCCCGCCCGGTCATGCCGACGATCGCTGAGGGAACGGCAATCGCCCGCCCGCTGCGCCTCATGCCCATGCTCGAGGCGCTGCGTGAGAGCGGCGGAGGCACGGTGGCGGTTCCTGAGGCTGGGATCCGCCACGCGCCCGCCGGGCTCGCGGCGCGCGGGCTCTATGTCGAGC
>NZ_JHEI01000128.1 GCF_001273835.1 Leucobacter celer subsp. astrifaciens | reverse complement strand
ATCCTGGAGCAGCTCGCTGACAAGGGCATCCCGATCTACCAGGCTCTGGCCGATCAGATGGGCGTTACCGCTGGCGAAGTTTTCAAGCTCGCGTCTTCCGGAAAGATCAACTTCGAAACCTTCCAAGCAGCAGCAACCGCAGCAGCCGGAACGGTCGCTGACGAGATGGGTAAAACCACCACCGGCTCGTTCGACAACATGATGGCCGCAATGGGCCGCTTCGGTGCGACGCTACTTGAAGACGTTTACCC
>NZ_JHEI01000127.1 GCF_001273835.1 Leucobacter celer subsp. astrifaciens | reverse complement strand
GCTGCAGATACGCGTCCTCCTCGTAGTTGGTGCGTTCACGGGTCCACGAGTCGGTGTAGACGTTCACATTTAGCGACTCGATGGTGTTCTTCGAGAGCTTGTACACCTGGTTGAGGTTCGTATCCGACGACACGCAGGTCGAATCCTCGGCGTCGAACGGGTACACCAGCGCGAGCGCCGAGAGGTTCTCAAGAGTGACAGGTTCCGGCGCCCCGACGATCTCGACGTACCGGAACACGCG
>NZ_JHEI01000126.1 GCF_001273835.1 Leucobacter celer subsp. astrifaciens | reverse complement strand
CGCGCGATGCTCGCGAGGTGCCCGAGGGCACGACCGCCGGTGCGGCGCTCACCGATCTCGCGTCGTTCGGCACGGCGGCATTGGTCGATGCGGTGGCGCTGCTCGCAGAGAACGCCGAAGCCGGGGAACCGCAGGAGGGCGAGGCGAGCTACGGGCACAAACTGTTGCGAGATGAGGGCCGGCTTGACCCCCCACGGCCACACGGCGAAGGGCAGCGAACGGTGGCCGGCCAGCACCCGCAACCCCCGTC
>NZ_JHEI01000125.1 GCF_001273835.1 Leucobacter celer subsp. astrifaciens | reverse complement strand
CCACTGCACCGACCGAGCGAGGTCGTCGCACTCGCGAAAGCAGGCGACGTCGGGGCGATCCAACGCATTCGCCAGGCCGGGCGCGACGTCGGCGAGGTGCTCACCGCCTGCGTCAGCATCATGAACCCGTCGGCGATCGTCATCGGTGGCACCATGGCGCAGGCCGCCGAGCACCTCGTCGCCGGCGTGCGCGAAGTCGTCTACGCGAGGTCGATCCCGCTCTCGACCGAGCAGCTCACCAT
>NZ_JHEI01000124.1 GCF_001273835.1 Leucobacter celer subsp. astrifaciens | reverse complement strand
GGGTCGCAGCAGCCTGCAAGCGAGGCGACACCGCCATGAACCCCAGCAGCGACGCCAGCACCGAGATCGCCGCCGCGGCCACAGCAATCGCCAGGCCCGGTGACGCCCCGACCGCCGGCAGCACGGCTGATGCGGCGGCGGCGCCGCCGAGCCCGACGGCCGCAGCGACGAGGCTTCCCCGTGCGCGGCGCCGGCTTGCCGCAGCGACAGCGGTCACCACCGCGGCGAGCGCGAGCACAGCGACGGTCACCCAGCGCCACTCGGGCACGACGGCTGCCAGCACCGCGGCCGTCGCACCGAATCCGAGGAGCGCCCAGGGCGCCGCGCTCGCGCGTCGGAGCGCATCCGCTTCGGCGCGGTCAGTCGTCGACACGTGCAACGGGCCTGCCACGGCGTAC
>NZ_JHEI01000123.1 GCF_001273835.1 Leucobacter celer subsp. astrifaciens | reverse complement strand
CGATCTCGATGTGCACGTGCGGTCGCTCGCTGAAGGAGGCCGTCGACTCGGCATTCGGCGTCTACGCGGCATCTCCCGACGAGTACTTCTTCGCCATCGGCTCCGTGGTCGGGCCGCATCCTTACCCCTCGATGGTGCGCGACTTCCAGTCGGTCGTGGGCCGCGAAGCCCGCGCACAGATTCTCGAAGCCGAGGGCAAGCTGCCCGATGTGCTGG
>NZ_JHEI01000122.1 GCF_001273835.1 Leucobacter celer subsp. astrifaciens | reverse complement strand
CTTGGGCGCCTGGCCGCTGGCGAGGTAGTTGGTGTTCATGTTGGCCAGCATGGCGACCTGCACGTCGAGCAACGCCATGTCGATGTACTGGCCTTCGCCGGTGCGGTCCCGGTGCGCGAGCGCGGCGAGCACGGCCACGGTGGCGTACATGCCGGTCATCAGATCCGAGATAGCCACGCCGGCCTTTTGCGGACCGCCGCCGGGCAGGTCGTCGCGCTCGCCGGTCAGGCTCATGAAGCCGCCCATGCCTTGCACGATGAAGTCATAGCC
>NZ_JHEI01000121.1 GCF_001273835.1 Leucobacter celer subsp. astrifaciens | reverse complement strand
TTCTAAAGGAGGAGAATGAAGAAGATAGTAGAAGGAGGAGAGGGGGAGAGGAGAGGTGTATAAGAGAATTCAGAGAAAGACAGAGGAGAGACGAGAAGTAGATAAGAGAGAGAGGAGAAAAAAAAAAGCAGGTAGGGGTACGGATTGAGCACACGCTGACTGAAATCGGGCAGAAAGAGAGAGAAAGAGAGAAAAGAAGAGGGGAAGGAGGAGAGGGGGAGGAAAAAGAAGAGAGAAAGAGAGGAGGAGAG
>NZ_JHEI01000120.1 GCF_001273835.1 Leucobacter celer subsp. astrifaciens | reverse complement strand
GCCCCAGCTCACGGATACGGGATCTCTGCCGGCGCCCCCGCGCGACGGTGTGTGGGGAGCAATGCGCGATGGTGGGGCGGGGCTGCTGCGTGTGAGGGCCGCTTCCGCGATCCTCGCGGGCATGCGCTCGACCCGCGACGTACTACTGCCGCTGTGGGGCGTCTCGATCGGGCTCGACGCCACGCAGGTGGCGCTCGTCGTGGGCATCTCGGGCACGGTCGACTTCGCCCTGTTCTCCACGAGCGGCCAG
>NZ_JHEI01000013.1 GCF_001273835.1 Leucobacter celer subsp. astrifaciens | reverse complement strand
CGCATCCCGTGCTCGTCTACGGCTTTGACGACGACCCGTGGGCCACCCCCGCCGCCATCAACGCGTTGACGATGCACTTCACGAACACGTGGGTCGAGCGTCGGCAAATCACGCCTGCGCAGGCCGGCGGCGCAGTGGGGCACATGGGCTTCTTCCGCGCGCAGTTCGCCACCACGCTGTGGCCAGGTCTGGTGGATTGGCTGCGCGAACGTGCCGCCGCCACGCGCAACGAAGC
>NZ_JHEI01000119.1 GCF_001273835.1 Leucobacter celer subsp. astrifaciens | reverse complement strand
GTCGGAGATGATGCGATCAACTACTCCAACTCCCGTAAGCGGCAGGTCGCACTCGGCGACGATCTTGGGCGACCCGTCCTTCGCGACGTGATCGGTGATCACGATCACCCGCGGTGTTCCGGCGACGAGATCCATAGCGCCGCCCATGCCCTTCACGAGCTTGCCCGGGATCGTCCAGTTCGCGAGATCACCGTTGCCCGCAACCTGCAGCGCGCCGAGGATCGCGGTCTGTACGTGACCGCCGCGGATCATGCC
>NZ_JHEI01000118.1 GCF_001273835.1 Leucobacter celer subsp. astrifaciens | reverse complement strand
GCCGTATTCGGCATACAACAGCTTGTCACCTGAAAATTCAACCCCGTAGGCTACGATATGGCCATCAAAATCTGCCACCACCTTGTTCGGCTCAATTTCATCGCCATAGCGTTTCTTGAGGTCCGCAATTAGTCTTCCATGATTCTTTCCAGAATCATATCGCAAATACACAGGAAATCTATCCTCCAACTTCTCGGCAGCACAGTTGTCGATAAGTTTAATTTCAAAATTCTTTGAGATATAGTGGGTAGGCGAAACAGCGGCCCCTTGCTGAACACTCATCTCTCTAAGGATAAGTTTATCAGT
>NZ_JHEI01000117.1 GCF_001273835.1 Leucobacter celer subsp. astrifaciens | reverse complement strand
CGAAGTCCGCGAAGTTCTCGAGGGAGATCAACTGGATGGCTGAGCGGGGTCTGTCCACGGGGATCAAGAAGACGGATGCGACGGGCAAGGTCTACTACGACTACGAGCCGAAGACGCAGGTGTCGCGCGAGGCGATGGCGGCGTTCCTGTACCGGATGGAGGCCCCGAAGGGGTATGTCGCTCCGCGGGTGTCGCCGTTCGTCGACGTGAAGCCGGGTGACAAGTTCTACACGCAGATCGCCTGGATGTACGAGGAGGGCTTGTCGACGGGTATCGAGCAGGCATCGGGGAAGCCCGCGTTCGCACCGAGATCGAAGATCTCGCGTGAGGCGATGGCGGCGTTCATGTTCCGCAAGGACGCGCCGAAGGGGTACACGGCTCCGAAGACATCGCCGTTCGCCGATGTGCGGCCGGGGGATAAATTCTACAAGGAGATCGCGTGG
>NZ_JHEI01000116.1 GCF_001273835.1 Leucobacter celer subsp. astrifaciens | reverse complement strand
CTTCACCGGGAGTCGGGTACTCGCGTGGGGCCTCGACATCTTCACGGGCAAGCTCGGCAGCAAGTCGCTGAATTCTCGTTCATCGAGCGATACCTTCTCGCTCGACCTCGCAGCGCATACCTGGGGTCTCGGCGTCGGCCTCGGTGCCAACCGTCCCTCGTCGTTCGCGACGATGCTCGTTTCATGTGTCGGCCTCATCGGTGCCATCGCGTTTGCCATATTCGTGTGGCGGGCCATCGCACGCGCACTC
>NZ_JHEI01000115.1 GCF_001273835.1 Leucobacter celer subsp. astrifaciens | reverse complement strand
TGTCGGCGCGTTGCCACGCGGTCTTGCGCGTGACGTCTTCACCGTCGATGGTGATGCGGCCCGAGTCGACCAGCTGGTCGCCGCTGATGGAGTTCAGGAACGTCGATTTGCCGGCCCCGTTCGAGCCGATCACGGACACGAACTGGCCTGACGGGATCTCCAGCGACAGGCCGCGCAGCGCGCGCGTCTCAATCGGCGTGCCCGGGTTGAAGGTGATGGTGAGTCCTTGGGC
>NZ_JHEI01000114.1 GCF_001273835.1 Leucobacter celer subsp. astrifaciens | reverse complement strand
GCGTCCACGATCTCGTATGCCCGGCTTCCAACCATGTAGGTCAACCGGCCGGCATCCTGCTGGAACGCTGTCCTGCCGGCATCGCTATCTTCATAGTCGCCGTACTTCTTGAATCCAGTTACCCAGTGCCGTGTCGGGTCGATGTCTTGATAACTTAGGGTCTCGATGGCTTGGTAGAGCTCCTCGACGTTGTCACTAATTGCATCAAGGTCGGGACGGATCTCTCGCCACAATATGCTGACGGCGTTGTCCCCAGTCAACTCACCATCGAGCTCTTCCTTAACGAGTTGGGTGAGTTGGTTCGCGAGGGGCACCTTGGGTTGGGACGCCCCAGCACCAAGCAGCACGACAGACTTCCTCGCTTCGGGGTCAATCCAGGGATGCATGGTCCTTTTGTAGCAGAGAAAGGAGGATACGCTGCTTGCCCCAGCGACAAACAGGAGGCTGTCTTAACCAGCAACGCCAGGCGCTAAGTTGTCACAGCAATAGACGTCGGGGCAGTTCTTATAGAGCTCCCTCCTTTTGCCTGGATAAGGGGCTGAGTCCCAATGGGATTCCCGACCAGACGGTTGACGAGGCTTCCGCCAACTTCTATAACCAGTGTCAGCCTCGGTGCGTTCACCGCTGAGGCCCCCTCCTTGACGCTGTGCGGCTTGAAGAGAACTCACCAGAGTTGTCGGCCGCTTGCATCAAGGAGGCTCGTGATGAACGAGAGCAATCCTGCTGCTTACGGCAGCGCAGCGTACCGAGTGCTTTCGGTACGTATGAGCGACGAGACGCGAGCTCAGCTCGAAGTGCTCGCCGAAGTGAACAACCGGAGCATGACCGAGGAGACCCGGCTTGCCCTGGAGCATTGGGTGGAGGTGTCGAAGAAGGATCCACAGGTAGTCAAACGGCGTGATGAAGTTCGCGCGAAACTCGAGCAGGAAACTGCGACGAAGCTCAACGCACTGGACGCCGTCTTTGGAGGAGATTCGCGAACCTCCAAGGTTAGCTCTCCTCGCCCCTCGTCTTCGGCGGGGAACGCGAAAGGAAAGGCTGCCGAACCTTCTTCGGATGCTCATCACCCAGTCAAAGGTGGCACTTCATAGGGCCACCTACTCCTGCCCCGGGATTGAAGCCATCTCTGGCTTCTCCCGGGGCACTCCCTCAGCAGCACCGCAGCATCAATTTCGCTCACGCATTCATGTAGCCCAGGAGCTTCGCGAGGTACCGCTCAAATCTGGGTCTGATGCATGTTTAGGT
>NZ_JHEI01000113.1 GCF_001273835.1 Leucobacter celer subsp. astrifaciens | reverse complement strand
TTCTCAGTAACAGATACAAACTCATCACGAACGTCAGAAGCAGCCTTATGGCCGTCAACATACATATCACCATTATCGAACTCAACGCCCTGCATACGAAAAGACAGAATCTCTTCCAAGAGCTTGATGCGGTTATCCATCTGCTTATGGAAGCCAAGCATTGGGGATTGAGAAAGAGTAGAAATGCCACAAGCCTCAATAGCAGGTTTAAGAGCCTCGATACGCTCAAAGTCAAAATAATCAGCGTGACATTCAGAAGGGTAATAAGAACGAACCATAAAAAAGCCTCCAAGATTTGGAGGCATGAAAACATACAATTGGGAGGGTGTCAATCCTGACGGTTATTTCCTAGACAAATTAGAGCCAATACCATCAGCTTTACCGTCTTTCCAGAAATTGTTCCAAGTATCGGCAACAGCTTTATCAATACCATGAAAAATATCAACCACACCAGAAGCAGCATCAGTGACGACATTAGAAATATCCTTTGCAGTAGCGCCAATATGAGAAGAGCCATACCGCTGATTCTGCGTTTGCTGATGAACTAAGTCAACCTCAGCACTAACCTTGCGAGTCATTTCTTTGATTTGGTCATTGGTAAAATACTGACCAGCCGTTTGAGCTTGAGTAAGCATTTGGCGCATAATCTCGGAAACCTGCTGTTGCTTGGAAAGATTGGTGTTTTCCATAATAGACGCAACGCGAGCAGTAGACTCCTTCTGTTGATAAGCAAGCATCTCATTTTGTGCATATACCTGGTCTTTCGTATTCTGGCGTGAAGTCGCCGACTGAATGCCAGCAATCTCTTTTTGAGTCTCATTTTGCATCTCGGCAATCTCTTTCTGATTGTCCAGTTGCATTTTAGTAAGCTCTTTTTGATTCTCAAATCCGGCGTCAACCATACCAGCAGAGGAAGCATCAGCACCAGCACGCTCCCAAGCATTAAGCTCAGGAAATGCAGCAGCAAGATAATCACGAGTATCCTTTCCTTTATCAGCGGCAGACTTGCCACCAAGTCCAACCAAATCAAGCAACTTATCAGAAACGGCAGAAGTGCCAGCCTGCAACGTACCTTCAAGAAGTCCTTTACCAGCTTTAGCCATAGCACCAGAAACAAAACTAGGGACGGCCTCATCAGGGTTAGGAACATTAGAGCCTTGAATGGCAGATTTAATACCAGCATCACCCATGCCTACAGTATTGTTATCGGTAGCAAGCACATCACCTTGAATGCCACCGGAGGCGGCTTTTTGACCGCCTCCAAACAATTTAGACATGGCGCCACCAGCAAGAGCAGAAGCAATACCGCCAGCAATAGCACCAAACATAAATCACCTCACTTAAGTGGCTGGAGACAAATAATCTCTTTAATAACCTGATTCAGCGAAACCAATCCGCGGCATTTAGTAGCGGTAAAGTTAGACCAAACCATGAAACCAACATAAACATTATTGCCCGGCGTACGGGGAAGGACGTCAATAGTCACACAGTCCTTGACGGTATAATAACCACCATCATGGCGACCATCCAAAGGATAAACATCATAGGCAGTCGGGAGGGTAGTCGGAACCGAAGAAGACTCAAAGCGAACCAAACAGGCAAAAAATTTAGGGTCGGCATCAAAAGCAATATCAGCACCAACAGAAACAACCTGATTAGCGGCGTTGACAGATGTATCCATCTGAATGCAATGAAGAAAACCACCATTACCAGCATTAACCGTCAAACTATCAAAATATAACGTTGACGATGTAGCTTTAGGTGTCTGTAAAACAGGTGCCGAAGAAGCTGGAGTAACAGAAGTGAGAACCAGCTTATCAGAAAAAAAGTTTGAATTATGGCGAGAAATAAAAGTCTGAAACATGATTAAACTCCTAAGCAGAAAACCTACCGCGCTTCGCTTGGTCAACCCCTCAGCGGCAAAAATTAAAATTTTTACCGCTTCGGCGTTATAACCTCACACTCAATCTTTTATCACGAAGTCATGATTGAATCGCGAGTGGTCGGCAGATTGCGATAAACGGTCACATTAAATTTAACCTGACTATTCCACTGCAACAACTGAACGGACTGGAAACACTGGTCATAATCATGGTGGCGAATAAGTACGCGTTCTTGCAAATCACCAGAAGGCGGTTCCTGAATGAATGGGAAGCCTTCAAGAAGGTGATAAGCAGGAGAAACATACGAAGGCGCATAACGATACCACTGACCCTCAGCAATCTTAAACTTCTTAGACGAATCACCAGAACGGAAAACATCCTTCATAGAAATTTCACGCGGCGGCAAGTTGCCATACAAAACAGGGTCGCCAGCAATATCGGTATAAGTCAAAGCACCTTTAGCGTTAAGGTACTGAATCTCTTTAGTCGCAGTAGGCGGAAAACGAACAAGCGCAAGAGTAAACATAGTGCCATGCTCAGGAACAAAGAAACGCGGCACAGAATGTTTATAGGTCTGTTGAACACGACCAGAAAACTGGCCTAACGACGTTTGGTCAGTTCCATCAACATCATAGCCAGATGCCCAGAGATTAGAGCGCATGACAAGTAAAGGACGGTTGTCAGCGTCATAAGAGGTTTTACCTCCAAATGAAGAAATAACATCATGGTAACGCTGCATGAAGTAATCACGTTCTTGGTCAGTATGCAAATTAGCATAAGCAGCTTGCAGACCCATAATGTCAATAGATGTGGTAGAAGTCGTCATTTGGCGAGAAAGCTCAGTCTCAGGAGGAAGCGGAGCAGTCCAAATGTTTTTGAGATGGCAGCAACGGAAACCATAACGAGCATCATCTTGATTAAGCTCATTAGGGTTAGCCTCGGTACGGTCAGGCATCCACGGCGCTTTAAAATAGTTGTTATAGATATTCAAATAACCCTGAAACAAATGCTTAGGGATTTTATTGGTATCAGGGTTAATCGTGCCAAGAAAAGCGGCATGGTCAATATAACCAGTAGTGTTAACAGTCGGGAGAGGAGTGGCATTAACACCATCCTTCATGAACTTAATCCACTGTTCACCATAAACGTGACGATGAGGGACATAAAAAGTAAAAATGTCTACAGTAGAGTCAATAGCAAGGCCACGACGCAATGGAGAAAGACGGAGAGCGCCAACGGCGTCCATCTCGAAGGAGTCGCCAGCGATAACCGGAGTAGTTGAAATGGTAATAAGACGACCAATCTGACCAGCAAGGAAGCCAAGATGGGAAAGGTCATGCGGCATACGCTCGGCGCCAGTTTGAATATTAGACATAATTTATCCTCAAGTAAGGGGCCGAAGCCCCTGCAATTAAAATTGTTGACCACCTACATACCAAAGACGAGCGCCTTTACGCTTGCCTTTAGTACCTCGCAACGGCTGCGGACGACCAGGGCGAGCGCCAGAACGTTTTTTACCTTTAGACATTACATCACTCCTTCTGCACGTAATTTTTGACGCACGTTTTCTTCTGCGTCAGTAAGAACGTCAGTGTTTCCTGCGCGTACACGCAAGGTAAACGCGAACAATTCAGCGGCTTTAACCGGACGCTCGACGCCATTAATAATGTTTTCCGTAAATTCAGCGCCTTCCATGATGAGACAGGCCGTTTGAATGTTGACGGGATGAACATAATAAGCAATGACGGCAGCAATAAACTCAACAGGAGCAGGAAAGCGAGGGTATCCTACAAAGTCCAGCGTACCATAAACGCAAGCCTCAACGCAGCGACGAGCACGAGAGCGGTCAGTAGCAATCCAAACTTTGTTACTCGTCAGAAAATCGAAATCATCTTCGGTTAAATCCAAAACGGCAGAAGCCTGAATGAGCTTAATAGAGGCCAAAGCGGTCTGGAAACGTACGGATTGTTCAGTAACTTGACTCATGATTTCTTACCTATTAGTGGTTGAACAGCATCGGACTCAGATAGTAATCCACGCTCTTTTAAAATGTCAACAAGAGAATCTCTACCATGAACAAAATGTGACTCATATCTAAACCAGTCCTTGACGAACGTGCCAAGCATATTAAGCCACTTCTCCTCATCCAACGCGTCAGTTTTTGACAGAATCGTTAGTTGATGGCGAAAGGTCGCAAAGTAAGAGCTTCTCGAGCTGCGCAAGGATAGGTCGAATTTTCTCATTTTCCGCCAGCAGTCCACTTCGATTTAATTCGTAAACAAGCAGTAGTAATTCCTGCTTTATCAAGATAATTTTTCGACTCATCAGAAATATCCGAAAGTGTTAACTTCTGCGTCATGGAAGCGATAAAACTCTGCAGGTTGGATACGCCAATCATTTTTATCGAAGCGCGCATAAATTTGAGCAGATTTGTCGTCACAGGTTGCGCCGCCAAAACGTCGGCTACAGTAACTTTTCCCAGCCTCAATCTCATCTCTCTTTTTGCGTTCTGCTTCAATATCTGGTTGAACGGCGTCGCGTCGTAACCCAGCTTGGTAAGTTGGATTAAGCACTCCGTGGACAGATTTGTCATTGTGAGCATTTTCATCCCGAAGTTGCGGCTCATTCTGATTCTGAACAGCTTCTTGGGAAGTAGCGACAGCTTGGTTTTTAGTGAGTTGTTCCATTCTTTAGCTCCTAGACCTTTAGCAGCAAGGTCCATATCTGACTTTTTGTTAACGTATTTAGCCACATAGAAACCAACAGCCATATAACTGGTAGCTTTAAGCGGCTCACCTTTAGCATCAACAGGCCACAACCAACCAGAACGTGAAAAAGCGTCCTGCGTGTAGCGAACTGCGATGGGCATACTGTAACCATAAGGCCACGTATTTTGCAAGCTATTTAACTGGCGGCGATTGCGTACCCGACGACCAAAATTAGGGTCAACGCTACCTGTAGGAAGTGTCCGCATAAAGTGCACCGCATGGAAATGAAGACGGCCATTAGCTGTACCATACTCAGGCACACAAAAATACTGATAGCAGTCGGCGTGTGAATCATTAGCCTTGCGACCCTCGGCAGCAAGAACCATACGACCAATATCACGAAAATAGTCACGCAAAGCATTGGGATTATCATAAAACGCCTCTAATCGGTCGTCAGCCAACGTGAGAGTGTCAAAAACGATAAACCAACCATCAGCATGAGCCTGTCGCATTGCATTCATCAAACGCTGAATAGCAAAGCCTCTACGCGATTTCATAGTGGAGGCCTCCAGCAATCTTGAACACTCATCCTTAATACCTTTCTTTTTGGGGTAATTATACTCATCGCGAATATCCTTAAGAGGGCGTTCAGCAGCCAGCTTGCGGCAAAACTGCGTAACCGTCTTCTCGTTCTCTAAAAACCATTTTTCGTCCCCTTCGGGGCGGTGGTCTATAGTGTTATTAATATCAAGTTGGGGGAGCACATTGTAGCATTGTGCCAATTCATCCATTAACTTCTCAGTAACAGATACAAAC
>NZ_JHEI01000112.1 GCF_001273835.1 Leucobacter celer subsp. astrifaciens | reverse complement strand
GCCGCCTCGAGCAGAGCCGTCCGAGTCCTGATCCCACGCTGCTGCTTCCGACGCACTTCGCCAACTCGGTTCACCGGCGCTCTCCCTCAGCTTCCCGCGGCCGAATCTCGGCCGTGAGTGAGATTCTTCCACACGTCATCCAGCAGTCATAGTCGAATGGCCAGGGAGGATCCCCTGCGTTCGACTAAAGGAGATCCTTCACGGAGTGGCTGCGGGACCCCCGTGCACCGAGAATGCTGCCGCCGGTCACGTCGAACAGCGCGCCCGTGGTGCGCGCCGCGGCGTCCGAGGCGAGAAACGCGACGGCCGCCGCGACCGTCTCCGGCTGCGAGACGCCGCCCAGCACCGAGAACGACGACATGTACTCCACCACGGCCGGTTTCCCGAACCCCGGGTGGCCGTTGTCGGTGAAGCCGGGGATCACCGCGTTCACCCGGATGCCCCGCGGCGCGACGGCCTCGGCCATGTTCTTCGTGAGGGACTCCACTGCGGCCTTGCTCATCGCGTAGGTGATGTCGCCCGGGCTGGAGAAGTGGGCCGACGCCGAGGAGAGGTTCACCACCGAGCCGCCGTCGGGCATCAGCTCCACCAGCCGCTGCGACAAGAAGAACGGCGCCCGGGCGTTGATCGCGAAGTAGCTGTCGAAGTCGGAGACCGCGGTATCGGCGAACGAGGGGCTGAGCAGCTTCGCGGCGTTGTTCACCAGTACCCGCAGGCGGTACTGCGGGTACTGGTCCAGGAGCTCGCGCACGCACTCCGCGACAGCGTCGACTCCGTCGGGGGTGCCGAGGTCGGAGGAGACGAGGTGGCAGCGACCGCCGCGGGACTTGATGCTCCGCTGCAGCTGGCGGGCCTTCTCGGTGCGGGTGCCGTAGTGCGCGAGCACGGCGTGACCGGACTCGCTCAGCGCAGCGCAGACGGCCGAGCCGATCCCGCCCGTGGCACCGGTCACCACCGCCAGTCGCATCGGCTGCTCCTCCGCCTTGACCTCGGTCGTGAACTCGCTCATCGTGATTCCTCTCCGTACTCTTCTCGGCGCTCTTCGCGCTCTCGGCGCTCTGGGCGCTCTGGGCGCTCTGGGCGCTCTCGGCGCTCTGGGCGCTCTCGGCGCTCTGGGCGCTCTCGGCGCTCTGGGCGCCGTCCCTCATCGAGCGTTCCTTCGACCTGCGCGCACGGGGCGCCCCGCTGCACCACCGTCACCAGGAGCCGGTCGCCGATCTCCTGCAGCTCGACCTGCGCCGGTTCCGACTTCTCGATGAAGCTGAGAAATCGCGTCACGAGCCCCCGTAATCTGCGCTCCGGGAGGTGCTGCTCAGCCAGGCGCTCGGCGGCGCAGACGACCACCATACCGCTGATGTGATCGGTCTCGTGATCGCCCAGGATCGGGTTCCCGACGTCGACCGTGAGCTCCTCGGTCACCCGGCCCGCCACCGGTTCGACGACCGGGCGGTCGCTGGCCGGGCGGTCACCGGCCGGGCCCCCTCTGGCAGCCGAAGCCCGGATGCGGTCGTACAGGCGCTGCGGGAGATACTTCCCGGTGATCCTGCCCGTGCCGATCCTGCTCGTGCCGATCCGGCCCGCGCCGTTCTGCTCCGCACCGATCCGGCCCGCCCCGCTCTGCTCGACCGGGAGTCCGCCGACGCTCGCACCGCCGACATCGCCACCCGTTGCCGATCCGATCGCCGCGAAGAAGCGGATGCCGACATCGATGTCGGCGACGCCACGAGCCGCACGGCCATCGATGTTCGCCCGCACCTCGACCAGGCCGGCGCGCGGCAGTGCGCCTCGACCATCGGCCTCGTCGAGCAGCAGTTCTGCGGTCGACAGCATCGCCCGGCTGCCGAGCGGCACCTCCAGCTCCAGGTGGGCGAACGCGTGAGTCGCCTGCCGCTGCACCTCCACGTACTCCGCGAGCCCGGGCTGCACGGAGTCGGGGATGCGGAAGCCGAACACGATGGAGTCCGCGTCGCGTCGCTCGGTCCCCGTCAGCCACATGTTGCGGTGGTCGGCTTTGTGCGCGAGTTCGGCCGGAACAGTCGCTGCGTCCATGATGCGCCCGCGGAGCCTCAACCCGCAGACGGCGGCACGAGTATGGACAGGAGCATCGGCCGGACACGCCCTACGCGCTCGGGCAGCGACCGCCAGCCGTCCCGCATGCCGGCCAGCACCTGCGCGCCGACGAAGGCCTCGTTCACCAGCTCGGCCAGCTCTCCGGGGCTCAGTTCGGTGGTGGTGATCGACCCGTCCTCCAGGCCTTCGCGGATGAAGGTCTCGGCGACCCTCTGCCACTCGTCGTA
>NZ_JHEI01000111.1 GCF_001273835.1 Leucobacter celer subsp. astrifaciens | reverse complement strand
AGGGCCGGCCCCGACCACCGCGGCACCCCGAGAAGAAGTCATGGAACCAGCCTAGTTGTCGGTCGAGCGGGGCATCCATCCGCTGATCGGGAAATCCGACCGATGCGGACACGGGAACGGGCCCGGACGATTGCTCGCCCGGGCCCGTTCACCGCTCGATACTACGCGCGGTAGCTGTTCACGAGACGGTAGATGAACGCCGCCATCGCCTCACGGCTCAGGCGCGACTTCGGCCAGAACTCGCGGCCGTCCTCCACCTTGATGCCCGTGGAGAGCTGCTCATCGACCATCCACGAGATCTCGGTGTAGAACTTGTCGCCTCGCTTCATGTCGAGCATCTGCGACTTGGCAGGGGGCGCGTAGCCCTTCGGAGCCTCGAGGCGGTAGATGAACGCCGCCATCGCCTCACGGCTGAGACGCAGCTTCGGACCGTAGTTCGGCTTGCCGCCCTCGGGGTTCTTGATGCCCGTCGAGAGGCCCGCCTCGTACATCCACGCGATCTCACGGTAGAACTTGTCGCCGGGCTTCATGTCCGCGAAGGGTGAAACGGTCGGAGCCTGGTAGCTCTTCGGCGCTTCCATGCGGAAGATGAACGCCGCCATGGCCTCACGGCTCAGGCGCAGCTGCGGACCGTAGTCGATGCCCCCTGAGCGCTTGATACCGGTGGTGTACCCCATGCAGTGCATCCAGTCGATCTCCTTGTAGAACTTGTGGTTCGTGGGAGTGTCGAGGAAGACCGACTTGGAGCGCGGCGTGACGCACTTGCTCGTGTTCGGATTCGGGTTGTCGCCCGAAGCGTTCGACGAGGCGTTCGCGATCGCAGCGGCCTTCGCCGCGGCCGAGGCGTTGGAGTTGGTCTTGGCCGACGCCGACGCGTTGCTGTCGGAGTTGGCCTGCGAGTGCGCAGCGGCCTGGGCCGCCGCCTGGGAGGCCGCGTTGGCCTGGGTCGATGCGTTGGTCGAAGCGGAGGGATTCGCTGCGGCCTGCGCCGCCGCCTGCGCGTTGGCCGTGGCCTTGGCGCTCGCCGAGGTGGTGGCATCCGCATTCGCCGCCGCCTGGGCCGCCGCGTTCGCATTCGAGTCGGCCGAAGCCGACGCCGAGGCGTTCACATTGGCGTTCGCGCTCGCGTTGTTGTTCGCATTGGCACTCGCGTTGTTGTTCGAACTCGCATTGTTGTTCGAGCTCGCGTTGTTGTTCGAGCTCGCGTTCGAGTCGTTGTCCGAACTGGCGCTCGTGCTCGCATTGGCTCCCGCGGTCGCCGAGGCGTTCGCCGAAGAGGTGCTGTAGGCATTCGAGCTGGCAGCCGAGTCCGCAGCGGCGTTGGCGTTGGCATTCGCCTGTGCCGAGGCGGAGGCGGAGGCCTTCGAATCGGCGCTGTTGTCGGCCGTGCCGCCATCGGCCGCTGCTTGAGCCGCTGCGTTCGTCTGCGTACTCGCGTCCTGCGAGGCGTCGCTGGAGGCACCGGCCTCGACACTCGCCTGAGCCGCGGCCTGCGAGGCGGCATTCGCATCGGCCGCGGTCTGGGCGCTGGCCTGCGAGGACTGGTCGCCGTAGGCGGCGGCCTGGGCAGCGGCCTGGGCCGAAGCGTTGCTGTCGTCGTCCGCGTTCGCCGAGGCGGAGGCAGAGGCGGCCGCACGTGCGTCCGCACTGTTCTCGGGATTCTCGTCATCCGCGGCCTTCACCGTGGCCGATCCGAGCTGCACCCCGACCGCGTCGCCGCCGAGCGCCGGCAGCACGGTCACCGCAAGTGCGCGCACCGTGTAGCTGCCCGACCCGAAGTCGCCGTTCGTGTTCAGCGGCGCCTGATCCGGCTGCTCGTTGATCGTCACGCCGACGACCCCGTCGAGCACCTGCTTCAGCAGCGGGTTCGCCCCGCCGAGCAGACCAGTGACTACCGGCTGCAGGGTGGCGTTCAGCGTGGTGCTCAGGTTTGCAAGCACTGGCTGGATCACCTGAGTATCCAAGATACCGCCCACCTGCGCGAGAATGCCGTTGAGCGACTGGAGCACCCCTCCGAGGATGCTGCCGATGACACCGAGCAGGCCGCTGCTGTTGGGACCCTGCTCCCACGCCACGTCCTTGTATCCATCGATGCCGAGGATGCCGCCAAGGGTAGGAACTCCGCCGTCAACGTCCTTCACCTGGAGGTGCAGGGTACCGAGCAGCGAACCCACACCGGCCATCACGTCGATATTGAGGCCCAGCTTGTACAGACCGTTGCGCACGACCTGGTCAGCCTTCGAGGTGAGCGAGTTGGGTCCCGTTCCCGTCAGAGCGTTGGTCGCGCCCGAAACGATGGCATTCAGGACGTCATCGGTCAGCAGATCAGTGTTGGGCGGGAGAGAGCTCAGGGTCTGCCCCGCGTAGGGGCCGCCAGGGCCGACGAGCAGTTGCTCGAGATTGACGGAGATCGTACCGCTCGCCAAATCGACGCTGACCGAGTAGTCGCCCTCTGCCGTCGTGGCATTGTTGAGCGGGGCAGCCAGCAACTCGGCTCGCAGCTCGTCCACCAGCCCCGTCGTGTCGACGCTCAGATCAAGTGCTGCGCTACCGCCCAGGAGCCCGAGAATGCCGTTCAGCAGCGGGAACACGAGGCCGGAGACCGCGGTATGCACAGCGCCGCCCTCGCCCAGCAGGCCGTCGAGCGTCGCGCCGACGCCTCCGACAACCCCGTCGACCGCGCCGGTCACGTCGTCGAGCACCTGGCTGTGCAGATTGAGCTCGAGCTCTGCGATCGCGTACTGGCGATCGATCGTGGTGCCGTCCTTTTCAGCCTGGGCGCCCAGAGCGCCCAGCTCGATCGACGCCTGATCGAGGATGTCGTCGGTCAGCCCGCTCAGCTGCAGCTGGTCGAGCAGATCGGTCAGGTCGATGCGCGCGTTCTCGCCGGGAGCGTTGTCGATCGCGGTCAGGTCGAGCCTGCCGTCGCTGCCGAGCAGGCCGCTGGCCGAGACCGAGGTGTTCTCGGCTTCCGAAAGGCTGTAGCTCTCCAGCGCACCCGCGGCTCCCAGCCAGAGGAGCCCCGGATCGTCGGCGTTCTCCTTGACGATCGGAAGCGTCAGACCCGGAACCCCCAGGTTGATCGCGCCGAGCACCGAGACGTCGAGGCCGTTCCGATCTTCGAGGTTCGGCCCCGCCGCCCGCCACTCGGTTGTGGTCGAGCCGGCCCCGAGGATGTCGAGACCGAGTCCGTCGGCCCACAGCAGGTGGCCGTGAGCCGCAGAAGCACTGGTCGTGGTCTGCGAGTCCGCGCTCGCGACCGGTGCGATCAGCGCCGTTGCGACCATCGCCACCGACGCCGTCACGGCCCCGATTGCCAGTGTTCTCGTCCCCGCTCGGCGTCGCCGAATTTGCTCTTGTGTGGCGTCCACAAGTTCCCCCTTGATTTGTCCCCCGAAGCGCATCCATTCCGACACACGATTTGTGCGTCGCCCCCAGATACCCTTCTAAGCACTGATCCTAGAGGTATGCTCTCCCATTCGGCAAATTATTAACTGACAATACAAGAATGGACTGAATTTAACTTTCATGACTGCGATTCATCGTTCCGGTCTCCGGCGCCGCGGCGGCGGACGAGCGTGATCGCGGTGACTGCGGCTCCCAGCACGATCAGCGCACCCGCGCCGATCAGCACCGGAGCGCCGCTCTGCCCGCCCGTCGGCGGGAGCGTCCGCGTCGATACGAGCACCGGCTGCGCAGCGAGGGTATCGGCTTCGATCTGCACGCTTCCGCCCTGCCAGTTCGCGTTCAGCGCCTCGAGGATCACCGTGTGGCGGGTCTCGGCGTCGAGCCCCGCGAACACGTGCGAGGTGGTGCCCGCCGTCAGCTCGACAACCTCCCCGGTTTGGGCCGGGGAGAGCGCCGCAGACGGCGGAGCCGATCCTGCACTCCCGTTCGAGGCTGCGCGATGCGGCACGATGCTGAGACGGTAGTGATCCAGCGTCCCCTCCTGCTGCCATACCAGCTCGATCTCTCCGTCCGTCGCGCGGGCGACCGCAAGACCTGTCGGCGGCAGCGGCAGGGTGATGAACTCGGCCCCGACGGGCCAGCTCGGGCCGGCCTCGTTCAGAGCCTCGAGCGAGGCGGAGTAGGGATGGTTGGGCGTCAGGTCGGCAACGGTCCGGCTGCTCGCCGCGCCATCGAGATCTTCCGCGACCAGAGTCTTCCCCGATTCCGCGTCACGCACCTCCAAGCGGTGCTGGGGCGCGTCGTCCTCGTCCCAGCGCAGTTCTGCCGAATCCTGCGTGATCTCCGTCGCGAAGAAGCCCGTGGGTGCCGCCGGGCGCTTCGGCAGCGCGTCGAGCAGGCGATAGGCGTCGACGATCCCCGTCCCGGTCACGTGCGAGTCGGGAAAACCCGCCGCCGCGTACGGGTTCGCGGGGCCGCCGTCCGCGGGGCCCCGGGCCGTCACCAGCAGGTGCTCCGCCAGTTCGGCGTTGCTCATCGCCGGAGCGTAGGACTTTCCCAGAGCCAGCACGGCGGCGGCGTTCGGCGCGGCGGCCGAGGTGCCGAAGAAGCGGTACTCCGGCGCGCCGCCGGAGCCCCAGTCGTCTCCGAAGAAGGTGGTCTGCGTGCCGTCGACCGCCACCGCGTGCGGTGCATCGATGAGCTGCGGCTCGGGCAGTCGTTCCGCGGGCACCGCGTCGAGGACGGGCAGCGTGAGCGGCTCGAAGATCTGCGTGCTCGGGCCCAGCGACGAGTAGTCGCGCAGCGCGGTGGGATCGGCCCAATCCGCGGCGGCGATGCTCACCGCCGAGCCGTCTCCCCCGTGCCCGAACGCGGTCTCGCCCACACGGTCGGCGGCACTCGATCCGAGTGCACGGCTGCCCATGAACTCGCGCTGGGCGATGGCGTCGCCGCCTCGGACGAAGCCCAGATAGACCGCGGGATCCGGCTTCGCGGGATCATGCTCGGTGCGCACCATCACCATCCGCACCCGATCCCCCGGCGCCACGGAGACGTTGCCGGAGAGGCCGGGATAGATCGCACCGAGCGACGGGATGCTCGCGAGTTGAAACGGCACGGGATCACCGGGATTGTCCCGGTAGAAGTGCAACTCGTATTTCGTCGTCACCCCGAACACCGGCTCCCCGATCGACGCGAGGGCGCGCATGGACGTGGCCCAGCCGAGCTCGGGATCGATGGTGAGGGTGTCGTAGGCGACCTCTGGGAGACCCGGGTCGAAGTCGAGGCAGTCGGCTCCCGCGCCCGCGTTCACCCAGCCCGGGCAGGCCATCGGCCGGTACTGGGCGGTCTGCCACGACGACACCGGAGCGCCGCTCGAGGCGCCCAGGCTGCCGACACCGTTCGCGTTGCCGGCCGAGGTGAGATAGGCCACGCCGTAGTGCTCCTTCACGTACTCGATCGCCGCCGACATGAAGCTCTTCTGGAAATAGGCCTCCTGCGGCCAGGTGATGTCGTCGACGATGACGTCGGCGCCGGCCTGGGCGAGCGCGACGATGTTCTCAGCCGCTCCGATATCGCTCGTGCTCCCTTGCGCAGGGTCGCTCGTGCCGGGGTCCGCGAAGAGCAGCTTGGCGCCGGGAGCGATGCCGTGCACGAGCTGCGCCATGGCGCGGCCCTCGTCGCTGCCGCCGCCGAGCCGATCCGAGATGATCTCCACCGCCTGCGTGCGTCCGCACGGGTTGCCCGGACCCGGCAATGCGCCCGAGGCCACGTCATCCTGCCATGAAGTCGGCCACGAGGTCCGGGCGAACGAATCGGACATGATGCCGACCGTGACGCCGCTGCCGTCGACGCCGAACGCCTTCCGGGCCTCCGCCGAGCGCAGTGGCCCGTCGGCTTCGACCGGGATCGGACCGCAGGACTCGTTGCCCACGGCAGGAGACACCGGGAGCGGCGCGGCCTGCGCCGGTCCGGCCGCCCGTGCGCCCAGCTCTCGTCCGGTGAACGGCTGCAGCGCGGGGACGATCCCCCGCACCCCCGGAATCTCTGCAGCCTCGGCGATGCGCCCGGGATCGATACGCACCGTCGCGACCGGCATGAGCGTCGACACGGCGTCCACTTCAGCGATCTCGGCCAGCCGGTCCAGGGTGTCATCACGCCCGGAACCTGCGAGGGTGACGGTGGCGGTCACCTGGCCGGCGGCGTCGAAGCTCAGGCTGCCGCCGCCGGACTCGGGCAGGGAGAGCTCGTCGAGAATCTCCGCCGATCCCGTCGCCCCCTCCTCGACCGCCTCGATGAGCGCGTCGGCGAGCGGAGATCCGGTGTCGGGTCGATCGCCGCGTTCCTCAGACACCGGCTCGTCGGGGCCGACGGCCTGCGCAGCCGCCGGCATGGCGAGTACGGCCGCGAGCGGCAGCGCCAGGCACACGAGCAACCGACGGCGCATCGAGGAACGCATCTTCTCCCCAGTTCTCCGGAGCGCTCCTGCGCGACCCCGATCCACCAGTCGAGCCTACCCTCGATCCCGATGGCCGCACCGATCCCGCAGCCCCGATGTCCGCAGCCCCGATGTCCGCGCGTCAGTAGATGTCACCAAACCGGACGAATGACCGCAACTCCTGACGCGCGTTGCGGAGGGAGCAGAAGCAGAAGCAGAAGCAGAAGCAGAAGCAGGAGCGAGCGCCCGAGGCAGCGCCGGAACTCGCGAGAATGCAAGACTCCCCACGCACCCGCTAGAGCCCGAGTACCCTTGCTGCATTTCTGCCCTGGGGGAGTTTCCCGAGATAGCGCCACGTGGGGAGCCGTACCAGTCTACCGGATGTCGCCGGCCCGTTCGTACGCAGCCGTGCTCGTCAGTCACCATGATCAGCGGCAGGCATGTCCCCCGCCGGGGTGTTCCCCGCCGGGCGTTCCCCGCCGAGTGCTCACCGCCGGGTGCTCACTGCCGACCGTTCCCCGGAATGCGGTGCTCGCACAACGAGGTGTACGAGCACCGCGTCGCGCCTAGGCCTCCGGGCCGCCGATGACCGGAGTCGCTCCGGTGACGACCGGGACCGCGCCCGTGAGCACTTCCTCGGCCAGCTCCTCGGCGTCCTCGCCCGCGAACTGCGCCTGGTAGAGCGCGTAGTACGAGCCCTTCCGCTGCAGCAGTTCCTCGTGCGAGCCCTGCTCCACGATGCTGCCGTTCTCCATCATGAGGATGGTGTCGGCGTCGCGGATCGTGGAGAGCCGGTGCGCGATCACGAAGGAGGTGCGATCCGCTCGCAGCGCCCGCATCGCCTTCTGCACGAGCACCTCGGTGCGCGTGTCCACGGACGAGGTCGCCTCGTCGAGGATCAGCAGGGAGGGGTTCGCGATGAACGCGCGGGCGATCGTGAGCAGCTGCCGCTCACCCGCGGAGAGCGACGATGCGTTCTCCGAGATCACCGTGTCGTAGCCCTCGGGCAGCTGACGGACGAAGCGGTCCACCATCGTGGCCTGCGCGGCTTCGACCACCTCGTCGTCGGTGGCGTCGAGACGCCCGTAGCGGATGTTCTCGCGGATCGTGCCCTCGAACAGCCACGCGTCCTGCAGCACCATACCCACCTGGCCGCGGAGCTCCGCCCGCGAGAGGTGCGTGATGTCGACCCCGTCGAGCAGGATGCGCCCGCTGTTCAGCTCGTAGAACCGCATGATGAGGTTGACGAGCGTCGTCTTCCCGGCGCCGGTCGGGCCGACGATCGCGATCGTGTGCCCCGGCCGCGCCTCGAGCGAGAGGTCCTCGATGAGGGGCTGATCCTCGACGTAGCTGAACGACACGTTCGCGAACTCCACGTGGCCGTCGGTGCGCTCGGGCAGCCGTTCGGTGACGGTGTCGGGGTCCTGCTCCTCGGCGTCGATCAGCTCGAAGGTGCGCTCGGCCGACGCCACGCCGGACTGCAGCATGTTCGCCATGCCGGCCATCTCTCCGATGGGCTGGGCGAACTCGCGGGAGTACTGGATGAACGCCGTCACATCGCCGAGCGTCATCTGCCCCGCGGTCACGCGCAGTGCGCCGACCACCGCGATGAGCACGTAGCTGAGGTACTGCACGAACTGCATGGCGGGCATGATGGTTCCCGAGAGCGCCTGCGCCCGGTAGGCGGCCTCGAAGAGCCCCTCGTTGCGGCGATCGAACTCCTCGATCATCTCCGCGTCGCGGTTGAAGATACGCACGAGCTCGTGGCCCGTGAACGATTCCTCGATGTGTCCGTTGAGGTCGCCGGTGTTCTTCCACTGCGCCACGAAGAGCTTCTGCGCGCGCACGCCGACGACCCCCGCGATGATGCCCGACAGCGGCAGCGCGATCAGCGCGATCAGCGCGAGCTGCCACGAGACGATGAACATCATCGCCGCGATGCCGATTACGGTGAGCAGCGACTGCACGAGCTGCGAGAAGGCCTGCTGCAGCGCCTGCTGGATGTTGTCGACGTCGTTGGTGACGCGCGACAGCACGTCACCGCGCTGGCGGCCGTCGAAGTAGCTCAGGGGAAGGCGGTTGATCTTCGCCTCGATGTCCTGGCGCAGCGTGTAGATGATCCGCATCACGAGTCGGTTCAGGATGTACCCCTGCAGCCACATGAGGAACGATGCGACGAGATAGAGCGCCAGCACCGCGAGGATCAGGCGGCTGAGCAGCCCGAAGTCGATGCCCTCGCCGGGCACGACATTCGCGCCCTCGAGCATGTCCGCGAACTGCGCGTTGCCCTCGGCCCGGGCGCCGGCCACGATCTGCTCCAGCGGCACACCGGCCGGCAGCTGCTTGCCGAGCACGCCGTTGAAGATCACGTCCATCGCCTGGCCAAGCACCTTCGGCGCGATCACGGTGAGCACCACCGAGCCGATCACCAGCAGCACCACGAGCGAGAACAGCCACTTCTCCGGCGCGAGCAGGCCGATGAGGCGCTTCGCCGCCGGCCAGAAGTGCTTCGCCTTCTTCGTCGGCTGCCCGCCGAACCAGTCGTCGCCGTCGGGCTGGTAGTCGTCGGGCAGCTCGAACTCGTCGGCCTGCTGCTTCGTCTTCTTCTCGGCCATTACGCCACCTCCGCCTCTTCGAGCTGCGATCGGACGATCTCCTGGTAGACCTCGCTGGTCTCGAGCAGCTGAGCGTGGGTACCGCGCCCCACGATCTCGCCGCCCTCGACCACGAGGATCTGGTCCGCCTCGGTGATGGTGGACACGCGCTGCGCGACGATGATGGTCGTCGCGCCTCTCGTCGCGTCGGGCAGTGCGGCGCGCAGCTTGGCGTCGGTGGCCACGTCGAGCGCCGAGAACGAATCGTCGAACAGGTACACGCGGGGCTTCGCGACGAGCGCCCGGGCGATCGACAGCCGCTGACGCTGGCCTCCCGACACGCTCGTGCCGCCCTGCGACACCGGCTCGTCGAGCTGCTGCTCCTTCTCGCGCACGAAGTCGTCTCCCTGCGCCACGCGCAGCGCCTCCCACAGCTCCTCGTCGCTCGCGTCGCTCCGTCCGAAGCGCAGGTTCGATCCGATGGTGCCCGAGAAGAGATACGGGCGCTGCGGCACGAGACTCACGGTCGACGCCAGCTGGGCGCGGGTGAGCGCGGAGACGGGGGCGCCGTCGACCGTGATGGATCCCTGCTGCGGGTCGTAGAGGCGCAGCATGAGGTTCAGCAGGATCGTCTTGCCGGCTCCCGTGGAGCCGATGATGGCGGTGGTCTTACCCGGGTCGGCGACGAAGCTCACGTCCTTGATGACCGGCTTCTCGGCTCCGGGGAAGCCGAAGGTCACACCGGAGAACTCGACGCGACCGGCCTCGGGCGTCGGCACCGATTCGGCATCGGGGAACTCCAGAGTCGACTCGGTGTCGAGCAGCTCCCGGACGCGCTCGGCGCAGACCACCGCGCGCGGGATCATCATCGTCATGAAGACGCCCATCATCACTGCGATGAGGATCTGCAGCAGGTACTGCAGGAATGCCGTGAGCGATCCGATCTCGACCAGCCCCTGGTCCACGCGGTGCCCGCCGAACCACAGCACGGCCGCCGTGGCGACGTGCAGCACCATCATGATCACCGGGAACATCAGCACGAAGATGTTGCCCACCCTCACCGAGACATCGGTGATGTTGCGGTTGGCCACGTCGTAGCGATCGACCTCGAAGTCCTCCCGCACGAAGGCGCGCACCACGCGGATGCCCATGATCTGCTCGCGCAGCACGCTGTTGATCGAGTCGACGCGATCCTGCATCTTGCGGAACAGCGGCAGTAGCAGCCAGACGAGGAAGCCCACGATCACCGCGAGCACCGCGACCGAGAGCCACACGAGCCAGGACATGCCCGCATCCTCCCGCAGCGCCATGATGATGCCGCCGATCGCCATGATGGGTGCGGAGACCATGAAGTTGAGGGTCATGAGCACGAGCATCTGGATCTGCTGCACGTCGTTGGTGCCGCGCGTGATGAGGGTGCCCGCCCCGAACTTGGTCGCCTCGAGCGTGCTGAGCGAGTCGACCTTGCGGTAGACCTCACGACGCAGATCGCGCCCCACGCCCATCGAGGTCCGGGCCCCGAAGTAGACCGCGGCGACCGCCGTGAAGAGCTGACCGAGCGACACGATCAGCATGAAGCCGCCGGTGCGCCAGATGAAGTCGGTGTCGCCCCGTGCGATGCCCCGGTCGATGATCTGCGCGTTGAGGCTGGGCAGCCAGAGCGCGGCGATCGTGGAGAGCAGTTGCAGCACGAGCACGGCCACGATGAAGAGCCAGTACTTCTTGGCATGTCGAAGTGCGAGTGAGATGAGGGCCACGAGGATCCTTTCGTCCTGTGCCAGCCTGGCCCGAACCTCAGACATTCACGAGCGACGCGACGGGGAGACACGAGTGCGCGACGGTGCAGATGAGCGGTCGGATCAGAGGCAGCCGAGCAACACTAGCAGACTCGAGGCCCGGCCGCCAGTGCGCCCGCAGCCCTTCCCCGAGCCGCCCGCTGCTCGCGACGCTCCCGGAAACGCGAAAAGGCGGGACCACCCGAAGGTGAACCCGCCTCTTCAGCGAAGA
>NZ_JHEI01000110.1 GCF_001273835.1 Leucobacter celer subsp. astrifaciens | reverse complement strand
GGCATACGAGATCGTGGACGCTAGGTCCAAGGGGGCAGAGCTTTCTCACTTCATCCCGATGCTCAATGCTCCGCTCGCCGGCATCGTTTCCTTGAACTACGACCTCCTAATAGAACACGCAGCCGCGGCAGCGGGAGTGCGTATCTCCACCGGCGCTCAAGAATGGGACGGTGGCCCGCGCTGGCAGTTCCCCGAGAACGCCATTCCGCTTCTCAAGTTGCATGGGTCTGTCAGCTGGAGATTCTCCCGCGCGGATATACCGCATTGGGGCATCCCTCGAATCGGGATATACGAAGTCGAGGACGCGCGGGCAGCCGCCCCGAAGAACAATCGTCTGGACTCCAAGCTCATCTTCGGGGGCGGCAATAAGCTCCGTCCCGATGAGCCGTGGCCTGCACTCTATGCGGCGTTCGAAGACCTTCTCGACGAGGCAGACACCCTCATCATCATCGGTTATTCGTTCCGTGACCCACACGTCGACGCTGCAGTCAGGCGCTGGGCAGCTCAATCCGGCAGTCGCCGAATTATCAACGTAGATCCCTACCCGCAATCGAACCCTTCCATCTTCAGCAGCGTTGGCGACCTCCGTTACGCGCTTGACCCGACATATGTAACAGAAGGAGGGCTCCCTTCGCTCTGTGCGGACAGGGATGCGCGTTTCGAGCTAATCGAGAAGACTGCTCTGGCGGGAATCCCTGAAGTATTCGGCGATGGCGACGGGAGCCGTTGAGATGAGCGCTCAAGACCACACGAAGGGGCGGTTTGTCCCAGAGCAAAAGCCAGACGCCAGGCTTGGCCACATGGTTTCCAGAAGTTACATCAGCGCCTGGGGTGACAAGCGAGGGCGGCTCGACGTCATAGATATTGAGGAAGGTCGGGGCTACCAAACTACTGCTACACGTGCGACTCGGGTGAGCTACGTCTACGAAGCCGGTCTCCTCGATCAAGCGAATCTGGAGGGGCAGTTCGGCAAGATCGAAACTGAGGGTATTCGTGCAGTTGCGAAGTTGCGGGCGGGAACCGCGCTCGAGCGGAACGAACAGCATTCAGTCATTGCGTTCCTGGACATGCACCTTGAACGCGGCACCTACGCCGACCAGGCTAAGATCCAGACACCAGCCCTCGCCGTGAGAACAGACGGTACGAGTGAAGAAGTAGGCCTCAGGCTTGCAGATCGCCTCATCCTCTCTCGGCACATGAAGGAGGCTGACCGCCTCGCTGACCATGGTCTCGAGAATTGGCAGTGGGCGGTATATGAAGGAGGCGGGCTAGTTACGGGCGATGGTGCCGTCCTCCGGTGGGCTGAATCGAAACAGAACAACGCGCTCTGCACAGTGACGTTTCCGCTATCTCCTACGCACCTTCTTGTGATCGGCCGCCCATTGGATGAGCGCGTTCCGATCAATGAAGTACTCGTATCCCGCTGTCGCAGATGGATTATTGGACAGGTAGGCACGCTCACCAAAGACTCCGCCGTCATTGCTGGTGTCGCAAATGGAGCAAACGAATAGGTGGGAATAATCGCCTTACACCGGTACAGGCTCAACCAACGAAGGACCGACCATCTTCGAGGCACGGTTGCTCGGAAGCCAGGCTGGCCCAATATGCCTGAATGCAAGCCCCGCGGCAACGTCAGCCGATGTCCCCTGCACATAGTCGAGGAGCTCTCGATTTCCACGTGCGTGCGGATCCAGCCAGCCCATACCTGCTTGCCCAGGCAGAGAGGCTCACTGTCATGAGCATTGACCATTTCGCCCTGCGGAGGATGGGTCAGGATTGTCGCTGAGAGCACCCAAGATGCGGGGTCGCCATCCGTCTTGGTGGGGTCGCGCCGCCATTCATAGAGCCCGGCGAAGGCGAGAATCTCGTCCTCGGCGGAAGGGAAGATGAAGAAGGACTGCTTGTCGCCTGTCTTCCGGCGCTCGTAGAACCCACTGGCGGGAATGATAGCTCGACGCTTCGCAAAGGCCCCGCGGTACATTCCGTTTGTCGGCACCGTCTCGACCCTGGCGTTGATGGGCGCCGGTCCGTCCTTGAGTGATTTCTTGAACGGGGGAATGAGACCCCAGCGTGCGGACTCGAGGCGCCGCCCTCCTTATCCCTCCTTGGCGGACTCCATCACGACGCTGACTTGCTCCGATGGCGCGATGTTGAAGGAGGGTCGTGGGGGACGAGACGTGACATGCTCCAGGCCGAACAAGGGCACGAGATCGTCGGCTACTCGGGTAAGTACGTATCGACCGCACATGTCCTCAGGGTACCCGTGTGGGCCTCGAGGTGGGAGAAAGACGTTGTAATTTCTACGGCTTCCCACAGCCTGCTACTTCACGCATAGTAAGGCTCATAACTATGGCAGGCGAGGATTCTATGAAGAAAGCAGGCAGATCAGCAAGACAAGAAAGCGAAGGCGGTGCTCCTGAAGTTCGTGAGCAGGAACAGCGAGACATGGCAACGCGGCAAACCCGAGGTGGTTTCACATTCGAGGAACTGGCCGTCCTATACGCTGCTCGATTTGAGCGTTCCCTATTTCGGGAACCGGGAGACACCCAAGGGCAACAGGTTGTCAACGCCTGGCGAAATCGCCGCTGTGCCCAGCTTGACGAGGACACCGAATGGATAACGAGTTACGATCCCGAAGGGGCAAGATACATCAGAGACTACTTCCTGAGTATCAACTGGGCTGTGCGTCATGGCGAGCAGGTAGAACAGTATCGGAACCTTATTCTTCATACGTTTGAGTTCGGGCTCGCGCAGAGCTGGCTTGAATTCATGCTTGAAGAAGCTGATAGAGCGAGCACCTTGGAGCTCCGTGAGTGGGCACTTGAATACGGAATCACCGTTCCCCCAGAGGGGCCTATTCCAGAGCCGGTTCAGCAGGAGATTCGTGACGCGTACCGGGCCGACTGTAGCGCCAGAGACGATGAACGTCGGAGGGGCTTTGATGTTGTCAAGGCGGTGCTTGGACTTGGGGCGTTTCCAAGCGAGCAACGCAGGGAGGAGCTTGTCTTTGCGCTAACGGATAAAGCAGAGGCGGTCGATGATGACGTAAGCGGTCCTCGCGATAGGGGTTCTGAAACGCGCGCACGGAGAGGGGCGTCGCGAGCGCTACCGGAGACCTTCGGGCTCAGCGAGGAGCAAATTCGGGACGTCGTGGAAGATTATCGTCCGAGGATGCCGATCAAGCCAGTTGCGAAGCAACTTGGGATCTCCCCGGCGCAGGTGGTTGCTCTCCTTCAGCAACGATCTTCCGTGCGGGTTATTCGTGAGAAGCCAGATGAGGAAGATCTCGCCGAAATGCGCCGCCGCTTCTATGAGGACGACGAATCGTACGAGAAGATCGGCCGAGCCCTTGGCTACTCAGGATCTGGGGTGCGAGTCCACCTGAAGAAGGCAGTCTGGGCGGACGCTGACTAGCTTCACAGTTCTCGGTGGAGTCGCAAGCCTCAGCACCTACTGAGCCGCTCTCCTCCGCAAGCGTCGATCCTTCACCAGCTCGGCATTCACCGCATCGGCGAGTAGCTCGCGAGTAGAGATTTCCTTGTCACGAGGTGGCTTTGCCCTTTCGGCGTCGGCGCTGCCCGGTCCTTCTTCGTGCTCGATGAAGGCGAGCTCATCGAGCTCCTGTTCGAAGTCTTCTAGACACTCTTGCCAGGCAGCGAAAGCATCTGCAACCTTGCGCGACGCATAGGCGCTGACGATGGCACGAGCGCGCACCCTCAGTGTCCTTTCGGGTTTCTCTGTTCTTCGGAGAGGCATTTCAGGGCTATATCTATCGGGCGACTTCTCGAGAGCGTCGTAGGTTCGATCGACTACCCAAAGCCCATGGCGCTCAACGAGCTCCATCAGCTCCAAGTACATCTCGCCTCGCTTCGCCCGATCATCCCGTTTCCGTTGCTGCCTCCCCGTCGCGGCAGGAACGATAACTGCGAGCAACGACACTAGCAGGGCAGCGAAGGCCAGAGTCAGGGCAAACGGACCTCCCTCTGCATTAGATGGGGCCGAGGACACTGCAAACATGCGAGAATCCTACAGCTCGTGGAGCCCAGCGCCTCACGAACCAAATAGCACAACTAATCAGACTCGATTCTTGCGTAAACGTCTTCTCTGGAGGTACATGTGGGATTGACAAAATCATGGAAACGCTTCATAGTCAGGCGGTGAATGACAAGGACGTCCGCCGATGAAACTCGTGAGGTGCTGACGCAACCTCGTGGTGGCCAGACCGTTGAGGAGCTGGTCCTCTTCTTCGTGGAGCGCTTAAGAGACGCAGCGGCTTCGGGAGTTACCTCGTTCAACGAGCTCCTTCAGGATACGAAAACTATCGCATACCTTGACCCTGATCTTGCGCGGGCTATTCGCAACCAGCTCGTCGATATGGCCTCCAATCATGTCTCAGAAGTGCGTATTGCTCCAGTTGTAAGCAAGACCCTCGAGCAGATCAACTCCATCTTGAATAGCGCATCGACGGGCAGGGAGCAGTTGCTCAAACATTTCGGCGTCACGCCAGCGGAAGCCCGGGACTGGTTGCGGCGGAATGATCTCCTCTTTAGTCAAATGGGAAGACTGGGGACATATGAATGGGCGAAGTGCGTGGACTATCGCCGCCCAGACGTGGAGAGGTTGAAACGTCAATTCGATGTGGTGAGCACCGTTCGTGGCGTCCCAGAAGGTCCAGGGGAGGTAGGCCGCTGGACCTTCCGCAATGGCCAGCCAGTACTTTCCCATAAGTACTTGATGACCCGCTTGATCCTTCGCATCAAGCAGGTAGCAGTGCGGCACCCCGATGAATTGCCTGAGCTGCTGTACGACGCTGAGAACATCGCGTTCCATGACCCCCCTCTTGCCGCCGAGATCCTGTCCCGTTTAGAGGTGGAGGTCGCCGTGGAAAGACACGGCCGCGTCCGCGAGGTGGAGGAGTCGGTGATTGACGTCATAGAGACAATGGCAGACAGCGACTGGATGGAGGTCATGCTCGAGGCGGTTGACGTCCCCGAAGAAATCATCGGCGATGACAAGCTGCGCAACGCCTATCTGGAGCCCATTCGGAAGCAGCTGAAGCGACGGTACAAGAATGAGAAAGAAATGTACTGGCCTCTGGCGGCGGTGACTGGTGAAGGTGCCTACAGGACGCCCCAGGAGAACTTGGGAATACCTCGGGATACCCCAGCGAGCCGAGACGCAGGCGTAGCGCCTATCGCGAATGATGGGCTTGAACCGAAGCCTGCTGGTGGAACTAGGAGGAGGCTCACCGAGGAAGACGATCGACTTATTCGTCATCTCTATGTGGACGAGGAACTGGGCCTAGTGAAGGTCGCCGCGCGTATCGGATGCTCAGACTCAACCGTCCTTGAGCATCTTGTGCGAATGGGAATTCCACGGCGTTCGAGTAAGGCCGCTTCGGTGATTCCGCCAGAGCGGCTGGAGAAGATGCGCTACCTCTATGAAGTTGAAGGCTTGGGTACACGGTCCGTCGCGCAGAGGATCGGCTTGCCCGAGGGCCAAGTACGGCGACACCTGATTGCTGCTGGAGTGACCCTGCGTCCTGCGGGTAGCTCGCCCAATGCGGAAGCTGTCGAAATGCGGGATGAAATGAAGCGTCTCTACTTGGATGAGGAACTGAGCCTCCACAAAATCAAGGAGAGGCTTGGATTCAGCGTAAATACAATACGCAACCATCTCCTTCAGGTAGGTGTAAGTATGCGTCCGCGTCCAGGATGGAAGAGGGGGAATAGTGGACATCTCAAGGGTTAAGTAGGGCGAACTAGAGGAGAGCACGGGACACAGGGATCCTCGGATTTCGTCTCACTGAGGTGTCCTGTGGGGTGCAAGCCCGCTGGTGATCCTAGTGTCGCCTTGGCCGGTACACCCTCGTCGCTACTCCGAGCCGCTCAAGATGTCGGCCGACAGTGTTACGGTGAATGCCATACCGCCTCGCGAGCTGGTAGGTCGAGTCACCGGCAAGGTAGGCCTCAGCGAGTTCCTGAAGCTGAGTTTCGTTCAGACGTCGAGGTCGCTTGGCCGCCTTGGTGTCGTTTCGATTCTCCGAGGGTCTTTGAACGCTTCTCGCTTCTTGAAGCAGGTCCGACGGCCTCCTGACTGGGGGCTTTAGATTCGAGTAGATGCTGAGTAGCTCCACGAGGGTTCGCATCACGCGTGGGATCGCACGCAGGGAGGTCACCCGAGGGGGCGACCTCCCTGCGTGGTGATGTGTCCCGACGTCTCGGAGAGCGCGTGGCGGCTACGCGTGGGGTGGGATGCGGAACGAAGCGAGCTTGCCGTCTTTCACCGTTGCGAATGCGGTGGATTCGCCGTTGAAGACGCGGCTTTTCCACGCGAAGCGGAGTTCGGTGGTGTCGTCCGTGGTGCCCGACTCGAGCACCGTCATCTGGGCGCCTGCGCCGATCGCGTCGGTGTTCGCCCAGCTGCGTACGCCCTCCGCGCCGCGAAGGACGCGACCCCAGTCATCGACGTATCCGTCGGGGACGAACGCTGCGACGAACGCATCGGTGTCGGCGTTGTTGATCGCGCCGACGAGAGCCTGGACGGGAGCGGGAACTGAGATGTGAGTCATGGTTGATCTAACTTTCTTCTGGAAACTTCTGCATTCGGACGGTCCGGCCGACGCTGTACTGACGAGTCGGGCCTCGCCCCTTCCGAAAAAGGGGCGAGGCCCGAGCTGTGCGTCATCCGGCGGCGATCAGCTTTCGCTGCGCGTGCGTCGGGTCAGCAGCATCGTCGCACCCAGGACGAGCAGGGCGCCGGCGGCACCGATGGCAAGACCGGGAACGGCCCCACCGGTCGCGGACAGCTCGTCCTTCTTCGAACCGATCGTGTTGACCGGAGCATCCTCGACCGTGA
>NZ_JHEI01000012.1 GCF_001273835.1 Leucobacter celer subsp. astrifaciens | reverse complement strand
GTGGGACGCGCCGGCGAGGGTTGCGACTGGCCGCCGCGGCTGCGCGCGGGTTGACGGAGTGGTCGGGAGCGCAAGCGGTGCTCGAGGGTGTGGCGGGCGATACCGGGCTCACGGCTTATCTCACCGTGCCCGACGGGGGGATGGCCACCTGCGTCGCGTGGGCGCGGGGCAGTGGCATCGATCTGCTCGAGCGGCGGCCCGGTCGATCGCTGCC
>NZ_JHEI01000109.1 GCF_001273835.1 Leucobacter celer subsp. astrifaciens | reverse complement strand
CAAACCGGCGGCGGCGCTGGGACGGGAGGCTCCGACGCGGGGGGTGCGGAGGGCGCTCCGGTCGAGAGCGGAGAACTGAAACTCGACGTGGGCGATGAGGAGTCTGCGACGAGCATGGACGAGGTCACGACGAAGATCGACGAGGGCGAGGCCGGCGATGACGCCCAACGCGTCGAAGCGGCCGCAGCACCGCTGGGGACCGCCGGGTCGCTCCCCTGGGTGGGCATCGCTGTGCTCGGCGGTGCTCTCGTGCTGGGCAGCGCCGGGATCGTCTGGGCGCTGCTGCATCGCCGCAAGCTCGCGACGCAGGCTGCCACAGCGTCAGCCGCGCCGGCGCCGTCCGAGCCGGAGGCATGAGCGCCCCGTCCATCGCCGGCAGTCGCTCCTCCGCCCCGGAGATCGCGCGTCCCGGCGGGGTCCGGGCCGGTGCTGTCGTCGGCGCGGTCATCGCGCTCGCGGCGGCAGCGCTGCTCTCGCTGTCGATCGGGTCGAGGCAGATCCCCCTCGACGAGGCCTGGAGCCTGCTGCTCGTCCCTGACGGGTCGAGCGCGTCGACGGTGCTGCACGAGCTGCGCGTGCCCCGCACCCTGCTCGGCGCGACGGTGGGCGCGGCGCTCGGGGTGGCCGGCGGGCTGATGCAGTCGCTCACCCGCAACCCTCTGGCCGACCCCGGCATCCTGGGCATCAACGCCGGCGCCTCGGTCGCGGTGGTGCTGGTCGTCGCGCTGACGGGCGTGAGCGGCATCGGCTTCTACCTGTGGTTCGCCTTCGCCGGTGCCGCGCTCGCCTCGGTCGCGGTCTACGCACTCGGCAGCTCGCACCGGCAGGCGGCGACTCCCGTGCGGCTCGCGCTCGCTGGCGTGGCCATCAGCGCCGCGCTGCAGGCGCTCACGACGACGATCATCCTCGCCGACCAGACCGCCTTCAACGAGTTCCGCTACTGGGTATCGGGCTCGCTCGAGGGGCGTATGTACCCGATCCTCTTCACCATCCTGCCCTTCGTGCTCGCGGGCCTGCTCATCGCGGCGCTCATCGCCCCGGCGCTCAACGCGCTCGCACTCGGCTCCGAGACCGGGAAGGCGCTCGGGGTGCGGGTGCGCACCACGCGGGTGTGGACGATGATCGCGATCACGCTGCTGTGCGGCGCCGCAACCGCCGCCGTCGGGCCGATCGGGTTCGTCGGGCTCGCGGTGCCGTTCGCCGCACGGCTCATCGTGGGCTCGGACCAGCGATGGGTCACCGTGTTCTCGGCGCTGCTGGGGCCCGTGTGGCTGCTCGGCGCCGACATCATCGCGCGCGTGGTCGTTCCCGAGGAAGTTCCGGTCGGGGTCATCGCCGCGCTCGTCGGTGCACCGGTCTTCGTGTACATCGTGCGGCGGCGAAGGATCGCGGCGCTGTGAACGGGGTACGACCGGCCGGCGCCGCATCGCACGCGAGCCCTGCGGCGTCTCCGCCGGAGAGCACGGGCGCCCCCTCATCCGGCGCGGGCGAGGCGAGTCGCAGGATCTCCCGTGTACTCCGCCGCCGTCACGCGATGCTGCGCATCGGAGGTCTCAGCTTCCGCTTCGAGCGGCGCGGCGCGACAGTGTATGCGCTTCTGCTGCTGAGCGCCGCGGTCGCCGGCGTCGCGGGGATCCTGATCGGGGACTACCCGATATCTCTCGGTCAGGTGATCGCCTCGCTGGGAGGAACGGCGGAGGATCCGCTCGCGCAGTACTTCGTCACCGACGTGCGCCTGCCGCGCGCGGTGAGCGCCCTGATGGTAGGGGCCGCGCTCGGAATGTCCGGAGCGATCTTCCAGACGCTCTCCGGCAACCCGCTCGGCAGCCCCGACATCATCGGGTTCACGACGGGGGCGGCGACGGGGGCGCTCGTGCAGATCATCCTCTTCGGGGGCAGCACGCTCTCCATCGCGATCGCCGCCGTCGTGGGAGGGCTGCTGACCGCGGTGATCGTGATCGCGCTCTCTTGGCGACGCGGTGTGGCCGGCTTCCGCCTCGTGCTGGTCGGCATCGGCGTCGGCGCGGTGCTCGCCGCGATCAACTCGCTGCTCGTGGTGCGGGCCCCGCTCGAGGCGGCGCAGACCGCTTCGCAGTGGCTGGCCGGATCCCTCAACTCGACGCTGTGGCCCGAGGTCGCCGCGGTCGCGCTGGCGATAGCGGTACTCGCGCCGATCGTGGTCTGGCAGTTCGGCCCGCTCTCGCAGTTCCCGCTGGGAGACGACACCGCGACGGGGATCGGGGTGCGGGTCGGGCGCTCGCGCATCGTGCTCGTCATCGCGGGCGTGGGGCTCATGGCGGTTGCGACGGCCGCGACCGGGCCCATCGCGTTCATCGCGCTCGCGGCCCCCCACCTGGTCAAGAAGCTGACGCGCACCGCGGGGCTCGGGCTGTTCGGCGCGGCGCTGATGGGCGGGGTGCTCGTGCTCGTCTCTGATCTCATCGCCCGGCGTCTGTTCGCGCCGACGGAGCTCGCGGTGGGCGTCATCACAGGCGCCCTCGGCGGTCTTTACCTCGTTTGGCTGCTCGCGATCGAAAGGAAACGGCTGTGATGTCGAACACGGAGGCGAGTCGGCTGATCGGCCGCGGGCTCGAAGCGGGCTACGGGGGCGGCAGCCGGATTCTGCACGATGTCGACGTAGCGATCCCCGATGGGGAGTTCACGGTGATCGTCGGCCCGAACGCCTGCGGCAAGTCCACTCTGCTGAAGGCGCTCGCGCGCATGCTGCCGCTGCAGAAGGGCGAGGTGCTGCTCGACGGTGCCCCGATCCGCAGCTACGCGCCCAAGGCCGCGGCGCGCAAGCTGGGGCTCTTGCCGCAGGCGCCCGTCGCGCCCGACGGCATCACCGTGGCCGATCTCGTCGCGCGGGGTCGCTACCCGCACCAGAACCTCCTGCGGCAGTGGACACCCGACGACGAGAGGGCGGTGATCGACGCGTTGCTGGCCGCGAATGTCGAGCAGCTCGCGGAGCGCAACGTCGACGAGCTCTCGGGGGGTCAGCGGCAGCGGGTGTGGATCGCCATGGCCCTGGCGCAGCAGACGCCGATCCTGCTGCTCGATGAGCCGACCACCTACCTCGACATCGCGCACCAGGTGGAGGTGCTGAATCTCGCCCGACGGCTGCAGCGGGAGGGGCGCACGGTGGTGCTGGTGCTGCATGAACTGCATCTCGCCTTCCGGTACGCCACACACCTCATCGTGATGCGCGAGGGGCGCATCGAGGCCAGCGGTCCGCCCGAGCAGGTCGTCACGGAGGAGTTGATCGAGCGCGTGTACGAGCTGCCGTGCCGGGTGATCCCGGATCCGGTGACGGGCCGCCCGCTGGTGCTGCCGCTGGACATGGAGATGATGGCCGGTGAGACCGCGCAGCGGTGATACGGCTCCCAGAGATCGAGTTCGCCTTAAAGATCGGATGAAGATTATGTTAGCCTTACTCACAGCAGGTTTGAAGGCTTCCGGGTCGATATGAGTTCTTTCGATCCGGATCTTCCATGTGCGGAGAGGTGCTGTCATGAATGTCCCAGGATCATCGGTGCTGGATCGATCCCTTCGTCGGCCCCTGGCGCTCGCCGTGGCCGCAGCGCTCGCGCTGACTGGACTCGTCGCCGCGGAGACGGCCGGAGCGCCTGCCGCGCAGGCCGCGGAGCAGACTTACGAGTTCCCCGACGGGGCGACGGTCACCTATGACAACGAAGTGGTTCTGGGGGAGCCGATCGTGCTCGCCGGAACCGGATGGAAGACGAAAGAGGACCATCCGGAGACCGAGTGGCCCTACAGCGTGGATGAGGGGAGCGAGGGCTCCATCATCGGAGTGAAGTTCTTCGGTCCCGACGGCACTGTCGTCCGTGACCCGAAGCCGACCAACCCCTGGAACGGCGACATCGACTACGCGAGTCCCGATGTCTGGCACATCATCCAGTCGGCGGGCACGGGCGAGTGGTGGCAGGATCCCGAAGGGGTCGACCCCAACTCAAATAACGAGGTCTGGGCGGGCATCGAGTACGGCGAGTGGCGCACCTCGATCGACTGGCCCAGCGCGGAGAGCGGTGCGACGAACGCGCCCGATCTGGAGCCGGGCGATACCTTCAACCTGCAGTTGCTCGGCGGCACCCTCTACGGCAACATCGTGAGTTCCGACCCTGCGGTGCAGGCGAAGCGGCCCGACGTCTCCCGCACGGTCAGCCTCGAATTCACGGTGGTCGAGGCCGCTCCGTCCGCCGAGGCCCCGACTGTGACCGAACACCCGCAGAGCGTTGCAGGGGCGAACGGCAGCGAGGTCTCCTTCTCCGCTGCAGCGACCGGAGATCCCGCACCGGCCGTGCAGTGGCAGCGTTCGCAGGCGTTCTCGTCCGGAGAGCCCGCGGAGAGCGCGAACTGGATCAATATCTCTGGCGCCACGGACACCACGCTGACGGTGGCGGCAGGTACCAGCCCCCATCTCAACAACCGCTGGTACCGCGCGGTCTTCACCAACTCCGAGGGCACGGCGACCACAAATCCAGCGAAGCTGAGTATCGCGCCCGCCCCGACCGTCACGCAGCACCCGAACTCCGTCGGTCAGACGATTGACGTCGGCGGAACGGCCACCTTTGCGGCGGCGGCGACGAGCGATCTCGACCTGACGGTGCAGTGGCAGTCGAACAACACGCGCCTCGCCAACGGCGAGCCCGATGGCGCGTCCTGGGCCCCGATTGCCGGTGAGGCGTCGGAGACACTCATCGTGACCGGCACCGACTCCGCGGCGCAGCACGGCACCTTCTACCGCGCGGTGTTCTCGAACGCGTCCGGCTCGACCGCCAGCTATCCTGCCGAACTGCGCTTCTTCGACCGGCTGGACTCGTCCGCCGAGGTCACTGTCTCGGGGGAGTCCTACGGTCCGGTCACCCCGAATCAGCCCTTCTCGGTATGGGCCCCGAATGCCGTGGTCGCCGGTGAGCCGATCGTGATCGAGGGTTCCGGATACCTCGCCACAGACGGCGCCACCGGATCGGTCGCGAACTTCATGGTCGACGCCTCGTATTCAGGTGATCCCAACACCCTGAACACGACCCGCGACATCGTGAACCCGGTGAACGGGCAGGTATTCGCCGACAAGCGCTCGCACGGTATCGTGCAGGCGGCCGGGGATGGCACCTGGCGCATCGAGATCCCGTGGCCCGACGAGACCAACACCACGCGCGATGCCGCCTTCTTCGACTCGAACTGGAGCGAGGGAACGCATCATGTCGTGCGCATCCTCACCGGCTCCCTGCTGACCAGCCCCGCCGACTACCAGCGCGGCATCTCGGTGCGCTTCACCGTGGTCGATGAGCCGACCCAGGCTCCTCAGACCCCCGAGGTCGCGCTGACGAGCGCAGAGGTCGAGCAGTACGGCGACCTGTGGTTCAACCTCTCGAAGTTCGATGAGGGTGCCTCGGTCGCGGTCGAACTGGTGGACGGCACAGGTGAAACCGTGGCGTCGAAGCCCTTCGTCATCGGCGTCGATGGCAACACCGCCAACCCCGATGGGCAGACCTATCGCAAGCTGACCGTACCGCGCGATGCGGTGCCGGGCTCCGGTTACCAGGTGCGCGTGCGCGACACGGCATCTGACGCCGTGCTCGCGACGAGCGGTGTCGTGACCGTCGCGCCGGCGACGACACGCGTTTTCAACCCCGGAGACCACGCGAGCGGCGTCGAAGATCTGCTCGTGCAGCGCGGAGGGGTCTGGACCTTCCACGCGGTCGGATTCGCCCCCGGCGGCAAGCTCTCCGCGACGGCAGAGATCGACGGGCAGACGACGACACTGACCGGGCCGGGTCAGATCGGTGGTGCTGAGGCCGCCTGGCAGCTGGATGCGAACGGCGACACCGACCGGGGCGGTTACACGCGCGTGCAACTGCCCGAAGCTGCGACGACCGGCGAATTCCAGGTGACCTTCAGCGACGGCACCACACAGGTGGAGCGCACGCTGATCATCGAGTCGGAGACGGAGGAGGCCACGGTGACGGTGGCGCCGAACGCCGAGATCGGAGGCTCGCTGCGTGTGACGGGCACGGGCTTCACGCATCCGACCGAGGGCGGATCCCGCATCGCGATCAAGATCGACGATGGCTCCTATTCCAGGCTTGACGAGTCTCTGCATCAGAACCGCACGATCTGGTGGATCGTCGACGCCGATGAGAACGGCGACTTCACGATCGACATGCCGCTTCCCAACGGCACGGGTGCGGATGGCCCGGGGGTCGACAGCCTCGGCTCCAGCCCGGTGCTCGAACCCGGAGGCACGCATACCCTGAGGTTCTTGACCGGCAATCTGAACGGAGGGCCTTCGCGCACCATCCAGTCCGGCCCCTTCTCGGTTGTGGCTGCGCCG
>NZ_JHEI01000108.1 GCF_001273835.1 Leucobacter celer subsp. astrifaciens | reverse complement strand
CTCTTCGAGCGCAGCGAGTGGTGGGAGCGTGCGCCGATGGGTGCCGGGTATCCGGGCGCGGTGGATCACCGCATCTCCGAGGGCTACCAGATCGGGTGGGGTGAGATCTCCGGCGAGCATCGCCCACACGCTGGCAGCAGATGCAACGCGAATGCCATTGAGGGTCTGCACCATGGCAAGTCCAGCTCGCAGATGAGTGCCGCGAAGGCCGTTCCGTCGGGAGATCCGTCCTCTTATCAACTGCTGAC
>NZ_JHEI01000107.1 GCF_001273835.1 Leucobacter celer subsp. astrifaciens | reverse complement strand
CGCCCAAGCTGAAGAAACAGGTGAAGCACGACATCTCGGTCGTCGTCGACCGGCTCGTCGCCAGCCCCGAGATCCTCGGCCGCCTCACCGACTCGCTCGAAACCGCACTCAGACTTGCAAGCGGCATCGTCGCGATCGAATTCGTCGATCAAGACGCCGATGCCGCTGATCGAGTGCAGCTCTTTTCGGAGCATCTCTCG
>NZ_JHEI01000106.1 GCF_001273835.1 Leucobacter celer subsp. astrifaciens | reverse complement strand
TCCTGGACAGTACTGACTCCCGGATGTCGAAGAGGTAATTGGTGTTTTACCTGCCATGGCCCTCGAGATCCCGCCTTCGGTAGCTGGTCCATCGCGCGCTGGAAGTAGCCTGGTGCGAAATCGGCGAAGGGTTCTTCTTCGACATCTTCCCTGGATGAGCGGCTACGACGGTGTCGTAGCCGCGCGCGTCCATGCAATTGAGCAGGCGACAAACGTATTCCGATACCAGGTCGGCCCTCAAGGTCCACGA
>NZ_JHEI01000105.1 GCF_001273835.1 Leucobacter celer subsp. astrifaciens | reverse complement strand
GATCTAGGATAAGGACTATGCATATTGCCCACCCGGCGCGCAGCCCGCGAGAAGGAGTGACATGGTGTCGACGCTCGGCCCGGAGTCGGAGGACCTCATCCGCCGAATCGCACGGACGTTTCTTGATGATCCGGCGGCGCTCGCGTCCATCGGCGAAGCGGTTGTGCGCAGCTCGAGAAGTGCCTTCGGCACCGCCCCCGCGATCGAGGCTGCCC
>NZ_JHEI01000104.1 GCF_001273835.1 Leucobacter celer subsp. astrifaciens | reverse complement strand
GTGCGGAGACGCGCACGCAGGGCGCGTCGACTGCGGTCGTGGACTACGACAGCTACGACAACGCGGCCATCGTCGAGGCAGGCAATGCGGGCGAGCCGCAACTGCTCACGCTCAGCGTGGCGAACACCTTCGAGCAGGCGTCGCTGACGGTATCGAAGACGGTAGTCGGCCCGGACCTGGGCGAGTCGTACACCTTCGAGCTGGCCTGCACCTATC
>NZ_JHEI01000103.1 GCF_001273835.1 Leucobacter celer subsp. astrifaciens | reverse complement strand
GGTGAAACGAGTGGATATGATTTAAAGCAAAAAATGATTGAAAGTACATCAAACTTTTTTGATGCAGGTTATGGGAGCATATATCCTGCTTTGAAAATAATGGAAGCTAAGTGTGTTATAAGTTTGAGGGAAATTATCGAGGGCGGAAAATATAAAAAATTATATGCTATAACTGAGCTGGGAAAATCAGAGTTCCTGAATTGGCTTGAACTACCAGTGGAATTTTCAAGGACAAAGCCAGATCATCTTATAAAGATATTCTTCTTCAAGTTTTTGCCGAAGGAAAAGGCCATAACACATTTAAAATTTTTTATTAAAGAAGTTGAATCTTTTATAAGCATTTTTGGAAAATATTAAAATCAAGTTAAAGAACAATTCGATGTTTATC
>NZ_JHEI01000102.1 GCF_001273835.1 Leucobacter celer subsp. astrifaciens | reverse complement strand
GTTTGTTACTGGTGTTGGCTTAAGCCAAATAGCACCTATACTTCCCCTTTATATTAATAAACTTGGTGTTAGTGATCCAGCCTTAGTTTCAAAATTTTCAGGAATCGCTTTTGGAGTAACTTTTATATCTCTAGCTATTTTTTCACCGATTTGGGGACAAGCTGCTGATAGAGTTGGAAGAAAACCAATGCTACTTAGAGCCAGCCTTGGTATGACAATAATTATAAGCTGCATGGGCT
>NZ_JHEI01000101.1 GCF_001273835.1 Leucobacter celer subsp. astrifaciens | reverse complement strand
GCGCGGGGTTCGGCGCAGGCAGGGGGGTCTCAGCGGTCAGGGGGGTCGCCGCGAGCGCAGAGCACTCAGCGCGCGCAGCCGCCCACGCCGCAGTATCCGCCGCAGAACTACGGCGCGGCAGCGGCCGGTCGGTGACATGTGTGCATGGCATGCTCGCGTGGGGCTGTCAATGCGGTGCCTATTCGGAACGAAAGATGCAAGGCTGCTTCCGGCCGCTCCCCGAGGAGTCCTGTTTCCCCAAATGTGGCCCCGGGGAGCGGCTCTCGACGCGCGACGCTGCCGACTGAACGAACTT
>NZ_JHEI01000011.1 GCF_001273835.1 Leucobacter celer subsp. astrifaciens | reverse complement strand
AGGAAGACCCCGCCGCCGGGCGTGATCGTGACGACTCCGACGGGAACGGGCGCGGCGAAGGCGTAGAGCGCCACGAGGTCGCTCGCGACGAGCAGAACGGCGCCGGCGAGCCCCGCGCAGAGGAGGCTCTCGGAGCGGCAGAGCCGACGGGCGACGTGCGGCGCCACGAGCGCCACGAACGAGATCGGGCCGGCCGGGGCCACCGCCCCCGCGACGAGCAGCGTGGCGA
>NZ_JHEI01000100.1 GCF_001273835.1 Leucobacter celer subsp. astrifaciens | reverse complement strand
GCGCAGGCACTGCGCGCCTCTCCTCGACCTGCAACGGCACGCGGAGCCCTCGGACTACCTCGACCGCCGTTCCCGCCTCGGCCACGAGGAGGTCACCCGCCGCCTGCTGCGTGCGAGCGGAGTCTCGACCTCGCTCATCGATACCGGCACGGTCGGCGGGGAGACCGAGCTCGCATCGAACGAGGACTTCGCGGAGCTGGCGGCCCACGAGGTGCGCGAGATCGTCCGGCTCGAATCGTTGGCCGAAGATCTCCTGCACTCCGGGATCGCCGCGGATGGCTTTCCCGCCGCGTTCCGCCGGGCACTGACC
>NZ_JHEI01000099.1 GCF_001273835.1 Leucobacter celer subsp. astrifaciens | reverse complement strand
CGTCGAATCGTCGTGGAAGCCGCTGCTCGATCTCATCGATATCTCGAACGACGACTTCATTCGCACGACGGATGAGCGCCACGAAGCGGGCGTCGCGAAGTTTCTGCAGAAGCTTTACGACGACGGCCACGTCTACGCGGGCGAGTTCGAAGCGCTGTACTGCGTCGGCTGCGAAGAGTTCAAGCCGAAGAGTGAGATCGTCGACGGCACGGGCGAATTCGAGGGCCAGAAGGTGTGCGCCATCCATTCGAAGCCGCTCGAACTGCTCCAGGAGAAGAATTACTTCTTCAAGAT
>NZ_JHEI01000098.1 GCF_001273835.1 Leucobacter celer subsp. astrifaciens | reverse complement strand
GTGCGCAGGCGCACCGCCTCTGCGGCACGCTCCTCACGTGCTTCGGTGAGTTCGTGCACGCGCGCGGAGAGCAGCTGACGCTCTCGATGCGACTCGCGGTACTCCGCCAGCGTCGTCGCGAGCATCTCTCCGCCGAAACGGTCGAGCGTTTCTCGTTGTGCCGACGCCGATTTGAGGCGCAGCTGCTCGGACTGGCCGTGCACCGCGAAGAGCCGGTCAGCCAGTTTGCCGAGGCTGCCAACCGGCGCGCTCGCTCCACCGATACCGGCAC
>NZ_JHEI01000097.1 GCF_001273835.1 Leucobacter celer subsp. astrifaciens | reverse complement strand
GTGCTCGCTCGACCGACTCGGGGTTCTGGGCCAAGTCGAAGGCGACAAGGCCCGCCGCCGCATTCAGCAGCACGATGTCGCGTACCGGGCCGGTCTCGCCCGCGAGCACGCGGCGCACGACCTCGGCGTTCTCCTCCGGGGTGCCGCCGACCAAGTCGCTGATCTGAGCGCGCGGGATCCCCAGATCTCTCGGGTCGATGT
>NZ_JHEI01000096.1 GCF_001273835.1 Leucobacter celer subsp. astrifaciens | reverse complement strand
GTTTAAGTTTTCTGTTGAAATCACTCATAACCATGTAGCTAGAGCCACTACCTATACAAAATATACGACGAGCATTAATTATTTTATCGGCAAAAATATCAAAATCATCTTGATTAAGAATAGACATTGTTCGAGAAAATTCAACGCTAAGCTGTTCTTTTAAAGTAATAAAGTTAGAAGAAGTAGCGTTATTATTTTTAGCTAATTTTTTACTCATTTTTAAATCATATTTTAAATCGATAAATGTGTTATATCCCAACTTTTTACAAGCACGAATTACGGTAGAAGAAGAAACGAGAACAGCCTGTTTAATTTCTTTTAGAGTGGTATGTTCAATAT
>NZ_JHEI01000095.1 GCF_001273835.1 Leucobacter celer subsp. astrifaciens | reverse complement strand
CGGTAGACGGGGTCGTTGGGGGTGGAGTTTCTAAACGCCATGTCTTTGCTGGTGAGTTTTTCTCCGGTTTCTTCGTCGACGCCGGGGCGGTACCCCATGATTGCGAAAGACTGTTCGATTTTTGTGGAGAGTTCTGGAAAATCCGCAAACTTCGTTGCGAGCGTGTCAAGGTCCCTTCCGCCCTTAAAGTCAGTGTTGTAC
>NZ_JHEI01000094.1 GCF_001273835.1 Leucobacter celer subsp. astrifaciens | reverse complement strand
ACAACTGAGTTAGCCTTGCTCATGTCGGAAAGCCTCGCCAGCGAGTTGATCTCAAGGCTGGACGAAGCAACAGCCAAGGAAACCCGAGACAGCTTGCTCGGTTCCTTCATCACAGGCGGCTGGACCAGGCTGATCGAGCCCGTGCTGCTCAGCTGGATAAGCGACACGGAGCGGACCAATAACCCTGATCGTGCGGCGGATGCAGCC
>NZ_JHEI01000093.1 GCF_001273835.1 Leucobacter celer subsp. astrifaciens | reverse complement strand
ATTAAAGGCGAGGAAAAGCTCTACCTCGTTCTGAGGATTCTCGGACAAAATGATTTGGTTGTGCGAGTGCCAGCCAGCAATCTTGACCTTGTCGGCGTTCGTGACGTCGTTGACGACGAGGGCCTCGAAAATGTTTTCGAGGTCCTTCGTAAGACCAATGTTGAGGAGCCATCCAACTGGTCTCGCCGTTACAAGGCCAACCTTGAAAAACTCCATTCTGGCAACG
>NZ_JHEI01000092.1 GCF_001273835.1 Leucobacter celer subsp. astrifaciens | reverse complement strand
GCTCTTCGCCCCGGCACTCGTGATCTGGGCCATCGTGTCCGTGTGCATCGTGCTCCCGGGTACTGGCGCCCGGCTCGCCATCGGTGCGGCACTGGCCGGCACTATCGCGATCATCTTGACTCGCTGGTTGACGGCGCGACGTGTGCTCGCCTGCGTAGTCTTGCTGTGCGGGTTCGCCGTGGTACCGGGCGCGCGAGTGGACGTGCTCGAATCTGTCCGAGCAGACCCGGGGGTCCGCAGTGCGGCCGGTG
>NZ_JHEI01000010.1 GCF_001273835.1 Leucobacter celer subsp. astrifaciens | reverse complement strand
CCCCTCCGGCGCCCCAGCGAGGCGCCCGCTCGCCACGGTCGGATGGTGGCGGGCGTCAGTCGGCGCGGAGCGGCCTTCGGTCAGTGCCGGCCGCTCCCGGTGCCCTCGGCGGTACTCCTGCAGCACGGCGGCGAGCTCTCCGCCGCCGAGGCGGTCGAGCGTGTCTCGCTGCGCCGCGAGCGACTCCAGCCGAAGCTGCCCCGACTGCCCGTGCACGGCGA
>NZ_JHEI01000001.1 GCF_001273835.1 Leucobacter celer subsp. astrifaciens | reverse complement strand
CCCCAAGCCGGGCCGCCCGGCCCGCCCATGGGCAGGAGGCCCCGAGGGCCGCACCCGCCGCGCGCCCCGCCGACCGGGGGTGGCGTTTCCACCGGCCCGTGCCGCTCCCCCGCTTCTACGCGAGCCCCCGCGCCGAGCTGCCGCCCTTCTCCCGCGCGATCCAGATCGCCCGGGTGGGGCGGGCCGAGCGCCCGAAGAAGGGGCGCTACCGCCAGTTCGTGCAGGCCGACATCGACATCATCGGCGAGCCC